>CAWDVZ010000001.1:0-125630 GCA_963805955.1 uncultured Acidobacteriaceae bacterium
AGTTCGCGGAACCCACTAAGTTTCACAGGAAATCGGGGATGTGGGGCACCCGGCATTCGCTAGTAAATGCGGAAGTTTACTTCGATGTTTACTTCTACCGGCACCGGTTTGCCTTGCAGCGTGGCGGGCTTGAACTTGTACTGCTTAACCGCCTCGACCGCCTTCTCGTCCAGCCCCATGCCGAGATGGCGCACTACCTGAACCCGCTGCGGATTGCCCTGCGCATCCACGATCAAGGAGACTACACACACGCCTTGATACTTCGCCCGGCGGGCCTCGTCGGAAAATTCAGGATCCGGTGCAAATACCAGCTGGGGGGCAGAAACGCCGCCGCCCACATGGTAGAGGCCACCTCCGTAACCGCCGCCCTCACCCGGGCCATACCCGTTTCCCTTGCCCGATCCGATACCGCCGCCAGAACCGGTACCCATACCCGCACCGCTGCCGCTGCCGTTCGAGGCCGGACCAACCACGCTGGTGCGCGGGTCTCCCAGGTTGGGCAGGTTGTTGTTGGGCAGCTGGATGTCCTTGGGCATCATGATCGCAGGGTCGACGGCCAGCTTGGGATGATCATTCTTGATGACCATGGGTGGAGTGATCGGCTGCTCCTCGAACTTCGGCAAACGTCCCTTAGGCGCTTGCAGGATGTCGTGGGAGCCGCCACCGCCGCCACCTCCCATTTGCGGCCCCTTGGGCGCAATGGGCATGTATTGCGGCACATCGATGTTGGTCACCAGCTGGTCTTTCTTGCTTACGACCTTCTTAACCGCGAGGAAAGTCCAGAAGATTAACGCGATGATGACCACGTGCAGGCCGACCGAGATAATCGAGGAGGCGGCGGTCCGCTTCTCCTTCATCGGGTCGATGACCGCGATGGGCTTTGACGTTAGGACGAGCGGGGGAAGCTTCGGCGGGTACAGAAGGTCGTAGATATTGCCGGCAATCGTCTTCCATGCCGGTTCATCAATGATCTCGGCGAGCAACTTGGGCTCTCTTGCCTGATCTCGTCGGTCCAGCTCCGGAGGTAATAGAACCTGATTGGCCATAGAACTTATGAGAAAAGAGGGCGTGTAAGCCTCTCTCCGCCTGTCTCCTCATTATGGACGACTGTCGCCCGGGTTGTCTCTCTCCGGGAAGGTGGAGAAGGGACCGGATGAAAATCCATTAAAAAGTATTAGACACCTTTTTTGGCCCCGAGGTAAGCAAATGGCCAACTTTTGCCGCAAAGTTACAATAGAGTTTTCGTTGACTTTTCCACTGGAGACATAATGCCGTATTCGCCCGACCTCAAGGCGACCCTCAATCTGCCCCATACTGAATTCCCGATGAAGGCCAATCTGCCCCAAGGGGAGCCGCGGCGACTGGCTTCCTGGGAGCAGGAGAGGATCTATGAGCAGATCCGTGAGGTGCGCCGGGATGCACCCAGCTATGTGCTGCACGACGGCCCCCCCTACGCCAATGGGCCGCTCCACCTCGGCCATGCGCTCAACAAATGCCTGAAAGACTTCGTGGTCAAGTCGAAAACGATGGCCGGCTTTAATGCCCCGTACGTGCCGGGTTGGGATTGCCACGGCCTGCCAATTGAGATCAAAGTCGACGAACAACTGGGCCGCAAGAAACTGGAAATGCCGGCCATCGCGGTCCGCCGCGCCTGCCGGGCGTATGCCCAGAAATACCTCGACCTGCAGCGAACGCAATTCAAGCGCCTGGGCGTTTTCGGGCGCTGGGACCAGCCCTACTCCACGATGACACCGGAGTATGAGTCCAAAATCATCGAGACTTTTTTCCACTTCCTGGAAAAAGGGTTTGTCTACAAGGGTCTGAAGCCGGTTCTCTGGTGCATGCACGACCGCACGGCGCTCGCCGAAGCGGAAGTCGAGTACGACATGCACACCAGCCCCTCCGTCTACGTGCGCTATCGGCTCACCAGCGCTCCCGAAGCCATCGATGTCCGGCTGGAGGGTAAGCGGGTCTCGACGATCATCTGGACCACCACGCCCTGGACCCTGCCTGCTTCGCTGGCCGTGGCTTTCCACCCTGATTTTGAATATGTAGCCCTGGAACAGGATGGGGAAGTCTACATCGTGGCCGAGGCCCTCGCGGCCGCCACCCGGGCTGCCTGCGGGCTCGAAAGCGCGCAAGAGATTGCCCGCTTTCCTGGTTCGCGGATGGAGCGTGTCACCTTCGCCCACCCGTTCCTCACGCGGACGGTCGCTGGGCGTTCTGGCTACCTACGTCACTACCGACCAGGGCACCGGCGCGGTTCATACGGCGCCCGCGCACGGGGTCGACGACTTCGCCACCGGTGCGCGCTATGGATTGAGCCAGTTATGCGACGTGGACGATGGCGGCCACCTGCGCAACGGATTGCCCGAATATGACGGGCTTTTCGTCTTCAAAGCCAACGAACCCATCATCGAATTGCTGATCGCACGGCATGCCCTGATGGGACGGCAGGAGGTGTATCACTCCTACCCTCACTGCTGGCGCTGCCACCGGCCGGTGATTTTCCGCGCCACGGAGCAGTGGTTCATCAACA
This sequence comes from uncultured Acidobacteriaceae bacterium, assembly GCA_963805955.1. Classification (GTDB taxonomy): domain Bacteria; phylum Acidobacteriota; class Terriglobia; order Terriglobales; family Acidobacteriaceae; genus PALSA-350. The sequence goes on from CAWDVZ010000001.1 coordinate 2,540, forward strand.
TGGAAACCGAGATGAAGCACGCGGACGGCTCGATGAGCACTTTCCGCGAACGGGCCCTCAAGGAGATCGGGCGGGTGAAGTGGGATCCGGCGTGGGGCCAGGAGCGGATCGCCAACATGGTGTCCTCCCGCCCGGACTGGTGCATCTCGCGGCAGCGGATCTGGGGCGTGCCCATCGCGGTGTTTCTGTGTACCGGCTGCCGGCGGCCGCTCAACGATCCCGCGGTTAATGAGCGAATTGTTGAGTTGTTTGCCACTGAAGGCGCGGATGCGTGGTACGTGCGGGATGCGGGGGAGATTCTACCTCCCGGCACCACCTGCCCGTCTTGCGGCGCTGCCGGGGAGTTCAAGAAGGAAATGGATATTCTGGATGTGTGGTTCGAGAGCGGCGCCAGCCAGGCGGCGGTTCTGGGCATAGAACCCGATCTTCCCTTTCCCGCTGATCTTTATCTCGAGGGCGGCGATCAGCACCGCGGCTGGTTTCAGTCTTCCCTGCTCTGCGCTGTTGGTACGCGTGACGCCGCACCTTACCGCATGGCGGCGACCGCCGGCTGGACACTCGACGAGCAGGGCCGCGCCATGTCGAAGAGCCTGGGCAACGGCGTCGATCCAGTCGACATCGCGCAACGCCTGGGGGCGGAGATTGTCCGTCTGTGGGTGGCTTCGGTCGACTTCCGCGAAGATGTTGTTGCCAGCGAAAATCTGATGCAGCGGGTGGCCGAGACCTACCGTAAGCTGCGCAATACCTTTCGCTTCCTGTTGAGCAACCTCAACGGCTTCGAGCCGGAGAAACATGCGGTGGCCTGGGAGCAAATGCCTCCCTTAGACCAGTACATGCTGACGCGGACGCGGGAGCTCACGGAGAAGGTTCTGGGCTGGTATGAGGACTTTGAATTTCATCGCATCTATCAGGCGCTGAATGAATTTGCCGTGGCCGAGTTGAGCTCGCTCTACATTGATGCGGTGAAAGACAGGGTTTACACCTTTGCGCCAGAGAATCCGGCCCGCCGCTCCGCGCAAACTGTTTTGTGGATGATTGCCGAAGCTCTGGTCCGCCTGGTGGCGCCGCTGCTTAGCTTTACCGCGGACGAAATCTGGCAATATATGCCCGCGGTGGGCAACCGCCTGCCCAGCGTGCACCTGGAGCTGTTCCCGGAACCCGAGAGCCTGGCGGCGACCATCGATGCGGAATTGATGAGCGACTGGGCGACCTTGCTCCTGATTCGCGACGAGGCCCTGAAGAGCCTGGAGGAGGCGCGCAAGGCGAAGCAGATCGGCAAAGCGCTGGACGCCCGGCTGGTGTTGGAAGTTCCGCCGCAGATGGGGGCATTGCTGGAGCGCTACCGGGGGAGCTTGAAGGAGCTATTGAACGTGTCCCAGGTGGAAGTGAGGACCGGGCCGTCACCGCAGGTGATCGCGGCCACGCTGCCGGCCGATGGTGCGAAGTGTGAGCGGTGCTGGAACTACTCCGTGCATGTGGGCGAGGATTGGCGCTGGCCCACGGTGTGCGAACGGTGCTCGGCAGCGCTCGATCAGATGGGCGTTCCTCCGGCGGAAAGCGCCTCCAGCGCATGAACATCAGAGATTCCAGGGTCTGGCTCCTGGTGCTTTCGCGTGTTCATCGTGGCCGCCGATCGACTCACTAAGTGGCTGGCGGCGACGCGGATTGAAGTCGGCAGCAACATACAGGTGATCCCACATATCTTCGCCATCAGCCACGTGGAAAATCCTGGCGCGGCGTTTAGTCTCTTCAATGATTCGAGTTCGCCTGCGCGCGTGCGATGGATGCTGCTTGTGTTTTCTTTGCTGGCGGCGGTTGCTGTGCTGGTGGCTTTGCTGAAACTCGGGCGCAAAATTACGCCCACCGCGGTGGCTCTGGCGCTGATCCTTGGAGGCGCCCTGGGCAATGCGTACGACCGTTTGCGGTTCGGCTACGTCATTGACTTTCTCGAAGTGCACATCATTCACTATCACTGGCCGGACTTCAATGTTGCCGATTCTGCCATTGTGGTTGGCGGCATTTTGCTGGTCTTCGATGCTTTGTTCAGTGGCAAAGAGCAGGCGGCAGTGAGTGAGCCGGTAATTCGTAACCGTCACAGTTAAGATCAGGACGGGCCTGGGTCACACGAGGGACTGTACGGGATGCCCCACGTTCGCTCATAGACGTACGTGGGCCGAAAACGACCTTTTTGCCAATGCTTTGTATCGGCCCTCAGACAGACATCATGCTTGCGGTCCGGGGCTTCGCCCATCTGTTCTTCGGCCCACGTAATCGCTGGATGGCGAACGTGGGGTCACCCGTGCGCAGCTCCGGATCTGCGGTGTTCGGCCCTAGATCGTCTTCAGGTATTCTTTGGCTTTTTGCCAGTCGGGGAAGAGGCGCTCTTCGGCCTGAAATTCGCGGGGATGCACGCACCTTCGGCCTCCGCGCACCTTTACCGGATGCTTCAGGTGCAACATCTCGTGGTAGAGCAGATACTCCACTGCATAGCGCGGGGTGTTCTTGCGGTCGAAGACACGACTGACCACAATCGTGTTGTGCGCCGGGTCGTAGTGGCCCAGGCTGCGCTTGGCCACGTGCCCGCTCCAGGTAAGCAGCGGCCGGCCCAGCAGGCCGTGAAAGAACCTCGAGTTCAGGCTCTCGAAAACCTCGTCCAGGTCATAGTACTGACCGCTTGGCCCGAGCATCTTTTTGCGGCCACGCGATTGACGAATCAACTCCGTCTGCCGGATCACGGCTTCGCTCGAAGCGAACCGGCGGTAGCGAGTGGTCTGCACCGCATTCAGCGGCTTGCGGTAAAGCTTGGCCAGCAGGATATGAGCAATGGCACGCAGAACACTTTCCGGCGCACCCTCCAGCAGATCCGATAAGTGCACGTGCACCCGCCCCTCGCGCAATCGGATCGTGGTGTTCAGGCTGGTGAAACGGCGGAAACGAACTTCAAGAAAAGGAAGCGGAGCGCGCGGCCGAAGGGCACGGTACTCTTCCGCAAACAGCAAGTGCAATTCGGAATTCACCGCCTTCAGCCTAGCAGGACTTGGCAGCGAAACCCGTCACCTTTTTTGTTCTTCCTTTTCCTCTTTCTTCTTTTCGGCAAAATACTTCGTCTCATCGGCCAGCATCTGCGTGGCCGCCTCATGCGCGCTCTGATTCGCATCCAGGGCCGTCTTGCGCACGAAGTCGTATTGCGTGCTCGGTTTGGGCTCGTTCAACACTTTGTCCCATTCTCCGGTCTTGTCGACGACCTCCTTAAGCACCTTGCGCAGATCGGCGTGCTGCTCGTCGAAATTGTCCATGTTGTCCTGGAGGTCGTCGGAGAGCCGCGTAAACTCGTCGAACAGATTGTGTATGCGCACTTCTCTGTTTTGCGCGCCGGCGTCGGTGCTGAGGCTATGGATTTGTTTGGCCCGGTCGTCGACGTAGCCGACGAAGAGCTTGATCCTCGGCACGGGCTCGTCACCAGCCTCGCGGACGTCCTCGATTTGCTGATCGGTTAAGGGATCTTTCCTGGATTGGGCCGGGGAATAGCGGTTGCCCGGCGCGCTCGCCAGCAGCATGCAAATGCCCGTGATGGCCACGGTCCTCTTCAAGCTCTATTTCTTGAAGACCTGCATCATGAGCTCGGTTTGCACTTGCTCCAGCTGTTTCAATGTCGCCTGCAGCGCCTGACGGTCGTCGTAAGAAGCGGCATTGAGAATGCCAGTGAGCCGGTAGGATGTGTGGCTGAGCAGCTGTTCGGCGTTCTTCAACTTTTTGCCGTCATCGGCGACACCCATGTGGATCTTTTCCGCATACTTCTGCACCAACCGCAGCGTAGCAGAGGCATGATCACCATCACCGGAGCTATATTGTTGCCCGGCGAGCTCGGTCATCTGGTGTACCAACTCGGCGTATAGAAAACATTGTTCCTTGGGTTGGGCCTGGTCTGCCTTCGCTTCGAGGGCTGCCATCGCCTGGGGATCGTTAATCCTTTCATCGATAGCAAACGCGCGGGCAGAGAAAAGGCCGAAGGTTAAAGCAGAGACGACGAGTGTCGTGGCCACGAACCGCATAGGGCACCTCTCGGAGGGCTTACGGAACGTCTTACGTTAATGATTACCACCAAGAGCAACGAGTCGATGCTTGGCTTGCCATTCCTGGTCGGGGAATTTCCCGTCGGAAGCGGTGAGGAACTTGCGATAGTATTCCTGCGCTGATTTCGACAGATGCAGGCTATCGTACGCGGTTGCCCAAAGGAAGTAGGTTGCTGGAGTCTCCGCTAAATACTTTGATCTCATGGAAAGAGCTTGCAGGGTCACTTGATACTGCTTATTTTCCGAAGCCGCAAAGGCCAGGCCGCTCCAGGCGTCCCCGTCGTCGGGTTTCAGCTTGACTGCTCGCTCGAGCACCTCCTGGGCCTGGGGATAGAGCCTCTCCCTTATCAGGTTCTCTCCCTGCGCAGCCAGAACATCCTCGTTGCCTGGGTGGGCCAGTGCCATTCTGGCATAGATGGGGTCCGCCTTTTCGGGATGACCGGCCTGGGAATAGGCGTCGGCCAGCATCTGGTCGACCGAGTCGTTGCCCGGCTCCAGCTGGCGCAAAGTCTCCAGCACCGGCAGCGCCTGGTCGTTCTTTCCCTGGGCAAGCAGCGCGGCGGCCAATTGCGCGTTTAAGGCCGGATCACGAGGGTCGCGCGCCAACGCGGTTTTGAGCAGCGGTTCGGCTTCAGAGTACTTCTTCTGTTTGATCAGCAGCTGGGCCAGTCCGCCGGTGGCCGACGCTGCCAGGCTGGCCGAGGGCGGCGGCCGGCTTGCCAGCAAGCGCTGGTAGGCCGTCTGCGCCAGTTCCAAATCGCCGTTGGCTTCGGCGATCTGAGCGGTCAGCAGCAGGTCGGCGGGGGTTTCCGGGCTGAGCTTCAGCGCCGCCACCAGAGCATCCCGGGCGGCCGGAGGATCGCTGCTGCGGTCCAGCTCCGCCAGCGTGCGGAAGGCCTCGGCCTGGGCTGCAGGGTTCGGCGGCTCCGGGGTCAACAGCGTCGCTTGCTGCATTTGTTCCCGGGCCTCATCGTACTTGCCCTGGTGCGCCAGCAGGAGCCCCAGGGCCAGGCGAGCCTCGAACTGTTTCGGGTCCGCGGCGATGGCCTTGCGGTAGTCGGCGGCGGCCGCATCTTCATGGCTGCCCGCATCCTCAACATAGCCAAGGTCAAAGAGGGCGCGCGCGTCGGTCGGATGTTCGCCCAGGTACTTTACCAGCAAGGACCGCGCGCCCTCGAAATCCTTCTGCTCTATCTTGCTTTCGGCGGCGTCCCGTGGGGACTGCGCCGGAGGCCGGATTTGACCGGCGCCGTCGGGCGCCTGGGTTCCTGGCGGAAGCTGATTTTGCGCCCAAACCACCAGCGGCAACAGCGCTAGCAGGGCCAAAAGGACACGGAAAAGCTTCATGGCAAGGCCCGCGCCTCTTGCGCCGCCAGGGCTTGCGCAAGCCAGTATCCGGTATGGGAACCGGGTGTCTGCGCCACCTGCTCCGGGGTTCCCTCGGCCACCACCTGGCCGCCACCCGCACCCGCCTCCGGACCCAGGTCGATGACCCAATCCGCCGACTTGATCACGTCGAGGTTGTGCTCGATGACCACCAGCGAACCTCCCGCGTCGATCAGCCGCTTGAATGCAGTCAACAACTTGCTCACATCGTCGAAGTGCAATCCGGTGGTTGGCTCGTCGAGAATATAGAGGACCCGGCTGCCGGCTTTTTTGGCCGTTCCGTTGGTTCCTCGAACTGCACTACGCCCTAAGGAGAGGTGCGCCGCCAGCTTGACCCGCTGCGCTTCCCCGCCCGACAGCGTGGTCGCCGATTGGCCCAAGCGAACGTATCCCAGCCCTACCTCATCCAGCACTGCCAGCTTTTCCAGGATTCGGGTTTGCCCGGTAAAGAAGCGCAGAGCCTCTTTGACCGTCAGGTTGAGCACATCGTGGATGCTTTTTCCCTTGTACTTGATCTCCAGCACGCTGGCCTTGTAGCGGGTTCCGTTGCACTCCTCGCAAGGCAGCTCGACATCGGCCAGGAACTGCATCTCGACGGTAACGGTACCATCGCCTTCGCACACGTCGCAGCGCCCTCCGGGCACGTTGAAGGAGAAATGCCCGGCGGTATATCCCCTGCGCTGGGCCTCGGGCTGGGATGCAAAAAGCTCACGGATGGCGTCGAAGGCCTTGATGTAGGTAACCGGATTGGACCGCGGCGTGCGCCCGATCGGCGCCTGGTCGACCAGAACAATATCGTTCAGCCGCTCCGCCCCTTTGAGTTCGCGGTACAAGTTCGTGGGGTCGCTGCCTTCGTTCTTCCCCAGGGCATGCGACACCGCGGGGTAGAGGACGTCATGCACCAGGGTGGACTTGCCGGAACCGGAAACCCCGGTAATGCAAACCAGCATGCCCATGGGTATTTCGACATCCAGCCCGTTCAGATTGTGAATTCGGGCTCCGCGCAAAACCAGCTTCTCGCGCATCGGCTCACGCCGCCGGGTGGGAATGGGGATCGTGAGCTGACCGATCAGATAACGTCCAGTGAGCGAGTCGGGATTTCTCTCTACTTCTTCGACTGGTCCCGCGGCGAGAATACGGCCACCTAACTCCCCGGCGCCGGGGCCGAGATCGACCAGCCAGTCGGCGGCGCGAATCACATCCGGATCGTGTTCGACGACCAGGATGGTGTTGCCCAGATCGCGCAATTCTTCGAGGATCCGGATCAGCTTGGCGGTATCGCGGCTGTGCAATCCGATGGATGGTTCGTCCAGCACGTAGAGCGCTCCCACCAGGCGCGAGCCGAGCGAGGTCGCCAACTGGATACGCTGCGCTTCACCGCCCGAGAGTGTGGAGGCCAGCCGATCGAGGGTGATGTATTCCAGGCCCACGGCGTCGAGAAAATGTAACCGCTGTTGTATCTCGACCAGGATGCCGCCGGCGATCTCCTGCTGTTGCCGGGTCAGGGTGAGACCCTCGAAGAAGCGATTTGCCTGGCGGATGGTGAGGGCGGCAACCTCGCAAATGTTTTGCCCGTTGATACGAACCGCGCGCGCCTCGGCACGCAGGCGCGTGCCTTTGCAATCGGGACAGGTAGCGTAACCCCGGTACTTGCTCAGCATCACGCGCACGTGCAGTTTGTATTTCTTGCGCTCGAGATAAGCGAAGAAACCGTGCACGCCCAGGAACGATCCGTGCCCGTCCAGCACAAAGGCCTGCTGCTCAGCCGTCAACTCTCTCCATGGTGTGTCGAGCGGAATCCCATGTTGCATCGCGGCTTTTCTGAGCTCTGACTGGTAGGGGCGGTACTTGGGCCGGGTCCAGGGATCGATCGCGCCTTCATTCAGCGTCTTCTGCTTGTCGGGAATGATCAGGTTTAGATCGAAGTCGATGGTGTTTCCGAAGCCCTGGCATCGCTCGCAGGCGCCATAAGGGTTATTGAACGAGAACAGCCTGGGCTCAGGTTCGCGGTAAATGCGGTGGCAGAGTTTGCATTCAAAGGCCTGGGAAAAGCGCAGCCGGCTGGGCTCGGTTTCTTCATCCCGCGGGACCGTTTCGTAGACGATCTCCCCTGACTCGCGGAAGCCGATCTCCGCAGCGTCCACGATGCGCGCTCGATTGTCGGACGAGACCACCAGGCGATCGACCAGCGCGTACACGCCCTGGCCAAAGTCGAGATCGAGCAGAGACTCGGGAGTGGAGAACTCGACGATCTTTCCATTCTGGTAAAGACGATTGAAACCACGCGCGCGCAGTTCGGTGAGGCGCTCTTTGAATGCATCGTTGGGAAGGGACGGATTGATAGCCTTGGCCGGAGCCTTCTTTCGGCGCTTGGGCTCCGCCTCAGGCTCCGCTGTCACGCGCGGCTTTACCGGAAACAACGCGTACAGCCGCGTGTCGTCGCCCAGAGCCAAGATGGAGGCGGCAATCTCATCGACGGTGTCGCGCCTGACCACTCCGCCGCAAACGATGCAGTGCGCGGTGCCGCAGCGCGCGAAGAGGAGACGGAGATAATCGTAGATCTCCGTCGCCGTAGCTACAGTAGAGCGCGGGTTGCGGGTAGTGTTCTTCTGTTTAATCGCGATGGCCGGCGCCAGACCGTCGATCAGGTCCACGTCCGGCTTCTCGATCCGTTCCAGGAACTGCCGGGCATACGCCGAAAGAGATTCGACATAACGCCGTTGCCCTTCCGCGTAGATGGTGTCGAAGGCGAGCGAGGATTTGCCCGAGCCTGAAACGCCTGTTACCACGGTAAGCTTACCGTGGGTCAGGTCGCAGTCAATGTTCTTCAGGTTGTGGGTTCGTGCGCCGCGAATGATGATCTGATCGTTCAATGTGTCAACCGGCAAGCTCGCCGTGGACCTCCTCCGTAGGAGACTCAATCTCGTTTTCAAAACCTGCTCGAATACGTGCCAGCATCTCCATTGGGTCGCGATTTTCCGCTTGCTGGAGGGACGCCGCGATGTGACGGGCGAGGTCCGCCAGCATCATCCCCCAGGCTTCGGGTTCCTTCCACACGCCGACGCGCATGCTGATGTGCTGGTCCTGGTGGGCGATCCACACGCGCAGCAGTTCGAAGGATTTAGCGTCGGTTCGAGCAGGTTCGGGGACGCGGAGTTGGTCGGCTTGAGCCATGGTTCACCTTTTCGGCGGAAAGAACAACAATCTGTGAGTGCTGGTGGTGTCGATACACCAGCCTGGTCTAGTGCCGGGATGCAGCCGCCATTACGTCGGCAGGCCTGGCCGCGGTCGTTATGCTATGGCGCCGGGCCCAGACGATGAGCAAAATCCCGGCGACGATCGAGCCCAGGCTGGCAACCTGGGCATTGCTCATGCCCCAGTAGATGCGGGGATTGATGCGGATGAACTCCACCAGGAAGCGCGCCACACCACTCAGCACGAGGTATTCGCCGGTTAGCTGTCCCAATGGCAGGGTACCGCCGGAGTTCGCCCCTCGCCGCCACAGATAGGCGGCAATCAGCAGGGCACCCAGCAATTCGTAAATTGGTGTCGGGTGCACCCTTTGCGTGGTCGGCACCAGCCCGTTGGGGAAGCTCATGCCCCAAGGCAGATGGGTGGGAACTCCGTAATCGCCGTCGCCGGAGACGAGACAGCCGATGCGACCGACGCCATAGCCTACCGAGACAGCCGGAGCAGCCAGGTCGAGCATACCCAGGCCGCCGATTTTCGCTTGCCGTCCCTGCCACAGGAGCACCGCGATGCCGGCCAGCAACCCTCCGAACCAGGCAAAGCCTGCACGGTCAAAAAGGACCAGCAACGGATGGTGTATGAGCAGCGACGGATCTTCCAGTACATGCCATAGTTTGGCGCCGACCACACCACCCACCGTGGTGTAGGCAGCTACGCCGACGGCGTCTGCATCGACGCCAAAGCGAAGAAAATTACGATAGAGCGTCCAGCAGGCACAGACGGACGCCAGCCACAGGCAGAGGCCAAACGTGCCAATAGAAAAGTGACCGATGTGAATGAAGGGATACATGCGTGCGTCGTACATACAGTATAGCCGTGTGCTTTCGCCCGCGAACGATCCGTGGAAGAATGACAGAGCCAATGAGAGAGCACGAGCATGACATGTTGTTTCGGCGCGAGGAGATCGCCGTCAGGGTGGCGGAAATCGGCGCGCAGATAAGCCACGACTTCGCGGGCGAGAGTATTTTGCTGGTAGGCGTGCTGAAGGGAGCCGCGGTCTTTCTCGCCGACCTGGCCCGTAGTATTTCGGTCGAGACGACGTTCGACTTTGTGGCCATTTCCAGCTACAAGGGCGTGAAGACCAGCGGCGCGGTAAGATTGATTAAGGATTTGGATACTCCGATCGGGGGGCGAAACGTGATCCTGGTCGAAGACATCCTGGACACCGGCCTTACCCTGGTTTTCCTGCGCAAGCTGCTGCAGCAGCACAAACCCAAGACCCTGAAGATCGCAACCTGCCTGGATAAGCCGGCGAGGCGTTTGGAGAAGATTGACGCCGACTATGTAGCGTTCACCATTCCTAACCATTTCGTCGTGGGCTACGGAATGGATTACCAGGAACGCTTTCGTAACCTGCCTGACATCCGCATTTTCAATCCGGACGAGTCACCAAATTCACATTGATCTTTGCCTGCGAGAGGGCATAGAGTCCCAGCGGAGCTACCATGACTATCAAACTGTTACAGCCGGAGACCGATCACGCCTCTGGATGCTTCGACGTGGCCGGATTTGCCACTGACTACCTTGGCGAGCGCTGCTGCTCTCGCTGCCGTTTTCGACCACACACTGCTGAAGCCGGAGGCGACCCGGGACCAGGTGGTGAAGCTGTGCGAGGAGGCGGCAACCTTCCGCTTTGCCTGTGCCATGGTTAACCCCGCGTGGGTATCGCTGGCACACTCCGTCATGGCGGGAAGCGGTGTCCCGGTCGGGGTGGTGGTCGGTTTTCCCCTGGGAGCCAATCTCGCCACCACCAAGCGTGAGGAAGCCCTGGCGCTGATCAAGTTGGGCGCGCACGAGCTGGACATGGTGATGAATCTGGGGTTGCTGAAGTCCGGCATGAACGCGCTGGTGGAGCAGGATATTCGTGGAGTGGTCCAGGTGGCGCATGAAGCGGGCGCGCTGGTAAAGGTGATCCTGGAAACCTCCTTGTTGAGCGTAGAAGAGAAACTGCGCGCGTCCGAGCTGGCGCTCGCCGCCGGAGCGGATTTCCTCAAGACCAGCACCGGGTTTTCTACGGGAGGAGCCACTGTGGCGGACGTTGCGATCCTGCGTGGCGTGGCCGGGAATCGCTGCGGAGTCAAAGCTTCCGGAGGCATTCGCACCTTGAGCGATGCCCGCGCCATGCTGGAAGCCGGCGCTACCCGGATCGGGGCCAGCGCCAGCGTGGCTATCCTCCGCGAGTACCAGAACGAAGCCTGAAATCTCCGATTAAGTTCCGCAGGGACACGGATTTGGTTCCCTGACCACGGTAGACGGGTGCCCCATGTTTCGCTCCAGCGTACATGGGCCGAAACAGACGGGGTGCAGCCGCCTTCAACGCTACTGCCATGAGGGCAAGAAGGGCATGTTGAAGGCGGGAGTCCTCGCTGGACACCTGGAATGAACCAGCATCTGAGACACTCGTTATCGGCCCATGTCCGCTGGCACGAAGATGCGGGCACCCGTCCAGCTGTGCTGTCAGGGATCGACCCATCCGGCGAGGTTACCTCCGCAGACCAGCTCGGTGCACCAAATGCTCTATGATGACTCGATATTTGTATGACGCCTCCTCGCGACCAAGACGACGCTGAAGCCGTGAAGAAACCGGCGCAAACGATTGCTACACAATCGTTTGAAGGCGATTATCGTCCCAGTTCAGAAGCTCTCCCGGTGCCCGGCTCGGTGAGAATGGACCCGCTGCAGACCGAGTTCCTCATCCGGCTGGCGAACGCCCTGAACACCACCCTGGATTTGCAGACTCTGTTGCATCGCACTGCGGACCTGGTGCGCGCCGTCATCGACTACAAGATCTTCGCCATCCTGCTGCTGAATGAGCGGACCAACGACCTGCGTATGCGCTTCCAAATCGGCCATACGCCCGAAGCAGAGCGCTTGAGGATCCGGGTGGGCAAGGGGGTCGTCGGCCGGGCCGCCGAGCACCGCGAGTCCATCCTGTTGCAGGATGTGCGGCAGGAAGAAAATTACATCAGCGCCAATCCCGATGTCCGCTCGGAGCTGGCGGTGCCCCTCATCGCCAAAAACCGCGTCATTGGCGTGATCGACCTTCAATCCGAGCAGGTCGGCTATTTTCAGCCGGAACACCGCCGATTGCTGGAGCTGACCGCCTCCCGCGTGGCCCAGGCAATTGAGAATGCACGCCTCTACACCCGGGTGGCCAGGCAGGCGCAGACGCTTGCCGTGCTCAATGAAATTGCCCGCGAGGTCACCTCGATTCTCGATCTCGATCCCCTGCTGGAGCGAATCGGGGAACTGCTGCGGCGGATCATCGACTACCAGATGTTCAGCATTCTGCTCGTGAACGAGCGGGAGCAGGTGCTGGAAATACAGTATTCCGTCCGCTTTGGGCACCCGGTGTCGCCAGCGGAAAAGGTCCCGCTGGATCGCGGCCTGGTGGGGACGGCAGTACGCGAACGCCGGATGGTTCACGCCGGGGACGTGCGCAAGGACGCGCGCTACTACATGGTGAACCCGGAGACGCGGTCCGAGATGGCGGTGCCGCTGCTGTACAAGGGCAAGGTCATCGGCGTACTGGACCTGGAGCATGTACGGGTCAACTACTTCAACGACGATCACCAGCGCACCCTGGTGACGCTGGCGTCGCAAATTGCCGTAGCCATCGAGAATGCCCGGCTGTATCAGCGAGTGACCCAACAGGAACAGCGGCTGGAGCACGATCTCGATATGGCGCGCGAAGTACAGTTGCGGCTCCTGCCTCCCACGCCTCCGCCTAGCCCGCACGCCGAGTTCGCCACCAGATTTCTGCCCGCGCGGACCATCGGTGGGGATCTTTACGACTTTCTGCCTTATGACCACACCTGTCTGGGCATCGCGATGGGAGACGTCAGCGGCAAGGCGGCGCCGGCTGCGCTGTATGCGGCCTTGATCAGCGGGATCATGCGCGCGGCCAGCACCCAGTGCCTTTCGCCGGCTAACATGTTGAAACAGCTCAACGACTCCCTGCAGGAGCGAAAGCTGGATGCGCAATACGTCACCATGGTTTACGCCGTCTGGAACGATGATAAGCAGACGCTGCAAATTGCTAATGCGGGCGCCGTGCAGCCACTCTTCTGCCGCGCGGGCCAGGTAGAAACCGTGCAGGCGGAAGGGTTTCCCCTGGGCATGTTCAATGACGTCACCTACGAGGAATTCACCCTATCCACCCGGCCGGGCGACGCGATCATCTTTTTCAGCGACGGCATTGTGGATGCGCTCAACGACAAAGAAGAGATGTTCTCGACTGAGCGGCTGATCGAGATCGTCAACAGCCAACTCAAAAATACAGCCGAGGGGATGGTGGACGCCATCTACCAGGAACTCTCCGCCTTTCAGGGCGGGGTCGAGCACTTCGACGACGAAACCGTCATCGTGCTCAAGGTCCTTCCCGGCCCGGGTTAGGATAAGCCTTGGAGTTTCAACATTGGCTGACACGTTGACGACAGAACGAACTATCCACCCGGCACGCAACCTGCTGGGCACGCTGCGGCTGCCCGGGGACAAGAGCATCTCCCATCGCTACGCCCTGCTGGGGGCGCTGGCTCAAGGATCCAGCCGCTTTCATAATTTTTCTACCGGAGCGGATTGCGCCAGCAGTCTTAGCTGCATGCAGCAGTTGGGCGCGCGGGTGAGCCGCAGCGGCGATACGGTGGAGGTGGAGGGCTGCGCTGGCACGTTAACTCCGCCTGGCACGGTGCTGGACTGCGGCAACTCCGGCTCCACCATGCGCATGTTGTCAGGATTGCTGGCGGCGCAGGAAGGAGCGTTCACTCTCGAGGGAGACGCCTCGCTGAACCGCAGACCCATGGAGCGGGTGCGCAAGCCGCTGCTGGAGATGGGCGCGGCGATCAGTCTGCGCGATGGCCATGCTCCGGTTGAGATTGAGGGCGCAAAGCTGCGAGGGATCGCCTATCGGACACCGGTGCCCAGCGCCCAGGTTAAGACTGCATTGCTCTTTGCCGGATTGCAGGCCGAGGGCACAACCACGGTGAGCGAGGCGGTGCGCACGCGCGACCATGGTGAACTTGCATTGCGCGCCTTTGGTGCCGAGATTCGGCGAAGCATAGATTCGGTCAGGATAGACGGCGGCCAAAAGCTGCATGGGATTGAAGCAACGGTGCCGGGAGACATGTCTTCGGCCGCTTTCTTCCTGTGTGCGGCAGCGCTGTTCCCTGAATCGAGCCTCGTGTTTGACCAGTTAGGCATGAATCCAACGCGGGCAACGCTGCTCGATGTGTTGACGGCGCTGGGGGCAAAGATCAATGTGCTGAACCTGGAGGAGAACCAGGGTGAACTGATAGGCAGCGTGCAGCTGGCCGCCCCACCGCAAGGCTTGGGCAGCACGGAGATTCGTGGATCGCTGGCGGCGCAGTTGATCGATGAGCTGCCGGTGCTGGCAGCGATTGCGCCGTATACCCGTGGGGGCATCCGTATTCGCGATGCACGCGAGTTGCGGGTGAAGGAGAGCGATCGCATCGCCCTGGTGGCGAGGAACCTGCGCGCCATGGGCGCCATAGTGGAGGAGTTCGAGGACGGCCTTGACGTGCCGGGAGGCCAGCAACTGCACGGGGCGGTGGTTGATTCGGATGGGGATCATCGCATTGCCATGGCGTTCGCCGTGGCCGCTCTGCGCGCCGAGGGGGACACGCTTATCCTCGGCGCGGATGCTGCTGCGATTTCCTTTCCGGAGTTTTTTCGCCTGCTGGACGAGGTTGCGGAACGTTAGTCATGTTACCTATGGGGAAAGTGTCCAGACGGACATTCCTGGGCCTGGCCGCCGGAGCGATGGCCTGCCGCGCATGGCCAAGCAGCGGGAAAGCGATGCGGCTGGGCGGCCCGGTCTTCGTGAAATCGGATGATCCTGCCGTGGTCGCCAAAGCGCACCGGGATCTTGGTTATCGCGCGGCTTATGCTCCCAGCGACCTTTCTGTAACTGACACGGATCGCATTGCCGGCCTGGTAAAAGAATTTGCGCGCCAGGATGTGGCGATCGCCGAAGTGGGGGCGTGGAAGAACATGCTCGACCCAGATCCCGAGAAACGCCGAAGTAACATGACTTACGTCACTGAGAAGCTGGCGGTGGCCGAATTATTGGGCGCGCGCAATTGTGTTGACATCGCGGGTTCGTATGATCCGAAGGTCTGGTACGGAGAGAATCCCAGAAATCTAAGCCAGGATTTTGTGGATGCCACGGTCGAAAACTGTCGCAAACTGATTGACACCGTCAAGCCCCAGCGGACCTTTTTCAGTATCGAAATGATGCCGTGGAGCTTTCCCAGCAACCCGGACGAATACGTGAAACTGGTCAAGGCTGTTGACCGGAAGGCGTTTGGCGTCCATCTCGATGTGTGCAACACCATGAACAGCCCAGTTCGTTTCTATAACAACAGCGCTGTCATCCGGGAGTGCTTCACCAAGCTGGGTCCGTGGATCAAATCATGCCACGCCAAGGACCTGCAGTGGGGGCCTGGGGTCCAGGTCTGCATCCAGGAGGTCGTTCCCGGAACTGGTTTGATCGACTACAAAACCTATTTGCAGGAACTGTCGCAACTTGGAACGGATGCTCCGCTGATGTTGGAGCACCTGCACAGTGAAGAGGAATACACCAGGGGTCGCGAGTACATTCAGGGCGTTGCCAAGTCCTCCGGACTTTCGTTTGGGGGCTAGGTAGAACCTCTCCTGCAATTAGCCCGATCTGAAAAGTCCCGAAGGGACGGCTGAATGTAGCCCAGGACGGCAGTCCTGGGTAGCACTCAAAAAGCACGACGAGTCCCGCAGGGACAGCTGAAAATGGCCGGTGTCCTCACGGCTTCAAGGGTGCAGCAAACCCAGGACTGACGTCCTGGGTAATTCTCAGCCGTCCCTGCGGGACTAAGCGTGGCGGAGCTCCCTAACCCCACCTGGCACAGAGGTTGTGTCAGATAGGTCAACAAGCAGCCACTACTGTGGCGGCGTGGCAGGTGGTGGCGCTTCCTGCGGCGGGGGCAGGTTCTGCTCCTCTTGTGGTGTCAGTTTGGGTTGCGGCGGCATCACCGGCAACGGGGGCATCTGCTCGGTATGCTGCAGTTGCTGCTGCTGACCGGGTACGTTCGCTTCCGGCGCCGCCTTTGCAGGTTCCAACCCTGGAATCACCGGATTCTTCGTTACCGTGCCGCTGACTGCATCGGAGAGCTGAATCCCATATTGGTCCAGAGTCTGGGCCAAGAGCTGTTCCAGCGAGGCACGGTCTTTCGCGTACGTGGCCTCAGTGGAAATGACATTGTTCTCGGCCGTGGCGAGATTCCGTTCCTGCTGCAACACATTCGCGGTCGTCGACGCGCCTAACCTCAGTTTTTTTACCTCCGCCTGGTAGGACTGGAAGTTGTACTCGCGCGCAGCCAGCGCCGCTTGCACCGCGGCCCGGTCGTTGGTCAGCGCATACTGTCCATTGATGACCTGGATGCGCACTTGAATATAGAGCTGCTGCAGCCGCATTTCCGCCTGGCGATATTCGAGCAGAGCGCGAGCCTGCAGCGACTGCGCGGTGCGATTCCGCAGCGGGATATTCACGTTGACACCCGCTCCCTTATCCGGACCGGAGCTATTAAAAAGGTTAGTGAAAACCGTGCCGTAGCCGACCGTGGGAACGTCGCAAGCCGCGGCGCCGAAAAACTCAGTCGAGCAAAACGGACTCTTCGAGCCCCCCAAACCCTGCCCACCGTAGAAGGCGTAGAGGTCTACCGTCGGCAACAGGTTGTTCTTAACCGCCCTCAGCGTGATTTCGTTGTTCCGCAGGTTCAGAATTTGCTGCTCGATCTCTGGACGATTGGCATAGGCCTTTTGCACCAGCTCCTCAACCGCCGTCCGTTCCTCCGGCATTTCGATCAACGAAACGCGATCCGTGGGAATGACCGGGGCGCTGGATAAAACCGGATCGCTCAAATTGCGGCTGATCGCTTGCTTCATGACCAGTTGCTGATACTCAAGGTTGGTCTGGGACGTAATCAGCGCCTGGGTATCGGTAGACACCTGGTTATCGGCATTCAGAACGTCCAGCGGGGCAAGCGTGCCGATCTGCAATTGCTTGCGATTGTCCGAGGCCAGCCGTGATGGACTGCTCCAGAGCACGCTGCTTCGCTTGCACATCCTCGTAGTCGCCCACCAAAACCCAGTAAATGTTCTCAATCTGGTTAATGGTGTACAGAATCTGCTGGCGAAACGCGGAGTCAGTGATACGCCGGTCATTCTTGGCTTCGAGGATGAAGCGGCCGTTGATGCCCGGACCAAAGCCATTGAGCAGGTGTTGGGTCACGGTAGCCCGGAAGGTGGATTGTAACTCCGGACTATACGCGTTGAAGATGCTGTCGCTGGTGATGCGGCTGTTGTTAAAGCCAACCTGAAGCGCGGTGCCGGTGATGAAGCCCTGGTTGTAAGTGAAATTGTATTGGTCAGTGTTCTGATTCAAGGTGGGGGCGCCGCTGGCAAAAGGTGTCGGCTCCGGACTGGTTGTCCGTTCCAGCTGTATGGTTCCGCTGAGAACAGGATCCATGACCTCGGGCTGAGGGCCGGTCCCGTTGGTGGTGGACACGATGCCAAGAGCACCAGCACCCGCGCCCCCAACCGCAGTCGATGTGCCGCCCGGCCCCCCGCCGGAACTTAGGGAGGTCGAAGCAGTGGTCCCGCCACCCAGCGTACCCTCGACCAGGCCGCTGCTGACACCCAGAAGATTTGACCCGGCCCGGGCCCGCAGCAGATCGGTATCCGCAATGTCGAGGTTATAGCGTTGTATGGCGATATCGTAGTTGTTCTCGAGGCCGAGAACGATCGCGTCGGCCAGGCTCAGGTAAATCTTCCCGTTGTGCACCAGCGCATCCAGACGCTGGGAATTGGTCGTCACCGGCGCCGCTACCGTAATGGGTTCCCAGGTCTTGAGGTAGTTGGGAAAAACCTGGTGGGGCTTGGTGAAGTCTTTGTCGCTCGGCCGCATGAACAGCGGTTCGGTGTAATTGGGCGCGGGCGCCGGCGGAAGACCTACGGCCGGCGGAGTCGCAGCGCCGCCCTCCGCCGGTTGCTGTGCCATTGCCGGCACCGGCACATACGCGCTCAGCACGGAGATGATCGCCACGGTCGCCTGAAGTTTAAGAAACAACCGCCTTCCATGCCGGCGAGACCACATCAAAATCGGCCTGGAAAGACAATAGGAATTGCGACGGGATTCTGAATTTTTCATCTTGAGGTCAAAATCTCGGGGTTCGGGCCTCAGGCCCTTGCCGTTCTGTCTAAATAGTTAGGAGCTAGCATGGCAGATGCGGCATGATCGCCCGATGACTCTAGTTTTCCTTGGCCCTGGAACTAATTACGGTCTTCATGGGCGATTCGTTCCACAGATTTGGCGAGTATATCGCAGGGATGATCTCCGGCCCCTGGTGAGAAATGCAGACTGATACGTTTATGTGGAAGGTGGTGCTTGCCTATGACGGTACCGACTTCCACGGCTGGCAGGTGCAACCCGACCGGGTGACGGTGCAGGGCGAATTGCGCGATGCACTGGCCAGAATCACCGGCGAAGACGTGCTGCCCCAGGGCGCAGGCCGCACGGATGCAGGCGTGCACGCCCTTGCCCAGGTGGCATCGTTTGCGTTGGCGGCACCGATTCCGGAGGCGAATCTCGCCCGCGCGCTCAACCGCACACTCCCGGCCTCTATCCGCGTGCTCAGCGCAACGCGGGCCGGCAGCGATTTCCATGCGCGGCATCGCGCGCAGGCAAAAACGTATGAATATAGAATTTTTCGCGGAGAGATTTGTCCGCCCTGGCAAGCCCGTTATCTTTACGCATTGAATGCAGCACTTGATGTGGAGGCTATGCAGCGAGCGGCCGCACTGGTTTTGGGCGAGCATGACTTCACCTCTTTCGCCGCCAGCGACTCCGATTCACGCGGCAACGTGCGCTGCCTCCATGCTTCGCATTGGGTTCAGGAACCTCCACTGCTTCTCTATCGCGCACGCGGAAACGGGTTTCTTCACCACATGGTGCGGAACCTGGTGGGAACGTTTCTCGAGGTGGGACGAGGAAATCTCGGCGAGACGGATATTCCTGTGATTCTCGAATCCCGTACCCGCCATCGAGCAGGACCGACAGCACCGGCACGAGGGCTGTTCCTGATCAACGTGGACTACATCGAATCATTGACGGGCAGAGAGGATGCTACTCTGAGGAATCTGGTATGCCGGGCGCCCTTACCCACTCAGCTTTTTCCCGCATTGGTCAACTGGCTTCGCTGCCGCGCGTTCACGCGGCATTCCAGTGGTTCCACCTGCACGATCGCAGGATGATGCAGTGGCAGCAGGAACTGGTCTCGATCGCGGCGCCTCCATTTGGCGAGGGGAAGCGAGCCGAGTGGTTGGCCGAACGCTTCCGCGAACTTAAGCTGGAGCGGGTTGAGATCGATGCGGAAGGTAACGTCCTTGGTTGTTATCCGGGCAATCGGTCGTCGGCCGGCGAACGGTGTGTGATGCTGTCGGCCCATATCGACACAGTCTTCCCTATCCACACTCCGATTACCCCGCTGGTGGAGCACAATCGCCTGGAGGCTCCGGGGGCATGCGACAACGGCGCCGGCGTAGCCGGGATTCTGGCCATGGCGGCCGCGCTCGGGAGCTGTGGCATCGAGCTTCCCTGCGACCTGCTGTTTGCCGGCAACGTGGGCGAGGAAGGCGAAGGCGACCTGCGCGGGATGCGCTACCTCTATGGAGCTTCTCCGTGGGGGGAGAGAATCGGCGCCAATGTGGTGCTGGACGGCGCCGGCTGCGAGGTGGTGGTGACCCAGGGACTCGGCAGCCGCCGCTACCTGGTCACGGTGAAAGGCCCTGGCGGCCATTCCTGGACGGATGCGGGCACTCCCAACCCCATCGTGGTGCTCAGCCGGGCGATCACAACCATGAGTGAATTTGCTTTGCCGGCCTCTCCACGCACCACACTTAATATCGGCACCGTGGAAGGTGGCAGCTCGGTAAACTCCATTCCCGAATTTGCCGCCGCTCGTTTTGACCTGCGCAGTGTGGAAGCGGAGCAGCTGGTGCGGCTGGAGGTGGAACTGCATCGCGCCGTGGAGGATGCGGTGCTGATGGCCAATGAGCGGATGGGCAGCAATAAAGCGGGTCTTGAACCGGTGCAGTTTCTTATCGAGCGGATTGGCGACCGCCCCGCAGGGCGGCTCAGCGACAATTCCCTGCTGCTGGAGGCCCTGCATGCCGTGGACCGGCACCTGGGGATACGCACCGAACCGCGCGTTGCCTCTACCGACGCCAACATCCCCCTGTCCCTGGGTATCCCGGCGCTCAGCATCGGCGCGGGCGGAGACGGCGGTGGAATCCATACCCGCGGGGAGTGGTATGACGCCAGCGGCCGCGAGCTGGCGCTCAAGCGCATTCTTCTTTTGCTGCTGCTGGCGTTGGATCACGTCGCCCAAACGCCTGCCGGTGCCAGCAAATCGTGAAATCGGAGTACAGCGAGCCTTCCTTTAGAGCGACCGCAGGTCCCTCTCCAGTCCGCGCTCTGTGCTTTGTATCAGGGCACGACTTTAGAGGCTGTGGAAAACGTCGCGGTTGCGGATAAAAAGCGGCCCTCAGCGGCTAAAGCCGGATCTGTTTTCAATCGGATACGTACGAGCTAAAGCCCGTACCCTTCAACAGCCGACGTTTTTCTCAAGCTCTAAAGTCGGGCCCTGATACAAAGTAGCGGAGCGGGGGGAGAAGGGGACACCCCGACCGGGCTGGCGCCCGCTGCTTAGTGGTAATCGGTCTGTATTGTGACCGATAGCGCGTCGGTTGCGTCTAATAGTCTAATAAATGTTGCTGCGGCACCAACCGCTGCAACACGCTGGCCATCCCAATGATCGGCTTTTGGCTATACTAGTGAGAGCACACAGTGGTGCCATCCTCTTAGAGCCGCCAGCCGTTGTATGCTTCCCTACCAACGAGGTCAGACCCAGATGAAACCGCTGCTCGAACGGCTACGCACAAGCCGTCTCGCTTCAACCTTTGTTATTCTTGGCACGCTCTCGGCCGGTATCGTGATCGGGTCTGTTGCTGTCCACGGTGTTCGCGGAAACGAAAAGACACAACTCGATAGCTCCGACGCCACCCCGCTGAAGATTCCCAATCCGGTTTCCCTGTCGACCACGTTCACGCAGATTGCCAAGGATGTCGGCCCCGCTGTGGTGAACATCAATACTGAGACGCTTCCCCAGGAAGAATCGAAATCCCGCCGCCGCAACCCTCACGCGGCGCCCGCCGTTCCCCCAGGGGGCGGTGATGATGACCAGAATGGCGGCGACCAGGATCAGGGTCCAGGACCCGACCAGAACTTTCAGGATTTCTTTAACCGCTTCTTCGGCGGCCAGGGTCAAGGAGGCGGCCCCGAACAGGGTGATCAGATGCGTGAGTCTCTGGGCTCCGGCTTCATCGTGGATCCCCGGGGCTATATCATCACCAACAATCACGTGGTGGAGAAGGCGGATCGAATTTACGTCAAGCTTTCGACGGACCCCGAAGGGTTTCAGGGGCGTCCCGGCAAGGTAGTGGGAGTAGATAAGGATACGGATCTGGCAGTGGTGAAGATTACCACCACCGAGCCCTTGCCCACTGTAAAGATGGGAAACTCCGACGCCGGCCAGGTAGGTGACTGGGTAATTGCGATCGGCAGCCCGTTCGCGCTGACGCAGACGGTTACGGCCGGAATCGTGTCCGCGAAGAACCGAACCATCGAAAAGGGAGCGGCGGGCCAATTCCAGCATTTCATCCAGACTGACGCGGCCATTAACCCCGGCAATTCGGGGGGACCGCTGGTCAACATGGCCGATCAGGTCATTGGGGTCAACACCGCGATTCTGACCCAGTCTGCCGGTTATGAAGGCATTGGCTTTGCCATGCCGTCCAACACGGTGATCGGGGTCTACAACGATCTGATTGGGCCGGAACACAAGGTCATCCGTGGTTCCATCGGCGTTCAGTTCAGGGGCGATCTTCCTCCCGCGGTGCAAAGGGTCTACGGTTTCAAGGCCGGCGTGCTTATCAACGCGGTCACACCGCACGGACCTGCTGACCAGGCGGGACTGAAGGCGGGCGACATTATCACCACCGTGGATGGCAAGCCTATTAAGGATGGCGACGCCCTGGTGACGGACATTGCGGCTCGGAAACCAGGAAGCACAGTCCACCTGGGCTACGTACGCGCCGGTCAGACGGCAAACGCCAGCCTGACGATCGCGGACCGGGCGAAACTTTATGCCGCACAACCTGTCTCCCAGAATGGGGAGAATGGACCGGAAAGCGCACCGAACGCCTCGGAAGGCAAGCTTGGCATTACCGTGGAGGCCGTGCCTGGACCTCTTGCGGCAAAGGGGATTCATGGTGTGGTGGTGACCCAGGTGAAGCCGGGTTCCTTCGCCGACGAGTCAGGATTGGCGGCCGGGCTGGTCATCACGGAGATCAACAAACAGCCAGTAACGGGCCTTGACCAGTTCCAGTCGCTGGTTTCTGCTTTGAAGCCGGGCCAGGATGTGGCCTTCCGGGTCGTCGACTCGCGAAACCCATCGGCCGGCGGGACCTATCTGGGAGGAACTCTGCCCTAAGCTATTTTACCGGTACGTGTTACGGGCCTACCCATAAAGTAATAGGGACAAAGGGTTTACCGGGTAAAGTTGGACAATTTACCTGGTAACCGTTACCTGCGGGGGCTAAATATGGCCCCACGCTTTTCTTTGCATTGCAATCTTGCCGATGTTCTTTTAGTGTGTCGAGAAGTAAGAATTCCCCTACACGAGGTATGCATGCCTGCTTTCCGAAAAGGCCAGATTGTACTGTTGCTCACCACGCTGGCTATCACCCCGGCATTCGGCAGCCGAACCCATCGCGCGCCGACGTCCGGCCATTCGAAGATGACTTCATCGAAGAAGGGCAAAAGGAAAGAAGTCAGCCACCTTCACGGTCAGCGCGCCATTGACTCCAGTCGGGCTGCTGAAATTCAGAACGCGCTGATTCGCCAGAAGTACCTCAAAGGCACGCCGAGCGGAAATTGGGACAACGAAACCCAGGTGGCGATGCGGCAATATCAATCTGACCACGGCTGGCAGACCAAGCTAACGCCTGACAGTCGCGCCCTGATCAGCCTGGGATTGGGACCCAATCACAGCCAGGACCCGGCGGTTGGCCGCAGCCTATCCAGTGGCGGCTCCGCAGTACCAGAGGAACCAACCACCCAGGCGCAGTCGGCCGAGCCGGGCGAAACCCTGGCTTCGGTTCATTCCCTTTCGCAGTAGACTCTTGCTGCAGACTAAGCAAAAGGCCCGGGCAATTGCCCGGGCCTTTTGCCGTTTGGGTGCCTTGCTCCCAAACGACGGACGGGTCCGTCGTCAGAGAACCAGAGCCCGCTAAATGAACGGGGTCTCTGGCCTTATGAGGTCGCGGATGGTCTCCCTTTTGCGGATCAGCCGGCTGCGCTTTCCTTCGACGAGAACCTCCGCCGGACGGGGCCTGGAATTGTAGTTTGAGCTCAGCGACATGCCGTAGGCACCGGTATCGAGAATTGCCACCAAATCACCTTCCTTCACTGTGGGCATCGTGCGGTCCCGGGCAAAGAAGTCACCCGTCTCGCAAACCGGACCAACAAGATCGACTACCATGGCTTGAGCCTTCGGATCATGGACGACGGGCAAAATCTCGTGGTAGGCCTGATACAGGGCAGGCCGGATGAGGTCATTCATCCCAGCATCGGTGATTACGAAGGTTTTGCTGCCTCCGCCCTTGACGTAGAGAACCCGAGCCAGAAGGGCCCCCGCCTGGGCGACGAGGAACCGGCCGGGCTCAAGCAGCAGGCGTACTTCCAACCCTTTTAGGGCGCGGTCGACGGCGGTCGCATAGCCTTCCATTTCAGCTACCGGATCCGATGCCCCGTGGTAGTCGATTCCCAACCCGCCTCCGGCATCGACTAGCTTGATTTGAATGCCGTCGCTTGCCAACTCACGGATGAGATCGGCTACATTCTCCAGCGCGGCGCCGAAAGGGGCGGCCGCCCGAATCTGAGACCCTATGTGGACGCTGATCCCGACCGGGTCCAGGTAACGCGATTTTTTTACTTCCTGGTAAACGGGGCGAGCTGCCCCGATATCTATACCGAATTTGTGCTCGCGCAGGCCCGTGGATATATAAGGATGGGTCTCAGCAAAAACGTCTGGGTTGACGCGCAGGGCGACCCGAGCCCTGAGCCGAAGCTTGCTCGCTCGCTCGACCAACAGGGCTACCTCAGATTCACTCTCCACATTGAAGATCAGAATATTGGCCGCAAGCGCTAAATCGATCTCGGCTGCCGTCTTGCCTACACCCGAAAAGACGACTCGACGAGCGGCCTTCTTATCGACCTCGAGGATACGCAGAAGCTCTCCACCAGAAACGATATCGAATCCGGAACCCTTTCCTGCAAGCAGCTTGAGAATAGAGAGATTGGAGTTTGCCTTCACCGAATAGCAAATGAGGTGATCCCGATGACCAAATGCATTTGCGAAGAGCTGATACCGATCGAGTATCTGTCCGGCGGAATAAACATACAGGGGTGTGCCGTGTTTCTTCGCCAGATCAGCGAGAGAAACACGCTCACAATGTAATGCCGATTTGCTTTTGGGATAGTAGAAGGGGCGGCTGGAGAAACCGGTCTCGAGTTTCAAAGGCAAGAGGCCTCACGCGAATGGCAGTCGCTGATAGACCCTTCCATCCCAGAACCCTGATGTGGGACTTTAACTGATGGGATCCAAATGCGTCGTTGGAGGAAGAGCACGCAACTCCTCAGGCATCACCAGCCACATAACCCCATAAAGCAGGAGGCCGATCGGGAACGTGAACACCGCCAGCACGACGGCAATGACTCGAACTAACGTCACGTCCCAACCGAGGTGGTTGGAAAGTCCCTGGCAAACGCCGGCCAGCTTTCTGCCGACAAGCGGCCGCATCAACGGGCGGCTAGGCCCGGCGGTAAACCCCGGTTCCATGACGGGCTTCCCACAGGCGGAGCAAAAGCGAGCTCCCCCGGGAAGCGATCCCCCACAAGCTGCACAATAGGAAGCCATGTAACACCTCCAAACTCCATTAAAGCCTAGTGCGCGGTAAAAGGCGACTTTAGATACTTCCGGGCGGAATCGGCCTGCGCCGAGTCGCCGTCCTGGCGGAGCACCGCCTCGTACTGGCGTAACGCCATATCGCGCTCATTCAAAAGATCATACATCTTTCCTGAATTGAGGTCGCAGCGGCTTTTGAGATCCACGCTGATGGTCGGCTGAGCGGTGGCCTGGTTGTAAGCGTCGGCGGCTTCGGCATAATTCTTCTGCCCCTGCAGGGTGTCAGCCAGCCCAAACCATGCCAGTTCCAGGTGAGCGGAAGGAAAATACCCTGGCTTCTTAGCCTGCTCGAGGAGTTGCTGGTATTCCGCTACGGCCGGTTTGCCCTGACCAGCATCCTTGGTCAGGTTGGCCAATTCCAGCCGAAAGAGGAAATCCCGAGGATATTCTTCGGTCAGCGACCGGGTGACAGCGATGGCGTCGTCGTATTTCGCTTCCCGGCGAAGGAACAATCCCAGGGCGGTTCGGGATTCGACCGAGGCGATCACCCCATGTGCCCCGGCGTCTCGTAAATCTTCTATTCCCTTAGACTTAGATCCAGTGATGCCGGCCGCCCCCGCGACTATCTTGAGGCCAAAAGGCAGGCTTCCGAAAACATACTGGTGGACGCCGACTACCAGTTTGGCATCGATATACCGGGGATCAAGCCGTAGAACCTTCTCATCGTCACTGCGAGCTTGTAAGGCAACGTGCAAGGCGGAAACAAAACTCCGTTCCACCAAGCCGATGTAGACGGCATGCAAGCTGCGGGCCCAGGCCCGCGCAAAGAGCGCATCGACATCCTCAGGACGCTCGCCTAAGCCGCTGGTTGGAAAGATCTATCGACCTTGTTAAATAAGAGGTTAACTCGCTCGGCCACGGCGGGGTCAGCGGCCACGGCATGTTTGCCAGTGAGGAACCCGTCATGGGCATAGAAGGTGGTATCGAGCAGATCCAGGCGATAGAGCTCGCGGAAAATAACCGCGTCCAGCACGTAATCGACCGCGAGCGGGTTGTCAGGGTTCTGCGCCTGGGTCTTTTCAAACCGTGACAGCGCACCCTCGTAATCCAGGATGTAGAAACGCTGAAAGGCCTGGCGCACCTGGGGATCCAAATTGAGTGGATCCGTATCCACGCCCGAGGGTGTGGTAACGGCGCCACGAATCAGTGCTGGGAAGAGCAGCAAGACGCCGGTAAATTTGATTAAACCAAGCTTGATAGCACGTCCTGGTTTTTCCCAGTCCAGCTTTGGCAAGCTGCGATAAAGCCTTACGGAACAGCAGGCTGCGGATTTTTTCATTAAATTTCATTAAGTAGTAGTAATTACCGGGACTCTTGGCGCATAAATAAGTAACTAAAGATACATCGTTTTTAGGAACGTTTTAATATGACGCATCCGGGCTTCCCCTATAAGTACCGGGAGATGCTATGACTCGGCAGGAACTTCTTCGTACCGTTATTCGCCAGGCGCGCGCCAATGGTTTCCAGTTCCGCAAGTGGTTTCAGGCTGCGATCGAGCCCGACTGGATCAGCTTTGACGACTCGGTAGAAGCTGCTCGCCGAGGGGCGACGCTACTATTCTCTCCTCTTTGCCCACGAATTTGCCCGGACGTTCTGGAAGCAGGGTTCTCAGATCAACTTTGTCGTTCCAGCGGCCAGCTATACGCGGCGGGACAAGGAGGGTCGCATCGTAACAGTGACCCGCAAGCCGTTCACCCGCCGGACCCTGAAAGCCGACGTATGGAAATATCACTTACGTGAAATGGCGGCTCAAGACGAGCCACTCAGGTATATTCGACGGTTCCTCGTCATAGAGGGAGACGTACAGCAATCGAAAAGTGTCGCTTCTTAGTTACTATTCGGTGATTTTTTCTGGGACATTCTTGCGACTATCGAGTGATATACTTCCGCGCTCCGGACAACCTACTCTCTGGATGTAGAAATCGGTAGAGGAATGGTCGTCCCGGTAGCCAAGTCGCGGTAATCCACCGCAGCCCCGTTTCCGCCCGCCCGTTCTGACCAAGCCGCATTTCCGCCCTCCCCCAAGTCACGGTACAGAAAGACATGGCTTTCGGTGTCGTCAAGCGAAATGCGATGCGTGATCTGCCCGTTAGTATGCCGGGAGGGTTTCGGATATGAAGATAGCTCTGGCAGCATTGTTCGCCGCGACTGTGGCCACCACCACAGGATCAGCATTCGCTCAGGATCTGGCGCCGCAACCTGCGGAGCTCATCCCTGCCGGTGTTCCTCTGCGAGTGGAACTCGATAAGAGCTACCCCATGAAGGTTGGCACCAGGGTTGAAGGCCATCTCACCGAGCCTGTTTACCTCATTGACCATGTAGCCGTTCCCGCTGACACCAAGGTATTTGGAACCATCACCGGCAGGCATTCCGTGAGCCGCCAGGTGCGCACGGCGGCAATGTTTAACGGCGACCTCACACCCCTCAAGAACGCCGACGTCAGCTTCAGCGAGCTCCAGACCCCGGATGGGCGCCACTTCGACATCGAGACCGATACTACCGAGCGCACCGCCAAAATTGTGCGCATGACCAATCCCGAGGAAGCTCCGCGCCGCTCCCTGGTACAGCGCATCGCCGCAGCCTTTCGTTGGACCAAGCGGGAAACCGCGGCTCAATTCGGCTCATCGCATAAGATGGACACGGCAAAACAAGCCCTTTATGCACAGATTCCGGTGCATCCGCAGGAGCTTTGGGCAGGAACCCAATATGATGCGGAACTGAAGCAGCCATTGGAGTTAGTGGGACAAACGGCGCCGGCGCCGGTTCCCGCCGCAGACCTCGGCGAGTTGAAGCTGACAGGCAATCTCGAAGCTCGCCTGGTCGATCCGGTCGACTCCAGCACCGCAACCGCTGGGATGCCGGTCGAAGCAGTGCTGACCCAACCCCTTTTCGAGAGCGATCCAGCGCAGGCAGCAGACGCGACTGCGCCCCAATCCCATGGAAAGTTGCTCTTGCCTGAAGGTACACACTTGATCGGCACCGTCGTTGAGGCTAAGCCGGCGGAGATGTTCGGACACAACGGCAGCTTACGGCTGACCTTCCGCAAAGCGGAACTGCCTGCCGGCGACGAGCGGGTGGTGCACGGGCGGGTGATCGCCGCCGAGAGCGTCAAGAGCGAGCGTGTGCAGATCGACAACGAAGGACAGATCAAGGCCAACGGCGCCAACCGCTTTCTGGCGCCCATCACCCTTGGTTCGCTGGCCGCGGTGTCGGACAGCACGGGCGCCGGCCTGATCAGGGAAGCATTGAGCAGCAATGGGCTTGACCTGTTGACCCGGGTGATCGGAACCGCGGCATCGAATGGCGGCCTGATCAGCGGCTTTGCCTACTACGAGTTCGGCAAAGTGGTCTACGACACATGGATTGCCCGGGGACACGAAGTCGTCTTCGCCAAGAACACCCGCCTCGAAATCGAACTCGCGCAAAGATAATCGCCGTCCTTTTTCAAGGGACGAACGGCACGGCTTCGGTCGTGCCGTTCTGCGTTAGGAGTGACAAACAGCAAACCTCATTCACAAAGCTGAATCCCTAAAGGTTTGCGATAACTCTCAAACCCCAATTGACACTTATTACGGGTCAAAACGGAAGAGATGGTTAATTGGCCCTTTCCCTTTGCCGACCGGAAACGCCGTGCGGAGAGCTTCGGTCACATATGCTTTGGCAGCAGCGACGGCTTGGTGGCCGCCCAAGCCGGAAATAAGTCCGCACAGCAGAGCACTCGAGAAAGCGCATCCAGTCCCGTGTGTTGAGTTGGTGTCGACCTTTTCGCCCGAGAGCCAACTTTGTTGCCCCGATGCGTCGAGCAAAAAGTCATCGGGCTGGTCGAGATGCCCCCCGGTGACGACCACGTTCAGCTCGTGGTTTCCCTGCCGGGCCGCCATCTCCTTGAGCTCGACGGCCGCCGCCGGAACCTGTTCGCGCTCCAACCGCCCTTCACCGATAAGGATGGCCAATTCATCAACGTTCGGTGTGATCCATCCGACACGATTAAGCATTTCCTCTCGGATGTGACGAATGCCATTCACATCGACGAGACGAGTACCCGAGGTCGAGCGCAGCACTGGGTCCAGTACAATCCGTCCTGGCGATTGCGTGCTCAGAAAGGAGGCGACTTCTTTCGAAACGGCAAAGCTCCCTAGCATTCCAATTTTTATGCCTGATAGGGATACATCCTCGGCCAGGCACTCCAGCGTCTGGCGCACCAGGCTTGCTGACACCGGCTCGACGGCACGCACACCCAAGGTCGATTGCACGGTTAGGGCCGAGATGCAGGCGACGCCGTAGATTCCGTGAGCAGAGAAGGTCTTGAGGTCAGCAGTGATCCCTGCCCCGGACCCGGGATCAAAACCGGCGATGGTCAGTGCTATCGGCCTGGTGGTCATTTTGGGCAGAGAAATCTTCGCTTTTTTAATATTTTTGTCATGTTTCCAGGCAAAAAACCGTCCGCCCAGTGTATGCTCGCCGATGGGGTTTTGGGGGACACTTTGGATGACTTTGGTGAGGAAATGACCGAGGTTATCGCGACAGAATGCTCCAAAATACCGTCTAATAGGAAAGGCGTCACAGTTCGTCAAATCCCGGAGGAAACCCAAATAAGTAATTGAAAATAATGACTTAGGCCCGAAGCGCTCTTACAATAAAAGATAGGAGAACAATGTCCACGATCGCAACCCATTCTCATTGGCATCTGGCTCCAGCAATCCTTGCAGGCGCCGTACTTTCCGCCATCTGCATCAGCCCCGGATCTACACAAGCCCAGCCCGATTCCCCGCAAGCAAACACGCAAACTGCGGTGGCAACTCCGCCTCACAAACACTGGCATCAAGTGGGACGGGCTTCCTGGTATGGGAAGGCGTTCCAGGGCCAGGTTACCGCGAGCGGCGAACTTTTCAATATGAACTCCATGACCTGTGCCCATCGCAGCCTACCGCTGGGAGCCTCTGTTCTGATCACCAACCTACGCAATCATCGGTCAGTTCTAGTCCGGGTCAATGACCGCGGTCCCGTACCAGAATCCCGGGTAGTCGACTTATCGTACGCGGCCGCCAGAATCCTGGGATTCCGCGGCGTGGCGAATGTTCGACTGGACCTGGTTGACCCAGCCCTCAGCCCAGCTCAAATCGCACAGCTTAGTTGGCCCGCCCAGTTTCAGAGATGATCGAAGTCACGGCGGATCGCTTAATCGTTGCACTGGACTTTCCGGACGCCAAGGCGGCACTCGCCTTGGTTGATCGGTTGGAGGGAGCGGTGCGCTGGTTCAAAGTCGGCCTGGAGCTTTATATTGCCGAGGGTAATTGGCTGGTGGCCGAATTGCAGCGGCGCGGCTTCTCAGTATTTCTTGATTTGAAACTGCACGATATTCCGAACACCGTGGCGTCCGCCGTGCGGGCTGCCGCCCGGCTCGGTGTGAATATGCTCACGGTGCATGCCTCGGGCGGGCCGGAAATGCTGGCTGCCGCGGCAGAATCGGGCGATTCCGGCCTTACCTTACTGGCCGTTACTGTCTTAACCAGCATGGATGCGGCCCAGTTGGAAGCGACGGGTGTGCGTGGAAGCGCGGCCGCACAAGTGGAGCGTCTGGCAACCATGGCCTTCGCCTACGGAATTCGGGGATTTGTCTGCTCCCCGGCCGAGGTGACCGGCTTGCGGCGCCGGTTGGGCAGCGAGCCGCTATTGGTGATTCCGGGGATCCGCCCCGAGGGCGCTGCCATCGGGGATCAACGGCGAATAGCCACACCGGCAGCGGCCATGGCAGCGGGTGCAAGTTACCTGGTGGTAGGGCGGCCGATTACCCGAGCTGTTGATCCGGGAGCAGCGGCGCGAGCCATATTGGCGCAAATGCAGGCGGCTATTGCCTCCGCCTAAAGCTTTTCGTAAAAGTCACAGGCCGAACAGGAGATGTAAACTCCTCCGGGAACTCCGCGCTCCCGATCCTTAACTCGTTTCACAATGCGCGTCGCCTTATTGCATTTGGGACACTCAACACCCTTGGTGGTGTCCATCATTTTCGAACGGTCGGCGGTTTTGGCTACTTTTGCCATTGTCTATCTCTCCTCTAACAGGCCGTGCACACTCCCGCCTCAACCTCTTTCGCTCACGGTCTCGTGTCTCTGGGGCGACTCAGAAGGCGCTGCTAACTGTCATTTTACACGACTCATTCGCCTAGTTCATGCCCCGGGCATCGGACACATTTACCAACTGCGAAGGGGCGGTACCGGGCGGCGGAGGAATCGGGTCAGGTTTCTTGTCGTCCGGATACTGCACGGGCTTCAGCTGGTGATCGTTGTCAACCGCGTCCGGCAGCTTTTCTCCCGGCTGACGCAAGGTAGGCGCGGGCGCGGGAGCATGTTCCTGATTAGGCGCTGTTGGAGGCGCGTCCCCGAGACGGACCTGTCTCACAAACTGGCCGGCAAAATAGCCGTCGGTCTCATCTTTGTCGCGAATGATGGGTGGCTGACCGACATCGGCAATCTCTAAACGGATTACCCGGTTGCCATTGAAGCGGACAAATTGAACCTGGTGCGGCGGTTGGCCATAGATCCATTCCTCGAACGGCATCTGCCCGTCCATTTCGCGAACCTTCTGGTCTGGCTGGCCAACGGCTTTCAAGACCATCTCGCGGTTCATGCCAACCAGAACATCGTGGTTCAGCACTGCGGCCTTCAGTTTGGGAGGTAACGTGTCGGCGAACGCCTCAACCGGAGTCTTGAGCGAGAAGTCGATCATGGGAGAGATCAGGCCGCGAACCTGGGAAGCAGTCATCTCGGGGACAAACTTGTTGAAGACCAGCAGCATCCGCGAGCCTATGGGAACATGGCCATCATCCTGTGCTAGCGGCACGGCCCCTCCCATGCCCCCAACTTCAATGTGCTGCAAGATGTGATGATGCTTTTCCGGACCGTCGTTAAATTCAAACAGGATCCGGTCCGGCTTCACCTCAAACTTGGTAATAACCACGCGGTCTCCGGGCTTGGCCGAGACCCCGTATTTTTCCAACTCCTCCGCGTAGCCGCTTCCGGAAGGGCTCAGTGGGCCGTTGGCATGGAGCACGACGCCTTTCGTGCCCAGCGGGAGGGGGCGCACAGCGAAGGCCTCATCAGCCTGAAACGTACGGATCAGTTGTTGCCGTGTTCGCTCCGTAAGAGGCTTGGTACCCAGCGCGACCGTAGTGGGTTGGACAGTGGTGAGATTTGCTTCTTTTGGGCCCAGGTGCTCCCGCTGCACGGTGAATACTTGTGCGTGGCCTAAAGCACAACTTCCAAGCGCGGTGGCTGCGAGCAAAGCAGCGGCGGGAAAGAATTCTTTGGCGGAATACCCAACCATGGCGATTCCCTCATGACGCCAATAATGGTCCTACTTGCAGGTGATTTGCAAGTAACCTTTCATGCGCAAGGCGAGGAAAGTTTCAGGACAGCAAATAGCCTCTCGGAATGAGGGTTTTAGCTGAAGGGTACGGGCTTTAGCCCGTACATATTTGGCGACCGAAGCAACACCGGGGCTTTAGCCCCTGAGGGCAGTGGCTATTCGCCTAGAATCGTCCCCTCAGTGGCTAAAGCCGGCTTTAGGTTCGCAATAACGTACGGCCTAAAGGCCGTACCCTTAAAAACATTATTCCGGCGGTTCCTGGGGAGGCAGGCGAGACGGAGATGAAGAGGAAACGGGCTCGATCTGAACCAGCGTGCTCCCGGCCGGGGCTGGTTGGGATATGGCCGGATGATGGGGAGCCAGGGAGCTGCTCATAGCGTCCAGGTCGATGGGAATGCCGGCGGCCACAATGACGGGCTGGGCATGAAGATAGGCCAAACCGCGGGTCGTCCGGATGACAACGAAGATGCCGATGAGTATGACGACGGCAGTTACCACACTGCCCTCGGGACCGTAATCGCCGCCGGTCATCCAGACCGGACCTACCGTATCACTCTGAATGATGGGTGAGAACTGCGTGATGCCACTCACCGGGAGTCCAAAGAGAAGGCACATACTCGCGTTCCAGGCAAAATGCCAGCCCCAACAGACCCAAAGCGCCTTAGTGCGCAGATAGGCAACCGAAAGCAGCCAGCTGCTGAAAACGGTGACCATGAAGCTGGCCCGGTTGGCGGCAGGATTGAACATGTGCAGGGCGGCAAATATGAGGGAAAAAACGATGGTCGCCAGGGTCGGCCCGATGGCGTCAATCAACCGCTGGAATGGGTATCCGCGGAAAGCCACTTCCTCGGCCAGGGAAGCGACAGCGAGGATCAGCAAATCAATGACGAGAATCCCGAACTGGCGCGGAATTGCCCAGAAAGTAATGATCAAGCCGCCGCTGAGAACCAGGGGCAGGATGCTCGCCACCAACATGCCCCAGCCCAGCGCGGCGCCCAAACCGAACTCGCGCTGCCAGCCGGAGCGGAAGACAAGGCCCATACCGCGGATAGGTTCGCTCTGGCGGTTGAAGACACGCGCCATGGCGGCGTAGCCGACCACCAGCAGAAAGAGCAGAACGCCGCGCTCGACTAGAGGAACCCACACTCCGGTAGAAAGGCCGTTGGCCGCGTGAAGCGAAATGCTTTGGGCAAGGTAGAAATAGATCCCAGCGATAATGACGTAGCCAAAGGCCCGGATTTTCCCGTGGGGCTCGTTGGCGTTGGCGAATTTCATGCGGCTTTCCTTAATGAAAGCCGCACACGTGGATGTGTTTGGTGTCGCGTGCGGGAAATCCGGGAGGCACGTACTCGCTCGGCAGATGTGAAATGGGTCAAATGCGGGCCCCTCAGGCGTTCTTGTAGAACCGGGCAATCTCGCGGAACTTAGCCAGGCGGCGCGCAATCCGATCTTCGACCGTCATGGCCTTCAATTCAGAAAGATGCCAGGCAAGCTTCTCGTCCAGTATCGTGGCGGCCATTACAGGATCATTTTGAGCTCCCCCGGGAGGTTCCGGCACCACATCGTCCACACAACCCAAACGGCTTACATCCTCAGACGTGATTTTCAGGGCGGCCGCTGCCTGGGCTCGCTTGCGCGCATCCCGCCACATAATTGAACCGCATGCTTCCGGGGCGATCACGGAATAGACAGCATTTTCCATCATCAGAACGCGATCGGCCACCGCCAGAGCCAAGGCGCCGCCGGATCCACCTTCACCGGTAATGGTGGCGATGGTCGGCACCCGCAGCCGGGCCATTTCGCGCAGATTGCGCGCGATGGCTTCCGCCTGTCCGCGTTCTTCGGCGGCGATGCCGGGATTGGCCCCGGTGAGATCGATGAACGTGAACACCGGGCGGTGGAATTTTTCGGCGATCTTCATGGCGCGGAGCGCCTTTCGGTAGCCCTCCGGATTGGGCATTCCGAAATTGCGGCGTACCTTCTCCTTCGTTCCCCGCCCTTTCAGATTGCCGATAGCCATCACTTCCTCACCGTGGAAGCGGGCCATGCCGCAAGCCATGGCGAGATCGTCGCCGAAGGCCCGGTCTCCGTGGATCTCCGAAAAATCAGTAAAAATGCGCTGGATGAAATCCATGGGGTAGGGCCGCTGCGGGTGCCGAGCGAGTTCGGTTTTGATCCACGCGGGATTCGTCGGTTCGGCGGCAACCTGGTTCGGGTCAGGATTTGGTGCGGGTTCGGTCATGAGACTTTCGATCGCCTGGTGCCAGCGCGGAAAGCCTGCCGCATGGCCATTGAATCTGTCGATCCTCTGGATTATAGCGTTTTCCGGAATGTACACGTGTGGAGACAGGTGCCCCATGTTCGCCCCAGCGTACATGGGACGAAAAAGACGGGGCGTAGCCCCTTCCAACGCTCCTCTATGCGGAGAGAGACCTCGTGACCCATGGAGTGAAAGCATTTGAAACAATCGTTATCGGCCCATGTACGCTGGGGCGAACATGGGGCACCCGTACACGTCCGGCCAGGGCCGATGGGTCGCGCAATCTATTCGAAGGCTTGCACGGCGCCGTGGCCTAGCAGCTGTTCGGCGCGCTCGATAAAGCCTCGGTCGGCAGCGACGGAAAGCCCCTCGGGTTCAAGCATGACGCAATACTCACCTCGGCTTTCAAGGTTGATCATGAGGCGGCCGGGACCAGGCGCGGCCGTGATCATGGCACGCAGTGATCCCAACATGGCTTCGCTCGCGCTTTCCAGAGAGACGCGTATACGCACGTTCTGAGGCAGCTTGATGCGGATGTCCTCTAACGGCTGCACGCTCGATACGGAAAGCTTAGGGGCTGACTCATCGTCGTCTGCGCGCAGCACGCCCTTGATCAGGACCGGTACTTCAATCTTGAGGCTCTCACAGAGCCGCGAATAGTCCTTGGGGAAACAAATGATATCGATCTTGCCCACGGTGTCTTCGAGCGCGGCTTGCGCGTACATCTCCCCCGAGCGTTTGGATTTGCCGACCTTAAGGCCGACAATGACTCCGGCAATGGCCAGCAGGTTTTCTGGTTCACCGCCACCGTTTCTACGGCGCGCAGGCGGAGGTGCCTTCATCTCGAGCGCAGTCGCTGTATCAACCACGTTCAAGTTGCGCAGCTTTTCCGCATATTTATCCAGCGGATGGCCAGAGACAAAAAAGCCGAGAACCTCTTTCTCCGCTTGCAGCCGCTCGTTCTCATCCCAGTCAGGCGTGTTCGGCAAGTCATCATTGCTCTTGTGGCCGTTACTCCCGTTTTCGAAGAGGTTGGCCAAGCTGGCAAAGAGTCCGTGCTGGCCGGCCACCAAATCGCGCTGAGCCTGCAGCGCCCGCTCCATCGCGCGGTCCGCGACCGCCATGAGCTGAGAGCGGCGCCCAAACGAGTCGAGTGCGCCCGCCTTGATCAGTGATTCCAGAACACGCTTGTTCATCAAGCGCAGATCTACCTTTTCGCAAAACTCCCAAAACGTAGGAAAGATACCGTTCTGCTCACGCGCGCTGATGATCGAATCGATGGCATTCCGGCCCACGTTCTTGATGGCAGTAAGACCGAAACGAATGCCGCTGGCACTGGGCGTGAAGTCCGCGCCCGAAATCTGCACATCGGGAGGCTCGACGGCGATGCCCATCTCGCGGCACTCCTTGATGTACTTGACTACGTTCTCCGGCTTGGAAATTTCCGAGCTCAGAAGCGCCGCCATAAATTCCACCGGGTAGTGCGTCTTGAGATAGGCGGTGTGATAGGCCAGCAGCGCATAGGCCGCGGAGTGCGACTTGTTAAAGCCGTAGCCGGCAAACTGTTCCATCAGGTCGAAGATGCGGACTACCTTATCCTTCGGGTGCTTGCGCTTGATGGCTCCCTCGACAAACCGGTTGCGCTGCTTGGCCATCTCCTCAGGATTTTTCTTGCCCATGGCGCGGCGCAGCAGGTCGGCTTCGCCCAGGGAGTAGCCGGCGAGCACGTTGGCAATCTGCATCACCTGCTCCTGGTAGACGATGACGCCCAGCGTCTCCTTGAGCAGGGCTTCCAACTCAGGCAACTCGTAGCTGACGACTCTGCGGCCCCACTTGCGCTCGATGAAATCATCAATCATGCCACCCTGGATCGGGCCCGGACGATAGAGGGCGTTGAGGGCGGTCAGATCTTCGACAGAAACTGGTTTGTACCGGCGTAATACGTCGCGCATACCGCCGGACTCGAATTGGAAAACTCCGGAAGTAAGCGCGCGATGGAAGACTTTCTCGTAGGTCTCGGTGTCGTCCAGCGGAATCAGCGACATATCGAGCGCGACTTCCGCGCTTTTTCTCGATCAGCTTCAGAGCGTCATCAATCACAGTGAGCGTGGTGAGCCCAAGAAAGTCCATCTTGAGCAGGCCCAGCTTCTCCACCGCTTTCATGTCATACGCGGTGACGATTTCATCGTTTTTGCTGCGGCAAACCGGAACCAATTCGGTAAGCGGTTGGGGCGCGATCACTACGCCGGCCGCATGCAAACCGGCTCCGCGGACTAGTCCCTCAAGCTTGCGGGCAGTGTCGACCAGTTCCCTCACCTGGGGTTCTTTGTCGTAGGCCTCCTGCATCTGCGGAGAATCCTGCAGCGCCTTGGTGATGGTGACGCCGATGGTAGCGGGGACCATCTTGGCAACACGATCCACTTCACCGTAGGGCAGGTCGAGCGCCCGGCCAACATCCTTGATCGCAGCGCGAGCGGCCATAGTGTTGAAGGTGATGATCTGGGCTACTTGTTCCCTGCCGTACTTGCGGGTGACGTAATCGATCACTTCTCCGCGGCGGTTCATGCAGAAATCAATATCGATATCAGGCATGGATACGCGTTCGGGATTCAGAAATCGTTCAAAGAGAAGCGCATTCTGGAGGGGATCGATGTCGGTGATTTCCATGGCGTAGGAAACCAGCGATCCGGCTGCGGAACCGCGTCCCGGCCCGACAGGAATGTTGACGTCGCGCGCGTACTTGATGAAATCCCACACGATCAAAAAGTAACCGGCGAACTTCATCTGCTTGATGCAGTCGATCTCCCGCTCCAACCGCTCTTCGTAGTCGGAGATGGGCTGGCGTCGCAATCCCCGGTCACCCAGGTGACGAATGGTGGTATCGAGACGCTTGCGAAAGCCGATCCGGCACACCTCCGCGAAATAGCTGTCAATCGTGTGTCCGGGAGGAACAGCAAACTCAGGAAAGGGATTGGTGACCTTACTCAGCTTGAACGAACAACGCTCGGCGAATTGCATGGTGCGGCTGACCACTTCGGGAGCGTGGGAGAAGAGCCGTTCCATCTCGGCCGCGCTTTTGACATAGAACTGATCGGTGTCGAACTTGAAGCGCTTTGGATTGTGGATAGAATCCGCGGTTTGCACACACAGCAGCACCTCGTGTGCGTGATGATCGTCCTCGCAAAGATAGTGGCTGTCGTTGGTGGCAACGAGCGGAATATCCAGGTCTTTCTCTAAACGGAAAAGGTCGGCGTGGATCTTCTTTTCCAGTTCCAAACCCTGGTCCTGAATTTCCAGAAAGAAATTTCCTCGCCCAAAAATGTCCTGGTACTGGGCGGCGGAGGCCCGGGCCTCCTCGTATTTTCCCGCCATTAGATGTCCGCACAACTCGCCCGCCAGGCAGCCCGAAAATCCCACCAAGCCCTGCGCATGCTTGGCCAGAAAATTTTTGCTGATTCTCGGTTTGCGATAGAAGCCATGCAGCGAGGCTTCGGAAGTAATCCGCACCAGGTTGCGGTACCCCTCCTCGTTTTCCGCTAAGACTAGGAGATGGTGATACTTATCCTTTTCCGGGGCAGCGCGATGGTCTTCCTGGGGGCATATGTAAAGCTCACATCCCAAGATGGGCTTGATGCCCTTGGCGGTTGCGGCTTCAAAAAAATGCACCGCGCCGTAGATGTTGCCGTGGTCGGTAATGGCCACGGCTTTCTGTCCGATGCTGTCGACGTGCGCCACCAGTTTCTCGACATCGCAGGCGCCATCAAGGAGTGAATAATCGGTGTGCAAATGCAGGTGGGTGAACTCAGCCATGGGATTAGCTCTAGTTTAGTCTGCTGAGCTGATCCCAAGGCGCGAGCTGGTGTGCAGAACTGGTGCAGTTTGAGGAAAAGCGGGTTGGAATTGCTACCAGGCTGACTTCAAGAAGATGCCGAAGCCATACCTTAAATTATTGTCGCCGGGAAATTTTACGACACCAGCAACAAAGCGTGATCAGACTGGACGCTGGCGACGTATTTTGGCCTTGGAGCTAAGGAAACTCGGCCGTCGTTCGCGTAGTGGAAGTCGTAGGCCAGATGGCATTCGCCGCAGAGCCAAAAATGTTCAACCTGAACGTGGGCCCCAATTCGACGCGTAGTACGTACCACGCGCCCATTGCGAAGATAGTGAAGCTCCTTGCGGCACTCCGGATTCATACATTGGGTGATCATGCCGGACCTCTCGGGTTACTGCCGTAAGCATACTCTCGTTAGGTTACTTGTGCGGTGCCCCTATGCCCCACAAGTTGTACGAAGGTACCTTCTATTTTCCACAAAGGAACCGAGATTGCCAATGATCCAGTTCCCATTGTGTGTCGAAACCATGATGCTTTAGATATTTAGATGCAGCGGCAGAAAAAGGAGGTCACAGAAAGACGCTGATAGCGGCGGCATGGGTGAGTTTTTTTTAATTTGACTTTAATGCGTCACTCAGGAAATCCGTCTTGCGCCGGCCGATGCACGGCAGAGGTAGATGTCGGCATCGATTCCCGTGATGGCACGATAGCGCGCATGGATCTCGCGGCGAAATTCGTCTGCCCTGCTTTCCTCAACCAGGTTGACAGTGCAGCCCCCGAAACCGCCGCCCGTCATGCGGGCTCCATAACAACCTGGAATGCCGGAAGCAATCTCGACCAGGGTATCCAGTTCGCTGCAGCTGGCCTCGAAATCATCACGGAAGCTGCGATGTGCTTCGGCCATGAGGATTCCGAAAGCCGCGAGGTCACCGCGCTCGAGTGCGGACGCGGCAAGTTCCACTCGCTTGTTCTCGGTGATGATGTGGCGGCAGCGGCGAAAAACATTTTCCGGCATCAGCTGCCTGCATTCCATGAGTTGTGCTTCGGTGGCATCGCGCAGAGCCACGATGGAAGGGATGCGACGATGCAGGATGCGCGTGCCTTCTTCCACTTCTTCGCGGCGCGCATTGTATTGGCCGCCCGCGTGCTCATGCTTGACCATGGAGTTGCAGATGATCAGCCGCACATGGGGAGGTATGGGCAACAGGCGATATTCGAGCGATCGTGTATCCAGCATCAAGGCATGGTCCTGCTGCCCGGCGCAGGCAATGAACTGGTCCATGATGCCGCTGCGTGCGCCAACGAAGGCATTTTCGGCGCGCTGGCAGGCGAGCGCCACGGTGGCGAGCGGCAGCGTAGCGCGGGCCAACTCCAGCAACGCAAATGCCGTAGCTACTTCGATCGACGCCGAAGAACTGAGTCCCGCACCGAGGGGCACATTGCCCTCGAGCGAAAGCTCAAAGGCACCTACGCGTACTCCTTCCTGCGCCAGGCTCCACGCGACTCCCATGGGATAGTCGCTCCAGTGTTGTCTCGCCGTGGCCGGCAACGGGTCAGCCGGATACGAAACCTGTTCGTTCATGTTTTCCGAGAAGAGCACAATCCGTCCATCGGTCCGGGGACGAATGGTGGCAATGGTGCGAAAATCGATGGCCGCAGGCATAACAAACCCGCCGCTATAGTCGGTGTGCTCACCGATCAAATTAACGCGCCCCGGCGCTGCGCAGCGCAAAGCCGGCTCGCTGGCTGCGGAATATCGTATCGCTACATCGTCTGAAGAGGCCATGCTATGTCTTACCGGCTGCCGCCGTCCCGAGCATTTGATGCAACAGCATGGTTGCGAAAGGATCGTGACCATACGCCTGAAAACGAAACGTCGTAACCAGCATACGGCCTGGACCCTGCCGGAGTTCTGCGAGATAGGCACGATTGGAATTGAGCCAGCCGTAGAAGACTCCTGCCAGCACGCTGGGTGAATCCTGCTCCTGCAATCCATCGATCACGAAATCGGGCGTGACTGAGGCTGCCTCCCACCCCAGAATAGAACCATCGATCACCGCAGACATAGGCTGCCAAATCGGACTGGACGATAGAACCCAGTTGAAGTTACTCACCCAGTCTCCCGTCAAGTCGGATCCGGCGCGGGGCACAATGCGCAGTTGATTAGGCTGAGGAATAGCTTCCCGGCTTGCCGCCAGCAGCAAAACATTGCTCCCTTGGCTGAGTCTCGCGCTGGTCGCATCATCGAGCGAAGAGGAGAGCCACAACGCCTTCGCGTCCGCACTCTCTTCAACGACTGAAAAGCCATTGGCCGTGAGCGCCGCGCGCAAACCCTGCAGCTGGCCGAGGGGATCGTGGATGATCACAGTGGCTGCGGAGACCGGCGGCGGTTGGGGGTAGACCGCATAGCGGTAACGATTCTGCGCCAGGGTCACGCCGGCGGCGCTGACGAGTTGCAGGCGAAGAAACTCCGGCGTCGCGGCGCCCACTGCTGCGGCTTTCAAGTGCAGCGAGCCTCCTGTGACGACCGTGCCCGCCGCAGGATTAGTGGCCAATGGCACAACTCCGGATTGCCCATCGCCGGTTTGCCACATGGATGGTCGATCCTTCGAGAGCGGCGCTGGAATAATGCGACACCACCAGCGGCAGTTCGATGGAAGACCCGGCGATGAAGTTGTGGGTAGCAAAGTTGGCCATCACCAGGTCGTCCTGCTGCAGCTTGCCCAGCTCCTCGGCAAAGGCCTTGGGCTGGCGCCACATGCTCATCAGCCCGTTCGCTTCCCAATTCGCGTCGGTGAGTTCGGTGATGACATACCCCTGAATCGTACCCCGCTGCCGCATCTGCTCGATTTCGTACTTGAGCGCCAGGTATTCGTGGTCTTCGGTCGCTCGGGCAAGGGCACTGTAATCGGGATAGATACGATCGAAGCCATAGCCGTGCAGGCGGTCGAAGACTCCGTCTGGACGGGTGAGTTCGCGTCCGCCGAAACCGCGGGGGAACCACCAAGGCAGCTGGTCCCGCGGAGGCAACTGCGGTAGACCCCAGTTACCGAACTCCGAAACCAGGAGCGGCTCCTGGCCGGTGGAGATTGCGTCGCCATATGAACTGAAGAGCCATTTCGGACGGCCGGCGTATTCCCGTACCCAGTCTGCCCAGTTTGCAGCGTGGTCGGGGATGGAGAAATAGTTATGCCAGTCGGCAAAATCCGACTGCAGATGGAAGCCTCGGCAACAGGCGCTGTCATCGGTGATCAATCTTCCCAACGGCGCGGTCAACTGCTTGAGATCGCGAAATGTATTGAGCAACCACGCTCGCTGGTTTGCCTGCGTCGAGTCCATCCCCCACTGCTCGTTCATGATGCTCTGAATGACGATGGAGGGATGGTTCCAGTCTCGCTCCACCTCGGCGTGAAACGTATCCACACCTCGCTGAGCCGCTTCCGCTGTCCAATGGTAGGCGTCGTTCCACACCGGAATCTCATACCATACCAGCATGCCGGTCTCGTCCGCCGCTTCCAGATAACGCGGATCCGGTACTTTGATGTGGCAGCGCAGCATGTTCAATCCCATGGCCTTTGATGTAAGCATCTCCTGCCGGATGAACTCGGCGGAAGGCGGGGTGTAAATACCCTCGGGGTAGAAGTCCTGATCGAGAGCAGCTCGCATGTAGAAAGGCTTGCCGTTCAGGAAAAGATGTCCGTTGGCGCTGGTGAGCTCGCGGAACCCGAAACGCGTGTGCACCACTTGCCCACCCGCCTTGAGCTCGACTGAATACAGGTTGGGGTGGTCGCCATCCCAAAGCATGGGATGAGCCAGGTGCGTCTCGCCGCGGGCCATTGTTCCATCCACGGCAAGCTCGATCTGGGCCACGTTTACGCCGTAGGGATCGAAGAGCATTGCCTGCAGCGGTTTTCCATTGGCGCTGCCGCCCAGCTTGGCTTCGACAATTACATCGCCGCTGTTATGAGGTGTGACGTGCACCCATGCAACATAACGCATGGGAACCGTTTCCAGCGTAACCGGCTGCCATAGTCCGCTGGTCTGCACGTACCAATTCTGCTTCCCGTGCGGAATCTCGTTGTAATCCAAGGCTTCACTTTTTGCCGGACTGGGGCGAAGCACCTCCTTGGGAGGACCGGAGTTCTTCAAGGGCTGTGGGACAGGAGGCGGCATCGGTGGGTCGAAGACCCTGACCAGGATCTCGTTCTTTCCCATATGAACTTTTCCAGTCAGATCGAAGGTGAACGGGGTGTACCCGCCTTCATGGCCGCCCAGTTTCTTGCCGTTGACCCACACCTCGGCAAGGTAGTCGACGGCTCCGAAATGAATCAATTGCCGGGTTGATGGCTGCGGCTGCGGCAAAGAAATACTGACCCGATACCAGCCTACGCCGGCATAGTCGCGCAGGTCGTCGAACTGAGCGTTCCAGGAAAGGCAAGGCCGCGCCGGGCGCCACTTTGCTGCGCGATCGACGTTGCTTACCGTGAACTGTGCCTTGGGGTCGGGGCTGAACTGCCAAAGCTGATCGATCACTTGTGTTTGCGCATGAACACAAACGGATGTCAGCAGCAGGAACAAAGTGGAAATTGCTTGAATCCCCTTGGCCCACGAGATCTCCCTGTGCATAAAGGATGGATGCTCCCCTTGGGTGCGGCGTCAGAGTTGACCGCCCCTCGAAAGCATATAGCAAGGAGGCGGAGTTTCCGGACCTGCCACGAATCACGGGTGCCCCACATCTCGCTGGTTTTTCGCGAGATGTAGGCACCCGTGATTCGTGGCAGGTCCGGGAAGCGATATTCCAACTTCCCTACACTACCTTTGGATTCGTGGCAGGTCCGGGAAGTGATACTCGAACTTCCCTACACTACCTTTGGATTCGTGGCGGGTCCGGGGTGTAATACCTGAACTTCTCTACACTACGTTCAAGTAGGTCGAATAGTGCTCTTCTCCAATGGCCGGAAAGGACCGCAGGCGCAGTGAACCGATGCTCCACTCGCTGGCATCCTTCGCGGTTCGCGTGGCGGCCAGCAACTGGGTGCGCGAAAGCGCAGGCGGCGCATCTGTAACCGCAAAAAGAACGAGAGGACCAAAAAGCAGAGCCACCGTATCGGGATGCTGTTCATCCACTGCTTCCAGGCGCAGAGACATCGGCAACGTCAGGACAATGCGATCACCATTCTTCCAGGTACGGTGTACGCTCGCAAAGGTACCCGCAGCGATCAAGACCGGGACTGGTTTGCCATTCACCAGGATCGACGCGCCCTCTTGAGTCCAGCCCGGTATGCGAAAGGCTATCGAGAACTCTGCATGGTGCGCGCCGGTTAAGGTGAACTGCACCTGATCTGCAAAAGGATAGCTGCCGCTTTGCGTGAGCGAAAAGGGCTTCCCGTTTTGCTGCCAGCGAAGCGTGGAAGGAATGTAAAGGTTCACCAAAACTCCTTCCGCACTTTGAAAATAACTGTTGATACGGTAGTCGGCAGCCACCTCCGGCAGCGTTCCTGAACAACAAGGCCACGCATTGCGGTAATAGACCTTGCTGCCTGTCATGTTGTAGTCGGAGTAATAGAAAGCGCGGCCGTCCGGCTGCAATGCTTTGGCTCCCAGCACGGTGTTGTACATGACCCGTTCCATGCTGTCGCCATAGCGCGCCTCGCCGGTGACACGCAGCAGGTAGCGGGTCAGCTTGAAATGCGCGTACGATCCGCAGGGTGTCTCAAAGCTGTAGTGGGTCTTGGTCAGGCTCTCCCCGAGCTTGCCCGACGTGGGACTGACAAACATCTCATCGGGCCCCCAACCACCGGTCGCAAAGCTCTGCGTTTCCTGAATCATTTGAAACGCGTTCTTCGCAGCCGCCAGGTGCTTGGCGCTGTCTAGTGTCAGGTATGCCTGCATGGCGGAGCTAAGCGCGTTGGCATAACTGTAGGCGTGCAATCCAGGCAGCACATTCTTTCCCTGGGATAGCGGGTCGAAGTAGGTATCATCCTTCAAGTAACGCATTGCCAAATCGCGATACTTTTCTCCCGCCCCACGCGCGTAGGCGATGAACAAACTCTCCGGCAGGGTATAGGACTCATCCCAACAGAAAGACTCATCTCCCGGAAACGAAGTATCGTGCGGCAGGGAGCACATCTGCGATCCGCGGTCGAGGGCCCTCGACGGCAGATGCGGAAGCGCGGCATCGGTGGTGCGATCGAGGATGGAAAATGCATCCTGTTGGGCACAGTATTGATGCGCGTCGATGATTCCTTGCACTAATTTGTCGTAGGTGTAAGCAGGAAAACGAAAGTGCTGGTAAAAAGCGGGCCCGATTGTTTTTGAGTATCCCTCGAGCAGCCGCTCCACCTTGGCACGCTTGTCCTCCGCGCCGGTCGCCGCATACCCTCTCGCCAAGGCGGAAATCCACTGGCCAAAAGAAGCGGCAGGGGCGAAGCCGTGGTCTATCCCGTGACGATAGTCGTATCCAGCAAATTCGTCATACCAGCCGCCGAGATCGGCGCCGGGGGCGGGCATTCCGGCACGCAGCCGGAAAGGCTTGAGGAGGCTGTCCTCACTCAGACCCATCAGAACT
Organism: uncultured Acidobacteriaceae bacterium; assembly: GCA_963805955.1. Lineage (GTDB taxonomy): Bacteria > Acidobacteriota > Terriglobia > Terriglobales > Acidobacteriaceae > PALSA-350. The sequence continues at coordinate 47,412 of CAWDVZ010000001.1, forward strand.
GCCTGGGTTTCTTCAAACTGTGTTTGCTGCAGGCAAGGGGCAAGCTCAACATCCCGATAGCCGAATTCACTGAGCAGTACGGGGGGTGCAGCCAGCGCAGAGAGGGCCCGCAATCGCTTTCCACCGATGCTTGCCGCGCCCGCGGCGACCGCAAGCTGCAGGAAACTACGGCGCCTCACCACGTGAACTTCACCGTTTTCTCAACATAGCCTTGGCCCGGACCGAAATCTACTTGCAGCGGGCGAAGAGACGAGCTGCCGGGCGCCGGCAGCTGTGCACCTTCAACGTGAAGTTTGGCGCGTAAATCATTCATCCGCAACATGATGGTCTGATGACTGCCAGCCGCAGCCCAGAGCGTCAGCGATAGCGAGTTAGGCGCTGGCTGCTGGTTGATTACCTTCATTTTTAGTGTAGTCGCCCCAGGCTCGGGCAGAGCCTGGCCGATGCCGACCTCGACCGCGGGCAGCGGAATACGCAGCACGTTTCCAGCCGTCTTTGCACCCGGCGTGTGCGATGCCAGAACAACGGGGGCGCCGGACGCTCGCACCGTCAACATAGTCCCTTCGCGCGTCATCTCCAGATCAAGCTCGCCGCCCCCCAAAGGAAGGTGGTGCAGCGCCGCCTTATCCCACTGTGCCGGCAGGTTAGGGGTAATGGTGAGTTTGTTCGCCGCGGCATCCCACTCCAGCCCGAAGAGTCCTCTCAGGATGGGCGAGATCACCATGGCGGAAGACCATAACTGATGCGAGGTACTGCGCCCCAGCGGAGCGAAGTATTGCCCCGAAAGCAATTCGGTGACAGCGCCCGGATCCTGGGTCCAGGTTAGGCCGGCGTTCTGCATCAGGTGGGCGTACCCGGAAAGAGTGCGTCCCTGGCGATATTCAGAAACCGAAACCCATCCGGTGAAAAGCGGCCAGACGGTGCCTTGGTGATAGCTGATCGGATCGTAGAACGACACGGTAGGACTCAGGTCGCGTGTCCCCCAGTCGGTTGAGAACTCCGCCGCGGCCCAACGGTCCAGCATCGGTCCGGCGTGCTGCAGTTGGTAGCTGCCATCCCATGCAGCGACTGCGGGGTAAATGGTTGGGCTGGGATCGGTGGTGCCATCGGCGTTGCGGCTAAAGGCATAAAACCCTCCGCCTGGAAGGAGATATTCCTTTTCGATCGCCACCCCGATTTTGCCGGCTCGCTGTGTGGCTTGCTGCGCGATGTCATTGTGCCCGGTGCTGCGCGCCAGTTCGGCCATCGCGGTGCTTGCCTGCTGGTCGAGCGCCGCTAGATAGATCTCCTGGTGGGGCATGCCGGGCGGCCAGGATTCGACCCATCCCGTCCCCTGGGTGTTCTCGTATATGCCGTCGCCGTCGGAATCATGGGAACACTCGAAATTCCAGGTAAGCGCGAGCGCTTTCCAATGTTCCTGCACAAAGCGAACATCCCCGCTCACCTTCAGGTAGTCGTGGACGGCCATCAAGAGAAGCGGATTGGCGTCCGCGGAGGCGTAGGCATACGGCAGGCTTCTCCAATCCAGCAGCTCAGCGGTCTGCGACCATTCGTGAGGGATCTTGCCTTCCGGACTTTGCCGGGCAATCAAAAAATTCAGTTCGTCCCGGGTTAGCTTGTAGTCGCCATAGCTATTCACCGCGTACAGCGTCCATAGAGCATCACGGCCAAAATACCAGCCGAAGCCGGGCCTGGTCGAATCCCCGGAAGGATAAAAGCCGGCGACCAAAGCGGTCTCGGCGTGCGAAGGCGTGGTCTCGACGCGCAACTGATCTATGGCCACTTCCGCCCAAGAGAAAGCCTGGTTCAGCCTTTCATCCGGAGTATCGATGCTGAGGTGGGTGGCGGAAAATTGTGCGTAGTAATCCTGGGTGCGGCTGTAGAGGCTTTGGAATTGAGCCTCCAGGGCCGTTAAGCGGGTCCCCAAAGCTTTTACCTCGGCGACGTTATCGGCCGTCGTCATCAGCAGTGGAAAAAGCTTGCCGGTATCTACCGCAGGATCGAAGTGCAGGACAAATTGCAGGGGATAATTCTTGGGGCGCTCCTGGTACGGCTGCAGAATACCCGGTTGGGCACCTGGTATCGCTACCGCGGCGGCGTGATCGGGCGTGTTCATGTGCAGGATGTAATAGCCCGAGGTTCCGCTCTTTACCCACTCTGGGCCGGGACGATCGTCGGAGAGGGCAGGCCACATGCGTTTCATCTCCGGAGTGAAGCTGAACGTCAGCGTCATCGGCCGAACAGCTTCTATTTTGTAGAACACCAAAACTCCGTCCTGCCCTTCCTGCGGAGCGAAGAGGATTTCGCGGATGGTGAAATTGGCGTGAGAGAAAGTAATGGTGGTATGCCCCGGCTGAACCTCGATGGTCGCCGCTTGTTGGTTGACGTCGATGGGCGCCGCATAGTCTTTCATTTCGGCTGAAATGCGGAGGTTACTGAGTATTTTCCAGGGAAAAATCCAGGCTTCGAAGGACCCATCCTGTTGGCCGAGCAGGGCGCCGCGCGGACCAGTCACGGTAAAGGGCTTCTCAGCCATAGCGTCGCTGCGGATGGCGAGTTGCGCGGGCAGCAAGGCAGCGGAGTTAAGGAGAATGAGGAGCGCCCAGAATTTCATCGCTCCAACTCTACCTCAAAAACGCTGCGCTTACTGAATGGGAGACTTAGGGCGGCGAAGGCGATCACGATCGGGAAGCACTCCAGGGTGTAGCGAGGCTCGGGCGCCTCGAGGGTTGCCAGCAACATGCAGCGCAGTACTACATAAGCCACCATGGCAGTGCCAAATCGTGGCCAGTAAAACGCGCCCACCAAAGCCGCTACAAGATAGAGCAAGTTCAACGCGCCATAGGCATACGAAATGCCGGTTTCCAGGTGGTGCAGGCGGTACTGCCACCAACGCAGCTCGATGTTGAGCATCTCCACTCGGGGCCGAAACCACATATCCGCCAGGCGTAAGAAGGGCAGCGTCACATAATAACGAAAGGGATGCGCGCGGATGCGCTGCGCGGCCAGCGCGCCAAAGGCGGCATCGATCTCCGGCGTAAGTACATCGCCATCGTTGTACTGCCGGATCAACGCGAGTGTTTTGCGCTGGTCTCCTTCCAGGGCCCGCGCAGGCAGAGCATGGACATCGATATCGTCGCCGGGCACATTCCAATAGATTTCATAAGTCGAGGCGAAGTCGGCCAGCCAGGTTTTGGTCCAACGTTGAAAGCCGATTGCTTTCGCTTCCCCTGGGTCGGTAGCGGAACGGGGCGCCAGCGGCTGAAATACGTGGAGGGTGTGCCAGTTGCGGAAGGTCCATGCGGCAAAAGGCATGAGCGCGACCAGCCCGCAGAGCAAGGCGATTTGTATCGATCGCGCTAAGCCGAGAGATGTTCGGCCATAGAAAACGAGCGCGGGCAGGAAGGCCACGGCCAGAAGGGCGCCATCGGGGCGCAAGAGCGCGGCATAGCTCCAGGCAAAAGCGAGGGCCAGCATCCATCCCCAGCGTGGCCGGTCGAGCACAGCGGCAAAAGCGCAGAGGCCGAGCGCCACACAAAAAATGGAAAGAGTTTCGGTAAGCGGCATGGCCACGTAATTGGCCGTGAAAGGACAAAGCGCGCCCAGCCACAGCGCAGCCATTGCGGCATGGCGTCCGCAGACCCGGCGAACGAAATCCGCGATCAGGAGGCATGATGCCAGATCAATTACCACTTGCAGGTAGAGAACGGCGAGATAGTTCTGCTTGCCGAAGATAGCAAAGCACAGGGCGAGGAAGCCGGGGTATCCGGGCAAGCGCACAAGGGTTGGGGTAATGGTTGCCGGGCCGCCAGGGTGAAGGATGGAGCGGCCATAGATGCCATGGGTAAGCCAATTTCTGGCGATGTCCGCATAAAGAAGGGAGTCGCCCTGGATCTGGGGGAAAGCGTGAATGAACCACAGGCGGAGCACAGCTCCCGCCACCAGCGCGCTGAGGACGTGCAAAATTGTGCGGAGCCGGCGCGAGGGCATAAGGGTAGAATAAGCGGGTAGCAGCGGGCGGGAGTAGCTCAATGGTAGAGTAGCGGCTTCCCAAGCCGTTGGTTGCGGGTTCGATCCCCGTCTCCCGCTCCAAAAACTCAAATCGTAATTTTCTGGTTAAACCCGCCGATTTTCGCTCAGATAGGACAAGTGAAATTGAGCGCGGTGGTATCCCACATCTCGCGAAAAACAAGCGAGATGTGGGGCAGCCGGGATGTGTTGGCAGGGGAACCTTTAGACCTGCGTCAAGGACCGGAGGGCCTTAAGGCAGTCTTAGGTCGCAGATTGCACTAAACGGTGCGCGCCACCAGCAGGATCAGCAGGGCCAGTAGAACAAGACTCACACCGGCGCTGGGATAGTAGCCCCAGTTGCGACTGTATGGCCACGCCGGAAATACGGCGATGAGCGTGATCACCAGCAGGATGACCACCCCATTGGTCATCAGCGGTGAAGCGTCCGGGCGGTGTCGGCTGAATCAGCCAGAACCCGGGCCCGCTCGAAGACCTTGAAGAACATCCCACGGGTGAGCTTGCCGGTATTGGTATTTTGCAGCGAAGGATGATAACTGGCGATCAGGTAGCGCTCTCCAGGAAGCGCGTACTCGGCGCCATGGGAGAACTTGAAACGCGGTTTGCGTTCACACTGGCCGGTACGCTCCATATGCTCCAAATAGCCGTCGAAGGCAATACGCCCGAGGCAAATAACCACGCGCAAATTGGTCAGCAGCTTGATCTCTTCATCGAGATGCGATGAGCAGTTGGCCAGTTCGGAGCGCTTGGGCGTGTTGTCGGGAGGTGCGCAACGGACCACAGCACTGATCCAACAATCCTGCAGCTTCATGCCGTCGCCGCGCGAGACGGAATTCGGCTGTGAAGCGAAACCCGCCTCGTGGAGAACTGGATAGAGAAAATCGCCGGAGCCATCGCCGGTAAAGGGCCGGCCGGTGCGATTAGAACCGTGGGCTCCCGGCGCCAGCCCCAGTATGAGCAAGCGGGCTTGCTCATCACCGAACGATGGAACTGGCTTGGCCCAATAGACCCAGTCCCGGTAAGCGCGGCGCTTGCTGGTGGCGATTTCTTCGCAATACTTTCTAAGCCGGGCGCAGCGTTGACATCGGATGACGTCCTGATTGAACAGAGCAAGCGGACTGGGTCGCGGTGGAAGCGGACCCGGATTGGCTACAGGCAGACCGTGACCTGCGGCAGCGTTCGGCCTGGGTATTGAGCTCATGTCCGATTGTAAGGCGCTGCGCAAAGACAGAGTAAGATGATTTTTGTTTTTTCGGTCCAGCGCTGGCCAACGGCGGACTGAAAAAAGGAGAGCTTTTGCAAAAAGGGAAACAATGTTTAGGGAGCGTTCTGGCAACGTCTGTGCTGCTTGCGGCCGGCTGCCGGCAACAACCGGCTACGCCTGCGCAACCAGCGGTGCAAACGGCTTCCCCAGCGGCCATCCAGATAGGAGGCGAGGACGTGTTGACGCTGGCGCGGAAAGCGACCAGCAGCGGCAGCAAACCGGAGTTCCTCTCTGTGACCCTGCTCCCCGGACGCGGCATGAATGTGTTTCAGGTCACCGCCGCCATACCAGGCAAGGGGGAAATACCGCTGCTGCATTCGCCCTCGATCCAAGAAGCGGCGGACGAACTCAACGGCGCCGGCAAAGATCAGCTGGGCAATCTGTCCTTCAGTTTTGGAGGCGCCTTCCTGGTTCCCTATCCCAACCGCATCCTGGGCGAACCGTCTTCCGATGGCAAGTCGGTGGTCACGCAGTGGCGCGGCCACACACTCTCTCTGCCGGCAAACTTCCCCAGCAAGCAGCCAGGCGGACGCACAGTTGCCATCCACGGCCTGATTACTCAAGCTAAGGTGGAAAATCTTCAGACGCAAACTACCGCGGACGGGCAGACGGTCACCGGCGTCATCCACGCGGGAGATTTCGGCGGCCACTGGCTCTCGGACACCGACCTGTACCTGACCATGGCGCTTACCGGGAACGCCGTCGACGCTACCATCACAGCCAAGAACGTGGGCAAGGAACTGGAGCCGATCTCCATCGGCTGGCATCCCTACTTTCAAATACCAAGCGGCCACCGCGCCCAGGTGCGACTGCAAATTCCAGCCGCGGTGATGGCCGCGGTAAACAACTACAACGACGCTTTCCCTACCGGACAACTCAAGCCGGTCAAAGGCACGGAGTACGACTACAACGCAGAAGGCGGTGTGGCCCTCGACGATCATTTTCTGGACGATAATTTCTCCCACCTGAAACGGACCGAGGGTGCAGCAGAAGTGAAGCTGATCGATCCTGATTCCAATTACGGGCTGACGGTCTCTGCACTCTCTCCGGAAATCAGGACAGTGCAGGTGTATTCCCCTAAAGATGCATCCTTCGTCGCCATCGAAGATCAGTTCAACTATGTAGACCCTTTCGGCAAGCAATGGAAAGGCATGGATACCGGCATGGTGACTCTGCGTCCAGGCCAATCAGTTACTTGGAAGGTTCGCCTGGAGTTGTTCACGCCGAGTGTCAGCAAGCAGTTACCATAGTAATTGGATCCAACTTTCCGGCAAGTCAGTTTTGCCCCAATCCATCGCATACTTGTGGCATGCGAAGAACGCCTGCGGCCCGGTGTTTGTGCTGCGGATACAGAACGTTGTCCATGCCTGAGGCGCTGGAGCTTTGCCAGGTCTGTTGGTGGCAGGACGATGGGCAGGATGACCGCGACGCAGACGTGGTGCGCAGAACCGTGAATGGCAACCTCTCGCTCAGTGAGGGACGCCGCAACTACAAACACTACCAGGCTGCCGATCCGCGGTTTGTTGCACACGTACGCACACCGCGGCAGGACGAGCTCTGAGCCTCCCCAGAGGCCGCGAAGGTAACCGAAAAGGGTGTATTGTAGTTAATAGCAGTTTCGCATTCCTTGCGCTGCGGGTTTGACCCTCCCGGCAAAGCCCCATACGATGAAAGCAGGCTGTTTACAGGCTCCCCCGGGCATGGTCCATTTTCGCCATTGCAGCGGTGCCGGGAGGGAGCGAATCTGAAGACGTACTTTGAGTCCAAGTGAAATGATCGAAACCACACCGCAGACTGGCGAAGCATCCCCCGCCGCCGAGGAAGCTACCGGACAGGAACATGAGGGTCACTCCCATGGCACCGCGACCCTGAATCCGGACTGCACCCGGGAAGTTGAAATCGAAATCCCCGCCGAAGAAGTCACTCGCAATTTTGAGGCAGTCACCAAGCGATACAAAAAGATGGCGCGCATCCCAGGCTTCCGTTCGGGCAAGGTTCCGGAGTCGCTCATCCGCGGCCGATTCGCTGAGCAGATTCGCCAGGATGTGATGGAAGCTGTTCTGCCCGGCCACTTCCGCACTGCTATCGCCGAGAAGCAACTCAAGCCCATCTCTCAGCCCCAGGTGACCAACATTGATCTCCAAGAGGGCAAACCGTTGCGCTTCAAAGCCGCCTTCGAAGTGCTTCCTGATTTCTCCATCGACGGCTATCAGGATGTGAAGGTGGAGAAGCCTTCTGATCAACTGACCGATGCCGAAGTGGATGCCGAGCTGGCGCGCATTCGCGACTCCCGCTCCACCATGGAGCCGGTGACGGAAGAGCGTCCCCTGGCCGATGGCGACTTTGCGCAAATCAGTTTTACCGGCAGCGTGCAGCCGGCAGAGGGGGAAGTTCCCAGCGACCCGCCACAACCGATCTCCGGACAGGATGTCATGGTGCAGGTCGGCGGACCGAACACGTTAGACAGTTTCAATGCCGCGCTGCGCGGCGCTACTGCGGGCCAACAGTTAAAGTTCGAGGTGAGCTATCCGCCGGATTTCGGTGAGCGGCAATTGGCTGGCAAGCGGGTAGCCTATGACCTCGAAGTCAAGGGCATCAAGAAAAAGATCGAGCCGGAGCTGAACGACGACTTTGTCAAGGAGCTCGGGCCGTATGACAGCCTGGAGCACTTTACGCAGCAACTACGCGAACATCTGGCCAGGGACAAGCAGCGCCACGTACAGACTGAGACCACGAACCGGCTGCTCGATGCACTGGTGACGCGCTTTGAATTTCCAGTTCCGGAATCACTGGTGCAGCAGCAGATCGATGCTCGTCTTGACCGCGGGCTACGGGCGCTCGCCTCCCAAGGCATGCGCACGGAAGACATGCGCAATCTGGATTTTGATCGCCTGCGCGCAGCGCAGCGATCCTCCGCCACCGCAGAGGTGAAGGGTTCTATTCTGCTTGACCGCATTGCGGATGCGGAGAATATCAACTTACCCGAGGAAGAAGTCGAGAATGAGTTGCAAGCCATCTCTCTGCAAATGCGCGAACCGGTGGAGACACTGCGCGCGCGTTTGACTGAGGACGGCAGCCTCGCTAGAATCCGTGAACGCTTACGTAGGGAGAAGATGGGCGCGCTGCTGTATGAAAGACTAGCGTCCTAGGTTAAGCGGGCAGTTTCAAGACCGCGGCACACATGCTGGCGGCCGAGCAAGAAGTAAGGGAGCGCATGGCACTTGTACCTATGGTGGTCGAGCAGACGAGTCGAGGCGAGCGAGCCTACGACATTTATTCCCGTTTGCTTCGCGACAATATCATTTTTCTGGGAACGCCAATCGACGATCAGATCGCGAACCTGGTGATCGCACAAATGTTGTTTCTCTCCGGTGAAGATCCGGAGAAAGACCTTCAGCTCTACATCAATTCTCCCGGCGGCTCTATCACCGCGGGTCTTGCGATCTACGACACCATGCAGTTCATCCGCAATGACGTGGTCACCTATTGCATCGGGCAGGCGGCGAGCATGGCGGCATTTCTGCTGATGAGCGGTAACAAGGGCAAGCGCTTTGCGTTGCCCAACTCCCGCATCCTGATCCACCAGCCATCCATGGGCGGTCTTTCAGGGCAGGCGACCGATATTGACATTCATGCCCGCGAAATTCTGCGCATTCGCGAGATCACCAACAAGTTGATGTCGAAACACACCGCGCAGCCGTTGGAACGCATTGAACGCGATGTGGAGAGAGACTTCATCATGAACGCGCAGCAAGCAAAAGAGTACGGCATTATTGACGAAATCATAGACCGGCCACGTACCTGAATGGCCGCCAGGCCAAAGGAGTTGCAGTATGAAAACGCCGAGGGGAACAGACGATACGCTCCGTTGTTCGTTCTGTCATAAGTCGCAGGACGCCGTTGCTAAATTGATCTCCTCACCGAGCGATTACCCGCGGGCATACATCTGCGATGAATGCGTCGCGGTCTGCAATTCTATTTTGGAAGACGACCGGGGCGAGACGCAGCCCGGCGCGGCGCCGGCTCACCTGCCCAAGCCGCAAGAGGTCAAGGGCTTTCTCGACGAGTACGTGATCGGCCAGGAGCAGACAAAGAAGAAGCTGGCCGTGGCGGTCTATAACCACTACAAGCGCATCCAGATGAACCGGACGCGCGGCAATGACGTTGAGCTTTCGAAATCGAACATTCTTCTCGTAGGCCCAACCGGAAGCGGCAAGACCCTACTGGCGCATACCCTGGCCAAGATGCTCGATGTACCGTTCGCGATCGTCGACGCAACCACGCTGACAGAAGCCGGCTACGTTGGCGAGGATGTGGAAAATATCATCCTCAAGCTGCTTCAGGCAGCGGATGGCGACGTCGCCCGAGCACAAACCGGCATTATCTATATCGATGAGATCGATAAGATCGGGCGCAAGGACGAAAATCCGTCCATTACCCGCGATGTCTCCGGCGAGGGCGTGCAGCAGGCCCTGCTGAAGATCCTCGAGGGCACAGTGGCCAACGTTCCGCCCCAGGGCGGACGCAAGCATCCGCACCAGGAATTCACCCCGGTCGACACCACCAACATTCTGTTTATCTGCGGTGGCGCCTTCGTCGGGCTGGAACGGCTGATCGGGCGCCGGGTGGGCAAGAAGGCGTTGGGGTTCAAGGCGCTATCCGAAAAAGATGCACAGGAAGCGGGCGTTTTGCCGGCACAGCGCGACACAGAGTTGCTGCGCCAGGCTCAGCCCCAGGACCTGATCAAGTTCGGACTCATCCCTGAGTTTGTCGGGCGCCTGCCGGTGATCGGCATTCTCGACGAGCTCGATGAAGCAGCACTGGTGGAGATTCTCACCAAGCCCAGAAATGCCATCCTCAAGCAGTACCAGCGGCTCTTCGAGTACGAAGGTGTGCGCCTGGTGTTTTCCGAGGATGCCTCCCGTGCTGTTGCCCGCGAAGCCCTCAATCGCAAGGTTGGAGCGCGCGGCCTGCGCATGATCCTGGAAGAGCTGATGCTCGACCTGATGTATCACCTCCCCAGCAACAAGAAGATCAAGGAGTTGGACATCACGGCCGAAATGGTACAGAAGCGTGACCTTTCCGTGACTCTGCTGGAGAAGGCCGGGTGAGGCGTATTTTATCCGAGGAAAGCAGTCCTCAGGGGCTAAAGCCCTCGCAGTTTGATCATATACGGACGGGCTAAAGCCCGTCCCCTTCACCGACGCCCAAATCATCCCGGTGCACGGATGTGCCCGCACCCGTCTCGTCCTGTTCGGCCCTTTAGGCTCTGTTGATTGGTTGAAGGCCCAACATCCGGGGCATTGGCGTAAGTTCCTTTTCCTCTGTATAAGAGGAGATAAGTGAAAGGAAATCTCGTGACACAAGCAAAAGAAACCCGGGACAAAGGCGATCTTCGCAAGCTCCCCATGATGCCCATTCGGGACATGGTGATCTTTCCTTACATGATGACGCCCTTTGTTGTGGGGCGCGAATCAAGCGTCCGAGCACTGGAAGAGGCGCTCACCGGGGACCGCAAGATATTTCTGGCTACCCAGCACGACGCCGGCATCGATGAGCCGCGGCCAGAAGATATTTATTCCGTGGGAACCATTGGCAACATCGTCCAGAGCGTAAAGATGCCGGACGGCAACATCAAAGTTCTGGTCGAGGGCCTGGAGCGGGCCAAGGCTGTGGAAATGAATGACTCGGATGGCTTTTTTGTAGCCACCGTACGGGTCGCCAACCGCCAGCTCGAAGTCAATCCGCAAATCGAAACCGTGATGCAGCGGGTCACTTCCCTGTTTGAGCAGTACGTAAAACTGCAGCAATCCCTGAACTACGAAACCATGATTGCCGCGGTTCGCATGGACGAGCCGGCAAAGCTTTCCGACACCATCGCCGCCAACCTGCAGCTTTCGATCGAAGAGAAGCAGGAGCTGCTGGATATCTTCGACCCCAGCGAGCGCTTGTCCCGAGTCGCGGACGTGCTGGACATCGAGATCGAGAAGCTGAATATGGATCGCAGCGTGCAGAGCCGGGTCAAGCGGCAGATGGAGCGCGCGCAAAAAGAGTATTACCTCAACGAGAAAATCAAGGCCATCCAGAAGGAACTGGGCCGCGGTGAGAAGAGCGAATTCGATGAACTGCGCAAGAAGATCGAAAGCGCAGGCATGCCCAAGGACGTTTTCGATAAAGCTATTCAGGAGCTGAAGAAGCTGGAGGCTATGCCGCCGATGTCGGCGGAGTCGACCGTATCCAGGAACTACCTGGACTGGCTGCTGGCTGTGCCGTGGAAGAAGAGAAGCAAAGAAACGCGCAGCATCGATCACGCGGAAAAGGTGCTGAACGCGGACCACTACGGCCTGGAAAAAATCAAGGAGCGGATTCTCGAGTTTCTAGCGGTCCGCCAGCTGGTAAAGAATCCCAAGGGCTCGATCCTCTGCTTCGTTGGGCCTCCAGGCGTGGGCAAGACCTCACTGGGGATGTCCATCGCCAAGGCTACCGGCCGCAAGTTCGTGCGCATGTCCCTGGGCGGCGTCCGCGACGAGGCGGAAATCCGCGGCCATCGCCGGACCTACATCGGAGCCCTGCCGGGACAGATCATTCAGTCCATGAAAAAAGCCGGAACCAAGAATCCGGTCTTTATGCTGGACGAAGTGGACAAGATGGCTTCCGACCTGCGGGGAGATCCCGCCTCGGCGCTGCTCGAGGTGCTCGACCCGGAGCAGAATACGAGCTTCCAGGACCACTACCTGGACGTGGAATATGACCTGTCGCAGGTGCTCTTCGTGGCCACTGCCAACGTACTGCACACCATCCCGGCACCGCTGCAAGACCGCATGGAGATTCTGCGCCTGCACGGCTATACCGAGGCAGAAAAGCTGGAGATTGCCAAGCAATACCTGGTCAAGAAGCAGCGCGAGGCCACCGGGCTTAGCGATAAGAACGCGCTCTTCAGCGATGCGGCGCTGGTGGACATCATTCGCGGTTATACCCGCGAGGCGGGCGTCCGCAACCTGGAGCGCGAAATCGGCAACGTATGCCGCAAGGTAGCGCGGCGCGTGGTCCGCAATGGCGCCAAGCACAAGGAAGACATCGCCGACACCAACCTGGGCGAATTCCTGGGCGTGGCCAAGTTCCGCGATTCGCAGGTGCACGAGACCAGCGAAGTGGGCCTGGTTACCGGGCTGGCGTGGACTGAGGTGGGCGGCAGCATTCTCTCGACCGAAGTGCAGGTGTTGGATGGCAAGGGCAAGTTGACCTTGACCGGCCAACTGGGCGACGTAATGCAGGAGTCGGCGCAGGCTGCGCTTTCCTACATCCGCAGCCGGGCGCAGCACCTGGGATTGCCTAAGGACTTTTACCGCAACCTCGACATTCACGTGCACGTGCCGGAAGGCGCGATTCCCAAGGATGGTCCTTCGGCCGGCATCACCATCGCCACCGCGCTGGCGAGTGCCTTGGCCAAGATACGGGTGCGGCGCGACATTGCCATGACCGGCGAAATCACGCTACGAGGCAAGGTTCTGCCCATCGGCGGATTGAAGGAGAAGCTGCTGGCGGCCCATCGGGCCGGCATCTTTGAAGCCGTTCTTCCCCGAGCCAACGAGAAGGATCTGGCGGATCTCCCGGAAAACCTGCGCAGCGTGATGAAGCTGCACTTCGTGGATCAGATGGACGACGTATTGCGGATCGCACTTGAGGCTCCGCTGCCGGAACTGCGTGAGGAGACTCCGGAGGCATTGGCTGCAGTTAAGCCTCCTGCCACCGCTGATCAACCGCGCGCGCAGTAGTGTTCACGAAAGTTCCTGCTGTCGGCGCTGTCGCCGGAGCAGTTCCCTGCCGCAGTGGCTCCGGAGTTTGCTTTCCTGGGCCGCTCCAACGTTGGCAAATCGAGCCTGATTAACGGTTTGCTGGGCGAGAAGGCGGCCAAGGTTTCGTCCTCGCCGGGCCGCACGCGGGCAATCAATTTTTTCGCTCTGTCCGACACGGCGACCGCACGGGAGCCACGCCTGTTGTTTGCCGACCTCCCGGGCTATGGCTACGCCAAGATCTCCCGGTCGATATCCGCCGAATGGCCCAAATTCATCAATCCTTATCTTGAAGAGCGGTCCAACCTGGTTCTCTGCATTTGCCTGGTCGACAGCAATATTCCGGTGCAGGCCAGTGACCAGCAGTTGATCGCCTCCCTCAAGGGGATGGGCCGGAATTTTCTTGTTGTTGGCACGAAGGCGGACAAGCTTTCCGGGAACGAGCGTGCGAAGGCTGTGGCGCGGCTAAAAGAAGGCTTGGAGCTGAGTGAGTTGCTGCTGTGTTCCACAAAAACCGGCAGCGGCGTAAAAGACCTGTGGACGCAGATCCTGTCCCGGGCTGAAGAAAAAGCCTGAGGCTCGCGCGAGGCGCAGATCCTTCGCCACTGCCCTGGAGACGGGTGCCCCATGTTCGCACCAGCGTACATGGGCCGAGAAACCGGGGCGCAGCCCCATCCAGATGCTCTGCTATGCGGGCCCAAAAACGATGTTGAAGGCCGGAATCCTCGTTACACATAAAGTGAAAGCATTTGAATAAATCGTTTTCGTCCCATGTACGCTGGTGCGAACATGGGGCATCCGTCCAGCTTGACTTAGGGGCCGGCTTACAACTTACCAGGTGGAGTAGGGCTGGCCGTCGCTCCCGGCCTGGTCGGAGCCGCTGTGAACATCGGTCATGCCGGGGTCTGTCTGATCGACGCTCTGTAGCGTGTCATCCATGGTCGGCACCCAGGTGCTGTTGCTGTGCGTTACCGGGTCGGTGGGAATGGACTTGAGATAACCACCGCTCACCAGATCATCCAGACTCTGGGGCGCCTTGTTCTTGTCGTTGGTATAGGCATCAATGGCATCGCGAAGCACGTGCAGATCTTCCCGCAGGACCGCTTCCCGGGCGGCGCGAATCGACGCCACGTACGCGGGGATAGCGATCGCGGCCAGGACCGCGATGATCAGCATCACCACCATCAACTCGACCAGGGTGAAGCCGCGCGCGAATTTACGAGGTGTCTTTTCACAAGCCTACCAATCGGAGTACTTCGTTCCATCCATCGCAGTGGCCTGCGACTTGGAGGCGACGTCAAAGACATTCTGCCCTCCCCAGGAGTCGCTGTTCGGTTCATCCTGCATGGAGCGTAACGTCCACTCGGCTTTGCCGGTCATCGGATCGACCGGGATGCGGCGAAGAAATCTGAGCTTCTTGCCCTGGGCATCCACACCCTTGACCAGCGTATCGAGATCAGGCGGATAGCCCTGGCTGTCGAGCTTGATCTGGAAGGCGTGCTTGTCGGCGGCATCTTTGTACTTGTCGATCGCATCCCGCATCTGCCACAGGTCGTAGCGCAATTCCCTTTCTTTTTCCCGCTGCACGCGAAAGCGCGCCAGCGGAACGGCGGCCGTTGCCAGAATGGCCAGGATCGCCACCGTCACGATCAACTCGACCAGGGTCAGTCCTGCCTGCCTGGCTGCCGCTGCGCTGCGTGGACGTAAGAAGTACCGCATACAAGGGCCCTATTGAACGTGTACCGCGGTCTGTGAGCCGGCGATATTGACGGCCTGTTGCGCGCTGTTCTTCGCCGAGGCGCGGACGATCTGCATCGCTGCGTCTCCCGCCCCATTGGCCTGGAAGGTTAAAAGGCAAACAGTTCCCGATCCATTCACACCCGCGACACCGGGTGGGCGAGAAGCCGAGATCACAACGTTGCCAACTCCATCGTCGCGATGAACCAGCGCAATGGCCTGGCCATCACGGCCGAGGTAAGTGCCGCTATCGACGTTGATCAACGCCAGCTTGCTATTGTCGTAATGTAACTGCATCGGTACCGAGAATACGTCCTGGCCACCGGTCAGGTTGATTGCCACCTGGAAGGTGCCGCCGACCTTAGGCGCAACTTGCGGCGGAGCGATTTGCAGGCTTGGTGAGCCTGGCGCCCCGGGTCCTGGTGTGAGCGGTCTGGGTGAGACAACGGGCGCCGCCGCGGCCGCTGGGGCCGTTGCATGAGGCTGCAAACCAGGCGGTAGTGTACCTGCTCCACCCGCCTGGGGGGTGACCGGCGCCGAGATGTGCCGCAGTTCTACATTGGTGCCGGTGCCGGTATCAATTTCCTGCAAATTCAAAGGAGTGATATCCGTCGCACGGACCACATGCGGCGTCAGCATGAAGATAATTTCGTCGTCCTGCACCTCATGCTGGGTAGAGCTAAAGATCCACTTCAAGATCGGAAGCTCACCCAAACCTGGTGTTCCGCCAATGGTAACGAGATCCTGCTTCTGCAGGAATCCGCCCAGTATGTTGACTTCCCCTTCTTTGAGACGGACCACCTGATCGGCCGTGCGCTGGCTGATAATGGGCTCGGTGATGCCACCAATGTTGGTTGATCCTTCTTCCTGCGAAGACACAATCTTGATCTTGAGGGTTACGTCGCGGTCATAGTGCACGATCGGCGTAATTTCAATTTCCACGCCGACATCCAGATAAGTGAACTGTGTATTCACCAGTGAGCTGACCACGGCCGTCGCCGCGCCCGTCTGATAGGAGCCCGTAGCCACCGGGATGCGTTCGCCAACCTTAAGGTCGGCCTTCTGTCCGTCGGTCGCGCGGATACTGGGGTTTTGCAGAACCTTGGTATCGGAGTCGGACAGCAACAGGTTGGCTGTTGCCTGGCCTATGGTCACGGCAAAATTGGTGGCATTCAGGTGAGCAAGATTGTTCAGTGTCAGGTTGGTCGTGCTGCTCGTCGTGGTGCCGGTCGTGGTGCCGGTGCGTAGTCCCGGTGGAGGTGGTGCTGGTGGCGTTGGGAGGTTGAATCTGGACGCTGGCGGTGCCCGGGAGCTGAATGCCGATGGTCCGCGTCTTGTCCCGGTTCACTTCCAGCAGGGCCACATCGACCACCACCTCAGGACGCGACTTATCCAGATCGTTGATGAGCTTTTGCGCCAGCAGCAGTTCGTCCGGCGTAGCCCGCATCACAATGGCGCTCTGGCTCGGTACGCCGTAGAGCTTGGCGTTCACCAGCAGGTTGCGCAACGCGGTCTGAATGTCGTTCAAATCGTTTTGCTGGGCAGTGTTCGCCAGATAGAACGTTTGCACTGCCTCTTCTTCCAGCTCCTGACGCTTGGCGCGCGTGTTGGCGGCAACAAAAATGGTGTTGGCGGTGACCGGGTGCCAGAACGTGCCCGAGACTGTACCCACTATGCGCAAGGCGTCCAATAAGGATACGTTGGCAATATCCACCTGGATGCGCTTGGAGGTGTACTCGGGATCGAACAGAACATTGATCCCTGCCGCTTTGCCCACGGTCGAGTAGACCACCTTGCTGTCTTCCGTCATATGCAAGGTGAGCGGTTCATTGGAGATGGGTTTGAGCTGTACCGGGCTGCCTACCTCGTTGAGTTCCTCTGATTTATTTTCGGGAATCGAGGTTTCCTGGTTGGGCTTGGTAGTCAGAAGCCTTGTCTCTCGCTTTCTGGATATCCTGGTGGGCCAATTCATTGCTGGGATCGATTTCGAGCGCCCGCATAAACTCGGTCAAGGCGTTGGTGGTGTCACCCTGAGCCATGAGCTTTTCCCCACGTTCGACGTGCGCGTACGCCGCCTGGAAGCGCAAGCGCTCATAGGCCGTCTTATAGCGGAGATTCTTGGGTTCCTTCTCGAAGGCCTGATAGTAGTCTTCGTAAGCGGTGATGGGATCGTCTTTGGTTTCGGCTGCCTGGCCACGCTGATACAGCGTTTTTGCATTAGGGCCGGAAGCTGCGAGGCAGCACACGCTCAGGACGAAGAGCAGGGTAAGCGAAAGAGACAGAGCCCAATTACGTTGACGGCAATTCATTGCACTCCAGATAACCAAGACATGTTCTCTAAATCGGTTTCGCAACATCGCTTCGGTCTACACAAATGCGAAAACCGCTGGGGGGAATTGACACGTCCACAAGGGCACAGAACAGCTTTTCTCTTCGATAATATGGCCTGAGTATACCATCCGGGGAACCCGGCCCAGCGCCCCCAAGTCGCGTGCTAGCATGAAGATTCGTAACCAAACGTATGCCCCGGCAACAGAGTCAAACGACTAATCCATCTCCTCAAAAAGCGAAAGCTCGCGAGCCAGTCGCAGCCGGTGAGCGAGATGCCGCGGTGAATCGCGCCGCCGGGCATAATTACTTTCTGCTCGACAAATTTGAAGCCGGCATCGCCCTCAGAGGCACAGAAGTCAAGTCCATTCGCGAAGGCAAAGCCAATCTCAAAGATGCTTACGGAATTATTAAAGACGGCGAAGCGTATTTGCTGAACGCGCATATTGGTCCCTACTCCCACGGAAATTCTTTGAACCACGACTCGCTACGTACCCGCAAACTCCTGCTCCATCGCCAGGAACTGCAAAAACTAATGGGCAAGACGCAGCTGAAGGGCCTAACGCTCATTCCCACCCGCCTTTATTTCCGCCATGGACGCGTGAAATGCGAACTTGCCGTGGCTAAGGGCAAGCAGGACTGGGATAAGCGCGAAACCGAACGGCGGCGCGAAGACGAGCGCGAGGCGCGGGCGGCCATCGTTCGCGGCCAACACAAGTAGCACAATAGAAACGACTTATGCATACGACATACACATCGGATAAGCTCGACCGCCTCAGCACTGGGCTGTTGGTGATTTTCGCTCTCGATGCGGCGGAGAAAAAACAGACCAAACCCGCCATCAAGTTATTAACTTCCGTGGGACCGTTAGCGAAAGCAACTTCGGCCATCCTGAGCAGCGGTGAGTTTGCGGCCGGAAGCTGTGAGACGGTGCTGCTGCATGCCCCGGCCGGGTTCAAGGCGGAACGGATCCTGCTGGTCGGCCTGGGCAAGCTCACCACCACGGAAGTGCGCAAGGCCGCTGGGGCAGCCGTCCGGTTCGCCAAGCCGCGCAAGCTGCGCGAACTCGCGATCGCGATTCCCGAGGGCCTCGATCCGCTTGCCGCCACCAGAGCGTTAGTCGAAGGCGCTTATATCGGTGATTTCGATCCGGATACCTATCGTTCGGACCGCAAAGACCAGAGTATTGAGGAACTCACCGTGGTCGGCGGGGCTAAGACAAATCAGGCCGCGGTGGAGGCGGGCTTGCGCGAAGGCGTGATCCTGGGCGGGGCGCAGAATTTTACCCGCACCCTGGTCAACGAGCCGGGCAACGTCATGACCCCTACCGTGCTGGGCCAAAAAGCCTCGGAAATGTGCCGGCAATACGGGCTGAAGTGCGAGGTTTTCGGTGCAGACAAGCTGAAAGAGTTGAAGATGGGCGCCTTCTGGGGAGTCACCAAGGGATCGGAAGAGCCACCCGCCCTGATCGTGATGACCTATGAGCCCGCAAACGCTCCCGCCAAGCCGGTGCTGGGCCTGGTGGGGAAAGGCATTACCTTCGACACGGGCGGCATCTCCATCAAGCCCGCGGACGGCATGGAGAAGATGAAATACGACATGGCGGGCGGAGCGGCCATGATTGGCGCCATGCAAGCGATCGCGCAATTGAAGCCGGCAGTGAAGGTGATTGGCATCGTGTGTGCCGCAGAGAACATGCCTTCAGGTACCGCCATGAAGCCGGGAGACGTGCAGATTGCGATGTCCGGCAAGAGCATAGAGATCGTCAACACCGACGCAGAGGGGCGGCTGGTATTAGCCGATGGTCTTGCCTATGCCCGGCAGTTGGGTGCAACGCACTTGATCGATGCAGCTACGCTCACCGGCGCCTGTGTGGTTGCTCTCGGCATGGTGAATGCCGGCTCCTTCGCGAATGACGAGGAAATTTACCGCCACTTCACCGATGCGCTACAAATTACAGGCGAGCGGTTCTGGCGGCTGCCGCTCGAGGACGAGTACAAGGACCAGATCAAATCCAGCATCGCCGACATCATGAATACTGGCGCCACCCGGTGGGGCGGCGCCATCAACGCGGCCATGTTTCTCAAAGAGTTTGCTGAAGATACGCCGTGGATACATTTGGATATCGCCGGCGTTGCCTGGACGGAAGAAGCAAAGCCGTGGATAGCCAAGGGCCCATCAGGAATTGCGGTGCGCACCCTTGCGGAATGGGTGCGCACCTACGCCGCTAAAGGCTAGGAAGCCACCCTCGCGGGTTGTTTCTCGCCTGCTCTGGAGACCCTCCCCTGGCTGAACTCCCGGATGAGCCTTTCATTGAACGCTGCAAGGTCGTCGGGCTTGCGGCTGGTAGTCAGATTGCCGTCCGTGATCACCTCTTCATCGACCCAGTGACCGCCTGCGTTACGAATATCGGTGCGTATGGAGGGCCAGGAGGTGAGCGTTTTCTTCTTCAACGACTCCGGCCTCAACCAGCAGCCACGGGCCGTGGCAAATGGCGCCCATCGGGCTTGCCTGAGTTGAAGAAGTCGGTGACAAAAGCAACCGCCTTGGGTTCAATACGAAGTTTGTCGGGATTGATCTGACCTCCCGGCAGGACCAATCCGTCATAATCCGCGGGTTGCGCCTCGTCGAGAGTCTTGTTCACCTTGGTGCTTTCACCCCAGTCGGTGTGATTCCAGCCCTTGATTTGACCCGGCTTGGGAGAGATTACGTCGACGGTTGCTCCCGCCGCTTCCAGCGCTTTCTTAGGCTCGGTTAACTCCACTTGTTCGAAGCCATCGGTGGCGACTATCGCTATTTTCTTTCCCTGCAGTTTTTCATTCATGGTTACAACCCCTTTCTTAGTAGGAGGCGTGTTCATGCTGGGGTGTTGCCCGTGGAGGCGGCGTGTGAAATGTCGATGAACTTTGCGCCGGACGCGGCGTCTCGTGGCATCCTAAATCGACAATACCTGCGTAAGAGGATCGTTCATGCCCTATCAAAAGTCTTGTAGAACAGTGGTTTGCACTTTTACAGTTTTGTCGGCGCTCAGCTTGCTGACCTCTTGCAATTCCTCTTCCAGCACGGTCGCGATCAATGGCGCCGGTAGTACGTTTGTCTATCCCGTAATGGGACGGTGGATCCAGGATTTCTCAAATACTCATAAGAATATTCAGATCAACTATCAATCCATCGGGAGTGGCGGGGGCATTCAGCAAGTGAAGTCCGGCACCGTCGACTTTGGCGCCTCGGATACTCCGCTGACGGACCAGGAAATGGGGCAGATGACGCCGGTGATCCAATTTCCGGAATCGGCCGGCCCGGTGTGCGTAACCTACAACGTGGATGGTCTGCAGAAGCCTTTGCAGCTGTCCGCTGAGGCGCTGGCAGGAATTTTCCTGGGCAAGATCACGAGTTGGCAGGATCCGTTGCTCAAGCAGGACAATCCGGGAGAGAAGCTTCCCAACCAGAAGATCACTGTCGTCCACCGGGCCGATGGCAGCGGCACAACCGACGCTTTCACGACCTATCTTGCGGCGGTAAGCCCGGAATGGTCGCAGAAGGTCGGCCACGGCAAATCGGTAAGTTGGCTAGTGGGTTTGGGCGGCAAAGGCAGTGAGGGCGTCACTGGCCAGGTCAAGCAATCCCCCGGTGCAATCAGCTATGTCGAGTTGACCTATGCGACCCAGAACAAGCTGCCGGTGGCCGCGATCAAGAACCAGGGCGGCAAGTATGTGCTGCCCAGCACTGCGGGAACGACGGCTTCCATCGATGCGTTTCAAGGATCAGCTGGCCAAAGACCCGCGAACTCCGATTGCCAATCCGCCCGCCTCGGCGCCGGACGCATATCCGATTTCCACGTTGACCTTCCTGATTATCCCCAAGGACGGCAAGGACGTTGCGAAACGCACAGCCTTGAAGCAATTCATCCTCTATGTGGTGACAGATGGGCAGCAAGCCGCAGGCGGCCTGAACTACGCCCCACTACCCGACGCAGTCAAACAACAAGACGTGCAGACGTTAAACCAAATGACGGTCAACGGCAGCGCGATTCAGTGAGCCATGGTTTGAATGGATCTCTCCTCACCACAGGCCCCGGGTGCCCCACATCTCGCTCGTTTTTCGCGAGATGTGGGATACCGCAACTGATCGCTCCAAGCTTTTATTCGACATAAACAGTCTAGGGTCAAGATCCGTGGTATCCCACATCTCGCGAAAAACGAGCGAATGTGGGGCACCCAAGGTCCGTGGTGAGAGAGATCCTTCCGTGGTGAGGAGAGATTCATCTGTTGTAGAGAGAGCCTCACATCACTTCCGGGACAGCGATTCCTAACCAGTCCAGCGACCGGACGAGGGCGCGTTCTGCAACTGCGGCGGTGGCGAGCAGAAATTGCCTCCGGGCGGGATCCTCTTCGGTGAGGATATGGTGGCGGTGATAGAAATTATTGAAAAGCTGGGCCAGCTGGAAAGCATGGCGCGCCAAATAGGCGGGTTCCGCCGCCGCAATGCATTGCTCGAGCAACAGGCTGAGTCTTGAAGCCATGATCCACAATTCCCAAAGTCCGGTGGCTTCTTCACCCTCGAGATAGTCCCCTGCATTTACGTTCGCCAGGGACGCCTCCGGCGTCGTGCCCGCCTTACGAAAAATATTGCGCGCACGCACCACGGCATATTGCACGTACGGTCCCGTCTCGCCCTCAAAACTGAGCGCCTCTTTAAAGTCGAATGCGATGACCGTGTTGCGGGTGAATTTGAGCATGAAGTAGCGCAATGCGCCCACGGCGATCTGGTGGGCAATGGCTTCCCGTTCTTCCTGGCCGCGCTGCGGATGCCGGCTGTCGACCTCCTCTTTTGCCGCCGACGTGAGCTTGTCCAACAGCGCGTCAGCTTTCACCCCAAAGCCCTTGCGCCCGGAGACCTCGATATAAGCGCGTCCCTGGTCCTCTTCTGAAATCTGGTAGCCCAACTCCAGAGCGCATCGCGGCGTCAGGGCGACCATCTCATAAGAAAAGTGGACGTAGTGCGATGCCGCTTCGGTATATCCAAGACCGCGCAGTGCTTCAATCACGTTTGCCTGCGGATCGGCTTGGCGGCTGTCAATCACGTTGTAAATTGCCTGCGCGTCTCCAAAAACAGGATGGTCTGGCTCACCGGCTTCCGTTGAGATCCAACACGTGTGATCGTTGTAGGCAAAAAAGCGCGCGTAGCCGAAGTCACGGCCCAGCAGGCCAAACTTCCATAGGTGATAGGCGATGTCTTTCCCAACATAAGTAACGGTTCCATTGGAGCGGACGATTACCTTGGCGTCTTCGTCATCGGTATCAGTCGCGGCAGCGCCGCATCACCCAGCAGCCCTGATTTTTTCCCTCGGTCTCGAGGTAAAGAACACCCTTGGCTTTCAGTTGGGCAAAGGCGAGGTCCCAAAACTTGAGATGGAGAATCTCGCTTTCGCGGGGCAGAAAATCATATTCAATGCCCAGCCGTAGCATGGTCTCGAGATGCCGGCGAAGCACGGCGGTCGACACCAGATCGGCAATCTCCGCGGTTTCATTACCGCCGGCCTCGATCGCATGCAGGGTTTCGAGTCGAATTTTCTTCCGCTCCTGCGCTTCCGGGTCTTCATACCATTGCGATACGCGGGCATAAAGGTCCCAACAGTAATCGTCAATGCGCTCACCCTTTGCTTTGAGATCGGCCAACAACTGCCTTACGCGGCCAAATTGTAACCTTCAAAGTGAGTCAGCCCGACGACGATGTCGGCAACCTGGACCCCGGTGTTATCGATGTAGTTCTGCACATCGACTCGCTGACCGGCGGCGCGGAGCAGGCGAACAAAAGTGTCACCCAGGATGGCATTGCGCAGATGGCCAATGTGGGCGGCCTTGTTGGGATTGATGCTGGTGTGCTCGACCAGGGAGTGAAGATGGCTCTGCTCCTCCGCAACATCGTCGCGGACGATCTGTCGCACCGCAGCCTGGCGGTCAAGCTTGCCATTGATATATCCGGCGCCGGCGACGGCGAAGGACGCAAAACCCTCCAGCGGCAGCAGGTCCTCGACCAGCTCCCCGGCAATCGCGCGCGGCGATCGCTTAAGACGGCGGGCCAGCTCGAAAGCTACCGGCAGCGCGTACTCACCCATCTCCAGATCGGGCGGCTGCTCGATGGCGATCTGCGGGAGCTCAATCTGATATTTGGCCTGAAGAACCGAGCGGAGCCGCTCGCGAAGAAGTCTCTGCTGTTTGCGATACACGCAAAATCCTTGATTTTCTTGCCGATTCTAGCAGAAGGCCCTCCCTGTTAAGATTGAAAAGCCGCTCTGCTCATGCCTAATACGCCTAGCTTTTTCATCACCACCCCGATCTACTATGTGAATGCCCGGCCGCACATCGGCCACGCCTACACCACCGTGGTGGCCGACGCCATCGCCCGGCGCAAGCGAGCCCTGGGCTTCGATACCTGGTTTCTGACCGGAACCGACGAGCACGGGCAGAAGATCGAGCGCTCCGCCCAGCAGGCAGGACAAACGCCACAGGAATTCGCCACCGCCGTCTCGGGTCAGTTCCGCAGCCTCTGGGACCGCATGGGGCTGACCTACGACGATTTCATACGCACCACGGAGGGGCGCCACTACAGGGGGATGCAGAAGCTCTGGAGCGTAATGCAGGAGCGCGGCTTTATCTACAAGGGCAGCTATACCGGCCAGTACTGCGTCTCCGACGAGCTTTATGTCGACGCGCCGCCCGGTTCGCCCTGCCCGGATTGCGGACGCATCACGGAAACGGTCAGCGAAGAAAACTACTTTTTCAAGCTCTCCGCCTTTGAACGCAAGCTGCTGGAGCTCTACGAAGAACATCCGGAGTTCATCCGGCCGGAATCCAGCCGTAATGAAGTGATTGCCTTTGTGCGCGGCGGCTTGAAAGATCTGTCCGCGAGCCGCACCAGCTTCGATTGGGGCATTCCGGTTCCCGGGGATCCAGGGCATGTGATCTATGTGTGGGTGGATGCGCTGGCCAATTACATCACCGCCCTCGGTTACGGGAGCGACGATCTCGAAGACCAGCAGCGCTTCGCGCGCTACTGGCCCGCCTCCCTGCAGCTGGTAGGCAAAGAGATCATTCGCTTCCACTGCATTTATTGGCCGGCCTTACTCATGGCTGCAGGTCTGCCGCTACCCAAGCGTGTGGCCGCCAACGGATGGCTGCTCTTCGAGCAGAGCAAGATGTCCAAATCGCGGGGAAATGTCGTTCGCGCGGAGACCATCCTGGCCACCCTGGGGGCGGATGCGCTGCGCTACTTCCTGATGCGGGAAGTGGTCTTCGGGCAGGACGGCAGCTTTTCCTTTGACGCCCTGGTGCAGCGCTACAACGCGGATCTGGCCAACGGTTACGGCAACCTGACCAGCCGTGTCCTGGCCATGATCACGCAGTATTTCGGCGGGGTGGTGCCGGCCGGGGACTCCGACCCGCGTATCGTGGCCGCCGCGGAAAAAGCAGCGCAGGAGTTTGCCCAGCACTTCGACGCACTGGATTTTTCCCGCGCCCTCGAGTCCCTCTGGGCCCTGGTCGCTGCGGTGGACGGCTACATCACAGAAAAGGCTCCTTGGAAGCTGGGCGCCGCAGAGGACGCTGGCCGTAGGGCTTCAATTCTGTATACCTGCGCCGAAGCGCTTCGCATCATTACCGCGCTGGTCTATCCCGTCCTGCCCGACGCTGGGACGAGGATATGGGCGCAACTTGGTTTGGGCGACATTGCCCAGGCAGATCTCAAGAGTGTACGGTGGGGGCAATTGGCGCCGGGCACCAAACTCGGACAATCAGGCCCAGTTTTTCCGCGGGCAGAAAAGGACATGGTCAAACGCATGCAGGAACTGGAGACCAACGACGCCGGCATTGAAGCCAAACCGGAGCCTACGTCTGAGGCGGCGGTCATGACCAGCGTGCCGGCTTCCGCCGCGCCGGCGCCGCAGCCAACAGCTGCGGATCAATCCGCAGCCATTGCCGCTTCGCACGCGACTGAGGCCATCGCCTCCAAGGCGCCGGCAGCATTGACGCCGGCAGCGTCCCTGGGGGCCTCTGCGGCACCGGAGGCCACCGACCGGCCGGCGACCATTACCATCGACGACTTTGCCAAAGTGGATCTGCGGGTGGGCCAGGTGCAGGTGGCTGAACCAGTGAAGGGGGCAGACCGGCTCTTGCGGCTCGAAGTAAACCTGGGCGATGAAGTGCGGCAGATTGTCGCCGGCATCGCCGGCGCCTATGAGCCGGAGAAACTCATCGGCCGCAAGGTGGTGATTGTGGCCAATCTGCAACCTAGAAAGTTGCGCGGGCTAGAGTCCAATGGAATGATCGTAGCGGCCTCGGTGGGAGAAAAAGGCAAACCTGTCCTAGCGGGCTTTCTGGAAGATATCGAAATCGGCGCACGGCTCAAATAAATTCGGATGCTCGTGTCAGGGCTCCAGGCTGCGGAGAAACGAAGCTTTTGAAGGGTACTGCCTTTAGGCAGTACGTATTCGCTCTCAGTGAATCCGGCTTTAGCTGCTGAGGGGACGGATTCCGGTTATTATGTACGGCTAAAGCCCGTACCCTTCACAAGAGCGTTTTTCCGCAAGCTGTAAAGCCCAGATCCTTGTGGGCACAAGAAGGAGTAGTGCTGGTCGACTCACACGCACATCTTGACAGCCCGCGGTACGACGCCGATCGGGATGAGTTGCTGCAGCGGGCCTGGCAACAGGGCGTGCGTACGGTTTTGTCTATTGGCATCGGCGACGGGCCGGACACCATGCAGCGGGCGCTGGAATTGAGCCGCAGCTACGCCGGCAAACCCGGAATACCGCGCATCCTGGCCACTGCCGGCGTTCACCCCCACGAGGCCCAGCTCGCCAGCCCGGCCGCGCTCGAAAAACTCGACCATTTGCTGGCTGACCCGGAGGTGCTCGCGGTGGGCGAGATCGGTCTCGATTATTATTATGACCACTCACCACGGGAGCAGCAGAAACAAGCGTTCGCGGAGCAAATGGAGATAGCCGCAACCAGGCAGCGGCCGATTATCATCCATTGCCGGCCATCGGAGGGCAGCACCAACGCCTGGGACGACACACTGACGATGATTGAGACCAACTGGGCGGAAACGAATCTGGGTGGAATTCTGCACTGTTTTACCGGCGAATGGGAACATGCCAGGCGGGCGATGGACTGCGGGTTCCTGATCTCCTTTGCCGGCAATGTGACCTTTCCCCGGGCAGAGAACATCAGACAGGTAGCAGCGAAAGTGCCGCTGGACCGGATGCTGATTGAGACCGATGCCCCGTTTCTTGCCCCATTGCCCTACCGCGGCAAGCGCAACGAGCCGGCATGGGTGGGCCGGGTGGCAGACAAACTGGCGGAAGTGTGCGGGGTTACGGCGGAACAGGTTGCTTCCAGCACGGCCAACAACTTCTTCCGTTTTTTTGGTGTAGCGCCGGACGCAGTGTCGTAAGTCCAGGGTAGGACGCTCATAATCGAGGAGAAAGCACCATGGCGGCAGACAACTCGTTCGATGTAACCAGCAAGGTCGATGTTCAGGAAGTGCGCAACGCGATGGACCAGGCCATCAAAGAAGTGCGAACACGTTTCGATCTCAAAGACTCCCACTCGGAAATCAAGTTGCTGGAGGGTGACGAAACCATTGAGCTTGCCTCCTCGGACCAGTACAAACTCAAAGCAGTCACGGAGATTCTGCAGCAAAAGTTCGTCAAGCGCGGGGTGTCGTTGAAGTCGCTGGAATACGGCAAGATCGAACCGGCCTCGGGCTCAAGCGTGCGGCAGAAGATTACACTGCAGCAGGGCATCCCCGGGGAAAAGGCCAAGGAAATCGTCAAGTTGATCAAGGAATCGAAGAAAAAGGTCCAGGCGTCGATTCAGGGTGATACTGTCCGCATAACCGGCAAGGATCGCGATACCCTACAGGAGACGATTGCACTGCTCAGGGGCCATGATTTCGGGATAGATATGCAGTTCACCAACTACCGGTCGAATTAAAGCAGTTTCGCAATTACGGATGCCTGGTAAATTCGCGAGGTGTGGCTTTCGTTGGGAGAAAACCACGAAAAGGCCTGTCGCTTCGGTCTGCACCAATTGGAAACTGCTCTAAGCGATTTCACCACCACCTGGAGAGTGAGTGAGCACACAAGCGATAGCGACGGCAAAGGAAGTCTTCGACCTGCTACGCCACGACTTGAGCGCCATCGAGACCGAACTGGTGCGCGACGCCGTCTCTAATGTGGGGGCCATCACCGACATCGCGGACCACCTGCGCGAGGGTGGGGGCAAGCGGATTCGCCCTTCTCTGCTCCTGCTGGCGGCAAAATCGCTCGGCTACCGCGGGCACGGCATGGTGCGGCTGGGCGCCGTGGTGGAAATGGTGCACACCGCAACCCTGGTTCACGACGACATCATCGACGGGGCCGATACCCGACGGGGCAGACCTTCCGCCAATACGACCTGGGGGAACTCGAAATGCGTTCTGGCCGGCGACTGGCTGTACATGCAGGCATTTCACATCGCCCTCGAGGAGCGCAACTTCAAGGTGCTTGACCTGTTGATCGGTCTTACCCAGCAAATGGTCGAGGGCGAGTTTGTCCAGATGGAAAAGCTGGGCAGGATGGTCGGCGAAGCCGAATACTACGACCTGATCTACCGCAAAACGGCATGCCTGTTCGACGTCTCCATGCGCCTGGGCGCGGTTTTGGCAGGAGCCACCGAGGAAATGGAAGAACAGATGGGGGAATACGGCCGAAACCTGGGAATCGCTTTCCAGATCGTGGACGACGTGTTGGACCTGACCGCTACCGAGCAGGTGCTGGGCAAGCCGGTCGCCAGTGATCTACGCGAGGGAAAGGCCACCCTGGCCGTAATCCATGCCCTGGAGAACGGGACCGTGCACGAGCGCGAGGCGATTTGCAGGGTGCTGGAAGATCTCAGCTTCACGCGGACAAGCCACCAGGAAGTTCTCGAAATTCTGGAGCGGCACGGATCAGTGCAGTACGCTCTCGATTGCGCTTTTCAGTACGCCGAAGTCGCCCGGGCGGCGATTGCCGGGCTGCCGGAATCCGACTACAAGCGGGCTCTCTTGTGGATGCCGGATTTCGTCGTCGCCCGCGACAAGTAACAATCATGCCCGAACGAATCCGGTCCCCATCCGCGTGCTGGTTGCGAAGCCAGGTCTCGACGGTCACGACCGGGGAGCCAAGGTCATTGCCCGGGCCCTGCGAGATGCCGGAATGGAAGTGATCTACACCGGGCTACGGCAAACGCCGGAGATGATCGTCAATGCCGCCCTGCAGGAGGATGTCGACTGTATCGGCCTGAGCATCCTCTCCGGTGCGCACAACGTCATCGTCCCCCGTGTCCTTACCCTGCTCAAAGAGCGCGGCGCCGCGGACATTCTGGTGGTGTTGGGTGGGACCATCCCCGGGCACGACATCGCTGCCCTCAAGGCGCAAGGGGTGGCCGAGGTGTTCGGGCCGGGCACGACCCTCGAAAGTACCGTGGCGTTCATCCGCAACGGGGTTAAGCCGCGAGGCCTTCCCATATACTGAGCCCATGGCAGCAGCCGGATTCCGCCGGAAGTTAGCTGTTTTCCTACCCTCTGTTCTGGTCATCCTTCTGGTTCTCGGCGAAGGCACACAAAGATTTTCCATTGAGAACACCGCCGGGCTCTTTGCGCCCTTCTGGTTCAGGCACTTCCACACCCTTCCCTACCAGCGCTTTTGGGAGTTTATCGAGGCTCTGCGTAAGCTGGGCCACTTGATAGGGTACGGGCTTGTCTGCTTGGCGTTTTTTGCTACCACTTACTGGTGGCTCAGCCGTCGGCGGTCTCCCCTGGCCGGGTGGGCGCTGAAAAACCGGGCCGCCGGTTGGGCGCTGATCTTGACCGCGCTGTTAGGCTCCGCTGACGAACTTCACCAGAGATATGTTCCTCAGCGAACTAGCACTATTACCGATGTGGGTTTCGACCTCTGCGGTGGATATTTTTCCCTAATGATTCTTTTTGCCGCCCTAAGAATCTGGGAGCATAAAGTCAGCGGGCGATCGCCCAGCAACACCCTGGAGCGAGCCACAGGCTAGCTTATTTCTATTCGTCGTCGTAGGTGTGGCAGTTGCAAGCAGAATGAAGCATTCGCCAGCCGATTTGAAACAGTTTCGATTACGTGCCGTGCCCAAGGCGGCTAAAACATCACAGTGGCGGATCTGTTTCCGGGGCAAATCCACAGGTTATCCACACTGTGGATAAAAAAGTAACTTACGCCGGGGTGTACCCCCGCCGCCCCCGGCTCCGGAAGTAGATCAGGGCATAACTCAGGCCATTCAGGGCCAATACTCCCAGACCGGCAAACAAGTAGCTGGAGGGGTGCCTGAAGGCAAACCAGGCCAGCCAGCAGGTAAGCAGGTGGAGCGCAACCAATCCCGGCAGGCGAGGCCGCGGAGGTCATAGGACGCAGAAAGGAACCACGGTAGGACCACGAAGTAGAATGGCCAGCCATACTCCACCAGGCGGTCGGCACTGGCGCCGAGCACCGGGGTCATCAGGATGCTGATGAGCCCGTAGACGATACAGAAGCGGAAGACGATGACCCGGCCTTTGCTGAGCTGACGGGGCGCACCATCTCCCGCCACACAGCCAGCGCGAGCGCGGGGCCGATCCCGAAAATGCCAAACCAGGCGAGGATAAGGCGTGTGGGTCCCCAGAGAGACGGTTGGCACAACCCGATCGCTCGAATAGCGCCGAGATGGTAACCCGGCGGGATCGCAGTAACCCAGACCGGGGTGCACTCCGGCAGCGTATTGCTCCAGAGTGGGAGCCCGAGAACATTCTTGAAGAAACTCCAGAACAGCTTGCCCAGAATATAGGTGCCGCCGCTCAACCCGTGGACGCTGGCGGGGCCTGCCTGTCCGTAATGCCGGCTGACCAGGCCGGCGCATAGCAGCGCCAGCACTCCGATGACAGCAGAGCGGAGCCGAATACGTCGCCAACAGGCAAAAACCAGGCAGATCGCAACCAGAACCGTGGACTCGCGTGCCAGGTAAGCAGGAAAGAGCAGAAGCAAGGCCGATCCCGTATGGCCGAAGAGTAGGCACAGCAGAATCGCGGCAAGGATGGCGGCATGCAGCAGGTCGGGCAGGTAGTAATCGTGGAAGATATCGACCCAGAAGGGCATCAGGAAAATCGCAGCAAAGACCGCAGTGGGCGCCCGCCAAGACCACAGCAGCCCGGCCACCAGAGCGAGCAGCGCGATCAGGCAAACGATACCCAGCAGCAGGAAGCCGTTGTCGACGCCGAGTCCGGTGAACGGCCCAGCCAGCCGGCAATGGCCGGGCCCAGAATGCGCGCGGAAAAAGGCGCGGGCACGGCGCCCCGCTGGCCCAGCGCCAGCAAGCGATAGTGCCCGGCATCGGGCGCGTAAACGGCGCCTGGCAGGCCCAGGAAGATGGCAAAGCACACTCGCAGCGGGAAGAAGCCGGAGAGGACGCGGTCATGCAAGGAATTGCTCGAGGACGGCCACATACTTCTGCGGCAAACGCACTGGCCGCATCGCCCGGTCGACGGTGACGTGGGTCGTCTCTCCTTCGGCGAGCAGGGTGGTGGCTTCGTTTTCCGGGCGCAGCAGGCGATAACCGAACTTGATCACCGAACGCCGCATGGCGAGCACAGTGGTCTCGAGCAGCAGCTCGTCGTCATAGCGCGCGGGAGATTTGTAGCGGCAATTGGCCTCGACGACCGGGATGTGGCAATCGTCGTCGATCTCCATTTGTTTGTAGTGGAAGCCGAGCTGGCGTAGGAGCTCGACCCGGCCGATCTCAAACCAGATGAAGAAGTTGGCGTAGTAGACGACTCCCATCTGGTCGGTCTCGGCATAGCGCACGCGGATACGAGTCTGGGAAACTGGCATGGATGAAGATCAGTGTAGCGAATGTCGATTTGGATGAGGCGAAGCGCGAGGATAAGGCTATGAGTCCCGTAGGGACGGCTGAGTGTAGCCCAGGACGACAGTCCTGGCTTTGTGCACCAGACCGAAAATTCCCGTAGGGACGACTGAAGGTTGCCCAGGGACAACGGCCCTCGGTGATTTTCACCCGTCGGGATCACGTTAGACTGCAACCTACGGTTTGAGCTTGCCGAAGACCTGCAGCTTGGAGATGTCGTTGAACATGACAAACGCGGCGAAAATCAGCAGCACGACGAAAGCCGCCTGATAAATCCGCTCTTTGAACTCCTGGTTCAGATCGCGCCGCATCACTCCTTCAATCAGCAGCAAAACAATCACCCCGCCATCCAGAATCGGGATGGGCAGGAGATTGAAGATGCCCAGGTTGAGACTGATGATCGACATGAGGCCGATAATCGGCTGCCAGCCGGGTTGCTCGACAGCCAGGCCGGTTTGCCTGGCAATCCCAATGGGCCCACTCAGATCCTGCACGGCAAAACGGCGCGTGACCATGCGGTGCAGCACTTCGAGAATCAGGCCGGAATAGCGCAGGTTGAAATGCACCGACTGCTTCAGGGCCGCAGGCAAAGGAAGCTGCTGGATCTTGAAAGGCGGCAGGTTGGGAGCAAAACCAATGCGGTAGAGTTTATGCCCGTTGCCGGCATCGGCCATGACAGGCTGCAGTTCAATCTGGAAGGTCTGGCCGTCGCGCAGCGCCGATCAGCTGGATCGGCCGGCCGTTGTCCTGCTGCAGAAAGGCCAGCATGGCATCGACGGAGTGTAGCGTCAGTCCATCGACGGAAAGAATCTGGTCGCCGGCCTTCAGCCGGCTTTCGCTGCCGGCATTCCGGCCTCGATCTGGCGCACGCGGATGGGCTCTTCCTGCATCCGGGGCACGAAACCGATGGTGTCAAAATCAAAATCGTCCGAGCCCTGAGGATTAGGAATCAACAACTGGGTGCTGACGGTCTGCCCGTCACGCTTCACGTCAACCGGAATGGTCTGCCCCACGTTCATAGCAGCGCGGATCGACACCTGCTCCCAGGTCGGGTTGGTGACATTGTCGAAGCGGGTGATCACATCGCCCGCCTTGAGTCCGGCGGCGGCGGCAGCGGTGTGGTCGGAAACGAAGTCGATGTTAGCCGCCTGCGAACGGAAGGCTTCGACCTCGTTGTGCATCATGTAAAAGCCGGTCATCAGCAGCAACGCCAGCAGGAAGTTCGACACTGGACCAGCCAAGCCGATGAGAATCCGCTGCCAGCGAGGATGGGCATTGAACTCAGCCGGATCCCCGGTGGACTCTTCTCCCGGAGATTCCCCGGACATTTTGACGTAGCCGCCAAGAGGCAGCAGACTCAGCCGGTAATCAGTATCCCCGCGGCGAAAGCCAAAGAGACGCTTGCCAAACCCGATGGAGAAGACTTCCACTCGCACGCCGCACAACTTGGCGACGGCGAAGTGGCCAAACTCGTGCACCAGTACCATGATGCCGAGCACAACAAGCATGGAAACTGTGCTGGTTAAGAAAAAGGACATAGAAATCCGCTCATTTGCCTCTCTGCCGGATCCAGTCTGGAGAGCACCGAACTACCGGAGTATTGACTGGAATGAACCGCCTGCCGTGAGCATGCGTCTTATCAACGCAAAACAGGTGAATAACCTGAGACCACGCTTCGGGCCACCCGCCGTGCTTCCTCATCCAGCTCAAGCACTTCCTGGATGGTCTCAGGATGCCTCGGCGGCGTAACCTCAAGAACTGTCTCAATTGTACGCGGGATGCTGCTAAAGGGAATGGTGCCTTCGAGGAATGCCCCTACGGCGACTTCATCCGCCGCGTTGAGGGCAATGCAGGCGGCGCCGCCGGCTTCCGCAGCCTGGTACGCCAGGCGAAGACAGGGAAATCGTGCGAAATCAGGGGGTTCGAAACTCAGTTGCCCCAGAGTTCGCCATATCGAAGGTCAACTCGCTCGGAATCCGCTCCGGAAAACTCATGCGCGTACAGGATCGGGAGCCGCATATCGGTGACGGAGATTTGCGCCAGTATGCTGCCGTCCACGAATTCCACCAGCGAATGGACTGCGGACTGAGGATGTACCGTGACCCGGACGGCGGAGGGGGGCAGGTTAAATAGGCGGCAGGCTTCGATGATCTCCAGGCCTTTATTGAGCAGGGTGGCCGAATCAATGGTGACCCGGCGGCCCATGACCCAGGTGGGATGGCGCAAGGCCTGCTCCACGGTGACGTACTGAAACTGGTCCGCTGGAAGCTGGCGGAAGGGGCCGCCGGAAGCGGTCAGCCAGATGCGGCGAACTTCCGCTGCGGATCCACCGCGCAGGCACTGATGGATCGCGTTGTGTTCAGAATCGATGGGCAACAGGGGGACGTTTCCTTTGCGCGCCAAGCCGGTGAGAATTTCTCCCGCGGCAACCATGGCCTCCTTGTTGGCCAGGCCAACGGCCTTCCCCGCCGCCACTGCTGCGTAGGTAGCTTCCAGGCCGGCCAGGCCGACAATCGCCGAGACCACGAAATCCACCTGGGGGAGGGTAGCTGCACGCACTGTTCCCGCGCTGCCGTAAACGACCTCGATGCCGGTGAGGCCTGCGGCCTTGAGCCGCGACGCCAAGTCAGCCGCCAGCTGATTCGCTGGCCACCGAGACCACCAGCGGTCGCCAGCGCTGGCATTGCGTGAACGCCAGATCCAAATTCTTGCCCGCGGCTAGCGACGCAACTGCGAATCGCTCCGGATAACGCTCAACGATGGAAAGGGTGCTGGTGCCGATGGAGCCCGTAGAACCGAGGATGCAGATGTGCTTCAACGCAATATCCATTGAGCGTACCACAGCACCGGCGCGGCCAGCAGGAGGGCGTCGATGCGGTCCAGAATGCCTCCGTGGCCGGGAAGCATGGCGCCCGAATCCTTCACCCCGGCGCCGCGCTTGATTGCGGACTCAACCAAATCGCCCACCTGGGCGAAGAGATTCAAGACCACGGCCAGCCCCAGCCAGCGAGCCAGCGGACCGGCAAAATGGAGGGTGAAGATCGATCTGTCTTCGAGCGTCCGAGACAGGGCTACCAGCGCCGCGGCAATGAGCAGGCTGCCGGCGAGCGAAGCGGCGCTTCCCTCCCAAGTCTTATTGGGACTGATTTGCGGCGCTAGCTTATGACGGCCGAAGCTGCGACCGACATAGAGGGCTGCGACATCGCCCGTCCACACCACGCAAAACAGGAAGATCAGCTGCGAAGGACCGTCCTGCTGAGCCCAAACCAACGGGATAGTGGCCAGGCTCAGGCCGATGTAGATCAGGCCGAAAACAGAGAAGGCGGTATCTGGGAGTACGCGCTCCAGGGGCGAGCGAAAGCTGCACACGATCAGCAACAACAAGCTGCATAGGCCGATGACCGGCCAGAGCAGAAAGCGATTGTGGAAGGTCGCGCCGAAAAGAACCGCAATAGCAATCAGAACCAGGTTGCGTGGGATGCGCGACCCATGCGCATCGGCGATCGAGACGTATTCCCATGTAGCAAGTTCGGCCACCAAAGCCGTCGCCAAGACCACCAGCAAAAAGGATCCCCGCAAAAGGAGCAGCAGAACCAGGGGGACGAGAATTGCTGCCGTGATGACCCGCTTCATGATTTAAAGAAGCATACACGGCGGGTGCGCCGTCAGAAGAGATCGAGACTCAGGCCGGCTCTACCAAGAATCTGGCGCCATACTCTCCTCGTTCCGCCAATCTATGGGTGCCCCAAATCTCGCGAAAAACGAGCGAGATGTGGGGCACCCTGACCCATGGACGGTATGAGAATTTGGGTTATCAGGTGTGGCGGGGATAAGAGTTCGGGATATTAGGTTTGGATCACTCCAGGATTGAACTTTTCAACCACTGGATTGAGGGCGGCCGCCTTCAGCGCAGTCAGCAGCACATCCCTCGTGTGCGCTGGATCGATGATGGCATCCACCCACAGCCGGGCGGCGGCATACCGGCAATCCGTTTGCTCATCGTAGCTGGCCTTGATGGAATCGAAGACCTGGCTCTTCTCCTCTTCACTTAGCTGCTTGCCGCCACGTTCCAACTGGCGGATTTTTATCTCCACCAGCGTACTTGCCGCAGAGGCTCCGCTCATCACCGCGTAACGGGCGGTGGGCCAGGCAA
Source organism: uncultured Acidobacteriaceae bacterium (assembly GCA_963805955.1). Classification (GTDB taxonomy): domain Bacteria; phylum Acidobacteriota; class Terriglobia; order Terriglobales; family Acidobacteriaceae; genus PALSA-350. The sequence goes on from CAWDVZ010000001.1 coordinate 82,656, forward strand.
AGAGGAATCGCGGGTCATAAGCCTTGCCGCACATGGCGTAGTGGCCGGCGCCAAACGAACCACCCAGGATCACCGTGATCTTGGGTACCGTGGAGTTGGCGACCGCCGAAACCATTTGCGCGCCGGCGCGGATAATGCCGCTCCACTCCGCATCGCGGCCCACCATAAAGCCGTTGACGTCGTGCAGGAAAATCAGCGGGATCAGGTTCTGATTGCAGTCCATGATGAAGCGCGCCGCTTTCTGGGCACTCTCGGCATAAATCACGCCCCCGAACTCAACCCTTTTTTCCCCGTTCTGGCTGGTATGCGTCTGATGGGTCTTCTGGTTCGCCACAATCCCGACCGCGAAGCCCCCGATCCGGGCATAACCGCAAACCACAGTCTTGCCGTAATCCGGCTTGTACTCGTCAAATTGGGAACGGTCGACCAGCCGGGCAATGACCTCGTGCACGTCGTAGCTGTTGCCCGCACCCTTCGCCGGGTCCGGGTCGAGCAGGGCATAAAGCTCCTGCGGGGCGAACTTGGGGGCATCCTGTTGCTGGTTGTAGGCCGCCCGGTCAAAAGGCGCCACCGGTCCGTGGCCAAGCCTCGACACCAGGGATCGAAGCCGGGCCAGGCAAAGGTGATCATTGGGCTCCTTGAAATCCACCGTGCCCGAAATCTCGGCGTGCATGGTGGCCCCGCCCAGTTCTTCCGCCGAGTACTTCTGCCCGATTGCCGCCTGCACCAGCGCCGGGCCGGCCAGAAAAAGGCCGCTGCCTTCCGTCATCAACACATGGTCGGTCATGACCGGAAGATAAGCTCCGCCCGCCACGCACATGCCCATGATGGCTGTGATCTGCGGAATACCCTTGGCGCTCATCACCGCGTTGTTACGGAAAATCCTCCCAAAATCGTCCTGATCGGGAAATACATCCTCTTGCAAAGGCAGGAAAACACCTGAGGAATCGACCAGATAGATGGTCGGAATCCGATTCTCCATGGCGATCGCCTGGGCCCGGAGAACCTTTTTCGCAGTCATGGGGAAGAACGCGCCGGCTTTGACGGTGGCATCGTTGGCGATCACCATCACCAACCGTCCGGCCACCGATCCCAGGCCAGTCACTACCCCTGCTGCGGCCGCACCACCCCATTCCTCATACATGCCGTAGGCGGCAAAAAGGCCCAGCTCCAGGAATTCCTCCCCGGGATCGAGCAATAAAGCCAGCCGTTCCCGCGCCGTCAACCGCTTTTTTCCATGCTGGGCTTCGATTGCTTTGGCGCCGCCGCCTTGACGGATCTCCTCCTCCTGCTGCCTCAAGATCGCAAGCAGCGCATCCATTCCGGCTGTATTAGCCCGGCCTTTCCTGGCGTGCGGGTCAAGTCTCGAAGCAAGCAGGTTAGAGAACCGCGGAGCCGCTTCCGGCTCTGCTGGGGTAACGGGTTGGTCTGAGCTTGGGCCGGCCATACGAAACTCGTCAGCATAGCATCTCAGCCGCTCTCTGCGTTGGACAACCAGCAAATCTCGGTAACCATAAATAAGCCACTGGGCACTGGCAACAAAGTCACTTATGTGCTGGACCCGGATTTCCTGTCGAGCTTGGTGGCGCCAGCGAACTTCATGCGGCTTTCCTTACAGAAAGCCGCACACGCGAACCTGGCTGGCGCAGCGTGCAGGAAATCCGGGAATAAGGCACATTTTTCCTCTTTTCAACATCCCCCGAACGTGACATACTGCATCAGACTATCTTTCGGCCAACCCCAATGGCTGAACGATGCGGATCGAAAGAGAATGACAATGGCTAACTTACTTTCGAGATTTACACCTAGCCGGTCTTGGCCCACTACAGACGCGACGGTGGACTCATGTGAGTGGGTGCGGCTCCATGACCACCTGGGAGGAATTGGGGGGCACTACCAAGTCAACTTCACTTATCAGGCAGGCGATCAGGGGCAGCTGAATCACGGTAGATTTTGTCATCACGGGGTACAGCATATCGCTCCGTACTGTCCAGGCGAGCGTCTGCCTATTCAATACGACCCCAAGAAGCCTGCGCGCTATCACTGCAGTGGTGCCGAGTCAAACTACGAGAAGCTGGAAGCGATCCTGGTGATGACGGTTTTCGCTTTGCTCGCCGGCTATATGCTCTACGCCTTCTAGGTCCTGTTCCCCCGGCTCATAGCCCGCCGCTCTTCTCTCTTGCTCCCTCCTAACTTCACTGCGCCCGCCTGGGGCTCCGAACCCCAGCTAAGAGCCAGGTCGCCGCTGCAGGGCTTGCGTTCCTTCAAGGCTGGCAAGTGCCTTCACGAGCATGGTCAGACTTTATCCATTGCATTTCCGCAACGGCACACTAGGATGGATTCGCGGTCCTCTGCAAATGCAATCTCATCGCACTTTCTCAGTGGCTCTCATTCTTGGCTATAGCGCACTCGGCCTCTCCTTGGGTCAGGCTCAGGCCCCACCTCGGGAGAGTGTCTCTTCCGATGACATCAGCGTGGCGGAAGGTCTCCAGCTCCCGACCTACGGACATATCTGGGCGCTTGATACGTGGAAGGGTGTGCGCGAGTTGGTACGGTTGAGGCCCCCGGACACCACGGCGGAACCCGGCTTTTCTTTCAAGCTGCGACACACTATTGAATTCAAGGGTGAGGCGGCATTGGTCCGAGTGCACGATACGGCTCCGCTGTTCTTCCTTCGCGGCGTCTCGGGAAGCGACAACGGCCGCTCCGATCTGGTCGTGATACGTCTGAACATTGAAGGGGAGCGGCGAGAGGCCTCGAAAGACGCGATGGCGCAATTGAAGCAGCAGGCAAAGCATGCGGATGCGCAGTACCCGGATGTAATTGGCATCAAGCAGCAGCGCGTGGGCACCACCGATTGGTACCGGCTCTCTCCTCGCCAGGTTCTCGCCCCGGGAGAGTATGCCCTCGTTCCTCTGCCTGACAGCCCGGGTTTTACAGAGGGCGAGGTTTTCGACTTCGCCATGGATCCCGATGCGCCGGAAAACTCCGACCCGCTCCGCTCAGAACAATATCGCGGCGGCCAATGAATCACACACGCCAATAACACCAAAGTGTGAGAGCGTCTCTACTCCATCCGTAACTCGTCCCGTGTAAAAAAGAAACTGCAGAGGGCGGCTGTCCCGCAAAGGAAAGAGTGCGCGCGGATAAGCCTTCTTCGGCTGCAGGCCCGCAAGAAAAAACTCTTTTTTCTCCGCGAACAAAGGGTGGACCCGGGGAGAGTTCCTCGCTGCTGAGAAAATGACGGCGCAGCGGCAAGACATAGTTCGTCCTGTTTAATAAGCAACTACCATAGTTACCATGACAGGGAGTGGCATACGTTGCCGGCAAGGCGCCGGCAACTCAGCCGCCATGCTGGATTCGGCCAAGCGGAAAAGACTTACGGAAGAGGGGATGGAGCCGCTACGCCTTCGAGACCCAGCGCCTCAGCGTGGCTGCGCATGGCAGCGATGCAGAAGCCGATGTGGGCATCCAGATCCACCCCTAATTCCTGTGCGCCCGAGATGATGTCTTCGCGATGTACACCGCGTGCGAAAGCCTTATCTTTCATCTTCTTACGCACACTCTGAGGGTCTACGTCGAAGATCGATTTAGTCGGCTTGACGAGTGACACTGCGGTCAAAAAACCGGCTAACTCATCGCACGCAAAGAGGGCCTTCGCAAGGTGTGTTTTTCTCGCCACGCCGGAGTACTGAGCATGACCCATAATCGCCTCGCGGATCTCCTCTGGCCATTGCTGCTCCGCCAGGATTTTATTTCCCACGAAAGGGTGCTCTTCCGCGCTGGGATATTTTTCGTAATCAAAATCGTGCAGTAAACCGGTGATGCGGTAGGTCTCCCGCAACTCGTCCGCCTGGTCTGCGCTGAGTTCGAGAGTGGCCGCCTGCTGTTCGCCATAAGCGCCCATACAAGCCTCAACAGCGAGCGCATGTTTGAGCAATCCGGGCGATTGCGTGTACTCGTTGAGCAGCTTCCAGGCTTCGGTTCGCGTGTATCTTATTCCGGCCATTCAGGTACCTTTTTGCACAGACAACCGTGGAGTTCCGAGTTTTTTAGGCTTTCTTCCGAAATTCGTACCACGTTTTCCGCTTTGACCCCACTTTTTAACTTGACATTGAGGATACCCTGCATCACTGTAATCATGAATCAGGTAGGGACCGTCGTTAAAGGAGTACTTGGCATGATGGCGTGCAAGGTGCTTTAAAGCGACGCTTCCTACTCAGGAACGCCCTGCTCTGGCGCTCCGTTACATAAATTATGGCTACTAACTTAGCAACCGTCGAGGCGCGTGAGGTTCTTCGGTGTGAACGCTGCACTCTGGTTCAGTTTCGCACTGCGAACTCTCTATGTAGGCGTTGCCACAAACCACTCGAAGTCGAAGAACCGGAACGGCTCGTTCCGGAATTCGCCGGCGAGCCGGAAGAAGCTGTCGCCGAAGATAATGGCCTACAGGTGGCGCGCGCAGTGCGCGATCTTCGCAAAGGCCGCAATCTGAGCCAACGGCAACTGGCCGGCCGTATGCAGGTGCCGCGTACCTACATTTCCAAAATCGAGAATGGCAAGGCAATGCCGACGCTGTCCTCGCTGGCCCGGCTGGCGGCGGCGCTCGAGATCGATATTTGCAACCTCCTTCGTGATGCGCGCAGCCGGCGGCATGAAGAGACTGCGTCGATTCTCGGCGATCCTTTCCTGGCCGAACTTGCCCCGTATATCTCGCAGATGGACACGCTGCAGCGCTCCATGTTCCTCAACCAGGTGCGCGACCTGGCAATGGGCCGCCGTAGAAGCGCCTAGCGCCGTACCCGCCCACAGTGGTTCTACCCCTCCGTGCTGTCGCTGAGCGGTTTTGCGGGGGAGCGGACCATGTGCTACGGTCGTAAGGAAAGGCAATCGTTTTGCGCTTCCTGCCACCGAGCCGCGTAGGCGAACTATCTCCCGAAGAACAGGCCATCTATCGCCAACTGGATCCGGCTCGCCTGCCACAGCACGTAGCCATCATCATGGACGGCAACGGTCGCTGGGCAGGCAAGCGCAGCCTCAGGCGTTTCCTGGGCCATCAGCAAGGCGCGGAGTCCGTTCAGTATGTGGTCGAAACGGCCTCCCGCATCAACTTACCTTGGCTGACGCTTTACGCCTTCTCGCTTGAAAACAACCTGCGCCGACCTAAGACTGAAGTCAACTTCCTCATGCGTCTGCTGCGCTCTTACCTGGTCGACAATGTCGAACGCATGAACGACAACAATGTGCGCATCGCTTACATCGGGCGCACTCATGAGCTGCCCTCCGAAGTGCAGGAGAAGATGCAGTGGGCGGCTGAAGCTACGGCGCATAACAATGGCACCGTGCTGACGCTGGCGCTCAATTACGGCGCGCGCTCGGAGCTGGTGGACGCGGTCAGGGCGATGGCCCGAGAAGCGGCCGCCAAAAATCTTACGCTCGAACAAATCAGCGAAGAAGATATCAGCCGGCACCTCTACACGGCGCACATGCCGGACCCCGACCTGGTGGTTCGCACCAGCGGGGAGTTTCGCGTCTCAAATTTTCTGCTGTGGCAGATGGCTTATTCCGAGATCTACGTTACCGAACGCTTCTGGCCGGATTTTCGCGGCATCCATCTGCTCGAAGCCATTGCTGATTACCAGCGGCGAGAGCGTCGCTACGGTGGTTTGAACAAGCGCCAGGAATCCGACGAAGCGCCCATCCCGGATAGTTTTCTCGTCCCCCGCTAACCGAACACTTGCCTCTCCCTGCCAGGAGCGCTGGTGTGCCCGTAAACCCCCACATAATCGTCATCCTGAAGCGGAGCGCTTCACAGATTGATCGCGTGACGCAGCGCTTGTGGCGCGAGCGAAGGACCCCGACGGTGCGTATTTACCCATGCTGCTCGTACCTTTTCAACTACGAAGCGGGCCGAACGGACTTTGCCGGGAACTAGAACTGCTCGCACCTGCTGAATGATTACAGTGCATGAAAAGATGTCACCCGTGACCATCAAGTACGTACCGCAGCAGCTCCTGTTCTCTGGCTCCCGTGGTTGAAAAGGTACTAGCAGCATGGATAAGTAAGAACCGTCGGGTCCTTCGACTCCGCGCCCACAGCGCTGTGTCAGGCGATAATCCGTGAGGCGCTCCGCGTCAGGATGACGATTTTGTGGGGCTGGCAGGGAAACGGAGAAGTGGGGCACCTCGCCTTCGCGGGAGAACCAGGTGAAGTTCTGTTCCCGCATGTGATCAGTAAGGTGCGCCGTCATTGATTGCGACACGTTGCCCGGCACCCGGCGGTATGCTCGGAACATGACCTCGCAGACACTGACGCGACCCAGAAGCAGAAAAAAAAAGAAGGCGACTCGTTCCGGCTGGATAGCTTGGTGGCCGCTGCTGGCAGGGGTCGCGATCACTCTCGCGGCGGTCAAGACCGCGGAGGTCCTGCCCCTGATGGGCCCCGATGGTCTGCTGCGACTGCAGCTCCTTTACCCATATGCCCTGCTGCTCAAGCAGCCGCAGCTAGGCCTTTCCGAACAGAGCAGCAACAGCTGGTCGCAGATAATGCTGTATGCGCAATGGGTACTCTATGGGCTGTACGTTAGCGTGGCGGCGAGGTGGAAGTCGCTGTGGACAGTCCTGATGCAAATAGCAGCGATCCACCTGCTGGGCTTCGGCATACTGTGGTTACTGACGCGGAAGTGATAACTCAGCCGGTCAAGATTATCGAGTGCCCAAGAGATGCCTGGCAGGCCATGCCGCAACATATTCCGGCCGAAGCAAAGGCCGATTATTTGCGTGCTCTGATCGCCGCCGGCTTCCGCCATATCGACGCCGTCTCCTTCGTCTCCCCGTCAGCCGTACCGCAAATGGCCGATTCAGAGCAGGTCCTGGCTTTGCTTGCCCCGCCCAGCGAGGTGGAGATTATCGGCATCGTGGTCAACCAGCAAGGCGCGGAGCGAGCTATCCGCAGCGGAGCAGTACGTACCCTGGGGTTCCCCTATTCCGTCTCCGCCACTTTCCTGGAGCGCAACCAAAGACAGACACTGGAACAGGCACGGCAGGCACTTGAAAAGATATGCCAGCAGGCGGAGCGAGCAGGCCTCGGCGTGGTGGCCTATCTGTCCATGGCCTTTGGCAATCCCTATGGCGATCTCTGGCGGCCAGAGGACGTGGTGGCTGCCTGCCTATCGTTGAAAGACCTGGGCCTCAAGGAAATTTCGCTGGCCGATACGGTGGGGTTGGCCAGCCCGGGGCAGATCGAGTCGCTGCTGCGCGCAGTGCTCGAAGCAGTTTCAGGAATCGAGCTCGGCGCCCACCTGCACGCCAGCCCTCAGCAGGCGGCAGAAAAGGTGGCTGCGGCTTACCAGGCGGGCTGCCGCCGCCTGGACATGGCGCTGGGTGGGCAAGGTGGCTGCCCCTTCGCTCAGGACGCACTGGTGGGCAATGTAGCAACCGAAGCAGCTATCGCTGAGCTAAGCAGGCTTGGCGCCGTCTTGCCCACTTTGGGCCCGCTGGAACCATTACTGACCAGAGGCCGCAACCTTGCGCGGCGATTTGGTACAGCCGAGGCGTGTTAGAACCACTCAGGAGCATTCGAGAACCGTGGCTATCAATTACGCAACCCTGGCAATCAAGGAAGCTGACGGCATCCATACCATCACGCTGAACCGGCCCGAGCGTAGGAATGCTCTCAACCCGCAATTGATTGCCGAGCTGACGCACGCATTGGGCGAGGCAGGGGTATGCCCTTGCGGAGTGGTCGTGCTGACCGGCGCGGGAACTTCTTTCTGTTCCGGCATGGATCTGGAAAATCTCAAGTCGCTCACTCAGCAACGCCCGGAGGATCAGCGGGCGGACGCCGAATCGACCATGTGGATGATGCGGCGGCTGTACGAGCTGACGAAGCCGACCATAGCAGCCGTGAATGGTCCCGCCATCGCGGGGGAACGGGGTTGGCGACCTTATGCGACTTTACCCTGGCCGCGCCCTCGGCCAGGTTCGGCTACTCAGAGGTAAGAATTGGTTTCATTCCGGCCATCGTCTCGGTATTTCTGCTGGAGATGATCGGGGAAAAAAAGGCCAAGGCTCTGCTGCTCTCGGGTAGGATTCTGGACGCCGGAGAGGCCCTGGCGATGGGCCTGGTGACTGAGGTGGTGCCTGAGGGGGAACTGATGGCGCGGGTCCACGAATTGGCAGCGCTGCTACTCAAGAACAGTCCGGAATCGATGGGTGCGGTAAAGAAAATGTTGAGCACGTTTGCCAAGGAACGGCTCGACCGCGACCTGGCGCGGGCGATCCGATGGAATGAAAAAATCCGCAACAGCCCCGATTTCCGCGAGGGCCTAAGCGCCTTTTTGGAAAAGCGCGATCCGGTGTGGCCCGGCCGCAAGCAGAAGTAAGCGTTATCATTTTCGGATGCCAAACAAAGTCCGTTGGGGAGTTTTGAGCACGGCCGGAATCGGCGTTAAGAAAGTAGTGCCGGCCATGCAAAAGGGCGATTGGAGCGAGGTGACCGCGATCGCTTCGCGCGATCTCCATAGAGCCGAGGAAGCTGCCCGCGCCCTGGGCATCGGGAAGGCTTATGGTTCGTACGAAGAGCTGCTGGCCGATCCTCTGATTGAAGCGGTTTACAATCCGCTGCCGAACCAGCTACACGTCCCCTGGTCGATCAAGGCCGCCGAAGCGGGAAAGCATGTTCTGTGCGAGAAACCAATCAGCATGACGGTAGCCGAAGCCAGAGACCTGTTGGCAGTGCAACAGCGCACTGGAGTCATGATTGGCGAGGCCTTCATGGTCCGCACCCACCCGCAGTGGGTTCGAACACGCGAACTGATTGCCTCCGGGCGGATCGGCACCTTGCGTGCCATCCAGGGCTTTTTCAGTTACTTCAATACCGATCCCAAGAACATTCGTAATATTGCTGAATGCGGTGGTGGAGGGCTGATGGACATTGGCTGCTACCCGATCAATACGTCGCGATTCCTCTTCGCCGAGGAGCCGTTGCGGGTGTCGGCCATGCTGGAGAAAGACCCGAAGTTTCAGGTAGACCGGCTGACCTCAGCCATCCTCGCATTCCCGTCCGGGCAAGCGACGTTTACCTGCAGCACACAGCTGGTCCCGTACCAACGAATGCAGATCTTCGGAACAAAGGGCCGCATCGAAATCGAAATTCCCTTCAATGCCCCCAATGACCGGCCTTGCCGGATTTTTATCGATGACGGCCGAGACCTTATGGGCGGCGGCATCACCACAGAAACCTTCCCTGTCTGCGACCAATACACGATTCAGGGTGATGCTTTTTCTCGAGCCGTGCGTGAAGGTACACAGGTGCCGGTTCCGCTCGACCGACGCAATTAAAAACATGGCGGTCATCGAAGCGGTTTTTCGTGCCGCGGAATCGGGCGCATGGGAAACGCCCCAAGGATGATCTAACTGTAACCGTAGTTGATCGACGCGTCCCTATTGATCTTGCGGGTTGGTCGCCTTCGGTATCCTCTGAGGCTTCATCCCAGGGTTCGGAGTCGCCAATTTCCTGCTTCAGATCTTCGGCGTTGAGATGGGGCTCATGGAGAACTTCGCGGGCAGGGTTCGGCAGTGGATCTCGATCACTCACCACAAAGCTGAGCGTACCACAGCTGTGCAGGGGGATACTGGAGCGGCGGTGCGGCTATGAAATTGCTGATTTTCCTTATGGAGAGCTTCGTTGGTGCCTTTGGCATAACCAAGCCGAAACCAGAACAGGAGCGGACGGTAGCTTTAGCGCTCGGCGGCTTCCTGCTGGCGTTCTTTACGGCGCTGTTCGCCCTGATCTTCTGGATGCTTCGCGGAGCACAGCGCTAGAAGCTGCCCATCGATCGCAGTATCCATTGAGGATCAGAAATCCAGGGGTGGGGGAACCCCCGTAGGTTGGGTTACGGCTGGTGCCTAAAGCTTTTCGTTGACCGCCATCGCCTCAGCCGGGACATTGGTCGCGGGCACAGTGCCCGCAGCCTTCTTGTGCAGCTGATGGTGCAGGCAATAGAGAGCCAGCTCCAGGCGATCGGAGACGCCAAGCTTGTCATACACCTTGCGCAAGTAGTTCTTGATTACCTGCTCGGTGGTGCCGAGCTGATAGGCAATCTCCTTATTGCGCTTGCCCTGCGTGATGCAGGTGATGATGGCCAGCTCTTTGGGCGAGAGACGCGGCTGGGTTCGGGGGCTGGTCAGCGCAGTTGCCTGCGACCGGTAAGCCTCAATCACCCAGTTGATCGACTGGTTGTCAATCCAGGTCTCCCCGGCAGCAATCTTGCGCACGCACTTCACCAGGAGGTCAGGCGAGATGGAGCGCGGGATGATGCCACGAACACCGCGGCGGTAAAGCTCGACAGTGTTGGACTCATCGTTCTGCGCCGACTGAACAATAATCTTCAGCTGAGGCGCGCGACGAACGAGTTCGGGAATCGCATCGACCGTGCCCGCGATCAAATTGCCCTCGAGCAGGATCATATCGGTTGGGAAGCGTTGGATCGCGCCGTGAAGGCCGGCCAGAGTATCGACTTGGGCGATCACACGAATGTCGTCTTCGAGCGCAAAGATTTTCCGGATACCTACCCGGTAAATCGCCTGCGAATCGGCAAGAACGATCCGTATCGCAGCGTTGTCTGCGCCCTCGTCGGGCTCATAAGGACCGTCAGACGGACCGGCATCAGGAAATTCAGGCTTGGCAGATACCATAGGTTCAGAGACCAAAAATAGCTTCAGTGACTAAAATGATACTTATCGATTACCGCAGCGACATGCGTCGTCTTTACTTCTGAGTTTACATCTGGTGTGCAGCGTACCACGCGGCCGGTGCAGTGCAATACAACATCGGTGGGGGTGCCCATAGCCTCTGCCGGCATCTTGATGGTGAAGCTGACTATACTGCCCACCACTAAAGAGGTGGCAAGCGAAAATAGAACGCCATTGGCGGAGATGTTTTCCGTAACCGCCGGCAGGTCTCCACCTTCCGTGCAAATAGTAATCGGTACGCACAGTGGAAAGCGAACCGCAGCGCGGAGTTCGACAGGACGTTCGGTTGCGACTGCAGTGGAGATATCCATGCGCTGATCATAATCAGAACCTGGATAGACGGGAATCCCCTAAAAAGGGCACCGTCTTTGTTGCACAGTACCAAAGTTACGACACTTAGTGCCTTCCGTTCCACCTCTTTCCCATAATTTTGAGCAACCCCCCTCCCCGGAACCGGGGGAGAGGCACATTCAAAGCATTACTTGTTTTCCGTATGTATATATTAACTAGTAATTACACAAAAGTTGTAGCGGCGGGTCATCGACACAGGTAACATCGGGGATACGCGCTACTGCGCATAGGAGTTCCTGATGAAGATTGAACGTGATTCGCGCTCTGACGGTAGCTGGAATGCTTGCTCTCTCGGCCTCCGCACACGCCGGTCCGATTTCCCTGAGCATTTTGGCGTGGCTCGGTATCCGCCTCTAGCCAAAACAGTTGTTGCTACCAGCGTGCCATGGACTATGCTGCATCTATAAGGGTGCAATATGAGCCTGCACGTGTTGTACGCCGTCATCAGCCTGCTGGGCTTCGTAGCCCAGATTTGGCTGTTGATGGTGCTGCTCCTCCGTCGCCATTACAAGACGTTCCCGATCTTCACACTGTATCTTGCCGTCAATCTGCTCTGCGACGTGGGGACCATTGCACTAGGCCTCGATAGGCCGCATGCTGCCCGCACCCTGTATTTAGCCTCCCTGCCGCTGCAGTACCTGCTCGAGTTAGGTGTTCTTCTAGAAATAGCCTGGAACGTCCTGCGTCCCGTACTCACATCGCTCCCTAAAGGAACGATTCGAGCGTTTGTCGGCCTGATTGCGCTCGCTGTGCTGGCTGGCACCCTACTTGGCCTGGCACTTTCAGGACACGGGTAACAAAATGTATGACATTAAGGGTCCACTCGACCTTACCGTGGGATTACTGCGCATGCTGATTTTTGCGGCGACGGCCGGCTTTGCCCAGGTGCTGGGCATCGGCTGGAAAAACAAGGTGCTGCAACTCGCGACTGCCCTATCCTTTTACAGCGCCGTGGATTTAGTTGTGAGCCTGCTGCAGCGCCATGCCAACGGCTCTGAGGCCCTGGAGCCCGTCCGGAGCGTCGCCTACCTCCTGGAACTCGGCTTTTTGGTGTGGGCATTTACAACTAAAGAGGTACGGCGGCGTGAATTCAGTCCACAAATGGCACAGTTTTTGGTTACACTTGCTGGGCGAGCCAAGCTAGCACGGACGGTGTTGGTTCGGATGCAGGTGAAATAAGAACATGATATTGCCGCTGATCCAGGTAATACTTACTGCCCTGCTGATTTCGTACGCTGCGTTCTGGCGCCACCAACAAATGAAACGTCGCAGCAAGACCTGGAATGGGATCGTCAGTCAGCTGCGTTGCAATGACTGGGGCATCGAAGAGATCAGCGAGCGTTTCCTGTACAAGAGCGAAGTTCGGGTGACCCCGAAAGATGTGTGGGAACGCATCCAGGGCTGCAAAGGCCTGTGGGCGATGTATAAAAATTCCCCGGTCCTGGTGCAGCTGGCTGACTACGCGGCGGAGCACGGGGAAGATGTCGATATGGAGATGCTGGAAGGATTGAGGAGCGACGCCTTCCAGATCCGGCTATGCGTTCTGTTGGCTTTGGGCCAATACGTGCTATCAGCTTCCTCAGTAGGGGCGTCCGTGAATGCCCATCGTGCAGTTGCTACCTATAGCGCCATGCTGGTTCGGCTGACGACCTTCATTCAGGAATATTCAACCCCCCTGTTCCCCAGCTACCTGGACGCCGTCGCTTAACTCCCCCGCGAAACTCTGAATTCTGCGTTCTTGGCAAAGCGGCGCCCAGCTCTGCCTTCGCCCTGCTTGCGCAATGCGCTCCGTGCAGCGATACTTGATAGTTGGGACCCACGCGCCCTGGCGGATCGTTTGGCCGCTGACTCGCTATCCCAAAACCCACCCGGATTTCACCCCATCAGGGAAGAATATCTGAAAGGATTTACGCCTGTGTTGATGATTCGTTTGGCTCGCTTCGGTGCACGAAAGCAGCCGTATTATCGTGTTGTCGTGATTGAGAAGGACCGTGCCCGTAATGGGCGGTCGATCGAGGTAGTTGGTACCTACAACCCGCGCACTCAACCAGCGACTGTGGAGCTGAAGCGTGAGCGCATAGAGCATTGGACCAGCAACGGGGCTCAACTCTCCGAACGGGTAGCCAAGCTGTTGGCGACTCAGAGCGCGCCGGCCACGGCGGCGTAAAACTCTCTGGACACAATCACTGGAAAAGCGGTTTAATGCTCGGTCAAGAAGGGACCAGAGCCGTCGCCTGTTTCTGAACGACCTCAGGCGGGCATTGGTGGGTTCTTTTGAGGCCGCCTGATGATGCAAGAAGCGAATCATAACGATATGCAACAACTGGTTACAGAAATCGCCAAAGCCCTGGTTGACGACCCGCAGGCAGTCGAAGTGCAGGCTGTGGCCAGAGACGAGAACACGGTGCTGCGCCTGCGTGTCGCCTCAGCGGATGTGGGCAAAGTTATCGGCAAACAGGGCCGAACCGCGCGCTCGATGCGTACCATTCTGAGCGCGGTCAGCATGAAGTTGCACCATCGCTACACCCTGGACATTCTTGAAGAAGATGAGGCCGGAAAGCCGGCCGATTCCTGACTTCGCTCGTGGCATGACAGCGTCCGCCGAAAGCTGGGTCCTGCTGGCTCACATCGTGCGCCCGCAGGGCCGTCACGGCGAGGTGCTGGCTGATCTCTTTACTGACTTTCCCCAACACTTCCCCCAGCGCAAGCGGCTATTCCTTCGTCCTCCAGGGGGTCGCCAGCTCGATGCTATGCGGGAAGCGAAGGTGGAGTCCCATTGGCTGCACAAGGGACGCGTAGTGCTGAAGTTTTCCCAGGTGGATTCCATCGCCGATGCGGAGACTCTACGCGGCTTCGACGTAGTGGTTCCGCGCGCGGAGCGCATTCCGCTCGAGGACGATGCCGTCTATGTGAGCGACCTGCTGGGAGTGAGGGTGATCGACGTAAGCCGCGGCGGCGCCACCGAGGCAGGCGAGATCACGGATGTGGAGCCCGAAGGAGCCGGCCCCGCCATGCTGGTGATACGCACGCCACGCGGCGATGAACTGCTTATCCCTTTCGTCCGCGCCTACCTTAGAAAGGTGGATATCGAAGGCAAACGGCTGGAGATGGATCTGCCGCAAGGTCTGCTGACCTTGCAGGAACCATCCGAATCGGAGTAAACGCCATGCGCTTCGACATCATCACCATCTTCCCCGGCTTTTTTGCCGGCATCTTCGAGCATGGCGTGCTCAAGCGAGCGATTCAGGGCGGTTTGCTTAGCGTTGGGGTGCACGATCTGCGCGAGTTCACCCACGATCGGCATCGCACGGTAGACGATCGGCCCTTTGGCGGTGGCGAGGGCATGGTGCTCAAGCCAGAACCCCTGGCCGAAGCGGTTGAGCACTTGCAGCTTGCGCCCCGGGCAGAAAGGGCGGCGCAGCGAGAAACGGTGATTCTGCTTTCCGCGCAAGGAAGGAGATTTTCCCAGGGAATAGCCCGCGAACTGGCCGAGATGCGGCGAGTCGTTTTGCTGTGCGGGCGCTACGAGGGGGTCGACGAGCGGGTCAGCGAACTCATCGCGGACCAGGAGCTGTCGATTGGAGACTATGTGCTCTCGGGCGGCGAGTTGGCGGCCGCCGTGGTACTGGATAGCACCATGCGTCTGTTGCCGGGCGTGCTGGGCAACGATGCATCGTCGGAATACGAAAGCTTTGGCCGGGCGGATGCGCTGCTGGATAAGAAAACGGGTACCAACTCGACCCATGGCGCCGGTGGATTGCTGGACTACCCCCACTACACCCGTCCGGCTGAGTTTCGCGGGCTGACGGTGCCGGAAGTGCTGAGCAGTGGCAACCATGAACAGATTCGCAAGTGGCGGCGGGAGCAGGCGCTCAAGAAAACGCTGCGCAACCGGCCTGATTTGCTTCGAGATGCCGAGTTGAGCGCGGAAGATCGCAGCTTTCTGCGCAGCGCGCAAAGTGAAGATTCCGTGTAAACTAAGAACTTCGGCATCACCCAAGTTTTTCACCACCACCAGGAAGCAATTATGTCTATTCATCCAGTTATGCAGCGTCTTGCCGAGAAGCTTCGGCGCACCGACCTGCCCGAGTTCGTGCCCGGCGATACGGTTCGGGTGCAGGTAAAGATTAAAGAAGGCGATAAGGAACGCCTGCAGGCGTTCGAAGGCATCGTGATTGCGCTCAAGAACGGGGCGCAAGGCAGCTTCACCGTGCGCAAGATGAGCTTCGGCCAGGGTGTCGAGCGCATTTTTCCTTTCAACTCCAAGGTAGTCGACAAGGTGGAAAAGGTGCGGTCTGCGCGGGTACGGCGCTCCAAGCTTTTTTACCTGCGCGGCCTGCGTGGCAAGGCGGCTCGCCTGAAAGAAGTGGAACGCAAGTAGGATCCTGTTTTTCAAGCTTGATTGCGCCCCGGGAGCATTGCTGCCGGGGCGTTGCTTCGTCGATTCCTTTTTTCTGGAGGCCTGTGGGAAACCCGGGCCGTAATGCGACGGGCAGTCAGCAGGATGATCTACACTCGATTTTGGCGATGCAAGAGATTTTGATAGAGCCGGAAGCTCTGGAGCGTGAACTTTCCCCGTCGGCACGCAAGATGCGCATGCTCAAGACGCTGGTGTGCGGAAACCGCTACGAAAAAGCGGCCCGCGCCAGCGGGGCCAAGGTGGTGGCCGGGGTCGACGAAGTCGGCCGTGGCGCTCTCTTTGGGCCGGTAGTGGCTGCGGCGGTGATTCTCCCCGAGGGATGCCGCATTCCGGGCCTGCGTGATTCCAAACAATTGATCCGTGAAGAGCGCGAGCGGTTGGCGCGCATCGTCGAGCGCAAAGCCCTGGCAATCGCGATCGAGGAAGTCGATGCCGAAACCATCGATCGCATTAACATCTACCAGGCAACACGCGTCGCCATGACGGCTGCTGTGGGCCGCCTGGCCATGGCGCCGGACCACCTGCTGGTGGATGCCATGCGGCTGGACTTCGCATGCGCGCAAACCAGCATCATCTACGGCGATTCGCTGAGCGTCTCCATCGCTGCTGCTTCCGTGCTGGCCAAGGTCTACCGCGACAATCGTATGCGGCAACTGGATTGCGATTATCCGGTGTATGGCCTTGCTTCTCATAAGGGCTACAGCACGCCCGAGCACAAGCAGGCGCTCTTGGCGCATGGACCCAGTCCGCTGCACCGCAGAAGTTTTCGCCCGGTAGCCGAAAATTGCCTGCCGTGGGACTAGGCCGCCATTTGCCGCTGCGGCTGATGTGTTTCACTGCCCACCCCGATGACGAATGCGGAGCCTTTGGCGGCGCCTTGATGCTGGCCCACCAGCGTGGCGTCGAATGCAGCGTCGTATGCCTCACAGAAGGACGAGCGGCCTCGCATCGGGGCACTGCCGGCAGCGACGATGAACTGGCTAAGCTGCGCAGGCAGGAGTTCGCCGCGGCTTTGCAGGTACTGGGCGCGGCCCACGGTGAGGTGCTCGATTATCCCGACGGTGGCTTGGCGGGCCTGGACTTTGCCGCGGTCACTAAGGTTCTGGTGGAGCGCGTCCGCCGCTTTCGCCCTCATGTAGTGCTCACCTTCGGGGGCGATGGGAACGTGAATCTGCACCCGGACCACACCATGGTGTCTTTTTTTGCCACAGCAGCCTTTCACTGGGCGGGGCGCAGTAATTATGCCCCGGATCAGGGGCTGGTGCCTTACCGGCCGCAAAAGCTCTATTACTCCGCCGCTCCTTTTCTAGCCTATGCCGAGGAAGGGCAGAAGATCGCACTCATGCCTGCCTCGCTGGTGCTGGAGTTGGGCGACCTGAAAGCGAAGAAGCTCGAGGCTTTCATGAAGCATACGACCCAGGCCGAACTCCTGGCCAAGGTCAAGGTGGTCTTTGAGAAGACCGGCGGCGAGGAAAAATACCTGCTGGCGGCCGCGCCGGGCTTCCGCGACTCTCCCCTGGAAACGGATATGTTCGCAGGGATAGAAGAATGACGGTTAGCGCACGGCGGCAATTTCCGCTTGCTGGTTAATCCTCTGACGCGTGGACCAGAAGATGCGCGCCAGCAGCAGCGCGGCCAGCACCAGAGTGATGGTGATCGGTGTACGAACCCCGCTCTTGACGATCCACCAATAATGAATCACTCCACAGATGGCTGAGACGTACGCGAGCCGGTGCAGGGCCTGCCACCGCTTTCCCCCGAGTTTCCGAATTGACCAGTTGGTTGAGGTGGCAGCCAGTGGAACCAGGAGCAGCCACGCAGCCATGCCTGCCATGATGTAGCGGCGTTTGGAAAGGTCATCCAGCATGGCGGCGAAATCAAAGCCGTTATAAAGCCAAAGCCACGTGAGCAGATGCAGGCAGCCATAGAAGAAAGCGAACAGACCAAGCAGGCGGCGGAAGCGCACCAGCCAGGCGAGCCGCGGAGACAGCCTGCGCAGCGGAGTGATGGCCAAAGAGATAACCAGTAAACGAAGAGTCGCGAAGCCCGTGGCATGAGTGACGGTGGCTGTAGGGTCCGGTCCGAGGTTGTTTTTAAAACCGTGGAAGACCAGCACTGCCAGCGGAGCCAGGCAGACGAGCCAGACCAGGACTTTCAAGCCAATGATGGCGCGCTTATTCATTCGATTTCTTGCACGTCTGCGGAAAAACGCTCCTGTGAAGGGTACCGGCTTAAGCCCGTACATTTAGCCACCAAGAACACTGGGCTTTAGCCCCTGAGGGCAGCTTTATCGTCGGAGGGCTGAAGCAGCTAAGGAGAAAATTGTCAGATTCGACTAGAGTTGTCCCCTCAGCGGCTAAAGCCGAATTCATTTCACAGCCGGACGTACGGCCTAAAGGCCGTACCCTTCGCACTCAGCTTTCCTGAGCGCCACACACGAGCTGGTTAGAAATATTTTTTCAGATCCATGCCGTTGTAGAGGCTGGCGACCTGGTCTCCATAGCCGTTGAACATCAGGGTCGGCTGCCGCTGGTCGAAGAGAGAAGCGCCGATGCGGCGTTCGGTCTTCTGGCTCCAGCGGGGATGGTCGACATTGGGATTCACATTGGAATAGAAACCATACTCCCGCGGCGCCATCTCGTTCCATGCCGTGCTCGGCTGGTCAGCAGTGAAGTGAATCTTTACGATCGACTTCGCGGACTTGAAACCATACTTCCAGGGCACAACGATGCGCACCGGAGCCCCATCTTGATTGGGCAACATTTCTCCATACAAACCGAAGGTGAGCAGAGTAAGCGGATGCATGGCCTCATCCATGCGCAGACCCTCCGAATAGGGCCAATCCAGGTTTATCTGGGTTAGACCCGGCATGATTGACATATCTTCCAAGGAGATAAATTGCACGTACTTTGCCTTGGGGAGTGGTTCGGCCCATTTGATCAGTTCCGAGAGCGAATAGCCGGCCCAGGGGATCACCATGCTCCAAGCCTCGACGCAACGGTGGCGATAGACGCGCTCCTCCATCGGCTTGAAGCTCAGCAGCTCCTCGATGCTGACTTTTTTCTTCTGCTTTACCAGGCCATCCACCGTAACCGTCCAGGGGCGGGTTTTCATCCGCCCGGCATTATGCGATGGATTGTCTTTCTCCACCCCGAATTCGTAAAAGTTGTTGTACGTGGTGATGTCCTTGTAGGAGGTGAGTTTTAGCCCCTCAGTGGAGAGCGGACTCTTCACTGTCTGCAGCTTGGTGCCGTCGGCCTCTGCCAGTCTCGGGCCAAGCAATCCGGCCACCCCCATCGCCGCGGCGCCGGCCATGAAAGCGCGACGGTTCAGATAGGCATCCCTGGGCGTTATTTCAGAAGACGGTATGTCGTTCGACGTTTTTATCAGCATAAAACTTCGCAGATATGACGTTGCTCCCTGTGCTTAGGTTACGCCCGCGGGAGAACTCATGAGAAGAACGTCCAAGGGGAGGCTCTTGGATGACGGGCTGTTCCGAATCTTGGAGCAGGAGGGCCTGAGACGCTCAAAACAAAGGTGTTGTTGGAACCTTGTTGGGGAAAACGAGAGCTCTTTCTTCTGTTTTTCACGGCATATTCTTCAGACGTTCACAGGTAACTGCGAATCTCACAGCAGAAAAAATGGGCCCGTGCGGCATTCAACCTCCTGAAAACGGGGGAGGTTCCGCAAATTTTCGTGAAGCTTGCCTGCACTCATCGTGTTTTGTAGCCGATCAACAGCAAAGAGAGAGGCCTAATGAAGAACCAACTGAAGACGCTGGCCACGCTGGCGCTTGTCTCGGCATTGTCAGCCGGGCTGGCGCAGACGACAGCGTCCGGTACCACTTCAACGACTCATAAGCCCACCAAGAAGGCCCCGGTACCCAAAAAGCCTTCCGTGGAAAGCCAGATTCAATCGCTGCGGGAAGATATGCAGACGCAGATCCAGCAATTGAAACAACAGCTGAGCGATCGCGACCAACAGCTACAGCAGGCGCAGCAGGCAGCGGCAGCAGCGCAGGCAGCCGCCGCCCAGGCGCAGCAACAAGCCGCACAGCAGTCGACGGTGATGACGGAGAACACGCAGGCGGTCAGCACCCTGCAGGGCGCGGTCACTGACCTGAAGACTAACAACGCCTCGTTGGCGACCACCATCCAGGACGAGCAACAAAAGGTGGAGAAGCAGATTACGCACCCGGACGCAATCCACTTCAAGGGCATTACGCTCTCACCGACCGGCAGCTATCTGGCGGGTGAAACTGTGTATCGCACCCATGCCACCGGCGGCGATATTCCCACCGCCTTCAACGCCCTGCCTTACGAGCACGCGGATGCCTACTCCCTGAGCGAGTTCTACGGCACCGCACGCCAGTCGCGCGTCGCTCTGATGGCCGAGGGAAAGACCGGCTCGGCAACGCTTCGCGGCTACTATGAGGCGGATTGGCTCGGTACCGGCATTACCTCGAACGATAACCAGAGCAACAGCTATGTTTTCCGTCAGCGCGTCCTATGGGGTCAAATAGCGCTCAACAATGGGTGGGCCTTCACCGGTGGTCAGCTTTGGTCCCTGGCGACGGAAGACAAGAAGGGCGTTTCTAACCTGGCCAGCGACATTCTCACTCCCTTGACGATAGACCCGAATTACGTTCCGGGGTTCGTCTGGGAGCGCCAGTACGGGTTCCGGGTTACCAAGACCATGGATCACGCAGCCTTCGGCCTCGCATTCGAGAATCCACAGCTGCTCTACAGCGCCACGCTCGCCGGAAACACTCCCTACGCCGTCCTTGGCAGTGCGGGTGCGAACGGTGGAAACTACAATCCCGCTATAAGCACCTGCTCGCCCTCGACCAGCATCGTGAACTACACCAACGAAGCGAATGGCGGCATAAACACCTACCTACCGGTCTACAAGACGGTCAACGCCTGCACCAACATCGCCAACTACTCCTTCAATATCATGCCGGACATCATCGTCAAAGGGGCCTACGATGCGAGCTTTGGCCACTTTGAAGTCTTCGGTATCGGACGCTACGCCCATGAGACCGTTTATCCCGGCGAAACCACCAACGGCAACCTCTACGGCGGATTGAAGGACATCGTCACCGGAGCCACGGTCACCCCGGCGCTTACCACGGCCGGCAGCTACAACAACAAAATCGCCCTGGGCGGCATAGGCGCGAGCGGTCGCATTACGGTGCTCGACAACAGGCTGACTCTGGGCCTCAAGGGTCTCTACGGACCGGGTGTTGGCCGTTATGGCGACAGCTCGCTCTCTGACGTGACCTCCGCAAATAGCGGTGAATTCTCACCGCTACACAACACCTCTGCCCTGAGCACAGTAGAGTTTGCCGCCACACCCCGCCTGATGATCTATCTGAACTACGGCGGGGACTATGCCGGTCGCAGCTCCTGGTCCGGCACCACACTCGGTGCGCCCTCGGCAGCGCAGAATCCCGTCACCAAATTATGGGGCGGTCACTGGGCTGCACCAGCGGTCGCACCGGTCGGCTATGGCTCCTACTACCTCAACAACTCCTCCTGCCTCACCAATTCCGCTCCCGGTTATAACGGGGGTTCCACCGGGTTCTACCCCGGAGGAAGCTGCGGGGCCCAGACCAAAGACGTCCAGGAAGCCACCTTTGGCTACTGGTACGACTTCTACAAAGGCGATTATGGCCGCGTACGTTTGGGCATGCAGTACGCCTACGCCCTGCGCCAAAGCTGGACAGGCGCACCGGTTTCCGGTTCCGGCATCGATGGCGGCGTCGGCACCAAAGGCATAGACAACATGTTCTGGACCAGCTTCCGCTATTACTTGCCTTAGACAGCAACCACTCAACTATCTGGAGGGCACCCTACCCGGGTGCCTTTTTTTTGTTGGGATCATTCCTCCTTGCCCGATCATCCATAACCAGCCGGTTGTCTTACACTCGCTTTTGAGGTTAGTCATGCCAAAACCTATTGTCGGTCTCCATCACGTAACTGCGATTGCTTCGGACCCACAGCGGAATCTGGACTTCTACACCGAAGTGCTGGGGCTTCGTTTTGTGAAACGAACCATCAACTTCGACGATCCCGGAACCTATCACTTCTACTTTGGCGACGACGCCGGCTCGCCGGGAACGATTCTTACTTTCTTTCCCTGGCCGCATGCCCGGCGCGGCAGCCTGGGCGTGGGAGAAACCTCGGCCACTGCATTCAGCGTTCCCCGGACATCGCTGGGATTTTGGGAGAAGCGGTTGCTGGCTGCCGGCATTCCGGCGGAGCGCACAGAGGAGCGATTCCAGGAAGAGGTACTCAGCTTTGCCGATCCCGATGGCATGCACCTCGAGATCGTCGGACATGCGGACGCCGGGGAAGCAAAGGCTCCGCGGACCAGCGACGTCTCGGCCGAGCACGCGATTCGTGGCTTCTTCGGTGTAACCCTTTGTGAGGGAGGCTACGAAAAGACGGTAGCCGTGCTGGGCAAAATGGGGTTCCACAAGATTGGTGAGCACGGCACTCGCTTTCGTTTCGCCGCGGAGGGCAGTGCGTTAGGCAACCACATCGATGTGCTGGTTCAGCCCCAGCTGTCCTATGGCCGCATGGGAGCAGGCAGTGTGCACCATATCGCATTTCGCGCAGCCGACGACGCGTCACAACTCGAATGGCGCGAGGTACTGGTGGCGAGTTCGCTGGATGTGACGCCGGTGCTCGACCGCACTTACTTTCACTCCATCTACTTTCGCGAGCCGGGCGGTGTCTTGTTCGAACTGGCCACAGATCCGCCAGGTTTTGCCCTGGACGAGCCGATCGAATCGCTGGGTGAGGCGCTTAAGCTGCCCTCCTGGCTCGAGCCGCAGCGGTCCCGGGTGGAAGGCGTGCTGCCTCCGATTGCACTGCATACGCGCAAATAGAAAAGGGGAAAAGACCAGGTGAATGATCCTCATGGTGATCAACCCATACGCACGCTTGGCGCCGACCTCAACCAGGCGGCTGCTGCCGTTATTCTTCTGCACGGCCGCGGCGCCTCGGCAGAGGACATTCTCGGATTGGCGAGCGGCATGTATGACGAACGCATCGCTTATCTCGCCCCCGAGGCTGAGGGACATCGCTGGTATCCCAACTCCTTCATGGCGCCGATCAAGGACAACGAGCCGTGGTTATCGTCGGCGCTCAAAAAAGTGGGTGCGGTTGTGCAACTGGCCCTGGATGCCGGCGTGGCGCGCGAGCACATCTTTGTCTGTGGCTTCTCACAGGGCGCGTGTCTGTCGTCAGAGTTTGTCGCCCGGCACCCCGCTCGTTATGGCGGTGTCATTGCCTTCACCGGCGGCCTGATCGGACCACCGGACGCGGACTTGCATCACGCCGGCGACCTGGCGGGAATGCCCGCGCTCTTTATCTCCGGTGATCCCGATCCTTACATACCCTGGAGCCGCGTTTTAGCGACAGCCGAGCAATTCAAGGCCATGGGAGCTGAGGTGGAGTTGAAGCGATATCCGGGCCGTCCCCACACTGTTCTCCCCCAGGAAGTCAAAGCTGCGCGGGACCTTCTGTTCAAGGCTCTGCCGTAAGTCCAGAGACAGCCGGGGTACGAACGCCTGCTATAAGTAGGAATCTCTTCTCGAATCGGAGAAAAAACTGACCAAGCCCGCGCTTTCCTTCCTGTTGCTTCTCGCCCCTTCGCTGGCGGTTGGCCAGTCCGGCGCGCTACCTGACGTCCCGCCCGCGCAGGCGCAACACGCCATGGTGGTCAGCATTCATCACCTCGCCAGTGATGCTGGGTTGAAGATGCTGCAGGCGGGCGGAAACGCGGTGGACGCCGCGGTCGCCACCGGCTTCGCGCTGGCGGTCGTGTACCCCGACGCCGGAAATCTGGGCGGAGGTGGGTTCATGATGCTGCGCCTGGCTAACGGTGAGGCGCACTTCCTCGATTTCCGCGAAGAGGCGCCGCTGGCGGCGAACGCCAACATGTATCTCGACAGCAGTGGCAAGATCATTCCTGAGGCGTCCACAGTCGGCTACTTGTCGGTCGGTGTTCCGGGCACAGTGGCGGGGTTAGTCGAGGCGCAGCGACGCTTTGGCAAGCTTCCACTGCGGCAGGTGATGGCTCCGGCCATCCAGTTTGCGGACCAGGGCTATGTCCTGAGCGCGGAAGAAGCTGCCATGCTTCACGATCCCCTGCTTTCGCGTTTTCCTGAGTCGCGCCGCATCTTTCAACGCGATGGCAACTTCTACAAGGCGGGAGAAGTTTTCCGGCAGCCGGACCTGGCGCGTACGCTCACCCGCATCGAGCAGGATCCGGGAAGCTTCTATCATGGCGCCCTGGCCAGCGAACTCGCCCAGGCAATTCAAAAGCATGGCGGCCTGGTCAGCAAGAAAGACCTGGAGATCTACCAGGTAAAAGATCGCAAGCCTCTTACCGGCACTTATCACCAGTACGAGATTCTGGCTCCGCCTCCACCTTCCTCCGGCGGCATTGCCCTGTTGGAGATGCTGAACATCCTGGAAGGCTTTGACTTGGCGGCCCTGGGCGATCGAACGCCCGCATCCATGCACCTGATCCTTGAGGCCTTCCGGCGAGCTTTTTACGATCGCACCTCGTTCCTAGGTGATCCGGATTTTGAGTCCATGCCGACCACGCAGCTCATCGACAAAGGCTATGCCGCTGCCTGGCGCAAAAGCATCAGTATGACGGCAGCCACTCCATCCAGTGCGCTGGCGCGGCCTCCGGGCTACATTACTGCTCCTGAATCCAAGCAGACCACTCACTATTCCGTGCTCGATGAGGCGGGCAATGCAGTGTCGGTTACGTATACGCTGAACAATTCTTTCGGATCCGGAGCAACAGCGGACGGGCTGGGGATTCTGCTGAATGATGAGATGGACGACTTTACCTCCAAGATAGGGGCGCCGAATATGTTCGGGCTGATTCAGGGAGAGGCGAATGCGATTGCTCCCAGGAAGCGTCCGCTATCCAGCATGACGCCCATCATTGTGCTGGAGAACCACAAGGTTCGCTTTGTCATCGGTTCTCCGGGCGGACCACGCATCATCACCACCGTCGCCAACATCTTTCTGAGCGCATCGGATGGGGGCTTGAATATCCAGCGTGCAGTCGATGCGCCGCGCTTTCACCAGCAATACCTCCCGGATGAGGTCTATGTGGAGCCGGGTTTTCCTCCTGCGACCCTGGACGCTCTGCGGGCCATGGGTTACACCTTCAAGGGTGGCTTTCTCGGCGATCGTCGTTGGAGCGATGGGGAATGCATTGCCGTAGACCCTAAAACCGGACTGATCGAGGGCGGCCAGGATAAACGCCACACTTTCGGAAAAGCGGCGGGGTATTAAGGACTTGCATTCTCAGTAAGGGCTTCCAGCCGGTAAAGTAAGAGCATGCAGATACACTTTGCATTTGGCGAAAAGGGGTTGGACCTCACACTGCCGGATGGGCCCAGTTACGAAGTGCTGGAGAGCCGCTCCGCGTCGGCTTTGCCGGACGTGAAGGCCGCGCTCGACCAGGCGCTCGACCATCCTATCGGGAGCAAGCCGCTCTCGGCGCTGGCGGCGGGCAAGAAAACCGCTGCCATCTCGGTTTGCGATATCACCAGGCCTGCGCCCAACTGGCTTACGCTGCCACCGTTACTCGAGCGCCTGCACCATGCCGGCATTCCGCCGGAGGGCGTGACCATCCTGATCGCGACCGGACTGCACCGCGAAGCCACGGCTAGCGAGATAGATGCCATCCTCGGGGCCGGAGATCGCGGCCCGGTATCGCGTCGTGAACCACGATGCGCGGGTGCTGTCCCAGCATCGCTGGCTGGGATCTACCCGCCGGGGCATCCCGGTTTATATCGACGAACGGTTCATGGCGGCCGATCTGCACATCACCCTGGGGTTCATCGAGCAGCACCTGATGCTGGGGTTTTCCGGCGGCCGCAAACTGGTGGCTCCGGGGCTGGCGGCCCAGGAGACCATCAAGGTCATCCACTCCCCCAAATTCATGCGGGAGCCAAAGGCGACCGAGGGGTCGATCGTCGACAACCCGCTGCACACCGAGTTGCTGGAAATTGCCCGGATGGCCGGGCACGATTTCATGCTGGATGTAACCCTGACCCAGAGCCGCGAAGTCTCCGGCATCTTCGCCGGTGATCCGGTCGAGGCCCATGCGGCTGGGGTGCAGTTTCTGCGCACCACTTCCCTCGAACCGCTCAGCGGACTGGCGGACGCCGTCATCACCAGCGCAGCCGGGCACCCGCTTGACCTGACGTTGTACCAGACCATCAAGGGCCTTACCGCCGCCCAGCACATCGTCAAGCCTGGGGGCCGGATACTGATCCTGGGCGAATGCGCCGAGGGCCTGGGTTCCCCGGAGTTTGCCCGGATGGTCTCCGGTTTCTCGAGTTACGACAGGTTCCTCGAGGAGATCGGGAACGCGGAGGTGGAGATAGACCAGTGGCAGCTGGAGAAGCTGGCTCTGGCCGGGCAAAAATATGAGCTGTTCTTTTACCTGCCAGGGGTGGCCAACCGAAAAGCTGGGGAATTTAGCTTCCCGTACCTTCCCGAGTTGGCAGACGGCGACTGCTGCCGTTCTCGACGGCCTCCCACCCAGAGCGCGGGTGGCGTTGGTTCCGGAAGGCCCCTACGTGTATGCCCGGGTCCCGGCCGAGGCATACGCGGAAATGCATCAATTATCATAAAAAAGCATCTAGACGCTTATTAGAGCCCAACATGCGAAAGTGGCGAAATTGGCAGACGCACCAGACTTAGGATCTGGCGGGGCAACCCATGGGGGTTCGAGTCCCCCCTTTCGCACCAATCAATTCACGGATCACTTCCTCAGGTTTCCGCGGAAATGATGCTCCAGCATCCGAAATGCCAAGGACGCATGTGGAGGAAGGTCCCTGCGCCCTCATGAGAATGAATATTCAGCAGCGTCGCGTGGTGGTTACCGGGGTAGGCCTGGTAAGCCCGGTTGGCGTAGGAACAGAAGTTACCTGGAAGGCTCTGCTGCAGGGGGAGTCCGGCATCGGCCCGATCAGTCTTTTTGACTCGACCGGCTTCAGTTGCCGGATCGCCGGCGAGGTCAAGGACTTCAGCCCGGAAGATTTTATCGAGCGCAAAGAAATCAAGAAGATGGGGCGGTTTATCCAGTTTGCGCTGGCGGCCTCAGAGTTCGCGGTTAAGGAATCGGGCCTGGACATGGCCGCGGAAGATGCGGAAAAGGTCGGGGTGTACGTAGGCAGTGGCATCGGCGCTTTCGAAGTCATTGAGCGTGAGCACAGCAAATTGCTGTCCGCCGGCCCCAACCGGGTATCACCCTTCTTCATCACGGCCACCATCGCCAACCTGGCCGCCGGCCAGATTTCGATTCGCTATGGGGCGACCGGACCCAACCTGACCTGCGCCACCGCGTGTACCACCGGCGCGCATGCGGTGGGTGAGTCCTTCCGGGTAATTCAGCGCGGGGACGCGGACGTGATGATCGCGGGCGGAAGTGAAGCTGCGGTGACCCCGCTCTCGGTGGCCGGCTTCGCCTCCATGCGCGCTCTTTCCACCCGGAATGACGACCCCGGGACCGCTTCACGACCGTGGGATCACGGCCGGGACGGGTTCGTGGTGGGTGAAGGCGCCGGGGTGTTGATCCTGGAAGAGTACGAGCACGCAGTCAAACGCGGCGCGAAGATTCTTGCCGAACTGGTGGGTTACGCGGCCAACAGCGACGCTTACCACACCAATGCTCCGCCGGAGGATGGCCGCGGGGTTCGCCGGGTGATGCAGTTGGCTCTACGCGATGCTGGAGTGGCCCCGAGCGATATCAAGTATCTGAACGCGCATGCTACGTCGACCCCCTTGGGTGATCGGGCGGAAGCCAGGGCCATCTGCGAGACCTTCGGCGAATCGGCGAAAAGCCTGCTGGTCAGTTCAACCAAGTCGATGACCGGCCATCTTCTCGGCGGGGCCGGCAGCCTGGAGGCCGGTATCACGGTGCTGGCGCTGTGCAACCAGGTGGCTCCGCCGATGACCAATCTGCAGGATGTCGATGAAGCTTGCGGCTTTTGCCTGGTCCGAGATAAAGGGCTGCCCACCACGATGGAGTATGCCATGACGAACTCCTTCGGCTTTGGCGGGACCAACGCATCCCTCATCTTTCGCCGATACCAAGCAGGGTGAGCAATCGTTGCAGCATCTGCGCAGGTGTTTGTTGCTCTTCGCTCGGGGAAATGATCTAGTCTATAGGCCATGAGCCAAGACACTCCCCAACCGAACGTCCTTTTGAAGCGAATGCCCGATTACCGTGAGGGCTATGCCAACAGCGTTCAGGTGCAAAAAAGCGTTTGGGACTTCCGCCTCACCTTCGGCACCGCCTACCAGGAAACCGCCGAGGAAATCACCATCAACACGTTCCAAACCGTCTACCTAAGCCCACAACAAGCCAAGGCATTGTGCAATGTGCTGGAGCAGAACCTGCTTCAATATGAGCACACCTTCGGCCCCATCTCCCTCGAACCACGGCCCCCGATGATGCCTCAAGGTCCAGTTCACTAAGCGTTTCGGAGACTCGTGGCCGAACTTCCCGAACAGCAAGCACAGTTCGCCCACCCGCTGCCGCTCAGGCTCATCTTCCCCCTGCTCTTCGTAGGCGTTTACCTGTCGCACCTTACCCTGTTGCGTCTGCCTTACTACTGGGACGAAGCGGGTTATTACATTCCCGCGGCTTACGATTTCTTCCGTACCGGGGATGTCATTCCCTCGACTACCCTGCCCAATGGCCATCCCCCACTTCCCTCGATTTACCTCGCGCTGTGGTGGAAGTCAGGGTTCACACCCACGGTCACCCGCACCGCCATGTGCCTGATCACCGCGATTGCGCTGCTGGCCGTGTATCGCCTGGGCATTGTGCTCAATGGCCGCCAGCGAGTGGCGGTTGCCACCACCCTGCTGACAGCGATCTATCCTGTCTGGTTTGCCCAGAGCACGCTGGCGCATGCAGATATGTTTGCTGCCGCCGCAACCTTGTGGGGGTTGGTTTTTGTCTTTCCTGGCCGACGCCGCGGCCCGACCCTGTGGGCTGCGGCGGGTTGCTTTGCCGTGGCCGCATGGTCGAAAGAAACAGCCATTGTTACACCCTTGGCCATCGCCCTGTGGGAGATCTATCTTTGCTTGCGCGGCAGCTCAAATGCGCGGCGCGCCTATCTTCGCACGGCGCTGTGGATGGTCTCCGGGCCGGCCACGCTGCTGGCCTGGTATGCGTACTTTCACCATCGCACCGGGTATGTCTTCGGCAATCCTGAATTCCTGCGCTATAACGCGGTCTCGACCCTGTCGCCGCTGCGCATCCTGCTCGCCCTGGTGCATCGCATACTGCAGCTCACCGCTCATATGAACATGTTCGTGCCCGTGCTGTGCATGCTGGGGGCAATGCTGCTGCTGCCGCTGCGGGAACAGGACGGAACGCTGCGCCCGCGTATTCCGCCGGCGGAGCAGGCGATTCTTTATGTGGTCATGGCGGCCAACGTCCTCTTCTTTTCGGTGCTGGGGGGCGCTCTGCTGACCCGCTATCTGCTGCCCCTTTATCCGCTCATTCTGCTGCTGTGCGTCTCCACCTTTTACCGCCGTGTGCCGTATTGGTGGGGCCTGGTTCTGCTGAGCGCGGCTTCTTTTTTGATTGGGCTGTTCGTGAACCCGCCCTACAAGTTTGCGCCCGAAGACAATCTCAATTACGCCGACGTGATCCGTCTGCATCAACAGGCTATCCGGCAGATCGTGACCCGTTTTCCCGGAAGCACCGTCCTGACCGCTTGGCCGGCTACGGATGAGCTGACCAAGCCTGAATTGGGCTATTTAAAGAAGCCCATGGCGGTGGTTAAGATGGCGGATTTCTCCCTGCCTGAGATACAGAAAGCGGCTGCTTCCGCTCAGGATTTCAGCGTCGGCTTTGCTTTTTCAACTAAATACGATCCTCCGCATCTGTGGCTGGATCTGGGCCGGCGAAATGAGGCCATGGATACGCGTTTTTTCGATTTTCACCGCGATCTGGAGCCTGGTGCGATTGCTCACCTTCTCCAGGGCAGGATTGTCTGGCGCGAGGAACGGCAGGGGGAATGGGCTGCGGTCTTGCATTTCGACCGTCCCCAGGTGGCAGTGTTGCTGACGCCCTAAGAGGTTGGGTGGAATATGCGCCGTAAGCGCCCTATGCGCCATAAGCCCCCCTCGTGGGGTACAGAGCCCCCAGGACTGACCGTCCTGGGTCTTTTCAGCCGTCCCTGCGGGACTTTTCAGTTTGTTGCGGACAGACCCAGGACTTACGTCCTGGGCTACACTCAGCCGTCCCTGCGGGACTGAATTTTATGAGCCATGCTTCCTCGCGTAGCCGGGAACGATACTCCCCGGAAGCATAGGCTGCGGAACTATACTGTGGGGGTGCTCCCCCGCCGCTTAACGCGTATCCTGGTGCTGGTATTCGCCTTCTGTTCGCCATGCGGGATGATGGCGCAAAGTGCCCCAAATCCGGGGCGATTGCTGCTGGTGCTGCCCTTCGACAACCTGAGCGACCAGCCAAGCCTGGATTGGATTAGCGAAGCGGTCCCGGAGGTTCTGAACCGGCGTCTGGCCTCGGCCGGCTTTATGCCCATCAGCCGGGACGATCGGTTGTATGCCCTCGACCACCTGGGGCTGCCCTCCACCTTCCAACCTTCCCGGGCCAGCGCAATCCGGCTGGCGCAGACGCTGGATGCGGACTACGTGATCGTGGGGTCGTTTACGGTCAGCGGCTCACGATTCCAGGCCAAAGCTCAGATATTGAAAGTGGATGCTCTGCACATGTCCGCTCCGCTTCAGGAAGAGGCGGACATTACGCATTTGCTCGATGTGCTGAACAGTCTGGCGTGGGGGCTGGCCAAGCAGATCGATCCGCGGTTTGCCGTGGCCCGGACGACCTTCGTTGCCGCCGGGGCCGGGCTGCGGATGGATGCGTTTGAAAACTATATCCGCGGATTGGTGGAGGCCGATCCCGCGGAACAGATTCGCCACCTGAAAGAGTCGGTGCGGCTGGACCCCACCTTCTCGCCGGCTCTGCTGGCCCTGGGGAAGGCCTATTTTGCCAACCAGGAATTCGAGCTGGCGGCCACCACCCTGGGACGCCTGCCGCGCAACGACCCCAACGCACGCGAGGCAGACTTCGATCGCGGGCTGGCTTATTTTTATTTAGGGCAGCTATATCAAGGCGGAAGACGCCTTCGCCTTTGTGAGCAAGCAGTTGCCATTGCCGGAAGTGGTCAACAACCAGGGTGTGGCCGCCAGCCGCCGGGGACTGGATGCCACGTCCTACTTCCAGCAGGCGGTGGCAGCCGATCCCAATGATCCGGATTACCAGTTCAACCTGGCGCTTGGCCTTGAGCCACAAGAAAGACGTACCAGGCGCACTGCGGGCGATTGCGCAAACGATAAGGCTTCGCCCTCAGGATACCGAGGCCCAGGCGTTCCAGGCCACGCTTCGCGCCGAGCCGCCGCATGCTGCGGCCGCTTCCGCCCCGGCCAGCGGCCGGGTCAACACCGCATTCGATCCCACCGCGGCGGCAGAGAACGCACCGCTTGGAACGGATCAAGCGGACTTTCAACGAGGCCTCCTTCCGCCAGGCGGCCTTTGAAATGGAACAGATGGATGAGGAGCGCATGAACACCCTGCCGCCGGAGAAGCGGGCGGCCGCGCTCACGGAAGCGGGCATGCGGTTTTTCGACCAGGGTCTGATTCTGGAGGCCGAGCGCGAGTTTCAGGCAGCGCTCGACGCCCAGAGTGATAATGCTGAGGCCCATGCCGGGCTGGCGCTGGTGAGGGAGCGCGAGGGTGACAACAAGGCAGCACGTGAGCAGGCCGCTGAGTCGCTCAAAGCGGGATCCAATGTTACGGCGTACCTGGTGCTAGCCCGGCTTGACTTGCAGGATAATCTGAAGCCCGCGGCGGCTTCAGACGTGGCCAGCGCTCTCAAGCTGGAGCCGCAGAATGCCACCGCGCGCGGGCTAAAGCAACAGCTCGAGAGTAAGGGACAGCCGGTCCCATGAACCGCATGTGGCGATTTGCCCTGTTGCTCGCCTCGGTCTGGAGCTGGACCATTGCGGGACTGGGGCAACAGCCGCGGGTGATCTTGATCCACATTGACGACACCATTCAGCCCATCAGCGCCGACTACATGAAGCGCGGGTTGGATGCGGCCGCGGCGCAGCACGCGAGCGCCATCCTCATCGAAATCAATACTCCCGGCGGGCTGCTCGATTCCATGCGGCAGATGGTGAGCAAGATCATCGCCTCGCCAGTCCCCGTCATCGTGTATGTTGCCCCCTCCGGAAGCCGGGCCGGATCAGCGGGATTCTTCCTCCTGGAAGCTGCCGATGTGGCGGCGATGGCTCCCGGCACCAACGCCGGCGCGGCCCATCCGGTGGTCGAGGGAGTGAAGCTCGACGACACCATGAAGCAGAAGCTGGAGAACGATACGGCTGCTTTTCTGCGTTCCTATGTCGATCGCCGAGGACGCAATGTGCAGGCGGCCGAGGATGCCGTCCGCTCTTCCAAGTCCTACAGCGACAGCGAAGCGCTGCAACTGAAGCTGATCGATCTTATTGCGCCCGATGACGCGGCGTTGTTAAACGACGTGGACGGCCGTACGATCACTCGCTTCGATGGTTCGAAGGTGGTGTTGCATACCCGCGGCGCAGAGCTGGTCGCCGTCGATCCTACTTTGCGGGAAGCGATCCTGGACCGGCTCACTAATCCCAACCTGGCTGTCCTGGTGCTGGTGGTGGGAGGATTGCTGATCTACGTGGAGTTCAATACGCCCGGCACCATCATTCCCGGAACCCTGGGAACCATCATGGTGCTGCTCGCGCTCTTTGGCCTGAACCTGCTCCCGGTGCGCTACACCTCGGTGATGCTGCTGATTGCCGCTTTTGCTTTGCTGATTCTGGAAGCGCACTTCGCTACCCACGGGGTTCTGGCAGCTGCAGGCATAGTGGCTCTGGTATTTGGGGCGCTGACGTTGGTAGACGGTCCTATTCCGGAGATGCGGGTACACCTGGCCACTGCGCTCAGCACTGGGCTGGCGTTTGGACTGATCACGGTGTTTCTGTTGCGGCTTGCTCTGCGCGCGCGGCGAAGCAAAGTGCGCATGGGAGGAGACGCGATGATTGGGCTAATTGCGGTGGTCACCCAGCCGCTTGCCCCGATC
This sequence comes from uncultured Acidobacteriaceae bacterium, assembly GCA_963805955.1. Taxonomy (GTDB): domain Bacteria; phylum Acidobacteriota; class Terriglobia; order Terriglobales; family Acidobacteriaceae; genus PALSA-350. The sequence continues at coordinate 115,381 of CAWDVZ010000001.1, forward strand.
GGTCAGGTGATGGTGAACGGTGAGTTGTGGCAAGCAGAGTCGGTTACTCCAGCAGCGCCTGGGGATCAGGTTCGGGTGCGCGGGCTGCGTGATTTGACTTTGTTGGTGGAGCGGGTTTCTTAGTAGGAATTCGAATACTCGTCTTGAAGGGACGGCCTTTGGGCTGTAGCGTATCTGGATCTCAACAGACCTTGGGTGCCCCACATTTTCGTCGTTTTTTGCGAGACGTGGGAATCACGGCTCTGGACCCGGAAGCTAGCGACTCTCCGATGGGCTACATTAAGCGTCGAGCTTCGTGGACTATCCCGGATTCATCTCAGGGCGAAAAGAACGGCGAGATGCGGGGCACTCAAGGGTCAGGCTGGCTCAGAGAAACCAGAGTTATACGGTCCTGTACAATTTCGATAGAGCGAGGCCCCCACTATGATGGGTATTGGCATTCCCGGCCTGATTCTTATTTTTGTTGTTGCTATCTACCTGATTAATTCCGTCAAAATCCTCAGAGAATATGAGCGCGGCGTGGTCTTCCGCCTCGGACGTATTTTGCCCGCCCCCAAGGGGCCGGGAATCATTCTCGTGTTTCGTCCCTTCGATCAGATGGTGCGCGTGTCACTGCGCCAGGAAGTGCTGGAAGTACCGCCCCAGGACATCATTACCCGCGACAACGTAACTCTGAAGGTGAACGCGGTGATTACCTTGAAGGTCATCGACCCGTCACGGGCGGTGATCGAGGTAATGAACTACGTCTACCAAACCTCACAGTTTGCACAAACTACGCTGCGATCGGTGCTGGGTGAAGTGGAATTGGACGAACTACTTTCGCACCGGGAAGCACTTAATCAAAGAATTCAGAGCATTATCGACCAACATACTGCTCCATGGGGGGTTAAGGTAGTTAGCGTCGAGGTTAAGCAGGTGGATCTACCTGAATCCATGCTGCGGGCCATGGCGAAACAGGCGGAAGCGGAAAGGGAGAAGCGCGCAAAAGTGATTCATGCCGAAGGTGAGTTCAGCGCGGCACAGCGCCTGGTCGATGCAGCGGCCCTGCTCGCAACCCAGCCCATGACACTGCAGCTGCGGTATCTGCAAACTCTGACGGAAATCGGTGTGGAAAAAAATACGACGATCGTCTTTCCGCTGCCGATCGAAATGATGACACTCTTTAATAAAATGGGAGAGAAGCGGGAGATATAGCAATGAGAACCCTATTCGAAACGGATGAAGAAGAAGAGGAAGGCAAGGCGTCTGAGATCACGCTGAGCACCGCCTCCTTGTTGGGTTTTTTCTTTGGCTTGGTTTTAATCTGCGGCGTGTTCTTTGGTTTTGGTTACTCCATGGGCCGGGGTACCCAGGCGAGTGGGCTGGCAAATTTGCCCGCAAGCAATGCCGGCGAAGCGGCGGAAACCGCAACCGCCGAGAATCCTCCGGCACCCGCGGCAACGGAGCAGGAGGCTGCGCCAGCGCCTGTTGCCAAGGCCCCAGCACCGGCCGTCAAAGACGATGCCGACGATGTCAAGGCCCCGGTATCTGCTAGCGTAAACGAAACCCCGGCCAAGCCGGCGGTTCCTAAACCGGCACTCAGCAAGCCGGCCCCGATCCCACAACCCGCGGCGTATTCAGCCCCTACCGATGCTTCGCCTTCCGCTTCCGGAAAGCCGATGGTACAGATCGCGGCTGTGGCCCGCCTTGAGGATGCCGATGTGCTGGTCTCTGCTCTGCGTCAGCGTGGTTATGGGGTGGTGGTGCGCAATGAGCCACAGGATAAGCTCCTGCATGTTCAGGTAGGCCCGTTTGCCGACCGTGTGCAGGCTACAGCGATGAAGGAAAAGCTGCTCTCCGACGGTTACAACGCCATCATCAAACAGTAGATAGACGAGAGGGAGAGCAATTGACGGGCTTCGCCCATCTTTTCGGCCCACGTACGCTTAGGCGAACGTGGGGCACCCGTACAGTTTTGTCCGTCCACTTACTCTCCATTGTGTTCCTTGGCGGTGCTATTCTTCGCCTCCCCACATTGAGGGCGGCAGGCCGGAGGTTATGGCGGCGCGGACCGCTGCCGTGAGTTCTTCCCTGGTGGTAAATTGCTGCGGGTGGAGCGCGGGGTGAAAGGTCAGGTGCGCAGTGCCTGGCTTGATGCGCAGACTGCCCTTCGTCATCATGTGCTCCGATCCCCAGATGGAAATGGGTATTACCGGGGCTCCCGACTCCATGGCCAGGTAAAAAGGGCCTTTCTTGAATGGCAACAGTCGGCCGTCGCGCGAACGCGTGCCCTCTGGAAAGGTGGTGACATTGACGCCGGAGGCCAACACTCTGCTAGCCGATTGAACGCTTTCACGCGCCGACTCCAATCGACCCGCGCGATCTACAGGAATAAAGCCGGCCAGGCGCATGCCCACCCCAACCAGGGGAATCTTGAGCAGCGACCGCTTGATAAAGAAGGCGGTGCGGAACGGAAGCAATGGCAGCAGGATAGGCGGATCCAGGTTGGAAACGTGATTGGACATGAAAATACAGGGCTGGGCGGGAATATGATCGCGGCCCGCGACCTGAACACGAATGCGCGACAACCTCACTCCGGCACGGAGGATCCACATGCTCCAGCGGTAAAGCGGGCCGATATCTCCGGTCAACAAAGCCCAGGGAATGCCGACGACGCCCGCAGGCGCACCGAGAACCGCAAACGTCACGAGCATGGTGAGAGAACTGAGCATTAAGCGTGGGAGCTAGGTCCGCTGCTCAAGATACTTGGGCAGTTTCTCATAGATCCCGTCAAAGCCACCGTTGGAGAGAATGGCCACAACGTCGCCCGGCTTTAAGCGCGGAGTCATTCCCAGGACGATTTCATCCGCGGTGGGATAGTAGACAGCATCATGTCCCGCACCCACCAGCGCGGCGACCACCTTTTCAGGATGCATTCTCTCCCCTACGGCAATGCTCTCCTGCTTGAAGACACCGGCCACGACAATGTGGTCCGCCAAAGCCAGGCTCTCCACCAGCTCGCGCTCAAAAACATTTCGCCGCAACGTGTTCGACCGCGGCTCGAGCACGACCCAGAGCTTCTGCCCCGGATAGGCGGCACGCAAAGCTTTCAACGTCTCCCGAATCGCAGTTGGATGGTGAGCAAAATCATCGACGATGGTGACCCCCGCGACAACCGCGCGCACCTCGAGCCTGCGCTTGACACTGAGGAAAGTGGAGAGGGCCTTGGCGATCGAACCAGGGTCGATTCCCCGCCCCGCAGCCAGCGCCGCCGCCGCGGTAGCGTTGAGCGCGTTATGCTCGCCCGGGAGCGGCAAAGTGACTTGCAGCCATTCCTGGCCAGCACGAAAAATCTTCCAGCTGGAGTTGCGGTTGCTGTGAGTTAAATCCCGTATCTGCCAGCCCGATTGAGGCTCGAACCCGTAGCGCTCGACGGAACAAAATGCGCGGGAAACACATTCATCCGCATTTGCACTGCCATCGAAAGCGATCACCCGGCCACGGCGTGGGACCAGGTTGACCAGCCGGCGGAACGCCGTCTTGACCGCCTCGAGATTGTCATAAATATCGGCGTGATCGAACTCCACGTGGGTGAGGATCAGGTCGTCTGGAAAGTAGTGCATGAACTTCGGCCCCTTATCGAAGAAGGCGGTATCGTACTCATCTCCCTCGAGGATGAACGGCTTGCCCTCCAGGACGCGGAAGCTGGTGCCGAAATTTTCTGCGATGCCGCCGATCAGGAAGGATGGCGCAACCTCGGGCCGACGCTGCGAAGCGACTTCATAGATCCAGGCCAACATGCTGGTGGTGGTGGTTTTTCCGTGGGTCCCGGCAACCACCAGCGAGTCTCTGCCAGGGAGAAACTCGTGCTGGATCGTTTCGGCGAGGGAGCGAAAGGGTATACGTTGGTCGAGCACCGCTTCCAGTTCCACATTCCCGCGAGAGATGGCGTTGCCCACAATCACCAGGTCAGGTCGAGGTGAGAGATTGGTTTCCGCGTAAGGCTCCATGATGGGGATGCCGAGGGCTTTCAGCAAGTCAGACATGGGTGGATACGCGGCTGCGTCCGAGCCCGTGACGCGATAGCCCTTGGTTTGCAGCATGCCTGCCAGCGATGCCATCGCGGAGCCGCAGATACCAATGAGGTGAATGTGTTTTGCCATAGGATTATTTCTCCGTGGCCCGCTCGAGAAAGCTCAGTACCGGTGGACCCATCAAATGCAACTCCACTTCAATACCAAAGGCTAGGGTCACACTGCGTCGCGAGACGTGACCAGAGCGCAGACCGATGGCGATAGGCCCGGGAAAGAAGTCCAACACGCGCAGGATGACTTCGTCCAACAAGCCTGGCTTTTGCCCCGGGGCCAGGCAGTCGAGCATCTCTCCAAAAATGATCCCGCTGACGCCCTCGAATTTTCCCGCAAGCACCATTTGTCGCAGTAATCGATCCAGTTGATAGGGCTTTACGTCGCGATCTTCCAAGAAGAGCAGCTTGCCCTCCGTCTGCGGGGCGTAAGGAGTTCCCAGCGATGCAACCAGGAGCGTGATGCATCCTCCATAAAGGGTGCCGGTGGCCTTTCCCGGCTGCAGTACGCGCAATCCTGAAGCCTCCCCTACGAACCAGCGGTCTCCGCCCAGGGCGGCCAGCAAGCTGGCTTCATCGACTCCCTCGGGTTGGGAAAAATCGCCGGCGACCATCGGCCCATGGAAAGAAATCAGCCCTAGCTGGTCAAGCAGCCAGGTCTGCATGCATGTCATGTCGGAATGGGCGATCAAGGGCTTGGGATGCTCCCGCACCAGCCCCAGGTCAAGGCCCCCGAGCAAGTAATTACATCCGTAACCGCCACGGCTACAAAATATCGCAGCCACGGCAGGATCGAGGAAGGCGGCATGCAGATCTTCAAGCCTGGTCTGCGCGGTTCCGGCAAAGTAGTAATGAGCCTTGCTCAGCGCATGTCTCCCCACCCAGGGCAAAAAACCAAGGGCGGTGAGCGCTTCGACTCCCTTAGCCAGCCTGTCCGGCTGAGGATAGCTCGCTGGGGAAATCACCGAGACTTTTGTCCCCTTGCGCACTGCGGGAATACTCAGTTTGCGGACCTCCGACTTCACCATGCCTCTCCGAAGCAGATAAGCTCCGCCGGTCCGGTCAAGCGAATTTCTGAACCGGATCCCCGCCATTCGATGGTTTGCGCTCCCCCGGGGGCGACCACGCGCAGCCGCGGTGAAGCGTCGCGCAGAGCGATGGCCGCGCTGCCGGCAGCGCAGGTGCCGGTCCCGGAAGAGGAGGTGGGGCCAACTCCGCGTTCATAAATCCGAATCTCTATTTCATCGCGGCTGGTCATGCGCACGAATTCCACATTCGTCTGCTGGGGAAAATGAGGATGGCTGCAGATTTCTTCTCCGATGGATTCCCAGGGATACCCATTCAAGTCCTCAACGAAAATAACGAAGTGCGGGTTGCCGGTGGAGACGACTGCGCCTTCGATTGGTTGCCCACCGGCGATCGGCAAGCTTCGTGTTTGCAGCTCCGGCACGCCCATCGACGTGGTGATGCGAAAGAGTGACCCGGTACGGCCATCGATCTCGCAGACCCGCCGTCCCGCATCTGTTTCGAGAACGATTTCGTCGCCCGGGCCGGCCTTCGTTTCATAAGCAATCCAAGCGGCCACGCAGCGCGTTCCATTACCTGATATTTCGGCGATGGAACCATCCGCATTATGGAGGCGGATTTTTCCCTGGCGCTTTCCTTCCCAGGTCAGGAATTCCACTCCATCGGCTCCTATGCCCTGATTGCGGTGACAAAGCCTCCGCGTGAGATCCTCTTTTGCCTCGACACCGGCTAGATTATCCTGAACCACGAGAAAATCGTTTCCGCAGGCGTGCGCCTTCACAAACGGGATCACTCGTCCTCCGCATCGTGAAAGGTGAGCAACGATTTGCCGACACCACTGGCAAGGAGCATGTGCTCAAGATCGCTGAAGTGGAAGCTGCGGATCGGTTCGTAGAGGAACATTCGCTTGAGCGTGATGCTAACATCGCGCGGCTATGACCCGGTGTAACCAGTTTTGTTCTGGGTAGGGTTGGCGAACTGGCCTGAATCATCGCAAAGGTATGGTGGATTCAGGTTGGGGCAGCAGCGCGGTAGAGTGCCGCACCTACGGCGCTCGTCATCCGTGCTTAAATTTCCCAGCCCTTCCGGGCTGGGCTCACGTTTAGGCCGACGGCCCTCCGGGCCTTGATTTATCCGCAGTATAAGAATTGATTCGGCGCGAATCAGCGCAAAGACGTACCTCAGGGGCTAAAGCCCTCATGAGTCTGCGTCTTGCGGCACGGCTGAAGCCGTGCCCTCCGTTCAAAACAGGTTTTTTTGAGGGTGGTGTTTTCAGCTCTCGCACAAACTTTTCCGAGCTGGGCTGCACGGCCAGGTGCAGCGAAATAGGAAAAACCTAATTTGGATGAGCCATCCTGGAGCTTCTCAGTAGGTTAGCGAATCGCAAGCTGGGAGCGATAGATATGCGCGCAGGGTTGGCCGGTAGAGCAGACGACGTTGATCAGCCGCAGGCCTTGCGGATGACGCTGAACGGCCTGGGCAACGGCATCTCCGTCGAGTGCGACGACGGTCGAGGCCGCTCGCGCCGGATCTTCCAGAGCGCGCTGCCAAGTCAGGTAGTCGCCTTCGTTCACGGTCCGCCGCAGAGGAATGCCGGCTTGCTGCAGCGCGCCTACATCGCTGGAGACGCGCATCAGAATCAAACCCTGAGTGGGGAGGTTGTTGAGAGCCTTGGCCAGCGCGGTTTCGAAGGCCACGCGGGTGCGGGCGTTGACTACCGCCTCCTGAAAGACTAATGGACGGCCTCGCAACAGCACCAGGCTGTTGACAACCACCAACAGTAAACTCGCCAGCACCCCATAACGGCGCACCCTGGGCGCGTGCACTGCCAGCACCGGAAACAGGCAACCTAGCGACAGCGCGAAAGCGGGGAGCAGCTCCATGCCATAACGCGTGTTGTACCAGGAGAATGGCCGCCAGACGGGGATGAAGATGGGCACCGATCCGTAGGCGACGGAGTAAGTGTAGAAGGGCAGGGGCAACCAAAGCAGGAGCAGCGGCCAAATCTGCTGCTTGCGGAAGGCCCAAAGCGCGGCCAGCGTTCCGGCGGCGGTGAGCCAGCATAGCAGCTTGCCCAGCGGAAGAGGAGCCGCGCCCAGCTCCGCCGCCTTGAGGAAATAAAACGCCGAGTCATGCAGGTTGTGAATGCCCGGCCGGGGCGAGGAACCGGGAGGCGTGGTCCTGGCTTCGATGGCACGGGCGGAGTAGGGACCGCGAATAAAGTCCAATGGGTCCCCGAATTGCTTTGCGTTGTAGGCCAGCCACAATGATGGAGCGGCTATCAGCAGGGCGGTAAACAACACCCACGCGCCCGCCACAGGCCCTCGCCAAGGTTGGCGGTGGCGAAGCATCACCCAGGTTGCGAAGAGCCACGCAACAGCCGCGTAGACCCATGCGTCATAGCGAGTGAAGATGGCGCAGACCAGCACCAGCCCGGCCCAAACCAGCAGCTTACCTTCAGGCGCACGCTGAAACTGCACGATCAAAAGCACAGCCCAGATCATCTCCGCCAGGAAAAGTGGCTCGTTCATGGCGGTGGTGGCCATATAGAGCAGCCCAGGATTCAGGCCATAGAAGGCCACCACCACGACCGCGGCAGGCATGTTCAGCCACATGCGCGCCAGGCGGTAAATCCCCGCGCACCCCAATACATAACTGGGTATGGAGAGACATGCTCCGGCCAGACCATTTCGCCACCAGGCCATATTCGAGACAAAAGGAATGAGCAGGATGTGGGGCAGCGGTAACCAGACGGACCCCAGCTGGCGGTAGCCGGGGGTGAGGGAATCGAATACGCGACGGGCAATGTGAAGATGAGCTACCGCGTCGCCATAAAGAAGAAGCGTGCCATGGCGGACGCAATAGGCGAGTGCTACCAGGGCCAGGGCCAGGGCTGCCCATGCCACCAGGATGGTTTCCCGGCGGATGGCTTCCCGCTCCGTCCGCGCCTCAGTCAAGATGAGACAGCTCACGGAAGAGAGCGAAGCGCTGATCGATCTCCTCTCGCGTGAGCGATTGCATCCGTTCCGTACCAAAGCGCTGCACCGCAAAGGAGCCCATGACGCCGCCATAAAACATGGCGTGTTTGAAGTTCTGCAGGGTGACCTCGGGCTGCGAGGCGAGGTAGCCAAAGAAGCCCCCGGCAAACGAATCGCCGGCGCCGGTGGGATCGACCACCTCGTCCAGGGGCAGGGCAGGGGCACGAAAAGGCACCGAGATGTTGCCTACCCCGTTGAATGCATGATCGCCGAAGAAGGCCGTGGCCCCGTACTCGCCGTGTTTGACGATGAGCGCTTTGGGTCCCAGACCCAAGATTTTGCGCGCGGCCAACACCAGGTTGCTGTTTTCAGCCAGCAACTTCGCCTCTCCATCGTTGATCAGCAAGGCATCCAGCCCGGTCAGCATTTTGGCCAGGTTTTCCCGGTGGCCGGTGATCCAATAGTTCATGGTGTCACCGCATACCATGCGAACCTTCGGCATCTGCGCGCGAACATTGCTTTGCAGCACCGGATCGATGTTGGCCAGAAAGAGGAAATCACTGTCCTGATAGGCTGGCGGCACTTTGGGCGCAAAGGTCTCAAAGACATTCAACTCGGTGTTGAGGGTCTGGGCCTCGTTCAGGTTCTTCATATACGAGCCGGTCCAGTGGAAGCTCTTGCCCGCCTTGTGCTCCAGGCCCTGGGTATCCACACCGCGGCGCGTGAGCACGGCCTCATGCTCGGGAGTGAAGTCTTCGCCGACCACAGCGATGACGCGGACGCCGGTAAAGTAGCTTGCGGCGAGAGCGAAATAGGTTGCTGCTCCGCCAAGGCACCGTTCGCGCCGCCCCTGCGGCGTCTCGATGCTGTCAAATGCAACACTGCCTACGACGAGAATGGACATGGGTTTCTTTCTGTCAGGAGTTGTACTTGCTCAGCAAAAGATCCAGTTTGGCGCGAGTTGCCGCCGGAATCGCATCCGGACTGGTGATGATGGCGAACTGCAAGGCGGTGGCGCAGGGGCAGGAGCGCTCGCGGGGCATGGCCGCCACCGCGGCCCGCACGGCGGTGGCGGCGTTGGCCGAGTTTTGCTTGAGCACGGCGAGCACCTGGTCGATGGTGACGGTGTCATGGGTGTCGTGCCAGCAATCGTAGTCAGTGACCATGGCCATGGTCGCGTAGCAGATCTCTGCCTCGCGAGCCAGCTTGGCTTCTTGCAGGTTGGTCATACCGATGATGTCAGCACCCCAACTGCGATAAAGATTCGATTCGGCGCGGGTGGAGAACTGGGGGCCTTCCATGCACACATAGACGCCGCCCTGTTTGGTGACTACGCCGGCGCTCTGGGCGCCGGTTTGGATTGCTTTGGCCACCGTGGCGCAGACCGGATCGCCAAAGGAGACATGGCCTACGATCCCCTCCCCAAAGAAAGTGGATTTTCGTTGGGAGGTGCGGTCGATGAATTGATCGGGAATCACAAACTCGGTCGGCTTATGCTCCAGCTTGAGCGAACCGACGGCGGAAACGGAGATGATCCGCTCCACGCCCAGCTTTTTCATGGCGAAGATGTGGCGCGGAAATTCAGCTCGGTGGGTAAGATGCGATGGCCACGGCCGTGGCGGGCCAGGAAAACGACCTTGCGGCCCTCCAGCTCGCCGGCAACAAAGACATCTGAGGGATCGCCAAATGGGGTGGTTACCTCAACCTGGTGAGGATTACTCAGGCCGGGCATGGCATACAGCCCGCTCCCGCCAATGATTCCAATTTCCGCCTGCTGCAAACGGGCTCCGAGGGATGGGAATTAATGCAGTTCAAGTATACCTGTCAGGGTGCCGCGCCTACGGGGAGCGGGATCATGGTTGATTAATGGGTCAGCCCTTCCGGGCTGGGAGTTTGCTGGATCTGGAGAGTTTGGTCCGGGACCGCGTTTTCAGCCGTCCCTAACGGGACTGATCGTGCTTTCACGCCCTACCCAGGACTAACATCCTGGGCTACATTCAGCCGTCCCTTCGGGACTGAGTTTGCGGATTTCACACCCACTCTCTTTCGGGCGGGCTGATTTTAACGATGCCCTGTTCTCGACGAAACTCGTATGCGCTGACCTTAGTGGCGCAGGGACGTCTTCATCATGCCGCAACTGGCTATTAGCCGCGTTAGATGGGTGGTTAGTTCGTCGGGTTTGA
>CAWDVZ010000002.1:0-253281 GCA_963805955.1 uncultured Acidobacteriaceae bacterium
AGCTGATCGGAACCTTGTAGACCCGGGCGAACTCCTTCAGCTCTACGAAGTCAACTCGCCGTTCTCCCGATTCGCACTTGGAAACGAAAGATTGTGGCTCGTGGAGGAGCTGCGCAACTTCATTTTGAGTGAGACCGGCAAGCCGACGCGCTTCCTTGAGACGTAAGCGGAACGTCTCATACGCTTTGCGGTAGGCGGGGCTGTGCAGGGCGAAACCTCATCCGTTCGCCCCATGAATATTATGTTCTCGCTAAATATCCCAAAATCGGATATCTTTGCGTCTCGCCTCGTTGGCAGTCCGCAGGTGTTTTCTCATTGAGAAATACGAAGGAAGTTCGGGGCCAGGTCATCTCCCCGACAGCGTACGAACCAGGCCGCTGTCCCGCGAAGGTTCACTTTGATGGAGCACTTGCCACTGGCGGACAAGACCGGTCGGGCAGCGATGTACGTCCGCATGTCCACTGAACACCAGCAATACTCGACCGAAAATCAAGCGGAGGTGATCAAAAAGTACGCCATTCAGCGGGATCTAGTCATCGTCAAACAATTCGTCGACTACGGCAGAAGTGGCTTGACGCTATCTGGCCGCCTGGCGCTCCGTGAATTGTTGGAAGCGGTCGAATCTGGGAACGCGGATTTTGAGGCCATTTTGGTGTATGACGTGAGTCGATGGGGACGCTTCCAGGACTCAGACGAAAGTGCCTTTTACGAGTACCGTTGCAAACGCGCTCACGTACAGGTCCATTACTGCGCGGAGCAATTCGAAAACGACGGAAGCCCCGCATCCGTGTTGCTGAAGACCATCAAACGATCCATGGCCGCAGAGTATAGCCGGGAGTTGTCTGTAAAGGTGTTTGCCGGCCAGTCTCGCTTGACTGAATTAGGTTTCCGGCAAGGAGGCATAGCTGGTTATGGTCTCAGGCGGCAGCTGGTCGGCTTAGATGGCGTGGTTAAACAGGTGCTCGCAAAGGGGGAGAGAAAGAGCATACAGAACGAACGCGTGATTTTGATTCCAGGGCCCGAAGAAGAGGTGAAGGTTGTACGAATGATATTTGATCTTTACACCGTAGAAGGCATGGGTGTTAAGCGGATTGCGGACTTTCTCAATGCGCAAGGCCTCCAGCCGGACGGGCGCTGCCGATGGACTAAGGATTCACTCTATACCTTATTGACAAATCCCAAGTACGTCGGTGCGAATGTCTACAATCGAACCTCTTTCAAGCTGAGCAAGAAAGTGGTGCGCAATCCTCAAAGTATGTGGGTACGCCGCGATGATGCTTTCGAGGCGATTGTCCCTTTAGAGCAGTTCACGCACGCACAGAGTCTGATGAGGTCGAAGTCTAAATACCCAAACGATGAGGAGATGCTAGAGCGTCTCCGGCAACTCTGGAGGCGAGTCGGCAGGCTCACGGCCGATTTGATAAACAAGGAAAAGGGAATTCCGAGTGCGCACGCATTTCTCAACCATTTCGGAACCTTGAATAACGCCTACTCTTTGATCGGATACAGACCAGACCTCAAAAACAAGTATGATGCATCAATCGCCAGACACAAGATGACGCGTCGAAACCTTTTCGAGAATACAAGAGCTAAGCTGCAGTCGTCCGGCGCTAGCATCGACGAGTGCGGCCCTGCAGGCCTCCTTCTCATCAATGGGCAAGTCACGGTTCGCCCAAGGCTCTGCTATTGCAGAAACACTCCGACGGGCGGTTACCGCTGGACGCTTCGTCCTGAAGCAGTGCGATGCGACGTGACCATAGCGATTCGCCTGAGGCCGGGAAATCGGGAGATCCTCGACTATTTCGTTATCCCGGACTCCGACCGACCGGTCAAGATTTTCCATCTTTCGACGGAAAACCGTTGCGACGTGGATGTTCATCGCTTCGATACCCTCGATTCCTTTACAAACTTACTGCGGCGATGTTCGCTGGTGGAGAACTCATGACGGGACTCGGAATACCCTGCATTCCTATATCAGAGATCCGTATTGCAAACCCACGGCCACGGAATGCTTACGTTTTCGATCAGATAGTGTCTAGCATTGCCACGGTCGGCCTCAAAACTCCGATCACTGTATCGAAGAAAGAGATGGCCCCCGATGGTACTCAATACGATCTAGTGTGCGGACAGGGTCGCTTGGAAGCCTTCCTCGCTTTGGCAGAGAAAACGATACCGGCGATCATCATCGAGGCCTCACGCGAAGACCAATATCTAATGAGCCTCATCGAGAACGTTGCTCGCCGGCCCCCATCACGAAATGGACTACTCAAGGAGACAAAAAGCCTACGGGACCGGGGCTATAGCGTCGATGAAATCGCCTCAAAATTGGGCTTCGGCAGAAGCTACATCGGAACTATCGTAGTACTTCTTGATCATGGTGAGGCAGAGCTAATTCATCTCGTCGAGAATGGGAAGATTCCGCTGACAGTTGCCACAGAAATTGCAAATGGCAATTCGGCGGATATTCAGCGAGCTCTCACCGAGGCCTACGATTGCGGCGACCTTCGAGGATCCAAACTCAGAGCTGCACGGGCAATGATCAGGAGGCGACTGATTGCGCATCCCAAAGGCGGGAAAACTAGGACGGCTATCACGAGCAAAGCGCTGGCAAAAGAATACCAGGAACAGACGCGTGCCCAGCGCTCCCTGGTGAAAAGGGCGGCTGTGGTTCGAGAGCGGCTAGAGCTAGCCTCGGCTGCCTGTCGGGAGATTTTTAGTGACCCGAATTTCATAACCCTTTTGCGTGCCGAAGGGCTGACGGTCATATCAGAAAAGCTTGTGGAGATGACGAGGGCACAAGACCATGCAACCATCAGTTAAGATCGGTTTCCGTCAGGAATTGCTAGAGCTTCCCTTGAAATACCTTGTAGCGCTCAAAGAAACTGAACGCAATGCGTTCAAGGGAAGAAAATACAAGCAGCTGGAAGCATCATTGCAACATGTCGGTCTCATTGAACCGCTAGCCGTGTTCCCACAGGCTGAAGGGCGATTTCTCGTTATCAACGGGAACCTGAGGCTCGACATATTGAGGAAGCTGGAAATTCCGAAGGCACGTTGTACCGTCGCACTCGATGACGAGTCGTATACGTACAATAGGCGCGTCAACGCCCTGTCGCCAATAACAGAACATTTCATGATCCTAAAAGCGATTTCGAACGGAGTGACGGAAGAGCGGATAGCAGTCGGACTTTGTGTTGATGTCAAGACCATAAAACAGCGGAGGAGCCTTCTTGAGGGCATCTGCCCAGAAGCTGTCGAGCTTCTCAAAGACAAGCGAGTAAGCTCTCGAATTTTCTATTTCCTTCGTAAGATGAAGCCTCTGCGGCAGATTGATGCAGCCGAATTGATGGTCTCCGGAAAGAATTACTCGCTCGCCTTCGCCGCCTCTATCCTGGCCGTCACTCGTCCAGAACAGCTAGCCCAACCAGAAAAGCGCGCGGAACCGCCCGAGACTGGCGATTCTAGCTCGGTCCTTGAAGAGACGACAGACAATCTCGTAACCGACCTTGCGGCCGCTAGAAGGACGTATGGCGCTGATGTGCTCACCCTCAGCGTAGTCTGTCGGTGCATCGAAAACCTGACCGGAAATGCCAAGGTCTCCAAATATCTAGAGCTCAATCATTCCGGAGTATTCGACGAGTTGCAGCAACTTGTGAGCCAGGTCAACGCTGAGAGAGTGGCGGCCGAGTAACCGTTGTAGAAGTGCAACGTCCGGAGTAACGCGCGTCACAGGGACACCACCCCTCCCAGCGCCTTGGACTGGGCAACGGAATGAACCTAAAGCTACTGCAATCCATGCGAGTAGAGACGAGTATCCGCGACTTTACGGTGCTGGGTAGTCAGTATCGAAATGAAGCCAACCGAATACGATGGCACGTCGCTGCCTGGTCAGAACGTGAGAATCAGGTTCGCACATACTGGGTGATTGTCCGGCACCAGGAACATCGTGTCCCGGTTCATGCAGGCCGAAGTATTTCAAAAGAGGATTGTTCATCTCCATTCCCAGCCAGTCGAACCGATCTCTGATTCCCGACCACGGATTTTCTTTGTCAAGATACAGCGCCGGCCGCGGGGTGACATCGTGACCGAGAAACGGACGGCCTTCGCTGATTGCACGGGCCAGCGCGAGAGCAAGCGTGCTCTTACTCTGTCCAAAGCCAGCCACGATGACGGTGTACATCCCTTCGCATACCCAACCTGGGATGATCCATTCCTGGGGAGGGAAGTCGTAAGAACGCGGGTCTCTTATGTCGTCGATTGACCATACGCTCAACTCTGCCCCTGCCTGCTGTGATTGCTGCTCCCCTTGTTTCTGTCGTGCTCTCCTGTTAGCGAATTATTCCTCGAAGGCACTTCAAAACGGAGAGAGGAAGGGCGACCCGTAGCGCTTCAGGACGGTCATTTTCAGGTGCGCCCGCGTACGATTGGCGTACGATTATCTGTCCACTGGTGCCGCTACAGCCGTTCTAGAACCTGAAATTTCCTTGATTTGCGTCATTCGCTGGAATTCGCACACCCGGTGATTAGTTCTTGTCTAATTCACACCAGCCGCAGACATAAGAGTCTCTTGTCATGAGGAAATAGATGGGCCGTTTAAATTCATGGCTCCAGTCTCTGCGGGACGAGATGGCGCGCTTCTGAGTATCGATGTGAACAATCGAGCCGGCCGGGATCATAGGATCCAGAGTAAGGTCGCGTTTCCCGATGATGCCTCGCCTGTAAGGCGCTAGTGACTGACTGTTCTCGCTCAGGATAAGCGTGGTCTCCTCAGGCGTCTGATCGGGAACCGGCGTATCCGGCAGCAGATATTTTGCCTGGTCTTCAAGCGGACCCTCCGTCAGCAACAACGTTGCATTGGGGGAGGAAAGTTGCCTGAGAAGCGCAGGTTGCGAGTTTGCCGGATAGATGGAGCGTAGCAGTTGCTCCGTGGGAACGTTGTAGATGTCTGCCAGAGCGATCAGCTTGTTGACAGTCAATTCGTGTTCTTCGCGTTCCAGCCGGTCAAGCCAGCTGGCAGATACCTGGTAAGACTGATTACCCCGTTCCTGAGCGAAGCGGAGACTTCGTTCTTCAACCTCTCGTAAAGAGAGCTGCCATTGCCTGCGAATCGTACGGAGTCTTGCACCAATCCCTGCCACGAACGAACCTTTCTTCGGACGGCTACCCCGGAGTAGAACTCCCACCATCTCGTGTGCTTCGAGACTATAGGAGGGACCCGGTAAGTATTTCTTCGAAGCCTGTTAACCTGTCCGGCCAGGGGCTCTTCCAATAAGATGCGGGAGAGCCGCAGTTTGTCTTCCTTGCCTGTGCATAACTCAAAGCCCAGGAACACGGCGACGCGTAAAGAAGCAGGAATGCCCACTGCTGTACCGGCGAAAAAGATCCGGTGCTGCATTGCGACTTAGCAAGCGCTCACGCTGCATCATTTTTCCATGGTCCCGTCCCGGGCACAAGGAAAAGCGACGCAAGTAAGGGTATAGCCTATTCCGCGGTTGGTTTGAATAAGTTTCTGCGGGAAGTCTCGATCGACCTTGTTTCGGAGAGCGCTGATGTATACATCGACTACGTTGGTCAAGCCCTCAAAGGAGGAGTTCCACACATGTTCCAAAATCATGGTTCGGGTGACCGGGCGGTTGGCATTCCGCACCAGGTATTCAAGCAGCAGGAATTCTTTTGGCCGTAGGTCGATTTCCTTACCCAGCCTGGCGGCTCTTCGGCGGATCAAATCCAGTTCGAGGTCGCCAGAGCGCAGCTTATTGGCCGTGTGCGACGGCCCAAGATCGGACGCTGCCTGGCGGAGCCGTATGGAGAGGGCGAGGCGCACGGCCAACTCCGAGGCAAAGAATGGCTCACGTATGCACTCATCTGCACCGGCGGCAAACAAGCTCAAGCGCTGCTGCAGATCGAGGTCGCGTGCAAAAACGAATAAGGCTGCGCCCGCATTCTCCTGCCGCAGCTGTTTCACCAGGAGCAGAGTTTGGGCGAAGGCAAGAGAATCCGAATCGACAAGAACACCGTCGTACAGAGCAAACCGGGCAAACTGCGAGCACTCCTTCGCGGATGCTACCTTCTCCAAGAGAAATTGGGCCGAGTTGAGCGCCTTTTCGACTCGTCTTTGCAGATCGCAACGAGGCAGAAAGGCAAGCACTTTCATGGCTGACTCCAGGATCGAAGGGGCCCGAGCTAGAAGCACGTGAGGCAAGCCATCGCCGCCAACTGAGCTGGAGGAATTCACGGTGCCAAGTCGGTTCGTGAGCCCATGGCAATGATTCGCGGGTTGGCCGCGAAGGACACGACGTTAGGTCGTACGTTTGCCACCTGAGGCGCCGGATCCAGCACTCGGCTTTTAGGCGGGTGTTCTCGGGGAGCCTTAAGAATTGAAGACATTTCTTGTTCAATCAAGTAACAAGAATTGGTAACCAAAGTCAAGAACTATTGCTTACTTTAGACGCAAGATAGACATAAATATCCCCGAGATATTCGCACATCGGGGAATACCTGACTCAAGGGAGACCGGGGGATACCCGGCTTTTTACGGTCATCAAGAGCGCAAAGGGTATGATTTAAGCATCCCACTTTGGTCAGGATGATCAAGCCATTTTCGCGAACACAGGACCCTGGTTGGGCTTAGCATAGGAAACGCCGCGGCGCGGAATCTTCCTGCAGAAATCATTGACACCGCGAAGACTCTGCCCCGGCAGAGAGCCAAGCGTACCTCGGGGGCCCTCCATGTCTTACTTGAACTGTCGTTTTAGGCGCTTCTTGACCGGCGCACTTTGGGTTTTCTTGAGCGGCCTGTTGGCCGGGGGTCTTTCCTCCTGCGGTGGCGGCGGCAATAACGCCACTACCGGCGAGATTGCTTCTCAGCCCACGCTGACTTTTTCTCCCTCCAGCGTTCATCTAACGGCGGGTGCAGCCGCACAGCAGGCTTCCCTGCTGCTCACTGCTCCGGCCGGCACGGGCGCGGCTTCGGTCGCAGTATCCGGACTGCCAACCGGGGTCACGATCTCCCCGGCGACACTGTCGCTGACTCCTGGCGTCGCCCTAACGATTATGCTGACGGCGGCCTCCTCGGCAGCAACAACCACTGCCACGGTGAGCTTCACAACTACGGTCAATGGCCAAACAGCCAGCGCACAAGGTTCCCTTTCTGTACAAGCAGCCTCGGCGCCACCGCCTGACTTTTCGCTCAGCATTAACCCGGTGTCCTTAGCCCTGGTCGCGGATGGCCTGGCCTCCAGCGTTTCTGTGACAGCGACGCCCGCCAACGGATTTTCCTCGAGCGTACAAGTGGCCATTACCGGTTTGCCAGCAGGAGTGACGGTGAAGCCTTCGCCGCTCACGCTTACGCCAGGGCCCGGGTCCGCAGCCGCTACTACGGTTCTCAGTGTGTCTGCTGCTGCGGGAACAGCTCCCGGGTCGGCGACAGCCACGTTGACCGGGACCTCGGGGACACTGACGCATACAGCTTCGCTGGCCATCACTGTGACCGCTCCTCCTCCTGCACAAGCCGACTTCTCGCTTGCTCTCAATCCCCAGTCCCTCAGCCTTACCATTGGGGGCGCCGGGCAACCAGTGCAGCTGTCGGCGACTGCGGTGAACGGTTTCACGGGGACGGTCAGCGTCGCGCTCAGCGGATTGCCTGCCGGGGTGACGGCGAGCCCGGCGTCGGCGTCGCTTACCCCAGGCACGCCGCAAAGCTTTACTCTTACGGCGGGCAACAGCGCGGTGGCGGGGAGTGCCAGCGTCGTCTTTACGGGTACCTCCGGTTCCCTTACCCATACCGCCAACCTGGCTCTTACCGTGGCTGCCTCCTCGGGCGTGAATGTAACCACGTATCACAATGACAACGCGCGCGACGGATGGAATTCTTCGGAGACGGCCCTCACGCCGCAGAATGTCAACGTCAACGCGTTCGGCAAATTGCGTGAATTACCAGTGGATGGCAAGGTCGACGGGCAGCCACTCTACGTGAGCAGTCTTTCCGTGGCGGGTCAAACGCACAATGTGCTGATTGTCGTTACCGAACACGGAAGTGCTTATGCGTTCGACGCCGATTCGGGCACGCAACTCTGGCAAGTAAGCGCTCTGGGGGCCAATGAGACCACCAGCGACGATCATGGCTGCAACCAAATCACGCCGGAAATTGGCATCACCGACACTCCCGTCATTGACCGGACCCATGGCCCTAACGGCGCCGTGTTCCTGGTCGCCATGTCGAAGGATGCAAGCGGCAATTATCACCAGCGGCTGCATGCGCTGGACCTTTCGACCGGCGCGGAGTTGCAAGGCAGCCCGTCGGAAATTCAGGCCACCTTCCCCGGAACCGGATATGGTTCGAGCAACGGGATGCAGGTCTTCGACCCCGGCCAATATGCGGAACGGGTAGGTCTGTTGCTGATGAATGGACAGATCTACCTGGCCTGGACTTCGCATTGCGATGATGATCCCTACACTGGTTGGCTCATGGCCTACAGCGAGACTACCCTGCAGCAGACCAGCGTTTTGAACGTGACGCCGAACGGCCCTTCCAGTCCACATTTTGGCGACGGTGAAGGTTCGGTGTGGATGAGCGGTGCGGGCCTCGCTGGGGATACCCAGGGCAATATTTATTTCCTGGATGCGAACGGTACGTTCGACACCACCTTGAACGCCAGCGGCTTTCCTGAACACGGAGACTTTGGAAACTCGTTCATGAAGGTTTCGACCACCGGGAACGTGCTGGCAGCCGCGGACTATTTCGCTGCCTACAATCTGCAAGCGGAAAGCGATGCGGACCAGGACCTGGGCTCGGGCGGCGCAATGCTGCTGCCGGATCTGGTCGATGCCACTGGCGTCACGCGCCACCTTGCCGTCGGTGCGGGCAAGGATACAAACATTTACGTGGTGAACCGGGACAACATGGGCAAGTTCAACGCCAGCAGTAACAACGCCGTTTATCAGGAGTTGCCGAATGCACTGAGCGGAGGCGCCTACTCCATGGCTGCCTTCTTCAATAACACGGTCTACTATGCGGGGGTCGGCGATCACCTCATGGCGTTTCCGATCACCAATGCGCTGCTGGCAACTTCTCCAGCGAGCGAATCTGCGAATACCTTTGCCTATCCTGGCGCGACCCCAAGCGTAAGCTCCAATGGAACTCAGAATGGTATCGTGTGGGCGGTCGAAAACCAGGGTGGAACTGGGGTGCTGCACGCTTACGACACCACGAATATACCGACCGAGTTGTACGACAGCACCCAGGCGCCGAACAACCGCGATACCTTCACCGACAACAAATTTGTTGCTCCCATGATTGCCAATGGCAAGGTGTACGTTGGCACGACAAACAGCGTTGCAGTCTTTGGGCTGTTGCCCTGAAATACGGGCTTTAGACGCATACGTTCGGATCTGCAACGGACCTCGGGTGCCCCACATCTCGCTCGTTTTTCGCGAGATGTGGGATGCCACGGCTTTAAACCCGCAGAGCTGCGGACTGCCTATGGACAATTAAGGTCGAGATCCTGGTATCCCACATCTCGCGAAAAACGAGCGAGATGTGGGGCACCCGAGGTCGGTTGCAGATCCAAACGTACGGCCTACATAGCCGTTGAGTCCGGCTGTTACTTGGCCGCCGCGAGACCTGGGGCACCCATCATCCTATCCAGGAAGTTCTCATACAGACTCAAAGCCGTTACTGGCGTCTGTCTCGGGACGATGAATTGTCGGTAAAAAATGGTTCTGGGGCTAACTGCGGAGACGGGCCAGTAGATCCTGCGGATGTACGGGTTTGGCGAGAATCTCGAACTCGTGTCCCTGAACCCGGGCGCGATCCAAAAGATCGGCCGTGGCAGCCTGCCCGGAAAAGAGCAGGATCTTGCAGTTCGGCAGCATGGTCCGGATCGTGATGGCGGCGTCAATGCCGTTCATATCGGTCATGATGACGTCGGAAATGAGCATATCGGGACGGATGGTGCGGGCTGCTTCTACGGCCTTTTCACCGTTGTACACAGCTGTGGCTTCAAACCCGCTTTGATTTAGGATAATGGCCAGCGTGTCTGCGATCACTCGCTCATCATCCGCTACCAGCACCTTGGGCTTTGCTTGTGAATTGGTCATTTGCTCCTGAGTGACGATCCGAATACGGCGGCAGGGTTTCTTCGAATCATACGCCTTTGATCTAGATGCTGTTTACCGGTGTAGTGTTGCGGCCTTCTGCGTCTGGCCGCCGTCTGCACTACCTATGAGATTATTTCACCACAACTTCTTTTGTTGGACGTTTCCCGATGGCTGAACCGATCATTCGTGCCCAGCAGGTAGAGAAGTACTACGCCCAACCGAGCGAAAACCGCATCCAGGTGATCGCGCCTACTGATCTTTCGATCGTCCAAGGGGAAATTGTCGCCCTGCTTGGACCCTCGGGCTCAGGCAAGTCTACCCTGCTGCGCATGTTGGCGGGCCTCTCCCAGCCGTCGGCGGGCGAGGTTTTCTGGCACGGCAAGCCGATCATGCAAGCAGACGCCCACGTAGGCATCGTTTTTCAAAGCTTTGCCCTCTTCCCCTGGCTGACAGTGCTCGAGAACGTCGAAGCCCCGCTGATTGCCCGCGGAATTTCGACCGAACATCGGCGCGAACAGAGTCTCAAGATCCTGAACACAGTCGGTCTCGACGGGTTTCAGGCGGCGTACCCCAAGGAGCTCTCCGGGGGAATGCGGCAGCGGGTCGGATTCGCCCGCGCCCTGGTGGTGCAACCGGAAGTACTCTTTATGGATGAGCCGTTCTCTGCCCTCGATGTTCTGACGGCGGAAAATCTGCGCAGTGAGCTGATGGAGCTGTGGCACAAGAAGACAATCCCGACGCAATCGATTTTTCTGGTGACCCATAACATTGAAGAAGCCTTGCTGCTGGCCGATCGCATTATTGTGCTGGGCCGTAACCCGGGGCATGTCCGGGTCGATTTCGCCGTCACACTGACCCAGCCGCGCGACCGCAAGAGCGCCGCCTTCACGCAATTGGTGGACTACATCTACAAGGTGCTTACCCGGCCCGACGTAGCACCCTCCGCCGTGCCCCAACGAGTGGCGGTACGGGATCAACGACAGATGCATTACCAGATGCTGCCCCATGCCCGCCCTGGCGGAATCGCCGGCCTGCTTGAGCTGCTCATCGATTACAACGGCCGGGCCGACATCTATCGCCTGGCGGACGATCTGGCGTTTGAGATCGATGACCTGCTGCCCATCGTAGATGCAGCGCAATTGCTGAATTTCCTGAAGGTAGAGGAGGGGGATGCAGCCATCACTCCGGCCGGACGGGAGTATGCCGAATCGGAGATCCTGCAGCAGAAAGATTTGTTTCGTAAGGCGGCGGTCGAGAACGTCCTGCTGCTGCGGCAAATTACCCGCGCTCTCAATACCAAGTCGGACCACACGGTGCCGGAAGAATTCTTTCTCGACATGCTCGATGAGCAGTTCAGCGCGGATGAGACGCTGCGACAGCTGGAAACGGCGATCAGCTGGGGCCGCTATGCGGAGTTGTTCGACTTCGATGCTTCGCGCAGACGATTCGTCCTGCCGGAGGAGGAAGAGACGCCGGAGGCGGTGGAAGAGGCTCAGGCCGAATGAGCGAGCCAGCCAGGCTCTTCCGCGCCCCGACCCTTTCCCGCTCCCTGGTGCTGGAGCGGACCTGGCCTTTCTTTCTCGACCTGAGTGTCGCCGCCTGCGGGCTGGGCCTGTTCTATGCGGTGTTGCGCATTGCGCAATATTGGATGGGACATCCGGTGGCCGCGGTGGCCATTTCGCGCTCCCCGAAAATGCTGCCGCTGTACGCGTTCTATTCCGTGGTGCGCATCGGGGTCGCCTACCTGCTCAGCCTGATCTTCGCTGTGGGATACGGTTACATCGCTGCGTACAACCCGCGCGCAGAAGGCTTCATGATCGCGGTGCTGGACATACTGCAATCGATTCCCGTGCTGAGTTTTCTGCCCGGAGTAATGCTGGCCATGGTGTCATTGATCCCGGGGCGGCAGCTGGGCATCGAGCTGGGCGCGATCCTGCTGATTTTCACCGGGCAGGTCTGGAACATGGCCTTCAGCTTCTATTCCTCGCTCAAGAGCTTGCCGAGAGAGCTTCGGGAAGCGAGCAGGGTCTTTCGCTTCTCTGCGTGGCAGCGCTTCTGGCAGCTGGAATTGCCTTACTCGGCCATTGGGCTGGTTTGGAACTCGATGGTGTCGGTCGCGGGCGGATGGTTTTTTCTGATGGCCTGCGAGATGTTTGTCCTGGGTGACCGCGACTTCCGTCTCCCCGGCCTGGGCTCCTATTTGCAGACGGCGGCCAGCACGGGGGATAACGAAGGCATGCTGTGGGGATCGTTGGCCATGATCCTCATTATTGTCGCCACCGATCAGCTGGTGTGGCGCCCGGTCATCGCCTGGGCGGACAAATTCAAATTCGAACAGGGGGAGAGCACCAGCCGGAAAACTTCGCCCATCCTCTATGCGCTGCAGAATTCGAATGCGTTGGGCTGGTTGAGGCAGGTGACTTTTGCGCCGGCGAGCGAGCGTATCTATGCCGCCCTGGCGCGGCGGCAACGGGAACTGGTGGCGCGGCCCATCCACGAGCCACGCAAGCGGTCCCAGCTGGGCGCGGTTCTACTCATCGCGGCGACCACCCTGTTGGTGGCGTTTGCCGCCTTCCGGGCTTTGGAGCTGTTGCGCTATGTGCACGGGGCGGAGATTGTGGAGCTGTTGAAGGGAGCGGGCGCGACCTTCCTGCGGGTGAATGCCGCCCTGTTGATCGCCTCCGCCTGGACCATTCCCACCGGGGTGGCGATCGGGTTTCATCCCCGCCTGGCCCGAATCGCCCAGCCGCTGGCGCAGATCGCCGCATCCTATCCGGCGACGGCGATCTTTCCCATCCTGTTGATTGCCCTGGTCCGGTGGGGCGGCGGGTTAGGGATCGGATCGATTGCCCTGATGCTGCTGGGAACTCAGTGGTACATCCTTTTCAATGTGATTGCCGGCGCTTCGGCGATTCCGTCGGACCTGAAGGAGGTCGCCCAGCTCTTCCACTTCTCCCGCTGGCAGCGGTGGAAGGTTGTGATTCTGCCGGGGATTTTTCCTTACCTGGTTACTGGCTTGGTCACCGCCTCCGGCGGGGCCTGGAACGCGAGCATCATCGCGGAGTACTTCCACCTGAAAGATCGAACGCTCGAGACCTTAGGACTCGGGGCACAGATCAGCGCGGCCAGCGATCATGGTCAGTTTTCCATTTTGCTACTGGCTACCATCATCATGTCGCTCATGGTGGTGACGGTGAATCGACTGGTGTGGCGCCCGATGTTCCGGCTGGCGGAGAGCAAGTTCCGGCTGGACACTTAGGATTGTTGCGGTTTACCGATCGCTCCAGGTACTCATTTGTACGGGCTTTCTTTCAATCATCCGGTAGGTTGGAATACTTGCCCAGCATCTCGTAGGTCTGAATGACGGCCCAATCCACGATGCGTTCTCCAGCGCCCACTTCCACCCATGTGCTCGCACTGGCCGCGCCATATCCGCCGCGACTTGCCGCCTGGATGGTGGGGAAGTATCCATGATAGCCGTTGGTATAACCGAAGAACAGAGCAGTGGGAACAGGGCATCGGGCACGCCAGTTCTCCTGGAAATAGACAAACGCTTCTCCGGGAACGGAAGCGATTGCGATCTGCTTGTCGATGAGCACCGTGGTGACGCGCGCATCAATGACAGGGCGTATTGGCGAACCCATCAACTCCAGGGTCTTGGGACCTAAGGTCTTTAGCAATGCGGCATGAAACTGTTCGGGATCCCAACGCAGTTTGAAATGCATGGTCTCCTCGCGAAAGTCGATGCTTGCGGAAGGATCGTCTCTGGGTGTGAATAGACTTGGCCACACGCGCTGCCTCCTGGCCCAGTCGTTCGCCGGTCCAGTCCCGCAGCTTGACTGCATCCTGCGCGATCGGCATATTCGCGTAATAAGGATTGATGTCACCGGGTGCGCCCTGAACAAAGAAACTCTCCACGTTTCCACCCAGAGACTTTTCAACCACGCGATTGGTGATGGCCGGAAAATCGGCGGAGTACTGGGGATTGTCGGATCCAAGAACGACCGGATGACATGCATAGTTGATGAGGATGGCGAGCGGATCGCCCTTACGCCGTATCGATGCGAAGGACGGTGACCGTGGGATCGACCGGCGACGTGGGAATCATCGTCGGATTGCGCTCAAACCAAGCGACGGTTCCGTCATCGTTCACGCTTGAGCCGGTTGTGCCCGATAAGCACCGAGCCCGTGCCCACACCGATACGCGCTTCCTGCAAGATGGTTTGCCGCATCGCTGATGGCCGCAGCAATGCGTCCAATGCCCTACGCTCCCACTCCGGCGGGTTCCCTGTGTATTCATCCTTGACGTTCGGAGCACTGTGAGTATGGGAGGCACTTACCAGCAGGCAGGAGATACCGCTCGACTTGCGAACCTCTGCCTGCAGCTGGTCCAGCGACGCCTCGCCAAAGCTGCGGCCCAGGTCAAGGGTAACGATAGCCAGCCGCTTTCCGCCGGCCTCCAGGACTAACACGCGCGCATAAAGTGGGTCGAGTGTGCCTGAAGCAGGCTCTACGCGGTCTTCGAAGCCCCACATCACTTCGTGTGTTTTAGGCGTGATGTCTACTTTGGCGACAGCCGCCCTGAGACCTGGTTGAGCTGACGCGCGCAAGGAACCGAGTAGAAGACACAGGCTGACAGCTCCCAGGGCAGTAGACCTAGCAAACATGGACATGTGATTTCTCGGAGTGAAAGAAAGCGGGCCGGATAGCAGGATGCTAGAGCCAACGCGGTTAGGAGTCAAGGGAATATCATGCCGTTTTTGTCAGTAACTGGAGCCAGTGTGACGTTTCAACTCGTGCTTTTAGTTCCGATAAAGATAAAAAGTATTGACATGGTGTTACAGGGTATTTCATACTCTCCTCGTTGTTCACCCCATAAATCCAGCAACGGCCCGAATTGAGTGATGCTATCCCACGTCGGATTCCCATCACTCGCTCCGGAACTTAGTACAGATTTGTCCTGAATCTATCCAGGCGGGTCGGTCCAGCCGGAGCCCCTATTTGCATCATGCGACCGGGAGTCCAAGAGACTGCCGGGGATTCGTTCTTAGGCCAAGGGTGAGTTGGAGCCGGTCCCACGTCGGACCTTCAGGCTCTCCCATTCTCAAGGAACAGCGTTCATTCATTGTTGCAGAGCCACATCGCCCCAGGCGACGTCTATGCAGACCTGGGAGTATCCGTGCCCAGATTCAATGCCTGACTGGAGAATTCAGATGACACTATGGAAGCACACCCGGATCTGTTGGCTGTTCCTGCTTCTCACAGCAATGAGTCTGGCGCCCACAACCGGAATAACCCAAACCTATTATGGTTCGGTCGTGGGTACGGTGACGGACAGTTCCGGTTCCGCTCTTGTCGGCCTCACGGTAGCGCTCACCAATCAGGGAACCGCCGAGCGCAAAACTCTCCCGACCAACTCGCATGGTGATTTCCAATTCGTCAACGTACCTCCGGGAATCTATACGCTCGACGTCGAGGGCCCTGGCTTCAAGCGTTTTCGCCGCGATTCCTTTCAGGTAGAAGTCCAGAGCGTGGTGCGTATTGATGCGGCAATGCAGATAGGAGAAGTAAGCCAGGTTGTGGACGTAACTGCCCAAACGCCGCTGATCGAATCAGACACGACCTCGCTCGGTCAGGTGATAGAAGGGCGAGCAGTACGAGCAGATGCCCTTAAATGGCAGAAACGTGATGAACCTGATTGCGCTGGCACCGGGAGTGGTCCCTCAAGGTCAGACGCAGGGTAACCCAGCTATCAACAATGTTAACGGATGGGGCAACTATCAGATTGGTGGAGGTATTGCGAATCAAAGCGCCGAGTACATCGACGGAGCTCCCCTCAACGTCAACTATGCTCATCTTCCTGCATTGATACCGGCTCAGGACGCAGTTCAGGAGTTTCGCGTCCTGACCAACAATCTCGGCCCCGAATTTGGAGACACCTCTGGCGGGATCGTAACCCTGGTCACGAAATCCGGAAACAATTCGTTCCACGGCGCCGCTTACGAGTACCTGCGCAACAAAGTTCTCAATGCCAATACCTTCTTTGGCAACGAATTTGGCTCAACCGCGGCCGGCTTTTACGCAGAATCAATATGGAGCCGAAGTCGGCGGTCCTATCCGCAAAGATAAGACCTTCTTCTTTTTCGATTGGGAGAACTTCGCTCTTCGCCAAGGTAATACCTATGTCTCGACGGTTCCGACGCCGCAAGAGCGCGAGGGGGATTTTTCAGCCGCGGGTTCTCCTATCTACGATGCGCTGACCACCTGCGGTCAGCCGGGAACGCCCTAATTGTGCCGTCGGGCAGCCGACGCGGCAGGAGTTTCCGGGCGACGTCATACCCGCCGCCCGTATCAGTCCGACGGCGGCAGCGTTGTTGAAATATCTCTGGCCGCTGCCGAACGCGTCTGGAGTTTCGAATAATTTTTCTACGACGTACAGCTCGGGAACCAACAGCAAGCAGTTCAATGGCCGCGTGGATCAAAACTTTGGTGAAAAGCAGCGCGTCTTCGGCCGCTACTCGTACTGGTCATCCACGTCGCCCCCGGTGGATCCGTTCAACGAAGGCAACGGTCTGGGGTCAAGTTTTCAAACCAATCAGTTCGTCCTGGGCGACACGTATACTTTCTCTCCTTCCACCGTGGGCGACCTTCGCATAGCTTTTCTGCGGTTCCTGTTCAATTTCACCCCGCAGAGTTATGGCGTGGACCAGACCAAGTTCGGGTTACCAGAAAGCTACAACGCACAGGAACCGTTGCGTAATAACCCGGATCCCTGCGTGGCTGGGTTCTCTGACTTCTGCAATCAGAATATGGCAGTCATCGTTTTGGACACCAACAACAGCTACTCCATCATGCCCGGCGTGACGAAGATTTTGGGGCGCCACACCTTCAAGATTGGCGCCGAGCTTCGCCGCATGGAGTTTAATTTTGCTCAAACCACGACGGCGAGTGGCTTCTACAATTTCGACAATCTGATGACCTCGATCAACCCATTCTCACCCGGAAATACTGGGTTCGGATTGGCTTCTTTCTTGCTGGGTTATGGATCGAGCGGTAGCTTAACCCAGCCGGCGCTCACGGCTGGACTGCAGTATTACCAAGGCTACTATTTCGGGGATACCTTTCAGGTCAGTCAGAAACTCACCATGAATTACGGGGTGCGCTGGGAACTGCCTGGCCCGTGGACTGAGCGGCACGACCGTCAGGTTGTATTTCTGCCCGACCAGGCTAGTCCCCTTGCGGCAAGCACCGGCCTGCCACTCACCGGAAATGTTGCGTTGGTCAACTCGGCGGCTTACGGGAGCCGCTACAGTCAGCAATTTCACTGGGGCCTCTTCGCCCCTCGTTTCGGACTGGCCTATCGACTCAACGAACAGTCCGTTGTGCGGGCGTGGCTATGGCATTTTCTACGTCCCCGATGATGCTTCGTTCAATGACGCACCATGGACGTCACCGATCAATGCGGCCTCTACTCCGTGGCTGGCATCACTCAATGGCGGCGCCACGCCTAACGCGACCCTGAGCAGTCCCTTCCCCAGCGGTATCTTGAATCCGGTTGGACGCAGCGCGGGCTACCAAAGCACTTTATACGGGACAACGATGACCTTGCCGGTTCCGAAAGGATCGTACGGGTACACGCAACAATATAATTTGAACTTTGAACACGACCTCGGCCACGGTGCAATGTTCGGCATCGCTTACGCAGGATCGAAGGGAAGCCACCTCCCTGGAAATTCTCAGAACGTCAACCAGCTTCCAGATCAGGATCTGGCACTGGGCACACAGTTATCGCAGGCGGTTCCGAACCCGTTCTACGGGTTGGTCCCAAACGGCACCATACTCTCGACTCCCACCATCGTCGCCAGCCAACTCTTGCTTCCCTACCCGCAATTTGGAGGGGTTTATTCGGCCGAGCCCTTCAATCGCGCATCCTCGTATAATTCGCTGCAAACCAAATTTGAGAAGCGGTTCACCGCGGGCGGAACTCTTCTGGTGGCATATACCTGGGCCAAGCTCATCACGAATGGGGATACTTTGACTGCGTGGTTAGAGGACGGCGGATGCGGCTGTGCTGCCCAGATCCAGGATAACGACAATCTTAAAGGCGAACGTTCGCTCTCACAGAGCGATGTTCCACAACGCTTCGTCGCCAGCTATGTGCTGGATGTGCCCGTGGGCAGAGGCAAGAAGTTTCTCAGCAACATCAACCGGCCCACCGATGAAATACTTGGCGGTTGGGGCATAAACGGGATAACCACAATCCAAAGTGGATTTCCCGTTGGCGATCAGCGCCGCGTCCAATCCCTTGTCGCAGTTTAACTTTGGCAGTCTACGCCCAAACGTCGATGGTCCTAACAGGAGCATCACGGGCTCGTCACAGAGTCGCGTCAACGAGTGGTTCAATGTTAATGATTTCAGCCAACCGTCGACCTTCGCGTTAGGAAACGAGCCTCGCCTGGATCCCCTGCTACGCTCTGCCGGCATCGCTAACTGGGATTTTGCGGCATTCAAGGTGATACCGATCACGGAGAAAATCCATCTGCAATTCCGAACGGAATTTTTCAATCTGTTCAACCGGGTACAGTTTGCTCCGCCCAATACCAGTTGCTGCACTTTGAACAACTCACAATTTGGAGTAGTTACAAGCCAGTTCAACACTCCGCGTTTGGTGCAGTTCGCGCTGCGCGCTGAATTTTAGAAGCCGTTCAGGTTCTCTAAGAAGGGTTTTGGGGAGCCGGGATCCATCCAGATTTCAGCGCAACTAACGGTCACAGTCCCGTAGGAGTCCGTGTCATAGCAGGGTTTGATCAACAACAGGGCCGGACGGGTGCCCCACGTTCGCACCAGCGTACGTGGGCCGAAAACGATGGGCGAAGCCCACAATTGCTTTCTGTTCTATCAAGCCAGAAATCCACTGCCCGGATAGGGAAAGCATTCGAAAAATATCAGGATCATCCCACGTACGCTAGGGCGAACGTGGGGCACCCGTCCGGTGCTGTTGTTG
Organism: uncultured Acidobacteriaceae bacterium; assembly: GCA_963805955.1. Lineage (GTDB taxonomy): Bacteria > Acidobacteriota > Terriglobia > Terriglobales > Acidobacteriaceae > PALSA-350. Next base: position 19,103 of record CAWDVZ010000002.1, read on the forward strand.
GTCAAACCCTGCTATGACACGGACTCCGTAGGGGCGGCTGAGTGTAGCCCAGGACTGCGTCCTGGGCTACACTCAGCCTTCCCTGCGGGACTAAAGCCGATAAATGCAAGTTCTCACGCAGACTCTAAAGGCCGCACCCTTCAGTTATTAAGGCTGCACTTCAAGGGTAGTTTTGAGCGGGATATCCGCGGAAGAACTGCCCACCATGATGTCGAAGGTTCCAGGAACCACGGACCAATGCATATCAAGGTCGAGCAGCATCAGATCCTCGGGCGTAAGCGTAAAGCTGACCGTCTTACTTTCACCAGCATCGAGGGCGACTCGTTGAAATCCGTGTAATTGTTTGATGGCCGTGGACACAGGAGCAAAACGCTCATGCAGGTATAGCTGAACCGTTTCTACTCCGGGACGGCTGCCGACGTTCTTCACCTCGAGATGGACCTGGGCATTGCCGCCGGGACGAATCTGCGGCGAATCCACCACCAGATTGCTGTACTGAAATTGCGTGTAACTCAGGCCGTAACCGAACGGGTAGAGCGGGCTGGAGGGCATATCAACATAGCCATGGTTTCTGCTCCAGCCCTTCTCCACCCAAAAGACCTTCGAGGGTTTGCAGTCATAGTAGGCGGGCAACTGGGCAGCGCTGCGAGGGATGGTGATCGCCAGCCGGCCGCTCGGATTGTAATCGCCAAACAGTACGTCGGCCACTGCTGTGCCACCAAGTTCCCCCGGTTCCCACGCTTCTACCAGCGCCGGCACATGCGCTGCTTCCCAACGCACGGAGAGAGGCCGGCCATTGATAAGCACCACGACCACGGGTGTGCCGGTTGCGGAGACTGCTTGAACAAGCTCCTCCTGGACGCCGGTAAGATCCAGGCTCGCCACATCAGAGCCTTCACCATCCGTGGCCATTCTTTCTTTGTAATCGGTGTCGCTTCCGAACTGCTCGCCTACCACAACCACGGCCAGGTCCGCGCCTTTTGCAGCTTGCACGGCTTCGCGAAATCCGCTCTTGTCGTCGCCCAGCACGTTCGATCCTTTGGCGTAGAGCACCTTGGTCTGCGGACCAACCTTTTGCTTGATTCCCTGCAGGATGGTGACCACAGGCTGGGTAACTTTCTTTGCCGTGTAGTCGCCGAGCTGGTTCAAGGTGTTATCCGCATCGGGACCGATCACGGCAATCGACTTGAGATTTTTCTTCAGCGGCAGGAGATTCTGCTCATTTTTGAGCAGCACGATTCCCTCTCGGGCGGCAACGAGAGCGAGATCCTGATGCGGCTGCGAATGGACGATCTTCAGCGCCTGCTGCGGGTCTACATAGGGATGCTCGAAGAGGCCGAGGCGAAACTTTTCGCGCAGGACCCGGCGCACGGAAAGATCGACCAGCGATACCGGCACCCGGCCTTCGTCGACATTCTGAATGAGAGGGGCCATGTAAGCGGGCTCGTAAGTAATGTTCAAGTCCACTCCGGCGCGCAATGCCAATGCGCCGGCTTCCTTCTGCGTAGCGACAATCCCCTCATCGATGAGAGTTGCAAACCCGTCGCCTTCACTTTCGACCAGGCCCTGAAACCCTAATTCCTGGCGCAAGACCTCAGTCATCCATTTGCGCGAGCCGTGTGCCGGCTCGTCATCAATCTCCGGATAGCCGGCCATGACCCCGAGCGCCCCGGACTTGGTGATGCCTGCTTTCCAGGGAGGCAGAAAATCTTCACGCAGCATGCGCTCGGATAATTCAATGGCTCCTCGCTCCAGGCCACTCACGGGTTCGCTTTGAGTGGGGAAATCGGTGAGGACAGCCTCGACTTTGTCCGGCGCACTTACATCGTCGCCCTGCGTGCCCTGAACGATGCTCTCGGCCAGGCGCGAGTAGAGATAGGGGTCTTCTGTGTAGGCTTCCGCGTTGCGGCCCATCCTGGGGTCCCGGTCCAGCTCCATGACCAGGGTGGAGAGCATGTGAATACCTACCGCTCTGGCTTCCTGGGCCGCGGCGGAGTATACCGATTTGACTAAGTCCGGATCAAAGGTGCTGCCGATTGATAGCCCTTCGGGGAAAACGGTGGCCCCGGAAAACATGGCACCGTGCGTGCCTTCCTCGTCCTCAAGTAAGGGGATCTTCAGGCGTGTTTGGGTAAGAGCGATTTTCTGCAGATCGTTGAAGTAGTTCGCTTGCTGCAGGGTGCCTTCATGCAGGATGGTGTCAGCCAGGGTGAAGAAGCCGCTGCCCGGTCCGATCTCGTCGGTGTAGGTTCCGGCGGCAAAGCGCTTGCAGGCTGCCAACTTGGTTGGGATATCTTTCCCTAATTCGTCTACGTAGACACAGGGAAGGTTTAGCTGGCCAACCTTCTCCTTGAGCGTCATCCTGGCGAGAAGATCGTCGATGCGCCGTTCGACTGGTTGATTGGGTTCAAGATAAAGCGGGACGTCTGAGCTTGGTTGTGAACGGAGGAGCAAACTTCCGAGCAGCAGAACAATGGCCGCAAGCATGAATACCTGGACGGGCTTTAATAAGTGCATGGTGGCCTCATATAGGTAGCTCTGATTTCGGTGAGAGTCCTAAGAACCGCTTCGGGCTGTGGCGAACTGCCTTTCCAGAATTTGCAGGCCCACGCCTAACAGTCCCGCTTCTCTCCCCAGGGTTGCGAAACGTAGCGACAGCCCGGAAGCGGAACCTGCCAGCGCATTGCTTTTTACTACGCGCGAGATCAGGTTCAAGAACTCGTCTCCGGTCCCACTGAGACGCTGGTCAAAGACGATCATCGCGGGATTGAATAGGTTGACCAGGTTGGCCATCGCCACACCAATCTCCTCGGCAATCTCGGCCACGATGTTCCAGCACATCTTATCTCCAGCCCGCGCTGCTTCCAACACCAGCCAGACGGTGATGCGCGAGGGATCCTCTTGCGCCATGGCGAGAAGGCGCGAAGAGACTCCCTCGGAGAGCGCTTTGCGGGTGCGGTTCTCCACCGCGCCCGCGCCGGCCACGGCTTCCAGGCAACCATTGCTGCCGCACTTGCAGGTGGGCCCAGACTTGACCATGTTGGTGTGGCCTACTTCCCCCACACCACAGTTGTGCCCGTAGAGAAGCTTGCCATCCACGATGACACCGGCGCCGATGCCGGTTCCGTAATCGAGGTAGATCATGTTGGGCTCCCGTTGGCCCACACCCAGCATTTGTTCGGCGACCGCTTTGGCGCGCGTCTTGCTCTCCACCAGAACTGGTACTTTGAATTCTTTTTCGAAGGTGGCAGTCAACGGCACATCGTTCCAGAACTCGATGGTCGAACTACTGGTGGTGACGCCACGCCGGGTGTCGACCAATCCCGGGTCCGCGATCCCAATGCCCAGCAGCTTGCTCCAGGGTAGCCGGGAGGCACCCACCACGCGCCGCACCGCGGATTGTAGTTGCCGCAAGAGGCCTTCCTTGCCATGGGAGAGGTCGGTAGCCTCGGAGATCACCCGGGTCACGGAGGGTTGCAGGTCCATCACCCCGGCGGTGACCTGCTCGTCATCGAATTCCACTCCGACCAGGAAACCGAATTTGCGATTGAGCTGGAGCAGGATCTGCTTGCGGCCAAGTGGATTGTCCGAAGGTCCAGCCTCGATCAGCTTACCTTCCGTCAGAAGCTGCCGGGTAAGCAGCGAGATGGTGCTGCGGCGCAGGTTGGTGAGGGCGTGAATGCCGACGCGCGAGATCGGGCCCTGCTGGTAAACCAGGGCCTCAATCAGGTGTTTGTCGCGTTGGCTTTTTTTCTTAGGGATGGTCACCGCCACGGCAGCAGACTGTCGAAGGGTGGTAGACCCTGGGTTGGGTTGTAGTCTTCGAGTAGGTGAAAGAGGTTGGCCTGCAGCCTGCGCCAGTATTCGTACTCGGCATCCCAGCGGCCCAGGGCCGCGGCCAAACGATAGGGAGTATATTCTTCCAGCCAGGCCTGTTCATATTGCGGCTTTAGCTCCGTGATCGTTTCCATGAGATCGGGCAGCTTACCATGCTGCTGCGAGACGACGATATTGTCAAAGTCGTTGCCCAGCCGATGGGGATCGGGATGGGACCCGAGCAACTTCCACTGTTGCGTAATCTCCACGCCATACTGGAATTTGAGGCCGGCATAGTCGAGCAGGCGGCACTCGACAATATAGGAGTGGGCACTGGCGGCATCCGCACCCTGCTCGATGGCGCGCAGCCAGTCGTCTTCGGCGCCCTCGGCAAGCAGGCGGCTGCGGCGGAGCTCGTCAGCGTGCGCCGTGGCCCGCGCCAGCGTCTTTGGGGCAAACGGGCTTTGCCACAGGGCGAGCATGGTGTCTTGACCGAGGACAACCTGGAGGGCGGTTTCGCTATCGGCCATCTGCCGCAGCGCGGAGGCAACGCTGGCCGCGGCGGCCGGCGGATATTCGCGCGCGGCGTACGCCGGGAAAAACCGTTGACGATCTACCGGCTTCTGCTGCCAGGCTGCAGCGGCGCCGTAGGCAATGCCCGGCCAAGCCGGCCGCTTCAACATCTGCACATCGTCGGACCAAATCGTATTCATCACGCCCATGGCTCCGGACCTGCGTCCGGCAGCGACGAAGGTATCGATATTCTCAAAAGTAAGATTGTAATCGGGGGCGATCTCGCTCCAGCCATTCACACCCGGAGCAACCAGGTGAGGTACGTGATCGCTGACCAGCGGCGCCAGCCAGTGCTTGTACTCCGGATCGGGCCTGGGGTCGTAAAACCAGGCAACGGCGATGATGCCTGGAGGTAATTGCTTCACAATATCCGGGAACTTGACCATGATGTCAGCCCAGGCGAGGATGGTTTTTCCGTGCTGCTGGAAGAGGCCGCCTACATTCTTGAGTTGCTGCAGGAAGATGGCGGCCGGCGCACCGGCTCCCTTGGCCGCGGCTTGCTGTAACTGCCAGGTCTCGTCGAAACCCACATGCACGAAGGGGCTGGGAAAGAGCTCGGTGTATTGCTGCACCCAATTGGCGATCAATTTCTGGACTTTTGGATCGGCAGGATTGAACTCGACACCATGGGGAAAATCAGCCAGGCCGGAGTACTGCTCGCGGCGGAATAAGTCGTGCAGGTGGCCGTAAAGTTCGAGACACGGCACTACATCAATGTGGCGGGTTCGCGCATAGGCGACAATCTCGCGCACATCGTTTTTGGTGAGACGGGCTCCCGGAGCTGCCGGGGGCAGGCCATCGAGCGCGATGCTGGTCTCGTTGTAAAAGTAATATTGATTGTTTTTCCAGCGCGCCATCAGGTCGATCTGGCGCTTGATGTCGGCTACCCGCAGGAGGGGCCCTTCGCTCATGTCCACCATGGTTCCGCGATAGGCCATCGCCGGCCAGTCGGTCAGCTGAGCCTCAGGCAAAACCGCGCCTGGCATCTCGATCATTTGGCAGAGGGTCTGGACTCCGTAAAAGATGCCTGCGGAGGAGCGCGCCTTTACTTCCGCTCCACTGGAGGTGATGCGCACGGTATAGGCTTCCCGCGAATCAGGGCCTGGAGTTTCGCCGGGCACAGGCAGCGGATCGGGTGCTCCGGTGCGATGGAGTGCGATGCCGGTTTCAGCGGAATCGGTCAGGATAGGGGTTTGGGTACCGGTTGCATACGTTATACAGGCGGCCAGCGTTTGCGCGGCGGCACGGTCGTCTTCCGTCGCACCGGACGGCAAGCGAATGGGCAGCCCTGCCAACGGCAATGTGTTGTTGCCGTAAGTAATCTGCTGCGGCGCGGGGAGGATGGTCGCGTGTTCTGCTTGCGCCCCGCTGGCATCGAGGCCAAGGGCCAGCAAGAGCATGGCTAATGTTTCCCGACTCCCCAACGAATCTCCCTCAGGGCATGGCTTCACAGGCTGCGACTCAAAATCTCTCCCGCTAAGCAACGGATCTCGGCGATGCCCCACATCTCGCTCGTTTTTCGCGAGATGTGGGATACCACGAATCCTCGACCTTAATTGCCCCTTGGGAGTCAGAAAGGCTCCAGGTCCAGAGCGGCTGAGTCATCCTCACATCTCGCGAAAAACGAGCGATGCATGCTGGGGCACTCCAACGATCCTTTGTAGATCCGGATGTGTCAACAACCTAACAAGCTGCTCCCTACTCTTGATTGAAGCCGGTGGAATAGCGGAATTCTTCCACGGCGTGGCCGTCTTTGCGTGGCTGCAGCTTCTTCAACTCATCCTCGGTGGTTTTCAGGTCTTTCGGATCCCAATCATCGCGATAGCGATCCTCAGAGGGCGCAAACTGGCTCACCTGCGCTACCGCGGATTGAAGCTTCAGATCCATCACGTCATCGATCGGAACCCGGTAGTTCACTTCTTCCGGCGCCGGATAAAAGAAGTACATCTCCGGTACACGGTAAGGCTGCAGGCCCAACTGTAATTTCTGGTTGGGAAAGTAAAGCCAGAACTCAGCAGCCCGAATGGCGTCCACCGTATTGAAGGCGGCCATCCGATGATCGGTCTTGTGCCAGCGCGTGTACCATTGCCCCGGATCCACACTCAGCAGCACGTCAGGACGCACACGGCGGATGATCTCGGTGACCTGCTCGACCAGGTGCGGCTGTGGGGCATACTCGAGCATCCCGTCGTCATAGCCCAGCCACATGATGTTTTCCTTGGGCGTGCCTAACACCGCCTCCGACTTCTCTTCCTCCGCTTTGCGGATGCGCGCCAGACGCTGGCTGCTCATCTCCGGGTCGAGGGAGCCCTTGTCGTCGTTGGTATAGATGGCGAGAATGACTTTGTTGTGGTGACGATTCAGGAGCGCGATCGTTCCCCCGGCGCCGAAGACCTCATCGTCCGGGTGGGGCGTGAAGATGAGGATGGTCTTGCCCTGCAGATCCTCGAGTTTGGTCTGCTGGGCCCCGAGGCTTGCGCCGGCCAGTAACGCTGCCAAAAGAAATAATGATGCTCGCAGCAAGAGGAACTCCCTTTATTAGATTCGCAATCAGAACGTGTATTTCACCGCGAACTCCAACTCGCGGTTATCAGCCGCCGTATTGGTGATCGCCGCGCCACCGGGCACATCGACCTGGTTGCCGGGCAGGCCAAGGTTGGGATGGTTGAAGATATTGAAGAACTCAGAGCGGAATTCGATTTGTCCGAATTCCCCTATCTGGAAGTGCTTCTGCAGCACAAAGTCGAAGTCCACCAAATCAGGCCCGCGTAGATTGCCGATGCGCGCGTCGCCAAAGGCGTGCGCAGACTGCTGCCCAGGGGCCAATGGTGGAGCGGTGAAGACCGTCGGGTTGTACCAGCACAAGATGTTGCGCTTGCCCGGAGTGCAGCCGAAGGATCCCTGATCGGCCGTGTCGTAGGTGAAGTCTTTGGGGTTGCGAGTTGGTCGAAGCGATAACTGAAACTGCCGGTATTGCTCAGGTCGCTGGAGGCGGTCGAGGTCTCCGACTGTCCGGTTTGCGCAGTGGTGATGCCAGCGATATCCCAGCCGCCAATGAATGCGTCGGGGACTTTGCCGATACCGGAAGCGAAGGTGCGCCCACGGCCTACCGGCAATTGGTAAAGATAACTGGCAGTGAAGCGGTGACGGAGGTCGGGCGCGACCGGCCCATATTCGAGCTGAGGCTCGTGAGCAGTCCTGAATGTAGCCGGCTACGTTTCCATCCGCATTGCCCAGATTATGCGCGTAGGTGTAGGCCAATAACATGTTGAAGCCATGCGAAAAGCGGTGATTCAACGAAGCCTGCAGCGAGTTGTACATCAGGTTGAGGTCGCCGAGGTCGAGAGGATAGATGGAAGCAAGATTGGGCTGGACAGCGAAATAAGGGCGGCCGAAGTTGCCGGTCGAGTCAGAGAAATTGGAATCGAGCGGCTGGTAGGGCTGGTTCAGATCCGCGTTCTCGTGATTCCATAACCGGTAGGCACGGGTGCCGACATAGGCCACCTGCGCCAGCCAGTTGCTGGCGAATTCGCGCTGCACGGAAAGATTCCATTCCAGGATGCGAGGCATGAGCCGTTTGGCGCCGGTGGTCTTCACGGAACCTTGGGGGGCGTCGAGCTCCTGCACCGGGTAAGTGGCGGGGAAACCAGCCGAGATCAATTGGCTAGCTGACGGGAACATTCCCCGTAGAGTACGAACGCGCCAGATCGGTGAGGGCCGGAGGATTGAGTCCAAGATCGTCGAAGGTGTTGGCTTCCGCGGAGTAGAAGATACCAAAGGCGCTGCGCACGACGGTGTTGTGCGGTAAGGAAAGCGCAAAGCCAACCCGTGGTGCCCAGTCGGACTTATCGAAGCCAACGCCGGCATGAGACACAGCCCCTGGCCCGTAGGAGGCGACCATGACCGCCTTGGTCAAATCGAAGTTGGCCACACGTCCGTTGGCCGGCGAGGTAACTTCGTAGCGCAAACCAAGATTGATGGTCAGGTTCTGCAGAACGCGCCAATCGTCCTGGAGATATTCTGCAAGATCCCAATAGCGCGTGGGGTACAGGCCGTCCAACGTATCCTGCTCTGTTGCCTGGGGTACACCGAAAAGCAAGTCCGCGGGGCCGTTTCCGCCGGTGGCGGTGGAAAGATCCTCAGTAAAGCCGCCGCCAAAGTTCATATAGCCTCGAGGCACGGCGAGCTGGAAGAAGTTCCGCTGCTGGCGGCGAAAGTCTACGCCATACTTCAGCGTGTGCTTGCCATGCGTTTGGGTGACGCTGTCGGCAAGCTGAAAGATATTCTCGAAGACATGCTCGGGCAGATACTCCGAGTCGCCCACGGGCGTTTCGCCGGAGATGTCAATGTTGATCAGCCCGGTGGAGTTGATATCCCCACGATTCGCATTTGGAATGCCCAACTGGTTCGAGATGTCGCTGCCATAGTTGAAGGGCACGGCGTTTACCGCGTAGCGGAAGTACCCTCCATGCAGATCGTTCAGCAAAGCCGGGCGAGAAGACATGGGTATAACCGAGGCCGAGATGCTGTGCCTGACTGTTGCTGATGCTGGGGCAGCAATCCGATCCGCCCAATTTGCCTAAGCCTGCCGGGTCGACGCTGCGGATGCTCCCAATGCCATAGGAGGCAAAGACTTGATCTTTCTCGCGAAAGCTATGGTCGACACGCACGTCGCCCGAGTCCTGATCGTTGATCTGCTTCTGGGTCGAGGTGTAGTTATCCGCGATGCCGGGGCCGTTGGGGGAGGGATAAAGATTGATGACATTTTGCCCTGCGGCGACGATTTGCGCGGGGCTCATCACGTTGGGGACGCCGGCGTAACTCACCTGGTTACGTAACGAGATCGTCTGTCCGCCGGGACAGTTGTAGCTGGTGGTGCTGTAGGGATCGAAGACCGCCCCGGTATCGAAGGACGGCCCCCCGGTACCGCAGGGGGAAAAGCTCTGCCCGGTAAGCCTGTCAGTAAAATCGCCGGTGCGCTCGGCGTCCGTGGGAACTGAAGAGACAAACGGCAGCCCCTGCCGGACGCGCGTGCCCTCGTAATCAAGAAAAGCGAAGGTGCGATTCTTGACGATGGGGAAGCCGAGAAAGCCGCCAAACTGATTGCGCTGGAATTGCGTCTTCGCGGTGGAGAAGTAGTTGAGAGCATCGAGCTGGTCATTGCGGATGAACTCGTACACGCCACCATGCAGCTGATTGGTACCCGACTTAACGACCACGTTGACCGCGGCCCCGCCCCGGCCGAACTCGGCACTCATCGCGCTCTCTTCGGTGCGAAACTCCTGGATGGCGTCCGGCGGCGGCAGGATAATTACGCCGCCCAAACCGAATTCGTTGTTGTCGACTCCGTTCAGCAAAAAGTTGTTGTTGGACACGCGCAGGCCATTCACCGAAATGGCCTCGTCGGCACGCTCATTCTCGAAGACACCGCCGGCCACATTGGAGCCTGCCATGCCGCCGTTTGCTCCCGGCCCGAGATAGGCCAGAGCAATAAAGTTTCTACCGTTGAGGGGCAGCGTTCACGATTCTCTGCGTCGTTTCCACGGTGCCCAGCGAGGAGCTTTGCGTCTGCAATTGGGTGGCCGCAGCGCTGACTTCCACGGTTTGCGATTCTGAGCCGGGGCTAAGCGAGAAGTCCACTTTCACTACCTGGTTCACGGGGACATCGACCCGATTCTCTACCGCGATCTTGAACCCGGTCTTCTCCACCGAGATGCTGTAGGCGCCGATCTGCAAGTTGTTTACCGAGTAGTTGCCCTCGTTGCTGGTCTGCATCACCTGGCTGGTATTGGTGGCGGTATTCGTAACCGTCACTTTCGCACCCGGGACGCGAGCGCCCGCCAGATCGGAAACCGTGCCCACGATGCCTCCACGATCGAGTTGCGCGCCGGCCGGAGAGACACACAGAACGAAAAACGCAAAGCAACAACACAGTGCCAACTTGCCGAGGGAAAAACGGGGTACTTTCACGCGGGAAAAATGCATGGCGGCTCCAATAACAGCAACGAGGATGAATGCTCGATCTAGTTCAATAAACGCCGCTGCTTGCTACGTGGAAAGCCGCAGGCGAGGCGCGCAGGATCTAGGGCCCGCAATGAATACGAGTGCTGCTCCGGGAAGATGAAAGCGGAACAGATAACTATGGAATGGGACGAGTATGAAGTCTGCCTATCGCAGCGGTCAAGTATTTTTTATCGTTTTTGTACTTAATGACGAGCTTCGATGGACGCGTACTGGGAAGGTTACGCGCGTTTCGGACTATATCTGGCTATTTCGCCAGGGTCGGCTGGAATTCGTGCCGGCATTCGTAGATTTTCTGAATTGCCCGCGCCACGTCATCCACCGCCTGCGGCGAGGCGAGCAGCACCCGATGCTCAATCCAGACAGTCTCCCGGCAGGCCTGCTCCGCGTTGGGGCAGCTCTCAATATAGCGTGCGTAGTCGATGTGCGCCTCGCGCGGGCTGAACTGCGCACCGTTGGAATGAAACTGGTTCTCGAGGAACATCGGGTTGCGATACAGGGGATGCGCGTAGCCGGTCGAGCACGGAATGCCCTCGGCCTCGAGCGCAGCGACAAACTCTTCCCGGCCTACGCCAAAGGCACGCGAATCCAGGCGCAATATGTAGAGGTGAAATGAGTGCTGAGTTACCCAGGGTGGAATCGCTAATGGCTGTATGCCGGGGATTCCTTCCAGCAGCCGGTTCAGGCGTAACCCGTTGCTCATGCGGGTGGCGTTTTGTTGCGGCAGGCGGGTTAATTGTTGGCTCAGGATGGCCGCTTGAAACTCCGTAAGGCGATAATTCCAACCCAGGCGAAAGTGTTCATACCAGGCGAAACCAAGCTTGCGCCCGGCCCAGAGGTAGGAGTTGCACATCTCCGCCAGGTGCGCGTCGTCGGTGAGAATGAGGCCTCCTTCCCCGGCCGTCATGTTCTTCGAGGCCTGAAAGCTGAAGGTGCCCGCGTCCCCCAGGGTGCCCAGGTACCGCCCGTTGCTGGTCGCGCCGTGGGCGTGCGCAGCATCCTCGAGCACAAACAGATTGTGTGCCCGGGCGATGGCCATGATCCGCTCCATATCGGCGGCGAGTCCCGCAAAATGAACGGGAATGATGGCGCGGGTGTAAGGAGTGATGGCTTCCTCGAGCCGGTCTGGATCCAGATTTAATGTGTCCGCCTGGATGTCGCAGAAGACCGGAATCGCCCCTATCAGAAGAGGTGCGCTGGCGGTGGCAAGAAAGGTGTAGGGAGGCACAATGACTTCGTCTCCCGGACCAATGCCGGCTGCCTTCAGCGCTATCTCGAGCGCCGCCGTGCCGGTGGCGCAAGCCAAGCCATAGGTGGCTCCGCAATAGGCAGCAAACGAGGACTCAAATGCGGCTACCTTCGACGGAACATCGACTGAATTGGCGTCATGGTAGGCCTGCGTCCCGCTCCACCAGCGGCCACTGTGCAACACCTCAAGCAGCGCGCGCTCCTCCTGCTGGTCGAAGATGGGCCAGGAGGGGAATCCGTCGTGCCGTACCGGCGTACCGCCAAAAAGAGCTAGTCGGTTCATGGTGCAAACGAAGGTGATGGTAAGGTCCAGGGAACGGCCCAAGTCAAACATTAGTTGCAAAATGTTATTTAATCAGCTTTCTCGCACTGATAATGAGGCAAAAAGTGACGGGAACGATTATTTTGTCCTTGACTCACGGGACCGCCGCCCTTAGACATCAACCAAGGCCGAAGCGAAAGTTGGTTTGAGTGGACAGCGTAAAGGAACAGCCGGCCGGGCGGCTACGCCGCGTACTGACTCTCTGGGACCTGGTTCTCTACGGCATCGTGCTGATCTCGCCCATCGCCGCCGTGCCGCTCTTCGGGGTGGTGCAGCAGTTGTCTGGCGGAGTGGCCGTCAGCACATTGCTGGTGGGGATGGTGGCCATGACTCTTACGGCCTTCAGCTATGGAAGGATGGCGGCGCTTCATCCCCTTGCGGGCTCAGCCTACTCGTACGTCGGCCGCGGGCTAAATCCCCACCTCGGCTTCCTTGCCGGTTGGGCGATGTTACTGGATTACCTGCTGGTCCCCGTCATCTGCACCGTATACACAGCCATCACCATCCAACGCGTGGTTCCCGGCGTTCCCTACTGGATCTGGTGCGCGCTGATCGCGGCGATGCTTACCGGAGTCAACCTGTGGGGCATCCGCGCCACCGCCACGGCCAACCTGCTGATGATGATCGCGGCTCTGGTCGTGATCCTGCCTTTCATCGGCCTGGCCATCCGCTGGCTGCTGGTGCGGGAGGGATGGCATGGGTTGCTCTCGACCCAGCCGTTTTACAATCCGCAGACCTTTCATTGGAGCAACCTGGCTGCCGGAACGGCGCTGGCTGCGCTGACCTATGGCGGATTTGATGGAGTCAGCACGCTCTCGGAGGAAGTGGAAAATCCGCGGCGCAATATTCTGCTGGCTACGGTCTTCGTCTGCGTCTTCACCGGAATCTTTGGCGGCCTGCAAATCTACCTGGCGCAACGGGTGCATCCCGCATTCAACGATTTTGCCAGTGCAGAGACCGCCTTTCTCGACATGACGCGCTTGGTTGGCGGCCCGCTTCTCTTCCATGGAATGGCCGTCATTCTGATTGTGACGAATCTGGGCTCCGGGCCTTACCGCACAGGCCGGAATTTCACGGCTGCTCTATGGCATGGGACGCGATGGCATCCTGCCCCGCCCCTTCTTTGCCTACGTGAGCCCCAGGCGCGCTGTCCCCGCGTATAACATCCTGCTGATTGGCGCCTTTGCCTTTGCCGGCTGCCTGCTGTTGAACTACGAGCGCGCGGCTGAGCTGATCAACTTTGGCGCTTTTCTTGCCTTCATGGGAGTCAATGCGAGCGTGATCCGAAGCTACTACTTTCGCCGTTCCCGGCAGGAGCGGCGCATTCTTCCCGACTTCCTTCTTCCTGCGCTCGGCTTTCTCTTCTGCTTTGTCATATGGTTGAATCTGAGCCGGCAGGCAAAGATCGTCGGCGCCCTGTGGTTCGCGGCTGGAATCCTCTACGACGCCATCATCTCCAAAGGATTCCGCAACAACCCAGCGCCCCTGGAGGTTTCTGTCTAACTGATATGGCTGAGAAAACGTTCCAAGTCGGATTGCTGGGCACGGGTTTCATGGGCCGGCGGCATCTGGAAGCTTTCAGTACGCTTTCGGGAGTGGATGTGGTCACGCGCACCAGCGCGCGCTTCGCCCACCTGGAGGATCGGGAGGAGCTGTACCGGGCAATGATCGAGGATCCCGAATTGGATGCCATCGACATCTGCCTTCCCACCGGGTTGCACGCACCGTTGACGATCGCCGCGCTGGACGCGGGCAAACATGTGATTTGCGAGAAGCCCATGGCGCTCACGGTGGAGGATTGTCAGGCGCATGCTGGAGGCGAAGAACCGCAATCAGGGCGTGTTGATGGTGGCTCACGTGTTGCGCTTCTGGCCTGCCTACCGCGTGCTTCACCAAGCAGTGGCTGAGCGGACCTATGGCGCTGTTCGCTCGGCACGGTTTCGTCGCAGATCAGGTCTGCCTGGCTGGGGTCCATGGCTGTTGCGGCCGGAGGAGAGTGGAGGCGCGGCGCTCGATCTCCTGGTGCACGATTACGATCAGGCACTGTGGCTTTTTGGCGCGCCCGAGAGCGCGACCGCGCGCACGGTGGGGTCCCCCAACGTGATTGAGTGCGGGCTGCACTACCCGGGAGGGCTGGAGGTTGCCATCGCCGGCGGCTGGTACACCGGGGACGTTCCCTTTGCCATGGAATTCGATCTGCAGGCGAGCGAGGGTGAGTTGCGCTTTGCCGGTGATCGTCTGCAACTCCTGCGTCCGTCTGCAGCGCCTACGGAGATCGCTCTTTCACAAGAAGATCGCCTACGCAGCCCAGCTCCGTTATTTTATCGACTGCTGCCGGGAGGGTCATGCTCCGCTGGAGTGTCCTCCGGAGAGTTCGGCCCAGGCAGTGGAGCTGGCCTTGTCGGTTTCTGCTCTGGCGCAGAAGTGCTGTATGAGCAGGAAGCTGCGCATCGCCGTGGACATGGATGAAGTCCTCGCCGATGCTTTAGGCAAGCAACTGCGCGCCTACAATGAACACTTTGGCGCGCAGGTGACCGCGGAGGCGCTGCACGGTTTGGAACTTGCGGACATTGTTCCCCAGGAGCACCAGCCGTGGGTGTTGGGCATGCTGCATCAACCGGGTTTCTTTGCCGACCTGGAATGGATCCCCGGCGCTCGGGAAGAGATGGAGAAGCTATGCGCGGCGCATGACGTTTTCATCGCCAGCGCGGCGACGGAGTTCCCTACTTCGTTTGTCGACAAGCTCAATTGGGTGGAGCGTCATCTGCCCCAGATTCCGCGGCACCGGGTGGTCTTCTGCGGGGACAAGTCGGTTCTGAATGTGGATTATTTGATCGACGACACACCGCAGCATTTTGCTGGTTTAAACGGAGTTGGTCTGCTGTTCGATGCCCCGCACAATCGCGGTGACAAAACCCATTACCGGGTGCACGGATGGCGAGAGGTTCCGGCGGCTATTGCTTTGCATGAAGGCCGGCGTAGACAGAACATAAAGGCTTTGGTGGGGCTTCGCCCATCTTTTCCGGCCACGTACGCCTTGCGAACGTGGGGCACCCGTACGATTTCTATTACGATCGGGGTTCCGCTTGGGCCTATGCCTTCAGGAATATCTTTTGCCGGTAGAGGAAGTAGAGGAAGGCCCACTTGGACGCCACGATGGCAACTCCCATCACCAAAGCCGCATAGACGCCGGAATGGCGCGCCAGGCCGGCCGCAAAGATGTCGGCGATGTGCTTGAAGTCGAATAACTCCTGGACGAGGTAGATGGTAAGTGCATTGAGCCCGATCACCTTGAGCCAGAAGGCCCACCTGGTATAGCCCTTGACATCGATGATCCAGTAGAAAAGCGCGAAGAGCAGCATGCACCAACCATTGCTGTAGAGCGTGTAGGAACTGGTCCAGAGCCGGGTGATGATGGGAAAGACCGTTCCCCAGGCCAGGCCCAATGCCAGGCTGGCAACGCCTCCCCCAACCAGCGCCAGCACCTTGAACCGCTCGCTTCGCTTGGCCTGCAGAATATGCGTACATAGCACGCCCAGCATCACCGTTGCCACCGAGGGGATGGTGCTCAGGTAGCCTTCGTTGTCCCCGAAAACGTAGCAGCAGAATTTGCCCGGCAGAAACAAGCGGTCGATATACCCCTCGAGATTGCCTTGCTCGGTTAGCACGTTGCGACCGAAGCCGGGAACCGGAATGAGCGCCATGATGGCCCAATACCCGACCAGCAGGGCCACCGTCCATGCAATCTGGCCGCGCAGCTTGGTCATCAGCGTGATGATGGCGGCAAAAACATAGGAGAGGGCAATGCGCTGCAACACGCCGGTGTAACGAAAGTCAGAGAAGTTGAGCTGCAGGATCCCGTTGAAGACCAGGCCCAGAACGATCAGCAACGCGGTGCGGCGCAGGATGTGGTAGAGGATGGTCTTGCGACTCTCACCTCGCCGCAGCCGGCTCTGAATAGCAAAAGGCAAACTCAGCCCGACGATAAACAGGAAGAGCGGCGCGATCAGGTCCCAGAAGGTGATGCCTACCCAGGGCGTGTGATCGAGCTGCTTGGCCAGCACGGCCTGGAAAGGGAGATGCAAGGCGGCAGCCAGCGCCAGCACCAGGCCTGACTCTTCCTGCATGAGCCAGAACATATCGAAACCGCGCAAGGCGTCGATCGAGGCTAGCCGCCGCCCGGGCAGCACAGGCAACGCGGCCACTGGCGCGTATTCAGGCTCCCCCGGCGCATCGGTTTCTTTGCCTGGTAGCAGGGCCGCGCCCTCAATAGCCATAGCATTTCCTCTTTTCCTGGATCGCCATTCAGAACGGAATGGAACGGATTATTGCATAAGGCGCGGTCCAGAGGGCAAGAAAATAGCAGAAAGTGACCTATCTGTCCGGACGGTCAGGCCTCCAGGCGGAGACCTGTGTGCTCTTCCACGGCATCGAGGTTCATCGAGACACCCAGGCCAGGCCCTTGCGGAATAGGCAGCATTCCTTCGCCATCCAGCCGCCACGGGTTTTCGACGATGTCGTCGATGAAGGGCGATCCAGTCAGATACTCGACCAGGTCTGTGCTCGGAGAAGCGGAGGCCAGGTGAAGATCGGCAGCCAATCCCAGGGCCGTATTCCATCCATGCGGGATAAGGCGAACGCCATGATCTTCGGCCATCCACGCGATCCTGCGCGATTCACTCAAGCCGCCGACCTTGGTCGCGTCCGGCTGCACCACGTCAAAGGCGCCTTGTGCGATCCAGGGCAAGAACGACTGGCGCCGGGTCAACACTTCCCCGCCGGCAATGGGCACGGGCGAGTTCTGCCGCAGTAATACATAGTCGGCCAGGTTGTCGGGAGGAAGAGCTTCCTCAAACCACTCCACCTGGTATGCCGCCAACATCTCTGCGGTGCGGATAGCCCATTTGTAGCCCTGCCGCCAGAACGCGTCGCTGGCGCCGGCATCGACCATCAGCAAAGCATCGGGGCCCACCGCTTCGCGCGCGGCGCGGACGATGTGCTCGTCAAGAACATGGCTGTGACGGCCGAAGGGTCCCCAGCCGATCTTGAAGGCGTGAAAACCCTGGGCGCGAATGGCCCGCAAATGGTCGGCAAGCGGCTCCGGCTGCCGCATCAGCAAGGAAGCGTAAGGGCGAACCCGCTCACGATAGCGGCCCCCTAATAGCGTGCCCACCGACTGCTGCGTAACCTTCCCACGGATGTCCCACAGGGCAATGTCGATGCCGCTGATGGCGTGGGTGATGCTTCCGCCCCGGCCCAGCCAGAAGGTATTGGCGTGCAGCTTCTCGGAGACACGCTCGGTCTCCACAGGATTTTCGCCGATGTACAAGGGCGCGAGCACATCGAGCGCGGCCTGCACCAGCTTGTCGTTGGTGAAAGCCGAACCCCACCCGGTGACGCCCTCGTCGGTATAAACCGCGATGAGCGTGTGGACACAATCGTCCGGCTTGATCTCGTTCGACCAGCCACCTTCCGGAGTTCTGCCGCGCAGTCCTGCTGCTTTGATTTTTGTAATTTTCATGATGAATTCCGTGGGCAACGCGCTTCTTCAGTGCGCCATCTCACAACGCCGAGGTGTTCGATGCCCAAAAGCACGAAGCACAAGGCGCAGCCGGACGCTACCGATTCCAGTGCCCAGCCAAGGAAGGATGATAACAGCGAGTTTGATCGCGCGCCGCGACAGAAGAGTCAAGATCGCGACCCGGTGAAGTGCAGAGCAAACCCGGCATATCCCCACTAAGCATGGAGCGATCAAATAACCTTCGACCGTAGTCTCCTCGTATCGGGATCAGCAACGGATCTCGGGTGCCCACATCTCGCTCGTTTTTCGCGAGATGTGGGATTCCACCGCGCTAGACCCGCCAGCTTTCAACTCCCAATGGGCAATTAAGGTCGAGATTCGTGGATCCACATCTCGCGAAAAACGAGCGAGATGTGGGGCACCCGAGGTCTGTTGCTGATCCGGATGCTTACGGGGCCGTAGCCATCAACGGAGGCTGAGGTGCGCGGCTTGATAGACAAACTGAAACCCGATGACCAGGAGCCACAAGGAGAGTGCGAAGCGCAGCTGGCGGTTGGGGATGCGCGGGGCAATTCCGCTGCCGGCAATGGCGCCCAACGCGCCGCCGATGGCCAGCTTCCATAACAGCGATGCGTCATAAGAGCCGCCGATCATGTGGACGCCAGTCCCTATTACGGATAAAACAAGGCCGAAGGTAAGGTCGGTTCCCACCACCTGCGCCGTAGTCAGCGAGGTAAGGCCCAGGAGTGCGACCGTGCCCAGGGCGCCGGCGCCGGAGGAAGAGAAGCCTACCTCCGCGGCAATGGGCAAAGTGATCGAGGCGATCCACCTAGGACGGTCAATCACGGGACGCGCAATGGCGTCAGGACGGAAGTGGCGAAATAACTGCCAGCCGGAGGAAAAGATAATGATGGACCCGAGCACGATGTACAGGAGCGACTTGGGACCGTATTGGGCGACATGATGGAAAAAGAGCGAACCTATGATCACCCCCGGGATGCCGCCAAGCAACATCCACGACAGGATGCGGTACGAGACCTGCTTGCGCCACATCTGGACTGGAACCACGATCAGCTTGACGACCGCTGCATAGGCCAAGGCAGTACTCACCGCGATCTCTACCGGCACGTGAAGAAATAGTATCAGTAACGGTGCCGTAACCACGCCCGCGCCTACGCCCGTGAGCGCGATCAACACGGCAATCGAGAATCCTATCAACAGCTCGAACACGGAGACTCTCTTCTACTGCGGTTGCACGTGGATACCACATTCCTGCTTGCGGCCACCCCAGCGGCCCGAACGCGGGTCATTGGGATCGAATGGAAGACTGGTGCAGGGCTCACATCCTATGCTGGTATAGCCCTTTTCGTACAGCGACAGCAGAGGGATACCATGCTGTTCCGCGTACTGCCATACGTCCCTGGTTGACCAATCCGCCAGCGGACTTATCTTCTGCAACTGCTTACCCGTGGGCAACGTGAACCCATCGACTTCTTGAAGATTTGCGCGCGTCTTTGCCTGCTCCCGCCGCAGACCGGTAAACCAAAGACGGTAGGGCTCGAGTGAGGCAAACAGCGGCCCCACCTTGCGCAGAGCCACAGCAACGATCAGGCGCAGTCTGGTTGAGAATGCCGAACTGGGATTCCTGTTCGGCAACGGTGAGCTGCGGCAATACGTTCACCAGGTTCAGATCCCATTCTTTGCTCAGACGATCGCGATACTCGTAGGTCTCCGCAAAGTGGTAGCCGGTGTCGAGGAAGATCACCGGCACACTTGCCCATCACTTCACGCACCAAATGGACGACGACCATGTCTTCGGCCTGAAAGCTGCTGGTTACGCAGACGTCCTCTGCGCGAGCGGCTGCGATCTGCTCTTTCACCAGGGCTTTTCGCTGCGGCCGTTTTTGCTTCGAGACTCATCGCGCACTCCCTTTGAGCGCTCGCAGGACGAGAACCGCCGCCTCTGCAGGATCTTGCGGTAATCCAAGCACCGGCTCAAAGGCGAGCGCGGCTGCAGTCATGGGCGATTGAGACTTCGGTGGGAGCTTCGGCTTCGATGAGGACAACGAGTCCTATATGTAACAATTGCTGCAACAGATGCCGATTCGCCGTCCGGGTGCGCACCACTTCCACGCCGGCTTCCCGCAATGCGGTTTCGACCATGCGAAGCAGCTCCGGATCGCGGATGGCGATGGCCGCCACGGCGTTCGCGTCCGGCCGGACGCTCAAAATCTCGCGCACCATTCCGGCGGCTACGGTCGCGTGCGATACGGAGTCGATCAGGATGAAGCTGCCGGTGTGGCGATTCGCGGCATAGGGGTCCAGAAAAAGGGGACGAGTGGTCTCCACTTCCACCACGCCGATGCTGTTGAGATCGAGCGTCGAGGCCGGCTCGGGATCGAGCGTCTGCATGTTCACGCGATGGCGAATGTTGGTTACCTTGGCCTTGACCGTGTGCGACGTATGCTTCAAGAGGTAGCTCTTGCCTGGATCGAGTGGCTGGGCATCCATCCAGACCAGGGCAGCAAGAAAGTTCGCCGCCACCGCTGGCGGCTGGTGGGCGGCGGCGAGCATCTCTCCCCGGCTTATGTCCAGCTCATCCTCGAGCGTGAGCGCGATGGACATGGGCGCCATCGGCCCGGCCCAGATCGCCGTCAAAGGTGGTGATGCTCTTCACCCGGCTGGTTCTTCCCGAGGGAAGAGCGATGACGCGATCGCCCGGCCAGACTGAACCGGAGGCAATTTGACCGGCGAAGCCGCGATAGTGCTGGTCAGGACGAATGACCCTCTGGATCGGTAAACGAAAGGGAGCGCCGTCGACATCATGCCCGGCGGGCACTGTCTCCAGGTAGTCGAGCAGAGTAGGACCTTCATACCATGGCATGTTCTGGCCGCGGTCCACGACATTGTCGCCGTGGAGGGCGCTGACGGGAATGCAGATAAGACCGGAGATGCCCAGCTTCTCCGCCAGCTGCTGCAAGTCACTAGCCAGGGAATGAAAAACCTCGCTCGAGTAATCGACCAGATCCATCTTGTTGACGGCGGCTACGATGTGGCGTGTTCCGAGGAGCGAGGCGATATAGGCGTGCCGGCGAGACTGGGTCAGGATGCCCTTCCGGGCATCGACCAGGATGATGGCAACGTCGGCGGTGGACGCGCCGGTAGCCATGTTGCGGGTGTACTGCTCGTGTCCCGGAGTATCGGCAATGATGAACTTGCGATGGGTGGTGGAGAAATAGCGATAAGCGACGTCGATGGTAATGCCCTGCTCGCGCTCTGCGCGCAGCCCGTCGGTGAGCTGGGCAAAATCAATCGCGGCTGCGACATTCCCATTTGCCGCTTTGGTTACGGCACGCACATGATCTTCGTAGACGTTCTGTGAGTCGTACAGCAGCCTGCCGATCAGCGTCGATTTGCCATCATCTACGCTGCCCGCAGTGCTGAAGCGCACCAGCTCTTTCTCCTGCTCCGCAGTGAGAAACTCCTCCATCGAAAACATATCTTCCTGGAGCGAGAGTGGCATTAGAAATAGCCCTCGCGCTTCTTCAGCTCCATCGAACCGTCCTGATCGTGATCGATCACGCGGTTGGCTCGCTCGGAAGAGCGGAAGGCAACCAGCTCGGCAATAATCTTGGGAATGGTGTCGGCATCGGAGCGAATGGCGCCGGTGCAGGGGCTGCATCCCAGCGACCGCAGGCGGCATCGGACCCACTGCTCTTCTCCCGGCAGGCCCTGGACGAAAGACTGCTCCACGGGAATGAGGCTGTCGCCGCGTACCAGCATCCGCCGCTGCTGGGCGAAATAGAGCGGGACTACCGGGATTTCTTCGAGATGGATGTAATGCCAGACGTCGAGCTCGGTCCAGTTGGACAGCGGAAATACGCGTATGCTCTCGCCCGGATTGACGCGGGCGTTATAGAGGTTCCACAACTCAGGGCGCTGGTTCTTGGGGTCCCATTGACCGGCGGCGTCGCGAAAGGAAAAAATGCGCTCCTTGGCGCGGGATTTTTCTTCATCCCGCCGGGCTCCGCCGAAGGCAGCGTCAAATCCATGCGCGCGCAGGCCATCGAGCAGCGCCGTGGTCTTAAGCAGCCCGCAGCAACGCCGCGTTCCCAGCGCAATGGGATTGGCTCCTGCAGCCAGCGCGGCTTCATTGCGCCACACCAGCAACTCGACACCGAGGCGGCGGGTGTACTCATCGCGGAAGGCGAGCATCTCTTTGAATTTGTAACCCGTATCGACATGCAGCAAAGGGAACGGAATAGGCCCGGGATAGAAAGCCTTCTGCGCCAGCCGCAGCATGACGGAAGAGTCTTTGCCGATCGAATACAGCATGACCGGCTTCTCGAACTCCGCCGCCACCTCGCGGAAAATGTGGATGCTCTCCGCCTCCAGCATCTGAAGATGGCTTAGCTTCGGCGCCGCGCCTACCGGGATGGTTTGTGTTCCCAAGTTCGGTGTTTCCTTTATGGTTGCAATAAAAAAACCGCTCGCCAGAAGCTGGCAGCGGTTGTGCAATCCTTGTCTGAGTTTTCGGGAAAGGCTGGTAGGAAACCTCTCTACTAAAAGAACTCACACCCGCTTGTATGCAATGACAATGAACAGAAATTGTCACAGCAACAACAACCAGCGGGATGATGTAGACCTTGCATTGATTTAATACTCTTGCCTCACTTCCCTTTTGTCAAGCCGAGGAAGCCCTCGCGGCCGGAGGGAATAATTGCTTTTGCTTCACGTATAAAGAATCAATGAAATGTATACCGGTCGGCCTGATTGGTTTTGGATTTGCGGGACGCATCTTTCACTCGAACGCCATCGAAGCCGTTGAGGGATTGGAGCTGGCCGCGATCGTACAGAGAAGCGGTACGGAGGCTGCCACGGCTTTTCCTCAGGTCCGGGTTTTGCCCTCGGTCGAGGCTTTGCTTGAGGACACCAGCATCCGCCTGGTGGTGGTGGCTACGCCCAACGCCACCCATCTTCCCATTGCCCGGCAATGCCTGCTGGCGGACCGCGATGTAGTTATCGATAAACCCTTTGCCCTTACTTCCGCCGAGGCAGCGGAGTTGATCCAACTAGCCCGGTCGCGCAAGCGGCTGCTCAGCGTTTACCAGAACCGCCGCTGGGATGGCGACTTTCTGACGGTGCGCAAACTGCTCGACAGCGATCGGCTGGGCCGGCTAGTGGAGTTCGAATCCCGCTACGACCGCTTTCGCCAGCTGCCCCGGCTGCACGCCTGGCGGGAGGACGGTGGACCCGGCGGAGGCGTGCTCTTCGATCTGGGATCGCACCTCGTGGACCAGGCCTTGGTGCTCTTCGGTGTTCCGCAGTCGGTGTGGGGAAGTGTGCGTATGGAGCGTGACGGCGCACGGATGGATGACGCCTTTGAATTAAACCTGCAGTACCCTACCGGCGTGAGCGTATGGCTGCGGGCCACCTGCCTGGCACGTGAGCCCGGAGCCCGCTTCACGCTCAACGGCACGCTCGGCACTTTTCGCAAATTCGGCATGGACTGCCAGGAAGCTCATTTGCTCGCCGGAGATATGTTCTCCTCCAAGCCCTGGGGCGTGGAGGGTGCGGAACACTGGGGCACCCTGACCCTCGATGAGGGCGGCGAGCCGGTCAGCACGCGCATCCCGACCGAGGCTGGAGACTACCGCGGCTACTACATCAATCTGCGCGATGCGATGCATGGAAATGCGGCTCTCGAAGTCACTCCGCTGCAAGCATGGAGAACGATGCGGGTGCTGGAAATGGCGGTGGAGAGCAGCCACACGGGCTGCAGCGTCACTTGCGACTGGAGCCAGGAACCGTAGACCTACTGCTGATCAGTGGTCCACCGGTTGCTTCGGCTTGCCTTGTAGCTTGTCGACACCAGTCTTGGTTGCGTCCGTTGTCTTGTGGTAGCCGGTCTTGGTTCCCTGCGCCGTTTTGTGATAACCGGCCTCAGTGCCGGACTTTGTCTTGTCATAGCCCTTCTGGGTTCCTGAGGCGGTCTTGTGATAGGCCGTTTTTGTTCCGGACTTGGTTTTGTCGTAGCCCTTCTGGGTTCCCGAGGCGGTTTTGTCGTAGGCCGTTTTACTTCCCTCACTTACGCCATGCCCGGCACTGGTGGCGGCATGCTTGGTGTCCGATCCGGCGTTCTTCATGTCCTGCTTTGCTCCGTTGTCGGTGTTCTGAGCAAATGCGACGGGAAGGCTTAAGAAAAGAGCTACGGCCAAGGTGAAGGGCCTGAGCTTCATGAATGTTCTCCTTACAAATACGTAAGTGGGATGCAGATGTGGACGCAAAACGCGGAATTGCACCTATTTTGTTGCAATGCCGCAGGTTTTTGACGAAGTCCGTCCGCCTGGGGCTTACCTCTGTTTCCCACACGAAGGCCGGGTGCCCCACATCCCCGATTTCCTGCGAAATTTAGTGGGTTCCGCGAACTTCATGCGCCTTTCCTTAAAGAAAGGCGCACACGCAGCATGTCCAGGGTCGCGTACAGGAAATTCGGGGAATCTCGCTCGTTTTTCGCGAGATGTGGGATACAACAAATGTTGACCGCTCAGTGCATCGGATGAATCGAGAGTCAGAGGGAAAGTGCAGTGGTATCCCACATCTCGCGAAAAACCAGCGAGATGTGGGGCACCCGGCTTTTGCGTGAGAACGAGCTATTTCCGGCTTCTCCAGTCGTCGATGGCATTGCGGATGGCAGCGGGGGCCAGGTTGCTGCAGCGCATTTTGTATTCGGGAATACCGCCCAAGGCCTCGGCCACAGATGCCTCAGTGATTCCATAAGCCTCATCTACAGGTTTGCCCAGCACCATCTCCGAGGCCATCGACGAACAGGCGATGGCTACCGCGCATCCCATGCACTTGAATTTCACTTCCTGGATGACGCCGTTTTCGATGCGCAGAGAAATCAGTACCGTGTCGCTGTCGAGCGCGCTCTTCACCATCGACTTGCCGGAAGGGTCGGCTACCGAACCCACATTGCGTGGATTGGCGTAATGGTCGCGTACCTGCTCGCTATACAAGACCAAACCCCCATCATTGATATGATACCCCTCGAGGATGTTCTCAAACCTGTATAGCAAAGCGGCCGAACTTGCCTCCCAGGGCCAACCTTTCGCCATCGCGACCGTGGTCCGGGTTGAGGGCTCTTCCTCGGCCCGGCGGGGCTCCAAGGCCCTTATCGATGCCATGGGCAAAATGCTGCTGGGATGGGTGGGCGGAGGCTGCGCGGAGAGCGCAGTGCGCAGCGAAGCCCAGCTATGCATCGAAACCGAGAGGCCGCGGCTGATCACCGTGGACATGACCGATGAAGTACTGGGCGTCGGCATGCCGTGCGGAGGGACCATGGATATCTTTATCGAGCCGGTTCTGCCCAAACCTGAACTTTTGATCGTCGGCCATGGCCGCATCGCCGAAACCCTTGCCGTGCTGGGCGACCTGATGGGCTTTTCTATCACCGTCAATGACCCGGCCGCCGACCGGGCCGCATTCCCCCACGCAGAGAGGTTGGTCACGGAGGATTTCGATCTCACCGAGACGCCGATTGGGCCGAAAAGCTTTGTCGTGATCGCCACGCAACACAAGAGGGATCATCTGTGGCTGGAAAAGGCGCTGGCGGGCAAGGCCGCCTACATTGCTCTGATTGCCAGCCGCCACCGGGCCAAGCTAGTCCTGGACTATCTCCGCAACGCGGGTGTGGGCGAAGAAAAGATCGCCACCGTATATGCTCCCGCCGGGCTCCATCTCGGGGCGTCGACTCCAGAGGAAATTGCGTTGAGCGTGATGAGTCAAATGGTGGCTCTGCGGCGCGGCGCAGAAGAGGGTTTGACCAGGCACGACTTTGACGTCGACGCGGTGATTCGGCAGTGCGAAGCGGATGTCATCCCCGGAGCTTAAGCCGGTCGTAGTCCTGCTGATCATCGATGTCTAACAGGACTCCCACATCTTCAACTTCCACATTCACTATTCCTTCTAAGTGTTTAGCGAAGATTGCTCTGCAGCCGACGTCTCCTTCCAGCACTGCTACTTCCGAAAACACCGACCGGTCAAGTAGAACCGGGTTGCCGCGTGTGCCCTGGTACGAGGGGATGACAATTTGCGCAGGCGAACGGCGGTATGCATCCACAATCTGATCCAGGGTCTGGGGACGGACGAATGGCTGGTCCCCGAGGATGATGAGGGCAGCATCGCTCTGCTTGTCCAGCGCAGAAAGACCTTGTCGCAGTGAACTCGCCATTCCCTGCATGTAGTCATGGTTGACGACCACCTTGAGCCCTTCAAGAAGAGGGGGCGGCAGCTGCTGACAGATGGCTTGCGCAGCCGCGCCGAGAACGAGAACAATTTCAGCCATAGAGGCGGAGCGAACGTTTTCAAGCGTTTGCGCCAACACGTTGCTCGAACCCAGGGGCAGCAACTGCTTTGCCTGCCCCATGCGCGTGGATGTGCCGGCTGCCAAAACGATGGCGCTTACTCGCGCGGCGCTTTCCTTTGGGCTTAGGGTGTAAGCCATGACCACCTCAAAAGACTCTATCTACCTTACGCGCCCGGATGTGCTGCTCCGATTGGAGGGGCTGCTTACACTGGTGGCCGCGTGCGTTGCCTATCAGAGTATTTACACAGGCCACTGGGGGTTGTTCGCACTGCTGTTTTTCGTACCCGATCTCTCGCTCCTCGGATACCTGCGTTCCGCGGGCAAGAGCTCGGCCGCCGTCTACAACCTTGTTCATAACTACGTGCTGCCATTAGCGCTGGGTTTGCTTGCCTGGAAGCAGGGGGCGCCGCTGGGCGGCGAAGTTGCGCTCATTTGGCTTGCGCATATCAGCTTCGACCGGTGTCTTGGATACGGGCTGAAGTTTCCCGGCGTATTTCGCTACACCCATATTCAAAGCTCGGCCACTCTGGAGCATCCGACTGTCCTACAGTAGTATGGGAAATCGAGTTTGGGAGCCTCCTGCGTGCAGCGCAAACCAAGTCTATCCGCCGTTTTTTTGTTGATCGGCCTCATTCGTATTCCAGGGCCTTGCCCCCGACCTTCAGGCTCAGGGTCCTCCGCCGCCCACACCCCAGCAATTGGACCAGCTTTTGGCTCCGATTGCGCTTTACCCCGACGCGTTGCTGGCGCAGATCACGACCGCCTCCACCAATCCGCAAGAGATTCTGGATGTGGACAACTGGCTGGCTCAGAACCAGAACCTCAGCGTTTCCCAGCTGACCGCGGCGGCCCAGCAACAAGGATTTGATCCGGCATTTATCGCGCTGGTCGGCTTTCCCCAGGTCATCCAGATGATGGCGGAAAACATCGACGACTATGCCGCCATCGGGGCGGCCGTCACGTCGAACCAGGCGGAAGTGTCTGCATCGATCCAACGCTTACGCGCCCAGGCTTACGCATCGGGGGCGTTGCGGAGCACGCCACAGCAAGTGGTCAACGTGCAGCAGGACGCAGGCCAGCCCATCTACGTAATCCAACCGGCAAATCCGCAGGTGGTGTACCTGCCGCAATATAACCCCACGGTGGTGTATGCAGCCCCCGGCGCGGGGTTGGGTTGGTTACGTTTGGAATTGCCATCGGGATCACAGCGCTGCTGGTTAGCCAGCCATGGGGTTGGGGCGGCTGGGGATGGAACTGGGGAGGGCGGCGGATTTATTACAATCGTGGCCCCTGGGGCGGTTGGGGAGGGGGCTATCGGCCACCGCATCCGTATTATCGACCCCGCCCGGTGCCGTATGGCAACCGTCCTGGGTATGGTGGCAATTGGGGCTATCGGCCGCCGAATTACCGGCCGCCGGCACCTATCAATCGCCCAGGAACCCGCCCGGGGTTCACTCATCCTACGCAGCCGGTTAACAGGCCGGGTTATCGCCCGCCCGTGAATTATCGTCCTCCCAACAACAATCGGCCTCCCAACAATACTCGTCCGCCCAACAACAACCGGCCGCCGAATGGCGGGAAGCCGTCGATTCAGCCGGTAAGGCCGGGTACGCCTGGCAATCGTCCTCCGCAGCGGCCTACCGGAACCAGACCTCCTCAGGTCAAGCCTCCGCAAACCCGGCCTGCACCGAACAGGCCTGCGCCACAGAACCGGCCGGCCGCAGCCCCGAACAGGCCGGCACCGCGTCCACAGACGCGGCCGGCAGGACCCCAACGTCCCAGCGGAGGCGGCCAGCGGCAGTAGGTTAATGTCTCATAAAATAGACGCGAATGGGTGTTTGTGGATAAAATATGAGATATTATGAAGGAAAAGGCGGAGAGCATCCTACCTGCCCTGGCGAGAATACTGGGCGGGTTTGGAGAGAAGCTGAAAGCCGCGCGGCTGCGCCGCCGCTACTCGGCGGACATGGTCGCGCAGCGTGCGGGCATTGCCCGGGCTACGTTGCACCGCATTGAGTTGGGGGATCCTGGAGTTTCTTTCGGCAACTATGCGCGGGTAATGCAGGTGCTCCGGCTGGAACAGGACCTGAACCGGCTTGCCGCCGATGATGAACTTGGACGAAAGCTACAGGATGCCGAGATCGGGCCGCGGGCGCGGGCGCCGCGACGAAAATCGCCGCGTGTCAAACCAGACGGTCAAAACGAGTGAGCGGCAGGCAGAGAACGGTGCAGGTCTATGTCGACGCGGACGGGACCGGCGGCCCCACGCTCATGGGAACGCTGCACGCGCAGAGCGCGGGCCGGGAGGAAGTCTTTTCCTTCGAATACGCGCCGGAATGGCTTAGGAACGAGGCAGCCTTCGCTTTCGATCCCGATTTGCAGTTGCTGGAGGGGGCGCAATATCCAGCTCAGTCGCGCAGCAACTTCGGCATTTTTCTCGACTCATCTCCCGACCGATGGGGGCGCTTGCTGATGCAGCGGAGGGAGAATCTCCGCGCTAAGCAAGAGGAGCGAAAACCCCGGCGGCTGACCGATTGGGACTATCTGCTGGGTGTTCACGATGAAACTCGACTGGGCGCGCTTCGCCTTCGATCGTCCCCCGGAGGAGAGTTTCTTGATAGCGACCGGCGATTGGCCGCGCCGCCCATCACTTCAGTGCGCGAACTGCAAGCGGCGAGTGATGGCCTCGAACGGCATATCGATGAGGAAGACAATCCTGAATACGCACGGTGGCTGAACCAACTGTGGGCTCCTGGATCGTCGCTGGGCGGCGCTCGTCCGAAGGCCTCAGTGCGAGACGAAACGGGAAATCTTTGCATTGCGAAATTCCCCAGCCGCGCGGATATACGGAATATGGCCGCATGGGAGATGCTGGCGCACCGGCTCGCCTCGAAGTGCGGCATCGGCTTGCCAGAGGCGAGATTGCTGGATAGTGGTGGGCGCGAGGAATCGACCTTCCTGGTCAAACGATTCGATCGAACGGCAAGCGGAGGCAGACTGGCTTTTGTATCGGCGATGACGCTTACCCAGCGGCGCGATGGAGAGCCAGGGGCAAGCTATCTGGAGTTGGTGGAGTTACTGCAGCGGCAAGGCGTCGACACGCTCGGGGACACCCATCAACTTTTTCGGCGCATCGTGTTCAGCATCCTGATCCACAATACCGACGATCATTTGCGGAACCACGGATTCTTTGTCGAAGATCGTGGGGTTCGACTTTCGCCCGCGTACGACATCAATCCTTCGGTGGATCGTGACGATCTCACGCTGGCCATCAATGAGACAGAGACCACGTGCGATGTCGAGATTGCCCGTGCTGCGCACAGGATGTATACGCTTACGCTGAAAGAGGCGG
Source organism: uncultured Acidobacteriaceae bacterium (assembly GCA_963805955.1). GTDB lineage: Bacteria > Acidobacteriota > Terriglobia > Terriglobales > Acidobacteriaceae > PALSA-350. The sequence continues at coordinate 48,324 of CAWDVZ010000002.1, forward strand.
ATGGGGTAATTGAAGAAGTGCTCGCTGCGGTAAAGACCTGGCTCGACGTGGCAGAGGGACTGCGCATCCGGCGCTCAGAGCAGGACCAAATGGCATCTGCCTTTGGAGAGTAGGGCGCGTTGCATCTTCGATCTACCCACGGCCAGGGGAGCTAATTTGTACGAAGGACACGGCTTCAGCCGTGCGATAAATCTCTGGTGCACGAGCGGCTTTAGCCGCTGAGGTACGGTTTTTAAACGGTAGGTTCTGTAAAGGCCGAAGCGTGGAAACGCGTACCTCAGGGGCTAAAGCCCTCACTGGTTGCGGCTCTGTGCGGCACGGCTGAAGCCGTGCCCTTCGTACAAAGCGTTATTCCGCAGCCTCTGCATGCGTGCTCTTCGTACGACCCGTGCGCAACCAGAATCAGCAGGGCGACTTCATTTCGCTTGAGGTGCCTCCGGCCGCGGGAACGTAACAGTTGCGGGTGTAATCCATCACCATGCGGTCCGCACTGAAACGCCAGCCCAGGGTGCGAATGGTGCGTTTCATGCGCGTGATCCATCCCCGAGGCAGGCCGTCCTTGTCGCGCTGATAGAAGAGAGGAATCAATTCGTCACGCAGAACACGATAGAGGTCTTCACCATCGCGGCTGTCGTGGACATCCATATTGGAGTGGGTTCTGCCATTCCCGATAGCAAAGCCGTTGAGACCGTCATAGGCTTCGGCCCACCAGCCATCGAGCACCGACAGATTCAGACCGCCGTTCAAGACCACCTTTTGTCCGCTGGTGCCTGAGGCCTCCAGGGGACGGCGGGGATTATTGAGCCAGACGTCCACACCCTGCACCAGGTGACGTCCGACATTGATGTCGTAGTCCTCGATAAAGACAAAGTTGTCTCCGAACTTGGACTCGCGCATCATCTGCGCGATTTGCTGCAGCACCATCTTTCCCGGCTCGTCGTGAGGATGGGCCTTGCCGGCAAACAGGAATTGCACCGGGCGCTTGGGATCGTTGACCATTGACCCCAATCTCTGGATGTCCGCGAGGATCAGGTTAGCTCGCTTGTAAGTGGCAAAGCGGCGGGCGAAGCCAATGGTCAGCGCATCCGGAGAGAGTATCTTGGACAGCCGGTGGAGAGTCAGCTCCGGCTCGTCACGACGCTCGGCCTGCTCCCGCGCGCGGCGGCGGACAAAATCGATGAGCTGCGACTTGAGGCTGAGGTGGGTTTCCCAAAGTTCGCCATCATCGACATTCTCGATTTTTTCCCAGGTCGCCAACCAGGAACTCTTGCCCTGCCACCCCACGCCGAGATGGCGGTCGTAAAGCCGGGACATCTGCGGCGCCAGCCAGGAGGGGACATGGACGCCATTGGTGATATGACCGATGGGGACCGCGTCCTCCGACTTACCCGAAAACAGGCCCTTCCACATGGCTCGCGAGACCTCTCCGTGCAGAGAAGAAACCGCGTTGGCGCGGCGGGAAAGCAAGAGGCCGAGAACGGTCATACAGAATGGTTCATGGTGATCCTCGGGATGCTCGCGGCCAAACCCCATTAGCCTGTGCTGCGAAATGCCCAGTTGGTCGCGCAGGGGGCCCAGGTGCTCCTCCACCAGATCGCCTGGGAACCGGTCGTGACCGGCGGGCACCGGGGTGTGGGTGGTGAAGATCACTTCGCGGGGAATCTGATGCGCAGCGGTGTCGAAATCCAGGCCTTCTTCCTGCATGCGATCACGGATCGCCTCCAGCACCGCGAAACCGCTGTGGCCCTCATTGAGGTGGAGAGCACCCGGGGTAATGCCCATGGCCTTGAGGGCGCGAAAGCCGCCTACGCCGAGGAGCAGCTCCTGGCGAATGCGGGTGCGCCGGTCCCCGCCATAGAGGCGCGAGGTCAGTTCCAGATCCTCAGGTGCGTTGCCGGCTACCTTGGAGTCGAGCAGCAGAAGGTCGCAGCGGCCAACATTGACGCGCCAGACCTTGGCGCGAATCGAGCCGCCACGGGTTTCAATTTCGACCACCACCGGCTCCCCGTTTTTGCCGATGGCCAGTTCCATGGGGAGCTGGTTGATGTCGGTCTGCAAGTACTCTTCCCGCTGCCAACCGTTCTGGTCCAGGCGCTGCAGGAAGTAGCCTTGCCCGTAGAACAGGCCGATGCCTATGAGGGGAATGCCCAGGTCGGATGCACTCTTGATGTGGTCTCCGGAGAGCACGCCCAGGCCGCCGGAATAAATAGGCAGAGATTCGTGCAAACCGAACTCCGCGGAAAAGTAAGCAACAGGGTGGGGCCGGAGCACCCCGGCATTCATGGAGCCCCAGGTGCGGTCTGCCTTTAGATATTCCTGCTGGCGGCGATAGACATAATTGATGCGGCTATGCAAACCGAGTTCAGTGGCGCGGCGTTCGATTTCGCCCATGGGCATCTCGTTGAGCAGCGCGATGGGATTCTGATTCAACTGCCACCAGCGAGTGGGATTGAGGTCGCGAAACAAACTGATCGACTCGTAGTCCCAACACCAGCAGAGATTACGGGCGACCGACCAAAGACGCTCCTGGGCCGGGGCTATGAACCGGTCCAAAGTACGCGCCTCGCTGACTACCGGCGCGACCTGGGTGGCGGCGTCATTCAACTTGCGAATCTCATTTTCCCTGAATACCCTCGGATCTTTGGTTTGCACGACCAGAACACCCTGGAGAATGCCGCGGTCGATAAGAGGCACGCCCAGGAAGGAGTGGTATACCTCTTCCCCAGACTCCTTGAAGTACTTGAAGCGGGGATGATCGCTGACGTCCTCAACCGCCACCGGCATTACGCGCTCGGCAACCAGGCCGGCGAGGCCCTCGCGGATCGGCATGCGCAGGGTGCCGATGCATCGCGGATGGAGGCCCAGAGTCGCGGCCAACACCAGATTCGATCGATCTGGTTCAAGCAGGTAGGCGGAGCAGACATCGGTCCTGAAGCGGGTGGCGATCAGGGCGACGACGTTCATGAGGGTGTCGGCAGGTTTGCCACCCTCCTCAGTGAGGCTGGTGATTTCTTCCATGGTTAATACGTGACTGGCATCAGTCTCTTCGTAGGATTGGGTCACCGGGATCACCCTCGCGTTTCGATTTACATCAACAAGGCAACCGTGGCAGGCCCGGTGACGATGACCTGTGTTACGAGAATTGCTGACGAGCGATCTTTTGATTTGCTTATTGAAGAATAGTTCAATCACACCCGTCAACCCCCCAACAGAAGGATCTGTCACTCCCCGAAGTAATTAGGGAGCGAGCAAATCAGTCCACGCGTCAGCAAACGCGTGCTTTTTTTATATGGGAGCGTACGCCGCAGGATGCGGTGAAAGCGCAACCAATCTGTGGGTGATTGGTTGCGCTTCGTGCTTTATTGGTTTGTTGCGATCGGCGCTGCGGCTGAGTGCTTCAGCCTGCGCTGCACAAACGAACGGGTGCCCTGGGGCATAGAAAGCCTGGGAGCAACCTCGATGCGGCTCGCGGAGACCTGTTTACCGGTCAAGCCGAACGTGGGAAGCGCTACGAAGGCAGGATCGAGACCCGTACTCTGGTTCATGGCGATGCCGCCGATTACTCCAAGGTCATCAATGGTCGCAGGATAATACAGGTTGGCCTGACTCGCGGGCACGAGGGTGTTCAGGTCAATCATGTTGCCGTTTTCCCACAGGAAGGGGCGGCAATTGCCGTTGATGTCACACGATTGGCCGACGATCTGGCTGAGGTTATTAATCGAGTTGGCATAGCTGGAATAATCGCCCGGCAGCGTACCGAGATCTTGCATCTTTCCCTTCCGCCACAGGAAAGCATGACCGGTTGCATCGCCGGGAAGGTCCGAATCACCGGTTATTTCTCCCAGGTCGTTGATGGCTTCAGGATCGTTATTCATCGCACCGCCAAGGCTGCCGAGGTTGATCACCTGGCCGTATTGCCAGAGCACGGCGTGAGCACCCGGATTGGCATAGCAGTCCCCGGTAGAGCCGGTGATCTGGCCGAGATTATTGATGGCGTTCGCACTGCCATCCGAATCGCCGGGAAGCGTGGGGAGTTCCTTGACCGCACCCGACCGCCAAACTACAGGTACAGACTGCTGGACCTGGTCAAACGGCGCTTGCGGTTCACCACCCACCAGGCAGCTTGGATCGTGAACACTGGTCAACGAGATTCCGACCACCTGACCAAGAGCGTTCGTGCCAAAGGCTGCCGCGGACGTGCCCCCCAGCGTGGGCAGCGGAACAACCTGGTTGCGGTTCCCCAACGTAAACGCCAGGCAAACGAGGTGGGTGCCATGTTTCGCAGAAGTCCTGCCCCAACGGGTCAGAGGTGGCCGTCTCGGAAAAGCCGGACAGACCACCCAGGATAGCGCTGTTCTGCCCGCCCAACGTGCCCAGGTCTTTGGTCCCACTGAGACTCAAAAAGAATCGCGTGTTGCGCGTTGTCTGGGCAGGTTTGCGTAGCCGGCCAGGAAGCCCTGGAGGCTTATGGTCTGGACGGCGGCGAGGGAGCCGCCAAGAGGTGTTCCGAGGTTGATCACTTCGTAGCTAAGATTTGAGCTGGCGGCTTGCTGGCCCACCGCGACGCCGATGGAAGACGGCAGTGCGACCAGCAAGGCCAGGGAAAGCAAGGGGGATTTCGACTTCATTCTTTAACCTCACGACTGAACAGATAATTTCCCAGGGGATGGTTGATCGCGCTTTGAGAGGATTAATGGTGGCGTAGAAACATGAACGGCAACGATTCTGATTCAGAGGGAGCCAAGCGGGTTCGTAGTAACGTCCGTGGCCGAATGTCGATCAGAGCGACGGTACGACCGCGTTTGCGGAAAGTCCAGTTATTTTCGCTGCCCGCCGGGTGTACTAATCAGGAACCCTGCGCGCCGTATTCAGCGCCCGAGACCAGGTCGGTGTCGAGAGGCAATGTGCGCGCCTTGCGCAGCGCTCGCTGATAAAAGAAGAGGGCGGCGCCAAAGACAATCAGACAGGCGGCGGTCAGTTTGCCTTCGAAGATCCATATCGAGTTAACCTGGCGCGAAGGGATGAAGGCCACGATCAGACCGACAAGGGTCGCAGCCAAGCCGGCTATGGCGTTGGCCGTTAAATATGCCTTGTTGGCGTAGAGCACCGCGTCCTTGCTCCAGGCGTGCTTGAGCAGCGCCAGGAACATGTAGGCCGACGGCGCGAGCTGGAGGATGACGGCCAAATCCAACATGGTGAGATAGGCTTCGCCCACCGAGACGCCTAAGAAGCTGGTCGCAATCAGGAGCGAGGATAAGACAGCAAAGAGGATCAGGCTTACGTAGGGCGTGTGGTAGCGAGGATGCACGCGGCCAATCATGGGCGGAAGATAGCGATCGACTCCGGCGACGAAAGGCAGACGGGCCGCGCCGCTGAACCATGCCGAGGCCGTGCCCAGAATGGCGATACACTCCAACAGCGCCAGCGGGGCTACGACGCCCACCAGGCCGGTGCGCGCACTCATCACGTTGATGGCTTGCAGGACGCCGGAGAGCACACCAATTTCTTTTTGCGGCATGGCAATCAGCATCGACAGCGTGGTGCCGAAGTAGATGAAACCGGCAATGACGCCGCCGATGAGGATAGAGATGGGCAGATCGCGGCGCGGATCGCGGATCTCATCGCCCATGACGGAAGCCAGATCAAGACCGATCAGGCTGTAGCAGATGGTGCCAAAAGCAGCGAAGAGACGCCAATCGTGGAAGCTGGTGCGCAGATCGGCAGGATGAAGGGCGCTGGTATGGTGGTGCAGGGTCAAGGCGGCCAGCAAACAAATAATCGCTGCGCCGCCAATGGTGCCGAGGGCGCCGAGATTGCTGATCCATTTGCCGAGGGACAGGCCACGCACGTTCAGCACCAGCAGAAACAGGATGATGAGCAGCGAGGCAACACCAGTGAAGGCGTGACTGTCGGCGAGCTTTTGGATGGCGGGTCCGGCGATGTACACGGCTACCCCACGCAGGAAAGCACGACGGTGGGGAGATAGACGACGTTCGATAGCCAGTAACACCAGCCGGCAAGGAAACCGTGCTCCTCGCCAAAACTGCGCTTGGCCCAGAGATAGATACCGCCTTCGCCGGGCCACTTTTGGGCTAACTCGGTGACCGCCGCGCCCTGCGGCCAGAAGAAGAAGGAGAGAGCCAGGAGCCACAACCAAAGGGTCACCGGGACCGGAAGCGGAGATGGCCGGGATCATGTTCAGGTTGGCTACCGCAACCACGAAGAGCAACACCAGATCGCGGCGCCCTAGTACCCGGTCCAGGTGGGGCTTCTTACCTCCCGGCAGCGGCCGCATGGCGCTCCCTTCGGACGGCGGTTCCGGCGAGATCCTTCATTGTTGTAAGAGATGGGCCCGGCATATTCGATCACCTGCGGTTTGCTGGAGAAGACTCGGAAGCCGCGGCGACTGGGCCGTTGGCGTAATTATCAACAAAGTGGATTCAATAGCAATATAAAAGAGGTCCCGTGGTCGGTCTGAGAGTTTGATTAGGGTCTGCGGTATCCCACATCTCGCGAAAAGCGAGCGAGATGCCCCGAATTTTCTGAACGCTGCGCTGGACAAGAGCTACGCGTGCGCCTTTCTCTAGGGAAAGGCGCATGAAGTGCGCGGAACCGATGAAACTCCACAGAAAATCGGGGGATTTGGGGCACCCGTCGATTTGTTTGTGGGACAGAGTTTTGGATTTGTTGGGGGACGGAGTTTTTAGATTTGTTTGTGGAACGAGGTCCTGCCACACACTGCCAGTGCGAGGGGTAAGTGAAGTGAATATACGTTGACTTTGCCAGGCCGCTTCGCTATCTTCAATCTCGCGATAGCCCTGTCGCTAACTCGCTGCTCAAGCAGTTAAATGTGCCCGGAATTTCCCTCGGCATAATCCCTTCGGCCCCGTCTCACGTTTTTATTTCTTAGGCCTTCTGCTCCCGGAGGTTATTTCAAAGTGTTTTTTTGTCGATTCGTGCTTCGTTTCCTGGCTGCTGCGCTGGTTCTCTCGCTGCCTGCAGCTGCCCTCGCGCCTGCCGTTCACCATCCACTCGATGCCCTGACCCCGGCGGAATATTGGGTGGTTTATAAGGCCATCAAGGATGCTGGCCATACCGAGGAAAAGACCATCTTCTCGAGCGTGCTGCTGCACGAGCCGGAGAAGCAATACGTTCTGGCCTGGAAGCCGGGATCGCCGATCGAGCGCAAAGCGGACGTGGTGCTTTATTACAAGGGCCACTCGTATGCAGCGCTGGTTAATATCTCGACCGCCAAAGTGGAATCGTTCGAGGAGCTGAAAGGGGTGCAGGCTCCTTTCACCACCACCGAAGAGCAGGAAGTTAACGATGCCATCAAGCACGATCCGCGGATTGTCGAAGCGCTGAAGAAGCGGGGCATTACCGACCTGAACATCGTCACCTGTTATGCGACACCGGGAGGCTACATCGGGCTGCCGGAGCAGGATGGGCGCAGAATCGGGTGGGGCGGATGCGAGTACAACATCGACGCCGAGAATGGATCGGATGATCGCGAAGTTGGCGGCATATTTTTTACCGTCGACATGGAAAGCAAGAAGATCACGCGGTTTACCGATTACGGCGTGGTGCCCATGCCGCCTGTGAGTCTGAGCTCTACGATTCCAATGGCGGCCCCGCCGCTGCCGGGACTAAGCCCATCGTGGTCTCACAGCCGGAAGGCCCCGGCTTCACCATTACCGATGGAGAAGTGAGCTGGCAGAATTGGCACTTCCGCTTTCGCGTCGACCCGCGCAGCGGTCCGGTGGTCAACATGGCCTCGCTCGATTACCAGGGGAAGCGGCGCTCGGTGCTGTATGAGGGCTCGCTTTCGGAGATGTATGTGCCCTATATGGATCCGGAAGAGACGTGGAACTCGCACGTATTTCTGGATTCCGGCGAGTACTTCATGAATACCGGCCTGGGGATTCCCAAGCCGCTGCAAAAAGGGACCGATTGCCCGGACTACGCCACGTACTTTAGCGGAACGTTTTTCCACGATAACGGAACTCCGTTTATCCGTCCTCAACTGGCTTGCCTGTTTGAGCGGACGCTGGGCGATCCGGCGTGGCGGCATGCGGAGCCCGATGGGATCGCCGGCAGACCAGGACGCGAGCTGGTGTTTCGCAGCATCGCGGTGGTGGGTAATTACGACTACATCCTCGACTGGCGCTTTGAGCAGGAGGGCGCCATCACGGTGGCGGTTGGAGCGACGGGCGAGCTGGAAGTGAAGCCGGTGAGAGACAAGATGGCGTCGGAGATGATGTCCAGCGACATCATGGGCAAGGATCCAGAGGGAAATACAGTGGAGTTCGGTCACCTGGTGGCGCCCTACACCGATGGCGTGGATCACGACCACTTCTTTTCCTTCCGGCTGGATCTGGATGTAGATGGAACCGCCAATAACTTCGAAGTGGACAAGCTGGTGCAGTATAAGCTGCCGCCCACGAGCCCCCGCAAGACGATATGGGCGATGATGGCGAAGTGCATGTCGAACGAGGGAACGGCCATGCAGAACATCAGCATGGAGCATCCGGCGATGTGGCGTTTTGTCAATCCGGCGGTGAAGAATGAGCTGGGGTATCCGACCAGCTTTGAGATCATGCCTGGGTTGACCGGGGTTTCGCTGCTGTCGGCGGACGACTGGCCACAGAAACGCGCCGGGTTCTCTGATCACCAACTCTGGGTAACTCCCTATGACTCGAAGGAGAGATATGCGGCTGGGGTTTATGTGTCGGGAAGCAAAGGCACGGATGGACTGCCGGCATGGGTGAAACAAAACCGCAACATCCAGAACACGGATATCGTGGCGTGGTACACGATGGCGTTTCACCATGTGCCGCGGCCCGAGGACTGGCCTCAGATGCCGACCATGTGGCATGACTTTACCTTGCGGCCTTTTGACTTCTACTCCAAGAGCCCGCTGATGGATTTGCCGATGCAGCCTTAAGAGTTTGAGGGAGAGAGTTGTAGGTGGAGTGTGTTGAGGGACAGAGTTATACATATCAGTATCGGTTACTGAAGGGTGCGGGCTTCAGCCCGTACATCAGACACGCCTAATCTCTGGCTTTAGCCCCTGAGGGAACGGGCGAAACTGCCCTCAGCGGCTAAAGCCGATCTTCTTTTCAATCAGAAGGGTACGGGCTAAAGCCCGTACCCTTCATCGATTGGCTTCTTCATAGGCCGTTTATTTGGGTTAGGGGCGGTGCGGGCGGTGGCAGTGGTTGCGGCTTTCCACGGAAGCGGGAGCGAACTCGGCCAATTTTGGATCCTATGCGCTCGGAGGCAAACATCAGGTCGCCTGCCGTCAGACCAGGCAGAACGCGGTGATGGCCTACTGCCGCCAAGGCCATGGAGGCTACACAGCCGCACTGCGTGCAGTCTGGCTTGCCTCCGAACTGGCAGGGCCCAATGCGGGTTTCCAGGTCCGCGGAAAGAGAGGTCGTGGTGCGAGCGAAGATGCATTCCTCCGGCGATTGCGGCGGATGACGAAGTTCCTCGATCATCTGCCGATTCATCTGGAACTTGGGATAGAGAGGATAAAGGCGCTCCAACTCGTCAAGCACTTCCCGGCGCATGGGTGGGGTTAGGATCTCCGGACCTTCGGCTCCCTGCTGCGGAGTGAACAGGCTGACCCAGATGCGCTTCACCTGCGGACGAGCACTCCAGAAACGGAGAAACTCTTCCAGGTATCCGGGGCGGCCGGAAATCTGGCCAGTGACGGTGCAGTGAATGGTCACCAGGCTGTCACTAATCGATTTCAGAATTCGCTCGTAGGTGGCCGGTTTGCGGCGCTCATCATGCTCCGGCTGCAAGCCATCAATAGAAACAACCAGGCTGAGCTTCGAGAGGTCGTTCCATGCCTTCGGCAGCGGACGGAAAGCGCTGGTGACCAGTTGCACGTGGACACCGCGCTGCTCAAGCTGCGGCAGGAGCACTTCCAACTCGCGATAGCGAACCAGGGGATCGCCGCCTACCAGAGAGAGATGGATGGGCCGCTCCCGGTCGACGATGGCCAGCAGCCTGGCCACCAGGTCGTCCCCTTTGTAATCGGAGAGTTGGCGCAGGTTGACCCCGCCGGTACCTAAATGCTCGGGCTCGTAGGCGTAACAGCCGGGGCAACGGAGCGGGCATTCGCGCGTGATCTCAATGGAAAGACTTGGCTTCTGGCCGTAAAGAATTGCGGCCCAAGCATTCAGCACCTCTGACTTCTTCATTCAGGACCCTCGGGGAAATGGAAGCTGTCCTTTCCATGATAGTGAAGAATGGGCGGGAGAAGTGGAGTTTCGGCTAGGAGCGAGTCTCGCGGGTGGATTCGCGAACGACTACGGTGGGGGAAAGCATCTGGGTGGCGGAGGGGGTACGTCGACTTCTTCCCCAGCCTGCGCGGCCTTGAGCACCCACTCGGTGGCTAATGCCCCCATGTCTTCCATGGGCTGGCGGATGGTGGTAAGACCGGGAGTGCAAAAGGCGGCCAGAGGGGCATCATCGAAGCCGACGACGGAGCAATCACGAGGCACGTTCATACCGGCGTGGCAGAGCGCGCGGACCGCACCCAGAGCGGTGAGGTCATCGAACGCCAGGAGAGCGGAGAATTCGATGCGCGAGCGCAGGAGCTCTTCGGTGAGCTCCCGTCCGCCGGTGAAGCCGGAAAAAGGATCAAGGGCTTCGACCAAACTGCGCACCCGGCGCTGGTCGATCGATAAGTTGTGTTCGGCAGCGAAACGCTGCATGCCGTGCCAGCGGCGATTGCTGTCGCTGAGCTTCTCCGGGCCCAGGACGAAGGCGATCTTGCGATGACCGAGCTGATAGATATGCTGGAGGGCGGCGTAACCGCCGGCCTCATTGTCCACGACAACGGAGCGAATGCGGTCATCCGCCAGGTCACGGCCCACGACGATGGTGGGAAAGGTGTTTTTCAGGATCTCGAACAGAACTCCTCCCTCCTCGAAGAGCCAATTGGCCACGACGATGAGGCCCTCGACCCGGCGCTCCAGCAGCAATTCGAGATAGCCCTCGAGCTGTTTGCGGTCGTTATGTGCGTCCATGATGAGGGGCAGGTAACCAGTGGGATCGAGAGCCTTTTCGATGCCGCGAAGGATCAGAGTGCAGAAGGGATCGGAGAGGTCAAAGACCAGGACTCCAATGGTGCGGCTGTGGCGGCTGCGCAGAGAGCGAGCGGAGGGATTGGGGTGGTACCCGAGGGCCTTGGCCGTCTCCCGGATAAGCTGCTTGGTGGGGGCGGCGACGTGCCGGGAAAGAGGAGCGTCATTGAGTACGATGGAGACGGTGGAGGGGGAGAACCCACTCTGGCGTGCAACATCCATGATCGTTACGTGCGTCGATCGGGGCCGGAGCATGGCTGACTTCTCCGAGGTTCTTACGCGGTTTTAACAATCACCGGGCCTGTCAGAAACCGCTGGAGTCTTCCAGTTGTGACTAAAAGCGGCTGGGTTTCATTTAGTACTACCACTGGTCTGAATTTAGGAGTCTAATTAGACTAAGAAATAGTATAGCCTTGGTCGTTCCGCCCGCTTCGGACTTGCTCGACGCTCGCCCGAGGACAAGTGTCCGGAACAGTGTAGGAAGTATACTGCGCTGATTACAGAGAGAATGCCTACTCTTCAATTGGCTGGTCTGGAGAGAATGATGGGGCCCAGATCCACTGCGACACTTACACTTCGCTTACTCATACAGCGGAAAGACGAGTTGCTTGGGGAACTCCGCGCCTTGGCGCCTGAAGTGGTGGAGAAGCTTGAGCAGACCCTGGAGGCGTTGACGGAGCAGAGGCCGGAACGCGGGGAGTATGAAGGACTCGACCGTCCAGCCGTGATACGCCAGTACCTGTTGAAGATTGGGAGGCCCGTGGAATTGCGCGAGATACGGGATGCAGTGGCGGCGCCGGCAAGCCGCTTCAATGCGAGATCCATCTGGGACGGCGGGAAGAGAGAAGTAGAACAGGGCCGAATGCTGAATATCGCCGACGGGAACAAAGGCGAGGATTGGGTGCTCTCCCTTCCGGAGTGGAAGCGCAATCCCTAGAGTTTCTGCAGAGACTTGAACCGCACAGACAAACAGCTCAAGAGAATTTCACGCTTGTAGGGTGGGCGGCTCCGCGTGCCGCGTGCGATAGCGGATGACGAGTAGTCTTACGGTCAAAGCCAATGCTCCGCCAATCACGGTGCTGATGGCACGGTGGTAGGCGACCAGAGTTCCCGGAAGACTGGCGAGCGCGAGGAGAGAGACAATGTACGCCGTGAGACACAGGGTGAATAGACCGTAATTTACGTTGTTGAGCGCATAAGACAGCCAGGCAAAGAGCAGTACCAACACAGCCAGGATGGGCGGGATGGGTTGCAGGTGGGCCAGCGAATAGCTGGCCAGCATGGCTCCGGCTAAGGTGCCGACGGTGCGAGAGATGGCGCGGTTCGCTGTGTCGGTCAACCCGGGCCGTAGGACAAGCAAGGCTGTCATAGGAATCCAGTAGCCGTTGGCGACGCCGAAGTGGCGGTAGATTTCTGTACTGACCCCGAGGGTGACAGCGAGGCGAAGCGCATAGGGCAGCGTGCTCGGTGGTTCACTCCGCGTCAAGAGAGAGCGCGCGGCCTCCTCCACAGACGCACGCAGCGCCTGGTGCTCCGCACGAACATACCGGCCGACCGACAGCAGGTCTGTGCGCAGTTGCGGCAGCAGGTGGAGCAGGATGCTCGAAGTAATGATCTGTAAGGCGCCCCCCGCCATCACCAACCCGGAGCGAACCGCGGCAGCTCGAGGGGAAAAAGGGTAAGCGGAAGCGACGAGAAGAAAAACGATGCACTGCTGCATCACCCAGGCGACGCCCGGCTGCCTGAGCGAAAGCAATCCATAGATAAAGCCCGAACACGCCGCGAAAAGCACCAGGATGAAGTTGGTGTGACCAGCCACCATGCCGACAAAGGTTGCCAGACCGATGCCCAGAGTGCCCAGGATCATGGGTAAGAGGTGCGAGTCGTCAATGTTCTGCTTGGCGCCAAAGCCTACCGTAAAGGCGCCGCCCGCACCGATCAAGCCAGCGCCTGGGTGACCCAGCCAGATACTCACCACCAGACAGATGGCCAGGGGAAGAACAAAGATAAGGTCAGGACGAAAAGACTGTGCTCTCCAATCGAAGATCAAACTGTCGGAGAGGAGAGGGAGGGACTGCCCTGGGGCGGCTGCTGACATTATTTCTTTCTGACGATAGGATACAGGGGCGCAGTGGAGAGGAAACATGCAAAGGTGGTTGAGCTTCAGTTTTCTTATTCTATTGGCCGGCTTGGTGGGCTCGAGCAGAACAGCAGTGGCGCAAGGGCGGTTGAGCGACCCGGACCTGCAACGACTGTTGCAGAATCTGAAAGATGACGCACAGCCGTTTCGAAAAAGCTTTGCCAATGCATTGAAGAAGAGCACGATTCGCAAAACCAGCCGGGAAAAGGATGCGGTGACATTAGCGGATAACTTCGCCAAACAAGCAAACGTCGCATTCGAAACTTTCAAGAGGGAAAAAAGATCGGACGAAGGAGTTACCGAGCTGGTGAATATCGCGGCACAGATCGATCCCCTGGTCTATAGCTTGCAACTGAATCCGCAGACGACAGCGCAGTGGGAGAGGCTGCGCACGGAGCTGCACCCGATCGCTGACGCGTTCGGGATACCGGAACCGTATCTGGCGCCGCAATCCTCTTTGGCAGCCCAAAGCACCACGGGGACTTGTCTTAATGCTGTGGGCATCGAGCGCTCACGGCAGTTGGTGAACGAATGTTTGCAGGTTTCGCCGGCAGTTCATTCCCCGTGCAATGCACAGAATGCCTGCTCGATGATTGTCAACGAGATCAAACGGGGTTGTGCACTTATTAATGAGGGCGCGCCTGGGTTCTGCACGGAGTACCGGTAGGAAGAACAAATGCAATGGTTGGGGCTTCGCCCCATCTTTTTCGGCCCACGTACCCGGATTTCCTGCACGGGGCGCCACCAACGACAGCGTGTGCGGCTTTCATTAAGGAAAGCCGCATGAAGCTTGTCAACGCAGGCAAGCTCGACAGGAAATTCCGGTGTACGCCACAGCGAACGTGGGGCACCCGTGATTTCAGCGCGTGGAATTACGGCACGGCTAAGGGTCGCTCCTCAGCGGCTAAAGCCACATTATTTGCAAAGGGATCACGTACGGCCTGAAGGCCGTACCGTTCACAAATGGCTTGGTTATTTTTCGGGGGATTTGGGGAGGCTTAGGAGATTGGCGAAGAGGCGGTAAGCTCCTGGGACTCCTTCGGGCAGCTGCCGGTATAGGGCGTAGGCAACGTATACATAGGCTCCCTTGCCGTAACGGGCATAAAGTAAACCACCCTTCTGGGCATCCTGGCCGGCGTCGTGAGTCTCGGTCAGAGCCTGGTAATGCGGGTCCCACGAATGCATAAAGGAATGGCCGCGCTCCTCCACCCAGCCCTTGAAGTCGGCAGCAGTGATGTGGTTGGGCCAGGATAATACTGGACTGCCTGGTTCCAGGATTTCGACTGCGTTGTCCTCGTCCACTACCTTTTCCGGGTCATGGGAAAGGCTGATGGGATATGGCCCGTAGTTGTGGTCATACTCCCCGCTGTTGTATTGAACAATGAGCACGCCGCCCTGCTTTACGTATTCCAACAGACGGCCGTTGGAGGTGGCCAACTCCGGACGTGCGGCGTATGCCCGGATGCCAAGGACGATTACGTCGTAGGGCGTCAAGTCGCCGGCGGTGATGTCGGCAGGCTGCAATAGATGTACCGCTGCTCCCATGCTCTCGAGGGACTGGGGGACATCGTCGCCGGTGCCCATGACGTAGCCCACCTTGAGACCGGGAGCTAGCTTCACATCCACTCCTACCAGTTTGTATGGGGCGGGCTGGTAGTAGTTATAAGGACGCAGGCCTGGATAGCCGACGGTCTGATATCCCTGGGTATATTGGTGGCCCTGGTAGTCAGCAACAGCAGGGATGGGATAGCTGGTAGGCGCGAGGTTGCCTGGCGTAACCGCAAAGGTGAGCGTTTGCTCATCGGCCTTGAAGGCGGCCGATTGCGGGGCGGACTGCCAACCGGAAGGAAGGTCGAGATGCACCTCGGCTGGAGTGGACTGTTTGACATTGCTGCGGACGTGAAAATTGACGTCCGCGGCCTTCGACTCACCCAGAGGGATGATGCCGGCGGTGGCAGTGGCGGCTACGGAGATGGCGGGCGCTACCAGCAGGGGCTCATAGACACCGCCGCGGCCCACCACATGCTGAACCGTTTGCACCGCCTGGCCGGCACGGACGCTCACTCCATCCACTGTGAATTCGAGCCACGCTTCTAAAGGATAAGGAGGCAAGGGGTGGTCCAGGCAGGCCACGCTGTCAAGGTCGTAATAAGGCTGTTCGATATCTTTGCGATGGAAGCAGGCCTTGGTCACGCTCGCGTCATTGGGCACGGTAACGTGGAATTCAGCGGCCTGGCGCTGGTTGGATTCGATGGGACCATGAAGCGGGCTGGTGGCAGCTATGTGCCAATCACCCGTGCCCGTGGACCGCAGAGCGACGCTTTGAATCTGAATAGGAGCCTGGCTGGGGTTGGTGAGGTAAGCGGTGACCCCGAAAGATTGGCCGGGAACAGCAGTGGAGAAGGTGTCTTGTGGGTCGGTGGCGAAGCCGGAGCGGCTGCGATCGGGCACGGCGGGAGCCACCACAGCGGTGAGCGTGACCCCAAGCGCTTCCACGATGGCGTTGCTGAATTGCGCTTCTTTCACCGCCAGTTCATGCGTGATGTTGTATTTTTCTGCGGCGGAGAGATCGGAGGCGGCGACCTTTTGTATGAGTAACTGTGTCTGTTTTAGACCGGCAGCGAGCAGCGTAACCAGCTTTGCCGGCTGCAACGAGACGTGGTTGGCCTGATCAACGGAGGCAGCGATCTGGCGCAGGCCGGCGGTCAGAAAAGGGTGCTGGCCGGAGGCGAGCGAAGCGATGCCGGCGAGGGAGGTGTCTACTCCGTCGAAGAAAGAGTGCTCCTTATCGGAGGTGGGCACGCGCGATCCGTAGCGATGATAGGGAACCTCAAAGTCTCCCGAGAGGGGGATGCCGGTGCCGCCGTTCTGGGATTTTTGCTGACCCAGACCCTCTCTGGCCAATTGGATATAGGAGCAGCCCAGGACAGGGTCATAGGCACCTTCGTTCAGGGTGAGGGTGGTGCTGGGCACAGCGTCTGTCCACTTGCCGGCGACATAGTCGTAGAAACGCACCGGCGCCCACTTGCCGGTGGCGTAGTCGTACATTCCTTTGGGGGAGATGGAGAAGGAGGGCACGCGGGCATAGACCTTGAGCGGCGTCCAGGGGAGGAGACCGGCCTTGATCTGATCGGGGAAGACGTTGGGATCGCCCGCGGCCTTGAAGACCTCCTGCGCCATTTCTCCGGAGACCTGGTGTTGGCCATGGCCGTCGGTGATGCCGCCGACAAAGACGGCGGCGAGGACCAGGGGACGATTAAGGCGCACGGCGCGGACTACATCATAGAGGACACGGTCCTTTCCCCAGACGTTGAGCGCCTCGTCGAGGGTTTTGGAGAAACCGAAGTCGGCTACGCGGGTGAAATATTGATCGACCCCGTAGCGGCGATCGGCGGCTAAGAGCTCCTGTGTGCGCACCAGCGCCAGCTGATCCCAAAGATCGTTGGACATGATGTTCTGACCACCCTCGCCGCGATTAAGGGTGAGCAGAGCCACGCGCGCGCCCTGGCCACGAGATTCATAGGTGAGCATGCCGCCATCTTCGTCGTCGGGATGGGCGACGATCATCATGAGACTGGCACGGGAGCCAAGTTTGCGCAGGGATTGCTGCAGCGCGGCCGTGCCGCGGTCCACACGCAAAGGCTGGTAGTCAGGGGTGGCGGTGATGGCCGTCGCGTTGGGGGTCTGGGCGGGAACCATGGGCGCCGCGAAAAGCAAAGCGGCGCTGAGGATTAAGGATCGGGGCTTGCCGGCGCGGAAAGATCTCATAGATAGCTTGTTAGCTATAGCATATGACAGATGAATGATGGTTTCGATTCACGGATGTTGGCTGAGGGATTAACCGCGCCACGAGACCACGGGTACCCCACATCCCGGATTTCCTGCAAGGCTCAAAGCGAGCAAGAGCTTCATGCGGCTTTCATTGAGGAAAGCCGCACGCGCGGCCCCGGATGGAGTAGCGCACAGGAAATCCGGGTATCTCGCTCGTTTTTTGCGAGATGTGGGAGACGACGGCGGTTCACCGGTAAGTTTTTTAGTCTATTTGCAAAGAACGTTAAGGTTCGTGGTGCCCCACATCTCGCAAAAAACGAGCGAGATGTGGGGCACCCGTGGTCTCGTGGTCGGGAGAGATCCCAAAACGACTGCTTGTTTTGTGATAAGGAGAGATCGAAAAACGACTTCTTGTTCCGCAGCGAGAAAAATCCCAAACATGGCTAAGGACGAGGGGCTGGTTCGGGGTATTGGGCTGCGGGGCGCTATTTCGCTGAACATGATCAATATGATCGGCGTGGGTCCCTTCGTTACCCTGCCGCTGATCGTTTTGGCCATGCACGGACCTCCCGCCATCCTGGGATGGATACTGGGCGCGGTGCTGGCAGCATGCGACGGATTGGTGTGGGCAGAGCTGGGCGCAGCCATGCCCAAGGCCGGGGGCTCCTATGAGTATTTGCGCACGATCTATGGACCGCGGCGCTGGGGACGATTCCTCTCCTTTTTATATATCTGGCAGGTCAGCTTTAGTGCACCCCTCTCCATCGCATCAGGATGCGTGGGGCTGGCTCAATATGCCGGCTACGTCTTTCCGATGTTGCGCAGAGTGTACTTTTCCTACCAACTGCCTATCCCGGTTCCTTTTGTGCACACGCTGCCGCTTACCATTCTGGTTGGACCCGGAACCCTGGTGGCGATGCTGTGCTGCGGGATCGCCGCGGCCCTGCTGTATCGCAACATACAGAGCGTGACCCGATTCTCCGGCTTGCTGTGGATCGGCGTCATGGGCACCATGATGATCGTGATCCTTAGCGGGTTGCTGCACTTCCACCCGCGCCTTGCCTTCGGATTCCCCACGGGCACGTTTCAGCTGTCGGGCGGATTCTTTACCGGGTTGGGCGCCGCGTTGCTGATCGCTACCTACGATTACTGGGGCGCGTACAACATAAACTTTCTGGGCGCGGAAGTGCGGGACCCAGGAAGAACTATCCCCTTAGCGATCGTGTGGTCGGTAGCGCTGGTGGGGGTGCTGTACATGCTATTGAACACCAGCGTACTGGGCACAATGCCGTGGCAGGAACTTACCGGACAGGCAGGCACGAATGCGCGGCTCTCCGTGGCGGCAGTGGTGGTCCAACGGTCGTATGGCGCAGTGGCGGGACAGATAGTGGCGCTGCTGGTGGTGTGGACCGCATTCGCATCGGTCTTTGCGCTTTTGCTGGGCTATTCCCGGGTACCGTATGCCGCAGCGCTGGATGGTAACTACTTCCGTATCTTTGCCCACGTGCACCCACGGCATCGCATTCCTAACGTTTCCCTGCTCATGCTGGCCGGGGTCTCGATGGTGTTCTGCGTGCTGCAGCTGGTTGACCTGGTGGCGGCGCTGGTAGTGATCAGGATTCTGCTGCAGTTTCTGCTGCAGCAGGTGGGAGTCATGGTCTTGCGCCGGACCCAGCCGGATATGGAGAGGCCATTCCGGATATGGCTCTACCCGCTGCCACCGCTGGTGGCCATCGCGGGATTTCTCTACATATTGTTCTCTCGGCCACACTTTGCGCGCGAGTTATTCTTCGCCATGGTCGTGGTGCTGACTGGAACAGCGACTTATCTGCTGCGCGCGTCGCGGCGGCGGGAGTGGCCGTTCGCCTAACGTTTGTCTTTGGCGCGCTTCTGCTTAGCCCAGCGAAGCTTCTGGGCAGCAGCGATCCTCGCTCTGCCTTCGGGGGAGATAACCCGCTTGGCACGCACTGCCCTCGGCTTGGGAGCGGCCAATCCGCTCTTACGCGGACTGCGGGATACTTTGCCAACGGCGGTCCCAGCGACCAGGTCCCGGGCTTCTGTTAAACGATTAATCTCGGCGTCTATGTGGAGGATTATCTCTTCGATCGTCATGGCATCTTAGTGTATCTCAACTTAGGTCCCAGCACGCAAGAGGAAAGATACTGAACATTTTTCAGGGGGCCAACAAAGGATCGCACCGCCATTCGACAATCTCGACCCTGGATGCGGGAATGCGGACCTCCTCAGTGGCGGGTACAATCCTTGCGGGTAAGATGCGCGTGCCCATGACCACGCGGCGGCACACCTTGGCGCGAGGAGCAAAAACGGCCACGGTTACCTGCTCGCTGAACTGCCGGGACACGGTAATGTTGTTGTCGTCATAGACCTTGTTGCACTGACCAAAAGCCCGGGCCATTTCGGCCAGCGTGCTGCGCGCAGATCGGCCCCATACATACATGTTCAAGGTCAAGGGCATTCCGTCGTACCAGGCGCCTGGATTCTGCTCATAGAAGTCGGCGACGGCACGAAGACCCTCGATGAATTGGCGACGACGCTCGGTGCTCAATGGATCCTCCCGCCGGCCGCCCCGGGGCCGAATTTGCTTTGCAAGGCCTGGGCCAGCTGTGCGGCGCGACGGGACGCACAGACAGCGCAGCGACACAGGGTAGGACCAGCAAGAGGATCAAGACTCATGTAGCCTCCGCTGCTCCCGGTTCCAACGATGACGGGCTTGCGACCATCGGGCACGCGCGGTTTCGCGGTTGAAGTCAAGACCACAGTTTCCACCGACGCGGCAGTCACCTGCGCCGGTGCTCTCGAAGGGCGGCTGGGGAGACCAGGCGAGGGATCGCTGTTCATCGGTAAACAGTAGGTCAGCATGATTGTCGTCCATGGTTTGAAAGCGGGAGACGGCTAACAGTTACTTTGAGCTTGCTGGCTGGCTTCGTTTCCGTCAAGAACGGGAGCGAGAATGATGAGGAACAAAGGGCATTAAACTAATAGTAACTACCACGGTTTTTATAGGTTCGTTGGGCAACGCAGGTTACCGAGAGTTACTTCGAGTTAACTACCCCTTTTCCCTCATGATTCTGGAGCAGAGGGATTGCCGCCTGCGGGTGGCGCATGCCATCTTGATATTGTCAGGCTTTAGCGGCAAGCGAGTAAGACAACCAGGTGAGAGGAATCTATGAGGCTTCACGGGCATAGCACGACCATTCCCAGACTTTGAGCGTGGGCAAGGCCGACATCTGGATGCCGGTTTACATCGGCGACTACCTGGCCGACACCATGCACCTGAATACGGAACAGCATGGGGCCTATCTCTTACTGCTCTTCCATCTATGGCGCCGCGGCGTACTGCACGACGATGACGTGTTGCTGGCCAAAATTACGGGACTCGACAAGGACGCCTGGAGCAGGGCACGGCCGGTGCTGGCGGAGTTCTTCTCGATCCATGATGGACTCTGGCACCATGGACGGGTGGAGCGGGAAAGAATCCGCGTCGCAGCCAAGCAGCAATCCAGGGCAAAAAGCGCAAAGTTAGCCGCCTCCAGCAGATGGAATAAACAGCCATTGCTGCCCGAAATGGGCGAGGCTGGCGATGCCTCACGCAATGCGTGCGCTATGCGTAACGATGCCAAGTCAGAACCAGAACCAGAACCAGAGTTAGAAAGAACATTTCTTTCCGAAGGTAAACCTTCGGAGGAACGTGGCATTGATTCACGACATACACCTTTTCGAGCACTCCTGGGCGAGTACTGGCAGGCAAAGAACCATGCATCCCCTGAGATGCCGTGGCAGGGACGGGATGCCAAAGCGCTCAGTGACTTTCTTGCGGCCAGCCCGCAGCTAAGCGAAACACAGTTTCGGCAGATGTTGGGCAATCGAGCGAAGTCAGCTGTCGCTCATGGCGACCGCGTGTACCTCTGGATTGGAAACCTGACCCGCTTCCAGGAAGAGATCACGGTTTACAACAAGCCGGCTTCGGCAGGGGGAGGCTATGCAAGCAGAGCGGAAATCAATCGTAACAGCGTCGTCAGCGCCGTTGATCGAGCGCTCACGCTGGCTCGAGAACACGCTGATCGAGCTGGGGAAGCTGGCCCTGAGCAGACAGCTTTCGATGACGCCGGAATGCCTCTTGCTGATGGCACAGGACCTGATGGATGTGCCCTGGGTCTATCTGGAACCGGTTATCACGGGATGGCGGCGGGGAACGCTGCGGATGGGCAAGCCGGAACAGATGGACCGCTTCCCTACTGTCCGCCAGCTGCGGGTTCAGGCCCAGCTCATCGAGTTGGAAGGCCGGAGGTGATCGCATGTTGAACCAGGGCAGCCCAGATGTGTACGCGGAGATCTTCGCGGATGTAAGGGACAGCTCCGATTTGGCGCACGCTATTGCCAGAGCAGTACGGCAGTTACGCGAGGCGATGGAGAAGGAGGACAACTGCGCGGTGACCGCGGCGCATGTTCGCAACCTGAGGGAGATCGACCCGGCAGCACTGGCGACAGCATACGCGCTGGCGGAGAGGACCTGCACTTATTGGCCAACGCCGGGGCAGATACGAGAACTGGCCGGATGGTCGGAGGAGAGCAGAAGCCGGGCTGCCCTGCAGTGGGTTTTCACGTACCTGGAAAAGCATGGGGTGGAAGGGCGCGCGCGAGGCGGTGGGGTCAGGTTCGGCGAGGATGAGACCGGACGCAGAGTGCTGCTGGAATCGGAAGTGGTGATTCCGGCGCCTGCGATACCGGCGGAGATAGAAGCTACCCTCGCTGCCCTGGGCAACGGCGCGGTGAAGCAGGGTCTGCGGTATGTAAGTCAACATCCAGTGGCCAAAGGCTGGGACAACTTTAACGGTGACGCAGCGTCAAGGACCGCTGAGCGCATAGAAGCGCAATGGGTTCGTTGTTCCCTGCACACCATGCGCACGGGCCGAAAGATTTCTGATTCGGTCAAACCACCCACTACTCCCCCCCAACGGAGGACGCAATGAGTGCTGAACTATTTTTCATGCCGGGGCTTTGCTCGACGGGCCCCGCATACGCGCCAACACAACCCAGGATGCGCAACTTAGGGAGCGCCATCTTCCTGGCGGCGATCGTAGATTACCGCAGCCTGGACCAGGAGGCACATGACCACGCGGAACTGTTTCTTTATCCGCAGACGCAGGATTGGCAGGACCACTATGACTGGGCGGTCGCCCTGTTCGAGGGACTGAACCCCGAGTGGCTGCGGGATGTACTGGATCGATCCAGGCTTAAGTGGGATGGGGAGCGGTCTGCACGCATGCAGGCGACGCAGCCAGCGCGAAAGAATTTGAACTAACAGGGGGCAAGTTATGAGGGGACTCAGGTTTTCTTCTGGACTGGTTTCGTTGGTGTTCAGCAGGCGCGCACGACGGGCTGTGCGTGGAGTGGGTTTGTTACGGCGGAGTCACCAACATTTGGTGTTGATGGCTGTGCTGGAGGGCTCGCGTGCGGTTCCAGGACCGTATTACGAGGCGTATCTGGATGCGCTCGAGATCCTGGGCGCGCGTGCATTGTTGGTAGCAAAGACACTTTAACGTGAGGAGAACGTGTATGTCCGATGAGCCGAGCCCGAGCGAATTTCTTATCTCCAAGATGGAGGGAATGGACGATGTTATCCAGGTTCTGATCGTTACCCGGACGGAAGAGGGCGAGATCAGCTACGACAGTTGCGGTCAGATAGCGGCCGATACGTTGGGGATGATCGAGTTCGTCCGGGTCGCCGCCGCGGAACATTTGCGACGGGAGTTGTATGACGAGGATTTGGATTGATCGTGGATTTGTTGCGGGGTTGAGGGAAGATTTCCCTTGTAGTTCGTGGCCGGAAAGCTCCGAAGAGCATCTGCCCAACAAGCACCGCCAAGGTTCCTTCGGCTACGCTCAGGACAGGCTCTTCGACTCGCGCCATAAAACTCTCTGATATGCGAC
This sequence comes from uncultured Acidobacteriaceae bacterium, assembly GCA_963805955.1. Taxonomy (GTDB): domain Bacteria; phylum Acidobacteriota; class Terriglobia; order Terriglobales; family Acidobacteriaceae; genus PALSA-350. The sequence goes on from CAWDVZ010000002.1 coordinate 71,286, forward strand.
AGATCTGCGAGGCGCTTCGCTCCCACGGCAAGCCGGGGCAGGCAGGATGACGCCTTTCGCGGGGGATCGGCTCTCGGGATGACGAAGGTGGGAGAGGCGTTTTCAGGGGAGCTTTGTTAGCGGTTGAGAAATCCGCAGGTCCCTCACTCCGCTCCCCCGGTCGGAATGACAATTCACGGTTACGGTTTGAATGCGGTTTCACGGGGGCGAGTATGGATGAGACCGAATTGATTGCTGCGGCACGGATGGGGAATGAAGATGCTTTTGCTCGGCTTTACCGACAGCATGCGCGGTATGTCAAGGCTATCGGACGGTCCATTCTTCGTGCGGACGACTTAGACGATATGTGCCAGGATACGTTCCTACTGGCGTTTACACGGCTCGATCGCTTCGAAGGGAATTCACAGTTCCGAACATGGATCACACGCATCGCCATCAACCAGTGCTTGCTGCGGCTGCGCAGAGCACGACAAGCCAGCAACGGAGAGTCACACCTGGTTCAGATGGATCCAGAAATGGCGGAGGAGGCTCTCGATCGCGTCATCTTCGCCAGCAAAGATATCCAACTCGAAAGCGTACCGGCAAGGCTGGACCTGAACAGGCTGCTGCAGACGCTAAAGCCGGGGCAGCGCCGGATTCTGGAGATGGCCTACATGGAAAATATGCCGTACCAGGAGATCGCAGAAGTGCTTGGTATCGATGTGAGGTCGGTGATCAGCAGAGTCTTCCGTGCCAAACAAATAGTGAAAAAAAATAATTAGCAAGCGTAAGGTTTCCCAGCATTTGGAATCTATACAAGTACACAGATCAGAAGATAAGCGCTCGTCCGCTTGCTTCTTATTGCGCTCCCAGCGCGCAGAGACCTTGGGACTAAGCGACGAGATGGAGGCGTATGACCCCTAAGGTCTGCATCCTTAATGAGGACGAAGCTCGTTCTTTTTCTTATGGCGGTATCGCCCATAAGTGCTCTAGCAGACGCCACCACCATTACGACAGAAGCCAAGCAGACACACTGGTGAAAGCCGGCGAACTGGTTTGGCTGGGCAAACATAAGAGGGTCGCCACGTTCCGCAATGCACGGTCGTGGATCAAGACCTACCGTCGTAACCAATACGGCGAAGTGATCACTTGCGGAATGCAGTTGGTACGGGGCGGCGGCGGTTTCTAAGCATAATGAAAATCACAGGCCTTTTTACCCTGATCATCGCCACGGCCACAGCCTATGCGGGGACCGTAACCGGAACACTCCTCGGACCTTCCGGCTTACCTATCAAGAACGGCACGCTCAGCTTCGGCCTGCAACAGGCCGGCCTGATGGTGGGGACGGGCAGCGTGGTCCCCACTACGGCGTCGTGTTATACATCCAACGACGGCTCTGTGGTCGGGCTACCTAACCCACTCACGTTGCCAAGTACTTCAATCACTTATGGTTCGGGGACGATGGCGGCGGGGATCTACTACGTCGTGTTCACGTTCTACGACGGAGCCGGCAATCGCACGTTGCCTTCACCGGAGTTGCAAGTTCAGCTGACCAGCACCGGCTCGCTGATTATTTCTCCGCCGGCTACGTTTCCCGCCAATGCCGCAGGTATCACCGTCTTCGTTGGGACCACGAGCGGCGCAGAGACTGGACAGGGCAACACCGTCGGCCCGACCCAGGTGTTTACACAGAATGAGACGCCGGTGACCACCGCGACAACGCTACCGGCTACAAATACGTCGGCGTGCAGCATCGCATTCAATGACACCATCATTCCTTACTCCGGCTACAACGTATCGCTGCTTTCCTCCAGCGGCAACGCTTACCCTGGGTGGCCGCAAGCATGGCAATTGAATGGCGGCTTGAACGGGACGGTCAATATTTCAGACGGCGCACCACTTTGGAATGGCACCATCCTCTACCCCCAGCCGATTCTGTCACAACCGCTGAATCACGGGCCGCAAAGCATCTCCGGACTGTTGGACATGAGCGGTTACAAGATCCAGAACACGGGTGGTATCGGTGTCGGCATCGTTCCTGTATGGGGCGTGGATGTTGTGGGTTACATCAACAACACGCTGGGGTACCTGGTAAATGGGAACGGAGGAACCGCGGGGCAATGCCTGGTGTCGAACGGCAACTCGTTTCTTCCCGGGAGCTGCGGTTCCCTACCCACTGTCTATTACCAGCACGTGCAGCTTGGGGGCAGTCTGCTGCCGCAAGAGCCGTACATCAACTTCAACACGACGCTGACGGCGCAGGATAATCCCGGTTCGACGCGCACGGATGTCGGTTTGCCAACGAGCGGCGTCACTCCTGGCACCTACACCAATCCGAGCGTGACGTTCGACCAGTATGGGCGCGCCACGACGGCCGTCAACGGGCCTTCGATTCCCACGATCAAGCCGCTCATTATCAATTCCGGGATCTGCAGCACCGGGAATACGGCGTGGTCGTCATGCACGTTTACTGCGACGTGGCCGACGGCATTTGCCGACACCAACTATGCCGTGACCTGCAGCTCGGGGCCGGGGCAAGGCACCTCGGCAGCACTGACCGGGCTGTTCGTTTCCAACAAGACGGCCAGCAACTTCCAGATTTCGTTGCAGAATGGCGGTTCCGGGGGCGCTGGTAATGTCACGGTCAACGAAATCGATTGCATCGGGATGCATCCTTAGGGGCTAGAGAGTTCGGCATTTGCGTGAAGGATCCCAGGTCTCAAAAGCGAGACCCCCCGAATTTCCTGTACGTAGTACTGGACAGGACTGCGTGTGCGCCTTTCTATACGGAAAGGCGCATAGAGTGCGCGGAACCCACTAAACTTCGCAGGAAATCGGGGACCTGGGGCACCCATCGTCTCTTCCAGGAAAATTTCACGCAGGGAACAAAGGCGACTCGACAGACTCGCAGATTCCTATGAAAAAAATACTTTTGCTGTTCCCTTTCTTGCTCTGCAGTGCCGTCGTCCAGGCGCAGAACATCGAGGGCCAGATTATTGCGTCGCAGTATGGCCGGTGGAAGGTTCCGGGATACGCTCCGAATACTTATAGCTCCTTCGCACCCGACTCGTGCCGAGTGCAGGGCGGAGCCAGCTTCTTCTTCGCGTTTACCGTGGGCACGCCGATTACGATCGTCGACGGAGATCCTTCGATGAACGAGACCGTGACACCGACGTCTACGGTCGAGAGCAATGTTTCCTGCGCAATCACGATTGCGCCAGTCAATAGTCACCAGGTTCCCTTTTATCTGACCTCCGCCACAGGCGGACTGCAAGAAGCCCTCAACCAGAACCTGACCACTCCGCAGACGAATACGATCATCCTGGACAGCGCCTTCTATCAACTGGTGGGAGGCGCCGTCAACGCGGCCACCATCATTGCCGCGGCGCAGGGCAGCCTGAAGCTTGGCCTTGAAGACGTGACGCAGGTCCCCACCGTCTGGTATCAGTGGAACGGGACGCAATATGTGAGGGTCGGAAACGGCGGAGTGGGCACCGGGCTCAACACGTTGCAAAATGACCTGGTCTCGAATAACTCAACTAATACAGGAGCTATCGATCTCTACGACTTCGTAGCGACGGGCACCTACAGTCCCCAGGCAGCTATTAATGCGGCTAGCGCCAACGGCGGCAGCGCCATCATTCAGCCGGGCGCCGGCCGCACTTCCTTCACCAACAGCGGCAATGTGCGGGTGCAGGATAACCGCGCCGATGTGCCCGCCAGCGCACGGGGGGTAACCGAGTTCGGCGCCGCATGCGACGTGCGCCCGGTCTACGGCACCCTAACCCAGGGATCGACCACATTCTCCCTGATCGGCGGCGCACTCACTGCAGCCGATATCGGCCGGTCTCTGGTGGCCGTGGGCACAGCGAGCGGACTGCCCACGCAGTTTGAATCAGCCGTTGTCTCGATCACCGACTCGCTCCACGGTGTGCTTACCACTCCAGCCCCTTTCAGCCAGACGACCGCGCACGAGATGGACCTGGGCCACGATGACACAGCGGCTATCACCGCACGCCATGAATGCGGTGGGCGCTGGGGGAACGTTGGTGATTCCCGCCGGGGACTGCATGACCCACACCCAGCTGCTCAAAGCGCAGTCGCCCATCGGCTTGGGTGAGCAGTCGTACATCCTGGGCATGCCGGGTGAAGATATCTTCCAGGCTCCGGATCCCAGCCAGACGCAGGGATACAATCAGGGCGCGGCGCACATCCACGATTTGACATTTCTGGTCGATGGGCGCATCGACGCGACCCTGCCATGGCAGAAGATCAACGATAGCGGCACCACCGCGAATGCCGCCATGTACCGGCCGGTGGCGACCCTTTCGGGCGTTTCCTCGAACCCTCTGGCGCCGGGCTGGTTCCAGGGCTCGAACGGCGGGCTTTCAACGGGGTGGCGAATATCACTGCCGGGTCTGCGGTGATGTGCGTGCCCACGGCTGAGACCGCGCCGGCAGTGGGCCAGACGGTTGTCTTCCCTTACCTGGCTTCTGTATTTACGGCCACGGTAAGCTCGACGGCGGGGAGCTGCACCAGTGCAACCGCGCGTACCTTGTCTGCGGTTCTTCCTGCTGGAGCGACGAATAGTCAGGCAGAGTGGTTCGCGGGCAGCTCTCCTCAGAACCTCGCCACCGCGATCAGCTCGGGCGCCTGCCCCTCGACCATCACCTTATCGAACTCGATCACGCCGGTCGCCGGCTATGAGTCGAACGTTGCGCCCTTCGGCTTGATCCAGATCGACGGCGAGCAGTTCACCTACTTCGGCAAGTCGAATGCCGGCAATTCGAGTCCGGCCAACACGCTTTACAGCATCCAGTGCGCGCAGAACGGCACCGCACGCGCAGCGCACGCCGCGGGGGCCACCGTTGTGCCGTTGAATAATTTCAAGCCTGCCTATCCGTGGCCGGTGATTCCCACGATCAACTCCAGGGACACAACACCCAGCGGCACGGCAAGCTTCTTTCCCGGCTGGAACGTAGGCAACGCGGCCTTCGCCTTCCCAGTCGCTACGGGCATCAGCCAGAGCACGGGTGCTACCGGTTCCTGGAGCGCCAACGCCAAGATCGAGAATCTGACCTTCTTTCCCTGGCCGAACGACATCAATGGCGCGAGCTGGGGGGAGGTGAACCACACGGCGATGATGTACTTCGTCTCGCCGGCTTATGCCAGCGTCTTCTCGAACCTGTACGCGCTGTATCTCTTCTACGGGATCGCCGATGGGCGCGCCGTCGATCGAGAACGGCAACTACGCCAACGCGCAACCCACCGCCGATGGCGCGCACTGGGATGGAGTCACCATCTACGCCGCCAACCCGGTGATCATGTCCTACGGAAACCAGAACACCTTCTCGAACTTCAACGTGTACTCGCAGGAGGCCACGACGGCCGGCGCTGGGATCGGCGCGGATACCTGCTTTTACTTCACCGCGCTGCATGACGACCAGACGGGCGGGTACTTCGATGTGCTGTCGCTCGATCACTTCAAGAATCTCTACTGCGAGCCGGAGGGCGGCGCGCATGCCACCCAAATGCCGGAGTGGGAGTGGGACACCTACAACTCGGAAATCGAAGACCAGCACATGGGTGGAGGTGGCGAGGTTTTCATCGGTGGCGCGGAGCAGCATTGGTTTGGCGGTAACTTCAACAATGCGATCTCGACCCCGACCATCAACTGGGGCACCGGCAACACCACGGAGTATGTGGCCAACCTGGGGAGCGAGCCGAAAGGCAACGTCTACGGGGTTAATTCGCTGATCAACTTTGGCCCTTTCAGCAAGTTCTCAGGGACCACTTCGCAGCGCTTCTCTTCTTCCTATCGGACCCTACGGCGGGCTGCAGGTGGGCAATAGCCGCGAGCCTATCCGCTCGCAGACTAACGAGACATTCAATACCGGCAACCTGACCGCACCCTACACCAGCTCAGAGGGCGGCTTTATCACCCCGGAGGAGTTCAATGCGGACTTTCACGTTTGAATCGCAGGCCATGAACGTGGGCTGGACCTACGACCCGACGTCGCCGATCACCAATGCTTACACGGCATGCAATGTGGGCAACAATATGGGGTCAATCTATTGCGCCACGGGCCAATTCAACCTGGAGAACCTGCCGGTCGGCCCCGGGCAACGCCTGGTGGGCGGCAAGTACACGCTCTACATCTCGATGAAAGATGCAGTTACGGCGACGAATACGGAGAGGATCAGCATCTTCGGGGGTTGTGGCGGCTTCTCGCAAAACTTCTACATCCCGATCACCAACGCATGGCCGACGACCGCGGCGGGAGTGTTTACCGCGCCCATCGATCTCACGCAGGCAGCAGGGGCCGGATGCACATTGGGCGTGCGTTTCTGGGGAGCTACCACGGCTGATCAGGTCCAGGTGGGCTATTTCGACTTCGCCCCTGTGGCCGAAAATCTCACCGTGCAGAATCTCAACGTCACCACCATCAACAACACTGGAACGAGCTACACTGGCGGCACCTCTACGGGCTGCGTGCAGTCTCCGGTCACCGGAATCGATGGGGGTTACTCCAGCACGCCCACGGTGACCGCTTCGGGAGGCGTGAGCGGTGGAGCAGCCGGGGGCGGTGGCGCCACCGGCAACAACGGGGGGAGGCTTTACGCCGATGTATAGCTTGCATCAGCAATACCTGGACATGGCAAGCGGCTTTCACGTCATCGAGTTGCGCGACGAACGAGGCCATCGGCACCTGATCCAGCTTGCCATTGGCCATGATGCCTGTCCGTCATGCGGCGCGGTTCATCCCAAAGACAATCTCGGCAGCTTGGACCCGGCCGCCGCCGTTCACCAAATAAACGAGGCGTTGAACACGTCACAGCAGCAGATGCTTGCCTACGCCGGCAAGCATGGGCTCACGGTGAAGTGAAGCGCATCACGCTGCGCCAGGCGACCCGCCCGGACTGGCCGGCAATTCAACAATTGCACCGCGAGCACCAGGCGGCGCAGGGCACCAATTATGAACTGCCCTACCTGTTCGGACCGGCAATTGCCATCGCCCTGGTGGGCGTAGATGAAGAAGGAACGATCCGCAATTGCGTTTACGTGGAGACGATCGCAGAATTGCGCTTCGTCGGTTGCGATCCCAGGGCGACCGCATTCTCCCAACGGGAGATTGAAGGGCTTAGTTACGTATTGAAGCTCCAGGGTTTTCGCTGGCTGGAGTGCTTTGTACCTCGGCAATTGAAGAAGATGATCCAGAAGCCGCTACGGCGAGCAGGGTTCGATTGTGTCGATCGTGAGCTGGCACATTACACCAAAGACCTGAGAGGAAAAAATGAGTAGAGGCCAATCCACGCAAGCATTCAACACCGCGTCTAACGAAAACGCAACTGACTTCGGCAACGCGCAGTCGGCATTCGGTTCGACCGAAGATGCCATCGGCAACTACAACAACCAACTGGCGAAGTTCGTTTCCGGCAATCCGTATACCAAAGGAGGCGAGTACGACCAGACCATCAATACCGGTCTGGCCAACGTTTCCGATGCGGGTGCGAATTCACTGGCCGGCGCGCTGCAGGCGCAGGCTCGGCGCACGGGCCAGAATAGCTTGGCAGATTCGGCCACCGCGGCGGCGGGGGCACAGCAGAACACCCGTAACCTGTCGAGCGATCTGGCTGCGGCGCAGCAACAGCGCATTGCCGGCGAGGCCGGGTACAACCAGGCCGCGCTGGGTGCCTCCGCGGTGCCGATCAGCGCCAACCAATCGCTCTACGGTACATCTTCCAACGCGGCGGATAGCGTTCTGGGCGATGAGACGCAGGCGGCCAAAGTCCCCAGCTTCTGGGATGAGGTCGGCAGCAGCGTGGCCGGCAATCTAGGCAAGGTAGGAAAACTATAACTATGGCAGATGATCAGGAAGATGAAGCCAGCAGGCTGCTCAAAAAGATTCTCTCGCCGGCAGAGGCGCAGACTCTGGTGCTGCCTCCACCGAACCATCCTCCGGTAAGTGGGCCGGCCGAGTCCACTCCGGTGACCGGCAGTCTGGCGAAACCGCCGTCCCAGGCAACCCCGTCACGCCAGGGCCTGGCGGGATACTTTGCCGGCGGCCCGCCATCCACGCCGGATCGAAGCAGCGATCCGCAGTACGTGAAGATTTATTCGAAGGGCCAGGTTGGCTATCTGCCCAAAGCTAATTTGCTGTTGGCACAACAGGTAGACAGCAACCTCAAAGTCTTAAGCGAAGACTAACCCCAGGTCTCGGTTTTTTGAGACCTGGGGTTCGCCATAACCTTAGTGGTGATCCCAATCGTGGTGGTCACGGTGATCATCGTGATCCCAGTGACCCTCGTTGTATTCCCAGCCGTGGTCATAGTGGTCGTAGTGAGGATGAGTCCAGTATGCGCCTGCGAAGGGAGGCCGGCGCCATACTCCGGGGACCCACACATATCTGCCGCCGTACCAGTTCCAATATCCGTCGACCCAGGCATAACCCGGACCCGGCACGGGCGGCCGCACCTCATAGCGCAACGGTGGCGGAGCAGTGCCTATATATACGCCTACTCCGGCGAAGGCCGGCGCCGTGAGTGCTGAAGCCAGAATCGCAGTTGTGATCCATTTCGCTTTCATATTTTTCTCCTTACTACCACCTTTCATACGATGCGAACCCGAACCCGGGAGAGAGGTTTCGCCCATATTCCGGCGGCAGCGGTTCCCTCGCAGGCAGCCCCAAAAGGTAACGGTACTTATGGTCAAACACGCACTGCACACGCTCGGTTTTGAACCCCTTGTTTCCTCTTTGACCGCGCTGGGGTTTGAACCCCAAAGGAGGGTGGGAGCGAGAGAACCCAATTCCGGCCGAAAGATTGTGCAGCCCACGGGCAACCCCGCCGTCAACCAGGAGCTGGCCACCGACGCCATGCCGGCCTATAAGTCGAAGTTGGCCGAAGCGATCCGGCACATACCGGGAGCCAAGCTCGCGGCGAGCCGCGACGCCAAGAATCCGCGCCGCCTAGCCGAAAAAATCCAGTACCAGGGTCAACCGGCAGAGACGGTAAGCGACTACGGCGCGGCCCAGATCGCGGTCGACTCGCCGCAAGCCAAAGATGCGGTGGTGGCCTCGGTGAAACAGCACTTCAAGGTGTTGCGGCAGCAGGATAACTTCGCCGTGGGCGATCCGGAGTATGGCTATCGCAGCTATTCGCTACAGCTGCAGATGCCGAATGGCGCATCCGAGGAGCTGCAAATTGTTCCTCTCCCGGTGTTCGAGGCAAACCGTAAGGAGCACCAGGCTTATAAGAACGCACGCAATGCAGAAATCGCCGGCCGGGACGCGGCGCCGGCAAGGGCGGCCGCGCGCGACATCAACGATTCGGCAATGGAGCGATTTAACTCCAGAAATGGGGTAGCCAAGGGGCTCGTCGTCAAAGGAGCCAGGGTGAGGCTGACCGATGGCGCGGTCGCCAGGGTGGTCTACGTGGACCCAAACATGCGGATCGCGCGGGTACGCACGGAAGACGGACGCAACATCACCGTGCGCCACAAAGATCTGCGCCGGTCTTGAAGGGTACGGCCTGTCTCGCCGCAGCGAGCTTTAGGCCGTACATAACTGCTCTCAGTAAATGCGGCTTTAGCCGCTGAGAGCAGCTCTCCCTCAGGGGCTAAAGCCCGTCGTTTTCGTCTCCTGATACGTACGGGCTGAAGCCGTACCCTTCAAGAGGATCAGCTCTTGGGCGGTCCCCCGAGGCGGGTGTCTTCGCCGCGTCTGCGTCCCGGTTCTACTTTGGGCTTGGGTTTGGGTGCCTTCTTGGTCTCTTTTTTGCCTTTATCTTTGCTTCCCATGAAGCCAAATATTACACGAACTGCTTGTCAAAGCGAGGTGCTACTGATGCAGAAAGAAAATAAGTGCCTGAAGTTTAACCGCGATCAGATTCTGAACAGGTACTGGGAACTGGCCAATTTGGACTCGGAGCAGACCAAAGGAAATATCACCGGACAGCTCAAGGCGCTCGATTCCTTATGCGAACAGCTGGCTGTGGCGGAGAAGCCAAACGCTCCGGCAAAGCCAGCCGTCGTGCACGAGATTTATCGAGCCGGCTGGATGCTGGAGTCCTGAGTCCGGCCCGGCTTTGCTGGCATGGACATAGTTAGTATGACGGAACCTGCTGATGAAACCAGATCTCGCTGGATGCCGGCCACCGCCGCGCAAAAAGCCGCGCTTGATTCCAAAGCGGACATCCTGCTCTTCGGCGGCTCCGCCGGCTCCCTCAAGACCGAAACCATGTTGATGGACGCGGTGCAGGAGCATGAAAACCCCAACCTGCGCGCCATCGTCTTCCGCTCCTCCTTTGTCGAGATGACCGACATCATCGACAAGACCCGCCGGCTCTACGCCCCCCTGGGCGGCGTCTTCGTGGGTTCTCCCAAATGGACCTGGAGCTTTCCCTCCGGAGCGACCATCCGTTTCGCCTACATGAAGACGGACGACGATGTGTGGAAGTACCTGGGTCCGCGCTATTCCTTCATCGGCTTCGATGAGTCGACGCTGCACACCGAAAAACAGGTGCGCAACATACTGGGCCGCTTGAGCTCGACCGATCGCCGCCTTCGCTTGCGCATGCGGCTGACCTCGAACCCCGGCAATGTGGGCGCCGCCTGGCACCAGGAGCTCTTTCTGCGCGGCCACTGCCCGGTGCACAACCAGCAGCAAGCGGCCCAGCCAGGCGAGCTCTACCGTGATCGCTGCTGGCCTTCCGATCGCGAAGCAATTCCCTTCTCCGTAGCCTTTATCCCCGGCAAACTCTCCGATCACAATCTGCTCGACGCCAATTACTCCAGGCGTCTGCATATGATGTCCGGCGGCGCCGCCGCGGCCATGGAGCAGGGCTGCTGGTGCACGCTCGAAGGAGCCTACTTCCCTTTTGTGCACGCAGGCATGGTGCGCCCCCTGGCCGAAGCAGGCGTGGAGTGGTGGCACAATCACTTCCTGTCGATTGATTACGGCTATGGCAAATCCTCTTCCTCAGTGGGACTGTACGTCCGCGGCCCAGCAGAGGTGCGACCGAAGATGGAGATCCAGGGCCTTGAGTCACGCCGGCTGGCGGAGCAAGACGCTCCCGATTTCCCCGAGGGTCGCATCCGCAAGATCGGCGAGCTGGTGGTACCCCACGTGCCCGCCTATGAGCTGGCCGAGATGGTGATCGAGGCCTTTGTAAAGCCGGATGAAAACGGACAGCGGCGGCGTATCGTGGCTGCCTATCTCGACCCTGCCAACTTTAAGGATATTGGCGACGGGCACACCATCGCAGATCAACTCAACGAAGTATTCGACCCCTGGGAGATAACCTGCGAGCGAGCGTCGAACGACCGCATCGGTGGATGGCAGTTACTCTACCGCATGCTGCGCACGGGCGAGTTCGAACTCACCGACGTATGCCCACGAAGCTTCGAAGCACTCCGCACCCGCATGCACGACGACGCCAGGCCGGGAGATATTCGCAAGATCGCCGGCGATCCGCTCGACGACGTGGCCGATGAGACGCGGTACGCCTTGTACACGTTTGTCCAACAAGCCACGCAGCCGCGGCAACTGGTGCTGCAGCAAGCGGTGCGCGGGTTAGATATGGGCTCGGCTTCCATTCGCTGGCAATTGAAGGCGGAAGAGCTGGACCGGGAAGAAGCCCCCATCGCAACGACCATGCGCATGGGATTGAAATGGCGGAACAGACAGCGGTGAGTTAGTCCTTCTCACTCGAAAACCTGCAAGTGCGGGCGTCGTAATGCAGGTGCACCGTCCCCAGGGGTCCGTTGCGGGCCTTGGCGATGATCAGTTCTCCCTTCCCCGCCAGCGATGGATCTTCGCGGTTGTAGTATTCCTCGCGATGCAGAAACAGGACCATGTCCGCATCCTGCTCAATGGCGCCCGACTCGCGCAGGTCAGAGAGAATAGGACGCTTGTCCACCCGCTTGTAAAGTTCGCGATTCAATTGCGACAGCAGAATTACCGGCACGTTGAGACGCTTGGCCAATCCCTTCATGGCCCGGCTGATCGCTGCCACCACCTGCTCGCGGTTTTCCAGGCCCTTGCGCTCTGCCGCCATCAGTCCCAGGTAGTCCACCACCACCAGGTCGAGACCGGCGCTGGCTTGCAGCCGCGCCGCCTTGGCTTCGATCGAGGCAGCGGTTTGCCCGGGTTGGTCATCGATATATAACGGCACATCGATAATCTCCGCCAGGGCGCGCAGATAATACTGCTTCTGCACCTCGTTCAACCGTCCATGGCGATGCGCTTGCAGATCCACCTGCCCGCGGGCACAACACATGCGGTCGATGAGGGCCTTGCTGGGCATCTCCAGGCTGAAGAAGGCTACCGTCTTCCCCGACATCGCAACATGCACGGCTATGTTGCCGGCGACTGCGGTTTTGCCAATCGAAGGCCGCGCCCCGAGGATGGTCAACTCCTTCGGTTGAAAGCCGGCGGTCAGACTGTCCAGCGAGCCGAAGCCTGAAGGAATGCCGGTTAGCCGCGCGTTCTGCTCGAAGATCTTATCGATGCAGGGATACTGGTCTCTTACATACTCGCCCACCGAAATAAGGCCGGAGGTGATCGCTTTGCCGGCAATTCTGCGGAAAGCAGATTCGGCCTCGGCCAGCACGTCCTCGGCAGAGCCGGACTGGTCGCCGGCCAGCACCCCGACCCGGTTGCTCTCCGCGATGGCTTGCCGCAGCAGAGACTTGTCCTTCACGATGCGCACGTAGTCTTCTATCGAGAGCCGCCGTGGCAGGCCCTCGGTAAGCGCTGGCGAGCCAGGCCACTCCGCCGATCACCGACAGCTCCTTGTGGCGCTGCAACTGCTCCGCCAGGGTCACGATGTCGACCCGGCTGCCCTCGCTCATCAGCTCGCCCATGCGGGCGAACACGCGGCGGTGCGAATCGAGGGAAAAATCGGCGGGCTCGATGCGGCCCGCCGCCTCCTGATAATGGCCGTTGTTGAGCAGGATGGCGCCCAGGATCGCCATCTCCGCGGCCAGGTTGGCGGGCAGAGCCTCGGCGTCCCTGGTTGTCACCGACGCGCCCCCTCTTGATCGGGCATGCGATGACGGCGCGGATGGGCGGCGCCAGCCGGCAGTCTCCGCCGCATCGGGCGCCAGGAAGCTGATGATTTCCTTGCTCGCGCTGCTGTAAAGAAAGGCTATCTCCCCACCTTCATAATCGAGCACAATCACGGTGCGGGAGTTAGTAAGTTTACGGGCATACTTCACGTCTCCCTTGTGGACCCGGCGGATCAGGATCTGCCGCGCCTGCTTGCCGACATCCAGGCCCAACCGCAACCGGGCGCCGTCCTTCAACTAGCCTCCGAAGTTCAAGGCTCATGCGCGGCCTGCGGGAATACGGCTGCGCATGCCCAGGGCTCTCATGCCGCCGGTGTATCTGCCCGCTGGCGGTAAACTCACGGCGTTGCGCGGCAGCGTAGCGTTTGCTGTCGCAAACCAGGATAGCCATCTCGACGTCGCCCAGCTTGAGCGCGGCCAGGCGGCGTGCGGCTTTATGCGAAATACCCCACTGTTCGGCAACGTCCAGGATGGAATGGGCGGAGCGAGGACGTCCGCCGCCATGTCTCCGTAGAGGACTCATAGCATCTCCAATGTTCTTCGGGGGAGGAACCTAAGGCAAAAAGAAGGCCCAAGCCGGGGAGGAAGCGGGTGCCTTCAAAACATAACTATTTAAGTGATAGTTACGACTTATCTAAGTACAAGTATGCATCACCTTCGTACTTCGGGCAAGCATCTTAAGCACTATTTCTGCTGCGTCGTAAGTAACCTGTGATAGAAATATGTGTGCGCGATTCGTAAACGTAACCTTGTTTGTTATCGATACGCGCACTTGCTGCATTTGAGGCCGCGGCAACACTTGCCCTTGTTGCTAATCGGCAATAAGCGCCGCCTGAAAGAAGCCGCAAGCCCTTGTTTGACAGGCCTCCTGACAGCGAGTTGATGGGTCTCGTATCTACAGTCGTCACTGTTGCGTATCCGCAACAAAGCCCAACATTGGCTCCTCCGGCGGGGATTCCAGCAACTGTGCAGCGTCGTTGCTCACGTTGCCCACCGCCTTATCCACCTTCCAGGCAATCATCTGTTCGGCAGGAAAAGGCCGCAGCAGATCGAGCGGCGGCTGGGTGAAATCCGGGCCTCCCAGCCAGCGCGCATAGTCCTTGCGCTCAATAATCACCGGCATGCGATTGTGCAGCGGGGCAACCACCTGGTTGGGATCGGTGGTGATGATGGAGAAGGTCTCCAGCCATTCACGGGTGGCGGGATCTTTCCATCGTTCCCACAATCCGGCAAAGCCATAGGGCTCGCGGCTGGCGAGGGCAATGGCAAAGGGTTGCTTGTGTTTGGGATCCAGTTTCTGCCACTCGTAGAAAGCATCCGCGGGCACCAGGCAGCGGCGGCGCTTGAACGCCTCGCGAAAGGCGGGCGCAGTGGCCACCGTTTCGGCCTTGGCATTGATGGTGGAGTAGCCGATTTTCGCGTCCTTAGCCCAGTAAGGAATCAAGCCCCAACGCATGAGCGCGATCTCGCGCATGCCGGTATCGCGATTCAGGCGCACGACAGGTTGAAAAGTCTGGGGCGCGACGTTGTAGCTGGCGACCCACTCATCGGTATACGGATCTTCATCACCCGCCTCGACACCGAACCAGGCAGCGATCTCTCTTCGGGTTGACTTACGCACATAACGGCCGCACATGGTTTGATTTTATCTTTTGTTTTTATCGGGAAATGCCTGCGCCAGCGATTGCCCAACCTCGGGCAGAGTTTCTTTGCTCAGAACTAAAAGCCGCAGCAGGGCAGCATTCTTTTTCACTTCGCGGCAGGCAAGAACGCGGGTAGAAAATTGTTTCAGCCGGGCAAAAGGCTGAAAGTTTTTGTTCAGCGTGCAAACCAACAAAGAGCGCGGGTGCATCAATGCTTCAAGATCGTCGAGGTAGTACTCGAGCGACCAGTGAAAGCCTATGCTGTAAAACCCGTAGATCAGGTCATAGGGTCCCGGCAAGGCAGCAAGCGGTAGTTGCTGCGCATCGAATATTTTGTATTGGTTTACTCCGTTGTAGTCCAGCATGGTCTTGAGGAGCGGAAGGTTCCCGCAGAACGAGCCCAACGTCCGGCCACTGAGGAGGGTGGTCATAATATTTCTGCTTGTACTTGGTGCTGGTTCCGTTCGCGTCATAAAGACTAATCTCGCTCTCTGCTAAGAGTCCCTTTCTTGGTGAAGAAGACCACCGATCGTCCAAAGCCCGGACCAATTTCCAGCACCCGTTTTGGCTTCTCGACTTCTTTGAGTAGCGGCAGCAGGGCCTCGTACTCTGCTTCTGAGGCGGCATTACTTTCTTTTTGCCAGAGCAGCCGTGAGGCTTCATCGGCCTTGAGCGGCAGGCGAGTGGAAATAAGACGGATCGCCGCTACCACGTCTTCGGTAAACGGCGGGGCGAGAAATAACTGCTCGGCAGAAGCGGCCCTGGGATCGAGAATGGACTTGCCACGCAGCCGGTTAAGTGAAGTTTTCATGAACAAGCAGGCACCTTCTTCGGCAAAGCCAGTTCCACTTAGGGACTCGGTTATCCGCTCAATAACCTTCCCGTACTAGGTCCGCGGTATCTGCCATGAGGGGGATTTGATATTCTATTTACGACGACTTTTGCGTCCGGAGAATTGGTTTGAATACTAAAGAGATCTTAGAACACATCAACGATGAAATTTCGCGTCTGCAGCAAGTGAAATCTTTATTGCAGGGCACGACCAATGGTCACGGCCGGAGTGCAGGCGCGGTTAACGGTGCGGCGGCGCCCAAGGTAAAAGGCAAGCGCGTCTTGAGCGTGGAAGCGCGTAAGAAGATTGCAGCTGCGCAGCGCAAGCGCTGGGCGAAAGCGAGAAAGGCCGCGGTCTAACCAGGCCGGCGGGTTCTTCATCCAGTTGTAACATTCCTTCCTAACCAGAGAACGGGCGCGACGGCGGATTAGACGGCAGGGGTTAGATGTTCCATCCGCCGTCGATGACGTGCGTCTGCCCGGTGGTGAAGCTGGACTCATCGGACGCGAGATAAACCGCCAGGGCAGCGATCTCCTCAGGGAGGCCCAGACGGCCCATGGGTTGGCGCGCCATAAACTCGCGCCGCACCTGCTCCACATCGCCCTGGGCGGCGATGCGGTCATCGAGCGACGGCGACTGCACCGTGCCTGGACAAATGGCATTGCAGCGAATGCCCTGGCGCACAAAATCGATGGCGATCGCTTTGGTTAAACCAACGACTGCGGCCTTGGAGCTGGTGTAGACGAAGCGATTCGGCACCCCTCGAACACTCGATGCGAGCGAAGCCATATTGACGATGCTGCCCCGCCCGGCACGTAACATGCCCGGCAGAAAAGCGCGGCAGGTGCGATACATGGAGCGGACATTGAGGTCGAAGGAAAACTCCCAATCCTGTTCCGTGCAATCGAGAATGGTGCCGTGATGTACGAAGCCGGCGCAGTTGAACAAGATATCCGGATCAGGCAGCCGTTCCGCGAGTAGTTCTATCTCCTTCGGGTTGCGTACATCAAGCTCGCTGCAGACCATGTCGGGTTGTTCTGCCGCGAGCGTTTTGAGTGCCTGCTCGTTGATATCGGTCGCCCACACGGTAGCGCCTTCGTTAGCAAAGGCAATCGCCGTTGCCCGTCCAATGCCTTGTCCCGCGGCCGTAACCACAGCCGTCTTTCCCGCCAACCTTCCACTCATTCGTTCCCCTGTTCGCAACAAATCTCGATTCTAACCTGTGTATGCGGACTCCAGTTTCCGAACCAGCGTGCACGGGTGCCCCACGTCTCGCGATGGCGTACGTTGGCCGAGAACGTGGGTTTCCAAATGCTTTCACTCCGTGTGTCACGAAGATTGCTCCTCTCAGGGTAGCCTTTTCGTCCACAACAAAACATTGGAGGGGCTACGCCGCGTCTTTTATCATCCCGAAAAACGCCTTGGCGAGACATGGGGCACCCGTCGACGGGCGGTGGAGTCGCTTCAAGATTCCCCTTTTCCTTCGAGGCCCATGGCTACGCAGAGTGCGGCGACATCGCCAATCTGCTCTCCCAAGGCGGCGGGAACAATTTCACACGCCTTCAACGTTTGCGGCAAAGCTTCGCGCTCCATGACTCTGCGCATGGGCCCGAGCAAACTCTCGCCCATGCGCCAAGCCAATCCTCCCAGCACAATACGCTGCGGGTTCAACACATCGAGCAGCATGGCCAGCGCCTGGCCCAGCCGCTCTCCAGAGCGGCGCAAAATGCCAAGCGCGACCGCATCTCCTGCTTGCGCCGCAATACCCACATCGCGCGCGGTCAACCCGCCGCCGCTCGCCAGCTGCGCCTGCAATACGCTCAGGCGTCCGCGCTGCTCCGCTTGTTTCACCATGCGGACCGCGAGTTGGGCAATGCCCCCACCGCTGGACCAACCTTCAATCGATCCCGCCTTGTGGTAGCCGATTGGACCCGTGGGGCTAAGCCGCACGTGACCTATCTCCCCTGCGTCACCATTCGCCCCCAGGTACAAACTGCCGGCGGCAATGATGCCCGCGCCCAAGCCGGTGCCCAGGGTAAGAAACAGCATGTGGTCGACACCCACGCCCGCACCAAAGCGATGTTCCGCCACCGCGCCCGCGTTGGCATCGTTCTCCACCCGGCAAGTGGTGTGAAAAGCTTCTTCCAGCAGGCGGCGGATGGGCACATCCACCCAGGTGGCAAGGTTGGGCGGCGCCTGGATGATTCCCCGTACCCGATCGAGCGGGCTGCCGCAGCTTACGCCGATAGCGGCAATGGAATCCTCGCCGAAGCCATGCTGGGCGAGTAGGCTGCCGGGCCGATTCTACGATGAGCGTAAGTGCCCGCTCCGGCCCCTGCTCCGGCAGGGTTGCGAATTCAATTCGTCCCAGGCTCTCCGGCGGTCGCGTCGAGAGCAGGACCGCAGTCTTCGTACCACCCACGTCGACGCCGAGAAAAATCTTCTGCATGGCTAGATCGCCGGCACGCCATCGTGAATCGCGTTCGCGCGCTCCAGGGCAGCGGATACGTGGGGGCAAATATTTTCCTGGCCAACATGCCGGGCAAAGGAAACCTGTTTCATCAACCGCGCCGGCTGCTCGCGGGCGCCGCATAGCAGCAGCGTTCGCCCGGAGCTGCGCACCTCGAGCGCCAGTCGCTCCAGTGCCTGCAGTCCGGTGGAATCAAGCGCCGTCATATTGCGCAGGCGCAGCACCACGATCGGCGGCAGCGATGGCAGCTCGCGGCGAATGTCGTCAATCTTGTCCGTAGCCCCAAAAAGAAAGGGGCCGTGGATGCGGAAAATCGCAACGTACGACGGGATGTCCTTCCCCTGCAGCACGTGCATCCGTCCGTCTTCCAGATCGTCTTCGGTCACCCGGGTGACGGTGGTGGTCAGGGTGACTTTGCGAATGAAGACCAGCGCCGCCAGGATCATGCCTCCCTCCACGGCGACCGTCAGATCCACCAGGACAGTAAGCAGCAGAGTCGTCAGCCATACTCCAATCTCCAGCTTCGAGAGCCGCAGGACTTGCGGTATCTCGCGCCACTCGCCCATGTTGTAGCAGACCACCATGAGGATCGCGGCCAGCCCGGCCAGCGGGATGAACCTGGCCAGCGGAGCGGCAAAGAGCAGCACCGCGAGCACGGTGAGGGCATGGACCATACCCGCAACCGGGGTCACCGCTCCGCAGCGAATGCTGGTCGCGGTGCGGGCAATCGCGCCGGTGGCCGGCAGCCCGCCGCAAAGCGGCGAGAGGATATTGGCAATGCCCTGCGCCACCAGCTCCACATTCGGGTTGTGCTGATCGCCGCTCATGCGGTCGGCGACGACGGCCGACATCAGCGACTCAATCGCCCCCAGCAGCGCTACCGTGATGGCGGGGGAAATCAGTGTCGTCACTGTGGCGTATTCAAACACCGGCACGTGGAAGCGGGGAAAGCCCGAAGGGATGCCCCCGAAGCGCGTCCCGATGGTCTCGACCGGCAGATGCAGCAAGTAGACAACAACCGTGGCCGCGAGCAGGGCCACAATGTACCCGGGAATCCGGGGCAGAAAACGAATCGTCAGCACGATAAGCAGCAGCGAGGCGCAGGCCAGCAGGGTGGTGGTCAGGGAAACGGTATGCGCACTGCGCAGCACCACCCGCATGCGGCCGACAAAATCCCCGGGAACCGGTCCGGTATGCAATCCGAAGAAGTCTTTGATCTGGGTGCTGGCAATGAGAATGGCGATGCCGTTGGTAAAGCCCACGATCACCGGGCGGGGAATGAACTTGACCGCCGCGCCCAGGCCGGTTGCTCCCAGCACCACGAGCATGCAGCCGGCCATGATGGTGCGACACCAACAAACCGTTGAAGCCGTAGCGCGCCAGAATGCCGGCGATGATGACCACAAACGCCCCGGTCGGGCCGCCTATCTGGGTGCGCGAGCCGCCCAGGGCGGAGATGGCAAATCCCGCTACGACCGCGGTGTAAAGACCAGCCTCTGGCGGGGCGCCTGAGGCAATGGCAAACGCCATCGAGAGCGGCAAGGCGACCAGACCCACGGTGACGCCTGCCGCCACATCGGCAGCCGAATTTCCTGCCGTTGTAGTCCCGTAAGGCGAGGAATGACTTAGGTGTCCAGGCGGTAAGGTTCAATACCCATGCTTTCTACTGCGTCTTGATTCTGTCGCTGACCCTTTTGGCCAGCTTCCCGATCTCGTCCACTTCTTTCATTACATCGGAGTCGGACTTATCTCCCTTATCGACTTCTGATTTCAACGCAGTCGCTAACTGCACCAGCCGGTCGGTATCGCTGAACACTTCTTTCTGATGCTCTTCCCGAAGCCGCCTCATCTGCTTGGCCAGCATTTCCCGGGCCACGTAAGGTTCTTCCTCCTCCCCAAAGCGCCCGCGGTCCATGCCGTCAGCAGGCAAGGTCGTATCCGCGGTGGGAACCCTACTGTTGACCTGGGGTGCCGCCAAACCCAGGCTAGCCGCCAAAGTCGCTCCTCCCACCAGGGCCACTCGCAGCCGCCGCAAACCTGTGCGCGATATGTTGCTCACATCAACCTCACATCCCCTTGGAATTACCTTCCGATCACGGCTTGCTTTGAGACACTTGCCCTCGTTCCTTCATTTTTTCTTTAAGATTTTTGGCTAGCTTCTGGACCTCGTCTGCTTTGCGCAGCGCGGTCAACGATAAAGTGTTGCTTCCTGCCTTGGCGACCTCCAGTTTCAACTCCTGCGCCAATTGCAGCAAATGTTCCGTGTCTTTCTGTAG
Source organism: uncultured Acidobacteriaceae bacterium (assembly GCA_963805955.1). Taxonomy (GTDB): domain Bacteria; phylum Acidobacteriota; class Terriglobia; order Terriglobales; family Acidobacteriaceae; genus PALSA-350. The sequence continues at coordinate 91,555 of CAWDVZ010000002.1, forward strand.
TTGCTCCTGCGCTGGATCGGCGGCGGGCGCGGGCGGGGCGGCCTGCTCCGGCGGCGGCTCATCCGGGGGATCTTGAGCCGGAGATTGCCCTGGAGCACCAGCCGTTAAGGCCAGTCCCAACCCGAGTATCCCCGCAACTACCCATCGCCGGTATGGCATCATAGGAGGTCAGTGTACGCCACCTTTTTCTTCCTTGCCTCTCTTCTCCGCAGGTCGGATCCTACGTCTTCGTTTCTTCGCGGCCTCAACCAGGAGTGGCTTTCCGACGTACAGGAATTTCTCCACGTCGGCTTGCCCAAGCTGCTCTTTATAGCCCTATACGCCTGGGCACTGATCCTGCTGGTCAACTTCGTCACCGGCCGCATCCTGAAGGTCGCCGAGCGCCGGGACACGGTAGGACCGGCGCGTGGCGCGCAGATTCGCACCCTGGCCACGGTCATCCGCGCCACCGGGATCGTCATCGTCGGCTTCCTGGCCTTCCTGCAAATCATGGAGAACGTCCTGCACTTCAACCTGGGGCCGTTTCTGGCCAGTGCAGGGGTCGCTGGAGTAGCTATCGGCCTGGCCGCGCAAACCATCGTGAAAGACGTATTAAACGGCGTTTTGATCCTGATTGAGGACCAGTACAACGTAGGCGACGTGGTGACCTTGGCGGGGATGACGGGGATTGTGGATTCCATGACCCTGCGCAAAACCACCGTTCGTGGTTTTGACGGCACGCTCTACCTCATCCCTAACAGCCAGATCACCAATGTGGCCAACCAGAGCCGCGACTTCTCAGTCTCCACGCTAAATGTCTCGGTAGACTTCTCCGCCAATCCTGACCAGGTGATCCCGCTGTTGAAGCAGATTGCGCTCGAGGTGCGGAACGAGCCGGCATTCAAAGATGTTTTCATCGCAGATCCGCAGGTTTTCGGGGTGGATTCCATCAAGGGCACCGAGGTCATTTACCCCATTCAGATCAGGACGCTGCCGCGCAGGCAATTTGATGCCATGCGCGAGATGCAGCGGCGCATCCGCCTGGCTCTGGAAGAGCACCACTTACTCCCGGGGAGCCCCTACCGGGTGCTCAGTGGAAGCGGGCAGACCACGAACGCGGCTCGCGAGGCAGAAGCCCCCAAACCCGCCGACCCCACAACCGCTAAGCCCAACGAAACAAACCCTTTTACCGGGGAGCAAAGCTAGACATCGACGGTGCACCTGACGGGTGCCCCATGTTCGCCCCGGCGTACATGGGTCCGAAAAAGATGGGCGGAGCCCCTGCCATTGTTTTTCCCCAACGAGGCTTTCGCGTCCTTAGTTCTGTAGCAGGGCGAGCAGTTGGTCTGGGTCCGCAGTCGGCGGCAGGCAGGAGGTTCCCTTGCACACCACCGCGAAGCTATGCGCTTCCTTCAGGTCGGGGAGCAGGGGCAGGGTTTCGGCCAGCAACGGGGGCAGAGGGCCGCTCAACCTGCTCCCGGGTCAGCCGGACCACGCTCTTGTTCACCGCGTACCCTACGATGGCAGCCGCCTCCAGCTCATCGGCCGCGGCGTCTTCGCCGATCACGACCACCTGTATGGGCGGCAGCAGCAGGCGCTCGAGCGCCAGGCCGTAGGTTCCCGCGTAGAGCCCGAAGTGGCTCACCACCCCGGCAAACGCCTCCAGAGTATCCTCCGCTTTCTCGCGCAGATCGGCCCTTCCGTTGAGCGCTTCCAGCCGCAACAGCGCAGCCGCTGCTGCTGGATTTCCCGCCGGCGTAGGGGAATCCTGCAAAGGCTTACGCCGTGCCGTCAGCACGCCCAGCAATTCCGGACCCTTGGCGGCGGCATCAAAAAAGCCTCCGCCCACGGGATCATAAAACTCCGCCACCATGCGGTCGGCTAAGTCCAGCGCCGCCTGGTAATACTTCATGGCGCCGGTCGCCAGCCAACCATCCAGGCAAGCATGGATAAGTAAGGCATAATCGTCCAACATGCCCGCAACCCACTTGGTCTCGCCGCCGCCGGTATAGGAAATCACATGGGCCAGCCCGCGTTCCGCCTGCAGACCCTCACTCAGCAGCCGGTCCAAAGTAAGAAGCGCAAAGGCCTTTACCTCCGGCATGTGCAGCGCCCGCGCCGCCTCCAGATAGGCGGAAACCGCGAGCGCATTCCAGTTGGTGTAGACGGTGGTGTCGATGAAGGGCGTGGGGCGTTCCCGCCGCGCCGCCAGCAGGTGGGCATGGGCTGCGGATAAGAGCTCGGCAGCCTGATCGAGAGGCTTGCCCGCGCGCTCCGCCACCGCCGACAGGGTCTGCTTCACATGAAGCACGTTCTTCGCGGGATTGTGGTGCATGTCCCCCAGGTCGCCGATGTCGTAGTAGGCCGCGGCGATTTCCATCTCTTCCGGGCTGAGCACGGCCGCGGCTTCGGCCCGCGTCCAGGTAAAGTAATCGCCATCATCCTCCAGATCGATGTCCGCATCCTGCGAGGCATAGAAGCCTCCCCGCTCGCGGTCCGTAAGCGACGCGTCCATCCAGCGGATGATGTCCCTGGCTACGTTTGCCGACTGGGGATCGACATAGGTCTCAAAAGCGTGCACATAGTTCTTCAGCAGCTCGGCGTTGTCGTACAGCATCTTCTCGAAGTGCGGCACGACCCAGGCCTCATCGACTGAGTAACGATGGAACCCGCCGCCCAGCTGATCGTAGACCCCGCCGCGCGCCATCTTTTTGAGGGTCACCATGGCCGCCTCCCGCGCCGCCTCGTTGCCCGTGCGCCCGGCCACATCGAGCAGCAGGTCGATGGCCGAGGGATGGGCAAACTTGGGCTGGGAGCCGAAGCCTCCGTTGTGGCGATCGAATTTATCCAGCGCCGACGCCACCATCTGGTCCACGATGCCCAGGCTCAGATTGCCCGCACGGCCGGCAAAATTCTCGTTGTATTCAATCGCCTCCACTACGCTGCCGGCCGACTCCAGCACCTCGTCGCGGCGCGTCTTCCAGGCATCCACCATGGTGCGCAGCACGCGCTCGAAACCGGGGCGGCCGTAGCGCTCGTCCCGGGGGAAATACGTTCCCCCGAAGTACGGCTGGCCCTGGGGCGTCAGCACCGCGGTCAGGGGCCATCCATTTTGCCCACTGATGGCGCTTACCGCAGCCTGGTAGCGGGTATCCACATCCGGACGTTCGTCGCGGTCGACTTTGACGGCGATGAAGTTCTGGTTGATAACCTCCGCCAGTCGCGGATCTTCATAGCTCTCCCGATCCATCACATGGCACCAGTGGCACCACACAGCCCCGATATCGAGCAGGATGGGTTTGTCTTCCTCGGCTGCGAGGGTAAAGGCCTTGGCTCCCCATTCGTGCCACTCGACCGGCTGGTGCATGGCGGACCGCAGGTACGAGGATGAGGCTTCGGCGAGCTCATTGGTAGGGTGTGTCATCTACTGTCAAGTCTACCTTCCGCCAGCCGCCGCCGGGCCAGCACCACGTACGTCCACACCACCACCAGGGCGAATGTGATGACAAAAAAATTAAGGGCGGAAAAAAAGAACTCACTGCACAGACCGATGGATTTCGGAAGTGATAAAGGTTCAACAACCCCATGCGCCGGTAAATAAGGAGACTAGCCGCGAGCGGGGCTGCCGGAATCAAGAAGCCGCGCCAGCGGACAATCCAGCCGGGAGGAATCAGTACAACCGACGGCAGCACCAGGGGCAGGAATCCGGCCATGGCCATGAAGAGACTGAAGCCGGCCCACACCAACAATCCTTTGGCCAGAGAAATGGGCAACCGGCGGAAGTCTCCATCCACATAGCGCCAGGCAAGAGACAGCTTGAAGGGAAAGCTCACCAGCCAACCGGCGGACCAGCCTGCCACGGCTGCCAGCAATCCGTATTTCACCCGCGTCAGCCAGCCGAAAGTCTTCATCTCATGCGACGAGCCGCCGGGCAACATCGAAGTACAGGTCCACGGCCGCCAGCAGCTCGCGCTTGGCAATCTTCTCAAACGGCGTATGCGCCACATGGATAGAGCCCGGGCCCAGCAGCAGCGGCTCACCCCAGTTGCTCAGCGCGGGGACATCGGTGGTGAAGGCGGCCACCATGGTTTCCAGGCCCTCCACCTGGCGCATGCGGATAAAGGGAATTTCCAGGGTGAACTCCACCTCCGCCAAGCCGGCGACCGCCTGCTCAATGGCTTTCCGGGTTTCCTCGGAGGGGCCCACCAGCCGGATCAGCAGCGACGCGACGGCGGAGTCGGCAATGACATTGGGTGCATGTCCTCCGTGGATCAGGCCGATGTTCAGCGTGCTTGGACCCACTCCTTCGACGGTGGGCAGCTCCAGCGCCAGCAGCCGGCTGAGCGCGTGCACCAGCTTGTGCACGGCGCTATCGCCCAGCTCCGGGTAAGCGGAATGAGCCATGGTGCCGTGGGCGCGGATTTCGGCCCGCAGCGTTCCCTTGGAGGCCAACGCCAGGCGGTTGTCGGTGGGCTCGCCGTTGATGAGAAAGCGGCTGCCCTTGGCGTGCAGATTGGCCAACCGCGCTCCCGCCGAATCGCGCTCCTCCCCGACCACGAACAGCAGGGCGACGGCCACGCCGGCCTCGCGCAGCCGCTCGGCGGCCGCCACTTGCGCCGCGATGATCCCCTTGGCATCGCAAGCGCCGCGACCATAGAGATAGAGGTCATCCTCGCGGCTGGGAATAAAAGGAGGCACCGTATCCATGTGCGTGGAAAGCACGACATCGGGCCGCCCTCCGTTGCCGGCATAGACGTTGAAGCGTGGGCCGCTGTAGTGGCTGGGCGTGGGCTGCGCCACCGCCATCCGTTCCACGGCAAAGCCTCGCTCGCGCAGAAAGGTGTCGAGGTATTCCCCGACTGCTCCCTCGTTATAGGTGAGCGATTCAATGTCGACCAGGCGGCGCGTCAGGGCAATGGGGTCGAGAGGCTTCATCGTAGTTCAGCATAAATGAGCCGCCTGTTCGAAATACTTTAGGATACGGGCATGAACTCTTCCCTGCTGCGCAGCATTGACGATCTGCGCGGGCCGGCAGGCCGGATCGAAGCGCTGCTAAACGAGGGCGAGGACGATGCGCCCTACGCTGCCCTGGTGTGCCATCCTCACCCGCTGTTTGGCGGAACCATGCACAACAAGGTGGTGTATCACGCCATGAAGACTTTCCAAGGCTATGGGCTACCCGTGCTGCGCTTCAATTTTCGCGGCGCCGGCTTGAGCGAGGGTACGCACGACAACGGACATGGCGAGAGTGGACGATGTTCACGCTGCGCTCGATTGGCTGGAGCGGGAATACCACCGGCCTATTCTCTTCGCCGGCTTCTCTTTTGGCTCAAGCGTGGGTTTGCACGCCTGCTGCGGCGACAAACGGGTCAGCGGAATCGCAGCCCTGGGGCTTCCGGTCCGTGCCGGGGGGCGGGACTATCACTACCGTTTTCTCGCCGGATGCAGCCAGCCCAAGCTGTTTATCAGCGGAACAGAGGATGAGTATGGACCGCCGGAGGTGGTGGTAGCCATGATAGCCGGCGCGGCGCCCCCGGCGGAGCTGGTGCTGGTAGAGGGCGCCGATCATTTCTTCAAGGGCAGACTGGAGCAGATGCAGTCTGCCTTGAGCAGCCTGGATCGAAACCCACTTTCTTCCCCGAGTGACGCCGCCATGACCCTGGCGGACGACGCACGCAGAATTTTCCATCAGGCGCTCGCGGCCTCCAGCATTCCTGCCGCCTTCGATCGCCTTCGCTGGGACTCCATGTCCTTAGAGCATTATGACCGGCACTACGCCGTGGCTGTGGGCAAAGCGGCTCTGCCCATGTTGGAAGCCCTACGAGGCGCGGCTGCCTTATCGCCTTGCTGGGGGCATATGCTGCGCCCCTTTGCTGCCTGCGGAGCGGATCAGCGGCGTCGACTACTATACCGGCGGCCATCCCTTGCCCAACCAGGATTCTTTCGACTCCGCGGCGGCTGCGCTGCGGCTGCTGCAACAGACGGGCCCCCGGGACTTCGTTTTCTTTCTGATTAGCGGCGGCGGTTCCGCCATGTTCGAACTGCCGTTGGACAAACGCATTTCGCTTGCAGAGACCCAGGTACTCTACCAGGCGCTGGTGGGTTCGGGGGCCACGATCGCGGAGATCAACACCGTGCGTAAGCACTTCTCCGCGGTCAAGGGGGGCCGGCTGGCGGCAGCCGCTCCTCAGGCGGCGCGATTCTCCTTGCTTGTGTCGGACGTAGCGCCCAGGTATCTCGATGCCCTGGCGTCGGGTCTCACGCTTCCTGACTCGTCTACCGTTGCGGAATGCCGCGAGATTCTCGAGCGCTACCACCTGCAGGAGCGTTTTTCCCCGCATTGCAGGCCTTCTTCAACGATCCCGCCCTGCCTGATACACCGTCTCTCCGCGAGGCGCCGGTCGAAGTGCTGCTCTCCAGCGACGATCTGATAGAGGCAGCGCGGGCGCAGGCGATTAGGCTGGGTTATGAAGTGGTGATCGACAACAGTTGTGACGATTGGGACTACCGCGATGCTGCCCGTTATCTACTGGGCCGCTTCGATCAATTGCGCAGCCAGTATCGGAGGCTGTGCCTGCTCTCGGGCGGCGAGGTGACGGTGCGCCTGGGCCGCGATCACGGCGCCGGTGGGCGCAACCAGCAATTCGCTCTGGCCTGCGCGCTCGAACTGGCGGAGCGAGGTTCGATGGTGGTGCTCAGCGCCGGCAGCGATGGCATCGATGGAAACAGCGCTGCCGCGGGTGCGATTGCCGATGCGACCACGGTGGCTCGCGCACAGGCTATGGGAATCGATGCTGCCTCTGCGCTTGATCGCTTCGATGCCTATCCGCTCTTCACCGCGCTGGGCGACACCCTGGTCACCGGCCCCACGCATAACAATCTGCGCGACCTCCGCATCCTGCTCAGCTCGTAATCTTTCCCCGCAACTAGTCCTCGAGTATCCCAAGCCCTCGACGGGTGCCCCATGTTCGCCCCAGCGTACATGGGCCGAAAACGACTTGTTTCGATTGCTTTCATTCCAGTGCTCAAGCAATGGCGGGGGCTTCGCCCCATCTTTTCGCCCATGTACGCTGGGGCGAAATGGGGCACCCGTCGAGGGCTTAGGGATACCCGTGGATTGGTTGCGGGTAGAGATCCAAAAAGAATGGCGCTCTTATCGGCCAAACAACCTGCCAAATAAGAGCGCCTAGGAGGCTTACTAGTAGGTTAGAACCCAACCATCGTGAGTCAGCAGCAGCGTGGCCTCATCGACCGGTTCTTCCGACGTGGCTTTTGCCACCATCGGAAAGGCGTTCCGTACTTCATCCTGCTTGGCCCAGCTGGGTGGGTTCTTCAACACAAAGTGGTATTCCACTTTAGTCAAAGGCATGCCTTGATAATCGACCGGCGGAGTGAACTTCTCCACGCTGGTTACTTCGCGGCGACCGTAGCAGAAGCGGCCCTTGCCTTCCGTCCGGCTGCCGGCAGCCGTCAGTACATAACGATTGATAACCTGGCCGCCCTCAGGGTTCTGTTCCTTCTCCAACAATCCAGCCTCGGCCAGCGCATCCAAGCGGCGGCGCGTTTCCGCCAGCAGCTTGTCATTCACCGCTACCTCGTAAGGAAAAGGCATGGGCTTGGCAAACAGGCAATCCTGATTGACTGAGTAATCGTGGTTGAGGGCAACAGCAAGATTCTCCTTGCTCGCCACTCTGCTATCTGCACAACCGGCTGCCAGTACGGCGCCCGCCGCCGCTAGCATCGCCACTTGAATTGACTTGGTAACCCGCTTCATCGTTCCCCCTGGTGTGACCGCGACTTCCTGCAAGAGTGAGACTAATGGAAATTCAGAAGAACGCTATCTTACGAAACGGGTAGCGCAGCGAACGAGTGGTGTCACTTTAGCGCCATTACTCGCGCGCACCAGGGTAACCGGCCTCAGGGTGACCACCAAAAAGTAACTGTATTGATTACATATTGTTGCTGATCGCAGCGTTTCCCTTACAGGAATGCTCCCCGTTCTAGAGTGCTTCATCCAGGGAAAATCCGCCCGAACCTGTTATTCTTTTTGAGATACCGGTAACGATGCGGCCCTTTCGGCCCGAAAGGAACAAGCTTGAACGACCAGATACTGAACGCCATCGACGAAGAGATCGCGAGGTTGCGCCAGGCTCGGGCCATCCTCGCGGAGAGCGGCAGGCCGTCTGCCGGCAGCGGCAGCCAAGGACACTGCCGCCGGGCCGGCGCCGCGGCGCAAGCTAAGCGCTAAGGCACGCCGCGCCATCGCTGACGCGCAACGCAAGCGTTGGGCCAAAGTCAAAAGCCAGAAGAAGGCCGCTGCCCCGGCAAGCTAGCAAAGCAACAACACCGGCATGGACAAACGTAACGATCAGCGATCGATTGCCCGAATTAGGATGCGCAGCTTGCTTCCATGAGATGCATCCGCACGGACGTTCCTCTTCCACCCTATAGCCCGCACTATCGTGGACGTCCCCGACTGCGTTATCCTCATCCCAGTCCTGGGTAGACGCGGCGTGCGTCTCCTGACGCGGATGCATCGTCTATGGTTTACGTGCCGAAGAATTTCTTGGGCCAGAGGCTTGTCCCACGGTTCGTGAATAAATGATGACTGCGGGTCAGGATCTGCCTTTTTTAGTACCGATCAGCTTCCTTGGGTGGTTATGCAAAACCTTCTGATAACGTCCTCCCGTGCGCGCTGTCGTCCCTACCTGTGAATTACCCTTCCCGGACTGACATTTGCAGCAGCAACAAGAAAGAGGGGCACCAGATCCATTGATGCAAGACGACATTCGAGACAGGCGAGACGTAGCGGAGCCGCGCGCTACCGAGTCCCATATTGGACCAGACCATCAATTACCCCCTCCCAAGCGCTCCGGGCTGATCCGCATCGTGGTATGGGTGGTCATTCTTCTTCTCTTCGGCCTGCTTTTCTGGTGGATTTTGACCCATCACGTGCAATCGGCTGCGCGTCCGGCGGGCAGGCGAGGCGCTGCCGGGGCAACCGTGACCATCAACACCGTCACCGCCAACAAGGGCAGCATCGGTGTCTACCTGCAGGCGATCGGCACCGTGACCCCGGTTTATACCGACACCATCAACGCCCAGGTCACCGGCACCATCACCCAGGTGCTCTACCGCGAAAGCCAGTTGGTGCACAAAGGCCAGCCTCTGATCCAGATTGACCCTCGCCCCTATGCAGCCAACGTGCTCACGGCCCAGGGAGCGCTGGAGCGCGATACCAACCTGCTGGCGCAGGCGCAAATGGACCTCAAGCGCTACCAGGATGCCTGGGCGCGCAATGCCATCCCCAAGCAGACCCTCGACGACCAGGAGAAGCTGGTGCTGCAGGACCAGGGCACGGTCAAGGCGGATCAGGGGACCCTGCAATACGATCAGACGCAACTGGCCTTCTGCCACATCACCTCCCCGATTGACGGCCGCGTGGGTCTTCGCCTGGTCGACCCCGGTAACCTGGCAACCGCCAACAGCACCACGCCGCTGGTGGTCATCACCCAGATGCAGCCCATCACCGTGGTCTTCACCATCCCTGAAGACAGCGTGACCCAACTGCAACAGCAAATGCGCCTGGGCAAGCCGCTGCCGGTCGATGCCTACGATCGCTCCGAAGAGACCAAGCTGGCAGCGGGAAAGCTGCTCAGCATCGATAACCAGATCGACACCACTACCGGCACGCTGAAACTGCGCGCCATCTTCGACAACAAGAACAACCTTCTCTTCCCCAATCTGTTTGTGAATGCCCGCCTGCTGCTGAAGACCCTGGACAATGTGATCCTGATTCCGTCCTCGGCCATCCAGCACAACGGAGACGCCTCGTTCGTCTTTCTGATCCAGAACGGCGAGGCCCACATCCACAACATCAAGCCGGGTGTAAGTGAAGGGCCAAACACGGAAGTACAGGGGCTAAACGCAGGAGATGTTGTGGCCGACAGCAGCTTTGAAAAGCTGCAGGACGGCTCCAAGGTCACCGTCACCAAGCAGGTGCTTCTTCCTTCCAACAGCGAGACGAATGCCCCGTGAGCCCGTCCCGTCCATTTATTTTGCGGCCGGTCGCGACTTCGTTGCTGATGGCCGCCATCATGCTGGTAGGCATCGTGGCCTACACGCAGTTGCCGGTCTCGGCTCTGCCTGAGGTCGACTACCCGACCATCCAGGTGCTTACGTTCTATCCCGGGGCCAGCCCGGACGTGGTCGCTACCACGGTGACGGCGCCGCTGGAACGCCAGTTCGGCGAAATGCAGGGTCTGAGCCAGATGACCTCGACCAGCTCCGGCGCCACCTCGGTCGTGGTGCTGCAGTTCAACCTCTCCCTGAACATCGACATCGCCGAGGAAGAGGTGCAATCGGCCATCAACGCCGCGCAAAGCTTCCTGCCCGCGGATCTGCCGGCGCCGCCCATCTACAGCAAGACCAATCCCGCGGACGCGCCCGTGCTGACGCTGGGCATCACCTCCAAAACACTGCCCCTCTCCCAGGTGGAGGACATGGTCGACACCCGCCTGGCGCCCAAGATTTCGCAATTGAACGGCGTAGGGCTGGTCAGCATCAGCGGCGGCCAGAAGCCGGCCGTGCGCATCCAGGTAAACCCGGCACAGCTGCAGTCCTACGGCATCGACATGGAGGCGGTGCGCACCGCGCTGGTCGCCGCCAGCGTAAACCAGGCCAAAGGAAACTTTGACGGACCCCGCCAGGATTACCAGATCGACGCCAACGACCAATTGGTCACCAGCGCCGACTACAAAGATGTCGTCGTAGCCTATCGCAACAACGCCCCCGTATTTCTGCACGACGTAGCCAACGTTGTGAACGGGGTGGAGAACACCAAGCAGGCGGCCTGGATGAACCAGACCCCCGCGGTCATCCTCAACGTACAGCGCCAGCCCGGCGCCAACACCATCAGCGTAGTCAAGAGCATTCAGCTGCTGATGCCCCAACTGCAGGCCAACCTTCCGTCAGGCATTGAGGTCACCACCCTGACCGACCTCACGACGGACATCAAGGCCTCGGTCGCGGACGTCGAATTCGAGCTGATGCTGACCATCGCCCTGGTGGTGATGGTGATCTTTCTTTTCTTACGTAACCTTTATGCCACCATCATCCCCAGCGTGGCGGTGCCGCTGTCGATCGTCGGCACCTTCGCCGCCATGTATGGGCTGGGCTACTCACTCGACAACCTGTCGCTGATGGCGCTCACCATCTCCACCGGCTTCGTGGTGGATGACGCCATCGTCATGATCGAGAACATCTCCCGCTACCTGGAAGAAGGCCATACGCCCATGCAGGCGGCCCTCGAAGGCGCGGAGCAGATCGGCTTCACCATCGTTTCGCTCACAGTGTCGCTGATCGCCGTGCTCATCCCGCTGCTCTTTATGGGCGACGTGGTGGGCCGCTTGTTCCGCGAGTTCGCCGTGACCCTGGCGGTCACCATCATCATCTCCGCGGTGGTCTCGCTGACCCTCACCCCGATGATGTGCTCGCGTATCCTGCGCCACAATCCGAAGGAGAAGGAGGGCCGGTTTTACAAGGCATCGGAACGTGTCTTCGAGCGCATGATTGCCTTCTACGGGCGCACCCTGCGGGTGGTTCTGCAATTCCAGGGGATAACGCTGCTGGTGGCGCTGGGCACGCTGGTGCTCACCGTCATCCTCTACATCATCATCCCCAAAGGCTTCTTCCCCATTCAGGATACGGGCGTGATCCAGGGAATCTCGCAGGCGCCCGCTTCTATCTCCTTCCAGGCCATGGCTTCTGCGCAGCAGGAACTGGCCAAAATCATCCTGCAGGATCCGGCGGTCGAAAGCCTCTCCTCCTTCATCGGCGCCGACGGGACCAATACCACCCTGAACAGCGGACGCATGTCGATCAACCTCAAGCCGCTGAACCAGCGTGATCTGAGCGCCGCGGATGTGGTCCGCCGCCTCAACAACAGCCTGGCCCAGGTGGGCGGGATCAAGCTCTACATGCAGCCGGTGCAGAACATCACCGTCGACGACCGGGTAAGCCGGACCCAATATCAGTACACGCTCGAAGATCCGGACGTAAACGAGCTGAATCAGTGGTCCAATCGCTTCGTCGACAAGCTGAAGCAACTGCCGCAGCTGGAAGACGTAGCCACGGACCAACAAACCGGCGGTCTTACGGTGACGTTAGGGATCGACCGGGTCAGCGCTTCGCGGATGGGCCTCGCCCCCTCGACGCTCGACAATACCCTGTATGACGCCTTCGGCCAGCGGCAAATCAACACCATGTACACCCAGCTCAATCAGTACCACGTGATCCTGGAGGCGCAGCCGCAATTTCAGAAGGATCCGGGCAAGCTGAACAAGCTATACATTCAATCCAACGCCTCCTCGGGGGCCAGCGGCGCGGCCGCCAGCACTTCCTTCTCGGCATCGGCATCGGCGTCTGCCGGTTCGAATGCAACCACCGAGTCGGCCCTTTACACCCCTTCCTCCGGAGTGCTCACCCCTCCGGCGAAAACCCTGGCGCCCACGACCAACACCACCGGCTCCAGTTCCGCCAATACCACCACCAGCTCCACTCCCAGCAACGCTGTCCCGCTGGCCGCCTTCACCCACGTTTCTCGGGGTACGGAGCTGCTTTCGATCAATCACCAGGGTCAGTTCCCTTCGGTGACGATTTCCTTCAATCTGGCCGGCAATGCGGCCCTGGGGGATGCCCTCACCGTAATCAACAAGGCTGCCAAGGATTTGAACTTCCCCCCCAGCGTCCAGGGGAGCTTCCAGGGAACGGCTGCGGCCTTCGAGAACTCACTGTCGAACGAAGCCCTGCTGATTCTCGCCGCCCTGGTCACGGTGTACATCGTTCTGGGTGTGCTCTACGAGAGCTTTATCCATCCCATCACCATTCTCTCCACCTTGCCTTCGGCCGGCGTGGGTGCGTTGCTTTCGCTGATGTTGTTCAAGCAGAACCTGAGCGTGGTGGCGATTATCGGCATCATCCTGCTGATCGGTATCGTGAAAAAGAACGGCATCATGATGGTCGATTTCGCGCTGGAAGGGGAGCGCCAGCGTGGCCTGAACTCGACCGATGCGATCTACGAGGCTAGCCTGCTGCGCTTCCGGCCGATCATGATGACCACCATGGCGGCCTTGCTGGGCGGCATCCCGCTGGCCTTTGGCACGGGCATCGGCTCCGAACTTCGCCGCCCACTGGGCATTGCCATGGTCGGCGGTTTGCTACTGAGCCAGGTGCTCACCCTGTACACCACGCCCGTCATTTACATCTTCTTCGACAACCTGTCGCAACGCTTTGCGGGCGCAGGCAGCAGGCATGGCGGCGGCCCTGAGCCCATGCCGGCAGGTGAAATATGAGCCTGTCCAGTCCCTTTATTCGCCGCCCGGTAGCCACCACGCTGCTCACGGCAGCGATCGCGCTGGCCGGCATAATCGCGTTTCAAATGTTGCCGGTTTCGCCCTTGCCGCAGGTCGACTTTCCGACCATTTCGGTCTCCGCCGGCCTGCCCGGGGCCAGCGCGCAGATCATGGCGTCTTCGGTCGCCACTCCGCTGGAACGTCAGTTCGGCCACATCGCCGGGATCACGGAGATGACGTCGTCCAGCTCTCTGGGCAGCACCAACGTAACCCTGCAGTTCGACCTGAGCCGCAACATCGACGCCGCCGCGCGCGACGTGGAAGCCGGCATCAATGCGGCCAGGACCTACCTGCCCGCCAACCTGCCCTCCAACCCCAGCTACCGCAAGGTCAACCCGGCCGACGCGCCCATCATGATCATGAGTCTGACCTCGGATAAGTACGACCGGCAGACCATATACAACGCGGCCTCCACCATCATGGAGCAGAAGCTGTCGCAGATTCAGGGCGTGGGACAGGTGGGTGTGGGCGGCGGCGCCTATCCCTCGGTGCGCGTCGATGTAAACCCGGTGCAGCTGAATCGCTACGGACTGACGCTCGGGAATATCCAGTCCATGCTGAGCCTGCAGAATTCTGACCTGGCGCGGGGACAGCTCACCGACGGGCCGGTGACGGTGGATATCGTCACCGACGGGCAGCTTTCCAAGGCCGATGAATACAAGCCCTTGATCGTGGGCCAGCACAACGGGCTGGCGGTCCGTCTTGCTGACGTCGCCGATGTTACCGACGCCGCCCAGAGCATCCGCACCGCCGGCTTCACCAATGGGATTCCCTCCATCGGCGTGATCATCTTCCGCCAGCCGGGCGCCAATATCATCCAGACCAACCAACGCATCCGCGACCAGCTCCCCTTTCTGCAGGCGGTGATGCCGCAGGGCATCAAGGCCACGGTGATTCTGGACCGCACCACCACCATCAAGGCATCGCTGCACGACGTCGAATCCTCGCTGATCCTGTCGGTCATCCTGGTCATCCTGGTGGTTTTTGTGTTCCTGCGCAATGCCCGCGCCACCCTGATTCCCAGTGTCGCGGTTCCCGTCTCGCTGATCGGCACCTTCGCCGTGATGTATCTGCTTGACTACAGCCTGGACAATCTTTCGCTGATGGCGCTCACCATCTCCACCGGCTTCGTGGTGGATGACGCCATCGTGGTCATGGAGAATATCTCCCGCTACCTGGAAATGGGCTTTCCCCCGGCGGTGGCCGCGCTCAAAGGCGCCAAGGAAATCGGCTTCACCGTGCTGACCATGAGCACGTCGTTGATCGCCGTTTTCATTCCTCTGCTGATGATGGGCGGCATTGTAGGCCGCCTCTTCCGTGAGTTTGCCATCACCCTGTCGACCGCCATCCTGGTCTCCATGGTGATCTCCTTAACCACCACTCCGATGATGTGCGCTCACTTGCTCAAAGACCCCAGGGGAGAGAAGCACGGGCGTATTTATCGCGCCAGCGAACGTTTCTTTGACGGGATGCTGAATATCTACAAGCACTCCCTCTCCTGGGTGTTGGACAATTCGGGCTTGATGCTGGTGGTGCTGTTGCTGACCATCGCGCTGAACGTGGTGCTGATCATCAAGATTCCCAAAGGCTTCTTCCCGCAGCAAGACACCGGCGCACTGGTCGGCGGCATACAGGGGCCTCAGGACGCCTCCTTTCCGGTCATGGAAGCCTCGGCGCGTGCGATCGTCAAGACCGTCAAGGCTGATCCCGCGGTGCAGAACGTGATTTGCTACACCGGCGGCAACGGCGCCAGCAATGGTGGATTTGTGTACGTTGCTCTCAAGCCGCTCGACCAGCGCAAGATCGGCGCGCCGGAAATCATCAACCGCCTCCGTCCTAAGCTGAATCGCTTGCCAGTGGCTTCGGTATTTCTGCAGGCCGCACAGGATCTGCGTATCGGCGGACGGGGCAGCAACGCCCTCTACCAGTACACGCTGCAGGCGGACAATGTGACCGATCTCACTCACTGGGGACCGATCCTGCTGGCGCAGATCAAAAAACTTCCCGGCTTCCAGGATGTGAACAGCGATCAGCAAAATGGCGGTCTGGATGAATTCCTGACTTACGACCGGGTCACGGCCGCCCGCCTGGGCCTTACTTCGCAGGCGATCGATAGCGCCCTTTACAGTGCCTTCGGCCAGTCCGAAGCATCGGTGATTTACACCCAGTTGAATCAGTACTACGTGGTGTTGGAAGTAGCGCCCAGGTTCTTCCAGTCTCCTGAGGGGCTGAACTACACCTATCCCAGGGCTGCAGGCAACGGGGTGACGCCCATCAGTGCGGTCAGCACGTTCCGTCCCAGCACCACCCCGCTGCAAGTGAACCATACCGGCGTGTTTCCATCCGTGACGGTATCCTTCAACCTCGCGCCTGGCCTGTCGTTGAGTGACGCCACCCTGGCCATCAACCAGTTACAGACCAAGCTCGGTCTGCCATCGACCATCCGCGGATTCTTCGCCGGCACTCTCCAGGCCTATCAGCAATCCCTGGCGACGGAGCCGATCCTGGTCACTACGGCTCTGCTGGCGGTGTACATCGTGCTGGGTATTTTGTACGAGAGCCTGGTGCATCCGCTCACCATCATCTCTACTTTGCCTCCGGCCAGTGTCGGAGCCATGCTGGCTCTGCTAGTGTTCCATAATGATCTCAACGTCATCTCCATCATTGGCATCGTGCTGCTGATCGGACTGGTGAAGAAAAATGCCATTATGATGATTGATTTCGCGCTGGTTGCGGAGCGGGAGCACGGCAAGAGCACGACCGATGCCATCTTCGAGGCCTGCATGCTGCGCTTCCGGCCGATCATGATGACCACCCTGGCTGCCCTGTTTGGCGCGATCCCGCTGGCATTCGGCACCGGTACCGGTTCGGAGCTGCGGCAACCGCTGGGCATTACCATTGTGGGGGGCTTGATCGTGAGCCAGATGCTGACTCTGTACACCACCCCGGTAATCTATCTGTATATGGATCGCCTGCGGTTGCGGGCCCTGGGGAGACATCACGACACTTTCACGGCTAATCCCGAGGGAGCCGTCTAGGAAAGCTTGTATGCAGAAGACGACGAATCGGCGAATCAATATCGGCTGGCTTACTGGTGTGCTTCTTTGCACGCTCGTGACCGGCTGCCACATCGGGCCGGCGTATCATCCGCCCGCCATTCAGCCCCCTCCTGCCTTCAAAGAAACGCCGCCACCCGGCCCGACGGCAAACCCGCCACAGGGAACCAACGGGAACGGAACCCAGGAGAACGGGACCTGGACCGTGGCTCAACCCGCCGACGCGAAGATTCGCGGCGACTGGTGGAACATTTTCAACGATCCCGAGCTGAACGACCTGGAGAGCCAGGTCAACATCAACAACCAGAACATGAAGCAGTACTTCGAGAATTTTATGGAGTCCCGCGCACTGGTGCGCGAGGCCCGGGCGCAGTACTTCCCGACGGTCAGTTTTGGGCCGTCTTACAACCGTCAGCGTTCCTCCCAAAATCTTGGCTCGAATGCCACCGTGGCCAACCCGGGAAAGGAATCCCAGATCTACGCTCTGCCATTGGATGTTTCCTGGACGCCCGATCTCTTTGGCAGAATCCGCCAGGAAGTCCGCAATGCGCAGTACACCGCGCAGGTCAGCGCCGCGGATCTGGAGAATGAGCGGCTGGTTGAACAGGCCGATTTGGCCGAATACTTTTTTGAAATACGCGGACAGGACGCTCTGATCCAGATCTACACCCAAACCGTGGCAGCCGACCAGAAGGCGTTGGACTACAACCAGGCCCAATACGACACCGGCATTGGCGACCAACTCTCGGTAGTAGAAGCGCGCGCCACTCTTCAAGCGGCCCAGTCCTCATTGACCAACCTGGGCATTTTACGGGCGCAGTATGAACACGCGATCGCGGTCCTGATTGGCAAACCGGCTTCCGATTTCTCCTTGCCCGCGCGTCCGATCTTGACCGCGCCTCCTCCGGTTCCCGTCGGCATGCCTTCTCTGCTGTTGCAGCGCCGCCCCGACGTGGCCGCAGCCGAACGAACCATGGCCGCCGCCAACGCGGAACTTGGAGTTGCCTACACTGCTTTCTTCCCTACCTTGACGCTCTCTGCGAGTGGAGGTTTTGATAGCTATCTCTTCAAGCATCTGCTTGACTGGCCCAGCCGCTTCTGGTCGGTTGGCCCAACTTTCTCCCAGCCCATTTACAACGCGGCCTTGAGTGCGGAGTTGCATCAATACGTCGCGATTTATAACGCTGACGTAGCTAGCTACCGGCAGACGGTCCTCACTGCCTTTCAGCAGGTCGAAGATTACCTGGCCCAGACCCGTATCCTGTCGCAGCAGATCCAGCAGCAGCGCGGCGCGGTCGAGTCTTCGCAAACCGCTCTCAATCTGGAGATGGGAAGATACCAGACCGGTATCGATCCCTACATCGATGTGGTAACGCTGCAGAACACGGTCTTAAGCGACCAGCAGCAGTTGGCCAGTCTGCAGATTGAGCAGATGACCGGCGCGGTTCAACTAGTGCAAGCTCTGGGCGGAGGGTGGGATGCTTCCCAGCTACCCACGCCGTCGCAAGTGACGGCTGCCCCAAGCAAGGCGGATACGAAGATTCAGCAGTAAAGCGCCTGGAGTGCTTCGACTTGATCCGTGGGTGCCCGCAGCCGGAGGGTGACGCTGCTGTGCGGCGGGGAAAGGCTGAGCTCATAGGTAAAGGTCCCGCAGCAGGTGCGCTCGAAGAGAACGAAGTCGAGCAAGGTGTGGGCGGTTTCTTCAGAGAACGTCCACTCCATTTCGACGCCATCGGGATGGCGAGTCAATGCTGTTCGGGTTTCTAACAAAGCATGTATCTCGGCCCGACGCTGCCGGAGGGCGCCCTCGGGCAGCGTACAAACGAAAGCCAACGGATCAGGTTGTTTTTCCATAGGGTTTTCCCACCCACCGAACCATGAGATTGTTTTTGCAGCCTTTCCATACCACTGAACCCCGGGTGCCCCACATCTCGCTCGTTTTTCGCGAGATGTGGGATTCCACTGCTCTCCGCCCGCTCTTTCTTGACGTTTGAAAAAACACCAGGTCAAGCATCGTGGTATCCCACATCTCGCGAAAAACGAGCGAGATGTGGGGCACCCGGGGTCCTCTTTAGGGACAAAGTTTAGGGTGCGATCTTCACTCTACCTTGTTCCCCGGTTTGGTAGTAACGACAGCTCGACCAGAGCCAATCTTCAGGTTTTTCCACGAGTCCGCGTTTCACGGGATTCCAGTGCATGTATTCCAGCTTCTCAATACGCTTTGCGAAGGTGAATACATTGAAGTCGTAGTAGCGCGCCTGCCAGAACGGTCGCTCCTTGGCTCGCTTCGACACTGAAATCTTCAATGCCTGCAAGCTCACGGCCAGCAAATCTTTGCCAGGTTCACTCACCAGCAGATGGACGTGTTCCGGCATTACGACGTAACCGATAACGTCAAATTGATACCTCCAATGCACCTTCTGCAGCACATCCTCAAAAAGATTCCGCAACACGGGAGTATCCAGATAAGGAAGCCGGTGATAACAACTAAACGTGACAAAATGCACGTCCCCTTCCACCTGGCGCCGCTCTAGTCCCAAAACCATGGCGGCATCTTACAATTGACCCTGACAGGAGAAACCCATTCCTACTATCTCCCTTGCATCGGTCCTTGAAACCAGCACGCTAAAGTTGAATGACGTGGCAACCCACGCGCCCGGTCCCCGCGGCCTGCTGCCCATCACGCCGGAAATGCTGCTCAACGCACCCTCAGGCAATCTCTTTGGCTTGACCCAGAACGCCGGCATGGGCTGGGAACCGCAAAAGCTCCTCGGCTCGGAAGTGCTGATCCTCAGCACCCACGGCGGCCTTCGTGGCGCAGATGGAACCCCCATCGCCCTCGGCTTTCATACCGGCCACTGGGAACTTGGCGCGCTGGTCGCCGAAGCAGCCATCACTCTCAAATCGCTCGATGCCATCCCCTTCGCCGGCGCCTGCACCGACCCCTGCGACGGACGCACCCAAGGCACCACCGGCATGCTCGATTCCCTGCCCTTTCGCAACGATGCCGCCATCGTGCTGCGCCGCCTGATGCGGTCGCTGCCGACCAGGATGGGCGTGATCGGCATTGCCACCTGCGACAAAGGGCTGCCGGCCATGATGATGGCGCTGGCGTCTGCCGGCGAACTGCCAACCATCCTTATCCCCGGTGGAGTCACCCTTCTCCCCGAGTCAGGCGAAGATGCAGGCAAAGTACAGACCATCGGCGCACGCTATGCGCAAAAACAAATCACCCTCGAGACCGCGGCAGAGATGGGCTGCCGCGCTTGCGCCACCCCCGGCGGCGGATGCCAGTTTCTAGGCACAGCCGCCACCGCACAAGTCGTCGGGGAAGCTCTGGGGCTCTCCCTTCCCCACACCGCGCTCGCCCCTTCCGGCGCGCCCATTTGGCTCGATGCGGCACGCCGTTCCGCCAGCGCCATCCTGCGCTTGCATCAACTAGGTCTTGGCACCCGTGATGTGCTTACCCAGGCATCCGTCGAGAATGCCATGGTGGCCCACGCTGCCTTTGGTGGATCCACCAACCTGCTGCTGCATCTCCCTGCAATTGCCTACTCAGCAGGCCTCAAGCGCCCCGTGGCCTCTGATTGGGCCCATGTCAACAGAACCATCCCGCGCCTGGTGGACGCGCTGCCCAATGGTCCCCGCAACTTTGCCACCGTGCAGGTCTTCCTGGCGGGAGGACTTCCCGAGGTGATGCTCCACCTAAGACGGGCGGGCCTGCTGAACACCCGGGTAAAGACCGTTTCCGGAGAGACGCTGGATAGCTGCCTGGACTGGTGGGAGAGCAGCCCACGCCGCCACGAGCTACGCAAAAATCTGGCCGCGCGCGACGGCATCAATCCCGACGACGTCATCATGGATCCGGATCGCGCACGGTCCAGCGGGCTCACCCCCACCGTATGTTTCCCCGTGGGGAACCTGGCCCCCGAGGGTTCCGTGATCAAGAGCACGGCCATCGACCCATCGCTGATCGACCGCGATGGTATTTTTCATCACCAGGGGCCGGCCCGCGTCTTCATCTCCGAGGAGTCGGCCATCCACGCCATCAAAAATGGCGAGATCCGCGAGAACGACGTCATGGTGCTGGTCTGTGGCGGCCCGGCAGGCGCCGGCATGGAAGAGATTTACCAGATCACGTCCGCGCTCAAGTGGCTGCCCTCAGGCAAGCACGTGGCGCTGCTCACCGACGCCCGCTTTAGCGGCGTCTCGACCGGCGCCTGCATCGGACACGTCTCGCCCGAAGCGCTAGCTGGGGGCGCAATCGGCAAGCTGCAGGATGGCGATCAGATCGAGATCACGATCGACCAGCAAAAGTTGACTGGGTCCGTCAACCTGGTGGGCGACGCGCGGGAGACCTTCGGCGCGGAGGAAGGGACACGCAGATTAAGCGCGCGGCCACTCCGGGCTGATCTGAGGCCGCACCCGGCGCTTCCCGACGATACCCGGCTGTGGGCCGCGTTGGTGCACGCCAGCGGAGGTGTGTGGGGAGGATGCGTGTATGACGTCGACGCCATCGTTTCCCGGCTCAATGTCTGAATTGAATACAGTGAAGAAACGGATCGGATTTCGCGCCGATACCACTGGCTGGAGCAACAAATGAACCAGACAGCCACCAGGATCCCCGCCGGCGAATATACCGCGATCATTAAGCCGAAATCCGCTCGAGGCAGCTCGCGGGCGCAGCCTGGGGTCATCCTCGTTCTTCAGCCGTCCCGGGTCGAACAAACGGACCAGGTTTTTGCCTTTTCATCCTGGAGATTTCTGCGCGAGAGTTTTCGCGTCTTTGGACTCGCTTCTGCCAAAGAGCTGGACACCGCGGATGTCCGGCTCTCGACCGGCAAACAGCCTTACATGTTTTCCAAACGCCGGTGGGAAGCTCCTCTGATTGACACCATCTACGGCAACTGCGACGAGCCTTAGGGAACCTGGATCACGGTCTTCATCGTGTGCTCTTCGCCGGGCGCAAGATCTATCGCAAAGGCGCGGATATTGCTGGCTTCGACGCAAGCCATTGTCTTCCATTCGTCGTCGCCCAAATCTGCCAGTGTTTGTGCGCCGGTACTCCAGGGATTCCAAACCACGGTGGTGCGTGAATCTGCTTTCTCCAGCCGGATGCGCCGGCGCATGAGCGGGTCAGCTATTTCTACAGCATGCGTCGTCTCCAGGTAGGCGCGATCGGTCTGTGCAGTGAAAACGATATCGCCCTCTTGCCGCTTCTCACGGTTGGCATCTGTGTTATCAAGGTAAGCCACGCCGTCGAGTCCGCTGATGCGAACCGCCTCCGCCCCACCTACGCGGTAATACGTGTGCAGAGCCTCTTCAAAACGCAGCGGCGCTGCGCCGGTGTTGCTGACCACCAGCTCCTGCTTTAGCTCGGAGGCAATGGTCAGGCGGTGCAGCAGGCGGAAATCGTGCGGCCACCAGGCACGTGTTCCCTCGTCGCTCTGGGTCGACAGACTTACCAGGACCGCATCGCCCAGCATTTTCACGGAGTCGAGTTGCCAGGCTTTCGTGCGTACAAATCCGTGCGAAGGTGCTTTGGGGTCGTCCGCCTTATTGCGAAACCAGGGAAAGCAAACAGGGATGCCCCCGCGGATCGCGCGTCCCGCCTCAAACTGCGAGTGTTGACTTAAGAAGATCACTTCCTCGGCTCCGGCCGGGCGCCACGAGGTAAGCTGTGCCCCGTGCAGGTAGATCTCCGCCGTTGCCTTTGGCGTGCTGATACTCAGCCGGGGCAAGCCCCCATTGCCTGCCGTGATCTGCGCTACGCCCTCGATGGCAAAGCGCCGGTTTAGTTCATCGATAGAGTCCATAGATATCTCTCAGTTATGGTTGCAAATGAGGAAGGCGAACTGGAGATGCGCTCCTGGGCCTAAACGACAGCCCCCAGCGGCGTATTGCCGTTACGCGCCAAAAACGCGTTGAAGCTTTCGCCACTCTCCGGCTGTCCCTTACGCATGACCCTGCCATTCTTGAACTCCAGCTCGTCTGGTTGCGCGCCGTGCAGCGGGGAACCCGTGTCCGCGGCAACAGTCGTCAACAATTTGAGCTGCGCCCGCCTGGCCGCAGCTTGCACCGCAGGCGTAAGGCTGGCCGCCTTCGGAGACCCGATAGGACCCGGAATCTCGGGCAGCGTGGGATCACCCAATCTGGCATCGATCAATTCCATGCGCAGGTTCAGCGTCGCCGCCGTCACCTGCGCCATGATGGTATACGCGCCCAGGCCCAGGTCCGGCGAGCCGGAAGCCACGGTCACCCGGCCACCCGGCTCAAACTGCACCAACATCGATGCAGCCGAACGATCGGCGGCGGCCGCCTGGGCCAGTGAAGGTGCGAGCGCAGTCGTGAACACGACCGTAGCCGTACCTTTCACGAAATCTCGCCGTGACATCGGCCAGTCGCAAGCCGGCTTTTTGCGGTTCATAACCTCACTCCTTGAACGGGTGCCTCATGTTAGCAAACGAAGCCGGTGGGAAGTCCGGCGACGGTTCAGATCTCGACCTCGCCTTCGAGGTAGAAGACGCAGCAACCCTCCAACTCAACCCGGTCTCCCTTCAGGCGGCAGATAACCTCTCCACCGCGCGGAGAGGACTGGAAGGCGCGAAACGTAGTCTTGCTGAGTCGACTGGCCCAATAAGGCGTCAGCGTGCAATGAGCGGCGCCGGTTACGGGATCCTCGGGGATTCCTTTGGCGGGAGCGAAATAACGGCTGAGGAAGTCGAATGGAGCGTCGCCGGACGCAGTCACGATCACACCTGGCCGGTCTAAGCGGGCAATCGCCGCCATGTCGGGAGCGAGTGCCCGCAAGGCCTGCGGACCCTCCAGCAGAGCCAGGTAGTTGAAGGCGTTCGCGAAGACTTCGGTGGGCTCGATGCCCAGCGCTTGCAGCAGACTGGGCGGCGGCGTGATCCGCTCCGAGGGCCGTGCCGGAAAATCCATCCTGTAGCTCGCTCCTACCCGTTTGACCGTAAGTGGTCCGCTGGCGGAGTGAAAGACGACCTGGGTGCGCCCAGGCTCTACCCGCTCCATGACCACCGCAGCGCTGGCCAAAGTTGCGTGGCCGCAAAGCGGTACCTCGGTAGCGGGCGTAAACCAGCGCAGCCGATAGTCTTCGCCATCGGGCACCAGAAACGCGGTTTCAGAAAGATTGTTCTCAGCGGCAATGGCCTGCAACGTTGCGTCGGCCAGAAAGGCGTCCATAGGCATCACCGCGGCCGGATTTCCTGCGAATGGACGGATGGTAAACGCGTCAACCTGAAATATGGGGGTGCGCATGTAACCTCTGCACGTTCGTTTCATCATAACTTGTACAGGTGCCTCTCCCGGCGCTCGGCCTGTGCCCCGGGAAGATGCTTGGCGAAAGGCCACCATGAACGAAGTTGAGGATGACGGCGGAGGATTGCCTATCGAGCCACCCCCAGGGGCGGAAGCCGTGGAAGAGGCTACTGCATCGGACCCGGCGGAGAAGCCGGCCGATGCCGCTGCTGCGCCTGCACTTGTGGAGACCGCCGCGCCACTGGAAATACCACCCGTTTTACCCCGCATCCGCCTGGACAAAAAGCATCCGCTCGCCATCCGCTGGATGCATTGGATCAATTTCCCCGTGCTCTTCACCATGATCTGGAGCGGGCTGCTGATCTATTGGAATGATTCCGACAACGCCTACAAGCACCCGCATGCGGTCTACCAGGTTGGTGTGGGATCCTTCACGCTGTTCCGTTTTTTCCCCAATTGGTTCTGGAAGGCAATGAACGCTCCCTACCATGTGACGGAAGGGCTGGGATACCACTTCTTCTTTATGTGGATTTTCGCCATCAACGGAATCCTCTATGTGCTTTTCACCATCTTCTCCGGCGAATGGCGCTTTGTGGTTCCCGACCGGAAGAGCCTGATACAAGCAATCCAGGTGACGCTGAAAGACCTGCATCTGAGCAAATATCTGCCGCCGCAGACCAAGTACAACGGCGCCCAAAAAATCGCGTACACGTCTGTAATTCTGATGGGCGCTGGGAGTCTCATCACTGGCCTTGCAATCTATAAACCCACGCAAGCGCACTGGATTACCACCTTGTTGGGCGGCTATGAGATGGCCCGGTGGGAGCACTTCCTGCTCACTCTCGGGTTCTGCGGGTTCTTCCTCATTCACGTGACCCAGGTGGTACTGGCCGGCTGGAATAACTTCCGCAGCATGGTGAGCGGGCTGGAAGTTAAACCCATACAAGAACCATCGATCGAAGCAGAGAGAAAGAGTTGGGGATGAGCGAGCTCGACGATCAAGACGCCATGCAACGGGCCGACGAAGCCGTCCTTAGGGAAAGCCGCAAACACACCCGCCGCAGCTTCGCCATTGCCGCGGTAAGCGCGGCTGCCGGGTGGGGCTTGTACGAGTGGATCGACCATAGTCAGCAGCTGAGCATGCAGCCGAAACCCTTGCGCAGGGCCTTTCAAACGAATGCCGCGCTTTCGCACGCAATTTTTGACGATCGGGCGATGGCGCCGACCTACCCGTTGAAACGCGCCGAGGACCTGCGCGTCAACGGAGTCTACGGCCTGAAGCAGGCCCTTGTGCCGGAGAGTTGGCGGCTGCAGTTAACGGGGGTGGCGAATGCGCCCAGCTATGCTCAATATGCTGCCGATGTAACCGCCTGGGAATATCAGTATGCCGATGTGAAAAGCCACGAAGATCAGGGCCACGATACCAAAGTAGCTCCCAGTGCCGACACGGCGGAGAAGATGGCGCCGGCTTCCATGGTTGCGACGGAAAAAATCCGCCAGGAACGTGCCGGAAAATGATCCGGGGGCTGGAGGAAGCAGGTCGAAGCCGATCCACCCTGAACCCCGGCACACCGGGACTTCTGCTGACCATGGACGATGTCCTCAAGCTTCCCAAGCGTGACCTGGTCACGCAGTTCAAGTGCATTGAGGGATGGAGCCAGATTGTCCATTGGAGCGGGGTGCGCATGGCAGACCTGATTCGCGGCCTACCCGCCGGAGAAACGCCCCGATGGCCGCTTGCCGCGCTACGTGTACATGGAGACACCAAACGGTGACTACTATGTCGGTTACGATATGAGGGTTTGCCTGGATCCGCAAACGCTGCTGGTCACGGAGATGAGCGGCAGCCCCCTGACGCAATACCATGGCGCCCCGCTGCGGTTGCACGCGCCCACCAAGTACGGCTACAAGCAGATCAAGCGTATCGGCCTCATCGCCTACACCGACCAGCAGCCTGACGACTACTGGACCAAGCTCGGCTACGACTGGTACGCCGGCCTCTGACAAAGGCCGGGTGCCCCACATCTCGCTCTTTTTTTGCGAGATGTGGGATACCACCGCGCTCGACGTGCGGTGTTTGGAAAACCACGGGTTAGAGTCGTGGTATCCCACATCTGCAGAAAACGAGCGAGATGTGGGGCACCCGGGGTCTGCGGAACATCAACGGTCGAATGTCAGGTCTTGGCTAGCGCTTCGAGCACCATGCCTGCCGCGTGGGAGACGCTCCCAGCGCCCAGGGTCAGGATGACGTCCCCGGCGGCGGCCTGGGAAACGGTTCGGCTTACCGCTTCTTCGAACGACGCGGCATACTGGACCTCTTTTCGGCCGACCGCACGTACCAGCGCGGGGGCGTCAACCCCGGAGATGGGTTCTTCGCTGGCTGCATAGATGTCCAGAACCTGGACCGTATCGGCGTCATCGAATGCGGTGGCAAACTCGCTCATCAGGTCCCGGGTGCGGGTGTAGCGATGCGGCTGAAAGATGACATGCACACGCGCGTAACCCGACTCCCGTGCCGCGCTCAGGGTGGCGCGAATCTCCGTGGGATGATGACCATAGTCGTCGACCACGTTCACCCCATGCGCACACCCCTTTAGCTGAAAGCGCCGATCCACTCCGCGAAAGCTGCGGAGCGCGTGCGCAACATCTTCACACGAAACCTCAAGCTGAGTACCAATGGCCACCGCGGCGGTTGCATTCAACACATTATGCCGGCCGGGCACGTTCAGCGAAAAGGGGCCGAGCACCATGCCGCCGGCAGCCACCTCGAAGCGGGATCGGACCCCGTCCACGACTGGAAGCATGCGCAGCACATAATCGGCACCAGGGGACATGCCGTAGGTAAATACCCGCCGGTGCACCCGAGGCAGCAACGCCGCAAGCTGGGGGTTGTCGATACACGCCGTACACGCGCCGTAAAACGGAACCCGCTCCATAAATTCTAGGAAGGCCGCCTCCACGTCTTCCATGTCGCGGTAGCAATCCATATGCTCGCGATCGAGGTTGGTCACCACGGAGAGAATCGGCGAGAGCTTGAGAAAAGACCGGTCACTTTCGTCGGCCTCAGCGACCAGGTATTGCGATTTTCCCAAGCGCGCGTTCGAACCCAGCGCATCCACCCGGCCGCCGACCACTACGGTTGGGTCGAGCCCGCCGGCGGCCAGCACCGTGGCAATCATGGACGTGGTCGTGGTCTTGCCGTGCATGCCGGCAACCGCGATGCCGTATTTGAGCCGCATAAGCTCGGCCAGCATCTCGGCCCGCTGGATGACGGGTATCTTGCGCTGCCGCGCCTCGACAACCTCAGGGTTCTGCTCATTGACGGCAGAGCTGGTGACCACCACCCCGGAGCCCACCACGTTCGCGGCTGCGTGCCCCTGAAAGACGGTGGCGCCCAGGGTTCCCAGCCGATCGGTAATGCTGGATTGACGCAGGTCGGAGCCGGAAACGGCATAGCCGAGGGTCAGCAGTATTTCCGCGATCCCGCTCATGCCGATGCCGCCAATCCCAATGAAATGAATGCGTTGCGCTTTCGCGAACATAGCAGGCGAGGGAAAGGTAGTGAGGGTCACTTCCCCCTACTGTAGCAGCCGGAAGGTGCTGCTTCCCCTTGTGTGGCTGGAGCATCTAATATGTACGGCAAGCATGGCAAGCAATTTGCTTGCCACGGCTTAAGAAGAGCGCAACTTTTTACAGCAACTATTGTTTTATGTAGTAGGCACCCGAAGTTAACCAGGAGTGCTCGGAGTATCGCCAAAGCGGTTGGTTACGCAATGCATGATGCCTTGGCGCGGAGGTCCAAATGAAATTTCTCAGATATTTTCTGCTGCTCGGCGCCCTGATGGTTCCTGCAGCCTTACTGTCTACTCCTGCGAATGCCCAGGTCGGTGTAGGGATTGGGATCGGCGGCGGCTACGGATACGGGGATTACGGTTAGGGTACGGCTATCCTGCTCCTGTTTGCTCGTGGGGCTACTACAACTATTATCCCTATGCCTGCGCGCCTTATGGCTACTACGGACCTAGCTGGTTTGTCGGCGGAGTCTTTATCGGCGCCGGCCCTTGGTATCACGGCTATTGGGGACGTGGTGGATACTACGGCTATCGCGGCGGGTACGGCTATCGCGGTGGAGTAGGCTATCGTGGCGGCGTCGGTTATCGCGGTGGAGTGGGCTATGCTCATACCGGCGGCAATTATGCACGCGGTGGGGCTGGCTACGCAGCCGGCGGGCACAGCATGGTAAGCAGTGGAGCCGGTGGCTACCACGGCGGAACAGCTGGCGGCTATCAGGCGGCGGTGGGTTCATCGGCGGTGGTGGTGGCTTCCACGGCGGCGGTGGTGGTGGTGGCTTCCACGGCGGCGGCGGCGGATTCGGCGGCGGTGGACACGGTGGTGGTGGCGGACACCGGTAACGCTGGAAAACGATCCACGGGAAACGGCTGGCTTCGGCCAGCCGTTTTCTTTTGGGTTAGTTGCGTGAGAACTTGTAGTTAACCGTGTCGGTCCGTAGGAACGTCGAAGAGTAGCCCAAGCTCAGAATCTGTGTGAGAACCTCCTGGATAAGACGATGGGTGCCCTAGGTCTCGCTTTTGAGACCTGGGCACCTCCACGCAAATGCCGGAAGACCAAATCGGAGATCTCTAAGATCGAAAAAGCCACTCGATCGAATTCTCACGCATGCTCTCAAGTCCAGATGGAATGTGCAAAACTCGGGTCCGCCGGCATCTGCTTGAGGGATCCCAGGTCTCAAAAGCGAGACCTGGGGCACCCATCGCCTTGTCCAGGAGAATCTCACACAGACTTGACAGTCCTGGTTTTTTTGCCGTCCCTATGGTATTAACGCTTTGGTGGGTTTGACACTGTCAGGAAGACGCAAGGCTGGCGACCATCTCGGCAATTCTTGCAGCGGCCTGCGGATGGGCGAAAGTACGCGCACACGCGGCCATCTCCGATAACTTGTTCCGATCGCTCAGCAGGCCGGACAACGCACGCAACAACTTGTCTGCCGTCATATCTTGCTCCAGCAGCACCAGCGCGGCTCGCCCTTCCACCAACACTTCCGCATTCTTTCGCTGGTGGTCGTCCGCGGCTTGAGGAAAAGGCACCAGCAGAGACGGCTTACCACTAGCCGCAAGCTCCGCGACCGTGCTGGCTCCGCTGCGCGCCAGAATCAGATCCGACAACTCAAACTGCCTGGGCATGTCTTCGAGAAAGGCCTGTACCCGCCAACGGCTAGGATCAGCGCCACTGGCCGCATACGCGGCTTCGGTCGTTTCTGCATGGCGGGCTCCGGCCTGGTGCAGGATGGTGAGTCCTGGCACGGCATCCAGCAGCGGCTTGGCAATCTCCGGCATTCTCTGGTTCAGCGCTCGGGCCCCTTGGCTCCCGCCCATCACCAGCAGGCGGAGCGGACCTTCCAGCGGCCGGGGTGCGAGCGCGAAGAACTCGGGCCGCACCGGGATTCCGGTGATTTCTGCGTTGCGGAAGAACGAGAGGGTCGGAGCAAAATTGACCGCGGCGGCGCTGATCCTCTTCCCGATCAACCGATTCGCCAAGCCGGGCACGGCGTTCGGTTCAAAAGCCAGGGTCGGCACCCGCCGCAGCAACGCCGCCAGCATCGCCGGCCCGGAGGCATAACCACCCACCCCGACCACTACCTGCGGTTGCCAGCGGCGCAAAAGCCCGATGCAGTGCAAAATGCTGCGCGGGAGCGCGACCAGCGTCTTGAGTTGGGTAGCCAGGCTGACGCGGTTGAGCTGGCCGACATCGATGAGCTCCAGGGCGTAACCTGCCTGCGGCACCAGGCGCGTCTCCATGCCCTTTGCCGTCCCGACGAAACAAACTTCCGCAGCATAGGCAGACTTGAGCGCGCCCGCGATGGCGAGCGCGGGGATGACGTGTCCACCCGTGCCGCCCCCGGCAATCATGACCCGCATGCGGTCAGTCGATCTCCCGGGTGAGACTCAACAGGACACCAATACTCGCCAGCGTAATGAACAGAGACGTACCGCCATAGGAAACAAAAGGCAGCGTGATCCCTTTGGTCGGCACCAGCGCCAGCACCACGCTGATGTTGAAGAAGGCCTGGATAAGGATGGTTGCCGTAATGCCAAAAGCCAGAAAGCGCGCGAAGACATCCTTGGAGAGACTGGCAGCCCGCAGCCCACGAAACCCGAGGGCAACAAACAGGGCGATGATGGCCAGAGCGCCAATCAGGCCGAGTTCCTCCGCGATATTGGCAAAGATGAAGTCGGTATGCGGCTGGGGCAGATAAAAGAGCTTTTGCCGCCCTTCCATGAAGCCCAGCCCGCGGATGCCGCCGGTGCCAACCGCGATCAGCGACTGGATGGTGTGAAAACCTGAGCCCTGCGGATCTGCTTCCGGGTTCAGAAAGGCCAGCATGCGCGCTCGCCTCCAGGGCACGCGAAAGAGCAGGAAGTAGAGCACAGGCGCGGCGGCGAGCGCGGCATAGCCGAGATATTTCGTTTCCGCACCGGCCAGATAAAACATCAGCGCCGTCACGGCGGCGCACACCAGCGCCGTGCCCAGGTCGGGCTCTTTGACAATCAGCAGGATAAACAGCAGAGTGGGCAGCGCCGCCGGCAAAAGCGTGTTACGCCAGTCGCGAATGGAGTGCAGCTTGTCCTGCAGAAACCAGGCCAGAAACAGCACCAGGACCGGCTTGGCAATCTCCGATGGTTGAAAAGAGAGACTGCTTCCGAAGCGGATCCAGCGATGGGTGTTGTGCGAATCGCGCAAGAGAAAGACACCCAGCAAGAGCAGCGTGGTAACCGCCACGGCAGGAAAGACGACAATGGGGCGGTTGAATTTGCGGTAATCGATGCGCATCAGCACGATCATGGCCAGCAGGCCGAGGACCGCCCAGCCAATCTGCCTGCTGACGAAGGTATAGGGCGAACCGTAGCGGTCTTCGGCCATCACCGCCGAGGCGCTGAAGACCATCAGCAACCCGATGAAGACCAGCAGGACAGTCACGCCGAAGAGCCATTTGTCGACCCCTACGCGTTTTGCCATACACCCACTTTCTGCCGAGCCATCACGGTTTGCTTGAAGACCCTTCCCCGCTGTTCGTAATTTTCAAACTGGTCGAAGCTGGAACACGCGGGCGCCAGCAGTACCACGTCGCCGGCGACCGCCTGGGTCGCCGCCTGGTCGATCGCCGCTTCCAGCGTGCCCGCGTGAATCACCCTCGTGACTCCCGCGATCTGGCCTTCGATCTTTTCCGCCGCCGCGCCGATGGTATAAACCGCCTTGACCCGCGCCTGCAGCAAGGCATTCAGCTGCGTGTAATCGGAGTTCTTGTCTTTGCCGCCCAGGATCAGGTGGATATTTCCCGGAAACGAGGCAATCGCCTTCGCCGTAGCGTCGACATTGGTGGCCTTGGAATCGTTGTAGTAGTCGACGCCGTGGATGTTGGCCACGAATTCCAGCCGATGCTCGACCGCCTGGAAAGAAGCGACCGTGCGTGCAATGACTTCAGCCGGTATATCCGCCACGCAGGCCGCGCAAACCGCCGCCAGCACATTCTCGATATTGTGCTCGCCTTTGAGCGGGATTTCCGCTAATGGCAGCACCGGTACGGTGAACCGTCCTCCGAGGCGCGAAACATCACCGTCCCGCTCATGACAAAAGCGCCACGGCGGACGATTTTGCTGCGGCTGAACCATAAGACCTGCGACCTCGCGCGGGCGGCTGCCTGTTGGGCAGCATGGTCATCGGCGTTGAGGACCAGGTAGTCTTCGCTGTCTGTCTGGCGAATATCCTTTCCTTCATGGCCACATAATTTTCAAAGGTGCCATGGCGATCCAGGTGGTCGGGGGTGATGTTCAGAATCACAGCAATCCGGGGATGGAAGCTGTCCGTGGTTTCGAGTTGAAAACTCGAGACCTCAAGCACCGACCAGGTGCCGGCGGTACTCTGATCGACCACCTCGATGACCGGCAGGCCGATGTTGCCCGCGACCAGCTCTTCAAGCCACCGGCCTTGAAGATCTCGCCACACAGGGTGGTGGTGGTGGTCTTTCCGTTGGAGCCGGTGATGGCCAGCACTTCACCTTGCAAGAAATGCGCCGCCAGCTCCAACTCGCCGATAATCGGCAGGCCCAGAGCGCGCACCTGAACCAATTCCGGCGTAGACAAGGGCACGCCGGGAGAGACCACGATCAGATCCTGGCGGCGGAAGGTCAGCAGCCCATGACCTCCGGCTTCGACTGCGATACCCGCTTCCAGCAAGGAAGGAATTTCCACACTAAGCGCCTGTTCGCTGCGCTGGTCGGACACAGTGACCTGGGCGCCGCGCCGGCGCAGAAAGAGAGCTGCGGCCAAGCCCGACTTGCCGAGGCCAACGACCAGTATCTTTTTGCCTTTCAGTTCCATACAGCAGTCCAATCTCTTCTTATCGCAGTTTCAGGGTGGTGAGAGCAAACAGCGCAAACACCAGCGCGAGAATCCAAAAGCGCGCAATCACTTTGGACTCCGACCACCCCATGAACTCGAAGTGATGATGCAGCGGCGCCATTTTGAAGATACGCTTTTTGCGTAGTTTGTAGCTGCCTACCTGCAGGATGACGCTGATGGCCTCAAGCACAAAAATTCCGCCGATAAAAGGCAACAGTAACTCCTGCTTGATCACCACGGCAACGGTACCGATCGCGCCCCCCAGCGCCAGCGAGCCTACGTCGCCCATAAATACTTCTGCAGGATGAGCGTTGTACCACAGGAAGCCGATGCTGGCGCCCACCATGGCTCCGCAGAAGACAGTGACTTCGCTCACCATGGGCATGCGCTGCAGTTCAAGGTAATCGGAAAAGACGGCATTTCCGCTTACGTAAGTGAGCATGGTGAGCGCCGCGGCGGCGATGATGGTGCAACCGATGGCCAGCCCGTCCAATCCATCGGTCAGGTTTACCGCGTTGCTGGATCCTACGATGATCAGGGTGACAAAGATCACGAAGGGCAGGAAGGCAAGTAAACTAAATGAGGAATCGCACCCAACGCATGGATGGACAGATCGGGACGAAAGCGCTTGAGAAACGGCACCATGAGATGGGTGGAGTAAATGCCCTCATTGCGCATCGCCAACAGTACCAGCGCAATGGCCACTCCGCTGATGATCTGCAGGCCCATCTTTTGCACTGCTGTCAGACCAAGACTCCGCCGTTGGATCACCTTGATGTAATCATCGGCAAAACCGATTGCCCCGAAGGCCAGCGTGGAAATCATCACCAACCACACGAACGGATTTGCCAGATCGCTCCACAGCAGCGTAGGCAAAAGGATGGCGATACAGATGAGTACGCCCCCCATGGTGGGGGTGCCGGCCTTCTTCTGGTGATCTTTAGGGCCGTCCTCGCGGATGTACTGGCCGATTTGGAACTCACGCAGCTTGTCGATGACGAAGGGCCCGATGAGCAGCGCGATCAGCATGGCGGTAAGGCTGGCGAAAGCGGTGCGGAACGTCAGATACCGGAAGATGCGGAAGGGTCTGAAGTAGGGAAAAAGCTTCTGATAAAGGAGCCAGTAAAGCAAACTTCCTCCGCCACCACCCGCTTGTGGTTATCTTACAAGTCGAGCGCGCGCATGTCCGTTTTGCTTTTCAAAGCGAACCACACCGGCAACTAGCCGGGAGCATTGCGGCTGCGCCACGGACCACGGGTGCCCCACATCTCGCTCGTTTTTCGCGAGATGTGGGATTCCGCTGCTTTTAACCGGCAGCTCTCAAGTCCGAAGGAACTTACATTAATATTTTTGGAATCCCACATCTCGCGAAAAACGAGCGAGATGTGGGGCACCCGTGGTCCGTGGCTCGGATAAAGATTCGGATCTGGCTATTCCTGCAGAACACGCATGGCTTGCTCCAGGCCGACACCGCGGGATGCTTTGAGCAAGACAGCGTCGCCTGCTCGCAGCTCCGCTTTCAGCCAGTCCCCGGCTTCGAGTGCCGAGGCTAAAAAGATGGCGAGGGCACCCGCCTCTCGCGCGCCTTCCACAATGAATTGAGCATTTCCTCGCACGCCGACGACCAGGTCGATACCGCTTTCGGCGGCCACTCTACCAGCCTCGCGGTGCAACGCGGCTGACTCCGAGCCTAGTTCCAGCATCTCGCCGGCCACCAGGATGCGCCGCTTGGCGGGCATGGAGGCGAGCGTCGCAATCATCGACTTAAGCGCTTCGGGATTGGAGTTGTAACAGTCGTTGATAACCGTGGCGTCGGCGATCCGCAACACCTCACCGCGCTTGTCCGGAGGGCGCAGTCGCCCCGCGGCAGCGGCGCACTCGGCTAGCGGAATGCCCGCTTCTACGCCGGCGGCAATCGCCGCCATTGCATTCGCGATGTTATGGCGGCCCAGCAGCGCCAAGGTGACCATCGCCTGCTGCGCGCCGGCCGTGACTTGGAATCGCACTCCCTCGGCGCCAAGTTCCTCGATGTCTGCCGCGCGCGGATCAGCACACGGACCCACTCCGAAATAGATAGAGCGCCCGCGAAAATCGCGCCCGAATTGCGCCACATAGGGGTCGTCACAGTTGAGAAATGCTACGCCGGAAGCGGGTAGGCTTTGCACCAGCTCATATTTGGCGCGCGCGATGCCCGCCACGCCATCAGAAAAATTCTGAGCATGGGCGGTGCCGACGTTGGTGATGACGCCCCAATCAGGATGAGCGATGCGCGCCAGGGCCGCGATCTCGCCGCTATGCGACATGCCCATTTCGATCACCGCAATTTCATGCTCCGGCTCCAGCTTCAGCAGCTGCAAGGGCATGCCGAATTCGTTGTTAAGGTTTCCCTGCGACTTCAGAACCGTGAAGCGCGACCCCAGAACCTCCGCCACCGCCTCTTTGGTAGTAGTCTTGCCAGCGCTTCCGGTCACCCCGATCACCCGCTTATTCCAATGCCTGCGCACCGCGGTGGCCAAGGTCTGCAACGCGATCAGCGGATCGTCCACGATGAGCAGCGTGTGGGTATGTGCCAGGTCGAGAACATTGGTTACCTTGCTGCGCGCGACGACGGCTGCACGCGCGCCCCGCTCCAGCGCAGCGGCGACAAAGTCATGAGCATCGTAACGGTCACCACGGATGGCGAAAAACAGGTCGCCCGGGGCGAGCGTGCGCGTATCGATGGAATAACCCGTCGCCTGCCCACGAAGCGAATCGCCCTCGCGCGACCTGAGCTCGGCTCCTATCCATAAAGCGACGTCCTGCAGTTGCAGCTTCATGCGCTTCTCTCCCGGCCGCGCAATACCTCGCTCGCAATGGCCGAATCATCGAACGGTATCACCCGCTGGCCGATGGTCTGAGTTTTTTCGTGACCTTTGCCAGCCAGAAGTACCAGGTCGCCCGGCCGCGCTTCCGCGATGGCCAATTCAATCGCGCGATGACGATCTGGCTCGACCACGACCCTGGCTGCAACGCCGCTTAGTCCCGGGAGCACCTCGTCGATGATCGTCAACGGGTCTTCTCCCCGCGGATTATCAGAGGTCAGCACCACCACATCGCTGCCCACCCCGGCCGCCCGGCCCATCAGAGGACGTTTGCTGCGATCACGATCACCGCCGCAGCCAAACATAGTGATGATCCGGCCCTCGCGAGGAGCAACAAACTCCCGAGCCACGGCGATGATATTGCGCAAGGCATCATCAGTATGGGCATAATCCACGACGACGGCAAAGTCCTGCCCGCAATCGACAGCCTGGAATCGCCCGGGCACAAACTCCAGAGACGCTGCGCCTCGAGCGACCTCCTCCAACGAGAGGCCACGAGCAATGGCCGCGGCTCCCGCAGCCAGTAGATTATAGGTATTCACTCGTCCAGTGAGGCGCGTCGTAACCGGTACTTCTCCCTGGGGGGTGATCATGGTGAAGTGCATGCCGGAAGACTCCATCTGCAATTGGTCGGCGCGGAAGTCTCCCTGACTCAGCCCATAGGTGTACACCAGCGAGCCGCGCGCCTGGGCTTTCAGCGCGGTCCCGTAGGCATCGTCCTGATTGAGGATCGCAACCCGTGGCGGCTTTCCCGATGAACCATCGAATAATTTAAGCTTCGCGGCAAAGTAGTTTTCCATAGTGCCGTGATAGTCGAGGTGGTCGCGGGTGAGATTGGTGAAGATGGCCACATCGAAATGCAGCCCTGAAACTCTCTCCTGGTCGAGAGCGTGCGAGGAAACCTCCATCACCGCCTCCGTCGCGCCACCGTCTACACCTTCACGAAACAGCTCCAGCAGATCGCGCGATTCGGGGGTGGTATGGGGCGCGGGAAAGATTCTACCTGCGGCGTGATACTCGATGGTGCCGGCCAGTATGGTCTTGCGCCGTTGATGGCGCAGCATCGCCTCCAGCAGAAAGGCGGTGGTCGTCTTGCCATTGGTTCCAGTGACCCCACTGAGTTTGAGTTGCGCTTCGGGATGGGCGAAAAAATTCGCCGCAATGGCAGCCAGCGCACGCCGCCCATGCGTTACCCGGATGACTGCGATGGCAGGATCCCCCGCTGCAACAGCGAAGCCCTCCAGCGAATCAGTGACGATGACCCTTGCCCCATGAGCTATGGCCTGGGAAATATAGCGATTACCATCGGTCGTGCCGCCGCGAAAGGCGACAAAGAGCGAGCCTTCGCGTACTCGCCGCGAGTCATACTCGATGCCGGCAACAACCGCGTCGGGGCCGGAGCGCCGTATGAAGTCGACACCGCGCAAAACGTTATCGAGATCCACCGGGCCGCCACACTTAGCTGTTGCTCTTGCGCTTGACGAAACGAATCGCTGTAAGCTTTGCCGACACCGACGCTATTTTTGTGTCGATGAAGCCTCGGCTACGAAGAAGCTCCCGAACGGCATTTTCCTTGAATGGACTGTTTGCTCCTTTGGGATAGACGATCCATATGGGTCCACTGCCAGTAAGGTGTTGATGGAGAAGACCTGCTTCCGATTGTGAATAAATACAAATCAGAGTCAGATCTATTTCTCTTCCGCTGGCAGCACTGCCCTGGGCCACGGCTGCCTTTAGCTCTTCGCTTTGTACATCTCCTACGATGGAGAGTCTCGTAGTTGGAGAAATTCCCAGTTTGCTGGCGAGATCAGGAAGAGGAGATGTGATGGCTTTTGCCCATCGTTGAGCTAATTCGGGACCGAGGCGGAGCTCGACCTGGTCTTCTGCGACCTTGAAGACCAGCGCATTGCCGCGAACCGCAACCCCGGTCATTGCCGAGACAGGAACTCGCCGCCGGATGCCACGGCGTAAGATGAGCTCGCTGCCTTCCAGCAGCACCTTGCAGTCACCGGCCTCGGCGCCCCACTTACAGTGACATGTAGCTTCGCGTCCCATGTGCACACAGTCTAAGGGAAGAGAGGCTCAGCGGGTGAAACGAACCACAATCTCCGTTCCCGGGGGCACCATGCTCCCCGGCGCCGGAACCTGCTCCCGGGCGATGCCACTGCCCACAATCTGCAGCGCGAGGCCGGCGCTTCCGGCCGTCTCGACCGCGGTCCGCAGCGGTTCACCCAGAAAAGACGGAACTCGATTCGCCGCCCCAACCACGACGCGATTCCCCCCCTCGTGAGGCTCGTGGGCGGCGACTGCCGCCTCGAACGAAGGCGTATCTACTTTCGGTTCCACTGGACGGACAGGGATGGCAGCAGACTGCGAAGCGGGAGGGCGCGAAGTAGGACGTGGCGAATCAGGAGGCGGCGAAGTAGCTGCGACCGTCTGCTCCCCGCCCGGCGGCGCCAGCTCGTTCGCTGCAGCAGGCACTAGCTGCTGACCATTTCCTTTTCCGCGAAGAGGATCATCCGGGGGCAGGTTATTGACCTCGGCAAAGAGCGCGTCAAGATCGCCGGTGTGTTCCGCTGGTGCGTCGTCCATCTCCGGTGTGGCTTGTTGCCCCTTCGCCACATCTGTCTGCGGGATGAGATTGGTGTCGTGGGGCACGCCCAGGTATTCGAGTACTTCCTGGGCTACCTCGCGAAAAACCGGCGCCGCGTTCACGTTGCCGAAGTGGTTTCCTTCAGGGGAGTCGATCACCACTGCCACGCTAATCGCAGGATTGTTCACCGGCGCGATACCCACAAACGAAGCAATGTACTTGGTTTTGGAATAGCGGTGTGTCAACACATCAATTTTCTGTGCGGTGCCCGTCTTGCCTCCCGACGTGTACCCATTCAACGACGCGACATTCTTGGCAGTACCGAATTGCACCACCCCCTGCATCATCTTGCGCATCTGGGCCGCCGTCATGGTTGAGATGACACGGTGCGCGCCCTCGGGAAGCGGATCCGGCAGTTCTTCCTGGGGATGGAACGCGGCCGCCCGCAGTTTTTCCGGCGTTTTGTCACTCTCCTGCATGAGGATGTGAGGAGGCAGGTAGACGCCGCCGTTGGCAATCGTGGAAACCATGGTGACCAGCTGAATGGGCGTGACGCCCACCTCCTGGCCAATCGCAATGGAGCCGATGCTCGATCCTGACCAGCGGCGCGTAGGCCTCAGCAAGCCTCGCGTCTCGGCCGGCAATTCAATGTCGCTGCGCGCCCCAAATCCGAACTCGTGCACGTATTGGTTGAATTTCTCAGGGCCCATGCGCAGGGCCAGCTTGACCGCCGCAACGTCACTCGACTCCGCCAGGGCCTGCGCGGCGGTGAGCAAGTAATTGGGATGGCTGTCGTGAATGATTCTCCCCGCCAACTCAATCTTTCCTCCCTGGCAATCGATGACCTCGTCAGGGTTGGTGACCTTTTGTTCCAACGCTGCGGAGTAGGTCACCAGCTTGAAGGTGGAACCCGGCTCATATACGTCGCTCACCGCGTGGTTCTTGAGCAGATTGGTGGTGGCATGGCGGAAATCGTTGGGATTGAACGTGGGGCGAATGGCGAGCGCGAGAATTTGCCCGGTCTGGGGATCCTGAACCACCACTGTGCCATTCAGGGCATGAGTGCGTGCGAGCGCAGACTCCAAAGCACGTTCGGCCATGAACTGAATATTTTCGTCGATGGTGAGTACCATGCTTTTACCCGGATCAGGCTCGCGTTCCTGGCTATCGAGAACGTGGCGGCGGGCATCGAGCGCGGTAAGCATGCGGCCGGGAACACCGTGCAGATCGCGATCGTACTTGCGCTCCATTCCCCCCAAACCATTGTCGTCGGTGCCCACGTATCCCAGGACCTGGGCCGCGAGCTGGCTGTTGGGATAGAAGCGCTTGAATTCTTTTTGGAAATAAACTCCCTTGAGATTCAGCGCCTTGACACGAGCGATCTCCGCTGGTTCCAGCTTGCGGGCAATCCAGGCAAAGTTTCTCGAGGCGTTCAACCGAGCTTCGATCTGATGCGCGGTGGTAAAACGGTCTGTGGGGTCGGTGTGTACCACTTTGGCCAAAGCGACGGCAACTGCCTGCCGCTTCGCTTCCCCGTCTGCATCCTGCCGCTCCGCGATTTCCGAAGGCACCGCGTAAACCGAGTCGGCCAGCACCGTCATAGCCAGCTCGTGCAGATTGCGGTCGTAGAGGATGCCGCGCCGGGGTGCGACCTCAAAGGTGCGCTGTTGCTGCCTGGCGGCACGGTCCACAAAATCCTTGTAATGCACCACCTGCAGCCAGATCAGCCGGCCACAGATCAAACTCACCCAGCAGGCAAAGAACAGCGAAACATGAAGCAGGCCGAGACGGCGATGTACCGTTCCGGTATTTACCGGACGCCCCGACGACTGCCCCGAAGCCGGCGGCTCACTACGTTTTGCTTGGCGAAAGAACAAAAGCTGTTTCAACCCGGACCTGCCATTCACACAAACTTTGTCCTGACCGGCGCTTATGGCAGACGGGGAGGCATCGGCGAGGCTTCAGCCATTACTGGTGCGTTGGGATCAAATACACTGTCGGCGCGCACCACCTGGCCTGGCCGTGGCGCATCCAGTCCCAGCTGGCGGGCCATGCGATCGATGCGGTGTGGATCGCAAAGCTGTGCTTCGGTCAGCCGCAGTTGCCGGTTTTGTTCCTCGAGCTGGATGCGCTGCTGTTTCTCAGCCTCCACCCGGTATCCGTATTCAATGGCACTGAAGTGCTGCCAGCCATAAAACATCACGAACACAAACAACACCGTCATCGCCGCGGTAAAAATACGCATCTCGCGCACGCGCACCGGGTCAGCAGCCTTCACCAGGCGGGAATTGTCCAACCGCTTGCAGCAGAAAACCTCCGGGGTGGGTCCGCGCCGGGCACGCTGTTGGGCCGCGAATAGATGGAGGTTTCGGTCCGCGATCTGCTGCGTTCTCGATCCGTAGTTTAAGTTGTATGCCGGGATTGTCTGTGTTGCCATTGTTCCGTCCACCCTCGTGATATCTGTCCGATTTCTTTACAGCGCGTTCAATTTTTCCGTTCTCTCTGCCGCGCGCAATTTAGCGCTGCGCGCCCGCGGGTTGCGATCCGTCTCCTCTTCGCTCGCCGTCACCGGCTTGCGCGTAAGCACCTCCCATACTCCCTGCCGCGCACCCTCGCGCAGGGCATCTTTTGCCAGCCGGTCTTCGAGCGAGTGGAAGCTGATCACCACCAGCCTTCCACCAGGCTCCAGCAGCCTGGGCGCCGCTTGCAACAGCGCCTGTATCTCGTCCAGCTCAGCATTTACGTAAATTCGGAGCGCCTGAAAAATCCTGGTCGCGGGATGGATCTGATGGCGGCCTCGCTCAGATTTCATCGCCGGGGCGGCGACCGATAAGACCTTGGCCAGTTGTGCCGTGGTCTTGATCGGCCGCGCCCTGACAATGGCTCTGGCAAATCTCCGCGATCTCCTTTCCTCTCCGAATTCGTAAATCAGGTCGGCGAGGACTTTTTCGTCGGCCTGATTTACCACTTGTTCGGCGGTCGCACCCCTCCGCGGATCCATCCGCATGTCGAGTGGCCCGTCCGCCTGAAAACTAAATCCTCTGTGCGCCGTGTCCAGCTGCATCGAGCTGACCCCAAAGTCGGCCAGCAATCCATCTACGCTGCCCTCCGCAAGTACCCTGCTCATGGCGGAAAATGGTTCTCCGTACAGCACCCATTGCGGCATCCGGTCACCCAGCTCTTCACCCAGTGCCTGCAACCGCTCTCGGGCCAGTTCCAGCGCCTCAGGATCGCGGTCGAAGCCGATCAGTTGGCCCTGGCCGCCCAATTCCCGGGCGATGGCTGCCGCATGCCCCCCTAATCCCAAGGTGGCATCCACGTAGGTGCCGCCGGCGCGCACATTCAAATATCGGATCGCATCTTGTAAAAGAACCGGCACATGCCGCCCGCTACCCGGTACCATGTGCTCCCCCTGGGGGGTCTGCCTTACAACCCAAGATTCGACAACGCCTGCCGGTCGTCAGCCGTAAACGGCTCGTTGTCCATGTCTTGCTTGAACTGGTCGTGATTTGCCACTTCCAGGAACGTCTGCTTTCCCACTACCACCACATCTCCGGCCAACTTAGCCGTTTCCCGCAAGATCTGGGGCAGAAGCACTCGCCCCTGGGCATCCATTTCTGACATCTGGCCGTAGTAGTTCACCCGGTCCAGGTACTTCTTCTTGGCCCCGTTCATGTTCGGAATCAGCGCCAATTTCTCCTCAATCTTTTGCCATTCCGGCAAAGGATGGATCTCGGCTGACCGTCCGTCCAGGCTGGTGATGAAAAATTGGCTACCGTAACGCTCTTCCACCTGGCGCTTGAAGTCCGCCGGTACTTTGAGCCGTCCTTTTTCATCCACGCGAGTTGGGTGATTGCCACGAAACATCATTTGCACTCGCTTTCGTGGCTGGAACGACTGAAAAGCACTTCTTTGTTTCCACTTTCGACCACTTTTGTCCACATCTTAGCCCAGGGGAGGAGCCTGTCAAAGGGGAAATTCCAGCAAATCATTGAGAAAGCGGGGGGTTAAGAGGAGATCCGCAAAAAACACAAGCTGGCAGGGGCGAGGCGAGTGGAACCACAACCAAATGTGTTGTCTTCGTTGATTCAGGTTGCGCGAGACGTACTTGTCAAGCAGGCAGAATTCAGGCTAGCCGCGTAACACTTATGTGTTATCTGGGCACGTCATTCAGTTCGGTCTCAGCCACAGGAGTTTGCTGCCGGCTCCGCACCTTTTCGTTGACCACGTTGGCCAAATAGATGAAAACGAGCAAGTTCAGCAAGGTCAGCACGACCTTGAGAACGGTGACGTGGCGAATGATTTCGTACAGCTCCCAGGGCAGGAACGAGCCGGTCAGGATCAAGGTGAAGTATTCCGCCCACACCTTTTCCAGCACCAGGCCGGTGCCCTCGATAATGTCCAGCGCTGCGTAAAGAAAAATAGCAAAGCTGATCTCTTTGAGCCGCTCCGGGCTCAACAGCGCTGACTTCTCCAGCAACACGTTGATGAAGCGATTCTCGGGATCGAAGCGCAGAGCTGTCACGGTTCGCAACAGGACATCGGCAATGTCCTTGTGCAGCAACCTGATGACGCCGAACCCCATGGAGACGAAGAGCACCGCCTTCAGAAGCTTCAGGACGCCAATTGCGATGAGCCAGCGATTGCGGTTTGGATGGGAATGCGTTGTCAAAGCGCCGTTATTAAGAACCCTGCATTCAAGCCGATGATACACCCTACGTGCGGCCGGGAAGCTGACACTGTAGCGGATGGACCCTGTGCCCTCGATTCGCGCCAGTCTCACCATCGGTGTGTGAAGGAGGCGTGAAAGACCGGCCACGCGCAAATGGGGAGCAACCAAATCTGTGCAGATCAGCGCCTGCCCCATTTGCTCGTTCTCGCCGACGAGAAGGGCGGAACATCCACGGTTACGATTGCCAACGTTCTCAGGAAGTAGGCGCCTAACCAGCGCCTGCTTTCGTTGTACGGTAAAACGATGCGGCATACTTTCCACACCGAGCAGTGGCTTCCCTACCCTAAGGAGCAGGTGTTTGCCTTTTTTGCTGACCCGGCAAATCTTCCGCCGTTAATGCCTCGCTGGCAGCGCGCTCGCGTGGAGCGTTCGAACTATGTTCCCCCCATTGCAGGTGAGGGCTCACTGATCACTATCAGTTTCCGGCCGATTCCCTTAATTCCTCTGCGCCTCGAGTGGGATGCCTATATCGCAGAATTCCGCTGGAATGAATTCTTCTGCGACGAGCAACGCCGTGGTCCCTTCCACTATTTCCGCCACTGCCATCGGGTCCGGCAAGAAAGAAACGGGACCGTAATTAGCGACGCCGTGGAGTATGAGCTTCCCCTCGGCAAGCTGGGTGACCTGGCGAACACTTTGGCGATGAAGAGACAAATCCGGCAGCTGTTCAACTATCGGCAGAAGATGCTGCCCCTACTATTAGCGGAAGCTGCGAGACAACAAGCTTGACGTGCAACGAAGCCCGGGTGCCCCATATCTCGCTCGTTTTTCGCGAGATGTGGGATTCCACGGCAGCCGACCGGCACATTTTTCGCGCTACTTGCAACCAACGTTAAGATTCGTGGAATCCCACATCTCGCGAAAAACGAGCGAGATATGGGGCACCCGGGCTTCGTTGCACGTCAAGCTATCGGGCGACGAGTCGTTTGCGGGTTTTGTGCTGCAGATAGGGGGCCAGCTTTTCCATCGCCGCTTCCACACTGATGCCGTACTTGGCGCGCAATTGATCAACCTTGCCGTGTTCGATAAATCGGTCGGGCCATCCAATCCGCACCACCGAGGCTTCGATCTGCATGTCACTCAACGCTTCGAGAACGGCGCTGCCAAATCCACCCATCAGAACATGATCTTCCAGAGTAACAATCACGCCAGCGCGACGAGCGTACTCGGCGAGTACCTCCCGATCCAGCGGTTTAACAAAGCGGGGGTTGATCACGGCCGCAGAAAAGCCCTGCTTGCCCGAGCTCGGCGGCGAGTTGTTGTGCCAGCGGTAACAGCGCTCCCAGGCCGAAAATGGCAACC
Source organism: uncultured Acidobacteriaceae bacterium (assembly GCA_963805955.1). GTDB lineage: Bacteria > Acidobacteriota > Terriglobia > Terriglobales > Acidobacteriaceae > PALSA-350. The sequence goes on from CAWDVZ010000002.1 coordinate 135,185, forward strand.
TCATCGCCGTCGCTGATAATTTCTGCCTTGCCGATCGGCAGCGCCACCGGATGAGCCTTGACGGCGGCTCCCGGCCCGGTGCCCCGGGGATAACGCACCGCAGTTGGCCCCGGCTGCTGCAGCGCCGTGTACATCATGTCCGCAAGTTCATCCTCATCTTTGGGAACCATGTGGATGATATTGGGAATGCCGCGCAGATAGCTGATGTCGAAAAGGCCATGATGCGTCGGGCCGTCATCGCCGGAGAGCCCACCGCGATCCATGCAAAACACCACCGGCAAATTCTGCAGGCAAACATCGTGCACGATGGGATCGAAGGCCCGCTGCAGAAACGTGGAGTAGATGGCGCAAAACGGACGAAAGCCCATGGTCGCCAGGCCAGCGGCAAAAATGACCCCGTGCTCCTCAGCGATGCCTACATCGAAATATCGGCGCGGATGGTGAGGACGGAAGAGGTCAAGCGCGGTGCCATTGGGCATCGCGGCAGTGATGGCGACCACCTTGGGATTCTCGTCGGCCAGCTTGACCAGCGTTTCCGCAAACACTTCGGAATAAGTACGCTGCCCCGCCGGCGTGGTCTCGCCGGTATCCGGGTCATAGGGGCCGAGGCCGTGAAACTTCTTCTGCTTGTCGAGCGCCGGTTGGAAGCCGCGGCCCTTCTGGGTAATGGCGTGCAGCAGGACAGGCCGCTCCTGGGTCTTCAGGAACTGAAAGGTTTCGATCAGCAGACCAATGTTGTGGCCGTCAAGAGGGCCGTAATACGTGAGCCCGAACTCCTCAAAGAGCATGGAGGGCCACAGCATGCCCTTGGCGGCTTCTTCCGCCTTGCGCACCATCTGGCGGGCCGTTTTGCCGCCCAGCTTTTCCAGCAAGCGTGCCGCGGAATCATGCAGATTGGTGTACCGCTCGTTGGTAACGATCTTGTGCAGGTAGTTGGCAATCGCGCCCACATTACGATCGATCGACCATTCGTTGTCGTTGAGCACGACGATCATGCGCTTGGTTTGCTGGGCGATATTGTTGAGCGCCTCAAAACTTATGCCGTTGGTGAACGCCGCATCCCCGGCGAACGCGATGACGTTTTCCTTGGTGCCGGCCAGATCACGCGCGACGGCCATGCCCAGAGCAGCGGAGAGCGCAGTGCCGGCATGGCCCGCGCCGTAGCAATCATGGTCGCTTTCGGTACGCAGGGCGAAGCCGTTCAGGCCGCCCGGCTGGCGCATGGTATTGAAACGAGCACGGCGGCCGGTGAGCAGTTTATGAATATAGGCTTGGTGGCTTACGTCAAAGACAAACCGGTCAGCAGGAGTGTTGAAGACGTAGTGCATAGCTAGCGTCAGCTCGACGACGCCGAGGTTCGGCCCCAGGTGGCCGCCTGTCTTCGACAGTACGCGGATCAGCTGCTCGCGTATCTCCTGAGCCAGTGCCTCCAGTTCCGGCACGGTAAAGCTCTTGATGTCCGCGGGCGAGTGAATCGTATCGAGTAGTTTGCCCATGTGGTCTCGTGTACGCCCCTACCGCTTACGATTTATTCTCCATCGGCCCATCAAAAAAGACCCCTAGCGGGGCCTGCTGGTGCGCCTGTAGCGGCTCATAATGGGGTAGTATACCAAGCTTAACCCGCGAAAGACATTATCTTTAGGGTAGGGCATCCATGGTTTCAATGGCGGGCGTCTCGACGCCAAATTCGCCCTCCCATCGCGCCACCACCACCGACGCCAGGCAATTGCCCACCACGTTCACGCTGGTGCGCGCCATATCCATGAGGGCATCGATGCCCAGGATCACAAAAATCGGTTCTTCCGGCAGGTGGAACATGGCAACCGTCGCCAACAGCACAATCAGCGTTGCCCGGGGTACACCGGCCACTCCTTTGCTGGTAAGCATCAGCGTGGCCACCATGAAGATCTGCTGCTTCCAGCCCATGGTCACACCAGCCGCCTGAGCCACGAAAACCGATGCCAGGGCAAGGTAGAGCGTCGAACCATCCAGATTGAAGCTGTAGCCGGCAGGAATGACAAAGGCGACAATCCTGCGCGGCACGCCCAGCGCTTCCATGGCTTCCATAGCCCGAGGCAACGCCGCTTCTGAAGTGCTGGTGGCGAAGGCGATGGTGGCAGGCTCGGCGACCGCGCGCAGAAAAGCGCGGATAGGCACACCCGCGATCAGTGCGACGGGCAGCAAGCCAACCAGCCCGAAGGCCAGCAGCGCAGCATAAAGCGTAAGCAGCAGGCGTCCAAGATGCAGCAGCACCCCGGGCCCCATTTGCCCCACGGTGTAGGCCATGGCCGCGCCCACTCCGACCGGAGCGTAATACATAACGATATTGGTAAAGGCAAACATGGTTCCGGTCAGGGATTCGATCACGCGCAGCAGCGGCGCACGATGCTCCACGCTCAGCCGGCTCATGGCCACACCAAACAAAATGGCGAAGACAGCTACCTGCAGAATCTGGTTGTCGGCCACAGACTTGGCAATGTTCTCGGGAAAAGTGTGCAGTAAAACTTCATCCCAGCGCATAGCAGCTTGCACGGGGACAGGGTGTGTGGCCTGTTGCGGAACCGCCATCCCCACACCCGCGTGGGTGATATTGATGGCCGCCAGGCCGATCAGCATAGCGACGGTAGTAAGAACTTCGAAGTAGACCAGCGCCTTCAGGCCCATCCTCCCCAGGCTGCGCATCTGGCCATGGGCGGCAATGCCGGTAATCAGGGTGCCCAAAATCAACGGGGCAACGATGGTCTTGATCAGGCGCAGAAAAATGTCACTGAAGACGCGCAGGCTCACGGCGAAGGCAGGGGCATCCACCCCCAATTCGCCGCCCGCGATCATGGCCCAAAAAATCCAGGCCATCAACGAACGCCGCCGCCAGGCAGCCCATGCCAGCAGCAGCAAGCCGGCTAATCTGAGCGGTTGCCCTATATGCGCTGCAACTGGGACCAAAGGCGCCAACAAGCCGGCGCCATAAAGAACAATTCCGGCGGCTGCGGCCGCATGTTTCCTTATTCCGGCTTCTACCAATCGGGCCGTCAAAAAATATCCTCGCCCGGCCTCTCAGCCGCTTTCATTGGAAGGGTAGGGGCTGAAGCCGCGTACCGTTCAAACGTATTCGAGTTCATGTTCCCGCAAGGTTACCCGCACCCGTTACTTTTCGGTGAGGAAATCTGCAACGTCCGCTGCGTAAGTAACCTGTCTGTTTGCGACGACGTTTGATTGTTGCCGCCTTCCCGCATACAGGATGACTGATCTCAGGTTACGATGTAGCAGTCTGTGTCGCTAAACCCCCAGGCGATTATGTGCTTCCCCTTGTGGCTCGCATTCTACCTACCCCCGGGTAATTAATTAATTGATATAAGCGTAAGGATGCAGGGAATTCGGATGCTTTCAAGTTCCACCACTGTGCAGCATGACGAGACTGAGCGGCTCAAGTCTCTCCTGCAATATGAGATTCTCGACACGCTTCCAGACCCCGCCTTCGATGAGATCGCGCGCATGGCGGCTTCGATCTGCAACTGCGCCGTATGCGTTCATCGGCTTTCTTGATTGGTCGCGCGTGTGGTTCAAGTCAACCGTTGGTTTTTCCGCTCGGCAGATACGGCGCAACGGTTCGCCCTGCCAGTTTCTCCTGCTCGATGGCAAGCCACTGATCATTAGCGACGCCCTGGCGGATCACCGCTTTGCGTCGGCCGGCATTGCGCTCGACGCGGGCATCAAATGCCGCTCCTATGCGGCGGCTCCGCTGTTCTCCACCGCGGGAATGATTTTGGGCACGATTGCCGTTTGCTCACCCGAGGCCAACGCCTTCAGCCGCAGTCATCTGGAGAGCCTACAGGTGCTTGGCCGCCAGGTCGTCACCCGCATGGACCTTTACGCTACCGGCCATGTGCAGGAGAATGTCGTCCGTTCGCGTCAGCGCTCCGAGCAAGCCCTTACCGTGGAACGAAACTTTGTCAACGCCGTGCTCAACAACATTAGTGCACTGGTGTTGGTATTCGATATCGCCGGCCGCATCGTGCGCTTCAACCGCGCCTGCGAAACAATTTCCGGCTACAGCTTTGCCGACCTCGCCGGACGCGCCTTTCCTGAAGAGCTCTTCCCGCCGGAAGATCGCGAGATTGCCATCCGCATGTTTGAGCAAGTGCGCACCGGCAACGAGACCGAATCCTTCGAAATCAATTGGCAAACCAAGTCGGGACGAACGCGGCGCATTGCCTGGACCGCCACACCCCTGGCCAATGCTCAGGATGAAGTGGGCTTTGTGATCATGACCGGGGCCGACGTGACCGACCAGCGCGAAGCCGAGACGGCTCTGCGCACCGGGGAAGAACGCTACCGGCAGCTGGTGGAAAGCAGCCTCGGCTTCATCATCACCCACGATCTCAACGGTATCCTGCTCTCCATCAACTCGCACGCCGCCGCCATCCTGGGCTACGGGCCGGAGGAACTGGTCGGTACTCCATTGCGCAACTACATCGACACCGATCACATGGCCGATTATGACGCGTATTTCGAGGCGCTGAAGCAAAGCCCTGATCAGGACCACCAGGGGCGCTTTTATTTGCGGGGAAAGACGGGCCAGCTGTGCATCGTCGCCTATCGCAACAAGCTGTTGCAGTTCCCCGGCGCGGAACCATTTGTGCTCAGCCACGGTATCGATATCACGGAGCAGACACAGGCCGAAGAGGAGCTCACGGCACTGACTCGCCGCCACGAATCGATTCTGGACTCGGTCGGCGACGGTATTTGGGGCATGGATATGGAGGGCCGGCTCACCTTCATCAATCGCAGTGGCGCGGAGATGCTCGGCTACTCGCCGCAGGAGCTGCTGGGCAAGAACATGCACGACCTGATCCATCATTCGCACGCCGACGGTTCACCGTACCCGGCGGAGGAGTCTCCCATCTTCGGTAGCGCGAAGCTGGAAACTCCAATGCATGTCGACGACGATGTCTTCTGGCGCAAAGATGGAAAAGCGCTCCCGGTCGAATATGTTGCCTGCCCGCTGGTGGAGAACGGCCATGTGGACGGCATTGTTGTTGCCTTCACCGATGTGACCGACCGGCGCCGTCTGGATAGGATGAAGGACGAGTTTATTGCTACTGTTAGCCACGAACTACGCACGCCGCTGACTTCGTTGCGAGCCGCGCTGGGCCTGGTCGCAAGCGGCGCACTCGACAAACGTCCAGAGAAAATTGCGCCCATGCTGGATATTGCATTGGCCAACTGTGATCGCCTGGTTCGTCTGGTCAATGACATTGTGGACTTCGAGCGTATTGGCAGTGGCACTCTGCCCTTGCATAAGAGCGAATGGAATGCCATTGACCTGTTGCGCCGCGCGATGGATCCGGAACGATCAGCCGCGGCCCGCGCCGGCCTTACTTTCCGCATCGATGCGCAGCCGGTCGATGTATGGGTTGACGGCGATCGCATCCTGCAGGTGCTGGGTAACCTGATCCGCAATGCCATCAAGTTTTCCGAGAAGGGTGGCGAGATCAGGCTTGCAGCGCAGGCGATCAGCGAAAAGGAAGTTACCTTCGAGGTCCAGGATCACGGCCAGGGCATTCCTCCGGATAAGCTGGATTTGATCTTCGATCGCTTCCAACAGGCGGACGCCTCGGATTCACGCCCGCGAGGCGGTACTGGCTTGGGACTTGCATTATGCCGCGGGATCGTCAATCAGCATGGAGGCCGCATCTGGGCCAAGAGCAATCCGGGCAACGGCAGCACCTTCTACTTCACGGTGGAGCAGTATGTGCCCGAGGCTGAGGCCGAGTCTGAGACAGTCACAGATACACAATCCGCCAGGCTAGGTAGTCTTCCTGACCACAGAACCCGGGTGTCCTGACCGACTTCTTGTGACGTCCTGACCACAAATACCGGGTGCCCCACATCTCGCTCGTTTTTCGCGAGATGTGGGATACCACGAATGCAAACCTCAAGTGTCGATAGTCAGCCAGCGCTCTCGGGTAGAGCGCAGCGGTATCCCACATCTCGCGAAAAACGAGCGAGATGTGGGGCACCCGGCATTTGTTGCCGGGATAGTCTACTCTTCTGACCCACGCAACTGCGCGATGACAGTAAAGTCTTCGAGCGTCGTGGTGTCTCCCTTGATTTCCCCACTGGTCGCCAGCTCGCGCAGTAAGCGGCGCATGATCTTGCCACTGCGGGTCTTGGGCAGAGCTTGCGTAAAACGAATGTCATCCGGGCGTGCCAGGGAACCAATTTCCTTGGCTACCCATTCGCGCAGCTCCTCTTTGAGTTGCGGCGACGGCTCATGACTGCTTTCAAGGGAAACAAACGCCGCAATAGCCTGCCCTTTCAAATCGTGCGGGCGGCCAACCACTGCGGCCTCAGCCACCTTCGGATGCGCCACCAGCGCGGACTCCACTTCCATGGTGCCCAGCCGATGCCCGCTCACGTTGATCACATCGTCGACCCGGCCCATCAACCAGTAATCGCCATCGTGGTCCATGCGGGCGCCATCCCCGCTAAAGTAGCTACCGGGAATCTCCGACCAGTAAGTCTGGGCATAGCGGTCAGGATCGTTGAAGATGGTGCGCGCCATGGAAGGCCAGGGCTTGCGAATCACCAGCAATCCGCCGCTGCCAGCGGGCACAATTTCACCTTCGCGGTTCACGATGGCCGGTTCGATGCCCAGAAACGGCCGCGTGGCCGAACCTGGCTTCGTCGGCACTGCGCCGGGCATCGGCGCCAGCATGATGGCTCCGGTTTCCGTCTGCCACCAGGTGTCGACGATGGGACACCGTCCCTTGCCGATCATCTCGCGATACCAGATCCAGGCCTCGGGATTAATGGGCTCTCCCACCGTGCCCAGCAAACGAAGGCTGGCCAGCGAGTGCCGCTTCGGATACTGATCGCCCCACTTGATACACGCGCGGATGGCCGTCGGCGCCGTGTAGAAAACAGTGACCTTGTGGGCATCGACGATCTTCCACAACCGATCTGCTTCAGGATAATTCGGCGCCCCTTCATACATCACCGTGGTGACGCCATTCTGCAAAATGCCATAAACGACATAGGAATGTCCCGTGACCCAGCCGATATCGGCGGTGCACCAGTAGACATCGTCCGGCTTCAGATCGAAGATCAGCTTGCTGGTCAGGTAGGTTTGCACCGCATAACCACCTGTCGTATGCACCAGCCCCTTGGGTTTGCCGGTAGTTCCCGAGGTGTAAAGGATGTACAGCGGATCTTCCGAGTCCAGCGGCTCAGCCGGGCATTCTGCCGGCGCTTTGTTCGCCAGATCCTGCCACCACTGATCGCGGCCTTGCTTCATGCTCACTGCCGAACCGGTGCGGCGATAAACGACAACATTTTTCACCGTGGGGCAATTGTTCAGCGCCTCGTCGACGATCGGCTTCAGCCGCACTTCCTGCCCGCGGCGGTACGAGCCGTCCTGGGTAATGACCGCAACGCAGGACGCATCATTGATGCGGTCAACCAAAGCATTGGCCGCAAACCCTCCGAAGATAACGGAATGTACCGCGCCAATGCGCGCGCAGGCCAGCAGGGCAATGGCCAGCTCCGGGGTCATGCCCATGTACACCGCGACCCGGTCACCCTTGCGGACCCCGAGCCCCTTGAGTACGTTGGCGAATTTCTGCACCTCGGCAAAAAGCTCTCCGTAGGTCAGGCTGCGCGTCTCCCCCGGCTCACCCTCCCATAAAATGGCGACTTTGTCTTTCCTGTCGCTCAGGGCGTGGCGATCGACGCAGTTGTAGCACAGATTGATTTTGCCGCCCACAAACCACCTGGCAGTGGGAAGCTCCCATTCGAGCACTTTGGTCCAGGGAGCAAACCAGTGGAGTTCACCGGCGACTTCTGCCCAAAAGCTTTCCGGATCCTGAATGGAGCGGCGATAGAGTGCCTCATACTCCTCCAGGCTTTTTACGTGCGCCTGCGCGGCAAACTCGGCCGGAGGAGGAAAGACTCTGTGCTCGCGCAGGATCGAACTCAGATTGGGATCAATCGTACCGGTTTCCATCGCTTTCGGCTCCTCTTGCTCAACGACTGTTACGAAATTGTTTTTACTCAGCCCTGGTAACGCTGCTGCTGCCATTGCCAGGCGCTGCGCACGATGTCGTCGAGTTGGGTGTACTTCGGCTTCCAACCGAGTTCGGTTTCGATTTTTTTCGAGCTGGCAATCAAAACCGCAGGATCGCCCAGCCGGCGGGGCAAGTCCTCGACTGGAATCGCGTGCCCGGTTACCCGGCGAGCCGACTCCACCACCTCCCGCACTGTGAAGCCGTGGCCGTTCCCCAGGTTGTAAATCATGCGTTCGCGCTCTTCCAGCGCTTCGAACGCCAAAAGATGCGCTTCCGCCAGATCCTGCACGTGAATGTAGTCGCGGACCGCGGTGCCGTCGGAAGTCGGATAGTCCTGGCCAAATATTTTGATCTGTTCCCGCCGTCCCAAAGCCACATCAAGAATAAGAGGGATCAAATGCGACTCCGGCTCATGGTCTTCCCCGCGGCCCGCAATCGCGCCCGCAACGTTGAAGTAGCGCAAGCTCGCATAGCGCAATCCATGAATGCGCTGCATCCAGGGAAGCATTTGCTCCACCAGCAGCTTCGATTCCCCGTATGCATTGGTGGGAGCCAGGGCGGCGTCCTCCGCGATCGGGGTGCTCACGGGTTCCCCGTAGACCGCAGCTGTCGAGGAAAAGACCAGGCGACGTAAATTATTCTTCACCATGGTTTCCAGCAGCGTCAGGGTCGCCGCGGTGTTGTTACGAAAGTAATTCTCCGGGTGGCGCATGCTCTCGCCGGCTTCGATGAGGGCGGCAAAGTGCATCACGCCGGCCACGGAACCGTCCGCTAAATATCGCTTCAAGCCTTTTGCTGTCTGCAACATCGCCCTCAACAAACGTGGCGCCCGCGGGCACCATGGAACGCCGGGCGTGGCACAAATTGTCATACACCACCACCGTGTGCCCTCGCTCCAGCAGGAGCCGGGCCACGGTCCCGCCAATATATCCCGCTCCGCCTGTCACTAGAATCTTCACGCGTTTTCCGGTCCTTCTTGTACTCTTATTGAAGAGCCGATAAGGCCGCCAGAAACAAGCAACGAAAAATCTTCGCTGCGGGCCAGACAGTGGAGTTTATGGGCGACGGTGAGAGGGTTCATCCAGGCGCCCCGATAAAGGGTCTTTGCGAGCTTTGGGTCTGCCCCCCCAACCTGAGACGCAAACGCTATGGTTCTCTTCATGATTTATCCATACACTTCTGTTTCCAACGGCTCCACCTTTGGGTTACTGCATCAGCGCACAATCTCGTCTATCGTGAGCTTATCCGCAAGTACTTTGGTACCGAGATTTTGCATGGCGCGGAGGTCGATAATGGCTGCAGGTTTCTCGGCTGGGGTTCGGGAGAGTTAAGCGCTGCTCTCGGACGTGCGTCTGTTTGAATGAGATGAATTTTTCGCTGTTGATTTCGTCACCCCGGTGGCTCGCACATCACCTTACTAGAGAGAATTAGGAACTTTAATTATGCCGAAAGATCTTCTTAAAAACGATAGCTTCGGGCTTCTCCCCGAACCGGAAGGCCGTTGGGGTTCTTTCGGGGTCAGCATGGTGACGAACATCATCATCATGACACTGCTGATCCTGTTTACTGCGGCCATCCATAAGGTTGAGAAGCAAAAGTATAATGAGACCCTGATCTTTCCGCAGGAAGTACCGCCGCCACCCAAGATCGTGGTGCCGAAAGTGAAGGTGTTTGCGCCGCCGCAGCCAGAGGTGGTTAAACTAACGCCGCCCAAGATCACGATTCCGAAGATCCAGCCACCGCCGGAGATCCCTAAACCGGTAAAGCTCGATCAGCCGGATCAACCCAAGCTGCCTCCGGCGCCGCCGAAGGCGGTAGCCCCTCCGCCACAACCTAAGGTCGGACTGTTTGCCAGCCCGAAACCGACGGAGACGGCGAACAACCAGGTGAAACCCGACGTTAAAGCGGGCGGTTTCGGTGATCCCACCGGGGCCAAGCCCAACCCCAACTCCAGCAAATCGGCGCTGGTCGCGGTAGGTTCCTTTAACAGTGCTCCTGGTGCAGCGACGGGCGCCGGCGCAGCGCGTAAAGGCGCGGTCTCGGGCACATCGTTCGGTTCTGGTGTCGCCAATGGCGTTCCCGGCGGACACGACATGGGCAAGGTGGCTTCGGCCGGCTTCGCCAACGGTGTAGTCGGTGGCACCGGCAAGCCGGGCGGTACAGGCACCGTGGCAACGGCAGGATTCAGCAACAGCGTCGGCGCCGCACCCACCCAGGTGGCCATAAAAACAACCGAACCGGCCTTCATTCCTCCGGTTGTAATATCAGAGCCGCATCCGCAATACACGCCGGAAGCAGCTCAATTACGAATCCAGGGTGAGGTAACTCTGCAGGTGCGCTTCCTGGCGACTGGCCAGGTAGAGGTATTGCGCGTAGTGAACGGGCTAGGGCATGGTCTGGATGAGCAGGCAAAGCGTGTTGCCGAGCAAATCCGGTTCAAGCCCGCGGAAAAAGATGGGCATCCGGTAGATCACACGACACTGATTCACGTGACCTTCCAGCTGGCTTAGCCAGTAGTTGCCCAGGTTCTACGAATTCTTGCAGTTCGAAATCGTCTTAAAGGTTACAGGAGCCAGGAAATGACCCTGCGTCGAGTTTGGATTACCAGTCTGCTGCTGACATTGACTGCGTCTGCAGCACAGGCCAAAACCAAGTATCAGCCCCCCTCGCCTTTGTCGCCAGAACAGAGCGCGCTGGTGCAGAAAGCGATTGCGGCCGAAAAGGTCACCATCAAGCAGATCCAGAAGCACTCTCCGCTGGTGCAGACCTATATCCAAAACATGCGCCCGGACCAGGTTCTCTACGCCGTGCCGGAGTCGGATCAGTATCTTCTTGGCCGGGTAGACTTCGGCAAGTCGATTACCGATACTTCCTACTCCGAGTCGGGAAACAGCAAGGGCCTGTTCAAGGGTTCCATGAAGTACGTGAGCGGGCTGACGAAGGCGTTCAAGATGCAATACATCTCCGCCGGCTTTATGGAGATGATGTTCCTGGACCCGATCTCCTTCGATCAGCAGCACTATGACTTCAGCTATGTCCGCCGCGATTTCCTGGGCGCGGTGCGCACGCTGGTGTTTGACGTGCACCCCAAGCCGGGAACCGGCAGCGGTCGCTTTACCGGCCGTATCTGGGTTGAAGACCAAAACGGCAACATTGTCCGCTTCAACGGCACCTATACCGGTGGCAACCAGGACGACGACAGCTCCAGCTACTTCCACTTCGACAGCTGGCGCGAGAATCTTCAGCCCGGCCTCTGGCTGCCCGTCGGCGTCTATGTTGAAGAGACGCAGAAGAGCTCAGAGCACCCGGTCTCCTTCAAGGCCCAGACCTATATCTGGGGCTATAGCCTGAAGCTGCCCACCCACGAGTCTGACAACGAGTCGGTCAAGATCGACGACGTACAGGATCAGAGTGACCAAAATTCTGACCTCAGCCCGCTGCAGGCACAACGGGAATGGATTACCCAAGCCGAGGATAACGTCCTCGACCGCCTGGTCCAGGCTGGATTGCTGGCTCCTCCCAGCGACTTTGACAAGATCCTGGAGCAGGTTGCCAACAATATCGTCATCGGCAACAACATTCAGATTTCCGATCCGATTCACTGCCGCGTCCTGCTTACCGCCCCGCTCGAGTCGCTGGCGGTCGGCAACACCATCATTCTCAGCAAGGGCCTGATCGACGTCCTGCCCTATGAGGCGGACCTCGCTGCAGTCCTTTCCTTCCAGCTGGCGCACATCGTGCTCGGCCACCACATCGATACTCGCTATGCATTCAATGACCGTCTTCTCTTCCCTGACGAGGCGACCTTTGAACGCATCCATATGTCTCACTCGGATCCAGACAACGAACTGGCTGCCAAGAAGGCTATCGATCTGCTGAACCACTCCGTTTACGCCAACCAACTGTCCCAGCCGGGCCTCTTCCTGAACCAACTGGATGCGCGCTCGAAGCAGCTCACGGCGCTCAACACGCCGAGACTGGGCGATTCGCTCCTGCGTCCCACCGGGGAGCCCTGGCTGAACGCCTTGATCCCTAAGGCGCCGAAGCTGGACATGAACAAGCTGGATCAGATCGCCGCCCTTCCCTTGGGCAGCCAATTGAAGATCGATGCCTGGGATGACAAAGTCATTCGTTTGAACACCAAGCAGGCGCCGATCATGAACGCGCGGGACAAGATGCCCTTCGAGGTCACTCCTGTCTTCTTCCGCTTAACTCGCTACACACCTCCGGTGGTGGCGGCTCCTACGCCGGCGGCAGGATCAGCAGAAACAGCGCCTCCTGCAGTCGATACCCAGCAGAGTGCGGCTCCAGCCCCGCCCTCCGCAACTCAACCGAGCCCCCAGTAAACCACTGTTTACCAAGGGGATATCTCTGACGTAAGCCCAACAGAGGCGGGGTAGACTTAAATCTACCCCGCCTTTCTGCGTTGTTGGGGAGATCACTTGCGTGGTGAGCATGATTAAAAGGTATCTGCTGGCAAGCCTGTTCTTACTCCTCTTTCCCCTCTCATCGACAGCCGTCTTCAAGCCCAGGTAATTGCGGCGGGCAGGGGCGGCTCCCATCTGGTTGCAGGAGGCTTTTTCTCCGACTACAGCCCCGACTATGGGCCTAACCGGTTGGAAGGCATCGGCGGTTTCCTGGATTTCAACCTGCGCGGTCATCTTGGCGTGGAAGGGGAACTCCGCTTTCTGCGCTTTAGCCAGACCTTCTCCGTGCACGAGGACAACTACAATATCGGCCCCAGGTATCGCTGGCGCTTCCACCGTTGGGAACCCTACGGGAAATTCATGATTGGCAACGGCCAATTCAACTTCCCCTTTAGTTATGGGCACGGCGGCTACCTTCTGATCGCTCCTGGAGGAGGACTTGATATTCACTTCCATCGCTTTACGATCCGCGCGATCGATTATGAATACCAGCACTGGTTCAACTTCCAGAACAGTTCTCTGACTCCGGATGGCTTCAGCACCGGGGTTGCCTACCGCATCTTCTAGCTTCGTCGGAGGCCATCGATTTAGGTTTTAGAAAGTGTGAGAGCAGGATTTCCAAACTCAGTCCCGCAGGGACGGCTGAATGTAGCCCAGGACGACAGTCCTGGGTCTGTGCTTAGACAGAAAAGTCCCGCTAGGGACGACTGAAAGTTGCCCAGGACCAGCCTAGTTCCCGGTGCTTTTCAGCCGTCCCTACGGGACTCTTCGTGTTCAAATTCTACCCAGGACTGTCGTCCTGGGCTACATTCAGCCGTTCCTGCGGGACTGAATTCGCGGAATTCTCACACATACTCTTTCGCCTCTGCGCGCAGGATGCCCAGAGCAGCGGCTAAACCCAGTATTCTTTCATCTTTTGCGGCCCGCTAAAGTCTAGTGCCCCGATTCAAAGCAAGACTAGAAGTGGTAGGCGATGCCGATTACCGGGTTGTAGACATTGTAGAAGCGGCCGGTTTTCTGCGGGCCAAGACCGAAATTCGGCGTCTTCATAAGCAGCCCTCGGTACTCAGCGCGGATATCAAAGCTGGGGCTGAGCTCATACGCAACTCCGCCGCCGTACATCGCTCCCAGAATCGTCTGTCCCTTCGCGTCCAGCGTCTTGGTGCGTGGCGTCGTCCAGTGGCGTAAACAGGAAGGCTGCGGGACCAGCCTCAAGAAAAGGATTCCAGTTCTTGAAGGTCTGATTCAGTACGTAGGCGCCTGAAATCTCCTGCATCCTGTCATGCACGCTTATGTTATTGAAGCTGGTGTAGTACTTCTGGGCATTTTGAGTGTATTGATAATTGAGTTCGAGTCCGCTCCTCGGAGTCAGCATGTACCGGTAACTCACAAGGCCGCTCAATCCATAGGTTCCGGTCTGTTGGACATCGTTGCCGGTAATAAACGGAGGAAAGATGCCCCCCACGCTGAAACTCACATCCTGCCGGCTTTCCTGGGCCTGACTCACTACCGCCATAAAGGGCAGCAGCAGAAACAACAACAGCATTTTCCTCATTCGTTCGTGAACCTCTCGCCTGTACGCAACCGGAATCCTTGACCCCAATTGTACCTGCGCCCAGCGCGTCCACGCACATCAGCCCGTCCGTTCGACGCGAAACTCATACGGCGAGCCGCGCTCGAGTGATAACGAGCGGACCACCTTAAGAAACGCAATCGCCGCGTGGGAGAGGCTTGCCCGCTTGCGGTGGACCAGGCGAAGGTGCCGTTCAAAACGCAGCGCCTCGACCGGCACCTGGACCAGTTCACCACTCAAAAGCTCGCGGCCCACCGTCAATCCGGGAACCAGCGCCACGCCGTTACCCATCGCAACAAAGCGTTTGACAGCTTCCAGGCTGGGCAACTCCATGCCCATATTCAGCGGGGTTTTATGCTTCTCGAAGGCCGAAACGACTTGCCGGCGCAAGGGCGAGGGCACATTGTGCGCAATGAAGCTCTCCGCGCCCAGATCTTCAATCTTGATCCCCTTCTCTCTCGCCAAAGGATGATCCGGGTTGACCACTAACGCCAGTTCATCGGTGTAGACAGCGATCGACTTGAAAGAATCTCCTTCCGGACGGAAAGAGAGGATGCCGATTTCCACCGTTCGCTGCAAGAGATCGTCCGGGATCCTGCTGGCCAGCGAACGCTGAATGCTGACTCCAATCTGCGGGCACAGGCGCCGAAATCGATCGAGAATCGGAAGCAGGTAGAGACAGGTGTACTCGTTGGCGGCTATCAGCAGCCGGCCACGATCCAGAGACTTCAGTTCTTCCATAGCGCTCGCCGCGTCCGCCCTTAGGCTCAACATCCTGCGCGCGTAATCGAGCAGCACTTCGCCGGCGGCGGTAAGGGTTCCGTCCCGGGCGCTGCGTTCGAACAGCACCTCGCCCAGGTCGCTCTCCAGCTTATGAACCACCTGGCTGACGGCGGGCTGGGTACGGTGCAGCCGCTTGGCTGCGCGCGAGAACCCTTTTTCTTCGGCGACGGCGAGAAAGGTCTCCAGCTGATGTATATCCATAAGTCTTAGCCGCGTGGACAATCACCCACTGCCACCAATATAAGTATATTTTATCGTTTTAAGAAGAATTATAAATTTGATCTATGGGGCGCCATCGATGAGAATAGGAGACAGTGAGATTGAAGGGTGGCGCCTCGATGAACAAAGATCGAGTGTTCTTTTTCGATACCACGCTGCGCGACGGTGAACAGTCCCCTGGCTGCAGCATGACCACGCCCGAAAAACTACGCATGGCCCATGCGCTTGAAGCCCTGGGCGTTGACATCATCGAGGCCGGCTTCGCGATTGCGTCCCCGGGAGACTTTGCCGCCATCGGCAGCATCTGCCGTGAGGTTCGCGGACCCCGCATTGCTTCCCTCGCCCGCACGCGAAAGGAGGATATCGAGGCCGCAGCCCACTCCATCGAAGCGGCCGACCGCGCGCGCATCCACGTATTCCTCGCCAGCTCCGACATTCACCTGGAGCACAAGCTGAAGATCTCGCGGGCGGAAGCCCTGGAGCAGACCGGCACCGCAGTTCGCCTGGCGCGCACCTACGTGGACGACGTTGAGTTCTCTCCCGAAGACGCTTCTCGATCGAACCCGGATTTCCTCTGCAGCATTGTGGCCACGGCCATCGATGCCGGAGCGACCACGATCAATCTGCCGGACACCGTCGGCTACTGCGTTCCTAACGAGTATGGCGCCATCTTCCGCATGCTGCGGGAACGGGTCCCGCAGGTGGCTGGGATTACCCTTTCCTCCCATTGCCACAACGATCTTGGGCTGGCCGTAGCCAACACCCTGGCGGCGGTGGAGGCCGGTGTGCGGCAGATCGAGTGCACCATCAACGGCATCGGCGAACGGGCCGGGAACGCCGCCCTGGAAGAAGTGGCCGCCGCCATGATGGTCCGCCGGGACAAGTTTCCCTTCGCCCATGGCTTGGTCATGGAGCAGCTTTACCCTACCAGCCAGTTGCTTTCTGAACTGATCAGTTTTACCCCACCGCCGAACAAGGCAGTGGTGGGCAGCAATGCATTCGCGCACGAGGCGGGCATTCATCAGCACGGCATGCTTGCCCATCCTTTGACTTACGAGATCATGACCCCCGCTTCGGTGGGCGTCCCCAACAATCGCATGGTGCTGGGCAAGCACTCGGGCCGGCGCGCATTGGCGCACCGCCTGCAGGAGCTCGGCTTCACCCTCAATGCCGCTGATCTCGATACGGTGTATCACCGCTTCAACGAGCTCGCGGATCGCAGAAAATCTATCTTCGACCAGGATCTTATATCGCTGCTCCCGGAGCACCATCGCCCGGCCGAAGCTATGCTGCCGGCCGCGGAATTGACCGCAGGAGGTTAGTTACACATGAAATTGAAAGTTCTGGTCGGCGCCGGAGACGGGATAGGTCCGGAAGTCACGCGCGAAGCGGTGCGTGTTCTGGTTTCTGTGGCGGAGTTCGGCGGCTACGATTTCCAGTTCACCGAGATGCCCATTGGAGGGCAAGCCATTCGCCAGACCGGTACGCCCTTACCGCCGGCTACGCTCGAGGCCGCGCTCGAGAGCGACGCCGTGCTGCTGGGAGCTGTGGGAGGCAACGAATGGAACTCGCTGGCGCCCGATCGCCGGCCCGAAGCAGGACTGCTGCAACTTCGCCAGTCCCTGGGTGGGTTCGCTAACCTCCGCCCCTCTTTTGCTTACCCGGCTTTATCCGGCAACTCGCCGCTACGCCCCGAAGTGACCGAAGGAGTGGACATTCTATTCGTCCGTGAGTTGCTGGGCGGCCTGTACTTTGGAGAGCCGAGAGCCTGGGACCGAAAGACCGGAGCCGCGTGGAACACCATGCGCTATACCCGTGACGAGGTGGCTCGGGTAGCCCATGTAGCCTTCCATCTCGCCGGGCAACGGCGCAAGAAAGTTACTTCTGTCGATAAGGCGAACGTGCTGGAAGTGTCGCAGCTGTGGCGCGCCACGGTGATCGAGATCGCCCAGCAGTATCCGGGCATCACGCTGGAGCATCATTACGTGGATGCCTGCGCGATGCACCTGATGAACACCCCGCGCAATTTCGACGTGGTGCTGGCCGAGAACCTCTTTGGCGACATACTCAGTGATGAAGCGGCGGTTATTACCGGCTCGCTGGGCATGCTGCCGTCGGCAACGATCGGTGGCGCAGTCAACTTATATGAACCGGTGCACGGCTCGGCGCCCGACATAGCGGGCAAAGGAATTGCCAACCCGCTCGGCGCAATCCTGACCGCCGCCATGGTGCTGCGCCACTCGGCCAATCTGGAACAGGATGCGCAGGCTGTAGAACTGGCGGTACGCAAAGTTCTGGAGCAGGGATATCGAACCGCCGATCTGCTGCGCGCGGATCAGACCGCCAAGCACGTATCCACCCAGGAGATGGGCCGGCTGGTCCAACAGACGCTGAACGAAATCATCGACCGCCGGCAGGCACTGCACGCGGTTTAGGTGGGTGAGACCGAAAGGGCAACCGCAGTTCCCTCACCACGCTCCTCCGTCGGGATGAAGGAGGAACGCAATTGACGAAGGACACGGTTCAGCCGTGCCACTAATGCCACACTCCCGGCTGAAGCGGAGCCCTTAGTAGAAGACCGCCCTTAGGGCACGGGGTTAAATTGTCACAGTAGCTGTGAAATACGAGTAAGGAAACTAATATGTCGCAAATGCCAAAAACCCTCTTCGAAAAGGTTTGGGATTCGCATGTAGTCGTGGCTCCCCAAGGCGAGCCGGCACTCATCTACATCGACCTGCACCTGCTGCATGAGGTCACCTCCCCGCAGGCTTTTGAAGGACTCCGCCTGGCAGGACGAACCGTACGGCGCCCCGATCGCTGCGTGGCTACGGTGGACCACAATGTACCCACCACCGCCAACCGGCTCATCATCGAAGACGCCATTGCCGCCAAGCAAATGGACGCCCTGCGCGCAAACTGCGCCGACTTTGGCATCGAGCTCTACGATGTGCAGTCGCCGGAACAAGGGATCGTGCACGTCATTGGTCCGGAACTCGGTGTCACCAAGCCCGGCATGACCATCGTGTGCGGCGACAGCCATACCAGCACCCACGGCGCCTTCGGTGCCCTTGCTTTCGGTATAGGCACGTCAGAAGTTGAACACGTGCTGGCTACGCAGTGCCTGCCGCAATCACGTCCGAAGACCTTCCGCATCACGGTGGACGGCCAACTAGGCCCGGCCGTGACCGCAAAAGATATCGCCCTGGGCATCATCGGTCACATAGGAACCGACGGCGCCAGCGGCTGTGTGATCGAGTATGCCGGGCCGGCCATTCGTGCCCTCTCCATGGAAGGGCGTATGACCCTATGCAACATGAGCATCGAGGCCGGTGCTCGGGCCGGCATGATCGCTCCCGACCAGACCACCTTCCGCTACCTCAAAGGACGCCGATTTAGTCCCACCGGCGCGGACTGGGATCGCGCCGTGGCCCAGTGGCAATCACTCGCCACCGATCCCGGCGCTACCTTCGACCGCGAGCTGGTGCTGCACGCCGAAGACCTCGCGCCTTTCGTCACCTGGGGTACCAGCCCTGGGATGGTGGTGCCGGTCACCGACCGTGTCCCCGATCCCGCGTCCAGCCAATCGCCCGCGGAACGCCGGGCCTGGGAACGAGCGCTCGAGTACATGGCGCTCGAGCCGGGCAAGGCCATCGAAGAATTGGCCATCGACCGCGTCTTTATCGGCTCCTGCACCAATGCCCGTATTGAAGATCTTCGTTCGGCAGCCAAGGTAGTCAGCGGATACCACGTTCATCCACATGTGCGCGCGATGGTGGTTCCCGGCTCGCAGCAGGTGAAGAAACAGGCCGAAGAAGAGGGTCTGGATGAAGTATTTCGCGCCGCCGGTTTTGACTGGCGCGAACCCGGTTGCTCCATGTGCCTGGGGATGAACCCGGACATTCTCGCGCCCGGCGAACGCTGCGCCTCCACCAGCAACCGCAACTTCGAAGGACGCCAGGGCCGCGGCGGGCGTACCCACTTGGTAAGTCCCATGATGGCCGCCGCCGCCGCCGTCTCCGGCCACTTCACCGATGTCCGCAAATGGCACTTCAACCCGGTCGCAGTGGAGTCACTCTCATGAAGCCGTTCCGTAAACATACGGGTGTGGTCGCGCACCTCGACCGTGAAAACGTCGACACCGACCAGATTATCCCCAAGCAATTCCTCAAGCGGATTGAACGCACTGGCTATGGTGATTTCCTTTTCTTCGATTGGCGGCGCATTCAGGACGGGCCGGACGCAGGCAAGCCGCATCCGGATTTCATCTTGAATCACCCCCACTACAAGGACGCTGAAATCCTCGTCGCGGGCAAAAACTTCGGCTGCGGATCCTCTCGCGAACATGCCGCCTGGGCGCTTTCCGACTACGGCTTTCGCTGCGTCATCGCGTCCTCCTTCGCCGACATTTTCCATTCCAACGCGGGCAAAAACGGCCTCCTGCTCATCACCCTGCCCGAGGAACAGGTGCAGACGCTGATGCAGCGTGCCGCTTCCATCCCTCGTTACCAACTCACCGTGTCGCTCGAAGACGAGAAGCTCCACGATGACCATGGCCTGTCACTCGATTTTTCTATCGATCCCTTCCGTCGCGAGTGCCTGCTCCTGGGCCTCGACGACATCGGCTTATCGCTGAAACATGGCGGAGCTCTGGAGACGTTTGAACAACAACACGATAAAGAATTCTGGCTTACACCCCGGCCCCTAGGAGCTGTATGAGCATGCAAGAAAAAACCCGGTTGACCGGTGCGGAGATTCTCTGGGCGACGCTCGAAGGCGAAGGAGTACGCGAGGTTTTCGGCTATCCCGGCGGAGCCATCCTGCCCGCCTACGATGCTTTGCGCAAGTTTCCCATCCGCCACATCCTGGTACGCCATGAGCAGAGCGCAGTGCATATGGCCGACGGCTATGCCAGGGCCTCCGGCCGCGTAGGAGTGGCTATTGCCACCTCCGGCCCCGGCGCCACCAACATGGTGACCGGCATTGCCACCGCAATGCTCGACTCCATTCCGCTGGTCTGCATCACCGGCCAGGTAGGAAGCAAAGTGTTAGGCACCGATGCCTTTCAGGAAGTGGACATCACCGGCGTTACCCTGCCGGTGACCAAGCACAACTACGTTGTCACCCGCGCTGAGGACGTGGCGCCGGTGCTGCGCGATGCTTTCCGCGTAGCCGCTTCAGGGCGTCCGGGCCCAGTGTTAGTCGACATCACCAAGGATGCACAGCAGGCCACGGCGGAGTTTGATTTCGCCGCAGCCGAGTCTCAGAAGCGGCGTAGCCATCCCATGCTCAGCGTTTCCGAAGCCGGCATTGCAGAGGCTGCGGAGCTGATCCTCTCCGCCAAGCGGCCTTTGATCCTTGCCGGGCACGGCATCATCCAGTCGGGTGCCATGAGCCAGGTACGCGCGCTGGCCGAGCGGGCACAGATACCCGTGGCCTGCACCCTGCTTGGCCTGGGCAGTTTTCCTGCCTCTCATCCATTGAACCTGGGCATGATGGGCATGCATGGCGAGTCATGGGTCAATCATTCCATCCAGGAAGCAGATCTGCTCATTGCCTGCGGCATGCGCTTTGACGACCGGGTTACCGGCTCGCTCGCAACCTACGCGCAGAAGGCGAAGAAGATCCATATCGACATCGATCCTTCAGAGATCAACAAAAATGTCCCTGTGCAGGTGTCCTTAATTGGGGATCTGGCTAACGTGCTGGACCAGCTTTTGCCGCGCATCGCTACCCGCGACGGAGCCGCGTGGTTGCATACCATTGATCTCTTGAAGGGCGATGCCGCCGTTCTCGACATCAAGAACCTGCCCGACAATGGCCATCTTTACGCCGCGCATGTGATCCACGATCTCTGGCATGCCACCTCGGGAGGCGCGGTGATCGCGACCGACGTGGGCCAGCACCAGATGTGGGAGGCCCAATACTATAAACATGAGCAGCCCCGCTCTCTGATTACGTCCGGTGGCCTGGGAACAATGGGCTTCGCTCTGCCCGCGGCGATCGGCGCCAAGATCGCCTGCCCGGGCAAAGAAGTGTGGGCCATCGCCGGCGACGGTGGCTTTCAGATGACAAGTCCCGAGCTGGCAACCATCGCCCAGGAGGGATTGGATATTAACATCGCCATCATCAACAATGGTTACCTGGGCATGATCCGGCAGTGGCAAGAGACGTTTTACGACAAGAACTACGAGTGTTCCCCTATCTTCTCGCCCGACTTCGTCAAGCTGGCCGAAGCCTTTGGCATCCGGGCCGCGGCGGTGACCACGCGCGCTGAGGTGATGAGCGTGGTGGCCGAAGCGCGCAAACATAAGGGACCCTTCCTGATCAATTTCCTGGTGGAACAGGAAGATACGGTTTACCCGATGATCGTGCCCGGAGCCGCGCTGCACGAGATGATCCGCAGGCCGTCGGGAAACCCATTGGTAGAAAGGTAAGCATGCAGCACACATTCGTCGCCTACGTGGAAGACAAGCCTGGTGTGCTTACCCGCGTAGCGTCGTTGTTCCGCAGGCTGAACATCAACATCTCCTCTGTCACCGTGGGAGGCTCGGAGCGCCCGAACATCTCCCGCATGACGCTGGTTGCCGATGCTCCACCCGCGGCCGGCCATCGCATCATGGCTTCGCTCTACAAGCTGGAAAACGTGGTCCAGGTGGATGATGTTGGGCGCTTCTCTTCTGTGAGCCGCGAGTTGGCCCTGATCAAGGTGGCCACTACTCCCAAGACGCGTTCGCATATCTTTGAGCTGGTGAGCGTCTTTCGGGCGCGGGTGGTTGATCTCGCCCCCGGATCACTGATGATCGAAATTACCGGCAGCGAGAGTAAGATCGAAGGTCTGCTGCAAGTGCTCAACGAAAATGAAGATCGCGTGCTGGAGATCTCGCGCACTGGCCGTATGGTGATGCGCCGCGGTCACCATACCAGCCGCGTGCTCGAGGCCCTGGGCGATGTCGAGTCACAGAAGGGCGAGCTCGAGCCGCAAACCGGCGAAGCCCTGCCACCGGAAGAAGAGACTGAGGAGTGGCACAACGATAGCGGACTTCCCCATCAGCAACCGTAATTACTCTGTACCAAAAGGAAAAGTGAATGACCAAGACTTACCACGACCAGGATGCCGATCTCTCGTTGATCCAGGGCAAGAAAGTAGCCATCATCGGCTATGGATCGCAGGGCCATGCCCACTCATTGAATCTCAAAGATTCCGGCGTCGATGTGCGCGTCGGCTTACCGGCGTCCAGCCGCTCCATCAGGAAGGCTATGACTGCAGGCCTGGAAGTACTCAGCGTCGCCGATGCCGCCAAGTGGGCTGACGTGATTATGATCCTCGCCCCCGATACTGCCCAGGCAGCCATCTACAACGAGCACATTGCTCCTTTCATGGGCAAAGGAAAGACGGTCATGTTCGCGCACGGCTTCAACATTCGTTACGGCACCATCGTGCCAAAGCCAGAGATCGATGTCAGCATGGTTGCTCCCAAGGCACCCGGTCACCGCGTCCGCGAAGTCTTTATCGAAGGCGGCGGCGTTCCAGCTCTGATCGCGGTGCAGCAGGACGCCTCCGGCAAAGCTCACGCCCTGGCGCTCTCCTACGCCAAGGCCATCGGCAGCACCCGCGCCGGTGTGTTGGAGACCACCTTCACGGAAGAAACCGAAACTGACCTGTTCGGCGAGCAGGCAGTGTTATGCGGTGGAGTCAGTGCGTTGGTCAAGGCCGGCTATGAAACCCTGGTCGATGCCGGCTATCAACCCGAGGTCGCTTACTTCGAGTGCCTGCACGAGTTGAAGCTGATTGTGGACCTGATGTACCGCGGCGGCCTGGCATACATGCGCTACTCCATTTCCGACACGGCAGAGTACGGCGACTACACCGCCGGGCCGCGGATCATCACGGATGCCACCCGGGCGGAAATGAAGAAGCTATTGAAGGAAATCCAGAATGGCACCTTTGCCACCAACTGGATTCGGGAGAATGAAACCGGGCGCAAGCAGTTTGACCAGATGCGCAGCAAGGAAGCCGCACACTCCATTGAGGAAGTGGGCAGCAAACTCCGGGCGGCCATGCCTTTCCTGGATCCGGTCACAGTCACGGTAGATAGCCCCGGCGCGGCGCCGCGTCTGGCCGAGCCAGTCGGCGCCTGAAGGGAGCTAGACTCTCGTCGAAGGGACGGGGCTTTACCACTTGGACCCACGGATCAAGGCCGGCTGCCCCGACATCTACAGCTCGGTTTTATCGCGAGATGCTCGAGGATGACCACGACTTCGTTAACCTTTGTACTGCACAGGCTGAAGCGTGCCCTTCGTACAACCTTTAGCCGAGTTTCTACTGAGGAGGGAACAAAATGTACATTCACATGTTTGCGTTTCGCTGGAAACCCGGCGTTTCCGAAGAACAGAAATTGAAGGTCAGAGTCGAGATCCGCAATCTTCAGGGGCAGATCCCCGGGCTATTGGAAACCTGGGTTGGCACCAATATATCGCCCCGGTCACTCGGCTATGAGTTGGGAGGGGTGATGAAGTTCTCTGACAAAGCCGCACTCATGGCCTATCCAACCCAACCCGCCCACGTGAAACTTGTGAGTTGGCTGATGCCGCTCATCGAGCCAGTCGAGGTCGATTTCACCCCTCAGGAGTAAGTTTTCAACGCACCCTTGCGCGTTTCTTCGAGTCTACTCTTCATGCACTTACCGCTGGCTTTGCGCTTTTCCGTTTTCGCTCTTTCTTTTGCTGCGATGATCGGGCAAGTCCCCAAAGACCAACCCAGCGCCGGTTGCCCAGCCCAGCCGAACACATTGCGCGCGATGCTCGACTGCTACCGCCCGCTGTTGGTCTTCGCTCCTGCCCTGGACAATCCCCAATTGGTGCAGCAATTCAACGAGCTAAAGGCTCATGCAGCCGAGCTCAAGACGCGGAGTGTGCTCTACGTGCCCATAGTTCCGGAAGGGCATAACCAACCCATTCCCGGCTCCAAGGTTCCGACCGTCAGGCTCAGCGAAGATGAACTGGCTGCTATGCGTCACCGCTTCAAAGTAGAACCGGCCGAGTTCCTGGTGATCCTCATCGGCAAAGATGGAGGAGAAAAGCTGAACAGCCGAACTCCGGTAACGGCGGTCGCAGCTGGAGCGGCTGATCGATTCCATGCCTATGCGCAAGAGTGAGATGCAGCGGGAACCCGAAGGCAGGATTAGCTCCACCTCTTCACCCCACCATAATGGAATGCCACCGCCAGAGGCGGAAACACACCGCATCGGCTAACATCAAAGCAACACCGTGAGGTGCCATGACGACGCAAGCCACCATCCCTGGTTTAACCACGGTTCCCCCTCCCTACCGTGCGCCGCACGATCCGGCAAGAGTTCCCGAATTGGTGCAGGCCCTTAAGAAAGTGACCCCTCTCCACGGCCTGGAGGAGGCGGAGTACGAGTGGCTGGCCGCCCACGGCACCGAAGTCTTCGCCGAATCGGGCGCGGTCGTGTTCCGCGAAGGCGACCCTGCCACCAAGATGACCATCCTGCTCAAAGGTGAGATTTACGTGCGCCGCGAGCATGGAGGACCTGCGGCTCTCTTTATAGGCCGGTCGGGGCTGATCACAGGCCTGCTTCCCTACTCCCGCATGAAAGCTTATGGCGGCCTGGGTTACACCTCCGCCCCAACCTGGGGCCTGGAGTACGACAAGTCTCTTTTTCCAGAGATGCTCAAAGCCATTCCGTCGCTTACCCAACGGTTTGTCGGCATTCTTCTGGATCGCGTCCGCGAAATAACGCGCATGGAGCAACAGTCGGAGAAGCTGAATGCGCTGGGTAAGCTGGCGGGCAACCTGGCCCATGAACTGAACAACCCTGCGTCGGCCGCGCAACGATCGGCTGCCGGCTTGCTGGAGGAGTTACGTGTCTATGGACACGAGCGCTTCAACCTGGGACGGCTATGCCTGAGCGCCACCGACGGCGAGAAAGTGCTGGATTGGGAAGACCAGGTTCGCGCCGAGGCCAAACGGCTGGGTAAGCCGGCTGAGACCGAGCAGACCCACCGCGAAGATGAGATTGTCACCTGGCTTCGCCGCCACGACATCCAAGAGTCATGGCACATCGCGCCCGAGCTGGCCGAGTTCGGCGTGGTTCCGGATCAGTTGGAAAACCTCACCAGCTTTCTGGACCCGGGCGCCATCGCCGTGGTGCTCTCGCAGTTCACTTCGTCCTTGCGCACGGAGAGAATTGCCGAGGCCATGCTCGACTCCACCGCACGTATTTTCGACCTCATCCGGGCCATCAAGGACTACTCCTACATGGACCAGATGCCCATCCAGGAGGTAGACGTTCCCCAGAGCCTGGAAAATACGCTGGCTATGGTTGCGTCCCGGCTGCGCAACGTCAAAGTGATTCGCGAATACGAGCCCAACGCGCCCTGTGTCAGTGCTTATGGCCGGGAACTCAATCAGGTCTGGACGGCATTGATCGAAAACGCTCTGGACGCGGTTCAGGACCAAGGCGAGATCAAGCTGATGGTTCGAACTGCCGGTGATATGTTGCTGGTCGAAATCTGGGATGACGGTCCGGGGATACCGGTCGAACTTCAGGCGCGCATCTTCGAGCCTTTCTTTACCACCAAGGCTCCGGGAAACGGGCTCGGGCTGGGGCTGGATGTGGTCAGCCGAATCGTGCGCATGCACCGCGGTTACGTAACCGTTCAGTCAAAGCCCGGGGAGACCTGCTTTCAAATCCGGCTTCCGTTGCAGCAAGTGCAAGCCTACTAAAGGCGCGTTTCCGGAATGGGTTGCGGAGGCGAAGCTGTCTGAAGGGTTCGGGCTTTAGCCGCTGACATATTAGCCAACAAGAACACGGGCTTTAGCCTCTGAGGGCAGCTGTATCGAAGGAATATTTAGCCCTCAGCGGCTAAAGCCGAAGTCGTTCAAATTGGTACGTACGGCCTAAGAACCCAGTCACTTCGATGCTGTCGGAGCACCCACGCGCACGATAGCGCACTTCAGATGGTTGCCGGCGGTGTTGGTTGCCTCGCCGTTTTGACCGCTGACTTTGAACTGCAGCGGGGATCCAACGACAAACTGCGTCGGCTTGACCGAACTGCCCAATTTTGTGCGGCAGACGTACTCATTGGACGGGGTATCAACCACCAAGTCGTATTGCTGGTGCTTCTGCTTCTTGCTGGTTGTGCCCACAGTTTGCAGGTCTTTGAGGGTTGCTGGCTCGACCGTGTTGGCGGCCATGAGCGGCGGTGGAAAGTAACGCCCCGGCCAGATACAGGCCGGAAATTTTGCTTAACTTCATGGCTCCTCCGATGTCTTAGGCCCCCACAAGCTTGGCGCCGAAGGCCAATAGCAATGAGCCTAATATGATGCGATAAACCGCAAAGATGACGAAACCGTGGCGCCGTACCCAGAGCAGGAACCACTCCACCACTCCCAGGGCTACAACAAAGGAAACAACAAAGCCGATGCCGAGCACGATCCAGCCATGCGAGTTCATGACCAGGGGAACCATCGCATCTTCGCCCGGAACATGCTTGGGATGGACGGTGCGAAGAAATTCATAACCGGTAGCCGCTATCATGACGGGGATGGACAGCAGAAAGCTGAACTCCAGGGCTGCTGTTCGTGTCATGCCCACGGCCTGACCTGCGGCGATGGTAGACATGGATCGGGAGACGCCAGGAAAGACGGCCGATGTGACTTCCCATAGCCCGATCCAGACCGCCTGAAAGAGCGACATCTGCTCTACGTCCTTGGTCTTCAGATCGCGGCGGACGCTCAGCGCATCCACCACCCACATCACGATGCCGCCAATCAGCAGCGCCAGCGCCATCAGGCGGATGCTCTCCAGGTGCTTACCAATTAATTTGACCAGCAGCAGCGAAGGAATCGCGGTGCATACGAACGCAATCATGGTCAGGGTAATAGGGTGGGTGAGGATGGTACGGTCGCCATTTTCTCCCTGGGGGAAGGTGCGAAAGAACTCCAGGATTCGGCCCGTAAACAGCACCACCAGGGCGATGATGGCGCCCAACTGGATCACCACCGTGTACATCTTCCAGTAGGGGCTGGCGAGGTCGACGTGAAGCAGCGCCTCCACCAACCTGAGATGCGCGGTTGAGCTGACGGGCAGAAACTCGGTCAGTCCTTCCACAATGCCTAGCAAGACAGACAGGATGTAATCGTTCAATGGCCCTCCGGCACGCTACTGGCGATCGGTGCCGTAGATGGGAATTGATTCCTGCAACTGGTATACCAGACTGGCGGCGCGGGCGGCATAGTCCGATTGGGGATATTTGGTAGCAATGGTACCTGCTATGGTTACGGCTTTCGCCTTGGCCTCGCCGGCTTTTTTGTCGTCTCCGTTGGCGCTGTACATGTTGTTCAGCGCGCCCTGGCGGTACACGGCGTTGTACAGCGCTTCGGCGGCCCGAGGCGACTCCGGGTGCTCCTGCGCGTATTTCTCATACATCTCGGCTTCCTTCTCCGGGCATTTGGTGGAACCCTGCCAATCACCGCAGACTTTGTTATCCAGCATGTCCCAGTCCGCCAGGTCGGCCCATCGGGAGCGAGGATAGTTTTTCCTGAGCTTGCGCATCTCCTCCTCATCGATCTGTCCCCGCAGGTAGGCTTCCTTTTCATGCGCCGAGGGTAAAGAGAAGACATCCGCCTTTTGCAGTTGCCAGCGTATGTCGGCTGAGCGCCAGGCAGCCTCGGGGGCCAGCGGAGATTGGGGGAAAAAATCGGCCATACGTTGGTAGAGCAGCCTTGCTGCCTGGGCGACGCTCTGGGGAGCACGTGGCAGGTTGGCATCGGCTTCTTCGCCGGCGGCTGCGCCAAAGAGGATCAGGTCGCCTTTGGGAGTCTCCGTACTCACCACGCCGGCAATCGGAACCCATCCGGAAATGGGAACAGCGGCTGCCTCGCCGCCAAACACGGGTGCATCCTGTGCTTTGGAAGTCTCCTCGTCGGTGTTGGCAAAGACGCGGAGCCAGGGCCCATTCTTTTCCCCAATCACCATTTCTCTGCCGGGCGAGATTTCAGCCAGCCGGGTCGAGGTGGTGTCAGGCGCCACGTACAGGTTCGTGTCTGCGAATGACGGTCGCCTTGGGGCCATTGCTGGGTGCCTGGGACTTCGGCGCCGCGATCGCTTGGACCGCGAAAACCAGGAGAGCAGAAAGACCAATGAATCCGCTGCGCATAAATCCTTAGACTCTACAAATCTTAAGATAAGCCATACTTCAGGCTCTTTACCCCCAACGAATCGATGGGGGTAAAGAGCGCTTAAACCTGTGCTTCCAAAACACTGCGCAGCACCGAGGGCTCGACGTTGCCGCCGCTCATAATGGCAACCGTCTGCCGGGCAGGAGGCAACTGCTCTCGATGGAAGATCGCCCCGGCGAGGGCAACCGCGCCGCTGGGCTCGGGGACCAGGCGCGCTCCAAACACAATGCGCCGCATGGTCTCGCGAATCTCCGACTCAGTGACCGTCACGATGTCATCGACATAAGCTTGCATGTGAGCAAAATTGAGTTCGCCGATGCTCTGCGTTCTTAATCCATCCGCAGCCGTCCTAGCCGTCTGCTCTCCGGTGAACGAAACAATGCTGCCTGCCTTCAGGCTCTGCGCCGCATCCGAAGCCAGTTCAGGCTCGATCCCGATCACCCGTACCTCGGGCCGGGTCAGCTTCACGGCAGCCGCGACTCCGCTCAGCAAGCCTCCTCCACCCACGGGTGCCAGCACCAGATCAACCTCCGGCCGGTCGGCAACAATCTCCAAACCGCATGTCCCCTGCCCGGCAATGATGTCGCGATCATCGTAGGGTGGTATGACAACATATCCGAACTCCGCGGCCAGCTCCTCTGCCTTGGCCTTGCGCTCCATGCTGCGTGGGCCCACAGTCACGATCTCCGCTCCCAGTGCTTGCGTCGCCTTCACTTTCACCTGCGGCGCGTTCCCTGGCATCACGATCACCGCTTTTATGCCCAAAGCTCGAGCAGCGTAGGCTACTCCCTGAGCATGGTTGCCGCTGGAATAGGTGATCACCCCGCAAGCGCGTTCGCGGGCAGACAATTGCGCAATTTTATTGAAGGCGCCTCGTAACTTGAAACTGCCGATCGGCTGCAGGCCCTCGGCCTTGATCCAAAGCGCACTGGCTTCAAAGCCCACCAATGGCGTGTGCGCGGCAACGCCACGCAGCCGCTCTTGGGCCGCGCGCAGTTCCACCATCGTTACCAACAATTAGATTTCCAGAATAATCGGCATGATCATCGGCCGGCGTGAAGTGCTCTTTTGGATGTAGCGCTTGAGATCGAGACGGATCTTCTCTTTCATTACACCGTAGTCGACCTTCTCTTCCGCTGAAGACGCGTCAAGCGTCCGGTTGACAATCTCCCGCGCCTGATCGCTGAGCGCGATTTCGCCCGCCACAAAGCCGCGGGTCACCACTTCCGGCGCCCGCTCCACCTTGCCGGTGCGCTTGTTGATGGTGATGATGGCCAGCACGATGCCATCCTCGCTCAGGTGCTTGCGGTCGCGAATCACCAGGTCTTCGACCACATCGGTAGTGGAACCGGCATCGATACAAATCCGCCCGGTCGTCACTTTGCCGGCCTTAACGGCAGTATTTGCGTCCAATTCGAGAATGTCGCCGTCTTCCAGCAGCAGCGCCTGCTGCACGACACCAGTATTCTTCGCCAGCTGAACGTGCTTTTGCAGATGACGATAATCTCCATGCACGGGTATGAAGAACTTCGGCCGCAGCAGGTTGATCATCAACCGCATCTCTTCCTGACTGCCGTGGCCGCTTACGTGAATCAGCCCGTTTTCGCCATCGTCGTAAATCACGTTGGCCTCACGCCGGCAGAGGTGGTCGATCACCCGGTAGATGCTCTTCTCGTTCCCAGGAATGACACGGGAACTCAACACCACGGTGTCGCCGCGTTCGATGCGAGCGTGTTTATGGTTGTCAACTGCCGCGCGGGAAAGAGCGGACATGGGTTCCCCTTGCGTGCCGCTGATCAGAATCACAACTTCAGAAGCGGCATAATCGCGGATCTGCCCGGGATGAATCATTAAGCCGCCGGGCACAGTGAGGTAACCAAGATCCTGCGCGATTTCTGAGGATTCCACCATCGACCGGCCCACAACAGCCACCTTGCGGCGATGCGCCTGCGCCAGTTCAAGAGCGATACGGATGCGGTAAATCGAAGAGGAGAAACAGCTGAAGAACAGCTTTTGTTTGGTGCGGGAGAAGATCTCGTCCAACCGCGGCTTTACCGCCCACTCGCTGGGGGTGTATCCCGCCCGGTCGACGTTGGTCGAGTCCTGCAGCAGAGCGAGCACCCCGCGCTTGCCGTACTCTGCAAAGCCGTGCAGGTCAAAGGCTTTGCCGTCCGGAGGCGAGAGGTCAATCTTGAAATCGCCGGTGTGCACAATGATGCCGGCTGGGGTTTCGATCGCCAGCGCAACACAGTCCACCAGGCTGTGCGTGACCCGAATGGGCTCGATGATGAACGCACCCAGGTGAAACTTCTGCCGCGGCGTAATCTCGATCAGCTCCGCAGTGTCGAGCAGCCTGTGTTCTTCCAGCTTGCCTTCGACATAGGCCAGGGTGAACTCGGTCGCATAGACCGGCACTTTCAATTCGCTAAGGATCCATGGCAGCCCGCCAATATGATCCTCGTGGCCATGGGTGAGGATGATGGCGCGAACATGCTGACGGTTCTCGATGAGATAGGAGATATCGGGGACGACAATGTCTACGCCTAACAATTCGGTCTCAGGAAACATGAGACCGGCATCGATGACGATAATGTCGTCCGCCCAGCGGATTGCCAGGCAGTTCATTCCGAATTCGCCCAATCCACCCAGGGGGATGATTTGTAACTTGCCTGAAGACATTAAAGTGTAATGCTACCACGCACCCATCAGCGCAGCAGGTCCTCGAGTGTGGCGCTTAGATCTGTCTTGTCATCGCGATACTTAACGATTACCGGTGTGTACAGGCTCAAACCCCACGCGGGCTCGGCGCCCCGCTTCAGCTTTCTTGCTCCCGGCACCACCACTGCTCCTTCAGGTATGACCAGAGGCTGATCCGCAGAGGCCCGCAGCACTTCGCCCCGCACGATATCGTAAACCGGCGTTCCCCGGGTAAGGATCGTTCCTGCAGCCAGGATTGCCCCCCGCCGCACCAGCGTGCCCTCGTACACTCCCGTATTGCCGCCAATCAGCACGTCGTCTTCGATGATCACCGGGGTGGCGTTGACCGGTTCCAGCACCCCGCCGATCTGCGCCGCCGCACTCAGATGGACCCGCTTGCCTATCTGGGCGCAGCTACCTACCAATGCGTGGGAATCGACCATTGTGCCTTCGTCCACATAGGCACCGGCATTCACATACATCGGCGGCATGCACACCACTCCACGAGCCAGGAAGGCGCCTTCACGGATGGCCGAGCCGCCCGGCACAATTCGCACTCCCTCTTTCAGCCCGAAAACCCGAGCCGGATAAGTGCTCTTGTCCACAAACGAGAACTCATCGCCGCCCATTTTCTCCAGCGTTCCCAGCCGGAAACCCAGCAGAATCCCCTGCTTGACCCAGGCATTGACGCGCCATCCCAGCGGCGTCTCAGAATCGGGCTCAGCGGCCCGAACCCGCCCTGCGCTCAGCGCTGAGCGCAATGCGAGGAAGGCGTCCATAGCTCCACGGTCGCCGACAGCCTCAGCCCCGGCAGCAAAATACCGTTCTATGCTGGCCTGCAACTCAATCAAAGGAAGCTCCCAGAACCAACGACCGCACAGTACCGGACAACTCTGTACGGGTGCCCCACGTTCGCCCCAGCGTACCCCGGATTTCCTGTCGAGCTTGCTGGCGTTGACGACCTTCATGCGGCTTTCTTTGATGAAAGCCGCACGCGCGAATATTGGTGGCGCCCCGTAACAGGAAATCCGGGCCGTGGGCCGAAAAAGACCGGGCGAAGCCCGCACAATCGCTCTACTAAGAACCTACAAAGAACGCAATTAAGAAATCTTCATCGCCCTCGTACGCCGGGGCGAACGTGGGGCACCCGTCGACACCGTCTTACCCCTTACCAGACAGCAAACCTAATTCCCCAGCCAAACCCCTCAACTTTTCCCGGTTGGCCGGCGCCACAGGCACCATGGGCAAGCGATAGATCTCCTCCAGTCGCCCCATCATCGCCATCACAGACTTCACCGGTCCAGGATTCGTCTCCAGGAAATTCGCCGTGATCAGGCGAAAGTATCGTCGGTAGACGGCACGAGCGGTTGCCCAATCGCCGTTGATGGCCGCTGCAACCATGCGCGCCATCTCTCCCGGAACCTCGTTGGACGCAACTGACACCAGCCCTGCTCCGCCCAACGCAATCACCGGCAGCGCCATCAAGTCATCGCCTGATATAACCGCAACCCTCGGCGGCAGCGAATGAATCAACTCGGCGATCTGTTGCAGATTGCCACTGGACTCTTTCACTCCCTGAATATTCGGCACATCCTTCGCCAAACGCAGAACCGTCGCCGGCTCCAGGTTGACCCCGGTGCGGCTTGGGATGTTATAGAGCACCACCGGACATTCCACCGCCTCCGCAATGGCGCGGAAGTGGCGATACTGGCCCTCCTGGCCCGGCTTGTTATAAAACGGATTCGCCGTCAGCAGGCCACTCACGCCGGGCACCGACGCAGCTTCCCTGCCGCGGGCAACTGCCTCGGCCGTGGAATTATGAGTGCAACCAGCCAGAACCGGCACACGTCCCGCTGAGGTTTCGGTCACAATACCGATCACCCGCAGCCATTCCTCATTGCTCAAAGTGGGCGTTTCGCCAGTGGTTCCGCACGCCACCAGGAAATGAATGCCGCTCGCAATCTGCCATTCCACCAGCTTGCTGAGCGCTTCCTCGTCGAGGCTGCCGTCGCTGCGAAAAGGAGTTACCAGTGCTGTGCCACAACCGCCAAGGGTCATACCACATGGAGTCTACTACCGCAGCTGGGGATAAATCTCGCTGAAGTCGTAGCAGCCTGTCTTGCCGCAGAGCCACTCTGCTGCCCGCACCGCGCCCTCGGCGAAACTACGGCGAGACAATGCCTCGTGGCGGATCTCAATCACATCGTCTCCCAACCTCGCGGCAACAGTGTGAGTGCCCACAGCCTGACCCTCACGATGCGAAACAATCTCCACCTTGAGCGCCGGATCCACTTCCAGCAAAGCCTGCTTGAGGGCTAACGCTGTCCCCGAGGGAGCGTCTAGCTTTCCTTCGTGGTGGGTTTCGCTGATGCTGAGCTCAAATCCGCGTACCAGAGGCACCAGATCCTTTGCCAGCCGATACATCACCTGGACGCCCACTGAGAAGTTCGCGCCGTAGAGGAGAGCGGCATTGCGCCGTTCGCACATGGCACGCATCTCGTCCAGCTTGTCATACCATCCGGTCGTGCCGACCACTACCCGCGCTCCGTTGGCGAAGCAGGCTCGCATGTTGGGGATGACCGCTTGCGGTGTGGTGAAATCGAGGACCGCATCGAATTGCGCCAGCATCGGCGCAGTCAGGGCTGAGGCATTGCGATTTTCTTCCTCGCCGATTACCCGGACGCTGTGTCCTCGCTGGCTGGCAACATCGGCCACCACCTGCCCGGTCTTGCCCCGTCCCAGCACTAAAAAGATCATCGTTACAAATGTACGCTTTCTATCGACTTTCTCGTCGTTACGTCGAAGATCTCCGGGTCCGGATCGACAAAAAAGGCCGCGTGCAGAGATCGCACCGCCTCATCCACATCATCCTCGTCAATCATGAAACTCATGTTGATTTCCGAGGCGCCCTGCGAAATCATACGCACGTTCACGTGCCGGATGGCATGAAATACCTGGGCTGCAATGCCATTCTGACCGCGGATATTGCCGCCCACCATGCAAATCAGAGCTTTTCGGCCCTCGTAGGTCACGTCGGCAATCTTGCTCAGATCGGCGGCCATCTCCGGCAGGTGTTCGATGGAATCGACGGTCAGCGAAATGCTCACTTCGGAAGTAGACACCATATCCACGGCGCACTTGTGCTTGTCGATAACCTCAAACACGTCTCGCAGATATCCATGCGACAAGAGCATACGGCTGGCGACCAGGTCGACGATCGTCAACCGCCGCTTGACCGCGATGGACTTGAAGGGACTGCGGCAGTGGGGGGCGAGCGCGGTGATGCGGGTGCCCTCATTCTCAGGATTGCGGGAGTTCAGCACCAGCACCGGAATGTTCTTCTGCACCGCCGGCAGGATGGTTGACGGGTGCAGCACCTTGGCTCCGAAATAGGCCAATTCGGCAGCCTCTTCGAAGCTGATGGTCTTGACCCGCAGCGCATCCGGACAGACCCTGGGATCGGTGGTCATGATGCCGTTCACGTCGGTCCAGATCTCGATCGCCTCGGCATCCATGGCCCCACCGATCAGCGCCCCGGTATAGTCCGATCCCCCGCGGCCCAGGGTGGTGGTGGCGCCCTCCAGGGTGCATGCGATAAAGCCGCCCAGAACCGGCACCTGCCCCGCATCCACCAATGGCTGCAGATGCTGGGTGCAGCGGGCTTCAATCAGGGCACTATTAGGGGTCCCTTTGCCGTGCTGCGCGTCGGTCACAATGCAGGTGCGCGCATCGATGTGCACTGCAGGAATACCCTGATCGGCAAAGACGTCGGCCACCAGACGGCTGGAGATACGCTCACCAAAACTTACTACCAGGTCATTGGTCCTTGGAGTCAGTTCACCGACTGCGGCGAGGCCGCGAAGAATCTCGTCCAGGGCCTCGAACTCCTGCTGAATCCAGCTCTGCAGCGGGCCCCTGCGTTGCTCCGGGAGCAAGAGCGCTGTAGTGTCGCAGTGGCGGTGGCGAAGCCGCGCGCTGATGGCCAGGGCCCCGTTTCGATCCCCACGGCCCGCGGCTTTGCCTGCGGTCAGCAACTGGTCGGTGACTTTGGCCAAGGCGCTGACCACAACGACCGGCCGCTGGCCCCGGTTCATCCGGCCCTCGACAATCCTGGCCACGCCCATGATCGCCGGAGCATCTTCAACCGACGTCCCGCCGAACTTCATGACGACCGGCTTCATGCGGAAACAGCCACCTGATCGCCAGCCGGAACCAGCTTGCCCAGGGCGGCCAGGAACTCCCCATTCAACACCGCCGCACCCGCTCCCCCGCGAATTGTGTTGTGGGAGAGGACGGTAAATTTCCAATCCAGCAGCGAGCAGGGCCTCAGCCGGCCGACCGTAGCAGCCATCCCCTTGCCGCGCATGCGGTCCAGCCGCGGCTGCGGCCGGTCCTCGGCAGCACTCCACTCGATCGGCTGGGCGGGCGCAGTGGGCAGCGCATGACGCCTTAGCGGGGCAAATTCACTCCAGGCCGCCAGGATCTCCTCTTTCGTCGCCCGGGTAGTCAGCTTGATGCTGACGCTCTCGGTGTGGCCATCTTCAACCGCGACCCGGTTGCAGTGCGCACTCACCCTGGCATTCAGCGGTTCGACCCTGCTCCCAGTCAGCTTGCCCAGCAGTTTCAGGGTCTCGGCCTCAAGTTTTTCTTCCTCGCCCTTGATGTGGGGCACCACATTGCCCAGGATGTCGAGCGAGGCCACACCCGGGTAACCGGCGCCGCTCACCGCCTGCATGGTACTGACAAACACGCTCTCCAGGCCGAAACGATCGGCCAGCGGCTTGAGCGCCAGAACCAGCCCGATGGCGCTGCAGTTGGGGTTGGTTACGATGTATCCGCCTGATTGCTTGCGCCAGCTCTGCGTCTCGAGCAGACCAAGGTGGTCCGGGTTGACTTCGGGAATGACCAGCGGAACGTCCGCCTGCATGCGGAAGGCGCTCGAATTGGAGATCACAGCGCAGCCGGCCGCGGCAAACTTCGGCTCCAGTTCCCGTGCAATGTCGGTGTCCAGCGCAGCGAAGATCACGCTGGGTGCTCCCTCAGGACCCGCCGGGGAGACCGTCATCTCCGCAATTCGCTTAGGCAGCGGAGTATCCAGCTTCCAGCGCGCGGCTTCGCCGTAGGTTTTGCCGCTGGACTTGTCGCTGGCTGCTAGCCACGCGATCTCGAACCATGGGTGCTCTTCGAGCAGCTGGATGAACCGCTGGCCGATGACTCCAGTGGCGCCGAGGATACCAATCTTTTGTCGTGTCTTCATGAACGTAGGCCCGTGAAAATATCTGGTTAATTCTAGACTATCCGCCGCTTCGAACCCATCCACCGCATCACCTCGGTCACTGCCACCTTCCGGTTACAACGCCGCTAAGACCCCGCCGGTAAAGGCTTTAGTGCCACTGTGTCCACCCACATCGCGGGTCAGCGTCTTCTTCTCGATATAAACCTTCTCGAGCGCGGCCTGCACCCGGTCGGCTGTGTCGGTCTCCCCGATATAGCGCAGCATCAGGATGGCGGACTGCAGCAGCGCCGTAGGATTTGCTATGTCTTTGCCCGCAATATCGGGTGCCGAGCCATGAACAGCTTCGAAGATGGCGCACCCGGTGCCTAAATTGGCGCCCGGCACCAGCCCCAGGCCGCCCACGAATGCGGCGCACAAATCACTCACGATGTCGCCATACAGGTTTTCTGTGAGCAGCACGTCGTATTGGTAGGGATTCATGACCAACTGCATGCAGGTGTTGTCGACGATGTGTTCGCCGTAAGTAATCTCGGGATAGCCCTTCGCGACCTCGCGCGCGCAGCGCAAAAAAAGGCCATCGGACATTTTCATGATGTTTGCTTTATGGATGGCGTGGATCTTGCGCCGCTTGAACTTGCGCGCATATTCAAAGGCAAACTTC
The DNA here is from genome assembly GCA_963805955.1 of uncultured Acidobacteriaceae bacterium. Taxonomy (GTDB): domain Bacteria; phylum Acidobacteriota; class Terriglobia; order Terriglobales; family Acidobacteriaceae; genus PALSA-350. Next base: position 172,051 of record CAWDVZ010000002.1, read on the forward strand.
GAGATGCGTGTGGACGCCTTCTCGGTAACAATCTTCAGCGACTCCACCACCCCCGGCACCACTTCATGCTCAAGTCCCACGTACTCGCCTTCGGTGTTCTCCCGCACGATGATCAGATCCACGCCCGGGTAGCGTGTATCCATTCCCGGCAGGTTCTTAATGGGGCGAAAGTTGGCAAACAACTCAAACTTCTTGCGCAGGTGAACATTGATCGATGCGAAGCCGCCGGCGATGGGCGTGGCTACTGGCCCCTTTAGGGCCAGATGGTTGCGTTCGATCGAGTGGTACACGTCGTGTGGAATGTACTCGCCATATTTCTCATAGGCATTAGCGCCGACGAGAAAGGGCTCCCAGGCGAACTTCGCACCGGTCCCTTCGACAGCTGCTTCAAGAATGCGTACCACAGCATCGGTCACCTCTGGCCCGATACCGTCGCCGGCGAGCAGGGTGATGGTGTGCGTTCTCTCTTGGGGGCCTGCTGCCATTCTTTCTCCTTGGCTATCGTTTCCCGGTCTTGGACGCTTCCCTGGTGTTGAGCAGCTGTTCCAGCTCTTCCTTGAACTCGCGTACGTCTTTAAAGTCCCTGTAGACACTAGCAAAGCGGATGTAGGCGACTTTATCGATGGTCCGCAGATGATTCATGATCAGCTCGCCGATCTGGTTGGTGGTTCGTTCGCGTTCCGGCGAATCCACCAGGAACGCCTCGGTCTCGTCCACAATCGCTTCCAGTTTGGCAGCGGAGACGGGACGCTTTTCGCAGGCCCGCAGCAAGCCGCTGAGCACTTTTTGCCGCTCAAATTTTTCCCGGCGACCGTCTTTTTTCACCACCATGTAGGGGATTTCGTCGATGCGCTCATAGGTAGTAAAGCGCTTGTTACAACCCTCGCATTCGCGACGCCGGCGAATCGAGTCCGCCTCTTTGCTTTCGCGCGAATCCACCACCCGATCCTGCGCAAATCCGCAGTAAGGACATTTCATCAGTAACTAAATTCTAGCAGTCGTGCGGCAAACCTATAACTTCCTCGCCTCACTGGCACTTAAAGGTCGAAATCCGCGGTATCCCACATCTCGCGAAAAACCAGCGAGATGTGGGGCACCCGGAGATTTGTTGACCAGAAAAGGCCCCGACGGTTAGACCCGCTGCTGACAACGAAGGCCAGGTACAGCGTCAGCGAAACATAGGGTCTCATCCCTTCCCTCCAGCGAATGCCGGGTGCCCCACATCTCGCTCGTTTTTCGCGATACCACTGCGCCAAACCTATAGCTTCGTCGGGTCACTGGTGCTGGAAGGAGGAGAACCTATGCTTCGCTGACCGCAGGCGTCTGCTCCGCGTCTTCATGAGCGAGGTGTTCCGACTGTTCGGATACCTTCTTGAGCGAAACATGCTCCACCCGGGCCCAAATTAAACCCACAGGTATGACGCACATAAAGGTCACGATCAGCAGCATCGTGCCACAGGCAAGCGCGGGCTCGAACTGCACATTGAACACCTTCTGCATCACGCCCGTGGTGACACCAATCTGCGTGAACCATCCAATCACCGGTAATTGCACCACCGACCCAACCATGCTCGCCGCCATCAGGACCAGGCAGCGCGCCAAGGTCATCGCAGATAGTTCAGGCGAGAGCACAAAAGCCCGGGTGGTTTCGAGATAGGCCGCTGTAATGAGGCCCCACATGATCAGCGAAATAACCAGAGCACTGAAGAACTCGCCCAGGGTGGCGATGGAATCGAGACCGTCGCGAAAGGCGCGAATCTTAGCCCCTGCCGATTCGCCCAGCGCGGGTGAGAGCGAGCCCAGCCACTTTTCTGCCAGGTTGGCAATGACTCTGCCCGATGCACGCACGCTGATGGCAAAGATAGCCAGGGCGATGGTGACTACCAGGCCGCCTAACGCGGTGTGTTGCAGGGCTTCATGATGGGGCAATGTCGCGCGGTCCGGAGCCAGCAACAACGCGCTCGAAAAAATGAGCGCCATCGCGCCCAGATCGAACATCCGCTCCACCGTGTAGACCGCGATCTGCGAACTTAGCGCCAGCTTGGTCCGCCGCGAGACCAGATAAGGACGCACCAGATCGGCAAGACGGCCAAAGAGTGCAACGGCGGTAAAGCCAATTACCTGAGAGCCCAGCAGGGAAACCGAGCTCACTTTCTTTTGTGGCTTGATCAGCACTGCCCAGCGCAACGCGCGTAGCCAGTAACAAAAGGCCACCAACGCCGCCCCGAAAACGATGCGCCGCCAATCCACATGCTGCAACTGGTCCCGAAAAACGCTCCACTGAAAGTGGACTCGCGTGTGAACCAGCCACACCAGCGCTCCCAGGAGAATCGCTCCTAAGAGGTACATGATCCAGGAATGCTTTTTCACCTGCGACTCCGAACCGCTTTAGTGACTGGCTGGCATGGAGGAGATAGCGGCGGTACCGGCCGGGTGCAGCTTCTCCCATTGCTTTCTGCGGTTGAACTCGCGGATCACTCGCGCCACATACACCCGAGTCTCGCGATAAGGGGGAACGCCATGGTATTTGTCCACTGCTGCCGGTCCGGCGTTATAGGCCGCCAGCGCCAGGGCGAGGTTGTCGTGATAGCGCAGCAGCAGAGCGTCAAGATAAGCCGTGCCGCCATTGATGTTCTGATCCGCACGGAAGCTGTCCTTCACACCAAGCTGCGCTGCAGTTCCGGGCATCAACTGCATTAGCCCCTGCGCGCCGGTACGGCTCACCGCGAGTGTATTGCCGCCGCTTTCTGCCCGCACCACGCTGGCCAGCAGATCTACGTCGAGGTTATGGGCGGACCCGGCTCTGGCGATCAACTGGTGCACATCGGCATTGGTAAGCTTGGGTTCGGCGGCCGTAACCGGCGCCGCAGGAGGATCGGGAACCACGTCCACCGAGGCGATCTCCGCCGCATCCACTTCAAGAAAATTACTGCCGCCCTGGCTGGTAAACAGCCTTACCCGGTCGCCGGCCTGCTCCCGGTGATCGCACAGCAGGTTGAAGCCGTTCGTCAGGGTGACCTCTTCCGCGGCATGAACGGCGGGCACCGTCCCCAATATGCCGAGGACGCCGAGCCAACCGGCCACCATGGACAATTTGCTCATTGCGCAAACTCTACCACGGGGCTACCGGCAATTTCTTCAACGCCATTACCTTCGGGATCTTGCGTCGTAGAGCGCTGGCGCAATACCTCTTCCACGGCTACGGCAACACCGTCCTCATCATTGGAGGTCGTTACCTCCCAGCCTCCGCGCTCCGCCAATGCCAGCATCTCCTGGCTCGCGTTGGCCATCACCACCGCGCGGCCGGCATATTCCAGCATTTCTAAATCATTCAGATTGTCACCGATGGCCATGATCTGGCTCCGCTCCAGGCCGCGGATGCTGGCCAGGCTATGGAGCGCCGCGCCCTTCGAGCAACCAGGTGGCAGGAGATCCAGAATGCTCAGGTCGCGCGCTGCATACTCGGTCCGGTGCATGGCAATCCGCCCCGAAACTTCGTTCAACAGCAACTGCTGTTCGGCCTTCATCATTTCCGCAACGGTGCCGCAGACCATCCCTTGAATCGGTTCCTCGCCCCCGTCAAAAGCCCGTTCGATGGGCCGAACCTCAGTCAGGTAGGGCCGATTTGCCTCCACCCACCGGTCGATGCGTGCATGCAGCTGTTGCAGGTTTTCAATCACCAGGGAACTCGTTCCTTCGCGGTCGAAGGTAAAAACAAGGGTGCCGTAGCCACGCAAGGCCACGCACAGCTCCCGCGCGGTCTCAACCGGCAGAAAACGGCGATCCAACAACTCCCCATCAAAGCCGCGAACCACGGCCCCGTTGGACGAGATCATCACCGATTCATCACTGAGCCCCAGCTGGGCGATCAGGGGCATCGCATAGGCCTGCCTGCGCCCCGTTGCGATCACAATTTCAATGCCCGCAGCTTCTGCCGCCCGCAAAGCCGCGCAATTCCGCGCGCTGATTTTGGGGCCGGTCGAGGGCGTAAGGGTGCCGTCGATATCGATTGCGATTAACTGGATGCTCACACCCCTATTTTACCCGTTGCCTACCCCCGCCCTGCCGCCGCTGTATCAAACCTGGAATTCCCTGTCCCGCTCCGCGGTATTAGCGAACTTCATGCGGCTTTCCTTGAAAAAGAGCCGCACACGTGGTTATGTCCGATGCCGCGTATAGAGATGCGGGGAACCCCTCAAATATCATGGGTTTATGCCTTCTATCGCCTACTTCGAGTGTTCCCGCTGCCATGCGCACCTCTCTGCTGACGGCCCGCAAACCCTTTGTCCTCAATGCGCAGGGGCGCTCTTTGTTCGTTATGACATGGACTCATTGCGGCAAACCGCTTCTCGCGACGACATCCAGGCCAGGGCTGCCGCTGCGCCTACCTCCCTGGGTATGTGGCGTTACTCCGGGGTACTGCCCGCAACGGAGCCGGTCACCCTGGGCGAAGGCTTTACCCCAATGCTACGCAGCCGCCGCTATCCCAACCTGTTTCTTAAAGAAGAGGCGGCCAATCCCACCGGTACCTTCAAAGCGCGCGGGCTCTCCATGGCCGTCACCATGGCACGACATTATGGCTTACAGAAGCTCGCCGTGCCCTCAGCCGGCAACGCCGCCGGCGCACTGGCCGCGTACGCCGCTGCGGCCGGCATCGAAGCCCATATCTTTATGCCCCGCGACGTCCCCTTGGCTAACTACCTTGAAGCAGTCGTTTACGGCGCGAACGTGACTTTGGTGGACGGCCTTATTTCCGATTGCGCCCGCCTGGTCGCTGCGCGCAAGGATGCCGAGGGCTGGTTTGACATCTCTACCCTGAAGGAACCGTTTCGAGTGGAAGGCAAGAAAACGATGGGGTACGAGTTGGTGGAGCAGTCGGGTTGGCAATATCCGGACGCCGTCTTCTATCCCACCGGCGGCGGCGTGGGATTGATTGGAATGTGGAAGGCCTTCGAGGAGATGGAGGCTCTCGGTTGGGTATCCGGCGCCAAGAGGCCGAAGATGATTGCCGTGCAAGCCTCAGGCTGTGCGCCCGTTGCTAAGGCCTTCCGCGAGGGTGAGCGTGCCGCGCAGATGTGGCCCAATGCTGCCACCTTCGCCGCAGGCCTGCGTGTCCCCAAGCCCTATGGCGACGAGCTTATCCTCGACATTGTTCGGGAGTCGGAAGGTCTGGTCCTGGACTTCGAGGATCAGCAGATTCTGGCGTCGATGCTGGACTGGGCCCGCCATGAAGGGCTATTCCTCTCCCCTGAAGGAGCAGCCGCTACGGCAGCCTACGATCACCTGCTTGCCAGTGGATGGCTCTCACCGGACCAAAGAGTCGTGTTGTTCAACACCGGCGCCGGTCTAAAATACGCCGATGTCACAGCGGCCGCCATGAACCTGGCATGGCCGGCGCCAGCCGAAACCCGGCCGAAGGAGGTTGAGAAGGACCATCGCGGCGTGACGCTGCCTGTAAGGCACCGCGCGGGAGGCATCATTACTCCGCAATAAGGCGCTATTTCTTGCCGGTGAAAAGAAGAACCCCGCCCCCGAGAATGGCAACTACGCCTAGGATTGGTGGTAATGGAACCGTGTTGGTTTCTTTTTTGGAGGCTTGAATCGGGCCCAAGTCTACTACCTTTTTCTCGTGCGTGTAGGTGAACCCGCCATACGCGAGCGCGAGTACACCCAGGACGATCAGGACTACACCTAGGGCTTTCACGTCAGGGAAGCTCGGTGGTCTCGAACGGCTCCCGGTTTCTTTCAGCCGCGGTCTCGCTTTTGAACTTGGCGGCCAAGTCCTTGGCGGCGTCTTTCACATCGCCCCACGCTTGATGTGCCCCACCCTTCACTTGATCCAACTGACCTTCTGATTTCAGGCGCTCGTTGCCGACCAACGCACCGGCGGCCTCCTTGATGCGGCCGCCCGCCTTCTCTAATCCACCCTTCACATGCTCTTCACTCATAGCACCACCTCGCACGCATAGGATGCTCAAGAGTTCAAGCAAGTTGTTCTAGCTATTGGGCGACCCTAGCTCAAGCGCGCAAAAAGGAGGGGCGGAGCGAGCGAGCTGACATGCTTAACCGTGACGGAATTCCCTTCGGTGTAGTAAAACGCGATAGCAATCAAGAGAAGCACCGCCAGCAGCGCGATTCCCACGACAAAGTATCGCAGCATCTCCTCTTTATGCCTTTGCGCCTCGGTCGGCTTGACCACTACGGCGCACTTTATGGGTTGGCCCACGTCGGCATCATACGCGCGCTTTACATCTGCCATCATTGGAATTGGCATTGGGCAACCTCCTTTCGTACTGCCGCATTCTTGGTGTTACTACAATAGACGTCCTAAACCCATCCAGGGTTGTGAAGATAGTCGACATCAAGGTGCCCTTGGAGTAACGACACAGCGGTTAGAATAGAGAAGTGAAGCAACAGTTAACAGAACGAGTACCCAGTGCAGCCGTGCTTGAGGAGCGTCCCCGTATCGGCTTCGTCAGCTTGGGCTGTCCGAAGAATCTGGTCGACAGCGAGGTCATGATGGGCTTGCTGGATCAGGCCGGCGCAGAGATGACGAATCACCCCGAGACGGCAGACATCCTGGTAGTAAATACCTGCTCGTTCATCGATAAGGCCAAGCAGGAGTCAATCGACACCATCCTCCAGATGGCGCAGCACAAAGTATCCGGTAAGGCGCGCAAGCTGATTGTGGCCGGCTGCCTGGTGGAGCGCTATCGCGACGAAATCCGCAAGAACATGCCCGAAGTAGATGCCGTGGTCGGCACCGGAGAACTGGAGGCCATTCTGGCCGCCGCCGGGCTCGCCCAGCCAAGCAAGCCAACGGATTTACCGCAGCTTTTTTCCATTTTGCCCAGCAGCGCCTCCCGCGCGGAAGGCGATCTGCGCGAGTCCCAGGGCCGCTTCGCCAGGGAGCAGTGGGAAGGCGCCCAAGCCAAGCTTCCCCAATATCTCTATGACCACACCACGCCCCGCTTGCGGGCGACCGGTAAATCTTCGGCTTACATCAAAATCGCTGAAGGCTGCGACCACCCCTGCAGTTTCTGTGTCATTCCCAATCTTCGCGGCAAATTTCGCTCCCGGCGTTTCGCCTCAGTGGTAGCCGAAGCCGAACAGCTGGTAGCCCAGGGAGTGCGCGAGCTGACCCTGATTGGTCAGGACACAACCTGCTACGGCGAGGATCTGGGCATGAAGGATGGGCTGGCGCAACTGCTCGATACCCTGGCCCGAATTCCTGAACTCAAGTGGCTGCGTTTTCTGTACGCCTATCCCAACAAGATCACCGGGCGGCTGCTCGAAACCATTGCCCAGCATGACACCATCTGCAAGTACCTCGATATGCCGCTCCAGCATGCCTCGGCCTCGGTGTTGAAGAGCATGCGTCGCGGGGGCAACGCCGAGATCTTTCTCAAGACCATCGAACGCGTGCGCGCAACGGTGCCGGATGTAGCGATTCGGACCACGTTCATTACCGGTTTTCCTGGTGAAACCGAAGCCGACTTTGCTGTGCTCGGCGATTTCATTCGCCAGGCCCGGCTCGATTGGCTAGGCGTCTTCAGCTACTCCGACGAAGAAGGATCCGGGGCTTTCCATCTAGGCGATAAGGTGCCTGCGCGAACCATTGAGGCTCGGCGCCGCTCCCTGATGCGCCTGCAACAGTCAATTAGCCGGAAATCCAGGGCCAGCCTGGTAGGCCAGTGCTTCGATCTGCTGGTCGAGGGACCTTCTGAGGAGACTCCCCTCTTATGGGAGGGGCGCACGCAGCATCAGGCTCCCGAAATTGATGGAAAGGTCTATATCAACGACTTTGGACCCCTCGATCAGCTGCATCCGGGGCAGTTTTACCAATGCGAGATCACCGAGTCGCAGGATTATGACCTGGTGGGCAGGATTATCTTGTAAAGGAACGTTGTGATGGCGAAAAAAATCAAAAGCCTGCGCTGCCCTACCTGCAGGAAGATAGTTACCGCCAAAGATGAGGATTTTCCCTTCTGCAGCGAGCATTGCAAAACCATCGACCTGGGGAAATGGGCCAGCGGGGCCTACCGGATCTCCTCTCCCGTACTCGATCCAGAGCTACTGGAAGAGATTGAAGGGATGCGGCCTCGTTCGTCCGGCGATGAGTGATCCGCCCCGGCCGAAAAGGACAGGCTGGGCTTGGGCAGTAGGGACGTTTCTGGGTGCCGGGTTGCTCCGCCCTGGCCCGGGCACCTGGGCCTCCGCCGCGGCTGCTCTGCTCTGGCTGGCGGCGGCCAGGGGTCTGCATCTCGCTCCCATCCAGCTGGCTTTTTTAACCTTGGCAGCAGCCCTGTGCACCGTGGCAATCGGAATTCCCGCGGCGACGATTGTGGAACGGGAGAGCGAACGTCCCGATCCCGGACACGTCGTAATTGATGAAGTCGCAGGACAGTGGATTGCGCTGATCTATTCGCGCGTAAACTTGAGTCACTTACTAGCCGGCTTTCTGTTCTTCCGTTTATTTGACATCGTGAAACCCTGGCCTGCCAGACGGCTGGAGAGGTTACCCGCAGGCTGGGGAATCGTGCTCGATGATGTCGCTGCGGGCGTGTATGCTTTGCTCTTGATGCTGGCGCTGCAACACTGGATCGGCTAAGCCGGTTCCGTTTGCATCGAATAGATCAAACCCACAAGCGTTTTTGCTTCTGGTCTGTACGCTGTAAAGTTCAGGAACTCTGCCGATGCGATTCTCCAAGGAAGCACCCATTCCGAACTCACCCAGGATCGAAGCCGCCCTGCCCGATGCAGCGCTTCCGGGCGGTGAGATCGAGATTCGTGGGACCCAACTGGGCTCCGTGCGCTCTCGCTTGCCGGTGGCGATGCTTGACGGGGTCGTGGCTCCCGTTCTGCTTAGCCGGGCCAACCGGATGATCGTCCGCATCCCCGAGGATGTGCAGACCGGGAGACTTGAGATACGGCAGAACGGACAATCCAGCAATACCATCCGGCTTAAGATTGCTCGCCTCATCACGGGCAATCTCCATCCTGTGGGCAATCCGGCGGTAGATGGCGAAGGCAACATCTTTTCCACCGACTCCGGTCCACGCGGGCAAAAGACCGCGGTCTCCGTTTATCGCATCACGTCAACCGGCGAGATGCAGCCCTTTGTGAGCGGGATTACCAACGCCACCGGCCTGGCAATCGATGCCCAGGGATATCTCTATGTGTCCTCGCGTCTGGATGGCACAGTGCATCGCGTCTCTCCGGGCGGCGCTTCTTCGGTGTACGCCGAGGGTATGGGGATCGCCACCGGGATCGCGTTCGATTCCGCCGGCAATCTGTATGTGGGTGACCGCAGCGGCACCATCTTCAAGATTGGCCCGGACCGGCAGATTTTCGTATTTGCCACCCTGGAGCCCAGTATCGCCGCTTATCATCTCGCTTTTGGTCTCGATGGAACGCTGTTTGTTACCGCTCCCAGCACCTCCAGCTATGACTCGATCTATGCCATCGATCAGGCCGGCGTGGTGCGGGTTTATTACCGGGGCCTTGGGCGCCCCCAGGGACTGGCATTTGACGTTGCCGGCAACGTGTATGTCTCTGCTTCTTTCCACGGCACCCGCGGCATTGTCTGCATTACGCCGGCGGGAGAAGCGTCCGTGGTTCTCGCTGGTTCTGGTATTGTTGGTCTCGCTTTCGTTCCCGGCGGCAATGCAATCCTGGCCGCCAATGGCGCGGTCTATGATGTACCGTTGGGCATCGAAGGCGTGCGCTTGTTCTAGAGGATCGAAGTGAATTGTGAAATTATTGCAGTCGGTTCCGAACTGCTAACGCCCTATCGGCAAGACACAAACTCTCTCTTCCTAACCGACCGGTTGCTTCAACTGGGCGTGAACGTAACTTTCAAAACCATCGTTGGCGACCGGCTGGCCAATCTGGTCGGCGCCATTCGCGTCGCACTGGGGCGGGCCGACATCGTGATCACCATGGGTGGGCTTGGGCCCACGGAAGACGATCTAACGCGCCAGGCGGTCGGCGAAGCATTGGGCATTCGCCTGCGCCGCAATCCGGAAATCGTGGGCGCGCTCTATGCTCGCTTTGCCGCCCGCAGGGTGACGATGACAGACAACAACGCCCGCCAGGCGGATGTGCTGGATGGGTCCCTTATTCTCGAAAACGCCCGCGGCACTGCGCCGGGGCAATGGCTGGACACCGTTTATGGGGAGCATCGCAAGCTGGTTATTTTGTTGCCGGGGCCGCCTACCGAGGTCAAGGCCATGTTTGACGCTCAATGCATGGAACGGCTACGGGCTGTAGTTCCCAGACGAACCATCGCCATGCGGACGCTGAAACTTGCCATGATCGGAGAATCGCAAGCCGACGCACGCATTGCTCCGATCTACACCAAGTACAAGGACGTGGATACCACGATCCTGGCGCACACCGGCGACATCACCCTCCACCTGATCTGTAGCAAAGGCGACCAGGAGGCCGCACAGGCGAGGGTGGATGAGCTGGCGAGCAAAATCGAAGAAGAGCTGGAAGAGTTCATCTACTCTGCGCAGGCCGAGTCGCTGGAACAAATTGTTCTCTATTACCTGGGCATGCATGCGGCGACGCTGGCGGTGGCGGAGAGCTGCACCGGGGGCCTTGTCGCCCAGCGCCTGACCAGCATCAGCGGGAGCTCGCGTTCTTTTTTAGGGGGAGCGGTGGTGTACAGCGATCAGCTCAAAACCCTTTTTGCCGGTGTTCCCCAATCGCTGATCGAGTCCCACGGTGCGGTGAGCAAGGAAGTGGCCGGGGCATTGGCCGAAGGCATTCGCCGGAATACGTCTGCGACTTTCGGTTTGGGCGTAACCGGAATCGCCGGTCCTGGCGGGGGCTCTGAAGAGAAGCCAGTAGGCTTGGTTTACGTCGCCGTCAGTGATGGCAAGCAGACCGAAGTAGTAGAGCGGCGTTTCGGTGGCGACCGGGAACACATACGCGCCTGGACCAGCCAACAAGCCCTCGACCTCGTTCGCCGCAGACTGAAATAGAAACCATTCCCAAGGAACGCCCCTCGGCTTCGAGGGACCTGCGGTTCAGCGGACCTTTCCTGGAAATGTTTTTCGACGGAGCGGCCGCCTCAGGCGGGGCAAGCCTCCACGGCTGCGGCTTCGTTGTCATACACCTTGAATAGCGTAAGAATCCCCACCATCTTGAAGGTCTTTGCCGCAAAAGGGGACGGGCTTACCAGCTTGGCATCGCCGCCGACCTTCTTGGCTTGGCGCAAAGCGTCGACGATCGCACCAATCCCGCTGGAATCGATATAGGGCATCGCGGAAAGGTCCAGCAGCAGGTGAATGTGTCCGCTTTTGAGTGCGCCTTCGACCGCCTCGTCAAGCTGCTTGACACCTTCTCCGTACTTGAGCGGGCCCTTCAGTTTCAGGCAGCAAATCGTTCCGCTCTGTCGAATATCGAGATCCACGTAGTCCTCTCCCGGCCAAGAATTTGCTTTACACCCAAATTACTGCTTGCTAGTCTCCGACCAGATTAACAATCAACCTATCCTGCCATATACGTCAAGCAGACCAGCATGGACATTGAAACCGGCTTCCGGCTGAACAGTCAACAAATCTCGGAGCTTGCCCAGTCACTGCTGGCATCGCCCGAGACCGCGTCCCGGGCCGCGCTGCTAGCCGATGCCATACGCAAGACACTAGGCGATGGCGCTTGCGTCGTGTACGGTCTGCGCGAGGCTCTCTGGATTACCCTCGGAGCGTCGGACGAAATTTCTGTGGTCGATCCGGCGATTGCCGCCGATGCACCGCTCTTCGCTCCATTGCTGCAGTCGCCGCGCCCGCTGCTCTACTCCGCCAGCCAGTTGGCGCGGGAGGACTACGCCCACATCCATGTACTGCGCACCATCCGATCCATGGGCTATCTGCCCCTCCTCCGAGAGCAGCAGCTAGTGGGCGTCTTCGAGATCGTCAGCTTCGGTGACCCACTTACCGAGTCCTCATTGCAGTCGCTGGATGGACTGGCGGAACTGGCCGTGATCGCGCTCGAATCGGCAGAGCAGTATGAGGAGCAGCGGCAGAATCTGCTCGACTCCATCCACCGCCTGACTCAGCTCTATGACCTGGAAAAATCCCTTAACGAGACGCTGGATTTCGAACCTCTGCTGGAACTGATTCCGGTCAAGGTAGCGGCCATGCTCCCTTGCCAGGCCATTCACTTGTGGATGTTCGATGGCGGCCGGCTGCGCCTGGTCTCCGCCTGGGGAGAGGACGCAACCGCCGAAGTAGGCGCCATCGAAGACGCCGGCGAGGGATATGTCGCGGATATGGCGGAAGAAGGTGCTCCGCTATTGATCAACGATCCTGACGACCCCCGCCTGGCGACGCGCAATGAGCGTGCTGGCGACGGACTGCCCATCACCAACGCTCTCTTGGTACCGCTCATCGAGCATGAGCAAAACGGCGGTGGTGAAAGCGAGCTGGGCGTCCTCGAGGCCGTCAACAAAGCAGGCGGGGAACCCTTCAACGAAGACGACCTGTTCTTCATGAACAGCATGTCGGAGACGGTCTCGAGCGCACTCAAGAATGCCAGCCTCATGTTCGCCGAGCGCAAGCTGGAGATACTCCAGGCCCTGGTTCAGGTCAGCTCGGAAATCACCTCCACCCTTCGCCTCGAACGCCTGCTGCAGATTATCGTGAACAGCCCGCAATCGGTTTTGCCCTTCGAGCGCTGTTCCATCGCGCTCGACAATCGCGGCCGGTTGCAGTTGAAGGCGGTCTCCGGGATGGCGGATATTCCGGCGGGCGAAGTCCAGGTAGAGCGGCTGCGCGAACTGCTGCAATGGCTTTCCACCTATGATCGGCAGCTGTTGATCCGCCAGCACGAGGAGGAGCCGGAGACAGAGGAGCCCAGGTGCGCGCCGTCATCGCCAAGCACTTCGATGCCAGCGGCTATCGCTCCCTGTTTGCCCTTCCGCTCTCCGATGACCAGGGACGCGTAGGCCTGTTGCTCTATGAGAGCAGTGACCCGGATTTTCTGGAGCAGGCGCATATCGAGATGATCAAGGTGCTGGCCGGGCAGACTACGGTGGCAATTCGCAACGCAATGTTGTACCGGGAAGTGCCGCTCATCAGCCTGCTCGAGCCCCTGGTGCAACGCAAACAGGCGTTTCTGCGCAGTGATCGAAAGCGCCAGGGGATGATCCTGGGCAGTATAGCGGCGGGGATCCTGTTGCTCATCTTCTGTCCCTTACCGCTGCGCATCAGCGGCGTCGCCGTGGTCGCTCCGCAATCGGTGGTCACCCTCGCCGCGCCGGTCGAAGGAACCATCGCCAACGTGTACGCCCGCGAAGGCCAGCATGTAAGCCGTGGCGATCTTTTGGCAACCATGGACGACTGGTCGTGGCGTAATCAGCTAACCGCCGCGCAGGCGAAATATGAAGCGGCCATGTTGGCCATGCAAGGGGACCTGGCCAGGAACTCCCCGCAGGCTGGGGAAGAACGGACACAGGCCGACTACCTGCGCGCCGAGATGGAGCGGACACGGTTACGTATTGCCAATGCCCAGCTTCGCTCGCCCATTGACGGCGTGGTGATGACCCCCGATCTGCAGAATGCTGTAGGCGAACACCTCGACGCCGGCGCGACCTTCGCCCAGGTGCTGAACCTGGCCAACGCGCGAATCAACATCGCCGTGGACCAGACAGATGCCAACCTGGTAAAGGCGGGACAGACTGCCGCCATTAAGCTCAGTAGCTTTCCGGCGCAGACCCTGCATGGCCAGGTATTCAGCATCAGCCCCGAAGCACAGCCCAACGCGGACGGCCGCTTTTTTTATGCTCACGTGCTGCTGCCCAATGGGAGCGCGCAACTGCGCACCGGCATGGATGGGCGGGCGAAGATTTTTGCCGGCTACCGGCCCGCTGGTTATGTTTTGCTGCGCGGACCGGCATTGTGGCTGTGGGAAAAGCTATGGGATTGGATAGGTTGGTGACCATGCCAGGCAAAGTTGCGCGTGGGATCCCCGTCGCGGCGCTGTGCTGCTTTGCCGCCCTCATCGGCTGCAACGACGCACCCGCGGCCTCAGCGCCTCCCCGGTTCTGGCTTCGTCGCCCGCGGCCGCTGAAGCAGAACCGCCTCCTCGTCCCGCCGCCCCAGCAACCGGCGAAGGGCGCAACTTCACCACCGTCGGGCCCCTGGTTGTGGAGCAGCAGGCCGACGTGGTGGCCGAACGCGACGGGCGCGTAACCGCGGTCAAGGTGGAGATTGGCGATCATGTCCGCCGTGGGCAAGTGCTGGCCACTGCTGGACGACCGCGCCCTGCAGGCGGCGCGCGCGGAGAAGGCCGCCAGGATCGATTCCCTCCGCGCCCAGATACAGACCTGGGAAGCCGAGCAAAAGAGCAATGAGGCGGATCTGCGGCGAGCCGACGCCATGCGCGCGGAGAAAATCCTCGACGATGAGGATTGGGAGCATGTGCAATACAAGCTCGCGGAAACGGTGACCCAGGTGACCCGGTATAAGGCAGAGGAGCTGCCGCCGAGGCGGACTTGCGTGCCGCGGATGTCGAGCTGGGCCAATCGCGCATCACGGCGCCGTTCGACGGCGTGGTAGGCCGCCGTTCGGTGCACCAGGCGCAGCGGGTCAAAAAAGGGGATGCGCTGTTCTGGATCACGGCCCAGGCGCCTCTGCGCATCATTTTCACCGTGCCTGAGTCTGCGATGGCCTTCTTCCCCCGCGGGAGCCAAGATGGAGCTCACCACCACGGATTATCCCCATCTCACGCAGCCGGCAACCGTGTTTCGCGTCAGCCCCGTGGTCGATCCGGCGAGCGGCAGTATCGAAGTAATCGGCAACCTGGAAAAGCCGTCGCCCTTGTTGAAGCCGGGCATGTCGATGCAGGTGAAGCTGAGCCCGCGATGAATCTGAGCGAGGCACTCGATGCAGCACTCCCTGAGATCCCCCGCACTCGGCTCTCGCGCAAGAACCCGCCTCGTATCGACCCCGACCTGATCATTCGCGAAGATGTCATCGACGGCGAAACCATGGTCGCCGTCTACCAACGAAGTACCGCCAGCCTGTTACGTCTGAAACCAACGCAGTGGCAACTCGCCCGCCTGTTTGACGGGGCGCGTTCTTACGAAGAGATTGCCGCTGCATTCGAGGCTGAGACGGGAATCCCTATCTCCGCGGAGGAGGTGCGGACCTTCGCCGAAAACATGGACGAGGGCGGCTTCTGGTACAAGAACCCGCAGGAAAAAAATATTGCCATGAACGAAAAGCTTGCGGCGCAGCGCAGCCGGCGCGTGCAGAGCGGCTCAAGCTTCAACGTGGCGCATATCTCGTTCTCAGCGTGGGATCCGGACCGGTATCTCACCATGCTCGACCAGAAGATTGGAAAATACATTTACAACCGCTGGATGGTCCTGGCTGCGGTGCTGCTGTTTCTCTTTGAAGCCGTGGTCTTCATCGCCAAATGGAATGTCATCGGTCCCGACATACCTGTCTACTATGACTTCAGCAAAAAGACCTTCTCCGATATCGTGGAGTTTTGGCTGCTGCTCCTTGTCATCGGTTTCGTTCACGAGAGCTCGCATGGACTCACCTGCAAACACTACGGCGGCGAAGTCCACAGCATGGGTCTGATGTTCCTTTATCTGACGCCGTGTTTTTATGTCGACGTCACCGAATCCTGGGTCTCGGCCAGCCGGCTGCAGCGAATGGCCACCATCATCGCCGGAATATGGATCGAGATGATGCTTTGCGGTGTGGCCGTGTTCGTGTGGACCAACACCCA
This sequence comes from uncultured Acidobacteriaceae bacterium, assembly GCA_963805955.1. GTDB lineage: Bacteria > Acidobacteriota > Terriglobia > Terriglobales > Acidobacteriaceae > PALSA-350. The sequence goes on from CAWDVZ010000002.1 coordinate 187,801, forward strand.
GCCGGGCGAATGGATCCACGATTTCTGTTACAAGCTCATTCTCATTACCGGATTGGCCGTAGTCGTCGTCAATCTCAATCCCCTCATCAAGCTGGACGGCTACTACTTTTTCGCCGAATGGGTGCGCGTCCCGGATCTCAAAGAGCGCTCCACAGCCTTTCTCATGGGCTGGATTCAGCACTATATCTTTCGCCTGCCCGTCGATGTCCCCGTGGTCTCCCGGCGGCGGGTGCCGCTTTTCGTGCTCTATGCGCTGGCCTCCGGCGCTTACAGCTACCTGCTGCTGCTGTTATTTGTCCGCTTCAGCTACAACGTCTTCTTCCACTGGTTCGCCGAGCTTGCCCTGCTGCCTGCGGGCGTACTGGCGTTCATGATCTTTCGCTCGCGGCTGCGCGGTCTGCAAAACTTCATTTTGGGTTTCTTCCGGGCAAGGACCGGCGCTTTCCGCCTCACGCCCCTGCGCGCCGTCCTGGGGATCGCCGTTCTCGCCATCCTCTTTGTGCCGATAGTCCGCGATCGCGAGAATGCCTACTTCGTCATCGAGCCCAGGGAGACGCACCAGGTTCATGCCGGCGTTCCGGGGAAGGTCCTGGCCGTCTATGTGAAAGAGGGAGATTCGGTGCGCCCCGGGCAAGTGATGGCCAGGCTGCAGAGTCTGAGTGAGGCCAGCGCCAGCGAAGAGGCAGCGGCGCAGGTGGCTTCCTCGCAAGCCCACGTCTTTACCGCGGAGCTACAGCATTCCGGGCTGGGAGGTGCGCTGGCTGCCCAGCACGCCGCGCAACGCAGCAGCGCCACCGCACGCGAGGAGGGAGCACAACTTGCGGTAGCCGCGCCCGCCGCCGGCATCATCGCGACCAATGATCCGGAAAGCCTGCTGAACCGCGACGTGACCACTGGGAAAACCCTGCTGACCATCGTGGATCCCTCGCAACTGGTGGCGAGGCTGTACGTTCCCGTATCGGCGATGGAACGCATTCGGGTTGGCGATCCGGTCTCCTTACAGCTGCCCTCTCAGTTCAGTGAAATCCATGGGCGGCTGGGTACGATGGAAGGATCGGCGATGCCTTTGCCGCCTGGCGTCCTGGCCGACCAGGAGTACAAGGGCATAGCGCGCCCCGCCTTTTACACCACGCGAATGCCACTGCAGGCACGGGTAGCGCAATCCGGATGGGCATGAGCGGCCAGGTAAAAATATTCGGCAGACGACGCAGTCTGGCCGCGCGGATGGTCATCGGCGTGAGCAACATGCTGCACACCCACTTCTGGTAAACAACGGCGACGCAGCAGTCGCGTCGCCTCGTAGTGTCCGGATGATCCGGAAGGTTAGGAGGATTAAGGGAGTGGTCTCATGGCAGCTATGACTTTGCTGCTCGCCGGCTTGGCGGTATCGACCTTCGCCTTCGCGCTGGACTTCTTTTTGTTGGAAGGCGCGGCCGATGCCTGCTTATCAGAGAGATTTCTTTTCGATCGACACTCTGGTTTCTCCTAGTTGATAGAGCATTGAATGTACGCTGTGTGCCGGTGCAAGTTAAGCGCCAAACGCAACTGTGCATCGGTCGAATTCTAAATGCCTGACGAATTGAACCAAGAAGAAAAGGGCAACAGCCATGAGCCGTTGCCTCCTTTTCCCATGCAGATTGGCCCCTTTATCAGAGTAGTTTCCTGAGCGTCGCCAGCTTTTCCGTGGAGAGCTTGGCAGTCGCCAGCTTGGCCACCGCCAGCCTTTTGGCTGCTGTCGATTTCGCTGGCTTTTCCGGCTTTCCGCCGTTAGGGCCGTCGCTTTTGGGCTTCGCCTTAGCAGCACCACTCAGCGATTTTTTCTGGATAGCCATATTCGTTACCTAACTACAGCAGAGCTGGGCCTAAGCGGTCTCTCGGCCACTGACCGGCTTGGTCTTCGACCAGAACAGCACGACGACTCCCAACTAAGCGGTGTAAGGTGGCTCCGTGCTTCGGGCCGCTGGCGGCAACAACCTTGCTGGCCGCGGGCTTGCTGGTGTCAACCTTCGACTTCGTCGACTTGCTCTTGGTTGGGGAGGCGGTCTTCTTGCTGACGAGAGATTTCTTTTCCATAGCCATCTGTGCGTTCTCCAGGATTGATTTAACTGCTTTACGCAATACCTTAGTGCAAGCAGATGGCCAAACCCGGTTCCACACTACGGCCATCGTCAAACCCCGAAAACGCTACCGTGGGGGGCGGTCAAGGCGGTGCGGCAAGCTCTAAGAGGGTTAAATATTAACCCCTGTGGGTTAATTATTTAACCCCACGCAAGCGAACCCATCTCTAGAGCGAATACTTGCGGCAAAGATACTTCATTCGCTGCGAGTCCAGGTGTAGCAGCCTGGCTGCTGCCGCCTTGCTGCCATCCGACCGCCGCAGCGCGGCTTCCAGCAGCGCAACCTCCAGCTCCCGTATCTCGTCGTCAAACCGGACACCAGTAGGTGGTAACAGAATCGCTTCATGCGCGGTCACGCTCTGCGCTAGCAGTTGCTGGGGCAGATGCTCGAGACCGATGGTTGCCCCCGGAACCATGATCACCAGCCGCTGGATCAGATTTTCCAGCTCGCGCACATTACCCGGCCAGGAGTGCTCTTCCAGCGCCGCCAGCGCGTCGGGGGTGAGGCGCTTTGGCTCCAGACCATTGGCCAGGAGATGAACCCGCAAAAAATAGTCGATAAGCAGGGCGATATCCCCGGAACGCTCCCGCAGCGGCGGCAGTTGGATCGGCACCACATGAATGCGGTAGTAAAGGTCTTCACGGAACTTGCCGTTGCGCACCATCTCTTCCAGTGGTTCATTGGTGGCGCAGATCAACCGGAAGTCAATCTTGCGCGCCTGGCGTCCACCCAGCCGCTGCACTTGCCGGTCTTCGAGCACGCGCAGCAGCTTGGTCTGCAGCGGCAGGGTTAGCGTTGCAATCTCGTCCAGAAAAAGCGTGCCGCCGTCCGCCAGTTCTATCTGCCCCGGTTTCGCCTCGTTGGCGCCGGTAAAAGCGCCCCGTTCGTGGCCGAAAAGCTCCGACTCAATCAGGTTCTCGGGCAGGGCGGCGCAGTTCAGGCTGATGAATGCTTTCTTCCGCCTGCTGCTCAAGGCCACGATGGCGCGCGCCACCAGCTCTTTGCCCGTCCCACTCTCTCCGCGTACGATCACGTTGATGCGGCTATCGGCTACCTGCGAGATGGCGTCGTAGACGCGGCGCATGGTTTCACTGGCGCCCACCAGATCTTGAAACTTGCTGCGCTCCAGCACCTGCTGCTGCATGCGCGCGCGTTCTATCTCCTCGGTGCGGAGTTCAAGCGTGGTCTTGAGAACCAGCCGCAGCTCAGAAGGATCGATCGGACTATGAAAGTGGGCATCGCTGCCGGCTTCGAGCGCCTGCTTCTCAACTCCCCGGGCGCGCGATCGGCTGAGCGAGATCAGGACCAGCTCACGCTCAAGAATTCGCAGCTCGCGCAGCACCCCGATGCCGGCATGGGCCTCTTCGCCCTGCGTATCGATATCGACCAGCAACGCTTGCGCCCTTTGTTCGCGCAGCCAGATCGCGGCGTTGTCGTAATAGTTGCGGTGATGCACCCGATACCACGGCGCCAGTTCGGACTCGATCTCTTCCTGAAAGGTCACATCAGCCGTGATCAGACAGACTCCCGGCAGGCTTTCCTGCGCTGGGTTCCCCGGGACCGGGCCGGTGCGATTGAGCATGTGTCATTCTACGGACCAGACGTGAGATGGCAAGACTGTCCTAACCAAGGATCCTGCTTCTCGATCGAGGCGGTTGCCTACTCAGTCGCGGACTCAGCGCGTTGCTCTCCCCAAACCTGCTGGAGAAATAGATACCGATCGCGATGCTGGTCCGGAGCCGCTCCAGGATCCGGACTCAGCCGCATGACCTGCCAATTGCCTGCGGGGCCGTAGGTGGGCCAGTTCGGCACTCCTGTACCGTTTGGATCTCCGCTCCGGGCAAAGTTGGTCCAGAAAGTCTGCATCAGATCGGAAAGCTTGTAGTCCTCTGGCCGAAACTTTGCTCCCTTGCGATAGTCGAGGTTGCCGAATACGTACTCAATCTCATCGGAGTGGAAGGCGCCGGCAGAGACGGGATGGAACGGATCTCCGGGCGACGGGAGCGCGAATAAGTACCGGTAGACCGGCGAGCCGCCAGTCTTAACCTGTGCTTCCAGCCATGCCCAGGTGGAATACACCAGGAAGTTGTCGCCGGCAAAGTCCTCTGCTACGCGCAGCGCTTCAGCGTCATTGTTGGCGTGGTACACCTTGAGGAACTCCTCGGACCGCGGGCCGAATTCCTTCTCCGCCGTTGCTCGCAAGCCGTCCATTGTCCCTTTTTCCGGCGCCTTCACAATGTTGCTGGTCCCTTCGTCCTGGTTCCAACCCGCAATCAGCGGCACGTGAGCCTGCTTGCCGGCGGCATAGATCGCGGGGATGCTTTCAGGCAGAAAGTAGCCATCGATATCCGGCCCGAAGCGAGGTTTGCCCGGAGCCTTTTGCGTGGCGAGCTTGAGGATCTCCGCACTGCTGGCAGCTCTCAGCGCAGTTAGACTGCTGTCGCTCATAACGCTGCGAAAGTAATCCTCATTCTTCTTCGCAAATTCCTCCAGAGGCGGAAAGCTTAAGCCGTTGCTGGCAAACGCGCCTCCGCTTTCTCCGATCGCATGCGCGAACAGACCTTTTGCCAGTGGCGACGCCATCTGCGCGCTCACGGCAAAGGAGCCAGCTGACTCGCCGAAGATCGTCACGTTGTCCGGATCCCCGCCAAAGGCGGCGATGTTGCGGCGCACCCATTGCAGAGCCGCCCATTCGTCCATCAGTCCATAGTTGCCGGCTGCGTGATGAGGATCTTCTGCGGCCAACGCGCTGGTGGCGAAGAAACCAAAAATGCCCAACCGGTAATTCATGGAGACCACCAGCACACCTTTGCGGGTGAGGTGTTCGCCGTCCTGCCGCGGCTCCGAGGTGCCTCCACCGGCAAATCCGCCTCCGAAAATCCAAACCATCACCGGCAATTTGCGCTTAGGTTTCTGCGCCGGCACCCAAACATTGAGGGTGAGGCAATCTTCGCTTTCCCCCGGATCGCGGAACACCATATCGTCATAACGTTCCTGCTGCATACAGCGGGAGCCGAAGCTGGTGGCCTGGCGCACGCCACGCCATTCGACCGCCGGTTGCGGCGGCTTCCAGCGAAGTGGACCAATCGGCGGCGCAGCAAAAGGGATGCCAAGAAAGTCCCGCGCCTGCCCGTCCGCGCTCATCTTTCCCTGCACCTTGCCCAGGTCCGTCTTGATCACCAACGGATCGCTCGCTTGAGCCGGCAGCGCGAATGCCAGCGCAGTGATTCCCACAGCTGCGTATCTCAAGATAAACATCGCACCCAATTTACCAGAAGAGTCACACCCCGTCGCTTTCGCTTTCACCAGCCGCTGCTACACTCAGAACCGGATCAACCATGCCTCTGTTTCTGATCGTCGTTAGCGTGGCGTATCTGTTGGGTTCCATCCCCTTCGGTTTCCTACTGGTGTGGCTGGTGCGCAAGGAGGACATCCGCTCCAAGGGCAGCGGCAACATCGGCGCCACCAATGTGCTGCGTTCCGGCGCGAAGGGACTGGGTGTTCTGACCTTTTTCCTCGATGGCAGCAAAGGTTATGCCGCAGTGGCAGTGGCAGATTTTCTGGCCCGCAATCAGGCCCCCACAATCCTGCGCGATCTGGCCATCCTGGCCGGACTGTTCGTGATTCTGGGCCACATGTTTCCCGTCTGGCTCCGCTTCAAAGGTGGCAAAGGTGTGGCTACCGCGTTTGGCGTTTTCCTGGCGCTGTGTCCTCTGGCGGCGCTCTCCGCCCTGGCGCTATGGCTCGTCATTGTGGCCCTGACCCGTTATGTATCCCTGGCTTCGATTCTGGCGGCGGTGGTCCTTCCCTTCCTCACCTTGTGGCTGTCGCCGGGCAGGTATGGCTACGCGTCCGGCGCGGCCGTCTTTGCCTGCTGCTGGATGGTCATTGTGAAGCACCGGCAAAATATCGTGCGCCTGATGCAGGGCACGGAACACGGGTTTGGTCCTTCAAGGAAAACAGGAGCGTGAGCCGCATTGCCATCGTGGGCAGCGGTTCCTGGGGGACCGCGCTGGCCCTGAGCCTGGCTCGCCGCGGCGACCACTCCATTGCTCTGTGGTCTCATTCAGCGCCAGTGGGAACCTACCTTCCCGGATTTCCCATCCCGCCGCAGGTCAATGCGGTGACAGATCTGGCCTCGGCCCTAACGGGCGCCGATATTGTGATCAGCGCCGTGCCATCGCAACATGTGCGCGCGACTTACCGGGAGATGAGCCCGTTTCTCGATTCGGGGCAAATCATCGTCAGCGCCACCAAGGGCATTGAGGATCAGACATTTCTCCGCATGACCCAGGTCATCGAGCAGGTGTGTGGAAGGCCGGCCGGCGCGTTGAGCGGGCCGTCATTCGCACAGGAAGTGGCTGCGGGCGCACCCACCGCGATCACCATCGCCTTCGCGGAAAGCGGGACAGCCAGCCGGCTGCAAGAGGAGCTTACCGCGCCAGGACTGCGGCTCTATACCAATGATGATGTGATCGGAGTCGAGCTGGGGGGTGCGCTTAAGAATGTCATCGCGATCGCCGCCGGCATCGCCGCCGGGTTGGGGCTGGGGCACAACAGCGCAGCGGCCATCATCACCCGCGGCGTGGCTGAGATCACCCGGCTTGCAGTAGCTTGCGGAGGACGGCGGGAAACCCTGGCGGGCCTTTCCGGTCTAGGCGATTTGGTGCTCACCTGTACTGGACCGCTTTCCCGCAACCGAGCGGTGGGAGTGGAACTCGGCCGCGGGCACAAGCTTCCAGCCATCCTGGGTCAGTTGCAGGGCAAAGTGGCTGAAGGCGTACGGACAACCTCCGCTGCACTCGGTCTGGCCAGGGCCCATCACGTGGAGATGCCCATCACCGAGCAGATGTTCGCCATCCTGGAACACGGCAAGTCCCCCCAGGACGCAATCCGCGAACTGATGGCCAGACCCGGACGCGACGAATAACTATGCTCCTGGATCGGATTTGGTTTTCATGACCGCCGTGTACGGGAAAGAAATCCGCTAGACTCCTTCACGATTACGTCGCTCACCGCCTGCGGGCGACCACAAGGCAGGCCTAGTAGACTTCAGTTATGCCGTATCGAGACAGCCGTCAATGATTCAAACCCTTTTTGGCAGCCTGGAAGAACCCGAGAAAAAGAGCATATTCGGCCGCATGAAGGAGGCGGTCTCGCGCACCCGAGAAACGCTGGCCGACCGCATAGAAGGCATCGTGGCCCTGACCCACGAGGTCGATGAGGCCGCTCTCGAAGAGCTTGAGTTGAGTCTTCTGGCCTCGGATCTGGGCGTCGGGACATCAACCGAGATCATCGACGCCCTGCGCGCGCGCGTAAAACGGCACGAGATCCACAACGGCGCGGAGTTAAAGCATCTTCTGAAGGTCGAGCTCCAAGCCATCCTGGACGCGCGCGAGGAACAGAACTTCTTCAAGCCGCGCTATACCGCGCCGCCTTACGTCATCATGCTGGTGGGCGTCAACGGCACCGGCAAGACCACGACCACCGGGAAATTATCAGCCTATTACCGCCGCCAGGGAAAGACAGTTTTGCTTTGTGCTGCCGATACCTTCCGCGCCGCGGCCATCGAACAGCTGGAGGTCTGGGGCCAGCGCACAGGGGTGGAGATGATCAGGACCAAGCAGGGCGGTGACCCTTCTGCAGTGCTCTTCGACGCCATGCGCGCGGCCCAGGCCCGCGCTATCGATGTCCTGATCGTGGACACCGCGGGGCGACTGCACACCAAAGACAACCTGATGGCTGAGCTGGGCAAGATGCGGAGGACCGCGCAGCGGATCATTCCCAGTGCCCCCCACGAGGTCCTGCTTGGTGATGGACGCCACCACCGGACAGAACGGGCTGCAGCAGGCCCGGCTCTTTACCGAGTCAACGGGCGTCACCGGCATCGTGCTTACCAAACTCGACGGCACCGCGAAAGGCGGCATTGCCGTCGCCATCGCTCGCGAACTCAAACTTCCGGTACGCTACGTTGGGGTGGGAGAGAAGCTCGAAGACCTTCTACCATTTGACAGCAAAGCCTTCGTCGATGGGCTGCTGGGCGACTAGCCACGATGCCGCAAACCACCCAGCAAATCGACCAGCAATGGATGGAGAAGGCGCTGCGCCTGGCTGAGCAGTCCGTCGGACTTGCCTCTCCCAACCCGGCGGTCGGCTGTGTGCTGGTCCGGGACGACGCTTCGGTGGGTCAAGGCTTTCATGAGTATGACCGCCGCGATCACGCGGAGATTGTCGCCCTGCACCAGGCAGGCCCGTTGGCCCGAGGGGCAACTGCGTATGTGACCCTGGAACCCTGCAGCCACCAGGGACGAACCGGGCCATGTGCGGACGCCTTGATAGCCGCGGGGGTGGCACGCGTGGTGGTGGCAACCGCCGACCCCAACCCAATGGTTCACGGTGAGGGCATCGCCCGGCTTCGTGCGGCAGGGGTGGAGGTCCACCTCGGGGTTCTAGAGGAGCCGGCGCGCAGGCTCAACGACGGTTTCGCCAAATTCATCACCACATCGCTTCCATTTGTCACCATGAAGGTTGCCGCTACGCTCGACGGCCGCATTGCGCCCCCGCGCCACTTTTCCGGTTCGCCTCATTGGATTACTGGAAGCGAAGCGCTTGCCGAGGTTCACCGGCTGCGCCATGCCGCGGATGCTCTGGTCGCAGGCATCGGAACCATTCTTGCCGATGATCCATTGCTGACCGATCGCAGCGGGCTGCCGCGACGCCGCCCGCTGCTCCGGGTTGTGCTGGATTCCACACTGCGCACACCACTCGACTCGCGGCTGGTCAAAACCGCGAACCAGGATGTGCTTATATTCTTCAACCATGCCAGCTCCGCGGCGCGGGATGCGCTCAAAGCGCGCGGTGTTCGCCTGCAGCAGATCGAGCATCACTCCCCACGCATTCCCTTGCAGGACGTACTGGTGCGCCTGGCAGAAATGCAGATAACCAATCTCCTTCTCGAGGGTGGCGCCGAAGTCCATACCACCGCCCTCAACCAACGGCTGGTGGATAAACTGATGCTGTTTTATGCGCCCTGCTTTCTTGGGCGGGAAGCGGTGCCCATGGTCGGATCGCTAGAGACACTGCCGCCTATTAGCCAATATTCGCTGAAGAGGTTTGGCCAGGATTTCGCGTTCGAAGCGTACCTCCGCGATCCATGGTTCAATTGAAAGGTCGAATTGAATTGATATGTTCACCGGCCTCATCGAAACCACAGGCACCGTCCTCGCTGTCGAGCAGCGCGAGGGTTCACGGCGGATTGCGATTGCCGCGCCGGGCATAGCGCTGCGCACCGGCGACAGCATCGCGGTCAGCGGGGTCTGCCTGACCGCAGTGGATATCGAACCCAACCTGTTTCATGCCGACCTGGCTGCAGAGACGGTCAAACGCACTTCCCTCTCCATGCTGACGCCGGGAGCGGCTGTAAATTTGGAGCTGCCGACGCCAGCCGGAACACCCCTCGGAGGCCACGTGGTGCAAGGCCATGTCGACGGCACAGGAACCCTCTTAAGCCTGGAGCCAGTCGGTATTGGACTGGTGGCTCAGGGTAGCCGTCCCTGCCCACGTAAGCCGCTATATGGTGGAGAAGGGATCCATCGCGATCGAAGGCATCAGCCTGACCATTGCCCGATGGGAGCCGGGCACCGCTGAGGGCGACGTGGTCAGCGTAGCCATCATTCCTCACACCTATGCCCGGACGAATTTGCACCGCCTGAAGGCCGGCGAGCCCGTCAATATCGAGGCCGATGTACTGATCAAGTTCATGGAGCAGCGCGCGAACAAACCCGAGTTCGATATCACCGTGGAATACCTGGTAGCCAACGGCTATTAATGCGGTTTCACGATTACGCTGCCTCATAAAGAACGCGAGGAGTGGTTTTCCTTGGAAGAAAACCACGTGGATATTGCTGGCTTCGGTTTGCATCAATCGTGAAACCGCGGAAGCGTCGATCGCACCCCGATCCCGGTGATATTATCAATGGGTGCCGGGTCCTACGCGACGCAACCCCGCCAACCCCGCCAGGTCCGGAAGGAAGCAACGGTAACGGGTCAGTGCGTGCGCAGTAGGTTGCCCGGTACAAACGATCGCCAGTGATCCTTCCAGCTGATCCTTTCCTCGTCGGTCCAACTAGTCACGGAGAAGCCTATTGAGCATCGAACTGCGTCCGCGTGCGCAACGGCGTGCCAAGATCAGCGCCCTGGGAACCTATGTACCGCCGCGCATTCTCAGCAACGCCGATCTGGCCACCATGGTCGACACCTCGGACGAATGGATCATGCAGCGCCTTGGCATTCGCGAGCGCCACGTGGTCGACCCAGGCGTGGCTACCAGCGACCTGGCCGTGGAAGCAGCGAACCGCTGTCTTGCCCAACGGGGCATGTCGGCCAGCGAAGTGGAGGTGATCATTGTCGCCACGGTCACTCCCGACATGTTCTTCCCCGCCACCGCGTGTTTGGTCCAGAACAAGCTCGGCGCTCATGGCGCCTGGGGCTTTGACCTTTCCGCGGCTTGCTCCGGGTTTCTTTATGCATTGCAGGTCGGCGCCAAGCTGGTCGAGTCCGGTGCCCAATCCAAGGTGCTGGTGATCGGCGCCGACACCATGTCTTCGATCATCGACTACACCGATCGCACGACCTGCGTCATTTTCGGCGACGGCGCCGGTGCGGTCCTGGTCGAACCAGCGGAAAAGGACGAGATCGGGCTGATCGACTTTTGCCATGAAATCGACGGTTCCGGCGCGGATGCGCTGAATATGCCCGCGGGTGGCAGTCTCTGCCCTACTTCCCCCGAGACCGTAGCGGCCAGGTTGCACTACGTCCACCAGGATGGGCAGGCCGTTTACAAATACGCGGTACGCAAGATGGTGGAGACCTCGGCCAAGCTGCTAAAGACCAACAACATCACCGCCGGTGATCTCGGCTGCTTCATCCCTCACCAGGCGAACAAGCGGATCATTCTTTCTACCGCGGAGCGCCTGGGGCTGCCCCTGGAACGGGTGATTATCAACATCGACCGGTTCGGCAACACCACTGCCGCCACCATCCCGCTGGCCATGCAGACCGCGCTCGACGACCATCGGCTGCAGCATGAAAGCCTGGTCCTCTTGGCTTCGGTTGGTGCAGGTTTCACCGTGGGCGCCTGCCTCCTCCGCTGGGAGATGTGAGTCCTGCGGTTTCCTTTCGGACTCACTTGGTGCTGAGGGCAGCTCCTTGCGGTCCCCTGACTTGGCCACGTTCCCGGCGAAACTTCCATACTCCGTAACAGATACCGGCCGCCACTAAACCCAGGTAAATCCACATAATGGTGGAGCTCCAACCGGCAAGATAGTGATCAAAGGCCCGCACCATCGCTCGCCCGTATATCGCCGCCAGCCAGGCCACCATGGCATAACGAAAGGCTCTTGTAACACTAAAGGAAACTAGAAACTTCTTCCGCGAAACCCCCAGAGCGCCCGCAGCTAGCAGCATAGGCATAAGCGGAAAAGGTGGCGGCAGCAGCGCGGACGCGACAACCGCCACCGTGCCATTTCTCTCCACCCAACCAAACAACCGCTTCGAAAATCGCTTCGGCAGGTATCGGTGGAGGGCTGCTTCTCCCCCTTTGGAGCCCGTGCCCCAGGTCAAGTACCCACCCAAATAGAGCCCACCGTAGCCGCGACGGCCGCCAATACAGGATCCCCGCGATGGGCCACCAGCAGGATCAGAAGCAGATCGGTGCTGCCCGGTACAGGCAGAGGGATGATCGAGGAATCAATCACCGACACCGCGAAAAGTCCCAGTGTGCCGAAGCCCATGAGCCAGTGAAGTCCATGCCTACTACGGATAGTCTTCACCGACTTAGCCGCCTGCCTGACGGCCTCATGTTTACTGGATGTCTGGTACACACCCCATTGGACGCAGAAATTCGCTTTGGCGACGCACTACCCTGCGTTTAGAGCATTGTCAGGCGTGGCACAACTGGAAGAGCGCCACACTGATGTGCGAGCCGGTAGAACTCATCCAGGCCACGCAAGCATGCCTCATCCAAAATGTAATGAATATTTTTGCTTAGATAAAAACGGATTGTCTCTCGTGAAACGTTGATGCGTTCCGACCATTCTTCCGCCAGATCCTCCACGTGGGCCAGCCCTTGGTCTCGGGAAGAATGCAGATCCTCTACCAGCTCGGTAGCGCACATACCTGTGTTTTCGAGGGCGTCTGGCCGCAAGGCCCAAACGGCGGAAACCCAGGGTACTCCAGTTAAGCTGTGCCACTCGTGGGCCAGGTCCACGTAAAGCAGCTGCTCGCCCGTCCTGGCCGCGCGGGCATCCTTATCCTCCAGCGCCAACAGCGCCGGGTCGCCGATCAGCAGGGCCGCGTCAGCGACCGCCAGCATGCCTTCCAGATCAGGCTCATGGGGAACAAAGGCTGCCGGCACCTTCCAGAAGACACTGAACAGGATGCGCGCGTAAGCGCTGGAGGTGCGCGAGGAAGTATCCGCTGCAACCGTCCGCACTCCGCTCACCCCTTCCGGCGGACGCACCACCAGGAGAATAGACCGCACTCGATCCAGTGCAGCGATGGTGCAGCCAGGCACCACAACCAGCGAGGGAGAGGTGGCGAGCGCAGCCACCGGAACCAGGCCGAGATCCGCATCCCCTACAATCAATTCCGCCGCGCAAGCGGAAGGTGTGGTGTAGCCGATCTGGTAGCGCAACCGCAAATCGCTGCGCCGGGGCTCGTGCTCGAAGTCCCACATTAAAGGAGCAGGATTGAGGAAATGGATCGCCGCCATACGGATGCGGCGCTTGAGCTGGGAGGTCACTTCTTAGTGTACCTTGGCATATCAGCGATGAATTCGCCTGACCAAAACCGGCTCGCCTGGCTTGCGCTCACCCTCACGCCCGGCTTGGGACCGAAGCGGATCTTGAAAGCTGCGCAGGCTTTACCGGACCTATCGAGCCTCTTTCGTCTTTCCCTAACTGAACTCGAGTCGCTCAATTTTCCCGCGCCCGCCGCTCAGTTCCTCTTCACCGGCAAAGCGCGCACTGAGGCGGAGCGGGAACTGGTGCGAGTGGCCGAACAGAAAGGCGCCATCCTCACCTATGACGAGCAGGATTACCCGGAGCAGCTGAAGGAAATTTTCGACCCGCCGCCGGTGCTTTGGGTGCTGGGCGACGTGAAGCAGTTGACGCGCCCTGCCATCGCCATCGTGGGAACCCGTCACCCCACACCTTATGGCACCGGAATGGCAGAGATCCTGGCACGCGATCTGGCCACCCGCGGAATGGTGATACTCAGCGGGATGGCGCGGGGCATCGACACCGCCGCCCATAAGGGCGCGCTTGCTGCAGGAGGCAGCACCGTTGCGGTCTGGGGTACCGGAGTCGACGTAATCTATCCTAAAGAAAACAAATCTCTGGCCGAGAACATCCTTGTGTCCGGAGGAACCATCGTCTCGGAATACAGGTTGGGCACCTTCCCGGCGCCGCAAAACTTCCCCAAACGCAACCGCATCCTGAGCGGCATCAGCATCGGCGTTCTGGTGGTGGAAGCCGGCGAGAACAGCGGCACCCGGGTGACCGCGCGCTGCGCTCTGGAACAAAATCGCGACGTTTACGCGGTTCCGGGAAACGTGACAACCAAGAACGCCTGGGGACCCAACACGTTGATAAAACAGGGCGCCAAGCTGGTGGCGACCTGGGAGGATGTGTGGCAGGAACTGCCCACACAGGTGCGTCTGCAACTGGAAGGCATGTTAGGTTTTGCATCGGAACCGCAGCAAGCTGCATCGATTGTGGAAGAACTTCCGCTGCAGGAGCCGGAAAAGATTGTACTCGGCGAGCTGCGCCACGACGAGGCAGTACAGTTGGATGAGCTGATGGAAAAGCTCGAGTCCAGAATGACCTCGTCAGAAGTCTTTACTGCTTTGTTTGAGCTCGAGCTTTCCAACCGGATCAAGCAACTTCCGGGCAAGAACTACGTCAGACGAATGTAACCTTTCCTGCTACCTGCACCTAAAGTTGCAGACGCGGAAGTTGCAGACAGGGCAGGAGAAAGCACGCTCTGGCCCGCACTGGTGGTTGCTCCAGCCACGATGCTGACCACGATAAGTAAATAACTCTGAACCTTCCAGGTGGTACAGTCAGTCCCATTGGAAGAGCTTTTTCCATGTGTCAACGGATTTAAGGAACGCAATGAGTAAATCACTAGTGATCGTCGAATCGCCTGCCAAGGCAAAAACGATCAGCAAATATCTCGGGAAAGACTTCACTGTCGAAGCCTCCGTCGGCCACATTAAGGATCTGCCGAAGAACAAGATCGGCGTGGACCTGAGCGACGGCAGCTTTGCGCCCGAGCTAATTGTCATCCCCGGAAAAGAAAAAGTAGTTGACCGGCTGAAGAAGCTGGCCAAGGCAGCGAACACTATTTATCTCGCGCCTGACCCTGACCGCGAAGGAGAAGCCATCGCGGCCCATCTTGAAGATGAGCTGCGCGGCCTCTCCAAGGGCAACTCCATTCGCCGCGTCACCTTTAATGAGATTACGGCCAAGGCCGTTCACGACGCCTTTGAACACACGCGCGATGTCGACCGGAACCTGGTCGATGCGCAACAGACGCGCCGCGTCCTCGATCGCATCGTGGGTTACCAGATCTCGCCTTTGCTGTGGGATAAAGTACGCCGCGGACTGTCCGCCGGCCGCGTGCAAACGGTGGCTCTGCGGCTCATCGTCGAACGCGAGCGGGAGATCAAAGCGTTTGTGCCGGTGGAGTACTGGACCCTTGACGCCAAGCTCACTCCGGCCAACGAGAAAACCGAGTTCACTGCCCGCTTCACCGGCATCGATGGCGAAAAAGCCGTGGTGGAGACGGTAGATGCGCCATCCCTGCCCAATAAGCAGCAGATGGATGCCGTGGTTGCCGCGCTCGAGAAGGCCAAGTGGTCAGTTCAGAACGTAGAGAAGAAGGAACGCCGGCGCAACCCGACCGCACCCTTTACCACCAGCAAACTGCAGCAGGATGCCTCCCGCCAGCTAGGTTTCAGCGTCCGCCGCACCATGGGCGTGGCCCAACGTTTGTATGAAGGTCTTGAGCTGGGCAGCGAGGGCGCGGTAGGTCTCATCACCTACATGCGTACCGATTCGACTCGCGTATCGCCGGACGCGATTGTCGAAGCTCGCCAATGGATTGAACAGAACCACGGCAAAGACTATCTTCCCGCCGCGCCCAACGCCTTCAAGAGCAAGAAAGACGCCCAGGACGCGCACGAAGCGATTCGTCCCACCAGCGTTGCGCATCATCCGGAAGAGATTAAGCGCTATCTCAGTGACGAACAGTATCGCCTCTACCGGCTTATCTGGCAGCGGTTCGTAGCATCGCAAATGGTGCCCGCGGTGTTCGACCAGACGACCGTCGACATCCTGGCCAAAGCGGATCGCAGCTATAACTTCCGCGTCACTGGCTCGGTGATGAAGTTCGACGGATTCCTTAAGGTCTACGAGGAAGCAAAAGAGAAGAAGGACGATGAAGATGAGGAGCTAAAAAACCGGCTGCCCGCGCTCGAGAACGGACAGGCTCTGGCATTGAATGCTCTGCTGCCCGAACAGCATTCGACCGAGCCTCGTCCGCGTTTCAACGAAGCATCGCTGGTCAAAGAGCTCGAAGAGCGTGGCATCGGACGTCCCTCTACATACGCCACCATCATTAATACGATTCAGGAACGCGAATACGTGCAGAAGGTGGGCGTTGGCAGAGGGGCCAAATTTATTCCCACCGAGATCGGCTTTGTGGTCACCGATCTGCTCGTCGCCAACTTCCCCTATATCTTCGACCCGCAATACACCGCGAGGCTGGAAGAGGAGTTAGACGACATCGAAGATGGCAAGGAGGTTTGGACCACCTTGCTGGGCGCTTTCTATGGGCACTTCGAAAAAGAGCTCGCCCACGCCGGCAAGCACATGGAAAACATCAAGCGGATGGAGAAGCCGACAGAAGAGAAGTGCGATGTCTGCGGTTCTCCGCTGGTCTTGAAGTGGGGTAAGTTTGGCAGCTTCTTCGCCTGCAGTACCTACAACAAGAAAGATCCCAGCAGCTGCACCTTCACCAAAGAGAACTTCGCCGCGAAACCAGAGATGAACGCCCAGGAAGGGGACGCCGAGCAAGCGGAAGAATACTGCGAGGCCTGCGGCCGGGTAATGGTGCTGAAGCGGGGACGCTTCGGTGCATTCATGGCCTGCCCCGGTTACAACGAGGATCCGCCCTGCAAGACCACTCGCAAGCTGACCCAGAAACAGCAGCAAAAGGCGCCCGTGCCGCTCGACGAGAACTGCCCTAAGTGCGGCCTCCAACTGGTGATGCGCAATGGCCAGTATGGAGAATTCGTCTCCTGCAGCGGCTACCCAAAATGCAAGTACATCAAGCAGAACATTATTGAGGGGATGAAGTGCCCCAAGTGCGGCGACGGAGACATCGCGGAGCGGAAAGCGCGGCGCGGAAACCTCTTCTACGGCTGCACCAATTATCCCAAGTGCGACTTCACCTCCAACGCCAAGCCGGTGCCGGAGCCATGTCCGGAATGCGGCAGTCCGTACCTGCTGGAGAAGACACGAACCACCGGGACCTACCTGGTATGCCCTAACAACCGCAAGTCCGCCGCCGAGGACGAGGCGCCGAAGAAGCGAGCCAAGAAGGGCGCAGCCGCGGAGCCGGCGGAGCAGGTGGCTTGTACCTACTCGCGCAAGATCGCGGAGCCGCAGACGGAATCGATCGAGGCCATGCGCTACCAGACCAAGGCGGAGGAACTTCCGGTCGCTTAAGTCACGTCAAACTGCACATTCTCGCGGTCTTGCCTTCAGGCGGCGAGGAGCGTACAACTCCATTGGCGGTTGTTTCACTCATTCAATCCGCATGGAGCCAATATGAAATTGTTTTTGGTGGTTTTAGCACTCTCTACCGTTCCGGCGCTGGCCGCAGATAGCGCAAAGATCCCTGGATATATCAGTGATTCCAACTGCGGAGCCAAACACAACGGCAGCGCCCCCGATGCAGCCTGCGTAAAAAAGTGCGTCGATGGCGGGGCAAAGCCGGTCTTTGTGGATGACGCCCAGAAAAACGTCTACACCATCGACGATCCCGATGCGGTTAAGGGTCACGAGGGCCACCACGTCGCCGTTGTTGGCAAAGTTGACGATTCAGCTAAGACGATCCACATCTCCAAGCTAACGATGATGAAGGACCAGGGCGGCACGCCGAGCACCTCGGAATCGCACTAAAAACAGACCCCTTCCCTATCCCGCGGCAGTCCTTCCAGCTTTCCTGGGACTGCCGCATTGCTCTTCCCAACGGCGTCTCTGCGAGGCGGGCGGCTTTGTGTTTAATCGAGTTATCGTATTGATGCCAGAGTGGGCATCCATCTGCTAAGGTGGGAGAGGGTAGGAAGGGAATGCAGGACTTAACCCCAGTTATGGCAAAGGCAACATGGAACGGCAAGGTGATCGCGGAAAGCGACACAACAGAGATGGTTGAGGGCAATATCTATTTCCCGGAGAGTTCCCTCAAGCGGGAATACTTCCGTCCGAGCTCTACGATATCCACCTGTCCCTGGAAGGGGCAAGCCAGATACTACAGCCTTCTGGTCGATGGACAAGAAAATCAGGATGCCGCCTGGTACTATCCGGATCCCAAGCCGGCAGCCCGCAACGTCAAGAACCATGTAGCTTTCTGGCGCGGAGTTGAAGTCGAAAAGTAGTTGGGGCATGGCTGCCATGTTCCTGAGCCTGCTGATTCTGCCGCCGGGCAGGGTCTCGGCGGCCCAGACTCAAACCAACACCCCTCAGAGAGACCTGGAAGTCTTGCGCCGCCTGGAAGAAGAGTATCTGCGGGCCGAGATTGAAGACGACACGGCGATTGCCGGGACCATCCTTGCTGATGACTACGTCGGGCTGAGAGCGGATGGCACCAGTTCCACCAAATCCGATGTTCTGAGTGCCCTCGGCCGCCATGAACGCCGGCAAAAACCCTATCTGATCACTGCCACTAATATGCGGGAGCATTTGTATGGCGACACCGCCTGTGTGACCTACACCAAGGTCTACACCAAGCCCGGCACCCAGGCCGCCTACAGCGAAAACGTCCTTCATCTATTACTCCGGCGCAACGGCGTCTGGCGTCTTCAGCTCAGCAGCCCCCTGCCCGCCCCCAAACCTCTAGTTCCCTAAAGAAGGCCGGGTGCCCCAGATCTCGCTCGTTTTTCACGAGATGTGGGATACCACCAATCTTGACCGCTAAGTGCATCGGAAGAATCAGAGTCAGAGGGAAGGTGCGGTGGTATCCCACATCTCGTGAAAAACGAGCGAGATCTGGGGCACCCGGCCTTATTTAGGGAACCAGGTTCTATTGTCCGCGTGCGACAGTTACTTTTTGGGGAGTCACAGAGTCGGTTCCCCGCGCCGGTCTGTGGATTCCGTTTCTGTTACATAGGTACACATTTCTGGGATAATAGACCCACTCTGGCGTTGTGAATTGCGGCCGCTCTGCATTCTCCGGAGGCGGCAAGCACCGCGTATCCCCATGAAGCCACTCGAACGGGTACTGACCCCGACGCGCAACCGTCGCCTAAATGAAGTCATTGGCATGGTGTTGCTGGTGGCCGCGAGCCTCCTTTTCCTAGCCCTCGCCTCCTATCATCCAACCGATCCATCCTTTAATACCGTAGGCGGGCAGGCTCACAACTGGACCGGCCTGGTCGGCGCCTTTCTGAGCGACTTGCTGCTGCAAATGGAAGGGGTCTCCGCCTTCATGGTCCCGCTGCTACTGGCGGCCTTGGGCTGGACGTGGCTGCGCGGGCGCCCCGCGGGATCCCCTGCCGCCAAAACGGCGGGTGTTCTCCTCTATCTCATATTTGCGCCCGCCATCTTTGGTCTCATCCCCGGCCACCTCCGCTGGATGCATGCCCTGCCTCTGGAAGGCGTGATTGGCCGCCTGGTGGGAGATACGCTGATTCACTACCTGAACTTTCCCGGCGCCGCCATTGTTATGGTCAGCATGGTGGTGATCGCGATCTACCTCTTCACCACCTTCAGCTTCAGCACGGCTAAGCATTGGCTGGCGATTCGCTTTGCCTTCGCTGTCGCCTGGCGCGACCGTCTGCACAACTGGCGCGCAGCCTGGCACAAAAACGGGCAACTGCACGGGCGGAAAAAAACGCCCGGAAGTCCGCTGCCACGAGGGCCACGGCAAGCAAGCATGCCAACCGGGTTGAGGACCACGACAATCTTCCCACCCCAAGGCGTGCCGCCTTTGCCGATGTAAGCGCCACCGAGAACGAGTCGAAGTCCGAAACGAACGCCCGGCCGCACACCCCCTCCCTCTGGAGCCAGATGCCGCGCACCAGCATCCCCGACCGGAACCGGAGCCGGTCGATGCCGATTTACCCGAAGTAGAAGAAGTCGCAGCCGCAGTTCCGGCGCCCCAAGCCATTTCCGTCAAGGGACGCGCCGATGCGGATGCCCGCCCAGTCACCCTGGCTCCCCGCGCTGTCAGTGGTTTCCGGCTGCCGCCGAGCACGCTGCTACACCGCAGCGACGAGTCGCAGGTCGTGCGCGAGGACGATCTGCGCAGCCAGGCCCGCATCCTGGTTGAGAAATGTGCGGAGTTCGACGTCCGCGGCCAGGTGGTGCAAATCAATCCCGGCCCTGTGGTCACCACCTTCGAGTTCCGCCCCGAAGCCGGGGTCAAGTACAGCCGCGTAACCGGTCTGGCGGAAGATCTGTGCCTGGCCATGCGCGCGGAGAGCATCCTGATCGAACGCATGGCGGGAAAGAGCACGGTGGGCATCCAGGTGCCCAATCACGACCGCGAAACCATCTGGCTGCGGGACGTGATCGAAGCGGAAAATTTCACTGAAACCAAGTCCAAGCTGACCCTGGCCATGGGCAAAGACATCAACGGACGCCTGGTTACGGCCGACCTCGCGACCATGCCCCACGTGCTGATCGCCGGCTCTACCGGCAGCGGCAAGTCGGTGGCTATCAACGCCATGATTATGTCCGTGCTCTACAAGGCCACGCCGCAACAGGTAAGGCTCATCCTGGTTGATCCCAAGCGGGTGGAACTGGGCATGTATGAAGGCATCCCGCACCTGTTTACGCCTATCATCACCGAGCCGAAACTCGCTGCCAACGCTTTACGCAATGCAGTGCGCGAGATGGAGCGACGCCTGAAACTGCTGGCCTCGCGCAGCGTCAGGAACATCGATCAATACAACAAGCTGTTTGAAAACCAGACCCCCAGCCTCTTCGAGAGTGACGAGGAGCAGCCCTTACCCCACATCATCATCATCATCGATGAGCTGGCCGATCTGATGATGTTGGATAAGGCCAACGTGGAAGAGGCCATCACCCGCCTGGCGCAGATGGCGCGCGCGGTAGGCATCCACCTGGTGCTGGCCACCCAGCGTCCGTCGGTAGACGTGATCACCGGCCTGATCAAGGCCAACGTGCCCACCCGGATCTCCTTCCGTCTGGCCACGAAAGTGGACTCGCGAACCATCCTGGACTCGAACGGCGCTGAAGCGCTCCTTGGGCGCGGCGACATGCTTTTCCTGCCCCCGGGAACCTCCCGCCTGCAGCGGCTGCACGCTCCCTTTGTCACCGAAAAGGAGATCGCAGCCGTCGTTGCCTTCTGGAAGGACCAGGGTCAGGCAGAGTACGTCCAGGGCTTCCTCGAGTCTCCCCGCGACGAAAAGGGCCGGGACCTGGATGCGGAACCCGAAGATGGCGATGGCAATGATGAGTTGTTCGAGGATGCGGTGCGGTTGGTGCTGGAGTTCGGCAAGGCCTCCACTTCCCTGCTCCAACGGCGGCTGCGGATAGGCTATGGCCGCGCCGCCCATCTGATCGACATGATGGAGCGCGATGGCATTGTTGGCCCTGCCGACGGGTCAAAACCCCGCGAGATTCTCAAGCCACCCGATTGGCTCAACCAAATCGAGCCCGCCCTACGCTAGGATGAGGCGGACACTAAAGGTCCCGTCGGGCGAACGGTCGTGCAGCCCCGGACTTCAAGGCTGCGGAAAAACTCTGCTTGAGTCCCGGAGGGACGACTGAACTTAGCCCAGGACGGAGTCCTGGGTAGACGGCCGAAAACGGACCAAGTCCCGTCAGGGACGGCTGAAATTCTGTGCGCCTGTATTCAGCCGTCCCCTAACGGGACTGATCAGATTGCTTTGCAGGAAACCGTTCGCCACTTCAAAACTTTAGTTTTCGCCCAAGCCTGCCGTTACCTCCGTGCACTCCGGTAACACTTTGGGGTGCTATTTGCCAACCAATGCCTTAAGCTGCAAAGTAGCCACTTGAGGAGGCTTCCCCCTTAATGACCAGGTCGACTGGGGTAAAGACCCGGCGCAAGATACTCCTAGTTGATGACGACGCCGTGAGCCTTGAATTAATGGCTATGCTTCGTCGCTCACGAGGGCCATCAGGTATTGCGCGCCAACGACGCTGGATCCGCCCTGGAGCTGCTCACCGCCGACGAGGCGGGGCGCCCGGATGTGCTGCTGGTAGACCTTCAGATGCCCGGGATCTCGGGCGGACAATTAGCTGAAAAAGTTCGTGCCCTCAACCGGCCCGGCCCCTTGCTGTTTGCCATGAGCGCGACCGCGGCGCCCCGTCAGCAGCTGCTTGCGTTCGACGGGTTTCTCCTCAAACCGCTTGCCGTGGACGACCTGCGCCAGGCCCTGAAACCCAAAAAGACCAGGCCGCGGGCCTGGCGTTCGCGTGGCCCATCCCGGCAGGGTCGAGGCCGTTTCCCCGTCAGGCGAAACCATCGACATGGCGGTAGTCCAGAAACTGCGCAAGATGATGCCGTTGGAGGCGCTGCACGGCGTTTTTACCGCCTGCATAGCGGATACGAAAACCTCAATTCAGGCTCTCCGCGATGAGCTGCAGCAGGGGCACGAGGACGGCGTGCGCCGGCTTGCCCACCGCATCAAAGGAGCGGCCGCCATGGTCGGCGCGATGCGCCTCGCGCGGCTCGCCGCCGGCCTGGAAATAGGGGGTAGCAAACAAGCGGCCACCCCCGGGGTTTTGGATGATTTACTCAGTGCATGCAGCGAGTTGGAGCGTATGCTTTTGGCAGGAAATCTAACCAATACCTAGGGCCCCCCATGACAACAACAACAATCTCCGCTACACCTAAGACCAGCAACGACCGCCTGCACCAGATTCGTATCGTCATCGCCGACGACCATCCAGTCGTTCGTATCGGCGTCAAAAACATGCTTCAGAGCGACGCCGGCCTCGAAGTGCTGGGTGAGGCATCGGACGGCGACGAAGCCATCACGGCAACTCTCGAACTGCTGCCCGACATCCTCCTCCTTGATCTGCAGATGCCGCGTCTGCCCGGTCTCGAGGCAATGCGGGCCATCATGAGTGGTTCGCCAACCGTAAAGATCCTGCTCCTGACCAGCACCATCACTACCCAGCAAATCATTGAAGCCCTGCAAATAGGCGCCCGTGGCATCGTGCTCAAAGACGCCTTGGCCGACCACCTTACCACCGCCATCCGGGCCGTCTCCTCCGGGGATTATTGGATTGGCGGCAAGCGCGTAGTCAACCTGGTGGGCGCGCTGCACGAGCTGATGCAGCAGGCTGCCGTTCCCGAGCGCAAAACCTATGGCCTCACGCCCCGGGAACTGGAAGTGGTTGGCTGCATCGTAGAGGGTTGCAGCAATCGTGATATCGCCAAGCAGTTCAGTATCAGCGAGGAGACGGTGAAGCGCCATCTGTCGAACATTTTCGACAAAACCGGGGTCTCCACGCGTTTGGAACTGGCGCTGTTTGCCATCGCCCACCAGCTAGTTGCGTTGCAAACTTAACCCTCCAACGCAAACTCCCCCGTTTGCATCTGATTAGGTGCGTCTTTTTGATTAAGCGGCCCCAATAGGGCCGCTTAATCGCGTTGCCTTGAACGTACTGAAACCCTGCATTGGAGTTCAACAAGATGATGATTGGAAGACTGCTCCTCGTGAGTTTGCTTTGCGCTGCCCCGGTTGCTATTCCAGCGCAGGAGGCGAGCCCGACCGCGCAACCGCAACAGCAACAGCCGGTCAACGCGACCGAAGGCGCCAACAATGTTCCGCTCTACCGCATTCAGGTAGTGGGCCGGGACATCCCAACCATCAATTATTGGCACCGCAGCGGAAGCACCAAAATCGGATTTGCCGGAACCAGTCTTCTTCCCCAGGGAAAAGGGGAGGCGAACATTACCAGCAAGGGGCAGACCCTTATCGAGGCCAAATTTCAGGGCTTCGTGCCTGCCAACAGCTTCGGTGTGGAATACCTGACCTATGTGCTGTGGGCGATCACCCCGCAGGGCCGGCCTGTAAACCTGGGCGAGGTGATGCCCGGTAACGGCAAAGCCGAGATGAGAGTCACCACCAATCTGCAGCAATTTGCCCTCATCATTACTGCTGAGCCCTACTTCGCCGTGACCACGCCGAGCGACTTGGTGGTGATGCAGAATACGGTCAAGAACGACAAGACGACGGGCATTATCGACACCGTGAACGCCCACTTCAACCTGCTGCCGCGCGGAGCCTACGTGCAAACAGCTGGTCAGCACGCAGTGTTGAACCCGGTCAAGCCCAACGATAAATCGCCGCTCCAGCTCTACGAAGCTATTAACGCTATCCAGATTGCGGAAGCCACGGGCGCGGCTCAGTACACGCCGGACATTCTCGCCAAGGCCAAGCAGGAACTGGAAAATGCGCAGGGTCTGGACTCAAAGAAGAGCCAGCGCAAGGAAATGATCACCTATGCCCGCGGCGCGGTGCAGGACGCGGAAGATGCCCGTGTGAGCACGCTGCGCAAGATCCAGCAGGAAAAGGAACACCAGCAGCAAGTGGCCACCCAGCAGGCACAGGAAGCCGCTCAGCAGGCCCAGATCGAGGCCCAGCAGCAGGCGCTGAAGCGGGCTCAGGCCGACGCGGCGGCTGCTCAGGCGGAGGCCGCCGCAGCCAATGCTCGAGCTGCGCAGGCGGCAGCGGAGCACAACGCCCAGCAGGCAACCGACCAGACCGAACAAATGCGCGAGCGGTTGCGCTCGCAGTTGAGCCAGGTTCTGCAGACCCAGGAGACGGCACGCGGATTGATCGTGAACATGTCCGACGTTCTGTTCGATACTGGCAAATACACACTTAAGCCGGAAGCCCGCGAAAAGCTCGCCAAGGTGTCTGGAATTCTGCTCGCCTATCCGAATTTGAAAGTGCAGGTGGAGGGCTACACCGACAACGTAGGCGGCGACCAATACAACCTGACGCTTTCCCAGCAGCGAGGCGATGCGGTGCGCGCTTATCTGGTCTCCCAGGGAGTGAGCCCCGACAATATAAGCTCGACAGGTTATGGCATGAGCAACCCCGTTGCAGATAATGCGACGGCTGCCGGAAGGGCGCAAAATCGCCGCGTGCAGATGGTCGTCTCCGGCAGCGCAATCGGTGTCCAGCAAACCCAGCCCTCGGCTGCGAATCAGCCCCAGGGAGGTATGACTCCAGCACAGGGCACAAGCAATCCACCCCAGTAGCTGATATCGAGCCCAAGTTGCAGAACCTTACTGTGGTGCCAGCCCCGGACTATCTCGCCGCAGCGAGCATTAGTCCGGGGGAGCGGGTTTTCAAACCCGCGGAGCGCGCAATATAAACGTTTCGGGGCTTTAGCCCTGGTGGCTGATTCTCAGCAATCCCGGCTCAAGCTGTCGTCAGGAGAGCAACGCTAAACGGGACTCGATCTCGGCCAGAGCTGCTTCCAGCGCTGCCCGGCGCACCGGGCTCGAAGTCCGCTCGGAGAGAATGCGTTCGCGCTGTAGATCGAGCTCCTGCTTTTGCCGCTCCCGCTTCGCTCGCTCCAGACCCTTCTGCTTAGCGGCGTCAATCACTACGCCTGAATCGTTCAAATCGGCAGCCGATTGCTGCTGCTCTTCCACAGACTTGCTTTCCCACCCACGCGCCATGTTTCTATGGTACGTCAAGGCGGAGTTCTGCTGTGAAAACCTAGCGGAGGAACTATGAAACTCTGGAAAATTCAATCGTTCGGAATTGACCAGCTAGCTCTGGAAGATTCGCCCCCGCCCCTCCCCGGGCGTGGGGAAGTACTTGGTGAAGATTCATGCAGTTTCGCTGAATTACCGCGACCTGCTCATGGTTCGAGGCCAATACAACCCCAGAATGGCTTTGCCCCGTATTCCCTGCTCTGATGGAGCCGGCGAGGTAGTCGAAGTAGGCCCCGAGGTAACGGGCATTACGGTCGGAGAGCGGGTGGCCGGCATCTTCATGCAGCATTGGCTTGACGGCCGGCCGACTGCGCAGAAGACTCGCGGTGCCTTGGGTGGGGACATAGATGGCATGCTGGCCGAATACGTAGTACTGCGCCAGGAGGGCGTTGTGCCCATCCCTGGGCATCTTTCTTACGTGCAGGGGGCGACCCTTCCCTGCGCCGGCGTGACGGCGTGGAACGCCCTGCAAAACGAAACCCAGGTGAAACCCGGGGATGTAGTCGTAATCCAAGGCACCGGAGGAGTTTCGATCTTTGCTCTGCAATTCGCCAAGATGGTGGGAGCAACTGTGATCGGCACTTCCAGCAGCGACGAAAAACTGGCGCGGGCAAAGTCCATGGGACTTGATGCCGGCCTCAATTATCGACAATCTCCGGACTGGGCAAAATGGGTCCTTAAGCAGACCGGCGACCGCGGTGCCGATCTGATTGTCGAAGTCGGCGGTGCGGGTACCTTCAGCCAGTCCCTGCAGGCCGTACGTATGAGCGGCGCCATTGCTCAGATCGGAGTACTGAGCCAGTCAGATCAACCACTGCCGGTCCACCTGATTCTCCATCGTCAGGTTCGGGTTTACGGTGTTTATGTGGGTTCCCGGGCAGACTTTGAAGCCATGAATCGGGCCCTTGCGGCCAATGGTACCGAGCCCGTGGTCGATCAGATCTTTGCCTTCGACCAGGCACGGGAGGCTCTGAAGGCTCTGGAGAAAGCGTCTCATTTCGGGAAAATCGTAATCCAGGTTGTTGCTTGATGACCGAAATGCGCCGCGCGGGCCGGGCTATCTGATTGAAACTGCTGGGCCACCAAAAGGCCAGTAACTTCCGGGTCATCCGCTGGGGACGAAAGCTGTATTTTCCCTACGACAAACGCGACATTTTCGTGCAGAATGCATCTTAACAGTACGATTTCGGACGACAACCTGGCGTTTCAATACTGGAGCGTTTATATGAACTGGATTCAAAGCCTGCTTGGTTTTTTCTACGATATTATCTTCGGCTGCCGTCACTGGAGCCAAACACGGCCGTTCACGCTGGAGCAGCAAACCTATAAGGTTTGTCTGGATTGCGGAAAACAGATTTACTATTCGCGGGAGCGCATGACGCCCCTGAGTGCGCGCGAAATCCGCCGCATGAAGGCTGCGGCGGCCGGCCCTGTGACCGTGATGGCCAGCTCGATGAACGTGGGAAGCCTTCTCACCCGGCGCGCAAATAAATCCGCAGCCGCTTAAAAAGCTTCCAGTCTCAAGTCTGAAGCTCCGTATCGTTGGCGCAACGCATGCCACCCGATACGGAGCTTTGTATTGTCAGCTACTATCACAGTTTCATTTGCAGGATCCTCCCCTTTTTCATCCCGACCCACGCCCTTCCCGGTAAAAAAGAAGGGTGCCCCAGGTCTCCGATTTCCTGCGAAGTTTAGTGGGTTCCCCACACTCTATCCGCCTTTCCGTATAGAAAGGCGCACACGCGGTCCTGTCCAGCGCTACGTACAGGAAATTCGGGGGTCTCGATTTTGAGACCTGGGATCCTCGCAACCGATCTCTTTGGAAGCACCGTCCTCCCCTTTGTCATCCCGAGCGAAGCCGACCTGTCCCGGCGTGCCGTGGAGGGATCTGCGGTTCAGCGGACCGAATGTTTTTGATAGAGCGCGATGAAAGCCAGATTGGGACCCGACGTTCCCTTCAGCGTAATTTCACGAAACTCTGCATCTTTGGTGGCATATCCTTACCCTTGCCGTACCCCTTCCGTGATCTCTATCGTCTGATAGCAAGGGCAGGTTCCTGGCGACTCTGGAGGGCGAGTGCGGATCTTTATGAGGCAACGTCACTACAAACTCGCCCGACGGCTGCTGCCTCTCGTTCCACCCTTCCTGCTTCTGTTGGTGGCGGGCTGTGGGGCCATGAACTCCCCGGTGGGCGCCAGCCCGGCAGGTCTAATCATCAACGCGGAAAGAACCAGCCTCGACACCACCAATACGGCACAACTAAGCGCCCGGCTCTCCTCAGGAGCCTCCGCCGACGTCAAGTGGACCATTGCCGGCGGGCAAAACGCTGCTGGACTCGGCCAGGGCACGATCAGTGCCAATGGCGCCTATACCCCGCCGCAGTTGCTTTCGCGAGACCAGGTACAAGTGCAGATTGTGGCGACATCCCGCAGTGATCCCACCGTGACCGCCACGTATCTGCTCACGGTCACTCCCGGATTTGTCCAGGTTCTTACCCCTGAGACGGCAAGCCTGGCGCCTGGGGGAACGGTTCGGGTCAAGGGTGAAATCGCCGAGGTCAATTCCGGAACGATCCGCTGGGCTCTGGCCACCACGGCGGGGGGCGAAATCGATCCCGGCGACAGCTACGGCAGCATTGGAGAAACCAGCTGCCATCACTCCAGCCGCACCTATACCTATTGCACCGCAACCTATACTGCTCCGCACGCCTTGCCTCCCGGAAGCCCCTCGGTCTTTATGGTGGCGCTGGCGGCTGGCAATCCCCACTCCGTCGCGGCTCTTCATATCCTGCTGAATGGAGCCGGATTCTCCAGCTCCGGCCTGCAGAACCAGGCGGCTCAGGCGGGCTACGTGGAGATGGGTTCATCGGGCGGCAATGCTAACGATTACGACTCCAAAAAGGACGGCAGCGGGCACGAATACGTGAATGACTGCTGCGGCGGAACCCTGGGAGCGCTGGTCAGCGACCGTAATGGCGATCTTTACATCCTGAGCAACAACCACGTGCTCGCCGAGTCTGACCAGGGGCGTGCTGGCGACACGGTCGTGCAGCCTGCGCTGGTGGATTTGAACTGCAATCCGCAATCTGGTCGAACCGTGGGTTCTTTGCGTTATGTGGTGCCCATCCAGAGTAGGCAGACCAATGTGGATGCGGCCCTGGCGGCCGCGACGCCTGCGGTGGACGGAACCGGGGCCATCCTGCAATTGGGACCATCGATCAACGGCGTGTTGACTCCTGCGGCGCCAGCGGCAGGCGCAGGGGAGGCGCTCACCGCCGGCCTACTGAACCAGTTGCAGGTGGTCAAGAGCGGGCGAACGACCGGGCTCACATGCTCTACGGTCAACACGGTCAACCTGAGCGTGCAGGTGGATTACTACTACGATTGCGCGGAGACCCAACCGTACTACACCAAAACCTACGTCAATCAGATTGGTATACCCGGAGCCGGCTTCGCGGATAGCGGAGATTCCGGGGCGCTGGTGATGGACGCCGCCAATGCGCAACCGGTGGGGCTGTTTTTTGCCAGCGGCGTCGATGACACCAACCACGGATTTAGTGTGGCCAATCCTATCCAGGATGTTCTCAGCGAATTAGGGCAGAAGGCAGATGGGCAGGAATTACAGATTGCGGGTGGTGCCCCCCATCCCATCACCTGTTCCAACTACGATGAGCACACCACGCCTGCGACGCGCAGCGTGAGCCCATTGCAGATGGCCGCGGCCAGGACGGCGGCGGAAGCGGCGGCCCCTCTGCTGCTGCGGCCGGATAACGGAATCCTCGGCACTGCTACGGGCAAGAGCCTGGACAGTCCGGGTGAAGGCGCGGTCATCGTCTACGTGGACCTGAACAAGCCCGGCGTCACCGTGCCGAAAGTCCTCAACGGTGTGCGCACGCTCGTGATTCCGACTGACATGACCAGCATGAATGCAGGCACTCAGCCTGCCACGCTGGCCCAGGTGGAAGGCATTCATCTGCCGGCTGATGTTCTGCGGAATGCTGCAGCGGTGCAACGGCAATTTGCCCCACAGTTAATGGCGGATCCCGCCTTTTTTGGGGTCGGCGTGACCGAGAGCTATGACAACCCAGCGGAAGCGGCGTTGCTGGTGCTGGTCGACCTGACAAAAACGCCGCACGCGATGCCAGATGTGGTTGGAGGCTTGCGGGTGCGCTACATGCGCGTGAATCGCCTGCATGTTACGCGTTCGAAGCTGGCGCCGGTGAGCCAAGCACCGCGTTGCGAACCCATCCCCTAGCACCGCGACTAATGGCCAAGTGTGCGTGAACCCCCATCGCCAGGCAACTACGCCTCGCGCTTCTCATATTGCAAACACGACATTCGTCGGGTGCCCTTGTAATTACCTCTAAGGCACGAATCGTATCGCTTTTATTCTCAAGCAGATGGCGGACCTAAGCTCGATGGATGACTGTTTGCAGTGCAGACAAGCAATTGTCTGGCGACTATCTCCTTGACCGTGCTGTATTGGCTGCGCATACTTCTCAACGACTTATGATTGGCCCAGAGTGGCCTTTAAAAAGTCAGGACAACAAAATGAAACAGACAGGATCGGTGAGACTTTATGGAGAACCAGTGGGACAAGTGTGCGGTCAGCGGGCTACGCAGAGCAATTCCGCTCCTTATATGCATAACGTGTTTGTTTTTTGTCCAGTCCAAATGGGCGACTGCGCAGGTGACCACGGCTGACATCGTTGGCACGGTGACAGACCAGAGTGGCGCGGCAGTTACTAATGCAACTGTGACTGAAACTAACCTTGCAACCGGCGTATCGCAAAAGACGACAGTCAGCAGCTCCGGCGGTTTCGACTTCACACTGTTGCAGATAGGCACCCATGAGGTGAGCATACAGGCGTCGGGTTTCAAGGGCTTTACGACCCAGGTAACCCTGGCGGTCGGCGACAGAGCACGCGTGGACGCCCAGCTCACAGTAGGCCAAGCCACAGAAACCGTTACGGTTGCGGCGGCCACCCCGGCGTTGCAGACAGATGAATCGACCGTCGGCACGCTGATCGGCAGCGAGGCGACGCAGAACCTTCCCTTGAACGGCCGCAACGTTCTCAACCTCATTACGCTCTCTGCCGGGGTGACCGGCGGCCTGAGCAACGCCATGAACAGCGGCACGCGGCCGGACGACCGCCGTCAGGGTTCCAACTTCTCCGCTAATGGGCAGAGCGATGAGAACAACAACAACATGATCGATGGCATGGATAACAACGAGCGCTTCATCGGTAGTGTGGGCGTCAAGCCCTCCATCGACGCGATCGAGCAAATTAAAGTTTTTACCAATTTATATACAGCAGAAGTCTCCCGGTCCGGTGGCGGCGTGGTCGATCTGATCACCAAGTCCGGCGGCAATCGATTTCACGGAACCCTGTATGAGTTCTTTCGCAACGACGTATTCGATGCCAGGGACTTCTTTGCTACCGTCGGGCCCAAGCCGGAACTCCGCCAGAACCAATTCGGCGGAAGCGTTGGTGGACCCATCAAGAGGGACAGGGCATTTTTCTTTTTCGACTATGAAAATTACCGGTTGGTAAAAGGCGTCACCAACACCTCCACGGTACCCACGGCTTACGAAGAAGCCAACCCGGGAGATTTCTCCGATCTTGGCCCAGGCTGCCCCGTCATTCCCCCGTCCATGTTTGGCCCGGCACACATTGGGCTGAATTACTTCAAGCTGTATCCGGCGCCCAACAAAGACGTAGCTCCCCCGGGAACGAACTGCACCCCACCGTCTAACAACTACAGCTTTACCGGCGGGCAGACGCAGTTCACGAGTACCTATGACGCCAAGGTAGATTGGCGCTTCACAGCAGCGGACTCGATGTACGCCCGCTACACGTACAACACGGTCGCCTCTTTCATCCCCGGCAACTATCCGCTGGTGAACGGAATAAATCCGGGGGCTGGTCCTTATGGAAACTTTGCCGGTCCGGCATCCGATCAGGAGCAGAGCGGGGCGTTGGGTTACACCCATCTGTTCACGTCGAACCTGATCATGGACCTACGTGCCCAATACTTGCGCTTGAACAATGAATCGAATCCCGTGAACGTCGGCAAAGACGTGGCCACTTCGTTTGGCTTTCCGTGCAACTCGGTGAGCTGCATCAACGTGCCCGGCAATACCCCCTCCACCGGACTACCTAACCTCACGTTCACTCACGGGTACGGCTCACTGGGAGATGCGGACTACGTTCCGTTGTTGGATCAGAACAACACCTTCCAATACATGGGGGTGGTGTCGTGGGTCAAGCACTCGCAAAGCATGAAAATGGGCGCGAGTTTGATACGCCGCCAGGGCTCTGAATCACAAAGCGCCCATCCGCGCGGCCAGATGAACATCACCGGCCTGGTCACAGGAAATGATCTGGGCGATATGCTGGAGGACTATGCCTCCTCGGTCACCAGGAGCAACACGATCCTGACCCCGTCGCTTCGCGCCTGGGAAGTCGGCCTGTACGTGCAGGACGACTGGCGGCTGAAACCTAACCTCACTCTAAACCTGGGTCTTCGTTGGGACCTCTACAACCGTTCACCGCGGCCAATGGCGACTTCGCAAACTTCGATCCGAAACTTGGCTTGCTCATTTCGCCCAACCTACCTGGAGTTCAGAAGTCCAATGCGACCTTGGGCGTCACCGACGACTATACGGATTTCGCTCCCCGCGTCGGGTTCGAATACGAATTCAGGCCTGGCATGGTATTCCGTGGAGGCTATGGAATCGGGTATTACCCGGGCAATGACGCCTCGGGCGCCTTAATGAGGAATGCCCCCGGCACATTCAATTTTGGTTGCGGCAATACCACTTACACCAACGCCGGCGCATGCACCGGAGCGTACCAGGCGTCGGACGGTTCGGGCTATAACATGGATGGCAGCATGCCGGTCCCTGTTGTCAACGTAGCGTTGGCCACGGATCCGGCAAACTATGCCGGTACTACCATCCTGGGCACCGCCTTCAACTACCGGAACCCGTTTCTCCAGCAGTACAGCGTGAACGTAGAGAACGATTTTGCCGGGAACGTAGTCACCGTCGCTTACGTGGGTAACCACGGCAACCGGCTGGTGCTGAACGCCACCAACCAAAACCAGCTGCCTTTCCCGATCGCGGACGGCGGCACGTATCCGTACCCGGACCTGCCCGGGGTCGGTATCCAGCTGCGCTCGACTGTAATGCGGTCCAACTACAACTCACTACAGGTTTCGGTCCAGCGCAGAATCAGGAACGGACTCGCGGGCAACGTGAACTACACCT
This sequence comes from uncultured Acidobacteriaceae bacterium, assembly GCA_963805955.1. Classification (GTDB taxonomy): domain Bacteria; phylum Acidobacteriota; class Terriglobia; order Terriglobales; family Acidobacteriaceae; genus PALSA-350. Next base: position 220,210 of record CAWDVZ010000002.1, read on the forward strand.
GGTCCCACAACACAACCAATGCGCAGGTAATCGATGAAGGCCAGGCAGTTGGCAACTGCGTCGGTCCATGCCATGTGGACAATGGCTTAGGTCAGGCGGTCACCTACAACAGCTATTACCAGTACGACTATGGCAACGCTGACATCGATACCCGCAATCGCCTGGCGCTTACCATGATCTATGATCTGCCCTTCGGCAAGACCACGACCGGACCGCTGGGCCTACTGGTCAAAGGCTGGTCGGCAAACGCGATTTACTACGCCCAGACCGGCATACCTTTCACCGTGCAGAACAACAACGGACTCACCAGCGGCATCGGTCTCGGAAACGACCGCCCAAACGTTGTGGCTTCTACACAGCCGGGGTTCCACAAGAACATCAACCAGTGGTTTGACACCTCGCAGTTCAAGTTGCAGGCGCAAGGACTGTTGGGCAACGAGATGCGCAACCAGGTTTACGGACCTGGCGCACAAGCGCTGGCCTTCTCGATGTTCAAGAGTTTCCCGATACACGAAGCGGTTAACCTACAATTCCGGGCAGAGTCTTTCAACCTGTTCAACACTCCAACCTTCGGCCAACCGGGCGCCAATATCCAGGGCTACGCCCCTGACGGGACCGCCGTGCCGACCGGTGGGTTTGGACAAATCAGCGCCACGGCGGCGCCCTCAGCGACGCCGCGGCAAATTCAACTGGCGCTTAAGCTGATCTTCTAACAACTGGCGTCTATGAAAACATAAAGGAGGCGGAAACATCGCCTCCTTTACCTTTTGCGCTTATTTCGAGACATCCAGGAATCTTTATGAATTCACGATATTTTTGGGTGCTTTGCTCGGTCCTCGCAATCTTTGGCGCCGGAAGCGGATCACCTGCTGCAGCTGCCGCAGACGCAAATCGCACTACGCTTTCACTCGACGGGCAGTGGGATGTCGAGGACAGCGTTGCCGCAAACGAGATGCCAAAATCTTATACGCATAAGGCGCCGGTCCCAGGCTTGGCGCATTCCGCGGTTCCGGTGTTTCCCGACGTGGATCAATATCAAAGTCGAGAGTTGCTTTCCAATCTGGTGCGGCAGGGGCGGTATTCCGCTGCGGACTTCGCAAAACTTGGCGATGCACGGGGCATTTCGCGACAGCAACGCAACTACTTCTGGTACCGCAAGACGTTCACCGCTCCGGCCCAGAATGCTGTGGCGCTGCTCAAGATCAACAAGGCTCAATTTGGCATCGTGGTCTATCTCAATGGTGTGCGGATCGGTGAGCACGCCCCCTGCTTTACCGCGGCTTACTTTGATGTGACGCGCGCCATCCACTGGGGAGCGGCCGAACGAGCTGGTGATCCGCATCGGCGCCCATCCCGGGGTTCTGCCGGAAAACGTCTCGGAGGGAACGGACTTCGAGAAAAATCGCTGGACACCGGGAATCTACGACGATGTGAAGCTCATGGTGATGAACAACCCGGTGATCTCAACTGTACAGGTGGCGCCTCAGCTCGGCACTTCGAGCATTCTTGTGCAAACGGAACTGCATAACTACTCGGCACACTCTGTCAGCTCAAAGGTGCAACAGCAGGTGTTCACGTGGAAGTTCCGGAACTCAGCCTCGGAGACGGTGAACACCCAGGTGGAAGTACCGGCGGGCGCAAGCAAGACAGTAACCCAGACGGTGGCGATTGCCAATGCGCATCTGTGGACGCCTGACGACCCGTTTCTTTATCAAGTCTCGACCAGCTCGGACGGCGATTCCGCAGACACGCGTTTTGGCATGCGCGAGTTCAGGTTCGATACCGTAACCCAGAAGGCTTATCTCAACGGGCGCCCATATTTTCTGCGCGGGTCGAATATCACGCTGCATCGCTTCTTCGAGGATCCCGACAGCGGCACTCTTCCCTGGGATGAACCGTGGCTGCACCGGTTGCTAGTGGATATTCCGAAGCAACTGCATTGGAATGCGTTCCGCTTCTGTATCGGCCCCGTGCCTGATCGCTGGTTGGAAATCGCGGATGAGAATGGATTGCTGATTCAAAACGAATACTTTGTGTGGACCGGACACCCGGACTGGCACTCCGGCTACAAAGATCGTTACGACACCCAGGAGATGATCACCGAGTACACGCGAGTGGATGAGAGATAACTGGAATCATCCCAGCGTCGCCATCTGGGATGCCAGCAACGAGTCCTGGCTGCCGCAGTTCTCCAGTACCATCATTCCCCAGGTTCGCCATCTTGACCTCTCCGACCGCCCGTGGGAGAACAGCTATAACGTGCCGGTTGGGCCCAACGATCCAGTGGAAGATCACCAGTACCTGTTCTTCGAGACAGCGATGGGGGATCAGGGCCCTCAATTCAAAATGACCGATCTCGAATCCATGCTGGGCCCCGCGCCGAATTCGACGACCTATAAGAGCGCCCATGCCATGATTCTGAATGAGTATGGATGGTTGTGGCTGAACCGCGATGGAACTCCTACATTGCTGACTCAGAAACTCTATCCCAAATTGCTGGGCGACAAGAACACCACTGAAAATCGCGTCGCACTGTACGCTTACCTGCTGGGTGGGGAAACAGAGTTCTGGCGAGCGTACCGGCATTATGCCGGGATATTGCAATTTGTTTACCTGACAGCCAGCGATCCCAAGGCTTTCACTTCTGATAGTTTTCGAGACCTGAAAAATCTGCAGTTAGAGCCGCACTTTGTCAAAGCCATGGAGCAGGCGTTCAATCCCCTGGGAGTGTATTTGAATTTTTGGCAGCCGACGCTGAGTCCAGGAGAAGAACGGCACCTGACCGTAGCCATGGTGAATGATGAAGATCGTCCGCGGGTAGGCAAGTTGCGCGTTTCCTTCACTGATGCGGACGGGAAGGAGGCGGCCGCCGAGGAGCTTTCGTTCTCCCTGCCTCCCCTCGGCGCCCAATCCTATGATTTCGCGATCAAGGCGCCGCAAACGCCGGGAACGTATTCATTGCAGGCAGTTGCTTCACCGGCGGATGATAGCGGCCACCCCACGATTTCCCATCGCGACGTTGTCTTGCGCTGATGCTTGTTGCCGCCAGAAATCCCCTCTACACGGTCTGCGTGACGGCGGTTGGGGATGATAGCGGGGGTATTCCGATACCATCCTCCGGGAAGAAGAGCATGAACACGGTGCTCCCCCGCCCGCTCGGCCGCACGGCTTCTCACCCGCACCGTGGCATGGTGCTTGGCAATAATCTCGCCGCTCACCCACAAGCCAAGACCGGTTCCGGTCGTTTCCTTGGTGGTAAAAAACGGCTCAAAAATCCGCTGCCGCACGGCCTCGGTCATGCCGCAGCCATTATCGGCGACAAACAGGCGAATACCGGGTGTGCCATTCATCCATGAACGGGACCGGCGGACACTCAGCCACAGACGCCCACCCTGGCCCATGGCGTCAATCGCATTACCAATGAGGTTGGCGAAGACCTGGCGCAGCTCGCCCGAAAAGCAGTAAAGATCGACATCCGGCCCATTCCTGCGAGAAACATCGATCTGCAGCGCAAGCAACTTCCCCATGTAGACCGTGAGCACAGAATCCAACAACTCTGCGATGTTCGCCACCACTGGCAAGGTCGATTGGCGGTAGAAGCGCAGGGTCTGCTGCGTCATCTCCGCTACGCGGGAGATCTCCCGCTGCGCCAGGTCGGCATAGGCGATAGCCTCCTCATCAAGCGAGGGCTGGTGCCGCAGCAGGTACAGAAGATTGGTGACCGCCTCCAGGGGATTATTGATTTCGTGCGCGATGGAAGCCGCCAAGCGGCCCGCCGCAGCCAGTTTCTCCGTTTTCCGCAGCGCCTCCTCTGCGCGCTTTCGCTCGGTTGCTTCGACCACGATCGCTCCCACCCAGCGAACAGCCTCCGACGTACCTTTCACCGGATATACATTGATAAGCCAGCTACGCACCTGGGTCGGGTCTCCGGCTTGCGGCGTGTTCAATTCAAATTGAACCACCGGTTCCCCGGTCTCGAAAACATTCTGTATGCAGCCCTGCAACATCTCAGCGGCGGGACTGGGGAGCAGTTCCGCAGACCGTGCGCCCCAGGTGCCTGCCTATCGGCGCCTGGTTCATTTCGGCCATGAATTGGTTCACTCGCAAGTAGCGAAACTTGCGATCGAAGAACGCAAACCCAATCGGCGCGTTTTCCAGCATGGAGTCAAGCAGCGCCAGGGTGTCGCTGAGCCCGGCTCTCTGCTCTTCCATGGAGGTCACCATAAGGTTGAAAGCTCGTGTCAGGTCGGCTGATTCGTTGGCCGAGGTTACTTCCAGCGGAAACCCTTCTTTGGTTTCAGGATCGCGAATCAACTTGCGGGTAGCCGTCAGCAAGGCACCAAGAGGGCGGGTGATGGAACCGGCCAGACTGCCGGCAATGATCGCTGTGCCCAGGGCCCCCAGGCAGGCGAAAATGATAGTGATGCGTATGAGCGAGTAAATCTGCTGCCCGGCCGCACGCGCGTCTTCATATACCCAGGCGAATCCGCTCAGCTGACCACCGACATGAATGGCCTGCACCGCTTCCCGCGCTCCGCCAGGGACGCGAAAAATGACCGCCCCAGGGGTGTCCTCCAGGTGCTTTTTTTCCAGACGCGTCAGCAGATCCTTGCCGTTCATTTCGGGATCGCTGCTGGCGATCACCCGGCCGTTGCTATCTGTAACCACCGCGGCACGGATACTGGGCGAGTTGCTCATGGCGCGGAGAATCGGCACCAGGTATTCGGCCTCGCCCTGGGCCAGCGAATCCTGGCTCTGCAGCGCCAGCAGGTTCACCTCCGACTCCAGTCGCACGCGCGCCCGCTCATGAATCTCAGACGCCTGCTCTCGCACCAGGAGGATAGAGAAGACAACCACCAGCAGGCCTTCAAAGAGGATAAGACCGGAGATCAGCTGACCTCGAATCGAACGAGGTTTCAGCCAACTCATAGGGCGGCCCTCCTTCCCTTCAACCTTGCTTTAAGCATTTTTCCTATGATTGCGTTCTCTTGAGAGGAGCGATGTGCGGTTTTATTGATAAAAAGCCGCGTTTACACCCTCTCTTCGGTCTACATCTATAGGAAAAATGCTCTAGCCAACCTTGACCGAAGCTCGGCCGGCAAGCTTGGCTTCGATATCCTGCGCAATTTGACGGCCATGAAAGCGGCCATTCTCAATGAAAATCTCATTGGTGCGATTGCCTGCAACAATCACTCCCGCGAGATAGAGACCGGGTACATTACTTTCCAGCGATTGCGGATCACACTCCGGGCAGCGGTCCTGCCCTGACATGCGTACACCAAGAGCAGCCAGAAACTCAAAGTCGGGATGGTATCCCGTCAGGGCAAAAACGTAGTCATTCTTGAGAGTAACAGTACCTTTGGGTGTAAGCAGCTCCGCCGAGTCCTCGGCGATGCTGACCACGGAGCTCGAAAAATAGGCGGCGACTTCGCCATTCTTGATGCGATTGTTGATATCCGGCAAAATCCAGTATTTGACGTGGTGATGCATGGCCGGGCCACGGTGCACCAGGGTCACATGCGCGCCGTGGCGCCACAGGTCCAGGGCCGCGATCGCGGCTGAGTTCTTGCCCCCGATCACCAGCACATTCTGGTCGTAGTAGGGATGGGGGTCGTGGTAGTAGTGCAGCACCTTGGGCAGCTCTTCCCCCGGCACGTCAAGATAATTTGGCAGGTCATAATAGCCGGTAGCGAGAATAACTTTGCGCGCGCCGTAGGATCGGTGACGGGAGAACCGGTCGATGGTGTTGATGGTGAAATCTCCATCCTCACCGGTAAGGCCGGATACGGTCTGGTATTGACGAAGCTCCAGCTGATAATGCTCCGCGACCTTGCGATAGTATTCCAGCGCCTCGTTACGGCTGGGTTTTTGGTTGGGGCTGGAAAACGGCATATCGCCAATTTCCAGCAGCTCAGGTGTAGTAAAAAACGTCATGTTCGACGGGTAGTGAAAGAGGGAATTGCACAGGCAGCCCTTATCCACCAGCACGGCGCGCAGGCCGGCGCGCTGGGCTTCAATGGCGCAGGCCAAACCGGTAGGACCGGCGCCCACAACCAGAACGTCAAAGCTTTCCTTCAGGACACCACGGCTGTGCTCCATGTATATAGCTTAGACGATGAGCCGTACCCAGCCGATGACTGAAATCGCTATAATTGGGGGTTCTCGCGATTCAGGAGCTGCTTTCTTATGTCTGATCACCGCAAGGAAAAAGATTCGCTTGGTTTTGTTGAGGTGCCAGCAAAGGCTTATTACGGCGCGCAAACCGCGCGTGCCGTTGACAATTTCCCCATCTCAGGTCTCAGTGCTCATGCCGAACTCGTACGCGCCCTGGGAATGGTGAAGCGCGCCGCCGCGGAAGCCAACAAAGAGCTCGGGCTGGTGGATGCCAAGCGAGCCGATGCCATCATCCAGGCCGCCCAGGAAGTGATCGACGGCAAGTGGAGTGACCAGTTCGTCGTCGATGTTTTCCAGGCTGGGGCGGGCGTAAGCCTGCACATGAACACCAACGAGGTCATCGCCAACCGTGCCAACGAGATGCTGGGAGGAAAGCTGGGCGAGTATGCCCAGGTACACCCCAACGATCACGTGAACTATGGTCAGTCGACCAACGATGTCTTCCCCACCGCCATGCGCCTGGCCACCCTGCTCGCGTTGGACACGTTCTACCCGGTGTTGGACCAGTTGGCCGCGACCTTTGCGGAGAAGGCGAAGGCGTTTCACGGCATCATGAAGTCGGGCCGCACGCACATGCAGGATGCGGTTCCCCTGCGCCTGGGGCAGGAATTTGCGGCCTATGGCGTGGCCGTGGAGAAGGGCCAGCAGTTCCTGAAGATGGCTTCCGGGACGCTGCGCGAGTTGGGGTTGGGCGGCAGTGCGGTGGGCACCGGCATTAATACGCATCCTGATTACCGTGTGAAGGCCGTTGCCCATCTGGCCCGCATTTCGGGGCAGCACCTGGTGCCGGCCGAGGACATGCGCTGGGCGATGCAATCCAACGCCTGCATGGCCGATGTGAGCTCGGCTTTGCGCGGGATCGCGCTCGAAACCATCCGCATTTCGAATGACATACGTCTGCTTAGTTCGGGACCGAATACAGGCTTGGCGGAAATTTATCTTCCCGCCTTGCAGCCGGGCTCATCCATCATGCCGGGCAAGATCAACCCGGTCATCCCGGAACTGGCGGCCATGGTCAGTTTCCAGGTCATCGGTAACGATACCGCCGTGGCCTATGCCGTCCAGGCCGGACAACTGGAGCTGAACGTGATGATGCCGACCATGGCGCATAACGTACTGCAGAGTGTGACTATTCTGGCCAACATGTTGCGCGAGTTCGACGAGCAGTGCATTCGCGGCATCACGGCCAATGAGCAGCGTTGCCAACAATACGCGCAGAGCACGGTCTCCTTGGCCACAGCGCTCAACCCCTACATCGGTTATGCCAAGGCGGCGGAAATAGTGAAGGAATCCGTTGCCACCGGAAAGTCGATTATTGAAATCGCCCGCGCCCGAAAGCAGCTCACCGAAGCAGAAATTGCGGAGATCCTCGACCCGGTCCGGATGACAGAACCGCAATATCCCCTGGAAGCCGCAAAAGAACGCGACAAAGCCGTGACCGCCTGAAACGTCGCTCGGGATGATATCGAAGGGTGCCCCAGGTCCTCGGATTTCCTGCGAAGTTTAGTGGGTTCCGCGCACTCTATGCGCTTTTCCGTATCGAACGGCGCACAAGCTGTCCTGTCTAGTACTACGTACAGGAAATTCGGGGGGTCTCGCTTTTGAGACCTGGGATCCGCGCAACCGATCTCGAATGGAAGTACCTCCCCTTTGTCACCCAACGAAGCCGACCTGTTCCGGTGTGCCGTGAAGGACCTACGGTTTCTTTTCTACTGGCGGCCGAAACGATAGACGATGCCCGCATTGAAGCCGATGTTCTTCACCTGCGCCGTGCCTCCGAAGGTCGTGAACCAATACCCTGGCTGTATACGCGCAGCAAGTCCGGGACCCAGGTTGTAGTCAATCGGCACACCAAGCGCAAGACTGAAATCGACCCCTTGGCCCCATAGTCCGACGAACGTGCCGGGAGGAACCCCAGAACTAGCTGCATTGAAATTGCCCTTCGCCCCGCCCACCAGGGCCTGTCCGCTGATGGCCCAATGCTCCCGGCGCACGATACGATACTGCGGCCCCGCCATGAAGCTGTACTCGCTGATGCTGGGCTTGAAGATGTTGTAGGGGTTGGGGGTGATGAAGGCGGTTCCGTAGTAGCCACGCAAGTCCCCTGTTATCCCCCAGCGACCCCATAAATAATCGGTGAATCCGCCATTCCAGAGAGACTCATTGATGTGCTGAAGCGACTCACCTGGGCGGAAGCGAGTATAGCCCCCGCCGCCATAGACCTCGAACTTGTGGCTGTAGGTATCCTGGACCACGCGTTGCTTTCGCGCTGCGCGGCGTGCTTGGATGCGCGCCTGCGCCTCCTGGGCCAGGCGAACTTGATTTTGTTGCGGATTCTCCGGCTGCTGCGTCTGTACTGGTGCTGGGGCCTGCGAATCGCTGCTGGTGGGATTCTGCGCCATGAGCCGTGATACCGAGAGAACGATCAAAAAAAGAACCGGATACACTTGGCATCCAAAACGCTTGCTATGATGCATGAACCTGAAAGCCTCCACTGCCTGCCGCCGTTGGGCGATGAAAATACAGTTGATGTCCTGGTTAGTATTAGAGCATTTCTCCCTTGCTATATCCTTCCCGAGGGCAGTGAGAAAGAAAAAGAGGGCGAAACGAGATGAAATTTCTGATCGGGCTGCTGATCGGCTTGCTGATTCCACCAATTTGCATCTGGCTCTATTTCCGGGCAGGCAGTCCACCGGTGGCCACCAGCGACCCGGCTTTACCCTTCGAAGAGGCGATCGTCCACATTCCGCTGCATGCGCGTATCGATCGTGAGATGGTGAAGACGCCCCCGGTTGAGGCCAGCCCCACCAACCTGGAGATCGGCGCCCACATCTACCGTCAGCAATGTGCTGCCTGCCACGGGCTTTATGGACGCCCGGCCACGTTTGCGAAAGGGATGTATCCGCAGGCCCCTCAGCTTTGGGAGCCGCACCGCAATGGGGTCGTCGGCGTCAGCGACGACCCACCGGGAGAGACATATTGGAAGGTAGCGAACGGCATCCGGCTTTCAGGCATGCCCGCCTTCAAACAAGTTCTGAACCAGACCGAGATGTGGCAAGTTTCGCAGCTGCTGGCAAACGCAGACAAGCCGCTGCCCCCTGGCGTACTGACGCTGTTGAAACAGCCGCTCGATCTTGATCCGGTGGCCCCGCAATAAGCCCAATTTACTTGAGCGTATAGGTCACTCCAGCGGTGAACTGGAATGAGTTCTTCTTGCTCCCTATGGCAGGGTCGTTCAGGAAGTCGTCCAGTGTTCCTACCGTAAAGCCCAAGCGCTTGTACACCGGGAACGTGAGGCCTGCGGTGGCCAAAGCCGAATATGCGTTGGTCTGATTAAACGCAGGTGTAATCACCGCCGTTTGGTTGAAGACCAGCCCATGGGGCAGCTTCAGCATGTAAGTGTCTCCGAAGTCGGCTCCGATCAGGTTCTTGCTGGGGGTAAGGGGAGGAGGAGGCACAATGCCAGGGGTTACAAAATATTGCTGTCTCTCGATAGTGGATATCGAATTTGAGATCCAGTTCCTGCTTCGGATCCTTGATTAAGGTGTAACCCGCACCACCTCCGTACAACTGTTGCAAACTCATGCCTTGCGAGTAATTGTGATCAAAGGCCGTATCCACCAGGAAGTAGAAGCGCGGCGAGACATACCAGTCTTGCTCAGCATCGAAGTGGATGATGTTGGTCTTTGTCCCTAGGGTGCCGGGCTGGGTGATGGAGCCGTACGCTCCGGTAAAGTCGACGAGGGTGCGCTCGCGTGGGTCAAGCCAGGTCACGCTGGGAATAGCCCTTACTAATGCTGCCGATCCCGTAAAGTTGCGGCTGTTTTGCGTGGCCTCAACCAGGGTGGCTCCCGCGGTGAGGGCGCCGTTCCAGCCGGAGAAGAAGCCTGGCTTGCCTAGTACTTCTTTGTTGAAAGTAGCCTGATCGATAACGTACTGCGTGTTCTTTACCGGAATGTCTTTGGATGGGCCGCCGGCAGGCGCAGTCACCTTGACCTGGTCGTCCTCAACCTGGACGGCGCCCTGGGCAATGTCACCGTTAGGCGTCTTGCGGGTGACATGCTGGCCCTGCTGAATCACAGCAAACTGCTGCCCGGACTTAATGGACTTGATCTTGTCCCAGGTCACGGTCACATCTCCCGCGATATCGCTGTGAAAAGTCACGCTGCCATCGATCTCGCGCAACAGCTTGCCCGTGAGCTGATCGCCGTTGGTGAAGAAGATGACATCTGGGGCCGCCGCAGGGGCTGCGGGCGCGCTTTGTGCCTGCACCGGCAGCGCAAAGCCGAGGCCGAGAGCGGCAGACAGCAAAAGACGCAAATGGGTTGGCAGTCGCGAATAGACGCGGTTGGCAAATCTAAACTGAGACATAGAGACGGAACCTTCCTGGAGAAGATGGGTAGGGCAAAAAGAACGCCCGGCGCTACCTGGTACTGGATTGGCCCGCGATGCTGACTGAATGATGGTAAAACGTCACTTGCAAATAAGACGTCACCAGCGCGTAGAAAGCCTAACTGGTTGTGATAGGGCGCAATCGGCCTCCACCGGCTGACTTTTGGCGGAGGTGTCGGCTCAGAACCTATTGCACTGTAACACTGGATTGTCGGCTGCCATACCCGTAAAATTACTAGTGTGGCAATTACCAGGACACAAGCTCTCGACTATTTCCGCTCGGATGACCTCATCGGCCTGGGTATGGAAGCCGACGCACTCCGCCGCAAGCTGCATCCCGAGGGCGTGGTGACCTACATTATTGACCGCAATATCAACTATACAAATTTTTGCACCGAGTACTGTAGCTTTTGTGCCTTTTACCGGCCTCTCAAGGGCAAGCTGGCCGCCGAGGGTTACATTCTCGACTTTGAGACCATTTACCAAAAGATTAGCCGAAACCCTGGAGATGGGCGGCACGGGTGTGCTGATGCAAGGCGGTTTGCACCCCGACCTCAAGATCGAATGGTTCGAGCGTTTGCTTCAGGGCATCAAGCAGCGCTTCCCGCAGATCTGGCTGCATTGTTTCTCCGCCTCAGAGATTCTGGCCATCGCCGAATACAGCAATCTCTCCCTGCGGGATACCATCGCGCGACTGCGCGATGCAGGCCTGGCTTCGATTCCAGGAGGCGGCGCCGAAATCCTGGATGACGAGGTGCGCCACCGCATTGCCCGCCTCAAGTGCTCCACCCAGGACTGGGTTGACGTGCATCGCACAGCCCATGAGCTGGGCATGCGTACCACGGCCACGATGATGTTTGGCGTGGGGGAAACCTTTGAGCAGCGTATCAACCACTTTGAGCAGGTGCGCCGATTGCAGGAAGAAACCGGCGGCTTTACGGCTTTCATTCCCTGGAGCTTTCAGCCTAAAAACACCGCCCTGGGCGGACGTAAGTGGGACGAGGCAACTTCGGTTGAGTATCTGAAAGTACTGGCGATCTCCCGCCTCTATCTGGACAACATCGAGAACGTGCAATCGAGCTGGGTTACGCAGGGTCTGAAAGTGTTGCAGCTTGGCTTGCGCTTTGGCGGTAACGACGTGGGCTCGGTGATGCTGGAAGAGAATGTGGTCAAGGCCGCTGGAACCTCCAACTGCACTACGGAAGAAGAGCTGCGCCACGTCATTCGCGGCGCCGGCTTCCGGCCGGTGCAGCGGGATACGCTCTACACCACTTATTTTCTCAACTGATTCGTAGCCGGCTAAGCAGCATCATCTCGCATTACATGAGCATCTTAGCTATCAACCTGGACGATGTATGGAGGCCTCGCTCTGCTGGCAATTGCTGATCACCTAAGCAACTTTCCCGTATGGGCCCTGGGGCTATCTTCTCCCCAGCACGGTTTCGCGCACTATTTCCGGACGCATTATGCGGATCGCACTTTCGAGCACTTGTATCACTGGAATTCTTTTGACACTGCACTCCTGATTCCCTACTTCCTTGTGATGGTAGTGCTTTCTTTCTATGGCATCCATCGCTATCAACTGGTTTACCGCTACTACAAGAACCGTAAGAATGCTGTGCGCGAGCCCAAGTCGCATTTTGCTGAGCTTCCCAGCATCACCTTGCAGTTACCGATTTTTAATGAACAGTTTGTCGTCGACCGCCTGATTGGGGCCTGCTGCAATCTGGATTATCCCGCCGGCAAGCTGGAGATCCAGGTACTTGACGACTCCACCGACGACACCGTAGACGTTTCCCAGGCGGCGGTAGAGCTTTATCAATCCCTGGGACACAGGATCACCTACATTCACCGCGTCAATCGTCATGGCTTTAAGGCAGGAGCGCTGGATGAGGGATTGCGCGTGGCAACGGGCGAGTTCATCGCCATTTTCGATGCCGACTTTGTGCCGCCCAAAGAATGGCTTATGCAAGTAGTCCACCACTTTGCTGATCCCAGGATCGGCATGGTGCAGACTCGTTGGACCCATCTCAACCGCGACTACAGCTTTCTTACTCAGGTGGAAGCCATCCTGCTTGATGGCCACTTTATTCTCGAGCACGGCGGACGATCGCGCACCAACGCCTTTTTCAATTTCAACGGGACCGCCGGCATGTGGCGCCGTGCGGCGATTGATGGCTCGGGTGGCTGGCAGCATGACACGCTGACCGAAGATACCGACCTGAGCTATCGGGCGCAAATGAAGGGTTGGAAGTTTCTTTATCTGCAAGACGTTGAATGTCCCGCCGAGCTGCCCATTGAAATGACAGCTTTCAAGACCCAACAGGCGCGCTGGGCAAAGGGGCTGATACAGACCTCGAAGAAAATACTGCCCATGATGTTCCGCAGCGATGCGCCTTTCCACGTCAAGCTGGAAGCGTTTTACCACTTGACGGCGAACATCAGTTATCCCCTGATGATTGTGCTTTCCACGCTATTGATGCCGGCCATGATCATCCGCTTTTATCAGGGATGGTTTCAAATGCTGTTGATTGACGTTCCCTTGTTCATGGCATCGACATTTTCCATCTCCTCGTTCTATTTGGTTTCCCAAAGAGAGTTATTTCCGGGGAAGTGGTACAAAACGCTTTTGTATCTACCTTTCCTTATGGCTCTGGGAATAGGTTTGACGATAACCAACACCAGGGCGGTGTTGGAGGCGCTTTTCGGAATCAAGACTGCGTTCAAGCGCACCCCTAAGTACCGCATAGAGAAGCGCGGTCAGATCCACCAGGCCGGCAAGTATCGCAAGCGTCTGGGCATCGTGCCCTGGATCGAGTTGCTGATTGGTAGCTATTTTGCGTTAACCATCTGGTATGCAATCGTCAATGAGAACTATTTCACCGTGCCGTTTCTCCTGCTCTTTGTGCTGGGCTATTGGTACACCGGCCTGATGTCCTTGCTGGAAGGCAGATTTGACCGCTTTCGCATCGGTGCCAACGCCGACGAATCTTCACCCAAGCCCTTTCCCGTGGGCGTGTGAGTTTCGTACCAGAGCGACTTTAGAGGACACGCCCCCACACGAAGGCCGGGTGCCCCACATCTCGCTCGTTTTTCGCGAGATGTGGGATGCCACTGTGCCTTCCCTCTGACTCTCGATTCATCCGATGCGCTGAGCGGTTAACATCGGTGGTATCCCACATCGCAAAAAACGAGCGAGATGTGGGGCACCCGGCCTTCGTGAGGGAGCCATTTGCATCAGCCCTCAGTCCACGCTCCCAGCTCGTTCCCGCTTGGATCGGCAAAGTGGAAGCGGGATCCCCCGGGAAAGGAGAAGATTTCCTTAGTAATTTTTCCCCCGGCTTCTCTGATCTGCAGCTGGGTAGCTTGCAAATCATCGACGTAGATCACGATCAGCGGTCCGGCTCCCGGAGATACGGGCCCCAGGCTGAATCCACCTGCTATGCGTCCGTCCTTGAAGCTGGTGTATTCAGGCCCATAATCCTCGAATTCCCATCCGAAGACCTGGCTGTAGAACTGCCTGGTTGCCGGCAGGTTGTCGGCGTGGAACTCCACATAATCAATGGTTTTATTGCGATTCATACGATCCTCCATGCTCCATAGGCGGCGGCCAGAGTAGAGCACACCACCAGGGTGTGCTCGCAACTCCTCCGTCCATGATCTCTGCGAGTAGGAGAACGTGGGTAGGGTCTCTTGATCGGAACAGCAGAGACCACCGAGGTACAGCAACAGAGTAATGAAGAAAGGCCCGGATTTCAAGCGGCGAAGGGCACGGCTTTTAGCCGTGCCCCTCGTTCGTGCCCCTCTTTTGCAAAGCTACCAGCGGAAACCGAAGGTTATCGGAAACATGCCAACAGTACCGGTCCCAAGGGCGCTACTTGAGTTTGCTGGGGAATCTACCCATACGTACCGCGCCTCGGCATAAAACTTCGCCTTACCATCCGTATTGGGTTTAAAGGTGACGCCCGTGCCAATGTTCACGCCACCCTGATTGCTGGAGAAGTGGCTGAGCGTGACGTTTGCGTACTGCGGATAACAGTAGAAATAATCGCAGTAGGTACCCAGATATTCCGATTGGGTGAAGCTGGTGAGCTTGCGGTAAAATCCGCCGCCCCCAGTTACGTAACCGCCGATGTGTCCACTGGTCTTGTAGTAGAAGATCGGATCCAGAGTCAACGACCACACGTGAACATTTCCATCCGGCTCACTTATGTTCGTCAGCGTGCTCGTCGGAATATTGGCGTTATTGAAGCCGTATTCGGCTAGCACCCCGATCCGGTTGTTGAACATCCAGCCACCGCCCAGATTGATGCTGTAGCCGACTGCCTGCCATGTAGTCGTATTGCCTGCCGGCACATTCAAACCCGCACCCAGTTCCACTGCAAGGTGGTCGGTCAAGGAATCGCTATGGTGGGTGTTGTAAGTCTGCCGGTTGTATCCGCCCTGGTTCGGATACTGATCCTGCAGCAGGGTTTCAAAGGCTTCCTGGTTCTCCGCGCTGGAACTTACCTGCGCGAAACCTGGAACCATCAAGCAAGAGGAGAGGGCCGATACGATCACTGCGAACCGAACAAAGGAGCGGGGACCCGACAACATTGTGTAATCACCCTTGGGAAATGAGATTTTAGAGAGACCCCCAAACAGGATCTCTCCCTATTAACACTTATGTGACGGATTTGATGCGCAGAAGTTTACAACGGAAGGCCGAAAGCGCTATATGGCGTGTAACGGGGCCCCGGCGGTAACCAGGGCCCATTATTTCAATGAATGTCGAACTGCTCCGGATGCAGAGTGGGATCGCTCTTAACAATGATCGTCTTCCCGCTCATCTCCTCCAGCTCATTGAGCCAGCGAGCATTGGTCAACTTCAGCGTTTTGACAACTTCAGGGTGCACCCTCAGCAAGACATCCTGGCGCTCCAGGTGACCCTGCATTTTGCGCATCTCGATATAGATTTCGTTGCAAACCGTGGTCGGGCTCTTGACCATGCCGGTGCCGGCACAAATGGAGCACTGGATACTCAAAGTACGCTCCAGCGACTGCTTCACCCGCTTGCGCGTAATCGCCACCAGGCCGAAGTCATTAAACTGAAGCACCTTCGAGGGCGCGCGATCCGACTTGAGCTCCTCCTCCAGAGCCTGCATCACCTTGTTCCGGTTCTTACGCTCATCCATATCGATAAAGTCGATCACGATGATTCCACCCAAATCTCGCAGCCGAATCTGCCGAACGATTTCGGGGATGGCATCCAGGTTGGTCTTGAGAATCGTGTCTTCCAGACGTGCCGTCTTGCCGACGTACTTGCCGGTGTTGATGTCAATCGCCACCAGCGCCTCGGTCTGATTGATGACAATCGATCCCCCAGACTTGAGCCACACTTTGGACTTGAGTGCCTTGGTGATTTCGTCCTGGATGCCGAACTGCTCGAACAGCGGAGTTTCCTTGGTGTACAGCTTGACGCGCCGCACCAGCGAGGGCTGGAAACGGTTGAGGAAGCGAACGATGCGCTCGTACTCCACCTCCGTATCGACCCAGATGGTAGAGAAATTATCACTCACCTGGTCGCGCAGAATACGCTCCACCAGGTTCAGGTCGTGATAGATAAGCGCCGGTGCCTTGGCAGTATCGGAACGCTGCTTGATCTCGGTCCAGAGACTAATCAGGAAGCGAATATCCGCGCGCAGATCGTCTTCGCTGGCCCCATCCGCCGCGGTGCGGACAATAAAGCCGCCGCTGACCGTTCCCTTTTCGCTGATCAGAATGCGCTTCAGACGCTGGCGCTCGTCGTCCGACGAAATCTTCCGCGACACGCCAACGTGATTCACCGTCGGCATGAAGACCAGGAAGCGGCCAGGGAGCGCGATGTGACTGGTAATGCGCGCACCCTTCTTTGCAATCGGCTCCTTGGCTATCTGCACCAGGATTTCCTGCCCCTGCTTCAACAGCTCACTAATGATCGGCAAGTCGCTGGTCTGGGCGTTCTGCCGGCGTCCATTGTGACGACGGCGGCCATCGTTACGCTGCCCTCGCCCTCCGCGCCGCTGATCGTCGCGCGGCCGGCGAGCCGGCTGCCCCGCCACAGCGGCGACATGCCCTTCTTCTGCTTCGGTCTCTTCTACTCCCTCGGCTGCTTCCAGCTCGTCTTCAGCCTCTTCCTCCTCGACCAGCATGCCGGAAGCATCGCTGTCCGTACGCTGATCGATATGTGTGTCGCGCACCATGTCGCCGATCGCGCTGCCCACCGAAACTTCCTGATCCAGCGTCTCCTCTTCCAGTTCCTGCAGGTCGTGGTCTTCGCTCTCGACGTAGAGAGGCGTAAAGTCGTACTCCTCTTCGTCGGTGACCTCTTCCTCTTCCACCAGCCCGACTTCCGGGGTTCCATCTCCTAGATCCTCCTCGAGATCGTCGAAGTCCGTCTCCGGCTCCAACAAGCCCGGGGTCGGCGCGGTGAAGTGAGTTTGCTCGTGGGTATTGGCCTCAGGCCGCAAGTCTGCAGGCTCCGGCACGGATTCTTCGACCTCGGTCTGACCTCAAGGACTCTTCAACCTCTACGACAAGCTCTTCCTCTTCGACCACGCTGAACGGGGCGGCAAAACGAAACTCACTCGGCGCCGAAGGATCGACACGATACGAGGCCGAAGCCTCCTCAGGCTCAAACTCGGCGGCCGCCAACGGCTCGTCGGCGAGGCTGGCCAGGACTTCTTTTTCCTTGGTCTCTTCAGCCGCTTCCGCTTCAGGAGCAGGCGGTTCCTGTGCCGTTACCTCTTC
The DNA here is from genome assembly GCA_963805955.1 of uncultured Acidobacteriaceae bacterium. Classification (GTDB taxonomy): domain Bacteria; phylum Acidobacteriota; class Terriglobia; order Terriglobales; family Acidobacteriaceae; genus PALSA-350. Next base: position 237,544 of record CAWDVZ010000002.1, read on the forward strand.
ATACGATCCTGCCTCATGCAGCAAGGGAGGCTCATGGGCCGTGACAGGAATTGCCTCAGCTGCCTCGGGCTCTGCCTGCAAAGCAGGCTCAGCCACAGGCGCAACAACTTCACTATGCGAATAAACTGGAGTCTCGGAGGAAGCACCCCGATAACGGGAGATGGATTCTCCAGGGAGCAGACCATCGCCGTTCCACTCAATCGGAGTTTCGATCAGGGTCGAGGGCTTGGTCAGGACGACATTGGCTTTGGGCTGTGGGACACGGCTTTCTACCGGCTGAGCGGGTGTCCGGGCAGCGCTTTGACCGCCATACTTCGAAAGCGACTCACCCGGAAGAGCAAACGCCACAGGTGGGCGCCTCTCGGTGACCTCTGGTTCGGCCGGTGACTCGACCGGCCGGCGTGCCTCGCGCGGCCCGGAGGAGTTTGTTCCTGACCTGCCTGCTGCCCGCCTTGCGGTGGCCGGAAGCCCTTGCGGCGGCCCCGGCGTCCCCGCCAACGACGGGTTCCATCCTCAAACTCGCCAGCCGGCTGACCGCCGGAAACTGCAGGAGGACCTGCCGGGGCGCCGTTGCGCCGGGGCGCCGGCTCCTCTTCCGCCCCTGCCGCATGAGCGGCACGTGGCGGGCGGTTTTGTGATTCGCGGCCCTGGGGCGCTTCCCCGTTCCCGGGAATGCGCTCGAATTCAGAAGAGTCTTCCTGCTCCTCCATAAAGTCGGTGACATAGAGAAAAGCGTCCCGCTCCAGGCCCAGGTCGACAAATGCGGACTGCATTCCCGGAAGCACACGGGTAACCTTCCCTTATAAATGGATCCGGCGAGCGTGTATTCGTTTTCACGCTCGTAATAGACCTCTGTGAGTTGTTCGTCTTCAAGGATGGCCAGACGCGTCTCATGCGGCGTGCTGGAAATACAAATTTCTTTTGACATGCTGCCTCTCCTGTCCGGCAGGTCTATCCTGGCGGACGGCCGGCGCGGCAGATCAGAGGGGAAGCTGCTGTCCCACTCCCGGAATGCCGGGAAGGATTAGGTCAGACGAAGAGAAAGCCTGGGCAAAGGCGCGTGATCCACGGGGGGGAATCCAGCGAAATTCTTTGTGCGGCGATACCGGCGCAACATAGCAAGACCGGGACCGGTCGCTCTGTTGCCTGGCGTTCCAGGGCTGTCCGCGCGCAAAGAGTCGGTGACCACTTCAGCCTTGATTTCAGGCGGGGTCGTTACCCTTCTCTGCGTGCTCATTCCTAATCCTGCCCGGCCCGGTGATTCACCTGGCCGGCTTATCTAAAGTGCTGAAAAATCTAAGCCTCACTGACACCGCTCTAATTCACAAAGCGGCTCATGCGAACATTCATCACAATACCCAGAGCCAGGAACGTGAACAATACCGAGGATCCCCCGTAACTCATAAAGGGTAAAGGGATGCCTGTGACCGGCATCAGCCCGATGACCATTCCGACATTAACTGCAATCTGAAAGATGAGTACAGCGACCACGCCCATGATCAGGAACGTACCGGAAATATCCGCGGCTGTCTGAGCATTTTGAATCAAACGCGTCAATATGAGGAAGTATATCAGGAGTACAAACACGGCGCCGACGAAGCCGTGCTCCTCGCAGAACGCGGCAAAGATGAAGTCCGTATAGGGAATCGGCAGGAAGTCGCCCTTGCGTTTGCGTCCCTTTGGTCGCTCCCCGGCCCCACACGCCGCCATCCCCCACCGCGATCAGCGACTGCTTCATCTGGTATCCGCTGCCCCTGGGATCCGTGTCCGGGTTCAGAAAGCTGGTGAGCCTGCTTCTGGTACGGCTTCAGACCTTGGCCCAAACCGGCACCACCAGGATCAGTCCCGCAGAGACCAGGATGAGCGCCTTCTTCCACTCCATACCGCCCAGGAACAGCCCGACCAGCAGCACCGGCATATAGGTCAGCGACGTGCCCAGGTCCGGCTGCTTCAGCACCAGCACCATCGGAGCCCGACCAGCAGAAAGGCCTTGAAGATATCGTTCCAGTTAGTTCCTTGCCGGCCAACGTGGCGAAATATCGCGCCATGGCGACGATCAGCACCAGCTTCACCCACTCCGAAGGCTGGAAGTGAATGCCGCCGGGCAGCTTGATCCATCGCCGCCCGCCCATCACCTTCGTCCCGACTACCAGCACTGCCACCAGCGACACCAGGCAAAAGCCATAGATCCAATGAATGACTCCAGCAGCAGGTGGTAGTTGATAAACGAGAACAGCAACATGGCCGCCAGGCCGCCAACCAGCCAGAAGACCTGCTTGGTTTCAAACCCAACGAACTTCGTATGCATTGTGGCGCTATAGATCTCGAAAACGCTGAGGACCGACAGCAGCAACACCATCCCCAGCAACACCCAGTCAAAATCGCGAAACGAGAAAAATCGCCGCATGATGCTCCGGGTCTTCCAGCCCTGAGGGGCGGCAATGATGCCGTTCCCTGCTCGATATGGAGCGTCATTAGCCGCTGAGGACGATAGTCGTCCGGGCAACCCGTACGGTCTTGGCCAATACGCAGGGTTAATCGCGTCCCCGATCGCGTTCCGGATCCTGCGCCGGCTTACCGAGTCTGCCGCCCATCGCATCCGGAGCATCGGGGTTGGCACCTGAAATGGCCTCCTGCCTCGAGTTGGCATTTTTCGCTGGCGCTGTCTTTCTTCGCCGGCCTCGGCCACGGGTTTCCGACCACATTGCGCCTAAGGGCGCTATGGCCTCCTGCAGCAGGTTGTTCTCCAGCCGGCGCTGCTTATCCACGAAGGCCTGGATCACCTGCGCCGCCAGGGGGCGAACCGGCTCCCCACCCGCCATGCTCCCCCAGGACCACCACGACGATATCCGGATTGCGGCTCGGCGCAACGCCTACAAACCAGGCATTCGCGCGTGAAGCACGTGCCGAAACACTTGACGCCGGAGCTGTGGTTCACCACCTGCGCCGTGCCCGTCTTGCCGGCAAAGTCGATACTTTCCAGATGCGAGGCATGCGCCGTGCCGCTGTTCGCCGTGAGCGCCATGCCGTCCGTGATCGTCTCCCAGGTGGCGGGATCGATCGGGAATCGCAGTCCCAGAGCCGGGATAGAGTCATCGAGGGCCTGGCGATAATTGGACGATAGCTGGTCGGATACCACAACTGGGGGCGCCGCATCACGCCGCCGGAGGCGATCCCGCAATGGTCCGCACAAACTGCATCGGGCTCATCGCAACCGCGCCTTGCCCGATACCGACCGAGATCACCTCACCCGCGTACCATTTCTCGTGGTAGTTCCTCAGCTTCCACTCCTCGGAGGGCACGACGCCCGCTGCTTCCCTGGGCAGATCGATGCCCGTCTTCTGCCCATCCCTACTCGTGCGCCCAATACGCAATCGTCTCAATGCCCAGCCGTGCGCCAGCGTGTAGTAGTAGGTGTCGCAGGAGTACGGAATCGCGTGTCGAATATTGACTGCTCCATGGTGCGTATCGCAGGCAAAGAAGCGGCCGTAGAAGGTCGCGCCGCCGGCGCAGTTCACCTTCAGATTTTGCGCAACATGCTTTCCAGTCCGGCAACCGACATGATCATCTTGAAGGTCGAGCCCGGCGCGAGCTGGTCCTGGATCGCCTTGTCCATCAGCGGATGACTGGGATCGGTGATCAGCTTGTTCCACTCCCGCTGAGACGTGTACCGAGAAATCATTGGGATTGAAGGCAGGGGCTGACCAGCGCCAGCACCTCGCCCGTATGCGGGTCCATCGCAATCACCGCGCCATTGCGAGCGCCCAGCGCCGGCTCTGCGGCTCTCTGGATATCCAGATCGATAGTCAGCTTCAGATCCATGCCTGGGATGGCGCGCTCATAGCCGAGACGGCCCACTTCCCGGCCGTGACTGTCCACCAGCATATCCTGGGAGCCGTCCGTGCCGCGGAGCAGCGCATCGTAGCACTCCTCCACGCCCGAGCGGCCCACCACATCGCCCGGCTCGTAATAGGCGTAGCGCGACTGGTTCAACATCTCTTCGCTCACTTCGCCGGTATAGCCGATCAGCGCCGCTGCAAAACCATCGCGCGGATACAGCCGCCGCTGCTCGTCAATCGTTTCCAGTTCCGGAAGCTCATCGCGATGCGCCTCGATAAATTCTTTTTCGTCGGGCGTGATATCGTCCTTGAGCGGGATGGGCTGATACTTCGGCGCCGCCGCGATAGCGCGCCATCACGGCGCTCAACTGGTCCGTGGTCATATGCAGTCCGCGCGCGATCTTCGGCAGGTCGTCCTGCAGGTCGCGTCTGATCGGGCACCAGAAAACACGAAACTGAAGGATAGTTATCCACCAGCAGTCGGCCTTCGCGGTCGAAGAGCCTGCCCCGGGGAGCGAGGATCGGCACCTTGCGGATGCGGTTCTTCGGCCAGCTCGCGATAGTTGTTGCGCCCCAGAATCTGTAACCGCCACAGTCCGGTAATGAGCACGCAAGCACGGCGACGATCACATACTGCAGGATCGTCAGCTTAAACGCCGGTAATCTCTCTTCCCGTTGAATTGATCCATGCTCGCTTACGTGACCCTACTGCCCATTTGCGCAAATCGCCTCAATCCCGTAGCCTGATCCGATCCAGCATCTCGAAGAGCACCACCCCCACAGCGAGTTGATCACGGCCTTGATTCCTCCATCCACCCAGCTGGTCGTGACATCAAACGCCAGCATGCGATGCATGATGAAGAGGTAGACCCTGTTCAGCAGCGTGAACGCGAAGATCATCAGCAGGCGCGTCCTCGGGTTCTCGACGTCGATCCTCAAACCCAGAGAGGCAGCAAAAAAGCCGAATAGCATTGCGAGATGCCATGAATGCCCAGGGGACGGTGGTCAGCCGTCCTGCAGCAGGCCGATAATTGCGCCGAATACCGTGCCGGCGATGGGATTGCGCCAGCAGACGGAGAAATAGATAGTCACCAGCAACGGCAGATCGAAGATGTCGAACTTGGATACGAAGTGGGGGATAAGGGCCTGCAGAAAGATCGCCAGCAACGGCACCAGCATCACCACGGCCATGGAAAGTGCTGTGAATCCAGCTCCCGGCGCGCCGGATGCCGACATTGCCATGCATCTTTTCCTTTCCTGAAGCTGCTCCCGCATCGGGCTTGCTGCGCCTGCGGTGCTACCGGCTCTGTGCTGGCGCATGTTCGGGATCGTCTTCGGCGCGGCGGTCTTCTTCGGCTTGGCCGGACGGGCGATTTCGGGCCTCGTCGCCGGCACTACGGGAGTGATTCGGATGCTTTGCCTTGACTGGCTGCTCCCGGATCCGTCTTTGGCCCTGTTTTTCCGCTGTCGCGTCGCTTCTTGCTCAGGAGTCTTTCTGCTGCGTTTTGCCGCCTGGTGGCTGGTGGCGCGGGCGCCTGCGTAATCGCCGGTTTGGGCAGCGGCGCGTATTTCGGATCAACAATAGCCTGCCCCGGCGTCAACGCGTTGCCGGAGGGGCGGAATTAGGAGTGAAGTGATCGGGGTGCAGGGCCGGAGGCGGATGCAATGGCGGCAGAGCCACCGGGGTGGTGGAAGCCGGTTTAGCATCCGGTTCTGGCCTCTGATCGGCCAGCGCACTCGGATCCTCAGTCCCGGAAGCCGCTCTGCCAGGATATCCGAGGCCGCTGTTGCCTCACCGCTGCGCCGTCGGCCGCACTCTGGGCCATATCTTGCTGCTCCGTCGGCGGCATCTGCTCCGATGCTCGGTCATCACCAGCACCTCTTCCAAGTGCCCCAGATTCGCCGCCGGCTTGATGACGATGTCGATATACGGGGGATTCGCCGTATCGGCGACCACTTTGTCCACCACTCCCACCGCCAGCCCGCGCGGAAAAATCTGATCGCCGCCGCTGGTGATGACCTTTTCTCCCGGCTTAACCCGTTCATCGGGAAGCATATTAATGATCTGCGGCTGGCCAAATGCATTGCCGCGCAGGACCCCGCGCAGCCGGGTCGACTCCAGCAGCACGCCGGCCCCGCTGGTTTGATCGGAGATCACCAGGACCTGCGAGGTGTGCGCGAACACATCCTTCAGCTTGCCCACGATGCCGTCCGGGGTGATCACGGCCATGGTCGGGCTTAAGCCCGTCTTTGGCGCCTTTATCGATGTACAGGATGCGTGACTGATCGCTGCCGACGTGCCAATCACCTGCGCAGGCACGGTACTGTAGATGTAGTGTTCTTTGAAGGCCAGCAATGACTGCAGCCGTTGTCCCTGGCGGGCATCTTCGAGCAGCCCCGCCTGCTCCAGCCGGAGCGGCTCAGCTGCTCCCGCAGTTCCTGATTCTGCTGCCGCACGTGCCGCAGATCGATATAGTTCTCCCACAATCCGCGCAGGCCGCTCCCTCCGCCATGCAGAACCTTCTCTGGCGGCGACATGAGGCCGATGGCCCAGTAGCGGATCAACCGCACCGCTGGGCCATCCCCACCGTTGGGGTTGGGCCTGCGCACCTGCACGGCCAACCCAATGATCTGGGCCACCAGAACAACCACAGAAACAGGATGTTCTTATAGCGGCTCAAAACAGATCCATGGCTGCTTCCAGTTCTTTCTAGATCGATTCGCCGGCTGCGAAGCATTCTTACTTCGACTCTGCGCCAACGAGTGGAGCGATACACCAGAAGTAGAATGCTTCAGTCGATCTTGATCTTGCGCAGCAAACGGAAGTCACTGAGCATCTTGCCTGTGCCCAGCACCACGCTGGCCAGGGGATCGTCGGCAATCGAAACCGGCAGGCCGGTTTCTTCACGAATACGCTTGTCGAGGTTCTTGATCAACGCGCCGCCGCCGGTTAAAACAATGCCGCGGTCGCTGATGTCGGCGCTGAGCTCCGGCGGGGTCCGTTCCAGCGCCACCCGAATGGCGTTCAGGATAGTCGAAATACATTCCGTAAGCGCTTCGCGGATTTCGCTGTCATCGATGGTGATCGTCTTGGGCACGCCTTCGATGAGGTTGCGTCCTTTGATCTCCATGGTGAGCGGCTTATCCAGCGGATAGGCCGATCCGATATCGATCTTGATCTGCTCCGCCGTCCGCTCGCCGATCAGCAGATTGTACTTGCGCTTGAGGTAGTTCATGATCGCTTCGTCCATCTGGTTGCCGGCCATGCGGACGGAACGGGAATAGACGATGCCGGAGAGCGAGATAACGGCGATATCAGTGGTGCCGCCGCCGATATCCACGACCATGTTGCCGCTGGGCTCGGTGATGGGGAGACCGGCGCCAATGGCGGCGACCATTGCCTGCTCCACCAGGAACACTTCACTCGCTTTGGCGCGATAGGCGGAATCCTCAACCGCGCGCTTTTCCACCTGCGTGATTTCTGAAGGCACGCCGATCACGATCCTGGGGTGCACCAGCATTTTCCGGTTGTGCGCCTTCTGGATGAAGTAGTTCAACATCTTTTCCGTGATCTTGAAGTCGGCGATCACGCCATCTTTCATGGGCTTGATGGCCACGATATTTCCAGGCGTACGGCCGAGCATCTCCTTGGCCTCTTTGCCCACCGCTTCGACCTCGCCAGTGTTTTTGTTGATGGCGACGATGGAGGGCTCATTGACCACGATGCCCTTACCTCGCGCATATACCAAGGTATTGGCGGTGCCTAAGTCGATTGCCAGATCGCTCGAGAAGACGCTGAACAGCGAACGCACACCGTGCGTTCGCGAAGAACGCGAATGGAAACCGTTTGATGACATGAATGCAGGACTTTTCCTGACAACGGATTCATTGTACGGCCACGGTTGCCTTCCTGCACCGCTACTCTTTTGAGTCTTTACCACCACTTTTAGGGCATACGGTCTCTTTTGGAGCAGGATGCAACAGCAACGGTTCGCCTGAGTTATCCTCTGAAGTTCAACCGAGGATGTGCATATGACGACCAGGACTTACCAGAACCTGATTGGCGGCAAGTGGGTGACTGCCGAGACCGGCAAGACTTTTCTCAATCACAATCCTGCCAATGTTGACGACGTGGTGGGAGAGTTTCAATCCTCTGGACCCGCCGGACGTCGATCGAGCAGTGCAGGCGGCCCGGGCAGCCTACAGCCACTGGCGACTGGTTCCCGCGCCTAAGCGGGGGGAAATCCTTTACCGCACCGGTGAGCTGCTCTTGCGCCATAAAGAGAATTTAGCCCGGCAGATGACGCGCGAGATGGGTAAGGTCCTGAGCGAGACGCGAGGTGACGTGCAGGAGGCAGCCGACACCGCTTTCTATATGGCGGGTGAAGGACGGCGGCTTTTCGGGCAGACCACTCCTTCTGAGTTGCGCGATAAGTTTGCTATGTCTGTCCGCATGCCGGTAGGCGTTTGCGGCATGATTACGCCCTGGAACTTTCCCATGGCTATTCCTTCATGGAAGCTATTCCCTGCCTTGGTTTGCGGCAATACCTGCGTGATCAAGCCGGCGGAAGATACTCCGTTGTCGACCTTCAACCTGGTGGAATTGTTGCTGGAAGCTGGATTACCGGATGGGGTGGTAAACATTGTGACCGGTTATGGTCCGGATGCCGGCGCGCCTCTGGTTGCGCATCCTGAGGTGAATGCCATTTCCTTCACTGGCTCGAGTGAGGTGGGCCGGATCGTCGGCCAGACGGCGGCCGCTAATTTCAAGCCTTGTTCGCTCGAGATGGGGGGCAAGAATGCAATGATCGTGCTCGAGGACGCAAACCTCGACCTGGCGCTTGACGGCGCAGTTTGGGGCGCTTTTGGCACCACCGGTCAGCGCTGCACGGCAACCAGCCGCATTATCGTGCACCGCGGCATTGCAGCCGAGTTTACCCGCAGGCTGGTGGAACGAGCGCAAGGCTTGCGTGTGGGAGACGGTCTCGACCCTCAGGTGGACATGGGGCCGCAGATCAACCAGCAGCAGGTGGAGACCTCTGAGCGCTACACCGCGATCGCGACCAAGGAGGGTGCCCAGTTGCTGACTGGCGGGCAGCGTGTTGGCGGCGTTGGACAAGGGATTTTTCTTTTCTCCCACGGTATTTGGGGGTGTGGGTGCGGAGATGCGGATTGCCCGGGAAGAGGTATTTGGACCGGTCGTGAGTCTGATCGAATGCGACAGCTTTGACCAGGCGATTGCCTTTGCCAATGGAATCCAATACGGGCTGTCGACAGCGTTATATTCTCGCAACGTTAATCTGGCGTTCAAAGCCATGCGTGACCTGGAAGCCGGCATTACTTACATCAATGCGCCGACGATCGGGGCCGAAGTTCATCTGCCCTTCGGCGGGGTCAAGCACACCGGCAACGGCCATCGTGAAGGCGGCACGGGAGCCCTCGATTTCTACACCTCCTGGAAAGCCGTCTACGTGGATTACTCTGACCGCCTGCAAAGGGCGCAGATCGATATAGGCGAATGAAGCGCGATCATCACTACTACGTGTACATCGTGGCGAGCCGAACGCGACGTTCTGTACTGTGGAGTGACAAATAACGCGGAGCATCGCGTCGCGGAGCATAAAGCAGGAACTGTCCCGGGATTACACGGCCGAAGCTACTTATGCGAGCGCCTAGTCGAAGGTTTCGGCGGCACTACCATACTATGTGCGCAATGCGATTGCGAGAGAAACAAAGATCAGAGAACTGGACACGCGCGAGGAAAATCCAGCTGATCGAAGAAGAAAATTCATCGTGGGCTGACCTAAGCGAAGCGTGGGGGACACAGAACTAGTCCTCGGCTTCGCTCGGAATGACCACAAAATCGTGATCCTGAGGGCAATCGCTAACCGACGCATCGCGATGCCGAACTGCCTTTGGCGCGCTAGTCGAAGGACCTCGGCGGCGCTTACTGTTACGCAACCCCTGCTCGCCCTTTTCATCACCGAAGCCGAAGCCGAGGGATCTGCTGCGGTACGTACTACTGCTGCGGTACGTACTAGATGGTCGTGGGTACATCTTTCCATGCACGATCATCTTCCACCCTGGTGGAACCCAGCCAAGTCCGGATCGACACCGGATTTGCTAGCATTCCCTTGAGGCAAACTTCTAGATGATCATCGGCGTTCCCAAGGAAGTCAAAGACCATGAATCCCGGGTCGGCATCACACCCGCCGGCGTGAAGTCGCTGGTGGATGCAGGCCATACCGCCCTGGTCGAAACCCAGGCCGGCGATCTCTCTGCCTTTTCCGACGACGACTACCAGTCCGCAGGAGCCGAAATCGTCGGCTCAGCCTACAACGTCTGGGGCCACGCCGACATGATCGTCAAAGTGAAAGAACCAATCGAAAAAGAATACGGCTTCTTTCGCGAAGGCCTGGTGCTCTTTACCTACCTCCACCTGGCGCCCTTCCCGGAGCTTACCGATCGCCTGCTGGCCAGCAAAGTAACCGGCATTGCCTACGAAACCATCCGTGACCGCGCAGGCACTCTACCGCTGCTAACCCCCATGTCCGAGGTAGCCGGCAGAATGTCAGTCCAGGTCGGCGCAACCTACCTGGAAAAAGAAAAAGGCGGCCGCGGTGTGCTGCTGGGCGGAGTGCCCGGTGTGCCGCCGGCTACCGTCTGCATCCTGGGCGGTGGCATTGTCGGCACCAACGCTGCCAAGATCGCGCTCGGCATGGGCGCAAACGTCACCATCGTTGATCTGAATCTCAATCGGCTGCGCGAGCTTGACGATATCTTCAACGGCCGCGTCTATACCCTGGCCTCGAACTCCTACAACATCGCCCGGGCGGTGCAATCCGCCGACCTGTTAATCGGCGGTGTACTGATCCCCGGGGCCGCGGCTCCCAGGATCGTTACCCGGCAGATGATCTCGCGCATGAAAAAAGGAGCAGTCGTGGTGGATGTCGCCATCGACCAGGGCGGCTGCATCGAAACCGCCAAGCCAACCACCCACAGCAATCCCTCGTTCCTGGTCGATGGAGTGGTCCACTACTGCGTCACCAACATGCCGGCAGCCGTACCCAACACCTCCACCCTCGCCCTCACCAATGCCACCTTTCCCTACGTGCTTCGCCTCGCGCAGCAGGGCGCCGCGGCAGCGATCAAGGCGGATCCAGGAATGTGCGAAGGAGTAAATACCTATGCCGGGCACCTGACCTATAAGGGAGTTGCGCAATCCCATGGCAGGGAGTGGAAGCCGGTGCTCGATCTGCTGAACTAGTCACCGGCAAGCCCCAGGATGGAACTTGCCGGTGCCCGGATTTTCCCCAGCGCCCCCCCAGGCTCTACAGGAAAATCCGGGGGCTCAAGATGGGAAGGGTTACTGGGCGGGCGGGGCTCCGGCAGGAGGACCTTGGTGCTCCTGCATGCGTTCCTGCCTGCGTTGTTGGTCCTGAGCAAATTTCTGCTTCTGGCTATCGTTCAGGATCGCCTGGATCTTGGTGCTGGAGTCTTCGTGAATGCTCTTCATTTTGGCCATCTTGTCGTCCCGGGACATGCTGCTGTCCTGACGCAGCGCCATCATCTGCTGCTGCGCGTTGGCAAGAATAGGCTTGATTTGCGTCTGCTGGTCGGCGGATAGGTTGTAGCGCTTGGTCATGCGCGCAACCTGTTCGTCGGGAGTCATGGGCTGATGACCCATGTGACCAGGACCGTTCCCCGGTTGCTGGGCTGAAGCGTCCGGTGCGGGGTTATCCTGCTGCGCAAAGGCGGCAGCTGAGCCAAGGGTGAGCCCAGTGGCTAAAAGTCCACTGAGTGCTATACGACATAACTGGTTCTTCATGACTGTTTCTCCTGCATATCTAACCACAATCATAAGAACCCACACCCCCGCGCATGGTTGCGTCTCAGGATTTGGGCGGCAGGGGAACAGGAGCCGAGCGCAAACCGCAAGCCAACGGCCCTGGCTGCGTGCTGGCAGCGGCAAGGTAGGCGTAGGCAAACACCACCCGGTACTGGCTCTCTCCCGGATAGGAGCACATGGCACAGCCCGGCTGGTACCGCAGGACAGGGTTCTCCTGCTGCGTTTCGATCCACTGCCTGGATTTGTGCGCCGGCAGGGTTATCCACTCTGTCTCGCCTTTGTTCGGATCCCCGGGGTACACAACCACCCGGCCATGCTCGTTGCGTGCGTCGGCCAGGCTTCCGCCGGCGCCACTCGATGCCCTCCACAGCCACCGGCCATGCAAACGCGCATACCAGTGGGAACTGGAGGGGACGGGCTCGGCTAGTTTGATCGCCCGGCTCGTCCGGTTATACAACACAAAACGAAAACCCGGACTCTGGTCACGCGCAACCGCAAGATAACTTGCCGCCAGGGTTATTCCGGAGCAGATGGGCACCGATCGAACCGGCCCGGCGGGCGCGCTGCTGCCCGAGCAGACAAGAATCAACACCATAAAAATTCGTGCTGAACTTCTAATCGGCACAGTCATAGTTTCTTTTCCATGTGAACGATGGGGAGAGACAGGCCGGGGACAAGTTCCACCTGGCGCCGCTCCCCTTGCACGTAACCGCGGGCGAGATAGAGTGGAACTCCGGTGAGCGTAGCTCCCATCTCCAGCCGGTGGAAGCCTGCGTCCGCCGCGGCTGTCTCGCAGACCTGGAGTATTCTGCTGCCGACTCCGCGCCGCGCCCACCCCGGGTGCACGAAAAAAGCTCGTATTTTTGCCGCATCGTGTTCTGGGTCGAGCAGAGAATCCTCCCGGCCGGCGCAATGGTCACTTCCATAGAGCGTCTTGCGCTTGCTCCATCCTCCGCAGCCGGCTATCACTCGTTCCTCACCATCCTGGGCCTCGGCTACAAAATAGGTGCCGTCCTGAATCAACTGAGTATCCACCCCAAATACGCGTTCCAGCGACAACTGGAGCTGCTCCGGGGTGTAGTCGGCCGCCTGCAGGCCCAGCACGGACGCGCGTATGAGAGTTTGGAGCGCCGGAACATCTGCGGGGACAGCTTGCCGTATTGTGAGGAGCATGCGCTTGGATGTGAAAGGTCCAGAATACCAATAGACGTTCAGGGGGCCGGAGCCGGACAATAGCAGGCCTGGTAGCTGGCCGGGTCGAGCGCCGCAATGGCACAGTCGAGGCTATCGATACCGTTTGCGGGCACGGTGTCGTGGGAACTCGAGACGTTGAGTAAGGTTAACCACCGTTCGCGGGCTTTGGGGTCGCTCCTGATGCGGTCGTAAACGCTTTTCAGGCTACTCGCGTTCAGTTGTTGGCTTTGCCACTCCTCGGCAAAGCTGTACTCCTTCATCCACTTGCCGGGAACATCGCTCCGGGCGGCCTGGAGATTGGTCAAGTAATAAGTGGATTGGTCTGCCAATCCGCCGCCCTGGTCGAAGGTGACTACGCGAAAAGAAGGATTCTGGCCGTAGATGGGTGACACGGGCGGATCGATCAGGACAAACTGCCCGCCCGCCTGCCCCGCATGGATGATGCGAAAATCATCCGTGTGATCGTGACCGGCGAAGCTGGCCATGATCGTGCTTTGGTAGTCCTGCATGATGTCTTCCAGGCGGGAGGTCCAGACCGGCTTCCACATGGGAACGATTGCCTTGCTGCATAGCCCGTCAGGCGCAGAGCCTTGGGCAGCGGCGGCCATTCTCCTGTATTGCATCATGGTCGCGAAGCCATCGATTCCTGGAGGAATGTGGAACATGAGCCACACCTTCTCATTGAGCTTGTTTGGCCTGGGCAAGATTGGACTGGAGCCATGCGAAGGTTCGAGTGGCGGCGGTGGAATCAACCAGGGAGCATGTACTGGCAAAGTTGGTGGCCTGGTACTTGTTGGAGAAAAAGACCGAGTTCACAGAGAGGATACGCACTCCGCGCAATGCTCGAGGCGTGACGGTATAGCTGCCGAGAGCTTTCCAGTCCGCGTTAAATGCGCCGCCGGTGCGGGCAAGTTTTTGCGCCAGCTCTGCTGTATCGCTCAGGAATGGCCCGTCCGCCGCAATTTGGTAGTCGCCGCACTCATCGTCGTTATTGCCCGGGGTTAACAGGATCTGCGACTTTTTGAATCGCCGGCGTAGCTCCAAGCCGAAGAATTCGACCGTTTTAAGGACAAAGGCCCGGTAGTGCTCCCGATTCGTGTCGTGCGTGGCCTGAGCATACTTTTGCGGAAATCCGTGGGCTAATAAGTCGCCCGTGATCATCACCAGGGCCGGCTGCGGTAAAGTAGCACGCATGGCATCGAGCGACGACTGCAGCAGCCACCAGTTGGTGTCCTGCCCGTAGGGGCTGTAGGCCGCCGGCTGGGAGCGGTTGAGAATCGGCTCCCAAGCGGTGGCGGGGGCAGCGGCCAAGTCGGCGACCAGGGTAGGGTCCGCAAAGGGATTGAAGTGGAAGTCAGAAGCGATGAGAAATTGATGGCTGGCTGGTTCGGAACGCGATTGCGCAGGGCCGGCCAGCAAGACCAGGAGTGTCAACAAGGCCAATGGAGAGCGCCGGCGCACGGTCAGTTTCCTATCAAGCAGGTTCTACCGGGTGAAGGGCGTCAAGATGGGGCAGCAAGACAACGCTCTCCTGCTCGTTGGGGTCGGTGCGGCAGATGAGCGCCACAGCGGTTTCAGTCGTGCTTGGGTTGTAGGGCAGGTGAGGCATATCAGCCGGAATGTAGAGAAACTCAGTGGGCTGGAGCAGGTAGTGGTGCTCGAGTTCGTTGCCGTACCACATACCGCTGACGCCGCTGAGCATGTACACGGCGGTTTCGTGGGCAGCATGTTTGTGCGCCTTGGCGCGTCCGCCGGGTGGAATGGTAACCAGCTGCATGTGGATGGCCTTGGAGCCGACTGCTTCTGCAGAAATGGCAGGGCTGTACATGAGGCCTTGTTTGCCCTGGAAAGCTTCGCCCGCGCTGATGAGCCGGCAGGTGGGAGCAGCAGCCGGGGTTTCGGTGATGGGTGTCATGGTCGCCTCGCGATGTGAGTTCTGTACCAAGTTATCGGACCGGCGGCGCGGTGTCCAAACTGCCTCAAGGAAACGGCCACACCCGTTCAATGGTCTTGCTCAGCATCCAGCTCTTATCGTCCGCATTAAGGAATTTCATGTCGTCCCGAACGACGGTCAATCTTTGCGCGTAGCTTACTCGATCCTTTGCAATCGGCCAGTCCGTCGCCCACATCAGCCGCTGCGGCCCAAAGGTATCGTACAAGCGCTTCACCAGCCGCTGTGAATCAAGCCATGGATAGTTTTCTTTAGACAAAGACCAGGTGTGCGAGATCTTCACGAACACCTTCGGATAACGCACCAGCCACACCAGGCTTTCCAGCTCTTCCGGATGGTTGACTGGGCAATCCGCCATGTGGTCGATCACAATCGTCAGGTCAGGAAAATTCTCTGCCAGCTTGTGGATGTCAACAACCCGGCTGATCGGCAGCAGCAGCGTCATGGGAACTTTGAGGCGCTCACAACGCTTCCACAAAGGAGGCATCAACGGACCTCGAATCCAATCTCCGCCGGCATCGCCGGCCGGGCTTAAGCGCACCCCACGAAAGCCTTGTTCGGTGAGCCGCGCGAGATGATCGGGCGCCGCAGGATCGAGCGGGTCCACCCGGCACACTCCTTGAAAGCTGCGCGGATACTGCTTGAGCACAGCCGCAAGATAGCTGTTGTCATAACGGTAGTGGCTAACCTGGATAATCACCGTCTTCTCTATGCCGGTCGCCTTCATCAGGTCCAGCAACATCTCCGGCGTGGCATCGTAGTCGGGAACCTGGGCTCCAGGAGCAAAAGGGAAATGAGGGTCGTGGCTCCAGACATGAACGTGGGGATCTAAAATGCGATAGCTCGAAAACGTAGCAGCCGCTGTCATCTTTATCATCTTCCGCCGACTGAGCTCAGGCATAAAA
>CAWDVZ010000003.1:0-125245 GCA_963805955.1 uncultured Acidobacteriaceae bacterium
AGCAGATGTGGGGCACCCGTGGATTTGTGGTGAGGATGGATCCTAAAGTAAGTTTTCAGATCGCATTTCATAGCGGACGCTGGGAAAGCCACAGGCTGGTGGCGACGATGTTGGCGATGGCCAGGGGCATCAGGAACTTCCAGCCAAAGCCCATCAACTGGTCATAGCGAAGACGGGGAAGCGTTCCGCGCACCCAGATGTACAGAAACAGGAAACAGAATACCTTGAAGACGAACCAGAACACCGGCAGGATGGCCTGGAGGAACAGGCCGCCCGCGGGAAGCAGCGAGCCGAAGGGGCTGGTCCATCCACCGAAAAAGAGCAGAGTGGCCACGCAGCCGACGGTGATCATGTTGGCGTACTCGGCCATGAAAAACATGGCGAACTTCATCGAACTGTATTCGGTATGGTAGCCGGCCGTGAGCTCGGTCTCAGCCTCGGGCAAATCGAACGGGGCGCGGTTGGTTTCGGCATACGCGGCCGTCAAGTAAATAAAGAAGGCTACGAATTGAAAGCCGCCAAAGACGTTCCATGACAGCAGGCCGTGCGCCGACTGGCTTTCTACGATGGTGCGCAGGTTCAGCGATCCGGCCCGGAGTACCACGCCCACCACGGATAGCCCCAACGCAAGTTCGTAGCTGATCACCTGGGCGCTGGCCCTGAGAGCTCCCAGGAGCGAATACTTGTTGTTGGACGACCAGCCGGCAAGCGCAATCCCGTAGACCCCGACCGAGGTGACACCGAGGATCACCAGCAGACCAATGTTGACGTTGGCGATCTCGAACATATCGACGCCATGCCAGGTGATGCGCGCGCCGAAAGGCACCACGGAAATGGAGATTAACGCGCAGCCGAGCGCGATCATGGGAGCAAGGATATAGAGAGGCCGGTCTACGTTGGTGGGCATCAGGTCTTCTTTAAGGAAGAGCTTGAGCCCGTCCGCCATGGGCTGCATCATGCCGAAGGGGCCAACCCGGCTGGGTCCCCAGCGGTTCTGAATGCGCCCCACCAATTTGCGTTCCAGCAGCACAGTGTAGGCCACGGCCCCGAGAAAGATGGCCAGGACCACGGCAATCTTCAAACAACTGAGCAGGAAAAAGATCAGGAAGCTCACGCGGCCCTCACGGCTAACGCCCGGTTAGATTTTACGGGACAACGGATGTGGTACGCGACTCCATTACCGAATGCAGAACGGTGCTGTACCGGCCCAAAGTGCCTGAGGTGAAGAGTGTGTCTTCGGCCGGCAGAATCAGCGCGTGGCGCTCAGGCCCGGCGTCGATTTGCACCAACGATGATTGCACATGAACGTCGTTGCCAGCCAGCAGTTCCATGCGCGACACCTGGTAGCCCGGGACCAGGCGCTGGATCTCGTCGAGAATCGCAAAGGGATCGAAGGGGCTGAGCTTCGGTTCCAGATTTTGCGCCGCCAGCCACACGCTATGACGATCCGCTTCGCCAGACTGGGCGCCGCGGGTCTGTCCCATATCCGCGTGGACACCGCGGCCGAAGGGAACCAGCTTCTTGGGGTCCGCCCCCATGCAATCCGCCAGGCGCACCATCAACTCGAAATCGCTGCGAACTCCGGCCCGGTCGGCCGCCTTCTTCACCAGTTGCTGGTCGCCGTAAGTGTTGGTGACGGTTCCGGCCTTCTCGTAGAGGTTCGAGGTTGGCAATACCACGTCAGCCAACATCGCAGTCTCGGTCAGGAACATATCCTGCACCACGATAAAGGTGTTCTTGAGCGCTGCGGGATCGATGCCGTAGCGGGCAACCGGATTCGCGCCCACAACGTAGAGCGCTGCCAGCTCGCCGCGTTCGGCAGCGTCGAACATTTCTACCAGGTCCATGCCCGGGGTCGGAGGCAGGGCCTCACCGTATTCCTCGGCAAAGGGGCCGCCCTGAGCCACGGGAACATAGCCTGGCAGCATACCGGGCAGCAAACCCATGTCCGCGGCGCCGCGGGAGTTGACATAATCGCCCAGGCAAGCGAAACGGGCGTGGGGTAGCCCCATGCCGAAGTTCACCAGCGCTTCGATGTCGCGTCCACGGTATTCAGAGCCAAAGATGATCAGCAGGCTGGGCTCGGCGCGCAAGGCCTCGCGGAACTTCTTCGCCTCGTCGCCCAGCTGAGTGCCAGGAAAGGCCGAATCCTCGCCGCCCAGGAAGCGCACCGCGTTGGCGTAGCCATCCTGAGGAATGATCAGCGATTGGTGCGCTTGCCGCTCCAGCTTGATGCCGGCATGGTTCACGAGATAGATGCGGGCGTTGTGGTGACGCACATTGGTGCGCAGGTTCCAGGCCAGCAACGGATGCTGCTCGGTAGGATCGTTGCCCAGCACCAGGATTGCCGGTGCGGTCATGGTTTCCCGCAGCCCAGCGGCGCGGTCCTTCTGTGCCGAGATCGCACGCGCAAAGGCGGTATAGTCGGCGGTCCGGTGATGATCGATGTTATTGGTTCTGAGCACCGTCCGGGCCAATTTCTGCAGCAGGTAGTTTTCCTCGTTGGTGGTGCGGTTGGAGCCGATGACGCCGATGGTGTTGCCGCCGCGGCTCTCGCGAATTTCCCGCAGCTTGTTGCCCGCGTGGTCCAGCGCCTGCTCCCAACTGACTTCTGCAAACTTGCCATCTGCCTGGCGCAGCAGCGGCTTGGTCAAGCGGTCGGTATGGTTGGCAAAGTCGAAGGCGTAGCGTCCCTTGATGCACAGGAAGTCGCCATTGATGCCGCTCTTGTCACGGTTATCGCCGCGCAGAATCTCAGAGCCGTTAATGACGCTGCGCACGCCCAGGGTGGTCTTGCATCCGTCAGCGCAGTGGGTGCAAACGGTGGAGACGTGATTCATCTCCCAGGGGCGGGTCTTGTAACGATAGGCGCCTGAAGTGAGCGCGCCCACGGGGCAAACGTCGATGCACATGCCGCACTCTTCGCAGTCCAGGTGATCGCCTCCGTTGGGGGCAATGGTGCTGGTGACGCCGCGATTCTGTACTCCGAGCGCCCACACGTCCATCCCTTCTCCGCAGGTACGCACGCAACGGTAGCAAAGGATGCAGCGCGGGCGGTCAAAAAATACCACGGGAGACCACTGCTGTTCGTCGCGGTGCTGCTTGACCTCGGTGTAGAGCGACTCCGGTGGGCCGTACTTGAAGGTCATGTCCTGCAGCTCACATTCGCCGCCGGCATCGCAGACCGGGCAATCGAGAGGATGATTGCCCAACAACAATTCAATGGTGGCTTTGCGCGCCTGGGTGATCTCTTCGCTGTCGGTGGTGACTACCATGCCCTCGGTGACGGGGGTGGTGCATGCGGTTTGCAGCTTGGGGACTTTTTCCAGACGCACCAGGCACATGCGGCAAGCCGCCTGTAGCGAAAGGCCGGGGTAGTAGCAGAATTGGGGGACGGCGATGCTGGCCTCGCGGCAAGCTTCAATCAGCAGCGTGCCTGCGGGAGCGGTGAGCTTTTTGCCATCGACAGTAAAGGTTACGTCAGCCATGATTTCCTGTCTGTGAGCGAGCTATGCATGGGCCAGAGCCGGTTCCGGCAGGTTGGCATAGGGACACGGTTTGCCATCCAGGTGGTCTTCGAATTCTTTGCGAAACTTGTCCACGAACGCGATGGTGGGCATTGCTGCCGCGTCCCCCAAAGGACAGAAGGTGCGGCCCAGCATGTTCTGCGCCAGAGTAACGGATGTTGTCGATATCCTTGGCCACGCCGCCGCCGGCGTGGACGCGAGTGAGCGTCTTCTTCAGCCAGTCGGTGCCTTCGCGGCAGGGAATACACCATCCACAACTTTCGTGCTGGTAGAACTTCATGGTGCGCAAGGCAAACTCCACCATGCAGACGGTGTCATCCAGCACCACCACACCGCCCGAACCGAGCATGCTGCCCGCCTTGCCTACCTGGTCGAAGTCCATGCCGATGTCGATCTCCGAGGGCAGCAGCACCGGGGTGGAGGACCCGCCGGGGACCACTGCTTTGAGTGATCTGCCGTCCGGGATTCCACCGCCCACCTCGTAAATCATCTTCTTGAGGTTGTATCCCATGGGCAGCTCATAGACGCCGGGCTTGGCCACATCGCCGCTGAGACAGAAGAGGCGGGTACCACCGTTGCGTTCGGTGCCGATCTTGGCGTACTCCGCTCCACCGATGCGGAATATGTGGGGTACGGTGGCGAGTGTTTCCGCGTTGTTGATGATGGTAGGGCCGCCATACAGGCCCACGACCGCGGGGAAGGGAGGCCGGATACGCGGAATGCCGCGCTTGCCTTCGAGCGATTCCATCAAGGCCGACTCTTCCCCTACTTCGTAAGCGCCGGCGCCGGTATGCGAAACGATATCGAAATCCAGATCGCTGCCAAAAATCTTCTTGCCCAGGAAACCCTTGGCGTAAGCGTCATCGATGGCTTTTTCCATGATCTTGAGCAGGTAGCGATACTCGCCGCGCAAATAGACAAAGCCCATTTTGGAGCCGATCGCCAAGCCCGCGATGATGACCCCTTCAATTACCGAGTGGGGATCATGCTCGAAGATCAGGCGATCCTTGCAGGTGCCCGGCTCGCTTTCATCTCCATTGACCAGGACGTACTTTGGTTTCGCCGATTGCTTGGGAACAAACGACCACTTCATCCCGGTAGGGAAGCCGGCGCCCCCGCGTCCGCGCAGGTTCGAGGCTTTCATCTCCGCGATGATTCCTTCCGGGCCCAGGGTGATGGCCTTGCGTACTGCCGTGTATCCGTCCAGCTCAAGGTATTTGTCGATGTCGGTCGCGCCCTTGCCGAAGCGGTACGAGATCACCTTCACTTCATCTGGATGGGAGACGAGATAGGCCATGCTTTTCTCCGCGTGCTTAGGTTCGTCTGTTAGCTCTTCGCCCGGTAGCCTTCGAGAACTTTGTCCATCGCATCCGGGGTCAGATTTTCGTGAAAGTCGTAATTCACCTGAACCGCGGGAGCCCAACTGCAGGCGCCGATGCACTCCACTTCTTCCAGCGAAAAAAGCTTATCCGGCGTGGTTTCCTTGTTGCCGATGCCCAGGCGCTCTTTGCAATGGGCCAGCAGCTCGTTGCCACCGCGCAGCATGCAACTGATGTTGGTGCATACCTGTACATGATACTTGCCCGCCGGGGCAGTGTGCATAAGAGAGTAATAACTGACCACGTCGCGCACATCGAGTTCGGTAATCCCGATCCGCGCAGCCACTTCGCTGATCACCTGATCGGAGAGGTAGCCGATCTCATCCTGGGCGTATAGCAGCATGGGGATGAGCGCCGATCGACGCAGCGGATACAGCGTCACCAGGCGATCGAAGCGCGCGGCCAGGGCGGGACTGAAGATGGTCTTGATCTCTGTGCTCATGATTTGATTTTAGGAGATTGCTGTTGACGTGGCATGGACCAGAAGCTCCATCCAATCGATGGCCGCTACATCGAGTGGCTTGGGGCCCGCCGGGAAGGTCAGCGTGCCATCCTCGTCGATCCGGAATTCACCCAACTCTTCCCGTTCCGGGTGGTTTATTCGCCAGATCCCTTCCCCAGTGTCGGGGTGAAAGGAGAGGTGCAAGGTGCAGTCCCCGTGCTTCACCCAGGCCTCTTCGGGAGCGCTGGTCACCGCGTATTCCTTGCCGTTGAGGCTGGCTGCATGGGCATAGACGCGCAGCATACTCACCAACGACTCCCAAACGTGCCGGCGCACCTGAACTGGATAGTCCACCACCTCGTCGCTCACCGGTCTATTTCTCCCAGGACGATATCGATGGAGCCGATCACCGCGACCACGTCGGCCAGCAAACGCCCGACACACATGGTTTCAAGAGCCTGCAGGGACGCGAAGGTGGGGTTACGCATGTGCACGCGATACGGTTTGGCGGTGCCGTCGCTGACTACGAAATAGCCCATCTCCCCGCGCGGGGACTCAATTGCCTGGTAGACCTGGCCGGCGGGCACGGCAAATCCTTCGGTCACAATCTTGAAGTGATAGATGAGAGATTCCATCTGGGTCTTCATCTTTTCCCGGTCCGGCAACACCACCTTGGGCGAGTCGGCCTTGATGGGCCCGGTCGGCATTCCGTCCAACGCCTGCTGGCAGATTTTGACCGACTCCCGCATCTCCTGCACCCGCACCGTGTATCGGGTCCAGACATCGCCTACGTTGGAGACGGGCACCTTGAACTGAAATTTTTCGTAGCCGGAATATGGCATATCGCGGCGCAAGATCCCAGTCAACGCCACTGGCGCGCAAGGGCGGGCCGGTTACTCCCAGGGCGATGGCATCGGCGGCGCTGAGGTAGCCCACGCCCTGCAGACGGCTAACCCAGATGGGATTGCCATTGAGCAGATTCTCGTATTCGTCGATTTTTTCCGGCATCATCTTGAGCAGAGTCTGCACCCGCTCATAGAAGTCCACCGGCGGCTCGAGGGCGATCCCGCCCACGCGGAAATAGGAGCCCATCATGCGCTGGCCGCTGACGTCCTCAAAGATCTTGAGGATCTCTTCCCGTTCGCGGAAGGTATAGAGGAAGAGGGTAAGCGCGCCGATATCCATGGCGTGCGTGCCCAACCAAACCAGGTGCGACTGGAGCCGGGTCAACTCGTTGAGCAACACGCGCAGAAATTGCGCCCGAGGTGGGATCTCCAGCTGCAACAGTTTCTCGACCGCGAGGCAATAGCAGAGATTGTTGGACATCGGGCTGAGATAGTCGATGCGGTCGGTGAGGGGAACTACCTGCTGATAAAACTTGGCCTCGCAGGTCTTCTCGATGCCGGTATGCAGAAAGCCGATGTCGGGCACCAGGCGGAGCACGGTTTCGCCATCGATCTCGAGCACCAGGCGCAGCACACCGTGGGTCGAAGGATGCTGCGGCCCCATGTTCAGGACCATGGTGCGGTCCTTGGAGCCTTCCTCCACGCGGGGTTCGATCAGCGGTGAGATGACATAGTCTGCGGCATCCACTAGCGGTAGCCCTCCACCGGGTAATCCTTGCGTAAGGGATGGCCTTCCCATTGGTCAGGCAGCATGATGCGGCGGAGGTTGGGGTGTCCGCCAAAGCGCACGCCGAAAAGATCCCAGACCTCGCGCTCGTAGAAATTGGCTGAGGGCCATTCCGGGGTGATGCTGGCTACTTCTGTATCCAGGCTATCCACCAGGACACAGAGCCGGAGGCGCTCCTTCAGGCTGTGGGAAAGGATGTGATAGGTCACCTGGAAGCGCGGTTCGCTGGGGTACCAGTCCACGCAGGTCACGTCCGCCAGGAAGTTATATCCGGCTTGTTGCAATGTACGGCACACCGGACGGATGTCGTCGCGCGCGATCCAGAGGGTTAACTCGCCGCGATCGAAGCGGGCATTGGTGATGCAGGTGGGCTTGACGGCGAGCAGGGCAGCGATGGCGTGGTTCTGGGCATGGGCCTGGAGGACCGAGTCTTTTTCGCTTGCGGCGTCCATCAGAGGTCCGCCTTATCGCTGGACCAATCCAGAACTCCCTTTGCCCGAACATAGAACAGGCCGACCAGCACGAAGCCGAGGTAGACGATCATCTCCCAGAAGCCAAACATACGGGAACCGACCAGCTTCGGCAGGTCGCGATACACCACCGCCCAAGGGAGAATGAAGACGGCTTCCACGTCGAAGAGGATGAAGAGCATGGCGACCATGTAGAAGCGAACGGAGAAACGGCCCCGGGCGTCGCCTTCGGCGACGATGCCGCACTCGTACGACGCCAGCTTGACGGCCGTGTTCCGATGCCGCCCGATGAACCAGGATGCAGTGACGATCCCTGCGCCAAAGCCCACGGCGACAAGGATTTGCATGAGCAGCGGCAGGTAATTCCAAAAGTAGTCGGGCGTTTGCATTGTTCAAGCGCTCTGGTTCGACTGTAAGTTTTCGCCTTGCCGGAGTCAAGCAGTGGTTTGGCCGCATGACAATCGTACTGTCCAGAAATTTTGCTCAAGATCTCAGCTCTTTGGCCGATACGGGTTACGAGGTGGAATCATGCTCAAATCTCGTAGCGCCCCATGGGCGGAGGGTCGTTCTCCCATTCACAATCTGGTGGAGATTTCGCAGGCAGGCCTGGTGACGGGGTTAAGCTCGGCTGTCGACCCGATCCCTCTGGTTCGCCGTCAGCTCACCCCGGCCGAAGGTCGCGCGCTGGAGATCCTGGGCCATGCGATCGAGTACCTTGCCGACGAATATTGCGCGAGCGCGGAGAACAAGGGACGTTTTGGGGGCACAGACCCGCGCGTTCAGGCCATCCAGACGCTCAAAGCACTTAACCGGGATATTTATTATTCTGCCGCCGAGGTTCAACCCGCCCTTCAACGCTTGAGGAATTGGGTCTTTGGTTCGCCCTGAACCCGGAAGGTGGGTAGTGGCGGTGATACTCTCCCTCTATGAATTTAGTCCTCAACGGCCAGTCGCGTGAGTTTCCGCAACTGGGGGCAGGGGCCCATCTCCAGGACTTGGTCGCCGAGTTAGGCCTTAAAGGCGACCGCGTAGCCATCGAGCATAACGGCAATATCGTTCCCCGAGCGGAGTGGGACAATGCGGTCCTGACGGAGGGGGACCGTTTGGAGATTGTCCACTTTGTCGGCGGCGGGCGCTGATGCGTGGCTTGCGTACCGGCGCTGGGTTGTTGCTCGCAATCGTCTCCCTGGCCGCGCCCGCACAGCAAGCCGTGGAGGATGACGGCGCACCCACCTTCACCGTTTCCGATTTACCAACAGGACGCCCGCTGCGCATTATCGTTTATGGCGACATGCGTTTTACCGATGCCGGCAATACCTCTGACACCCATCCAGGAGTGCGCAAATGGCTGGCGCAAAAGGTGGGCGAAGAGAAGCCCGATGTCCTGCTGCTTACCGGTGATATGCCCTTTCACGGCAGCAACCCGGCCGACTGGAAAATCTATAGCCAGGAGACCGCATTGTGGACACAAGAACAACTACGCATCTATCCCACCATCGGCAACCACGAGGGGCTTACAGATCCTCGCAGGGGGATGATGAATTACTTTGCAGCCTACCCGCAGATCGACCACCATCGCTGGTACTCGGTGCGGATGGGAAATATCTATCTCATTACGCTTGATACCAGCACTTTCCTCAACATCGGTTGGGAGCAGCGGCAATGGCTCGATGCTCAGCTGGCCCATATTCCTGCATCAGCGGATTTTGTTTTCTTCCTTTTCCACGTGCCGCTGGTTTCCGATCTGCAAACTGCTTTCATGCTTGGCATTCCCGACCCGGCTTCGCTTGATCTGCGCCATGACCTGGAAGCAGCGGCGGCCGCATCGCACGCCAAGTTTGTTGTCTTCAACGGGCATATTCACAACTATGAGCGTTTTGAGATAAATGGCATCACGCATGTGATCACCGGTGGAGGGGGGGCGCGTCCTTATCCCATCTTTATTCGCGGCGACCAGGATTTGTTTCAGGCTCGTACCTATCCCAATTTCAACTATGTTGTGATCACGCTTGAGGGGAAACATGCTGAGGCAAAAATGTATCGCGTGGTTGACCCTGACGCGGCGCAGAAGACGGTTGAGTTGAAGGACAGTTTTAACCTGGATGCCAAGTAGAGGGCCGCAAGCCAATTCGTAGTAGAAGCTCTATCCCTGCGAATGACCAATGGGTGGATTGGCTACCGGTAAAGATCCCAAAGGGCGCGCCCAGAACACCTCTACCTCACTGCGGAACAACAGCGCGATAGAGTGCAGGGAATTGGCGCTGGTGCCAGTAGGGATAGGGCGCTCGAGTCTTACTGGCGGCATCCAGCTTGGCTACTTGGTCAGCGGTCAGGTTCCAATCCGCTGCGGCCAGGTTCTGGCGTAGCTGGCTCTCATTGCGCGCCCCGATAATCACCGTCGCTACCGTGGGGCGTTGCAGCAGCCAGTTCAGCGCTACCTGGGGCAGCGGTTTCCCTGTCTCTTTCGCCACCTCATCCAAGGCGTCGATCACCTTGTAAAGATATTCGTCTTCCATCTGCGGACCCTGGGCCGCGGTCTTGTGCAGACGGCTCTCCGCGGGCAACGGGTGACCGCGGCGAATCTTGCCTGTCAGCCGTCCCCAACCAAGAGGGCTCCAGATGATGGCGCCCACGCCCTGATCGATGCCCAATGGCATCAACTCCTGCTCGTAGTCACGGCCAATCACGGAATAGTAGACCTGGTGAGCCACGTAACGCGCCCAGCCATAGCGATCCGATACCGCCAGCGACTTCATCAGATGCCAGCCGGAAAAATTGGAACAGGCGATGTAACGTACCTTGCCGCTGCGCACCAGGGTGTTCAGGGTATCGAGCGTCTCCTCTACCGGAGTGAACGCGTCAAAGCCATGCAGATGGTAAATGTCGATGTAATCCGTTCCCAGTCGCTTAAGGCTGGCCTCACAGGAATGCACCAGATGCAGCCGGCCGGAGCCGAGTTCGTTGGGGCCGTCGCCCATGGGGAAGGTGGCTTTGGTCGATATCAGCACCTTGTCGCGGCGGCCGGCGATCGCCTGACCCAGAATTTCTTCCGACATCCCCTGCGAATAGACATTCGCGGTATCGAACAGATTCACGCCCGCATCCAGACAGATGTCCACCAGGCGCGTTGCCTCGGCGACATCCGTCGCTCCCCATGCTTTGAAAAACTCACCCCCACCGCCAAAGGTGGCTGCGCCAAAGCAGAGCGCCGGCACCTTGATTCCCGAATGTCCAAGCCGTCTAAATTCCATGGTGCAAGAATAAACGAATGGGGTTTCGTTGGCTCAGATTGCGTCGGGCTGACTTATAGGGATGGTTTTTGTCAGAGCTCCCGCAAAATCGTCATCCTGAGCGGAGCGCGCTCAGGATGACGATCTTGTGGGAGCGTTGACGAAAACCATCCAAACAAATTGGCTCTTAAGTCTAAGACGCTCGCTCCAGCAAACTGCGATCCCATTGCGCCAGCGTGGCCGCTGCCTCGTACGAGCTTTCGAGGAAGGTGAGCAGTGCCTCGTCGGGCGATGACTCCTGGCGCAGATCTTCATACAGGTAAATGAACTCGCCCAAAGCAGTGTTGTAGCCGGCCTTCGCCGGCTGGATCGATGCGGCCTCGAGACCCTTCGGCGACGGCGCGGCATAGCAATAGAAAGCAGCTTCACCGAAGCCGCCGTTGCCCGGCCAGAAGCCGGCGCTGATCACTTCATGCGAGTAGGCCTCACGGGTGACCGCGTCGGCGCCGGCGCGCGGCGGTGCACGCCTGCCGGAAAATCGCGTCACCGCCAGATCAAAGCTCCCCCAGAAGAAATGCACCGGACTCACCTTGCCCACGAAGCGAGAGGAAAACTCCTGGAAAATTTTGTCCGCGTGCATCAATACCCGCCAAAATCGGTGCGCCGCATGCGGATCGTAAGACGCGTGCTCAACATCCTGGTCGAAGGGAATCGGATGCGGAACTTCCACCGGAACTGGATGGATGTCGACGCTGACCCCGAGCGCCGCGAGACTGCGCTGATACTCGCGGTAGAAGTCGGCAACGGACTGGGCGCGGAGAGGAGTCGAAAGGCTGGCGCCTGTACTGGCTATAAATTTCAACTCGTGGCTTACGAAATCAAAGGTGATTTCGAGAAATTCTGATCCATAAGGCATCGCCGAGGTATTCAGTCCCCGGGCGCTCACGTAGAGCGGGACATTCCACCAGTGGGCTTGCAGGGGGCTGAGGGCGAGGCGCGTCTTGCCCACGATCTGGGTCCACATGTGCAGGGTGTCGGCCGTCTGTTGCCACTCAGCAAATTTGAGTGGAGGCCAATAGCCATTGGTCATGACGGGCTCTATTGGCAGAAGACCAGCATGCCGAAAAGGAAGATCCAGAAGATGCCCATGGTGTGCCAGTACCAGGCGGTACAATCCACCACCACCTGGCGCAGCTCGATGCGGCGTAAAAAGATGAGCGCTAGCATCGCTCCCGCAAGCCCCACTACACCGATGAGCAAGTGCAGCCCGTGAGTGCCGGTGATGAGGTAGAAGAAGTGGCTGCTGGGATTGGAAGCGAAGAACACGCCCTGGTCGACCAATTGCTTCCAGGCGACCCACTGGCCGCCAAGGAACAGACCGCCCAGCACAGCAGTTGCCGCCAACCAGGGGGCGGCGCGGCGGATGGTCGGACGGCCGAGTCCCAGCCACTCTTCCATTACGTCAATCTCGCGAAAAAAGTGCCTGCGGCCGATCTCCATGGTGAGGCTGCTGAGCAGGATCAGGGCGGTGTTGATCCACAGAATGGGAGGCACTGCGACCGGGCGCCAGTCAATCACCCAAATGTTGCTGGCGGTGAAATGGCCACTGCTTTGGCGAGCGAAGAAAGCACTTACCAAGGCAATGAAGAACATCAGATCGCTGGCCAGGGCGAAAAACAACACCATGCGGTATCGGGCCAGCAGGTCGCGGGGTCCGCGACGGCCGGAGGGCCGATTTTCCCAATTTTCGCCGTCACCACCGCCACCGGTCGGCCTGCGGGCAACGGGCGGTTTGCCGCCAAATCCAGGATCCTTGCGCTCGGTCTCAACAGGGGTGCGGGTGAATGTTGCGGGCATTGAGGGAACTCCGACATTCTGAAGATTACTCCTGTTTGGCCTTCCGCTCCCACTGCTTTGTTGAAAACTGCTTTATTGCGGTCAACTCTCTGGTAATCGGGAGAGGATGCGGTGCCGGTTGGGAAACACAGTCTAAACCAGATTGCGGAAAAACTAAGCTTTTGAAGGGTACGGCCTTTAGGCCCTACATACAGTTGTGAAATGAATCCGGCTTTAGCCGCTGAGGGAACAATTCCGGTCGATTGGCAACTGCCCTCAGGGGCTAAAGCCCGGGGTTCTTGGTTGCCATTATGTACGGGCTAAAGCCCGTACCCTTCAACAGACCGTTTTCCCGCCTGTAAAGCCCGAGTGGAGGGTTTGGTCAGCGTTGGTTGGTTGAGTCGCGCACCATGTCGACAAAAAGTTGATGCACACGGCGGTCGCTGGAGAGCTCGGGGTGGAAGGTGGCAGCCAGCAGTCTGCCTTGGCGCACCAGCACTGGAAAACCGTCCCGCTCCGCCATTACTTCGACACCCTCGCCTACACTGGCTATGCGTGGGGCGCGGATGTAGACCATCTCCAAGGGACCACCGGGCAGGCTGGTTTCGCTGGTTCGGATGGCGCTGTCGATCTGCCGGCCGTAGGCATTGCGTTCCACACTGATGTCCATGACCGCGAGGCTCTGCTGCGGCGGATGGGAGACATCACGGGCCAACAGGATGCAGCCGGCGCAGGTGCCGAAGGCCGGCTTTTCGGCGACGAAACGCTGCAGAGAGTCAAGCAAGCCGTCGCGTTCCAGAAATTTGAGAAATGTGGTGGACTCGCCGCCCGGCAGGATCAAACCGTCCAGGCCGTCCAGCTCTGCCGGCTTTCGTACCTCAACGGCATCGGCGCCCGCCTCTTCAAGCGCCCGGACGTGGGCCGCAAAATCTCCCTGGATGGCGAGCACGCCGATGCGCGGCCGGTGCAAAGGCTTACCAGCCGCGGGTCTGCAGCAGTTCACCCTCTTCCAGCCCGGCCACAGACAGGCCGTGCATGGCCCCGGTCATCTGCTCGCTGACCTCAGCCAACACTTTAGGATCGTTGTAGTGCGCGGTCGCGATCACGATCGCCTTGGCCCGCGACTCCGCTTCTGCGCGTTCCTCAGGGTTGCGCGGCGCGCCCGTCTTTTCATCCAGCTCAACGTCGAGAGGAGTGGCGCCTTCTTTCATGAAGATGCCGGAGCCGACAAAGACCGCCTCCGCGCCCAATTGCATCATCAGCGCCGCGTCCGCCGGGGTGGCAATGCCACCCGCGGAGAAGTTGGGTACCGGCAGCTTGCCTGTCTTGGCCACCATGCGCACCAGCTCGTAGGGCGCCCGATGTTCTTTGGCCGCGGCGTACAGCTCCTCCTCGCCCAGCACGGTGAGCGCTTTCATTTCTTTCACGATCTGGCGCATGTGCTTGACCGCATGCACCACGTCGCCGGTGCCGGCTTCGCCCTTGGTGCGAATCATGGCCGCTCCTTCGGCGATGCGGCGCAGGGCTTCGCCCAGATCGCGCGCTCCGCAAACAAAAGGAGTGGTGAAGGCGTGCTTGTCGATGTGGTGCAGCTCATCGGCCGGAGTGAGAACTTCGCTCTCGTCGATGAAGTCGACACCCAGATACTGCAGGATCTGGGCTTCAGCGAAATGCCCGATGCGCGCCTTGGCCATCACCGGGATGGAAACCGCGGCGATAATTTGCTTGATGAGGCTGGGCTTGGCCATGCGGGCCACGCCGCCCTGGGCGCGGATCATCGCCGGCACCCGCTCCAAGGCCATGACCGAGGTTGCACCCGCGCGCTCGGCAATGATGGCCTGCTCGGTGCTCATCACGTCCATGACGACGCCGCCCTTGAGCATTTCCGCCAAGCCCAGCTTCAGCCGCAATCCGGTCGGGTAACTGCCGTTCGTATCAGCCATCAGTCCGCCTCCAACGCAAGTCTAAGTTTAGCAGTTATTGAGCGCCCAATCGCAGTAGCGGCGTGGATGCATCGCCGGTTGTAACCCCCACCTGGCCGGCGCTCACTGCGGTATACTCTGTCTCACTATGGCGACTAGTAAAACCTTCTATCTTGAGACTTTCGGTTGCCAGATGAATGTGCACGATTCGGAAAAAGTTATTGGCACACTTCGCCATGAAGGCTACGCCCAGGTTGATAGCGAAGCGGCCGCCGACCTGATCCTCTACAACACCTGTTCCATCCGTGATAAAGCCGAACAAAAGGTCTTCAATCGCCTGAACGACTACAAGAAGCTGCACGCTTCGGGAAAACGCTTCGTGGTGCTGGGCTGCGTGGCGCAACAGGAAGGGGAGCGGATCTTCGAGCGCGCTCCCTATGTGTCGCTGGTCTCAGGTTCGGCCTCGTACCGCAAATTGCCGGAGATGCTGGTTCGCCTGGAAGCAGGGGAGTCGCGCATCACCGGACTCGACGACCGCCAGACTGAAGAGACGTTTGAAACGGAGTTTACGGCGCGCACCAATCGCCACCGCGGCTACATCACGATCATCGAAGGATGCGACAAGTTCTGCGCCTATTGCGTCGTCCCGTACACGCGAGGGAAAGAGCGTAGCCGTACGTCCACCTCGGTGCTTGCCGAAGCCCGCAAGCTGGCAGAGTCCGGCTACACCGAGATCCAGTTGCTGGGGCAAAACGTTAATTCCTACAAGGATCGTGAAGGCAAGTACACCTTCGCCGAGTTGCTGGCGGCGGTTGGCCAGGTTCCCGGGATTCGCCGGGTGCGATTTACGACCTCTCATCCGCGCGACTTTACTCCAGACATCGTTGCCGCCATCGATAGCGTGCCCAGTCTCTGCGACCACGTTCATCTGCCGGTGCAAAGCGGATCGACCCGGGTGCTGGCGGCAATGCAGCGGGAGTACAGCCGGGAAGAATATCTGCAACGCATCGGATGGATTCAAGCCTCCCACCGGCCGATAAGCATCACAACTGACATCATCGTGGGCTTTCCGGGAGAGACGGCGGAAGATTTCGAGCTCACGTTGAGCCTGCTCTCCGAGGTCGGCTTCGATGCGGTATTTGCTTTTAAGTTTTCGCCCCGGCCCAACACGCCGGCTGTTTCGTTGTGCGACAGCATCCCAGAAGAGGAGAAGAGCCGCCGTCTGCAGGTGCTCCTCGATAGCCAGCGTGAAATTCAAAGAGCTCGTTACGCCAGGCACATAGGAGAAGTGATGGAAGCGGCGGTTGAAGGATTTAACACCCAACGCGGCCAGGTGATTGGCCGCAGTTCGCAGAACAAGACGGTCAACTTCACGACTCCGCACCTTATCAGTCCCGCTCCGGGAAGTTATCTTCCGGTGCGGATAACCCACAGCCACCCCAACAGCCTTGTCGGCGAGGCCGTCTCTTAAGCATCGCCCGCGTGAGGGAGTTGACCATGGATGTCGAAATGAAGATCCGCGGTCTGGTCATGGATCCGGCAACGAATATGCCGATCGTGATCTTGAAAGATGTGAAGAGCGACACGGTTCTGCCCATCTGGGTTGGCATGTACGAGGCTAATGCCATCGCTCTCGAAATTGAGAAGTCGACCACTCCGCGGCCGATGACCCACGATCTTCTCAAAAACCTCATCCGAGGCTTGAACGCCGCGGTGCAAAAGATAGTAGTGACTGAACTTAAGAACGATACTTTTTACGCCGTCATCTGGATGGAGCAGGATGGGGAAGTGGTCAGCGCTGGATGCCCGTCCGTCCGATGCCCTGGCATCTGGCCCTGCGCTCCGATTGTCCGATTTACGTGAGCGAGGAGGTAATCCGCATAGCCAAGCTGGCCCCCAGCATGGCCGAGACCACGCCAGAGGAACTGCGACGCTGGCTGGAGGGCCTGAACGACGAGGATCTAGGACGGTACAAGATGTAGAAGGTTGCTTATTTGGCAACCACTTAGAAGAGAAAGTAAAAGCATAGCCTGAGAGATAAGCGCAGTCGTGAGGCGGCAGATTAGGTACGCAAATTTATGGCTTTGGCTAGCGCTCAACGCAACCTGGTGCAGTTTCTTGTTAAGCCAGACTGTATGATCTACATTGGCGCGGAACGCATGTCCGCAGCCAAATCCTTCCCCCGAAATTCCCGTAAGCCGAACAGGCCGCTCTGATCAGGCGGGGATCGCGAGGAAATTTGCCGGAATTAGATGCTCCAGAACTTGAAAGTCCCAGTCGATTCGCGCTGCTGAAAGGTTTGCTGCGCGCTGATCGGCTCAAGGTACTGCTGACCAAGGCCAGTGCCAGTCGCGGGCTCGAAAGATACCGGCGCGCCGGCATTACAGCCTCTTCTTCGTTCGTGACCAAGGCGTTGAACGTCCTGATCAGTTTTCTCTCCGTTCCGCTCACGGTTCATTATCTGGGATCAGAACGCTACGGTGTGTGGCTCACGATCAGCAGCCTGCTCACCTGGATGTCGATGACGGATTTCGGCCTGGCAGGGAACGCCCTGGTGAATGTTCTGGCCGAGGCCAGCGGGAGAGAGGATCGCGAGGGAGCGCAGCACTACGCGGCGTCGGCATTCTGGGCCCTCACGGGGGTCGGGGTAGTTACCGGGATTATCGCCACGGCAACCTTTCGCCTTATACCCTGGCGGCAAGTGTTTCAGGTCTCCGCGGCAACCTCTACCCACGAACTGCAGCTCACTTGCGCCCTGACGCTCGGATTTCTGGTTTTGAATTTTCCCCTGAGCATGCAGCAATCGATTTACAGCGCGTACCAGGATGGTTTTCTGGCCAATATCTGGGGGATAGCAGGGAACTCTCTCGCCCTGCTCGCCCTGGTGGTTGTCTCTCAGAGCCGTGGCGGGCTGCCCCAATTGGTCCTGGCTCTTTCGGGAACGCGTGCCGCAGTTTCCTTAGCCAACTATTTTTTCCTGTTTCGCCGTTATCACTGGCTGAAGCCCTCACTCTTTGCGGTTCGCTGGACATGCATCAAGCGCCTGTTTTCGCTGGGCGGCAAGTACCTGGTAACGCAATTGGCCTCACTCGGCATCTATCAAAGCCAGCCCATGATCATCACCCAGATGATGGGCCCCAAGTACGTGGTGATTTTCGTAGTGGCTTACAAGATCATCGCCTTGCCCATGGACCTGGTGTTTATGGCCACCGCGCCTTTTATCTCCGCCTTTGGCGAAGCGAAGGCGCGCAACGACTGGACGTGGATCCGCGGCGCGTACAAAAATGCGACCACTGCCTCGCTGGCCTTCGGCCTTCCTCTGCTGGCCATCATGTCGTTTTTCGCCAAGCCGATTATCCGCGTCTGGGCCGGAGCTGCGGCCACGCCCAGCACCACCCTGATCCTGGGCCTCGCGGCCTACACCGTGCTCGGCATAGCGCTTATGGCGGCAGGGCAATTGTTGATCGGCCTGGAGCACGTCAACGCACTCGCGCTGTCGCTTACTCTTTGTTCTCTGGGAATCATTGGCTCGTCGATTCTGGTTGCCCCGCGTTGGGGACTAACCGGCATCGCTTTGTGCATGGCCGGCAGCAAAGTTGTTACTTATTGGCCGATCCAATTACGTGAAGTGCGGCGCATTTTCCGTGCCTCGCAAATCCCGGTTCGGGAAACAATCGCTGAGCCTGTAGCTTAATTGTTCTTCCAATACAACCTATCTTTCGATAAAATATTCATATCGGTGGTAGGGTTGGTTGATCTGGTTGCCGCCCTGTGACCCTCCCCTGTTGGAGTCAGTGAAATTCGGGCCAGCT
This sequence comes from uncultured Acidobacteriaceae bacterium, assembly GCA_963805955.1. Taxonomy (GTDB): domain Bacteria; phylum Acidobacteriota; class Terriglobia; order Terriglobales; family Acidobacteriaceae; genus PALSA-350. Next base: position 18,251 of record CAWDVZ010000003.1, read on the forward strand.
TGTAAATCCGGTCGGTAAGACGCCATCGGGAGGCTGCGAGCGTGTGTCTCGCAGCCACAAAAATTACATCGTCCAACAGGTCAAATGAAAATAGCCTTCGTCAATCAACCCATCGATACCATCATTCCCCCTAACCAGAACTCCGTCGGCGCTTGCACCTATTGGGTTGCGCGCCCGCTGGCCCAGTCTGCTGAAGTATTGGTTTATGGGCTCACGGACAATCATGGCGATCCAACCGATCTCGGGGACGCCGCAGGCATCGATTTTCGGTTCTTTCGCGCGACTGCGATGGATAAGTTGCTCTTCAGCGTGCAAAAGAAGATCGCCAGGCTCTTTCCCCGTTCGACACCGATTTCCACTTCGCGCTGGCTCTTTCCTGATTACGGGCGGCAGGTTGCCCTCGACTTGAGGCACCAGAACTGCGACGTGATTCATTTGCAGCACTGTTCGCAGTACGCACCCCTTATTCGTGCTTTGAACCCGCGGGCAAAAATAGTTTTACACCTGCACGCGGAATGGTTTTCACAGAGCAATCCTGCAGTGCTCGCGGACCGTTTGAGCGCGGTTGACCTGGTGACCACGGTTGGCAATTATGTGACGGATAAGACCAGGCGCACATTCCCGCTCATCGCAGGCCGCTGTGAAACGACGTATAACGGCATCGATGCGCAGGAGTTTTCGCGAGATAAGGACTACCAGGCGAGCCGCTTGAGACGAATCAAGCGCATTCTCTACAGCGGCGCCGTCTCCCCGCATAAAGGATTGCATGTCTTGCTGGACGCCTTCGTCACCGTAGCCAGGCAAGATCCGAACGTGGTTCTGGAGATTGTTGGTCCCATTGGCAATTATCCGATTGAAGAGAACTTTGATTTACGGGACCGGCAGACGATACGCAGCCTGGCGCCTTTTTATACCACTACGTTTTGGTCGTTGGTGCGCTCCAAGTTGCTGCGTAAACCGGCCGATAGGGAAGGATATCTCCGTTACCTGAAGGCCAGCCTCCCGGACGATGTTGCAGACAGAGTTTCTTTTCTGGGGATGATTCCGCGGTCAGAATTGGTGGACCGCTACTACACAGCCGATATATTTGCGTTCGCCCCGATCTGGGACGAAGGCTTTGGCCTTCCTCCAATGGAAGCGATGGCCGCCGGCTTGCCCGTGGTGACAAGCCGTTCGGGCACGGTAGCCGAGACTGTGATCGATGGAAAGACGGGATACCTGGTGGAAAAGAACAATGCTGAGGAGTTAGCGCTCGCGCTCCTGGCATTGCTCAAGGACGAGGACCGTAGAGAGGCCATGGGGCGTGCGGGGCGGCTGCGGGCATTAGGCCGCTTTAGCTGGGACAGTATCGCCGAAGGCATGCATCGCCGATATGAAACGCTGTGTGAAACGGCGTGAGCTAGATTGCGCTGTAGAAGTTCTGCAACGCAACCCTTTTGCAGACCTTCTGCTTCAAATCGGAACACGATCCAGAAAAACTTGACACGGTCCTCAGGGGATCCGATACTTTGTACAGTATTACTTAACGTTCGTACCGAAACTGAGGCTAATTCCAGCCAAGCTACTTTGTGATTGGGCCCTCATGTGTTCTGAATTGCGCCGTTAGGCCTTTCCCCCAAGGTCATGCGCATAACTACAAGTCGCGTGCTCAGTTGACGGGTAAGAATGAAAATCGCCTTTGTTAATCAACCGATCGATACGATCATCCCGCCGAACCAGAACTCCGTAGGCGCCTGTACCTATTGGGTGGCCCGCCCTTTGGCTCAGGCAGCTGAAGTATTGGTTTATGGAATTACCGACAATCATGGAAATCCAGCCCCTGTGGCTGAGGAGTCGGGAATTGACTTCCGCTTTTTTCCTGCGACGCGACGCGATAAGTATCTGTTCAAGGTTCTAAAAGCGCTGGCAAAACTTTTACCCCGCTCGTCGCCTATTTCAACTTCGCGGTGGTTGTTTCCAGATTACGGGCGGCGAGTTGCGGCCGATCTGAATAAACAGAAGTGCGACGTCATCCATCTGCAACATTGTTCCCAATACGCTCCGTTGATCCGCGCCCTGAACCCCGAAGCAAAGATCGTTTTACATCTGCATAGCGAGTGGTTCTCCCAGAGCAATCCAAAGCAGCTGATCGACCGTTTACGCGCTGTCGACCTGGTGACGACTGTCGGAGATTACGTAACCGGCAAGACGAAGCTTTCGTTCCCGGTAGTGGCTGACCGATGTGAAACCACCTACAACGGGATCGACGGGCGGGAGTTCTCGAAAGAGAACGATTACGGTGCTAGCAGACGGCGCCGCGTGAAACGAATTCTATACAGCGGCGCTGTCTCGCCCCACAAGGGATTGCACGTACTTCTTGACGCGTTTGTTCTGGTCGCCCGGCAGTACCCGGACGTGGTGCTGGACATCGTCGGGCCGGTTGGCAGCTATCCCATCCAGGAAAGTTTTGATTTGCGGGACCTGGAGGCCATCCGGAATGTAGCGCCGTTCTACGACACCAGCCTCTGGTCGTTAGTCAAATCGAAGATTAACGGGAAATCAACCCACCAAGGGACTGTATCTCCGTTACCTGGAGTCGCGTCTGCCCGAGGAGATTGCCGGCAAGGTATCGTTTCTGGGAATGTTTCAGCGGCCTGAGTTGGTGGATCGATACTATCAATCCGATATTTTTGCCTTTGCGCCCATATGGGACGAGGGCTTTGGTCTTCCGGCTGTGGAGGCTATGGCAGCCGGTCTCCCGGTGGTGACCAGCCGTTCCGGCACACTGGTAGAAACGGTGATCGACGGCAAGACCGGCATTCTGGTGGAGAAAAACAGCGCCACCGAGTTGGCCCAGGCGCTTCTGTTGCTGCTCAACGATGACGACCTGCGAGAAGCCATGGGCAGGGCAGGACGTCAGCGCGCGCTGCGGCATTTTACCTGGGACAAGATCGCCGAAGAGATGCACGCCCGGTACTTGACCCTGTGTAAGACAGCCTAGCCAGAAGACCCACGCAAACCAAGGGGATTTGGCCCTTTTGCTCTAGTAGACAGAATATCTGTTATCAGACATGACGTCCCCCAAGATTGCTGCCTATCGAAAGATATAACGTTCGGTTCATTATGCCTGGACTAAAGTAAAGACACGCTTAACGAGGTCCGCTAGCAGCGTGACCGTTCAGATCTTTTTGCAAGTTTTGATTATTTGATGCCGTCGCTCCCCCCGGCGACCATACCGGCGTTCCCAAACTTGATCTGCGCACGGACCCCGAGCGCAAGTTGCCGAGCCCGCTGCCGCACTCAAGACGCGAGGGCGAACCATTGAGTCGTCAGACAAATATTCCCACTTTGGACGGCTGGCGCGCCGTGGCCGTCATTGGAGTCATCCTCTACCACGGCCAATCGGGCTTCTTCCACAACGGGGTGCTGAGAAAGGTGTCTTCTCACGGCATTCTCGGAGTCGACATATTCTTCGCCATTAGCGGTTTCCTCATTTGCGGGCTCCTGCTCAAGGAGTTTGCGGCGGATGACGACATCAGTCTTCGCCGCTTCTATATTCGGAGATGCTTTCGCATACTGCCTCCGTACTATGCTGTCCTGGCCGTAATGTGTGCCTTGGCGGTGTTTTGTGCGCTTCCGGTAAATTTGGCGGACCTGCCGAGCTGCCTGCTTTTTTATCGCAATTACCGACCTCTCGGCATAGACGAGCACGGTGGCTTTTACACTGCGCATTTCTGGACGCTGGCGGTTGAAGAACACTTTTATCTCCTCTGGCCAATGCTCCTGCTGGCAGTGAAACCGAGGCGGGCGGGCAAAGTAGCGTTCCTGCTGGCGATGGTGGTCTTCGCCTGGCGGGTGATCGAAGGACATTTTCAACTGCTCGCGGATGTACTCCCACAAGCGAATTTGCTGACGCGCACGGATACCAGAATCGATGGACTGCTGTGGGGGTGCCTCGCTGCGATCTACTTTCCCACCATCCAACGCCTGGTTGCGCGCATTCGTTTTCCGCAGCTCTGGCTGGTCCCGCTCGCCGTCTTCCTAGCCGCGCTGGCTATGCATGCTCGCGGTCTGACTTTATGGACCGCTGTCTTATTACCAGCGCTGGTGGTGAGCACAGTCATCCAACCAAACAGTGTGTTAAGCCGCGTTCTGGAGTGGCCGCCGCTGCGCTGGATCGGCGCGCTTTCCTACAGCCTCTATCTATGGCAAGAGCTCTTTCTGCCGGAGGTACACTCCGAGATGGCACAGGGAGCATTTCACTACCTTCAGCTGCCTCCCTGGAACATATTGTCAATTCTGCTGTGTGCCTGCTTGAGCCGTTATCTGATCGAGATTCCCATGAACCGCTTGGGACACCGCCTGAGCGCATCGCCACTCGCGTTGCCCAGACCCGTCGAGTCATCTCCCGCACCTTCCTGACCGCCCGGTGCGAGAGCAGAGATCAAACCACTCTTGAATCCTTCAGCCACATCGCCAGCACCAGCGCGGCCGCAAAGATGAGTGCCAGCGTTAACCCGCTCCACAGGCCGTAGATGCCGAGGGAAGTTTTGAAACAGAGCGCATAACCGATTGGTAAGCCGATCACTCCGTAAGCCACAAGATTGATCAGCATGGGGCCGCGGGTTTTGCCCAGCCCGCGCATCGCTCCGGTGCCTATGCCCTGGATGCCATCAAAGACCTGGAAGACGGCGGCGACTGCCAGCAGACGCACGCCGACGGCGACGGTCTGGGCGTCATGGGTGTACACGTGGATGATTCGTTGCGGAATAGTGAGAAAGGCCGTGGCGGCAAGGGCCATGAACAAGGCGCCGATGGCGATGGCCATGGAGCCATTGCGGCGTGCGCGGGCCCGATTCCCTGCCCCGACGGCATGTCCCACAGAGATGGCTGCCGCTGCCGAGAAACCCAGGGGCACCATGTAAGTAAGGCTGGCCGAATTCAGGACGATCTGATGCGCGGCCAGGATGTCGGGGGAAAGGCGCCCTGCCATCAACGTGGCGAGAGAGAATGCGCCTACCTCAAAGACCACTTGCGAAGCTGCCGGCCATCCCAGCTGCAGCAGGCGGCGGAATTGCGCAGGTCGCAGACCCGGCCAGTGGGCAAAGAGCGGGTGTCCGCGATCGCGTTCATGCTTCCATGCCCACCAGACCAACACCCCGGCCATGTAAGCACGGGCTACAACGGTGGAAAGTGCAGATCCACGCACACCCATTGCGGGCAGTCCCAGCTTGCCGTAGATGAGCACCCAGTTGCCGAACCAATTCACCAGGTTGGCGGAGATCAAGGCAAACGTCACTGGCCTGACCTTCCCTACGCCCTGCAGGTAACGCCGGAACGCGACGTAAATCAGCAGTGGAAGGGCGCTCCAATTCAGCAGCTGAAGATATTGCCGGGCCGGCGCGCGCACCGCCTCGGTAATTTTGAGCAGCGGAAAGAGATGGGGCGCGAAACCCACCAGCAGCATGGCGATCGGGGTGTACAAGATAGCCAGGTAAACACCCTGGGCCAACGCCCGGTGACAATCGTCGAAATCACCGCGTCCGAACGCCTGCGCCACCAGGGTATCGAGCCCCAGCAGCAGTCCTATACCGAAGAGCGCCGGGGTGTAGAAGAGAGCGCTGCTGACGCCTACGGCGCCGATGGCAGCCGGGCTCAGACGACCCACCATGATGGTGTCCACGATAGACATGAACATCCAGCCCAGCTCGGAGAGCACCACCGGGATGGCCAGCAGCAACAGAGCCTGGAGTTCGCTGCGGAAGCGCGCAGCGGGGGAGGCGTGCGAGGCTGGAGCGCGGGAAAGCATGCCCTTTCACCTTAACTGAATCAGGCGGCGGCGGCTTGGGGTCGAATCTTTGCTGATGGCAAATTCGAGATGGTAGAGTCAATGAGGCGCCTTTTGAGCCGTGCGGCCATCGCGCGGGCTCAAAGAACGGAGAGATGGCCGAGTGGCTTAAGGCGCACGCTTGGAAAGCGTGTGTACCGCAAGGTACCGTGGGTTCGAATCCCACTCTCTCCGCCATTCTTCGTTTTTCGCCGGTTCAGCGATCATAGAAATGAGCTGCTTATCGCGGCCGAAGGTGCAGCGATAATACATGTACTTGCCTTTATGCAGCTCCGCAGTGATCCGAAAACTAATCGGCAATATGGTTGGATCCCATCATCCATTGCTGCGTTGATTCTGTAACTTCAGTCATACACCCCACTGGCAATTGTTACCCGGCCTCCGTGAGGAGACAGTGGTACGAGTAGCTCAACGAGTCTCCTGTTCTCGTTTGCGGCACGGATGTTGGGGATCCGATCGATGTACAGAAATAGGCCGAAACATTTCGGTTTGCTCCGTCCTAGTGGTGGCCTGGACATCGCCAGTCGCGTGGAGAACATGTGCTGGTAAAAAACGAGGTGCTTCGAGTTCTTCTGGTCGAGGATAACTCGTCGGATGCTCGCTTGCTGCGCGAGATGTTCAGCAAAGAAAAACAGGGTAGCTTCGAATTAACCCACGTGACGCATATGCGGGAGGCCGAAATTCGGCTGTCAAAGGGTGACGTCGATATCGTTTTATTGGACATGGGACTGCCGGATGGCCACGGTATCGACATCCTACGCAGAGCCCGCGCAGCGTCCCCCTCCGTTGTGATGATTGTGTTGACGGGCCTCGAGGACGAAGCCGTGGCAGCCGAGGCTATGAGGGAGGGCGCGCAGGATTATCTAATCAAAGGCCAGATCGAAAACCGAGCTCTCCCACAAGCTCTCCGCCACGCAATGGAGCGTCAACGCATGCAGGCAGAAGCCGATCTCATGCGGAAAAACGAGATACAGCTAAGGGATGACTTTCTCTCTCACGTGTCACACGAGCTTAGGTCGCCGTTGACATCGATATATTCCTTTAATTCAATCATTGCGGATGGGCTGGCGGGACAAACGACCCCGCAACAGGACGAATACCTGCAGATCATTTTGAGGAATGTTGGCCAGCTACGAGCGATGATTGAAGACCTGCTGGAGGTAACCCAGGCGAAGTCTGGCAAACTTACGGTTGAGCTTCAGTCTGTCTCGGTAAATGAGGCCGCAGACTACGCCATCGATACCCTTCGAGGGGCCGCGAAGCAAAAAGAGATTACTCTGTCCTTCCTTCGATCCGCATGCTTGCCCTCGGCTTTTGCGGATGCGACGCGCGTGCGCCAGATTTTGACCATATTACTGGACAACGCGGTTAAATTTACGCCCACTGGCGGCACGGTTACCGTCGTAGCCAGGGAGTACGAGAAAGACAGGAGCATGGTGCTCGTGGAAGTATCCGACACCGGATGCGGCATTAAGCCTGAGGAGACAAAGCGAATTTTTGAGCATCTGTACCAGGTTACGGATCCCGGCAGCGCCGGCCGCCGGGGCCTCGGGCTCGGGTTGCACATTGCCAAGGATCTGGTCATACAGCAGGGCGGGGCAATTTGGGTGACCAGTGAACCTGGGAAGGGCAGCCTTTTTTCGTTCACCCTTCCCATCTTCTCTCTCGCTAACCTAATTCGTCCGATCCTGGCAGAACAAAAAGAGCCCGGCAATTCGATTGCGCTGTTTGCGGCGCAGATCGAACCCCGGGACGGCTCGCCAAATGTACCGAACCAAGTTCTGGATCTGGCGCGTTCGATTCTGCAACAGAGCCTGCGTGCCGACACGGCCATACTGCTACCGAGCATGGGCCCGGTTGACGAGCATAAGCTTTTCTTTGTGGTTGCGGACCTACAGCAACGGAGCGCGGAAGTAATCGACGAACGTATTCTCAAGCAACTCGGCCGCGACCGAGAATTCCAATCGGACAACTTCACCGTCTCCGTTTCCCACGTCTTTCTGTCTCCGATGTCAAGAGAAACAAACGAATCGATGGGAACATTGGCCGAACGCGCGGCTGCCGAAGTGCGGGATCAAATCAACACTGCCGTCTGCTTACAGGGAGCAACCTAGCCCTGAGTCAGAAGAAAACCTAAGTTGTGGTGGGTGTTACGAGGATATTAAGTGGCGAGGGCTCGTTCAGCTCTGTCCAGTAAAGGCTAAGCTGCAGCATCGCTGCTATAAATTGATCATAATCCAGAGGTTTGATGACGTAGCTGTTAGCGTAGTGCTTGTATGCACTTAGCCGATCCCTCTCCTCGCCGGAAGAAGTGAGAATAATGACAGGCAGATGGCTGATTCTTTCATCCCCGCGAATTGCCTCCAAGACTTTCAACCCGCTGATCTTAGGGATGTTGAGATCGAGCAGGACAAACACCGGCAAATCGTGTGCGTTCCTCGCTGCATACTTGCCGCGCGCGAAAAGGTAGTCGAGCGCATCCGGTCCGTCGCGGACTCGTACCAGTGGATTCTTGACCTTGGCTCGTTCAAATGCCCTTGAAGCCAGCTCAGCATCGAGATCGTCGTCCTCGACCAGGAGGATTGTCCTTTTTGGGTCCATCATCGGCACTCCCTGGCTGTGGAATTACCTTCCACGGCGATCCACGCATCTTATGGGATTACTCTCGCCCCGGCATATTTAAACGGTTCCGCATTGCTTACAAACAAAAACGCTTCCGGGCTCCTTCATCCTAGATCGGTCAAAAGAGCCGGTTACTTGAATGACCTTTCCGACGCTCCGGTTAGGACTCAAAGGACAGGTCATGAAGCTGCCTTTGTTGTTGGTGTCGTCCACACTTGCTCGGTCATTTGCAGAGCAAAATAGAAAGTGGCTCCGTGATCGGGCTCAGACTCGGCCCAGATCATTCCGCCATGTTTTTGAATAATCCGGTGCACGGTAGCCAGGCCCACACCGGTTCCTTCAAACTCTGAATCCGTGTGGAAGCGCTGGAACACCCCGAACAGCCTCTCGGCGTATTTCAGCTCGAAGCCCGCGCCGTTATCGCGCACGAAAATGATGGGCGGTTTGTCCGGCTGCTGGATACTGTCGACTTCGATCACGGCCCTTGCCCGCCCACGGGAATACTTCAGAGCATTGCCGATCAAGTTTTGAAAAACTTGCGCTATCAAGATCGGGTCGCAGTGCAGTGCGGGAAGCTTGGCAATACGCCACTCCACGTTGCGTTGCTGGCAATCCGGCTGCAGCATCGAAATCACCTCATCGACGATGGGATTTAGTTCGCAGTAATCCAGCTGCAAGGACTGCCGGCGCAGAACCGCCATTTTCAGCAAAGCATCGATCATCAAGCCCATCCGGCGAACCGCATCTTCGATACGCTGGAGATGCTCTCGTGCTTCGATCCCTATCGCCGGGCCAAACTCCTTCACCAGGATCCTGGAAAAGCCAGCGATGTGACGGAGTGGGGCACGCAGATCATGGGAAACAGAGTAGGAAAACGCCTCCAATTCATTGTTGGTGGCTCGCAGTTGCTCAGTACGCTTGGCTATTCTGTCTTCCAGGTCCTCGTTGAGTTTGCGGATCTCGATTTCATCCGCTTTTCTGCGGCTGATATCCCGAAACGCGAGCACGCCTCCACGCACCACTCCGTCCTTATCTATCAAAGGCGAACCGTTGGTCTCCAGCCATACTCCCGGGTCGAGTCCGGCGTGGCGCAGGAATATCTCGCTGGTGCCCGCCTCCCCGCGAACGGCGCACTCCAGAGGAGTTTCCCCAGGCGGTATCGGTGTGATCATGTCGGGGAAGAAGACGCCGTAATGTGCGCCCCACTCAGCGGGGGAAATGTTAGCCGCCCCGAGACCAATTATTTTTTCCGCTGCCGGGTTCCAGAGGATGAACTTTCCGTGCTCATCGGCAGCGACCAATCCCTCGACCATGCTATCCAGCACCGACTGGAGCATGAAAGTCTCGGTCTCCAGAGCCTGCTGAGAGTGGCGTAACTCCACTGCCGACTGGGCTAATTGTTCCTCTGCCTTCTTGCGATCGCTGATATCGGTATTCGTTCCTAACCAACGAACCACTCGGCCTGCCGAGTCTCGCAGTGGCATGACGCGAGTTAGGAACGTGCGAAAACTGCCGTCCGCTCCGCGTAGCGGAAATTCCATATCGAAGGGCGTACCGGTGGCAATCGCTTCCCGCCATCGATCCAGCACCTTGGGCAAGAACGCGGGGTCATGGGTTTTCTCCCACGTCCATCCTTTCGACTGCTCCAACGTTGTGCCCGTATAGTCGTACCAGCGCTGGTTGTACCAAAAGATTGACCCATCCGCTTCCGCCATCCAGGCAAGTTGCTGGATACCATTGGCCATGGTCTGGAAACGTTCTTCGCTCTCGCGCAATGCCTCTGCTTTAAGCTTGCGCTCGGTGATATCGCGGGCAACTTTGGAAGCCCCCACAATCATGCCATTGCTATCTCGAATCGGCGAAATAGTCACCGAAACGTCAATGTGGGCGCCGCCTTTCCTCACCCGTACAGTTTCGAAATGTTCAACGCTCTCGCCACGCTTGATCCTGGCCACGAGGTCTGACTCCTCGTTAATGCGCTCGGGCGGCAATAGCAGCAGTATTGATTTGCCCACGATCTCTGCCGCCGAGTAGCCGAACACCTTCTCAGCGCCACGATTCCAGGCGGAAATCGTTCCGTCCAGTGTCTTACTAATAATGGCGTCATCGGAGGATTCCACGATCCCGGCCAGCAGTTCGCGCATTTCCTCGGTCCGCTTGCGAACCGCCACTTCGGCTTGCAGCGCTGCCGTGCGTTGCTCCACGCGCTGTTCGAGATCGATGTTGAAGGCCTTGACTTGAGCCTGAGCCTTGGCGGCGACGCGGATCTCCCGGTTTACCGTGAGGCCGGCGATGGACAGGAAGATGATTCCAAGGATTGAGCCTAACCCGATGGCCGAGCTGGTGAAACGCCGTGTGCCCCGGGCGCGTTGCGTTCGCTGCTCCAGCAACAGGTTCTCCTGGTCCTCCATCTCCTGTACCGTGCTCCGCACTGCATCCATGGCCTGCTTGCCCTGCATGAGCCAAGCAAGGGGTGGGGGCGTTCCCGATTGCCGCCGTGCGGCCACCAAGACCTGCGGCATATTGGAGCCTGATTTTCGCCTGCTCTCCCAGCATGCCCAACCGTCTTACCTGGTCCGGGTTAACGATGAGCGTGTGCAACGCCTGCAGATCCAGACCGACGGCGGATTTTCCCGAATTGTATGGTTCCAAAAAAGGCTCATGGCCGCTTAGAGCAAAGCCGCGTGCTCCGGTCTCCACGTCGACCAGATCCCGGAGCGTGAGTTCCAGGGTCGCGTACTCTTTATGGGAGTGGGCAACCCAATCGGCATCCGCCGCCGCTTGCAGTTCCATGCGCCACGAAAGCAAACCCAGAAGACCGGTCAGAAGCACGGCTCCGGCGACCCCCACCTTGACCAGCTTGCGTAACCGGGCTTCGGTTTCCGGTTCCTCCATGGTGCTGAGAAGCCGGTCCAGGTGTTCCTGGCGGAGCTGAAGGGCTTCCTCCAGCCTTTTCCGCTCTCGATCGCTGCGATCAACCATGAAGGTAGTCCAACCGATGAAACCCGCGATCATGCTGCCGGTGACGATTGCCAGCACGGTCACCTCGGCCCAGGTGAAGTGCACCCCGCTCAGTAAAGGTTTCGAGAGCAACCAACCGAGGACGCAGAGCATTAGCAGGACGGCGGGGAAGGCTCCGCGCAACATCTTTGCTCCCGGACGCTGGCGTGTGAGAACGCCGCCTATGGCCCAAGGTGCGCGGGAACACAGAAGAGCAGCGGTCAGCATGGCAAACGCCACCACCGCAGGCCAAGCCAAGGTGATGGGAGGCGCCCCCGGTCCCAGGATCCAGCCGAGTACCCCAAATACGGGTGCTAATGCCGCGGCCAGACAAATAAATTGAGCAGGCCATCTCTCTCCCCTGGTCCGCCAATCGATCACCAGCAAAGCGAGGCTAAGCAACAGGAAGGCTCCTGCGGCGACAGGGGACATGACGATTTGGGCGGCGGCAATCCGTGACCCTGGCGATCGCCACAGCAGGAGCCGATCGATTCCGAAGTCGCTGCCGAACATCTGTTCCGCGAGGGTGAGCAATCCGGCCAGACCAACCGTGGCTGCTGAGGCCCGCGCAATGAATTTCCGGAGCTGCGCCAAGGGCTGCTTGTCTTTTTCCCTTTGCAGGAATAGGGAAAGACCGGCCAACAGGAAGCAAGTAGCGGCGTTGGGGGCCATCGCCGTCCCGTCTCCCCAGGTGACCAAAGCCGGTAAGTTCAGTGCCCACCCTATCAGCCCCGAGAGCCCAAACACCATGGAGAAGACAGCGGCGATTGAGACGAATGCTTTTAACCGCTTTCCAAGGTTGGCGTCAGAACGGGAGGTCATGCGGGCAACCTTTACTGGATAAAATCACCGAGGCTTTCGAGATCAGCCAAACGTGCAAGCCAAGAACCGGCCATGCCCGAGCAAGTACAGTTCGTTAAGGAACTCGCTCCGGGGCTCAGGCGGGTCAGAAGGTCGCCCATGGCGGGGGCAGGAGCCCAGGAACCCGGCGGGAAGCACCTGACACGTTGGCGGCTGCGCCGGCTGGCCGCGGGGCGAATCGTAATCCCGGCCAGTTGTCCATTAATTTGCAGACCTCGCAAAGGGTACAGGAGCTGAATCCTTCATCGGCGACAGATACTTCGTCCGTTACATTGGGAGCGTGCTTTGCAGACGCACAGAAAGCGTGGCCGGGCTTTCCAGTAGAGAGTAACCGCGACCATGTGCATGGACCCCAGGGTCAGATTTCTTCCCAACCCAGAGGTGGTCCTCGAAACTGATACGGTATGGCGTTTCTCTTGAGGTATTAAGGTTTTTCTCTGTCCCACAACCGTACGGTTTGAGAAGCCTCCGCTTCTTTTTGCCGAAGAAAAGAACAACCGACCTTCCAGGGAAACTGTGTGGCTCCTATTCGGATTCTGCTTGTAGATGACGACGAGGCGCAAAATATTATTATGCGGAGTCTGCTTGAGCGCGAGGGCTTCGACTTAACGGTTGCGTGCAACGTTGGGCAGGCTTTGAAGCTCATCAGCACAGAACGGTACGACGTCCTGCTGAGTGATCTACATCTGCCAGGAGCATCCGACGGTCTCACCGTGATAAGTGCAATGCGTCATATCAATCCCAACGCAGTCGCAGTATTGCTAACCGGCTTCCCCAGAGATGGATGTTGCAGCCCAGGCTATCTTGCGACAAGCCGACGAGATCATGATCAAGCGGACGGACCCAACAGAGATGATCGAATCGATCAAACGCCGGATTGCCAGTGGCACTAGTTATTCACGGCCCAAGACTGAGAGTGTGGCGACGATTCTCGGTCGTGCGGTGGTCATGAAACGAAAACCGCTGGGCTCCTTCACAAACCCCATTGGACAAGACTGGATACTGTAGGCCAGGACGACAGTCCGCTGAAAAAGCCAGGTCGCTCTAAATCCTCGCAACTAGTCTTGTGAAGGGTACGGCCTTTAGGCCGTACGTACAGCTGTGAAATGGATCCAGCTTTAGCCACTGAGGGGACGATTCCAGTCGAATGGCAACTGCCCTCAGGGTCTAAAGAGCACATACCCAGGACTGTCGTCCTGGGCTACACTCAGCCGTCCCTGCGGGACTGAGTTTCAAAATCTCGGCAGTTTTCACGCAGACTCTTCAGCACCGGTCCGTCCCCGTTCGGCAAGCTCAAGGCAGGCTCTCCCGGACTAAGTTTGCAAGAGTTCAAGCTCCCAAGCGAGCAGCCGGAGTTATTGTCGAGACTTTCGGCGGCAACATAACAATCGTAAACCAATACTCCGCCAACGATCGAACGATCGCCAGGAAACGCTCAAAGTCGACAGGCTTGACGATGTAAGAACTACAGCCCAGCTTGTACATCTTCAGGATTTCCTCATCATTCGAAGAAGTACTTAGGACAACGACCCGTAGATAGCGAAGGATTTCATCCGACATCATCGCGGTCAAGACTTCACGCCCATTCTTTCGGGGCATATTCAAATCGAGCAGGATCAGGTCGGGCGTTGGCACGTCGATGTATTGGCCCTCCTTGCGCAAGAAGGCCATGCAGTCAACTCCATCGTTCACGTGATGGAGGCGAAACGCCAGATTGGACATCTCAAAGGCAAGGCGGGTCAGTTCCACATCGTTATTGTTGTCCTCTACGAGGAGAACCTGTGCGGGCCTGGCACTAGGCTGTTTGCTGTCCACTAGGTTTTTTCCGCCCCTGCGGGAATTGTGAAATGAAATGTGCTTCCTTGTCCCGGCTCGGACTCCACCCAAACCGTGCCGCCGTGGCCACCTACGATGCGGCGACAGACAGCAAGTCCGATGCCGGTTCCCGGATAGTCTTTTTTGTCGTGTAACCTTTGGAATATTTCGAAGATCCGCTCATAGTACTCGGGGGCGATGCCAATCCCGTTGTCGCTGACGGAAAAGTTCCATTTATTCCCGTTGCGTTCCGCTGACACGTGGACATGCGGCGCTTTGTCACCGTGGTACTTGAGCCCGTTACCGATGAGGTTATCCATTAGCTGAACCAACTGGGAGCGGTCACCCATAATCACGGGCAGTTCACCGCAGGTGACTTGTCCCCCGGCTTCGCTGATGGATGACTCAAGTAGGCCTACGGTGTCATTGAAAACATCCAGGAAGGAGGTCGGCATGAAGGGCCGGAGGCGCGAGTCGACTCGCGAATATGCGAGCAAATCCTGTATCAGGGCCTGCATTTGACCTATCGCTTGCACAGCACGACGAATCCAGTCGCCAGCCTGCTCGTCCAGCTTGCTTTCGTATTTCATTTTGAGCAGTTGAACGAACCCGCTAATGCTGCGCAGTGGGGACTGTAAGTCGTGGGATGCTATGTAGGCGAATTGCTGTAACTCGATGTTGCTTCGTTCTAAAATCTGATTAGACGCCGCCAGCTCGCGCGTGCGTTCGTTGACCCGCAGCTCCAGTTCGCTATGGGCTGCTTGCAGGGCGGTGGCCTGATCTCTGAGATTTGCCTTGTCCCGCTCTGACTTAGTGCGTGCGCTGATGTTGCGGATTGCGGCTGTCACGAGGATTCCCTCGGCGCTTTCCAGCGGGCTCAGCATGATCTCGATCGGAAACCGGCTACCATCCTTGCGTCGTCCAGATAACTCGATGCCCATGCCTATCTGCTGCGCCAGAGCGTCGGTCGGGGTGCGGATTCCGTCGGCGATCAACCGTTCCGCAAAGCCTTCGGGAATGATCCTGGTGATCTTCTGGCCGAGCAGTTCATCGCGCTGATAGCCGAACTGTTTCTCCGCCTGCACATTCAACAGGACAATCCCCCCATCCTGGTTGACTACCACCATCGCGTCCGGAGCTGCCTCCAACAAGCCACGATAGCGGGCCTCCGAGTCCTTGCGGGTGGTGATGTTGCGGATTGCGGCCGTCACAAGGATTCCCTCGGCGCTTTCCAACGGGCTCAGCATGATCTCGATCGGAAACCGGCTACCATCCTTGCGTCGTCCGGATAACTCGATGCCCATACCTATCTGCTGAGCCAGAGCGTCGGTCGGGGTGCGGATTCCGTCGGCGATCAACCGTTCCGCAAAGCCTTCGGGAATGATCCTGGTGATCTTCTGGCCGAGCAGTTCATCGCGCTGATAGCCGAACTGTTTCTCCGCCTGCACATTCAACAGGACAATTCCCCCATCCTGGTTGACTACCACCATCGCGTCCGGAGCTGCCTCTAACAGGCCACGATAGCGGGCCTCCGAGTCCTTGCGGGTGGTGATGTTGCGGATTGCGGCTGTCACGAGGATTCCCTCGGCGCTTTCCAACGGGCTCAGCATGATCTCGATCGGAAACCGGCTACCATCCTTGCGTCGTCCAGATAACTCGATGCCCATGCCTATCTGCTGCGCCAGAGCGTCGGTCGGGGTGCGGATTCCGTCAGCGATCAACCGTTCCGCAAAGCCTTCGGGAATGATCCTGGTGATCTTCTGGCCGAGCAGTTCATCGCGCTGATAGCCGAACTGTTTCTCCGCCTGCACATTCAACAGGACAATTCCCCCATCCTGGTTGACCACCACCATCGCGTCCGGAGCTGCCTCTAACAGGCCACGATAGCGGGCCTCCGACGCGATACTCCCGTTGAGATCGAGCATCATCTTCTGATCACCCAAAATCACCTCAATTGCTGATGTCCCAATCGCCGACTTAGCCATCTATGTCCGTATCGATCGGTGACCGGATTGCCAGGCTTAGCGGCGGAGCCCCGCGAAGCGGGACGCTCGCAGTCTCGACAGCTTCGGCAGTTCGTGGAAAAGTTTTCAGCTGACCGTACTTACACTCGCCAGCGCCTTGGCTTCTATCTCGCCTTGTGCAGGCGGCAGCACCACCACGGTAAACCAGTAATCGGCCAGCGACTGCACCACGCGCAGAAACTGTTCGAAGTCTACCGGCTTGGCGATATATGAGCTGCAGCGCAGCTTGTACATTTTAATGATCTCCTCCTCGTCCGTCGAAGTTGTCAGCACAATGACCGGCAGGTTGCACAGCGCATCGTCGGCCACGATTTCCGCCAGCACCTCCTGCCCGTTCATGCGCGGAAGGTTCAGGTCGAGCAGGATCAAGTCCGGCCGCGGAGCGTCGGCATACGCACCCTGCCTGCGTAGAAAGTCCATGCACTCCACCCCGTCTTTGGCATGATGCAGGTTGAGCAGCAGCTTGGACTTCTTGAACCCGATGCGGGTCAGCTCCACATCGTTATCGTTGTCTTCCACCAATAGAATCTCAGCCGGCCTCGTGTTGGTAAGTTTGTTGATCATTGATCTCGTCCGTCCTCTCCGTTTCGGCCATACTTTTTACCGCGCCCGCAGGAATTGTGAAGCGAAAATTGCTTCCGTGCCCCGGCTCGGACTCCACCCAAATCGTGCCGCCATGGCGTTCCACCACCCGGCGGCACACGGCCAGCCCTATGCCTGTACCCGGATACTCCTTTTGATCGTGGAGCCGTTTGAAGATTTCAAAGATGCGCCCGAAATACTTCGGGTCGATGCCGATCCCGTTGTCGCGCACGGAAACGATCCATTCATTTTTCTTTATGCCCGGCTCGGCGGACACATGGACATGCGGCGGTTCGGTCCCGTGATATTTGAGCCCGTTGCCGATCAGGTTCTGCATCAGTTGCGCCAATTGGGAGCTGTCACCCAATACGGCCGGCAAGTCGCCGCAAGTCACTTGCCCCGCGGCATCTCGGATGGACGACTCCAGTAGCGACACCGAACCATGGACCACGTCGGCGAGAGGCACTGCTACGAACGGCCGAGAGCGCGATTCCACTCGCGAATAGGAAAGCAAGTCGCGAATCAGGGTTTGCATTTGCGCAATGGATTGCACGGTCCGGCGAATATAGTCGCGCGCCTGATCGTCCAGCTGCTCCTCGTAGTCCATCTTGAGCAATTGCACAAAGCCGCTGATGCTGCGTAGCGGGGATTGCAGATCGTGGGATGCAACGTAGGCGAACTGCTGTAATTCGATGTTGCTGCTTTCGAGCGTCTCGTTAGCCTTGGCGAGGTCCTGCGTCCGCGTAATGACGCGCGATTCCAGCTCGTCACGCGTTCGCTGGAGTTCGACCGTTTGCTCTTCCAACTTCAGATTGCGGGCTTCCAATTCCTGATGCAGTTTGGCCAGGTCTTCCTCGGCCCGCTTGCGCTCGGTCACATCGGCGCGGATGGCGACGTATTGGCGCGGTTTGCCTTCCGCGCCTAAGGTTGGGACGATGGTAGTGTCGACCCAGTAAATCGACCCATCCTTAGCCCGGTTCCTGATTTCGGCGCGCCAGACGTTACCACGAGCAATGGTGGCGTACATATCCTGGAAAAATTCCGTGGGGTGGTGCGCGGAGTTGAGGATGCGGTGGTTCTGGCCCATCAATTCCTCTCGGGAATACTTACTGATGGTGCAGAATTTGTCGTTTACATAGGTGATCGTGCCCCGAACGTCGGTCATCGCCACGATGGCGTGCTGATCGAGGGCGAACTGTTGGTCAGACACTTCCGCGGTGACGGTTTCCAACTGGGTTGTTCGCTCCGCTACCCTTCGTTCCAGATCTTCGTTGAGCTTTCTGATTATCCGTTCATCTTTCCTTAACTGCGTGATGTCGCGGAAAGCCGCTACGCCGCCGCAAATCGCACCCCCCTTACCAAACATCGGATTGCCGTAGATTTCGACATAGGCGCCCTGCGGGATCTGTTCGTTGCGCACAAACATCTCCGTCCTCGTCGCTTCTCCGCGAAGGGCGCGGAGTAAGGGCGTCTGGTCGGCCGGATAAGGGGTCACCGTATCGTTCATGAAAAAGCCGTAATGTTCAGCCCATGCGTGAGCGGCAATCGCCGCCGCTTCCAGGCCGAGAAGCTTAGAAGCCCCGGCATTCCAGAGCACGATCTTTCCCTCTGCATCCACCGCCACCAATCCTTCGGTCATGCTCTCCAGCACAGACTGAAGCTTTTGCGTTTGTTCCTCCAACGAAAGCTGCGCGCTTACCTCCGCTTGCAACCGGTGGGCTAGTTCCTGCTGTTGGGAGCGCACCAAATTGGGAAGTAACATGGCCTTTGGAACCAGCGGTATCAGCATGGCCGCCGTGACCATTGACACTGCCGCCGTGAGCGCCTTGATTACCCCGGCGGCAAAGTAGGTAGCGTGCCAGATGTTCCAGATCTCCATTACGTGCGTGGTGCCGCACGCCAGAATGAAGGCGGCGAACATCCAAAAGATTTTGTTTAAGGGTTGGGAGCGGTTCTTGCCGATGAAGTAGATCAGGATGATGGGAATGCAGTAATAGGCGGCGGCGATCAGACCGTCGGAGATGACATGTAGCCACACGATGCGCGGATCCCACATGTAGCAGTAGCCATGCGGCATGAAACGTGCAAAGTTGGGTCCCAAAACCTCGGCATACCCGGCAGACAGCCAAAGCGAAGCGGCGCTCAGAGGGATCAGAACTCCCAGGGTCACCAGACGAGATGCACTCATCCTCTTCACCTGCGCCGCGGCTCCATCAGGTCCTTCTTTCAGGCGAGGAGGCAAGCCGAGGTCCAGTAGCACCCTGCGTCCAACGATGGCAGTTGCGTGGCTGCGCTGACCATTTCCTCGCTCTGCCGCGCGCTGAATAAGACGGTTCTAACGTATCGCCCGTTCGCCCGGCTGCCTGCGCGGTAAATGGTTACCTTCGCCAGATGTTCCATTAATTTGGGACCTCGCGCCAAAGGGTATAGGAACTAAACTCTTCATCGGCGACAGGCACACCGTCCGTTACTTTGCTAACGTGTTATGCCGTCGCACGATAAGCGAGTCTAGGCTTCTCTTCCCGGCGGGACATCTTTCTGCTCAAAACAAGCAGAAAGTAACCGCGGCTATGTGCATGGACCCAAGGTCAGTTTTCCCCCAAGCATGGCGGTCCTCGAGAACGGCACGGTAGGGAGCTTCTCTTCAGGTATTACAGTTTGTCTCTGTACCACAATCATACAGTTTGAGAAGCTTCCACTATTTGCGCCGAAGAAGCGACTTTATACTTAGGACGCACGCAAGTCGACACTGAGTAACTACTGTGCTATTCAGTAACCGGGAATTTAATGGAGCGTCGATCAGTATTAGACAGATAAATAGCGGTGAACATTTCTACCACCTTTCTTCCCTCCTCTCCTGTGACGGATGGCGACTGCCCAACGCTGATTGCGTCCAGAAATTCCCGAATCTGAAGTTCGTGGTAATAGCGTGTGCTGTCGACTTTGCTAAAGCTATCCCGGTCCTGTCGCTGAAACTCACTTAGTAAGTGTTCCTCACCCGGAATTGTCCATAAGTCATTGAAGGGTGGCTCGATGATTTCCGACATTCCAGCAACGAACGTGGCGCCGGTGTCGGTCTGCACCCCAACAGAGGCGCCGTTCGATCCATGAATATGTACTTTGGTATAGATTCCGGGCTTCTGAGACAGGCTGGTAATGATTGCACCCAGGCCACCGTTGCGAAAGCGGATCGTCGCCACGGCCGTATCCTCCACCTCAATGTAGGGATGGTTCAGATTGCCGGTGAAGCCACTGATTTCCTCGATCGGCCCCATGAACCACTGGAGCAGGTCCAATTGATGTGGGGACTGATTGACTAAAACGCCGCCGCCTTCCGTGCTCCATTTGCCTCGCCAGGGGTCTGACCGGTAGTAGTTCTCATCCCTATGGCTGAGCATGGTGAATGTTCCGAGGATGGGAGACCCAACCTTGCCCGCGTCCAGGGCCGACTTCATCCGCAGCACAGGAGGAAAGAACCGCCGCTGACTCACCACTCCCAGATGCACATGGTGTTTACGTGTCGCTTGAAGCATGGCATCGCAATCGGCAAGACGCGCGGCCATCGGCTTTTCTACCAGCACATGCGCGCCTGCTTCGGCGGCCTGGATCGCTGCTTCAGCATGTAATGGATGCGGCGTACAAAGGCAAACCACTTGCACGGCTTTGTCCAAAATCATTTGCCGAATATCGGTATATGCCGCCACCCCATACCTGCCGGCAAACTGCTGGGAACGGTCCGGGGCGTTATCGCAAACAGCCACGAAGTCCGATTGAGCTAACGAGTGCAGTGCCGCTGCATGAATCTGGCCAACCTTCCCGCACCCAATCAGCGCGGTACGAATCTTCGTCATGCCATGCCCTTTGAAAAGTGTAATTCGCCGTCCATCCTGCCTGCCACGATGGAAAAGCAACGAACCAGACCTTTGTAGATGGCAAATCGTTCACGGTCAAGGCTGTTGCGCTCTCTGAGCGGATGTGTCGCGATCTGTTGGTAGACAAGCAAGTCAATATTGGATATACGTTTCGTAATCAGCTTTCGTGTCCGCAAAATCCTGCCGAGGAACCTCGCTTTCGTGAAGCCTAAACTGGCCGCTTTCCCAAAATGTTACATGGACGAGTTGTGCGTCCATCACACCATGACTGTTTTCGAGTGGATTGAACTCGCCGCAACTCTAGGTGTCGATGGGCTCGAATTCTATTGGGGGTTTTTAGAAGACGATGAGCCGTTTCTCTCGAAGGTCAAGGCTGCCCTCGAACGCCACAATCTTGCCATGCCAATGCTCTGCTGCTCTCCCGATTTTACGCAGCCCGATCCCCTGCTTCTGCAAAAGGAGATCGAGCGCGAAAAGCGGATGATGGAGATAACTGCTTTTTTGGGCGGCCGCTTTTGCCGCGTGCTCTCGGGTCAGCGCCGGCCGGAACTCACCCGGGAAGACGGCGTGGCACAGGTGGTTCGGGTTCTGAGGGGCTTATTACCGTCTGCTGAAGCGAATGGGATTGTTTTGACTATGGAGAACCACTACAAAGACAATTATTGGCAGTATCCGGAATTCGCCCAAAAGATGGATGTCTTCGTGGAGATCGTGGATCAAATCGATTCGCCCTGGTTCGGCGTCAACTTCGATCCTTCCAATACCATCCTGGCGGGTGAGGACCCTCTCGTGCTGCTGGATCGAGTGAAACACCGGGTGGTTACCATGCATGCCAGCGACCGCTATCTCAAGAGCGGAACCATCGAGGACCTGCGCAAGGAGGAGAACTCGGTGGGCTACGCCAGCCGTCTCTCCCATGGCGTCATTGGGAAAGGAATGAACGACTACGACAAGATTTTCTCAACACTTTCTTCCGTCGGATTTCACTCGTGGGTTTCGATAGAAGATGGTTTGGGTGGGATGGATGAGTTACGGGAATCGGTCCGGTTTCTCAGGGCCAAGATAGATCAGCACTTCAGAGATTAAGACGTGCATCGGTGAACCTGCCGATTCAATTGAATGTCCGCGTTCCAGCGCTGACGATCTCGTCGGGGCGAACCATGCGGTGCTCGACGGCACTCAAGGTGGCGGCCTCAACCAGGGCGATCGTTTTAAGATTGTCACTGCCGCTGATTGCGGGGGTGTGCTTGGTCTCCACGGCGATCAGCAGTTGGCCCATGGTCGCCGAGAAAGCATCGGGAAACCAGCTCTCGACAGGCTGGAAGTGGCGGAAGCCCTCGTCTCCCTTTCGGGCGTACCGCATCGTGGATGGGGTGGTGTAGGGATCTTTGCACCAACCAATGTCGCCGATAGCCAGCCCGTCGAGTCCCTCAACGCGCCACTCGATGCGGATGTCCCCGGGGCAGCCTTCCTTCGCCGGCCCGGTCCAGACATCATCGATCACGACACAGCGCAGATCGTTTCCGTATTCCAGGATAGTGGTGCAGATTCCGTCGGTATGCGGGAACGGAGTGCGTGGATCGGAGCGGGTGCTGCAAAAGACGCGCTCCGGGTCTCCAAACCAGGAGCGCATGCAGTCCAGATGGTGGATCGACATGATCTTGAGGGTTAGCGACCCGGTTTCCATCTGCCATGGCTTCCAGTGAGGAATGCCGCGCATATCGATAGTGGCAAAAACCGGAGCGCCGAAAAAGTCCTCTTCCAAGAGCGTTTTGGCCGCGAAGACTGTCGGGTCGTAGCGCATGTTTTGATTCACGGAAAGAATTATTCCCGCATCTTCGCAGCAGCGCACAAGCTGGGCGGCCTCGACGTAGTCGAGGGCCAAAGGCTTTTGAGCCAGAATTCCCCTCACCGTGGCCCTTGCACATGCTGCACGAATCAAGTCACCTTGGAACTGTGGAGGAACCGCGATATCGAGGATCTCAATCGTCCGGTCGTCCAACAGTTGGTCGTATTTGTCATAGACACGGGGAACCATATGCCGCCCCGCAATCCGCGCCGCGTTTTCCCGGTTGCGCGAAGCTATACCGACGGGATTGAAGCCTGCGCGCCTATAGCTCACGAGATGGCATTCGTCGACGATAAATCCGCTGCCGAGTATCCCAATGCGGAAGTCCTTTTTAAGCGGTGCAGGCGGTCCGGACAAGTTTCGGTTGTGCTGGAAAATGGCCATGGTCCTTTGCAATTGACGGGTGAGCCTGAGGATGGAGGGTAGTCGGGAAGCTCCTTCAGGTTTTGACTGAGTCAGCTTAGCAGTTGTCAGTGTACCGAGGATGTGGAAATCGGTAGGCGAGCCACTTTTGAATGGGGCAGACAAGTCGATTCCAGGACGCTGGAAACGCATACCTTAGGGGCTAAAGAGTGTGCGTGAGAACTGCCGGTTCGAGTGCTCTGGTTCCGTGACGAAGGCCGGGTGCCCCACATCTCGCTCGTTTTTCGCGAGATGTGGGATCCACTGCTCCTTCCCTCTGACTTTCGATTCTTCCGATGCACTTAGCGGTCCACATTGGCGGTATCCCACATCTCGCGAAAAACGAGCGAGATGTGGGGCACCGGGCCTTCGTCACGGAACCACGCGCAGAGAGAAGCACATGCGGAGGCTTGTTAGCAGCCAGCGAAATTACAGCCGCCCCCGGGCCTGGCTATCGGAGTTGTGTAATCGCTCGGCACCAGCGTGCGGTTCCCGGACACGGTATAGACAGCCAGGGGGTCGGCTGCCTCGCCGAGAGAGCCGGTCGAGTAGTCCGTGTTGTTTTCTACCCGCAGCGTCTCGACGCCGTTGCCGACAAGCTGGATAGCCGCAAAAGCCGGGTCGACGAACTGGTTCGCAGAAATCGTCAGGCCCGTGACGGTGTAAGTCGGCCCCTGAGAGTTATAGACGGTGAGCGTCCCCTGGTTGGGACCGCCGTCGAGCAAGGTGTTTGAAGTGACGGTCACATTGAACACTCCAAGGGTGTCCCATTGGTTTTCGGCAGCCAGGTAGATGTCCGAAAAGCCGTCGGGGTTCGAGACGTAGTTCTGCTTGATGGTGACATTGCTTCCGCCTACGACCGAGATCCCGCGCCCCCCCAAGTTCGACAGGATGGTATTGCCCTGGACGGTGATGCCGGAGACCATGGGCGAGCCCACGTAGCTCACGGCAGAGATGCCATCATCGCCGGAGTTAAGGGTGCGGTTGCCGGAGACGGTAATCGAAGAGGAGCCGACGATCTGGGTGATCGAATCAGCAAGGGTGTTCTGGACGGTGTTGTTAAGGATCTGTCCATCTGAGCTGTTGTAGGACATGATCCCCACGCTCGCAGATCCGGAGATGAGCAGGTTCTGGACGCGGTAGTTAGTAGCATTCAGGGCGAGAACCATACCGGATTGCGGGGTTGTAAGCCGCAGGGTGGCAGTCGAGCGCATAGAGAAGTTCGTGGCAGAAGGGTCGCTGCCGGAAAGCACGAGAGCTTCTTCGGCGGGGTTGAGCGGGATGAGGACCGAAGATGCGCCAGTGCCTGAAACGGCGATCGAGGTGGCGATGGGGGTGCCTGTGTAAGCAAAATTTCCGGCCGGGATCAGCGCAGTGCAGTGATGAGCGAGGGCGTAGTTGAAGGTGGCTTGGATAGCGGAGAGATTGTCGGTCACGCCATCTGGAACTGCGCCGAAAGAGGTGAGCGATGCGGTGCAACCGTGGAGGAGCGGGGCGACCGGTGAGAAGAGCAAGAAGGTGATGAATGCTGCTAGCCAGAGTTTTCGCACGAGTCTGTCCTTGACTCCGTCAGCTCAGTGCTCAATCAGGATTACCAGCAGAATGGCAGCGACGGGTCGCGATTGGAGAGTCCGCCAGACGGGAGGCACGCTCCATTCGTTCTGCTCATCGCCAAACTGGGGGATGACTTTAGTGATCGTCTTGTGTGTGTTGCGCTCGTCTTCCCAGAACAGGAGAGGAAAGGTCAGTCAAACTAGCGAGTCGCGGTGACTAGCATGAATGGGTTGGGGGCAACACTACAGGCGGCTGAGGAGGATGCTTCCCAGGTGGAACCGTCGGCGTAGGTGAGCGAATTTAGATCGACAGAGGTTACAGAAGTGAAGCGGCTTAGCGACACATCACTCGAAGCGTGGCTGTTTCCTCTCACGTCCAGGGTGACTTCGACCCTTTTTGTCAAATCTGGCGCTGGCGCCTCCGGCAGGGGAACGTATCTCCACTTATCACTCAAGCCGTGAACCGTGATTTGCGCCTTCACAATTTCTTGTTGGGAGGGATTAGTCATCGTGAGCTGGATACGTTGTTCCTGCACCGGCGCGGGGGGAGCCGCGAGTGGCCCGACCGTTTTCCTGGACGGCAAGGTAGATCCATGATTGACGCTCAAGGCGACGGGACAATTTGCGCCCGAGGTGTTTGGGTTGAGGTGCAGGACGACGTCCTGGGCAAGGATGCACGGGGTCGCGAGCACGATGGCGAGCGGCAAGACGCCAACAGATTTCATATGAGCCCTCCGTTTCGTACAAACGATGCCAACACAGTACTCCGGTTGATTTTTCAATTCAAGCAAGGCTCCCCACTGCCGCATGGTTACTTAAGATTAAAAGACAAACAGCGCGAAGAGTGGGTCAAGGTTTCCGTCTAAGCTCAAGAAACCATGCGGCTTCCAACCGCCAATCGCAACTTAACGAAAGCCAAGAACCCATTTGTCTCAACTGAGTAGTCCGAAAGTGATACTGCCAGAACGGTACACCTTGGTTACGATAAGGCAAATCGATGCCCTATCGCGCGGAGTGTTTCCACGCGGCGCTCGATGAAGTTCAACCTACGGGAATGAGGTGTAATACGATGCGTTTTCTTCCGACATGTGCCCTGCTGTTGTCTATCTCTGCCATACCGGGTTTTTGCCAGAGCAACAGCACCCCCGCCACAGACACCCAAACGGCACTGCCTGCGAACGCCAATGATGCGTCCGTCGACTATGCAGCGTTGCGTGAGCGTCTTGCTCAGCAGAACAAGGTTCTGACGACTCAGGTCACGACCCAGCGCGCAGTGGTCAAGAAGAATCAGGAACTGCTGAAAGAAGCGCAGAAGCTGGACGCCTCCAACAAGAAGCTCATGGAGGAAAAGAAGAAGCTTGAGACGGAGAATATCGACCTCGAGAAGCAGCGCCAGGCTCTGAAAGCATCGCAGGGCCAGTCGCAGACACAGACCGCTCAAGTATCGAACTAAGCGTCCGGTTAACTTGCCGCAACCCGCCGGGCTCGCTCACGCTCAGGAGCTCGGAAGCGCCCTTCCCCCGTGGGCTCTGGGAAGCGTTCAAGTAGACGGTCGCCCAAACCTCAAACCTGGTTGTTCGGATTTTGGGACTGCTGATAGCGGAAGCTGTCGCGGTCCCAAAGTTAGCTCAGGCAGGTAAAGCAGTTCCCTCCGTCGTACTCCCCCCGGGATTCCTGGCCCGTACACCAGAAACTATTGTGGGCTTCGCCCATCTTTTCGTCCCACGCACCCCGCATCTGCTGTCGAGAGGGGTGGCGTTGGCGAACTTCCCGCGGCTTTCCTTCAAACAAAGCCGTATCCGCGGAGCCGTCTGGGGCAATCAGGCGATGCGGAATGCCTTTTGGGCTAAAGTAAGAAGGTATGAGGACAATGGCTGAAATCAACAACGCGGACCTTCGGCAGCAATTCGCCAGCGACAACTTTTCTGGGATCTGTCCGGAAGCATCGGCCGCGATGGCTGCGGCCAACCGCGGCCATGCCCCTTCTTACGGAAACGACCCTTGGACTGCCGCCGCGTCGGATGCCTTCCGGGAGTTGTTTGAGACCGAGTGCGAGGTCTTTTTTGCCTTCAATGGTACGGCGGCTAATTCTCTGGCACTCGCCTCGCTCTGCCAGTCGTATCACGCCGTCATCTGCTGTCAAACTGCCCATGTGGAGACCGACGAATGTGGGGCTCCGGAGTTCTTCTCCAACGGTTCTAAACTTTTCGTCGCCGAGGGCATCGACGGCAAGCTCACGCCCGCTTCCATTGAGGCTATCGCCGCGAAGCGGCATGATATTCATTATCCCAAGCCTCGCGCAGTCACCATCAGCCAATCAACCGAGACCGGCCGTGTCTACACCATTGATGAACTGCGGGCAGTGTCGTCTGTTTGCAAGAAACATGGTTTACGGCTTCACATGGACGGCGCGCGCTTCGCCAATGCGTGCGCCAGCCTTGGCTGCTCCCCGGCAGACCTTACCTGGAGAAGTGGCGTCGACGTACTCTGCTTCGGCGGCACAAAGAACGGAATGGCCGTAGGCGAAGCCATTCTCTTCTTCAATCGAGACCTCGCTGAAGATTTTGATTACCGATGCAAGCAAGCAGGGCAACTGGCCTCGAAAATGCGCTTTCTTGCTGCTCCCTGGGTGGGCATGCTGGAAAGCGGCGCCTGGCTGCGCAATGCTATTCATGCCAATGACAGCGCGCGGTATTTAGCTGACAGTCTCGCGGATATCCCGGGAGTGGAAATCGCCTCGATACCGGAAGCCAACGCAGTATTCGTCAACACCTCGGATGAAATTCTCGAGGCCGTCCACCAACGGGGCTGGAAGTTTTACACATTTATCGGCGGCGCCGCCCGCTTCATGTGTTCCTGGGATACGGATCGCAAGCGCATCGATGATTTCTGCCGCGACCTTCGTGTTTGTGCGGAATCAACGCTGGTTGCCAGAGCCTGAGGCTGCGCGCCGCCGCCGTCTGTGCCCTAACAGAACCAAAAACTCGTCTCCTCAGCAAGCCCGGGTGCCCCACATCTCGCTCGTTTTTTGCGAGATGTGGGATGCCACTGCGCCTTCCCGCTGACTCTCGATTCTGCCGATAAACTTAGCAGTCAACATCGGCGGTATCCCACATCTCGCGAAAAACGAGCGAGATATGGGGCACCCGGGCTTGGTGAAACAATGAGAGGCAAGACTCGGGGCTATACTGGACGACGCAGCCATGAGAATGATTCTTAGAGCGATGGTTTTATTTCTGGGGGCCATGTTGTACTGGTTGCCCTCTTTAGCGCAACAACCAGCACCTGCACCCCGGCCTTGGAATCAGAACCCGAATGGAATGCACGTCTACCTCCAGGCGGGGCTGAAGTCCCACCAGGTGGGCCAGCATGACTATCCACAGTTTCTTGCTGACTGGAGCAAGATCCTGACCGAGCACGGAGCCATCGTCGACGGCTCTTTGCACGCCCCGGATGCCAATGAACTAGAGAATACCGACGTTCTCGTGATCTATAAAGGAGACGCCGGCTACATGACGGATGCGGCAAGGAGCGCTCTCGAGGCCTTCGTCAAGCGTGGCGGCGGTATCGTCAGCCTGCACGACTCGCTCTGTGGTCCTGATCCGGAATACTTTGCCACCCTTGTGGGGGGCGCCAAAAAGCATGGCGAAGTGAACTATACCTTGGGTGCGGATATCCCCTACACCATCGTGGATAAATCAAACCCCATCATGCAAGGCATGTCGGACATCACAATTTTCGATGAAGCATTCTTCAAGATGACATGGGCTAAGGATCCGGGGATTCACGTCCTCGCTACCGCGGTGATCCCGGGAACGCCGAGCGCCGGCACCCACAAGGGCGAAGTCGTGCCCCAGATCTGGACTTATGAACACACGCTTCCGGGTGGCCAGCCCGCACGCGCGTTCGTCTGGATGCAGGGACATACCTATGCCAACTTCGCTAATCCACAGATCCAAGCTATGCTGCTTCGGGGTATTGCCTGGGCGGGAAAAAGGCCGGTAAATGAACTGGTGGACTTTAAGCCCATTGTTCGTAAAACAGCGAGTCCTTATTAGAGAAAGCATGCGAAGAGTGTTGCATCTCATCGTCGCTAGTTTGCTCGCAGGTTTGGCAGCCAACGCTCAGACCAGCCACTGGCCAACACAAGATGGCAATTACATCATCAACAACTTTCACTTCGGTAGCGGTGAATCGATTCCGGAGCTGAAGCTCCACTACCTGACTCTGGGCAAGCCTCACCAGGATGCTGCCGGCCACACTGATAACGCCGTGCTGCTGCTCCATGGCACGGGCGGTGATGCCCATTCCCTTCTTAATCCCGTGTTTTCCGACGTGCTCTTTGGCCCCGGCCAACCCCTCGACATCTCAAAGTTCTACATCATTCTTCCTGACGACATCGGTCACGGCGAATCGAGCAAACCTTCCGACGGTCTGCGCATGCACTTCCCTCAGTACGACTATGACGACATGGTGGCGTCCCAACACACCATGTTGGTTGAGGGCCTCCACGTCGATCATCTTCGCCTTATTCTCGGGACCTCCATGGGATGCATGCAGTCGTTCGTCTGGGGTGAGACGTACCCCGGCTTCTCAGACGCACTCGCCCCCTTCGCCTGCCTGCCGGTGGAGCTTGCCGGCCGCAACCGCTTGTGGCGATATATGGCCATGCAGATCATCCGCGACGATCCTGCGTGGAAGAACGGCGACTACACCACCGAGCCCGTAGAGGGCCTTCGCGGCGCCAGTGATTTGATCATCATCGCCGGCTCCGCGCCACTGCAGATGCAGAAGAACTTCCCCACTCGCGCCCTGGCCGAGAGCTACGCGGATCGCGCCCTCGACTCCCTCATCGCGCATACTGACGCTAACAACTTTCTCTATTACGTCAATGCATCGCGTAACTACAATCCTGAGCCGAAGCTCGGCACCATCACCGCTCCCGTGCTCTGGATTAACTCCGCCGATGACTTCATCAATCCGCCCGAACTCGGTATCGCCCAAAAACTGGTTACCAGAATGCCGCACGCGAAATTCATTCTTATTCCGATCTCGGATGCTACCCGGGGACACGGGACCCATACCCAGGCGGCTGTCTGGAAGGATTACCTCATCGCGTTTCTCCAGGAAACGGAGAAAAAGTAGCCATTTTGCCCGGCGAGCTGCACGGGCGCGCCCTGCTTATTGGAAATGGAACGAACCGTAGCCAGTGTGCTAAAGTCCTTGGGTATTCACGACAGGTAATTTTTAAATACAAGGTCTGGGCGGATCCCTTCCGGGGTAAGACCGCGCGGCTTGATAAGAATGGGCCCGCAACCAAACTTCCCCAGGAGTGGCGATGCGATCCGGACCTATGCCCAAACCCCGCCGCTATTGTGCTGCGCTGCTTCTCACCACCTGCCTGATTGGATGTAAAAAGCAAGAGGAAGCGGCCCCACCGGCCCCGCCTGAAGTCGAGGTGACGGAAGTTACCCAGCGAAACGTTCCCGTCTTTCGCGAATGGGTTGCTCAACTAAACGGACGTTACAACGCGCAAATCACTCCTCGAGTTCAGGGCTATCTGCTCAAGCAGGACTACCGCGACGGTTTCTTCGTAAAGAAGGGCCAACTTCTCTATCAGGTTGATCCGCACGCCTTCGAAGTGGCGATCGCGCAAGCTAAAGCCCAGGTGGCCGAAGCGGTCGCGAACCTATCGAATGCCGACACCAATGTTTCGCGCGATAGGCCGCTTGCCGCGCAAAGTGCTATTCCGCAAAAACAGCTGGATACTGATATCGCGACCCAGGCGGCGAGCCAGGCCCAACTGGATGCCGCGAAAGCGCAACTGGCACAGGCGGAGTTAAACCTCTCCTGGACTAAGGTCTACTCACCGATCGATGGCATCGCAGGCATCTCTAGCGCCCAAATCGGTAACCTTGTCGGAACGTCCACCATCATGACCACCGTCTCGCAGGTCAACCCTATTTGGGCCTACTTCAATATCAGCGAGACCGACTATCTCAGCGAAGCGGAGATGTTTTATCGGTTGATTAGTGGACAGCGGGTTAAGAGTCCCGTCCTGGAGTTTATCCAGGCGAACGGCACGACCTACGACAAGAAGGGCAAGATTGTTCTGGTGAACCGGGAAGTTACCAGCCAGACGGGAACCATCCAATTGGTCGCCGAATTTCCCAATCCTGACGCCATTCTTCGTCCGGGTGGGTTCGGCCGCGTACGGTTCCTGGTGGCAACAAACGAAAATGCCATGGTAGTGCCGCAGCAGGCCGTGATCGAGATTCAATCGATGTATACGGTGGCCGTGGTCGAGCCTGGCAATAAGGCCGCTTTCCGCGTGGTCAAAGTGGGCGATCGGGTCGGCACCGACTGGATTATTACCGAAGGACTAAAGCCAGGCGACCAGGTCATCGTTCAGGGCTACATGAAGGTCAGAGACGGCACGCCGGTCACGCCTAAACCATTCGTCGCTCCCGCGGAGCCGCGCTGATGTCAAAGTTCTTCATCAACCGGCCCATCGTGGCCATTGTTATTTCGGTCCTGATGGTCATTGCCGGCGTGGTCGCCTTACTACGTCTGCCGGTGGCGCAATTCCCCAACATCTCCGATCCGCAAATCCAAATCGTCGCCAATTACACCGGCGCCGATGCCACTACCGTCGCCCAGTCAGTGGCGACGCCCATTGAGCAGCAGATGGCCGGCGTGGATGGGATGAACTACATGTACTCGCAGAACGCGAGTAACGGTCAGATGAATCTTACGGTGGACTTCGGCATCGACACCGAAACCAACACTGACCAGATCCTTTCCCAGATGCGCGTCTTGCAAGCCAACGCTCAACTGCCGAGCGCGGTGCTTAACAATGGCGTGACGGTGCAGAAGTCTACTGCCTCGCCGTTGATGTTGATCGACCTTTCCTCAACGAACGATGCCTTCGACAATATATTTCTCGCCAACTACGCTTTCATTAATCTCAACGATGAATTAACCCGGGTCCCGGGCGTAGCCTCGGTGTCGATCTTCGGCGCTGGGCAATACGCCATGCGTTGCTGGGTCAATCCGGACAAGCTCGCCAATCTGGGCGTGACCGTGCCCGAAATCATCAGCGCCCTGCGCGCGCAGAATACGGTGAACCCAGCGGGCCAGATTGGCGGCGAGCCGGTTCCACCGGGGCAGCAGTTTACTTATTCCGTTCGCGCACCGGGCCGGCTTCCCTCCGCCGAAGAGTTTGGCCAGATCATCGTGCGCGCGGACAGCAACGGCGGGATTCTCCGCTTGCGAGATGTAGCCCGCATCGAGTTAGGCGCCCAAAATTACAGTGTGATTGGGCGATACAACGGCAAGCCCGCGGCGCTGCTGGCCATCTACCAGGCTCCAGGAAGCAATGCGGTCGCGACGGCTGCCGCAGTGCGCAAAGTGATGGAGGAGGCAAAGACCAGGTTCCCCTCGGGGTTGGAATATGTCGTCGCCCTCGACACCACGCTCGCCGTCACCTCAGGCATCAAGGATATTCAGCACACCATCCTGGAAGCCCTGGTGCTGGTCACAATCGTGGTGTTCCTCTTCCTTCAGGGCACGAGAGCCACGGTGATCCCTCTGTTAGCGGTTCCGGTCTCGCTGATCGGAACCTTTATTATCTTTCCTCTGCTTGGATTTTCCATCAACACCCTTTCCCTCTTCGGCCTGGTGCTGGCGGTTGGCCTGGTGGTCGACGATGCGATTGTGGTGGTGGAAGCGGTCGAGCACCATATTGAAGGAGGTATGACGGCCCACGACGCTGCCTTGCGAGCCATGGAAGAAGTTTCCGGGCCGGTGATCGCCATCGCCCTCATCCTGGCCGCGGTTTTTATCCCAACAGCCTTCATTCCCGGCATTACCGGCCGGTTGTACCAGCAGTTTGCCGTCACCATCGCGGTCTCTGTCGCTTTATCCGCCTTCAACGCGCTAACCCTCAGCCCGGCGCTCGCAGCCATGCTCCTGCGGCCCAAGAGGGAGTTCCGCGGGCCTGTGGGAGCGTTCTTTCGCTGGTTCAATCGTGTATTTGGCCGCGCCACCGATGGCTATGTGGATGCGTGCCGCCACCTGATCCACAAATCCTGGTTAGCCTTCGTCTTGCTGCTCGTGCTGGTAGCAGGCGCCGTCTTGCTCGGCAAGAGCGTTCCCGGCAGCTTTCTACCCGACGAAGACCAGGGATTCATGTTTGTCGGGCTGCAACTCCCCTCGGCATCGTCGCTGCAGCGCACCTCGGAAGCCTCGAGGCAAGTGGAAGATATCCTGCTGAAAACGCCCGGGGTCAGGTACGTGAGCTCGGTGGTGGGTTACAGCCTGTTGAGCGGCGTGAGCACGACTTACAGCTCTTTCTTTTTCGTTTCCTTCAAGGACTGGGACGAACGCAAGGCGGCCGACGAGAGCTATGCGGCCATCAAGCGGCACGTCGCCGGCGCCCTCTCCCACGTCACTTCGGGAATTGCCTTCTCCTTTCCTCCCCCTGCAATTCCTGGCGTCGGGACATCAGGCGGATTTAGTTTCGTGCTCGAAGACCGATCCGGGAGGAACCACAGAGTTCCTGGCAGCGCAAGAGCAGGCTTTTCTCGCCGCAGCAAATAAGCGGCCCGAACTGACGGGGCTGATGACGACGGCGCTGCTGAGCGTTCCCCAGGTCGGAGTCACCGTAGACAACGCGAAAGTGCTGACGCAACAAGTTGGCCTTCCCGATGTGTACCAGACGATGCAGACCTTCATGGGCGGGGCGCTGGTGAATTATTTCACTCGTTTTGGCCGCCAGTGGCAGGTATATGTCCAGGCGGAAGGAAGCTACCGCACGTCGCCCAGCAACCTGGGTAAGTTCTACGTCACCAACGCCAACGGCCATCTGGTCCCGCTGAGCACACTCACTGCGATCCAGCAGCGCAGCGGGCCGGAGTTTGTGACCCGGTTCAACCAGTTTCAGGCGGTTCAAATCAACGGCTCTGCCGCGCCTGGGTATAGCTCGGGTCAGGCCATTGCAGCCATGGAAGATGTGTTCAAAGAATCCATGCCGGTGCAAATGGGATATGACTGGACGGGGATGTCCTACCAGGAAGTCAAGGCGGCACAGGGGGTCAGCCCATCTGTGATCTTTGGCCTGTCGTTTCTGATCGTATTCCTGATCATGGCCGCCCAATACAACAGTTGGACCTTGCCGTTCAGTGTGCTTCTGGGCGTGCCCATCGCGATCTTTGGGGCCTTCGCCGCTCTGTACTTGAGAGGCCTGGACAACGATGTGTACGCGCAGGTCGGGCTGGTAATGCTGATTGGACTATCGGCGAAGAATGCCATCCTGATTGTCGAATTCGCCAAAGACGAATACGAAAGCGGCAAGTCGCTGATCGATGCCTCTCTGACCGGCGCCAGGCTTAGGCTGCGGCCGATCCTGATGACGGCCTTTGCCTTCATCCTCGGTTGCGTGCCGCTGTGGATTGCAGCCGGCGCGGGCGCTGTCTCACGGCGTGTGCTGGGTACTGCGGTGATCGGCGGTATGCTCGCCGCCTCGCTCATTGCCATCTTCTTCATCCCGGTCTCCTTTGATGTGGTGGAGCGCGCGGGTCTTTTATTCAGCCGCGAGACGACGGCCTCCTGAGGCCGCGGCGGAGTCAGGACCGGCAAAATGAAATCCAGAGTGCTCAGTGCCGCCGTCCTCTTGCTCACCTTGGCTGGCTGCAAAGTGGGCCCCAACTACAAGCGTCCGGCGGTCGATGTGCCGGACCAGTATCGCGGTCTCGCGCCGCCTTTGCCCGCCGGCGGCGCCTTTGGGGAGATGAAATGGCAGTCCGTTTTTACGGATGAAGTCCTGCAAAACCTGATCAAGGAAGCGCTCACTAACAATTACGACATCCGCATTGCGGCGACCCACATCCTGGAGGCGGAAGCAAATCTGGGAGTAACGCGATCCAATCAGCTCCCGGCGCTCAACGGGTCGTTTGCAGTGCAGAACGAACGCTCCGCCGCCTATCCGAACTCTCCAACGTTTGACACGGCAGGTTTGCAGCTGAGCTACATCGTCGACTTCTGGGGACAATACCGCCGCGCGACCGAGGCCGCGCGCGCAGCTTTGCTGGGAACAGAAGACGCGCGGAACCTGGTGCAAACCACGCTCATCGCCTCCGTCGCCACCACTTACTTTCAGTTACGCCAATTGGATTCGCAACTTGATTTTTCGCAACAGACGGTCGTGTCCGATCAGGATAGCCTGCGCATCAACACCATCAACTACAAGGGCGGCGAGTATGCGATCACCGATGTGTATCAGGCAAAGCTGCTTGTAGAGCAGGCCGAGGCGGAGGTCATCACGCTCAAGCAAGCGATCGAGCAGACCGAGAACCAGCTTAGTATTCTGTTGGGCAGGAATCCAGGTTCCATTCCGCGGGGCCTGAACCTCGTCGATGAGCCGCATCTGGACGAGGTGCCGGTCGGTCTGCCCTCGGCCATTCTGGAACGCCGTCCTGACGTTCGCCAGGCGGAACAGGCCCTGGTTTCCGCGAATGCGAATGTAGGCGTGGCCAAAGCAGCTTACTTCCCCCAGATTCCTTTAACCGCCAGTTTTGGGGCGCAGAGCACAGCGTTAACCAGCTTTCTGCAAGGCCCCGCAACCTTTTGGGCTCTGGGAGGCCAGCTCGCACAGCCGCTGTACGCTGGAGGAAGAATCACAAGCCAATACCGGCTCGCCCTCGCGCAGCGAGACGAAGCGGAGCTTACGTATAAACAAACCGTGCAGCAGGCTTTTGCTGATGTTTCCAACAGTCTCGTGGGCTACAGGCAAGCCAAGCTTTACCGGGTGAAATTGCAGGAGCAGACAGCAACCTACAGAGAGACATCGCGCCTGGCCAATGTTCGCTTCACCGGAGGAGCCACCAGCTATCTCGAAGTGCTGACTACCCAGCAGCAGTACTTCACTTCCGAATTGCAGACGACGCAGGCGTGGTATACCGAACTACAGAACTACGTGCAACTCTATCAAGCGCTGGGGGGCGGCTGGTGATATAAGATGTTGTTCAAACATCGGTAATCAGAAAACAGTGTCAGAAAAGAGGATGGTCATGGTCAAAACATTAGCTTTGGTGGGTGCTTTCGCTCTATCGACGTCGTTGACGCTCGCCGCCCAGGATGTGGTTCATGCGGTGGATGGAACCGTGAAGAAGGTCGACTCAGGGACAAAGACCGTCGTCATCGAAACCAAGGACGGAACCGAACACACGTTTCACTATGCCTCGGACGTGACTGTCGACGGAGCCAAGGATACGGAAAAGGGCACGGTGGACGCAGCCCACGGTGTGGCCGAAGGCAGCAAAGTCGCGGTGCACTATACGACCGTAGGCGGCAAGGACACGGTGCACGAGATCGACAAGATCGGTGACGATGGGATGAAGACGTCTGAGGGTACCGTCACCCACGTAGACAAAGGAGCAAAGACCGTGGCCGTGAAGACCGCGGATGGCACCGTGGACACGTTCCACTTAACCGATCGTGCAGCGAAAGACACAGGCAAGGGTATTGCCGAGGGCACGGACAAGACGGCCAAGGTTACCGTCTACTACACCGAGAAAGCCGGCGTCAAAACAGCCCACTTCATCAAGGAAGCTTTTTAGTGACCTGTTGCGGAAAAACGATGGGCGCGTTTGGGGTTCTCTGTGGACGGGCTTGATTTAAACGGCAGAGTGGCCGTGGTCACCGGCGGCGGGAGCGGGATTGGGAAAGCCGTATCCATCTCCTTAGCTCGAAACCGGGCGAAAGTTTGGGTATTGGATGTCGATGCCGCGGCTGCCCAGGCAACTGCCGGCGAGATAACCCATGCAGGCGGAGTGGCCCAGTCTCAGCAATGCGACGTGGCCGATCCGGAAGGT
This sequence comes from uncultured Acidobacteriaceae bacterium, assembly GCA_963805955.1. Taxonomy (GTDB): domain Bacteria; phylum Acidobacteriota; class Terriglobia; order Terriglobales; family Acidobacteriaceae; genus PALSA-350. The sequence goes on from CAWDVZ010000003.1 coordinate 54,531, forward strand.
GTCAGCGGCGTGTTCGCATCCATCACCGCTGACGGTCCGATCAACATTCTCGTCAACAGCGCCGGCATTTCCCACATAGGCACCATCTCGACAACCACGGTCGCGGATTTTGATCGCCTCTTCAGGGTCAATGTGCAGGGCGTGTACCTGTGCATGCAGGCTGCCCTCTCCACCATGGTGACGCAGGGCAGCGGTGTCATCATCAATCTTTCGTCGACGGTAGCGATCATCGGCTTTTCTGACCGCTTTGCTTACTCCATGAGCAAAGGAGCGGTCCGCGCAATGACGCTCTCGGTAGCCAAGGACTTTGTGGACAAAAACATTCGCTGCAATTGCATCTCCCCGGGGCGAGTCCACACGCCCTTTGTCGATGGATACCTGAAGCGTAATTATCCCGGTAGGGAGGCAGAAATGTTGGCTGTGCTCGAAAAAACACAGCCTGTTGGCAGAATGGCGAGGCCGGAAGAGGTGGCCTGGCTAATAGCTTACCTGTGCTCAGATCTTGCCAGCTTCATCACTGGAGCCGACGTTCCTTTTGATGGAGGCGTTCTCACTTTACGAGGGTAACCCTGTGAAAATTTACCGCTGCTTTACACCCCGGATGAGATGGGGTCTGCTTGTACTCGCTTTCGTGGGCTGTGTGATGATCCCCCATCAGCTTTGTGCGGCCGGGAAACTTTCTTTCCTGGTTTACGTTGGCACCTACACCGCGGCAACCAGCAAAGGGATCTACAACTACCGCTTCGACACCAAGACGGGCAAACTCACGCCGATAGGCCTGGCTGCCGAATTACCGAATCCTTCGTTTCTGGCCACCGACCCACAGCAGCGTTTTCTATACGCCGTCACGGAGATGAGCAACGAGCCCGGAGCTGACGATTACAAGAAAAACGGCATGGTCAGCAGCTACTCCATCAATCGCAAGACCGGAGCGCTTACATTTCTCAACCAGGTCGATGCGGGCGGAGGCGGCTCGTGCCATCTGGTCGTCGACAAGACCGGCAAAACGCTGTTCGTCGCCAACTATGGGAGTGGCAACGTTGCCTCGTTCGCGATCAAAGCGGATGGCAGCATCGGGGAAAGGACAGGGTTCAATCAACATAGCGGTTCCAGCGCCGATCCGGCTCGCCAGACAGGGCCTCATGCTCACGCCGTGGTCCTCTCTCCTGACAATCGCTTCCTCTTCGTGCCCGATCTGGGCACGGACCAGGTCGACATTTATAAGGTGGATGCGGCGAAGGGCACATTCACAGTCAACGATCCTGCGTTCGGCAGCGTGAAAGCGGGTCTTGGGCCGCGGCATTTCGCCTTCGGACGCGGGGCGAAGTTTGCCTATGCGCTTTGTGAGATGGGATCGAGTGTGGTTGTGTTTTCCTACGATTCGGCGAAGGGATCGCTGACCCCGGTGCAGACCATCTCTAACTTGCCTTCTGACTTCAAGGGAGTCGACAACTCAGCCGAGATCGAAGTCGATGCGTCGGGGCGGTTTCTGTATGCCTCCAATCGCGGCAACGATAGCATTACGGTATTTTCCATCGATCCGGCCAAGGGGACGTTGACCAAGGTTCAGGTCGTGCCCACAGAAGGAAAGACTCCTAGAAATTTCGCTATCGACCCCAGCGGCAAGTGGCTGATCGCGGCCAATCAGGACTCGGATAATCTGGTTGTCTTTACAATTGACCCCAAGGATGGGAAATTAAAGCCGGCTGGTGAGACGCCCGGTATCTCGAAGCCGGTCGCTATCTTATTTGTTCCCGCCGAATAGCGAGGGAGGCGTGATGAGTACGAAAATTTCGCGACGAACCCTGGTGCGGAACGTGGGCGTAGTGGCCGGCGCTGGGTTGATGGGTCTGCCGGCGGTTCGCGGCGACGGGAAGCCGCGCGCCTTAGCACTTATTGGCGATCGCTATCACAACCCGGATTACATCAGGGTAAGCCTGGATAAAGTTTTCAAAGACCTCGGCATCCCGATCGACTACACCATTCAATACGATCAGATCTCAGCCAGTTTGCTCAAGAACTATCAGCTGTTTCTGGTCCTGCGTGATGGCATGATCTGGCCCGCGGGTTATCTCGGGCCGGACGCATACACGGCGTATGAGGCTGATCTGGAAACGCCGAAAACCTTTCCTGAGCCCGAACCGGTCACGTGGATCACGGAGGAGCAGGGTGCGGCGATCAAGGCATTCGTGACCGCCGGCAACGGATTTTATGCTCTTCACAACAGCAGCCATATCTCGCTCAGCTCCAAGGGCTATCGCGAGGTTATGGGCGGAGCCTATATCGGTCATCCACCCCTGCGGCCTTTTGAGGTTCATGCTACGCAGAACAAGCACCCCATCACGGAAGGCATGCGCTCCTTCATAGTCAACGACGAGCAGCATTACGTCACCTACGACAAAGACCCCAAATACGTTTTCATGGAAGCCGAGAATGTCGACGGCCTCAAGTTCGAGGACCTGGGCACCAAGTCGGTTTCCGGCTGGGCCTATGACTTCGGCAAGGGGCGGGTGGTCTTCACCGCGGTGGGCCATACGATCCACGCCATGTGGAATCCGCAATACCTAGAGATACAGAAGCGATCCATACGCTGGCTGCTGAAGGACCTATAAGCACTCGCCGTCACCGCGCAATCTCCTATGAATTTTCCACTTACCACGGCCCACGGGTGCCCCACATCTCGCTCGTTTTTCGCGAGATGTGGGATTCCACGAATCTTGACCTGGGACTGCCGGTAGCTTCTGGAAGCTTCAGGGTTTAGAGCAGTGGAATCCCACATCTCGCGAAAAACGAGCGAGATGTGGGGCACCCGTGGGCCGTGGTAAGTGGAGTGCGCGGTGGTTATAGAATTCCATTCCCTACATGGCTTAAGCGCGTTACATTTAAACCTCCCCTTTAATCCCGGGCCATGACACCTGGAGAAGGGCTATGCAAGCGTCAAGCACTACGTTCATCTACCTGGCCGTGGTCTTCGGCCTGCTTGTCATTCCTCGCGCACTGCAGCGTTTCCGTCTCCCCGCGCAGCTCACCTGCTTTGCCTTCGGTATTATCGTTGCCGGCTTTTTCAAACCACTCATCATCGATAGCGTTATCTCCTATCTCTCAACCCTTGGCATCGCGGCACTCTTTCTTTTCGCGGGCCTTGAAGTCGATCTGGCCGAACTACGGCGGCAGCTCCCCTCGCTGGCCGGACATTTCGCGGTGCGCGGCCTCGTGCTGGTAGTTTGCGCTCGCATCTTCGCCCTGTATTTCCACCTAGGCTGGCAGGTCGATTGCATGCTTGCGCTGGCTCTTCTCACCCCATCGACCGGCTTCATTTTGGACATGCTACCTAACTCCGGTCTTGACCATATAGAACAGCAGGAAGTGGCTCTGCACGCCGTTGCCGGCGAGGTTACCGCTGTCTTTTTGTTCCTGGTGATCTCCCAGGCGGGATCCTTCAAAACTCTGCTTATCTCCGGGGGCGCAGTTGCGCTTTTGATTGCGCTCCTGCCGCTGCTCTTTCTAGCCCTGGGGCGCTGGGTAGTGCCTTATGCTCCGGGTTCGGAGTTCTCTCTGCTGCTCATGGTTGGACTCATCTGCGCGATCATCACCAAAGCCCTGGGGGTCTATTATCTGGTCGGCGCATTTGTTGCCGGACTGGTAGCCCGAACCCTCAGCCAGCGCATGAGAACTCTCGCCTCTGACCAGAATCTGGAAGCGATCCGGCTGTTCGCTTCTTTCTTTATCCCCTTCTACTTCTTCCACAGCGGTCTCGGTGTACCCACTGCCGCGCTGGCTTCCGCCTCTTTGCTTTACGGGTTGGTGCTTGCCGTCTGCGTCATCCCCGTTCGCCTGGGCGTAGTCTGGCTGCAGTCGCGCTTCATACAACATAGGGGGCACCGCGGCAGCTTCCGCGTTGCCATCGCGCTGACCCCCACGCTGATCTTCACCCTGGTCATCGCGGAAATACTGCGGGAAAACTTCGCGATCAGCCCCCAGCTCTACGGCGGACTCTTGGTCTACGCTGCGATCGCCAGCATCCTGCCCTCGCTGACCCTGCCTGCTTTTGCGGAAACTAGTCTGGAACCCGCCGCCATCGAAGCGGAGGTTTGACCTCCGTTGACGATGTGATCACCATTGACGCGCTGCAACAGGCGAGCTATTGTTGACCAATCTGGTGTTCGGGAAGGCGGTGAGAATCCGCCACTACCCCGTAACTGTAAGCGCTGAGACCGTGAACCAATTCGCTCGAGCCACTGGGATGAATCACTCCTGGGAAGGCTGTTCAAGGTTGAGGAAGCGCAAGTCAGGAGACCGGCCAGATGCCCACCAGGGCTATTTTCAGCTTCGATGGGAGAGCTGGAAAGCAACCTCGCTGATGTAGTTGCTGGTCAGCACGGACGCTGCCTTTTTGTTTCTTCCCGCTTCGCGCCAGGGGCGTTGCCCTGCGCCAGAGGCGATGTATGCAATCAAATCACCGAAAGACGGTGACCCTCCTGCTTGGCGGAGCGCGCAGCGGCAAGAGCCATTACGCCCAGCAGCTGGCCGAACGCGCCGGACGGGTCGTCTTTGTTGCCACAGCGCAACCTGGCGACGACGAGATGCGGCGCAAAATCGACCAGCATCGCGATAGCCGGCCGCAGCATTGGCAAACCATTGAGGAACCTCTTGCGCTGACGGAGGCAATTGCCCAGCACGGTCCCGGCTGTGACCTGATGATCATCGATTGCCTCACCTTCTTTGCCGCCAATCTTCTCGACGCCAAAAGCGATGACGGCAGAGTTCGATCGACGCTCTCTGCCTGGCGCTGCAGTCGCCTCCCTGCTCCGTCGTGCTGGTGTCGAACGAGGTAGGCAGTGGGGTGGTGCCGGAATATCTGTCGGGCCGGCGTTTCCGCGATTTGTTGGGGGAGATAAACCAGAGCATCGCCCGGGTAGCTTCCAATGTGCTTCTTCTGGTCGCCGGCCTTCCTTTAGTGCTCAAAGGGCAGGTCCAGCAATGAAAAGGGCTCTCCTGGTTTTGACCATGCTGATGGCTGCCGTGCCTGTCGCGGTTCAGGCCAGCCGCATCGTTACGGATGAAACCGGACGCAAGGTCACCGTGCCCGATCATCCGCATCGGGTAGTTTGCCTGGTGCCCAGTGTCACCGACACTGTATTCGCACTCGGGTTGGGAGACGATGTGGTTGCGGTGAGTGACTACACCACCTATCCCCCTGAAGCACTGAAAAAACCCAGTATCGGCAGCCTGGTAAAGCCGTCCATCGAGACCATTCTTTCCTTCCATCCCGACCTGGTGCTGGGGACCAGCATTCCCGGATCAACGGAAACCGCCGCCCAACTCCAAACGGTTGGGATCCCGGTCTACTTCGTCGATCCTCACGGGCTTGCCGGCATTCTCGCAGTCAGTCACAAACGTGGGGCAGGCGCTCAATCGAGTTCCTCAGGCCGCCGCTCTCAACGCCAGCCTGGCCCGGCGCATCGAGGCTGTCAAAGCGCGAACGGCCGATAAACCGAAGCCTCGAGTCCTGGTTCCGGTTTGGTATGACCCGATCGTTACCATCGGCAAGCACGCGTTCATCACCGAGATTGTTGAGGCTGCGGGAGCCAGGTCGGTCACCGACGACCTCATCCCCGATTGGCCCCAGATCAGCATGGAGACGGTGATTGCCCGGGCGCCCGACGCTCTGCTGCTGATCCGCGGGGGAAAGATCTCCATCGGCATGTTGCAGAATCGGCCGGGTTGGAGCAGCTTACCGGTGGTCCAGTCGGGCAAGGTTTATTACGTGGACAGTGGCATACAGGATCCAAGCCCAGTCGCCATTAATGCGTTGGAGGAGTTGGCCAAGGAATTTCATCCTTAGTACCGGCAAGGACGGACGGTTCCGTCCTTCAACCTGAACCACGGCAAGGTAACGAGAAGGCGGTGCAAATCCGCCACTACCCCGTAACTGTAAGCGCAGAGAACCCGGCAAGGAAGATCAAAGCCACTGGGACGTGTCCCGGGAAGGCAGCCCAGGTTTGTAGACGCGTAAGTCAGGAGAACGGCCTTGCTTCACACACCCGAGGGGGTACGAAGTGTTCGACGTTCGCAGCGTTCTATGGCTGTTTTTATTTCTCGCACCGCTCACCGTTCTCGGCAGCGAGGGCGGCAGCGTGCGCGGAACAGTAACCGATCCACTGGGTGCGCTCATTGTCTCAGCGACAGTGGAATTGCTCGACGGCCCGTCCGTCGTACAAAAAACAACCACGGATGCAGCCGGTAACTATGCCTTTCATCTGCGGAAATCAGCTCGTTACCAGGTGCGCGCGGTTGCGCCCACATTCCAGTCCACCAGCAGCAATGCAGTCTTTGTAACCGCAGGCGGGAAAGCGGAGATCAATATTACCCTGGCCACCCAGACGCTGACCCAGCAGGTAACCGTAACAGCCACAGGAACACCTACGCCGGAGGCGCAGGTAGGCGCGCCGGTGAGTGTCCTGACCGCGGATCAGTACCGCTACTCGCCCGAGATCCAGGACCCATTGCGCCTAATTCCAGGTGCCCAGGTAACGCAGACGGGGCAGGTGGGTGGTTCCACGGGCTTGTACATCCGCGGCGGCAACAACAACGCCAACAAGGTGCTGATCGATGGGGTTCCAGCTGACGATATAGGTGGGGCAGTGGAATTTGCCAACATCGACTCCGTCGGCTTCGATAAGGTGGAGGTGCTGCGGGAGCCGAACAGCGCACTCTATGGTTCCGATGCCCTCGCGGGCGTGGTGAGCCTGACCACCGCACGCGGGAGCACTCTACTTCCCCTGCTGTCCTATTCCGGGGACGGGGGCACCTACAATACTTCCCGCCAGGTGGGGACGCTGAGCGGTACGCTTCGTCATTTTGATTACTATTCAGCTTTTGCCCGTACGGACACCCGCAATGATTTTCCCAATGATGCCTTTCATAATGCGACCTATGCGGGGAACTTTGGCTGGACCCCGAACACCGCCACCGATCTGCGCTTTAACGTCCGGCATCTTACGGTCGCTGCGGATCAGCCGAATGCCATCCTCCTCTATGGCATTCCTGATGACGCAACGGTGAAAGAACACGACAGCTATTACAGTGCTGCGTGGAATAACCAGACGACCGACAAATGGCATAACCAGATACGTTATGGCGGCTTGCGGTTGAACTACAACTACATCGACTGGGCAGCAACCGGAATCTACGACGCGGACGAAGATGTCTACCTGGGCGCTCCAGTCAACATCCAGGGAGCGAATGGATATAACGTAAGTGGACAGGCGATCTTCCAATACGGTGCCAGTTACGGCTCGACGTATCCCAACGAATATCTCGCTCCCAGCAAGAGGGATTTCGTCTACGCTCAGACGGATTACCGGATCAATCCCCATATCGTCGCCCTGGGCGGGTTCAAGTACGAAGATGAGCGGGGATCGACACTGACCTCGGGCGGCTCGCCCACGGCCATTGAGCGCGGCAACTACAGCTATACCATCCAATTAGAGGGCGACATACGCAACCGCCTCTATTACACAATAGGCAGCGGTCTTGAAGACAACGGGCTTTTCGGCTTTGCGGCCACGCCGCGAGCTTCCTTGGCCTACTATCTCTTCCGGCCCGCTAACACCGGCTGGTTCAGCGGAACCAAGTTGAATTTCAGCTTCGGCAAAGGCATCAAAGAGCCAAGCATCTACTATCAAAGCATCTCCCTTTTTGACATTCTCGCCGCTGCACCCAACGGCAGCGAACTGATCAAGCAGTATGGCGTGTCTCCTATCGGACCAGAAACCTCCCGAACGTACGATGGAGGCGTCGATCAGCAACTTTGGAACGGACGCGCCCGGATCGGCGTGACCTACTTTCACAATGAATTTACGAACGGGGTAGAATTTGTGCCGCAATCGGCGCTGCTGCTACTCGGACTTCCAGCCGCCAGCGATCCTGCGGTTCAATATGGAGCGGCGGTGAATTCCCAGGCCTTCCGTGCCCAGGGGGTGGAAGTGGCCACCGAGTACAAGATCGGGAATGGTCTTTTTGCCCGCGGCGGGTACACGTATCTGGACGCGGTCGTCCAGCGCTCCTTCTCCAGTGAGTCTCTGCCCAGCTATAACCCGAGCTTTCCCACCATTCCAATTGGCGCCTTCTCTCCGCTTGTCGGCGCAAGACCGTTTCGCCGGGCGCCGCAATCCGGCTACTTCGGCATCACCTACACCCATTCCAAATGGTATGGTGCGTTTACCGGAACCCTGGTCGGCCGCCGCGACGATAGCGACTATCTTACCGACTCCAATTTTGGCAACAGCCTGTTGCTGCCCAACCGCAACCTGGACGGCGCGTACCAGCGGCTCGAGCTTGGCGGCGGATATCAGTTTACGCGGTCGTTTACCGCTTACACTGATATGCAGAACCTCTTGAACGAACACTACAGCGAAGCGTTCGGTTACCCCGCGCTTCCCTTCACCATTCGGGCCGGGATAAAACTCAGCATTGGGGGCGAATCTTGGCGATTGAAATAGCCACGGTTTCAGAAGGCTTACGGCAAGCGAGCCCACCCCAGGATAGAGCTCATCGATTGGGAAATGTGGCCGTGCTCGCGTCACTGACAGCCGCGCTGGGGCTGGTCACTTTGATCTCGGTCGGGACAGGCGCTGTGTCTATCTCCGCCCGCACCCTCATCGCCGCGATGTTGGGCCATCAACCGCTTAGCCAGATGCAGCGGCTTATCCTTTTCGAGATTCGCCTTCCGCGGGTGCTTGCGTCCGGCCTGGTGGGCTCGGGGCTGGCGCTGGCCGGGCTCCTTTTCCAGGGACTCTTTCGCAATCCCATCGCCGATCCCTACGTCATCGGATCTTCGGGAGGCGCGATCTTTGGCGCCTGCATCGGAATCTCCTTCTTTTCCCAGTGGTCTGTCTTCGGTTTCAGCGCAACGGCGCTGCTGGCCTTCGCTGGATCAGCCGCCACCATGGCTTTGGTGTACTCGCTGGCTCGATCGGGGGGCAGGACCAACGTGGTGACGCTCCTGCTGGCGGGTTTTGCCATCAGCACCATGTTTACCAATTCAAGCTACTTCTTCGAGCTGTTCGATAGGACCGGCAACGGTAAAGCCGGGAAAGACGTTCTGGCCTCCTGGCTGCACGGCGTCGTCGGCATACCCTCCTGGACCGAATTAGGAGTAAGTGCCACTCTGCTTGCCTTGGCAACCGTGGCTGCGCTTCCCCTGATGCGTACACTGAACACCCTGGTTCTGGGCGACGAGTACGCGCAGCAGCTGGGGATAAGGGTCGAGTCCGCACGCGTATCGATCATCCTGATTGGGTCCCTCATGACCGCGGTGGCAGTCTCGCTCGGCGGCATGATTATGTTCGCCGGCTTGATCGTGCCTCACGTCGCGCGCCTGTTGCTGGGGCCCGATCATGTTCGCCTGCTGCCTGTGTCTGCGCTTGCCGGGGCCATCTTCCTCATGCTTGCCGATACCCTGGCGCGGACCATCTTTGCTCCCTCAGAGATTCCGGTGGGCGTCCTGATCGCCTTTGTCGGCGGTCCGTTCTTCCTCTACCTGCTGCGCAAGATGAAACGGAGCTATACCGTATGAGCAGCCTGCTCCGCGTAGAAGGCGTAGATTTTGATTTCCAGGGGCATAGGGTCCTGCGCCAGGCCACTTTCGAGCTCGAAGAGGGTAGCTGCAGCGCGTTGATCGGCATCAACGGTTCCGGGAAAACAACACTGTTGCGTATTGCCGCAGGCGTTCTTCGCCCGGCAGCGGGGAGCGTTCGCTTGCTTGGGCGGCCGATGGAGGCCTTGCGGTTGAAAGAGATAGCGCGCACCATCGCCCTGGTGCCGCAGCAACTGGAACTGCCTTTCGACTTCACCGTGCAACAAGTCGTGGAGCAGGGGCGCACCCCCTACATTGGTATGCTGCGTGGTCCGGGGCGGACAGATCGTATAGCCGTGGATCGAGCCCTCGATCTTGCAGATGTGTCCCGCCTGCGCCATCGCATCTTCAACGAGCTCAGTGGCGGCGAGCGCCAGAGGGTCAAAATAGCGCTGGGATTGGCCCAGCAGCCCCGCCTGCTGTTGCTCGATGAGCCGACCCAGAACCTCGATATCGGCAGGCAGGTGGAGCTGATCGATCTGCTGCACTTTCTCCGTGACGAGGGCATCACCATTCTCGCCTCTATGCACGATCTGCACCTGGTGGACAAGAATTTCTCCACCGTACTTTTGCTCAGCCCGGGACATCCATTAGCCAGCGGCAGCCCCGAGCAGATGCTGAAACCATCCATCCTGGAACACGCCTTTCAGTGCCCGCCGGACCGTCACCCGCTGCTGATCGAGCGTGCCGAACTCTACCGCAAGGAAGCCCGATGAATATACTGACCGAACAAAACATCGAAGAAGTGATCGGCTCCATTGTCCCGCCGCCGGATACCTATCTGGCCCAGGCCAAAACACACCTCGACTCGCTCACCAAGCCTCTCGGCAGCCTGGGACGTTTGGAAGAGCTTGCGGCGCAATGGTTTGCCATCCGGCGAGGAGACTTCACCACCCCGTTAGCAAATCGGTCTACGTCTTTGCCGCGGATCACGGCATCACTGCGGAAGGGGTAAGCGCCTATCCGGCGAAGGTCACGCAGCAGATGGTGCTCAACTTCCTTTCCGGAGGCGCCGCCATTAACGTGCTTGCCAGGCTCAACCATGTAGAGGTGAACGTGGTAGACGTGGGCATAGACGCCGACCTGTTCGGTTATGCAGGACTGACCGACTATCAAGGTGCGCCGGGGCAGCAGGAACATGCTCCAGGAACCGGCGATGAGCGAAGAGGAAGTGGTTGCTGCGCTCTCGGCCGGCCTTTCGCTGGCGGAGGTCGCCTACTCCAAAGGAAACAACCTGGTCGCGGTGGGCGAAATGGGAATCGGCAACAGCACCGCTGCCAGCGTCATGACCGCAGCGCTTACCGGCATGCCTGCCGCCCTGGTCACGGGTAAAGGGACAGGCCTCAATGCCGAGGCCTATGCGAAAAAATGTAGCGTGGTGGGAGCCGTTCTCAAGCGTCATTTTCCCCAGCCTACTGGCCCGCGCAAAATACTTCGCTGCGCCGGCGGCCTGGAGATCGCCGCCATGACTGGCATGATGTTGGGCGCGGCCCGGCGCCAGATCGCTATCGTCATGGATGGCTTTATCTCCACGGCCGCCGCAGCCGTCGCGTGCGGTCTTGCCCCCGCGGTTCGGCCCTATCTTTTCGCAGGACATAGATCGCAGGAGCCCGGCCACCGGATATTGCTTGCCCATCTCGACATTGAGCCCATTGTTGACCTGGACATGCGCCTGGGCGAAGGCACCGGAGCGGTCCTGGCCATGCCCATTCTGGAAGCAGCCATGCGCCTTTATCAGGAAATGGCGACCTTCACCTCCGCGGGGATCAGCGGAGCCACTGCATGAGCTGGCGCGCTCCGCGATTTGCCGTGGATATCGCGGTAGCCTTTCAATTTCTCACGCGTCTGCCGGTACCGCCAGTGGCGTTCGCGCCCGACGGCCTGGCGCGGGCAGTCAAGTTCTTCCCCGTGGTAGGCCTGGCAATTGGATCCGGTGCGGCGCTGGTCGGAAAGCTACTCGCGCCGCACCTCGGCCGCCCCGTCACCGCGCTTGCAGTGCTGCTGTACCTGGTGCTGATCACCGGGTGTTTGCACGAAGATGGCCTTGCCGATCTCGCCGATAGCCTGGGCGGCTGGACCCAGGAACAGCGGCTGGCGATTCTGCACGACAGCCACCTCGGGAGCTATGGCGGAACGGCTCTGGTCCTCTCACTGCTGAGTCGCGCGGCGTTGCTCGCCGGCTTGCCGCTGGCGCAGTTCACCGCCTACATGGTGTCTGCTCACGTGCTCTGCCGCTGGTCGATGCTGCCGCTCAGCTACTACCTTCGGCCTGCGCGCGAACGTGAGGGCCAGGGCGCGCGGATTGCCGGCTTGACCTCTGCTGCCTCGCTGGTTGCCGGGTCCCTGTTTACGTTTGCCACCGTGGTTGTGGCTCTTCGCAAGGCTGCGATTGGCCCGCTGCTGTGCGCTATGGTTGTTCCCCTGGTCAGTGGCTTCTTCTACATGCGAAAGCTTGGTGGGGTAACCGGTGACTGCTTCGGCGCCACCAATCAACTTACTGAGATAGCCGTATACCTTTGCGGAGTGTGGCAAGCGTGAGCCGAATTCTCTTCATTCGTCACGCGGAGACGGAGATGGCCGGGCGCTTTTGCGGTCAATCCGATCCCGATTTGAATGCGCAGGGGCGAGCCCAGCTCATGGATCTGGCCCGGCTACTCTCCGCAGAGACGATCGAGGGGGTTTATAGCAGCGACCTCCGACGCGCCCTGAGCACGGCGCGGGCGATTGCCGAGGATAGGAGCGTTCCGCTGTCGCTTCGTCCTGCATTGCGCGAAATTGATTTCGGCCAGTGGGAAGGGCTGAGCTGGGCGCAGATTGAGCAAAGGTATCCCGAGTATTCCCGTGAGTGGGCTGCGGGCTATCCACTGCTTCCGGCGCCCGAGGGAGAAGAATTCCACGCCTTTGAAAGCCGGATTCTGGAGGAAGTGAATCATCTCCTCGACTGCGGCCCGATCGCGGTGGTCACGCATGCGGGAGCGTTGCGTGTGGTCTTGCAGCATCTGTGCGGCTGCTCTGAGCGAGAGGCCTGGGAACAAACCAGGGAGTACTGCTGCGTCATACGTTTTGAGTGAAGGAGAAACAAGATGAGTATTGCAACCAAGCATGGAGATGCAGGACAGACCGGGCTGGCCGGCGGCATTCGCATTTCGAAGGCAGACCTGCGCGTGGAGGCCTATGGTTCGGTCGACGAGCTAAACACCGTGCTCGGTTTTGCCCGCAGCATTTGTAAGAACGATGAGATCACTGGCTGGACGGAGCAGATTCAGAAGACGCTCTTCCGCCTTGGGTCCGCGTTGGCGACGCCTCCGGAAAGCCGTAAACCGCAACCCTACATCACTGGCGGAAGACGTCGAGTTTTTGACCCAGCTGGTTTATCAGATTGAAGCCACGGAAGGGATTCTGGCCGACTGGTCTCTGCCCGGGGCGCACACTGAGTCAGCTGCGTATGAGGTCGCGCGCACTGTGTGCCGGCGCGCGGAACGCAACGCAGTGCGGCTGGCCGAGAGCGGGCAAGAGGTCAAGCCGGAGGTGCTGGCTTACCTCAATCGCCTCTCGGATCTGATCTGGCTCTTCGGCAGGTTGATCGAGCTGAACGCCGGCATCGATGCGCGTCTTCGCGACGGAACCAAGCCCGGTCCAAAATGGTCAAGGGCGTGGTGAAGATAGGCGGTAGAGGCCTTCCCCTGCGATTGGAACCATGGGTGCCCCCATCTCGCTCGTTTTTGCGAAATGTGGGATGCAGCTGCGGCTAACTGACAGGCATTGGGATCCCTACTGGCGAGGACGTTAAAGTTCGTGGTATCCCACATCTCGAGAAAAACGAGCGAGATGTGGGGCGCCCATGGGCCCATTACGGGTAAAGATCCAAAGCGGTCAATGGCTCAGATGAATTGTCATCCCGACCGGAGCGAAGCGCAGTGGAGGGACCTGCGGTTCTCTCGATCAACAACTGCTCTAAACGGAAGCTCCGCCCTCCACTTGTCATCCCGAGCGAAGTCGAAATGTCACAGCGTGCCGTGGAGGAATCTGCGGTTTCACTTCACCCCTAACAGGAGCGTCATGAGCCAGGCCCGCGCCATCATGGTTCTCGGAACCAGCTCCCATGTTGGCAAATCGCTGTTGACGGCGGCGCTTTGCCGCATCTTTGCCCAACAGGGCTATCGTGTCGCTCCCTTCAAATCGCAAAACATGTCGCTTAACTCCGCCGCGACCATCGAGGGCCTGGAGATCGGCCGTGCCCAAGCGCTTCAAGCCGAAGCAGCCGGCATCGCGCCTTCGGTGCACATGAATCCCGTGCTCATCAAGCCTTCAGGCGATTGCTCGTCGCAAGTGGTAGTGCGGGGTAAGATCTGGGGCCAGATCTCCGCTGCCGATTATCATCAGCGCCGCGTGGAAGAGTTGATGCCAATCGTGCGCGAAAGCTATCAGGTGCTCGCGTCCCAATATCAAGTAATCGTTCTCGAAGGCGCCGGCTCTCCGGCTGAGATCAACCTGAAGCAGCACGACATTGCTAATATGCGCATGGCCGCCATGGCCGATGCCGCGTGCCTCTTGGTGGGCGATATCGATCGCGGAGGAGTCTTCGCTTCCCTGCTCGGCACCGTCGAACTGCTGGATCCATCTGAGCGCGCTCGCATCCGCGGCTTCTGCATCAATAAATTTCGCGGCGACCTGAGCTTGCTCGAACCCGGCGTCCGCATGATGGAAGAGCGGCTGGGCAAGCCCTGCCTGGGCGTCGTTCCCTACCTGCCCGGTCTCGCACTCGACGAGGAAGACAGCGTCGGGCTGCCACCGGTATCGCGCACTGGCTGGCCAGCCAACGACGCCTCGCCAGATCGCCGGCTGCGCATCGCGGTGGTGGCCTTGCCTTCGTTCTCCAACTTCACTGACTTCGATTCGCTACGCTCGGAACCATCGGTCGATCTGCTTTTTTGCCGTTCGCCCGAACCTCTTGAGCACGCAGATGTTGTGATCCTGCCAGGCAGCAAACAAACCATGAGCGACCTGGAATGGATGCGCTCACAAGGCCTCGCCCAAGCAGTGTCCCTACACGCAGGCCTGGTCGTGGGTATCTGCGGCGGCATGCAAATGCTTGGACAGGAGCTTGCCGATCCGGGCGGTATCGAGCAACAGGGCTGCATGGCTGGGCTTGGCCTTCTCCCCATTAACACCACCATGCAGGCAGAAAAGGTAACGCGCATCTGCGCCGGCACCATCGATGGTTGTTCTCTCTTCGGCCAACCGCTGCAAGACAATCGCATCGCCGGATATGAGATTCATGTTGGCGAGACCCTCTATCTGGATGGCGCCCGGCCCTTCGCTACCTTGACGACTGGGGAGCTGGACGGATGTATCAGCACCGACGGGCGCATACTCGGCACTTATCTGCATGGCATCTTCGACCAGGATTGTTTTCGGCATCAATTCCTGGCAGCGGCCCGCGGCTTTCATAAACTGACCCCTCCATCGCCGCTCAATGCATGGCATCTGCAGCGTGAGGAGTCACTCGATCGTCTCGCTCGCCAGGTGAGCACCTCGTTGGACATGCATCGCATCTTTGCCTGGGCGGGGCTGCAGTACAAATGAGGACGATCGCCGCCGCCTGTATCCTCGATTGGATCGCAGGCGATCCGGAGTGGTTCCCGCACCCAGTGCGGCTAATGGGGCGCTGCACGCAGCTAGCCGAGGCGATGCTGCGTCGGCCCGGCCAAAGTCCACGCCAGGAGCTAATCGCCGGCGCAGCACTTACCGCAGGTGTGGTCGGCATCTCATACTTTGCTACCGCGAAAGCAACCGCGCGGGGCCTGGAAGTTCTGCTGGCATGGAATTGCCTCGCTTCGCGCAGCCTGGTTGATGAAAGTCTTACGGTAATCCGTGCGCTGGAGCAAGAGGATCTTCCCCTCGCCCGGCAAAGGCTATCGAGAATCGTCGGCCGCGACACCCAGGTTCTTGAAGAAACGGAAATCCATCGCGCCCTCATCGAAACCCTTGCCGAGAGCACCTGCGACGGGATTGTGGCGCCCTTGTTTTACATGGCGATCGGCGGCGTGCCATTGGCGATGGCTTACAAGGCCGTCAATACGCTGGATTCCATGATCGGCCATGCTGATCAACGCTATTTCTACTTTGGCAAGGCGGCCGCGCGACTGGATGACCTGGCCAACTACTTGCCTTCCCGCCTGACCGCGTTGGCGATAGCAGCAACAGCCGCGATGGCATGCAACACCAGCGGCGCATCCGCCTTGCGTACCTGGCGGCGTGATGGCAACAAGCACAAAAGCCCGAATGCCGGACAACCGGAAAGCGCGATGGCCGGCGCTCTGCGCGTTCGTCTAGGTGGCCTGAACACGTACAGCGGCGAGCAAATCACCGCACCGCTGCTGGGAGAAGAATTCGAACAGCCCAGGCTTCATCACGCAAAGCAAGCACTCCGCTTAGTCACGACTGTGTCTCTCCTTGTTGCTGCCATGGCCATCGCCATCCGCAGCCTGAGGAAATAAAGCAGACATTGTGCTGCTTATGTGACGAGCGGTGGTAAGGCGGGGACGAATGACCGGCTTATCGAATAACTCCGCCGCAATCCAGCGACCTGCGTGCCTCGGAACGCTTTGCCCATGCATGACTATGTTCTTGTTCTCTCCGAGCGTGCCGCGCGTGGCGAGGGCAAAACCCATGTGAGGTGAGGTTATGGCATCGCGTACCTTGCTCATGCTGCGAAGTAATTTAATGTCTTTGCTGGCGGCGGTTTGTTTGTTGCATGCGCTAGGCGCAGAGGCCAAGCCAGATACCCAGGAAGAAAACTCGGCAGCCCTGGCTGAGGTACAGACAAAAGCGGCGCAAGGATTTATGAAGCAGGAGCTGGAACTGGCCGCCGACTACTTTGTTGGCAAAGGAGTGCCGAAAGACCTCGCTCAATCTGCATACTGGTTTCGCAAAGCAGCGGACCAGGGAAATCCTGCTGCCCAGGTGTACCTTGGCTATATGTATACCGTGGGCATGGGCGTGTCACGGGACACCACGCAAGCGATTGGTTGGTACCGCCGGGCCGCATCTTCAAGTTACCCGGAAGCAAAGGTGTGCCTGGCTGTGCTCTACATGCGGGGTGAAGGAGTCGACCAGGACGCACAGGAAGCGTTGCGGCTGCTAAAGTCTGCGGCTGAGAAAGGGGATGGCCGGGCAGACGCATACTTGGGCTACGCAAGCCTAAAGGGATTGGGCGTTCCCGTAAACCTCGCTGCCGCGGAAGCCTGGTTCAGGATAGGCGTGAAACAGCATGACCCCGAAGCAGAATTTTTCCTGACCATCGCAGAAGCCGAGGAACCCGGCCGTGTGCCCGATCTGGCCAACGAGATTAAGCTTCTGCGGCTCTCCGCGGCCAGCGGTTATGTGCCGGCGATCCATCGTCTTGGGCTCCAGCTGGTAAACCATCCCGGCCTGCCGCAAGCGCCGCAGGAAGCGACAAATCTGCTGCTATCAGCGGCCCAAGCAGGCGCCTGGCAATCGTCCGCGTTACTCGGTGTATTGGCACGCGACGGACAGCTTGTGTCTCAGGATCCAAGAGCAGCGTACCGCTGGTTCCGCATCGCAGTCTTGCAGGGCGGCAGCCCGGCAGAGAAGTTTCTGCATCTTGAACTCCAGCGCCTCGCCGCCGGCATACCCGATAGCAGGTTCCGTGGACCAGGAAGCCGCAGTGTGGCTGCAAACTTATCCAAACCACGATCTATTTGTCTTTGCGAATGGGTTAAACGCGAAGTATTTTCCCCTCGAGGATACGTATGATAACCGCGCACGCTCTCGTATCGACCAAGGAGGTTAGGAATCAAACCAAACAACGTAACTAAGCAGAACCCAGGCCAAATATCCCCGTTCTTCATGCACCCGCTGGTCTTCTTGCCATTCTGGGTTGTCATAGGGATCTTATTTGGCTTCCAGGAATACGTGGACATGTTAGCGGAGGGCTGGAAGGGCCCCATCTGGGCACCTCTCGGCTCGTACGCAATCGCTTATCTGTTGTGGGGCATCATCTTCCTGGGTATGTGGCGCTTCTTACGAGCAAGCATACAGCGTGCTTCTCCGCGACAGATTCTCTTGCAGTATTTGCCTTTGAGTGTTCTCGTCAGCATCTTGCAGGAAGCACTGTTTGTCGCTGTTTATCGCTACCAGAGCCCGGGCAGACACCGCACCTATCTTGACCGGCTTCACCACTATCTATCTTCTGAGCTGGTCACGCAGGTAGCTACGTTCTGGATTGGATTTGCTCTTATCCGGAGCATTAGTTATTACCAGCAACTTCGCGAGCGAGAGCAAACGGCGGCCCGTCTGCAGGCGCAGCTTGTTCAGGCCCGGCTGCAGGCTTTACAGATGCAGCTCAACCCGCATTTCCTCTTCAACACGTTGAACGGCGTTTCCAGCTTGATGCGCTCCGACCCAGACGGCGCTGACGAAATGTTGGAACGGCTCAGCAGTCTTCTGCGTATCACATTGGCAAAGGGTCAGGCGCAGACAATTCGGTTGCAAGAGGAAATGGATGTCATTCAACTTTATGTCTCGATACAACAGCTACGGTTCGGCGATCGAGTACGCCACAGCATCGAGGTCGCGCCTGAGGCATGGGATGCCCTGGTGCCCACAATGATTCTTCAGCCGATCGTTGAAAACGCCTATGTTCACGGAATCGCCAGGTCGCCGAGACAAGGAAGGATTACCATCCAGGCTTCCGTCGAAAGCAATATCCTGCGCATATCCATTTGCAATGCGGGCTCCGTTCCCGGCGCATTGGATGATATTCCGGAAAGGCAGGGCGTCGGCATCGCGAATGTAAAAGCTCGTTTGCAGTTGCACTACGGAAGCCGGCAGAGCTTCTCCATTCGCGAAACTAATCCTGGCGAAGTAACCGCCGTTTTCCTGCTTCCCTTGGAGATTGACAAAAGTCCAAGCAATGACCCCGCGGAGTCCTGGTATGCCGATTCAAGTAGTGATCGCGGATGACGAAGTTCTCGCCCGGCAAAAGATCTTACAACTCCTGCGCGATGAGCCAGACATTCAGGTGGTGGGCGAAGGAGCCAACGCTGCCGAAGTAATCGACCTGGTTCAGTTTACCCAACCCGATGTTTTGCTCCTCGATGTCCGCATGCCCGGCATGGACGGCTTCGATGTCATCTCAGCTTTAAATGTTTCTTGTCCCCTGGCCCTTCCGAGTATTATCTTCACCACCGCGCATGACCAGTACGCGCTGAAGGCCTTCGAGGTGCACGCGGCTGATTATCTATTAAAGCCATTTACCCGCGAACGCTTGATGATTGCCTTGCGGCATGCGTGTGAGCAACGGGACCGAATGCGAGGAAGCGCAACGGTTAGGTCCACGCAAAAGAAGGAATACACCAACCGGCTTGTGTTTCGGTCCAAGGGGCGAATTATCTTTCTGCCCATTGCGGAAATACGCTGGATCGGCGCAGAAGAAAATTATGTGAGAATCTGCGCCGGCAAAGAGAACCATCTGCTCCGTAACACCATGGCTAATTTTGAGAGCAAATTGGACCCCGAAGTTTTCCTGAGGATTCATCGTTCCGCCATCGCAAATTTGCAACACATTAAAGAATTCCGCAGCGACGGATCCGAAGGAGAGTGCTTTGTGACCATGTCAGACGGACACAAGCTCCCGGTAAGCCGAGGATACCGTTCACGCATCACCAGCCTGATCGCCCGCTAAAGATACCGCAGATCCCGTGAGAACCTCCTGGCCGGGTTTCCAGACGAAGGCCGGGTGCCCATCTCGCTCGTTTTTCGCGAGATGTGGGATTCCGCCAATGTTGACCGCTCAGGGATCGGATGAATCGACAGCCAGAGGGAGAGTGGTATCCCACATCTCGCGAAAAATGAGCGAGATGTGGGCACCCGGTCTTTGTCTGGAAACCGGCCAGACTCGGAAGGGCATGTGGTCTGAGCCCAGCAGACCTGGAGAATCCGCAAAGTGTTCACTTTCGAACAAACCATTTCATCGGTGGACAACCCTTGCACCTAACTATCGGCTAACCATTGAATTTCGGCCACTTACAAGCCTCAAATTGTGGCTGGTCGCATGCATTCAAGAGAAGTCACGATGCTAAATGACCTCAAATTCGGTTGGCGACAGCTGCGAAAGTCGCCTGGATTTACCCTGACGGCGGTGCTTACGCTGGCGCTGGGAATCGGAGCCAACACCGCAATCTTTTCGCTGGTGGACTCGATCATGCTGCGCCCACTCCCCTTTCCCCAGCAGGACCGGCTAGCCCGGATCAAATACAGCACCGGAGAGGTGTATCCCAAGGGTTGGATTCAGGCCTTGGGGCAGCATTCCGCTTCGTTCGCCGCAATCAGTGGGTTCGGGGCGGACGCGGAATCGAATGTGGCGGAAGCCGATTCGTCGGAACGGGTGTTTGGCGCCGAGGTGATGAGCAACGCTTTCGACGCCCTGGGGGTCCATCCCGCGCTCGGCAGCTTCTTCACCCGGGAGCAGGAAATAGCCGGGCAAGATTATGTCGTGGTCTTGAATTACGGATACTGGCAGCAGCATTTTGCACAAAATCCGAATGCCATCGGGCAGACCATCCGCATAGACGGCATTTCGCGCCGGATCATCGGCGTCATGCCGCCAGGAGTACGTTTTCCCTTACGCGGACACCCAGTTTGTTACCCCGGTGACATTCAAAGGCGGAGATCCTATCGATCCGTGGCGAACCTTCGACTTGCGCGTGTTCGGCCGGCTAAAGGATGGCGTGACCATCGCACAAGCTCAGGCCGAGCTGCACCGGCTCCAACCAACCCTATTGCCGCTCTTTCCCTGGCGCATGCCTGACACCTGGGCCTCCGATCAAACCGTAGTACCGCTGCTGGAGTCGGAAGTAGGCGCGACCAGGCCTCGGCTGCTGCTGCTGTTTGGAGCGGTGGGTTTGATCCTGCTGATCGCCTGCGCCAACGTGGCCAATCTGATGTTGGCCCGGGCGACTGGCCGGCAGCGTGAGATGGCAATTCGTGGTGCGCTCGGTGCTTCTTCGCGCCGGATCATCCGGCAGTTATTGTCCGAGAGTGTCCTGGTGGGTGCACTGGCTGGCATCGCGGGCTTGATGGCAGCAGCTGCAAGCTTGCAGGGGCTGGTACAGCTGCTGCCCGCGGACACTCCGCGGCTGAACGAAATATCCCTCCGCTGGCCAGTGTTTGTGTTTGCCGCCATCGCATCGTTGATGACAGGAGTTATCTTCGGCCTGATACCAGCGCTGAAGATGGCCTCGCCCAACCTGCAGGCGATTCTGGGCTCGAGCAGCCGCGGCGTAGCCGGCAAGGCATCGCAGTTCCGGGCATCGATGGCGTTGGTCATGGGGCAAATCGGGTTGTCGGTGGTAGTCATCACCGCGGCGGGCCTCCTGCTGCACAGCCTCTACAGCCTTTCCAAGGTGGATCCGGGCTTTCGTACCGAGCGAGTCGTCACCGCAGAGGTGTCTCTGGACGCCGCATCATGCCAGGAAAAAGGGCGATGCCAGGGTTTCTTCACCACCTTGCTCAACCGCTTGCAGGGCATAGCCGGTGTCGAATCCGTGGCTCTGACCGATTCCTTACCCCTGAGCGGGCAGGATGACAACTATGTTTACGACGCCGAGGGTCATCCCCGGGATGCGCGCCAGGATGCGTTCCAAGCGACCGGACGCACGGTGTCGACGGACTACTTTTCCACTCTGGGGATGAGGCTGATGCGGGGGCGCATGCTGACCGACCAGGATGAGTCCGGCGCCAGCCACGCGGTCGTGATCGACGCCCACATGGCAGACATGCTGTGGCCACACCAGGATCCGCTGGGAAGACACATCATCCACGTGAACGATGAGCCGTCGCCGTCAGTTTGGGATAGAAACGCCGCATCGGTGGTGGTGGGAGTAGTAAGCAACACCCATAACGGCGGCCTCGCGGGCGGCTTTGGAGACGAAGTTTATTTACCCATGACCACCACGCGTGAACAACCAGTGATGTATGTTGTGCTGCGTACGCGCGCGAGCACTGCCGAAGCGGCAGACGAGCTGCGCAGGGTGGTGAAAGAAATCGATCCAGTGGTGCCGGTGACGCGCGTCCGTAGCCTGAACGAGGTGGTGGCGGCTTCAGTATCGGGTCCTCGTTCGCTGGCGATCCTGCTGCTGTTCTTCGGCGCCCTGGCACTGCTAATAGGAGGCGTGGGAGTCTACAGCCTGATCGCCTACGTGGTTAGCTGGCGTACGCGAGAGATCGGCATTCGTTTGGCGTTGGGCGCGATGCGGTGGCAAATCGTGGGCGGGATTGTGAAACAGAGTCTTCTTCTCGCGGTAGGAGGTGCAGCGGCCGGATTGGTTGCGGCAGCTCTGCTGATGCAATTCCTGCACAGCTTCCTTTTCGGGGTCAGCGTGCTGGATCCACTTACCTTCTTTACCGTCCCTGCTGTCATGCTCCTGCTGGCTCTGTTGGCGGCATGGATTCCGGCGCGGCGAGCGGCCGGCGTCGAGCCCATGGAGACGCTAAGAAATGAGTGAAGCGGAGCGTAGTGGAGGGACCTGCGGTTCACCAGCTCTCACGCAAACGCCTCAGCGATTCGCCATTTTGGCGATGGTGTTGGTTGTGCTTACCCCGTTAACAGTCGGGACAATTTCAACCCGTCCGCCCCAGGTGGTCACATCGTCTGCGCCTACGATGGTCGACGTGGTGTAGTCTCCGCCTTTCACCAGCACGTCCGGGCGCAGGGATCGGATCAGTTCCAGCGGGGTCGCCTGGTCGAAGATGATGACCGCATCGGTCGAGCCGAGCGCCGCCAGCACGCGCGCCCGTTCATTTTCTCCAACCAGGGGCCGTGTGGGCCCCTTCAGTCGCCTGACGGATGCGTCGCTGTTGACACCAAGAACGACCTTATCGCCGAATTCGCGGCACTGTTCGAGTAACGTGATGTGGCCTACGTGCAGAATGTCAAAACAGCCATTGGTAAAGACAATTCGATCTCCATTCGCGCGCCACTCCGCCAAACGGACCAGGAGATGTTCGAGATCGAGAATCTTATCCGGGCCTTTCATCTGCGTAGAGGTGGTGAACTCGGCCACCAGCTCATTACGGGAGATGGGCGCTGTTCCTGTCTTGGCGACCACGATGCCGGCGGCGATATTCGACAGGTTGACTGCAGTCTCCGGGTCGAGACCGGCGGCCAGCGATGCCGCCATGGTGGCAATGACCGTATCGCCGGCGCCGGTGACGTCGAAGACTTCGCGTGCGCGGGTGGGAGAATGAAAAACCGCATCGGGATAAAGAATGCGAATGCCCTTCTCGCTCATGGTGACGGTCATGTAATCGATAGCGAGCTGCCGGACCAGCTTTTGTGCCGCGGCAAGCAGTTCCTCCAGGTTGCGGCTACTAATTCCTGTAACCAGCCCCAGTTCCTGAAGATTAGGGCAGATGGTGGTGGCGCCGGCGTACTTGCTGAAGTCGCGATCCTTGGGGTCTACCAGTACCGGAATTCGCCGCTCGCGGGCGAGGGCGATGACCGCATGGCAAAGCTGCGGACTCAACGCCCCCTTCGCGTAGTCGGAAAGAATCACGGCGTCCGCAGTGCGCACCAACGCGAGCGAACGCTCCAGCAATGCCTGGTGCTCGGCGGCGGGACGCGGCTCAGCGCTCTCCACATCCAGGCGCAGCAGTTGTTGATTGCGAGAGACGATGCGGGTCTTCGAAATTGTCGAGTGGCCGGAAAGGATCATCCCTGAGGAATCCACACCGGCCGGAGCGAGCAATGCACTCAATTCATGCATTTCACTGTCGTCGCCCCAGAAGCCGGCCTGGGCGACGTTCACGCCCAGGCCCACCAGGTTCATGGCAACATTGGCCGCGCCACCGGGCGCGCTTTTGGTTTGCACCGAGCGAAGGACCGGGACCGGCGCCTCGGGCGAAATGCGCTCGACATCGCCCCAGATGGAGCGATCCAGCATCACGTCGCCAATCACCAGGATGCGGAGTGCTGCAAAGCCGCTTTCAATCAGGGAGAGAAGGCGGGACTGTTCTTTCACCAGCATCCCTTCATCATCGCAAATAAGGGCCTGTCCCGCGACTGGCCTATACTACGAGTGAAACGGCGTATGGCAAGCAAGTTAACAACACTCAGAGATGTCAGGGCCCGGATGATGCGGATACTGCGCCCCGCTACCAAATGGGGCCGGGCGACCCTCTGGCTGGGAATACTGTCCCTGGTGCTCTGGGGCGCCACTCTCTCCGGGGGAAACCTGGAAGGGTGGGCGGTATTCACCACGCTTGTCTTCGCATTTGTTGCCATCGTCGTGCTATGCCGTTGGGGGTTACGCCCCCTGCTATGGCGGCTACGCAACCGGTTGATCGTCACCTACCTGTTCATCGGCGTCATGCCGATCTTGCTGCTGCTCCTGATGGGCGGGGTTGCCGGCTACTTTTTCGCCGGCCAGTTCGCCATCTATGTCGTGTTCTCTGATTTGCATTCGGAGTTACAGCACCTGCAAGCCGCTAATGATTCGCTGGCTGCGCAGTTATTTCCACTGGAGAGTGGCGGCAGACTGAACGAAAAGATCGCCGGAGAGTTCACCCGAGCTTCCGACGAGAGATTCCCCGGGCGAACCGTCACTGTATGGAGCAAGGAAAAAGGCTTCGTTCTCTCCACCGGCGGAGAGTTGCTTCCCAAGCCGCCGGCGCCGGTGCCCGATTTTATCAGTGCAGACTTTACCGGTTTCGTCGTGGATCGGAACGCCCTGCACCTGCGCGCGATCAAGCTGACTGGGGACGGCGATCGCCGGATCGCGTTGATTTCCGATATTCCCATCACACCGAATCTGCTCGTGTCGACCGCGGAGCGCATCGGGAAAGTAACGTTGGATCCGCCCGACCGGAAGGGGGACGTCAGGTATTCCACGCCGGCAGATAACCGTTCGTATGTGCAAGCCGGTCAAGTGCCCCCTGCCTCGCATTGGTTTGACATAACCTTGGATTTTCCCACGCTGTTCAAGTCGTGGACTGGCAGAATGGAGCCAAAGAAGAACAAGGGCTCATCGATGTGGCCACCCGGCCCTCGCTGCTCTACGCGGCATTGTTCGCCACGCTTGGGCGACAACTATCTAATGGTCCGCGACGCCTTGCTCTTGATCGCTATTTTCTTTGCGGTGATTGAGTTTGTTGCCCTCTACATTGGTGTTCGCCTCTCGCGCAGCATGACCGCTTCGGTAGCAGAAATCTATCGCGCCACACAACATGTGAACCAGGGCGACCTGAGCCATCGGATACAGCTTCGCGGCCGTGATCAGATGGCGGCCCTGGGACTATCGTTCAATTCCATGACGGCATCGCTGGCCAAGCTGATCGAGGAGCAGAAAGAGAAACAAAGGCTGGAGAACGAGCTCAGCATCGCCTACGAAGTGCAGGAACTGCTATTTCCTCGGCAGGTGACGGACTTGCCTTCGCTCGAAGTCCACGGAGTCTGCGTGCCTGCGCGCACTGTGAGCGGCGATTATTACGACTTCATTCCCTTGGGCAGCGACCGGTTGGTTCTTGCGGTTGGGGACATCAGCGGAAAAGGAATTTCAGCTGCCCTCTTGATGGCTACAGTGCACGCCTTCGTTCGCGCCTATTCGATCGAACCCGAGATGGCGATGGTGCCCGCCTCGTTGACGTACGGATCGCAGGAAGATCGCCGCATGTACTATCGCGGGGACGGCAGCGCCGAATCGCAGGTGGCGCCCGCCATGCTGATGACCACCCTGAACTATCAGCTTTACCGCAGCACTCCGGCAGCCAAGTACGCAACCATGTTCCTGGGTTGTTATGACGCTAAGGCGCGGGTGCTGACGTATTGCAATGCCGGCCACCTACCGCCCATCATCCTGCGCGCAACGGGCGAAGTTTTCCGGCTCGCGGTCAACGGCACGGTAGTTGGCCTGTTTGACGGGGTTACCTATGATGAGTCGACGCTGGTAATGCAAACGGGCGATATTTTCCTGGCCTACAGTGACGGTGTCACCGAACCGGAGAATGAATTTGGCGAATTTGGCGAGGAACGGCTGATTGAGCTGATCCAGGAACATCGCAACAAGCCTTTACCTCGCATCACCGAGATCGTAGCCGGCGCGGTAGCGGACTGGATCGGCAACGCCGAGCAGCCGGACGACGTCACCATCGTTCTGGCCCGTTGCACCGGCCCCTCCGCATAAAGGCACCCGAAAATCCTCTTGATCTTCTCTTTTTATTCCCCTATAGTGATGCTCATGCGTGCTCTGTCTTTCCCCAAGTGCTGCGTGGTCTGCTGCAAGAAATGCGGCCACGACGTGATAGCTGGAACAGACGGCTTCCCTGCCAGCTCCATATTCGTAGTGTGTTCCTTGTGTGGAGAGAAGCGGAGATATCTGCCCTCGGAGGTGATCCACGGCAGGCCGCATTTCGTCTTCCGGAAAAAGCGAGCCAGCCACCGGCACGAGCCGCTGGTTATTGCGGCAAGGGCGCGAGCTTGATGGTTTTGCCTTCCCGCGCGGATTGTCTTGCCGCGTCAAGGATCTGCATCACCACCATGTTCGTATCCAGCGATGTAAGGTCGCCGCTCGGTTTCAGGGTTCCATTGAGCACGGCTGCCAGATAGTGGAGTGATCCGTCGTTGGGCGGCGTCAGCGGCGGAGGATTCTCCTCGCTCTCGTGATCCTGACCTTTGGTTCGCAGGCGAAGCTTGTCCGGACCAACCGTGATGGCGTACCCCGTTGCCCCATATACCTCCATGTCCTTGCGGGCAAACGGCCAGTTCCAGGAACCCATCAGCACTGCCTGCGCTTTTGGATAGCGCACGATAATCGTCGATTCATCCGCCACCCGAGGATATAGCTCTGGCTTATCCGTCTGCGTAACCGCAGTGACGCTCATGGGAGACTCGCCGTGCATGAGCCACGTGGCCAGATCCGCACCGTAACAGCCAAAATCGTACAGGGCTCCATCGCCGTTCTGCTCCGGATCCTCCAGCCACTTCAGAAACTCCGGCTGCACACCGATCTCCTTGGGCCCCTCGTGGCCATCGTGCACCACAATCCTGCGCACGTCGCCCAGGGCGCCTTTAGCCACTTCCTCATAGGCGGCGCGATTGCTGGCATACCAGGTGGTCTCGTAGTTCACCAGCACCTCGATATGGTGTTCTCGCGCCGCACGGCGAATGGCCAAAGCATCTTCCAGCGACATGGTCAGCGGCTTTTCCACCATGACGCTGAGCCCATGCTGGGCTGCTGCTTCGATCACCTGGCGGTGCTTGCCGATGGAGGTATAGACCAGCAGGGCCTTCGGATGGCGGGCGGCGATCATGGCGTCCAGTTGGGTATAGAAAAGGCCGGGATCGAGATGAAACTGCTGGGCGTAGCGATGGGAGAGCTCGGCATCCGCGTCCACGATGCCCACCAGCTGCACCTCATGCTGGTTGGGAAATTGCTTCAGGAAGCCGGCAACATGTCCATGCTCCAGGCCGACGATGGCTAATGGTATCGGTTGTTGCTGGGCGAGAGCGCTCCCACAGAGCAGGCAAATCATCACGAGAACCGCAAGCCGCATGGCTCCTCCGAAATTCTATGTTTGCACCGGCGCTTTGCCGGAGCGACGTATCCAAACGCCGTTTTGCTTTTCCAGGTAAACCCACTCGGCTTGCGAGCATAGATTGCCGCACCAATCGAGAATGTAGACCAGGGCCGCCGTTTGCGCAGTGTTGAAGTAAACCTCGCTGAAATAGGTGATGCCCAGGTAGTTGCCATATTTAGCCTGCATATCTGAGTCATCGTTCATCGCGGTGCGCGACGCTTTGAACTCGTCGGTTTCCCCGGGCGGCAGCAGCACGTAAGGACGGGACAGCTGAAAACGGTGTCTTAACACCAGCCGTTCCTTCTTCCGCTGGTTGTAGTCGTTGACTGCTTCGCGAAAGCTATGGGCATTGTCTGCCGGTGGTTGAAGGGTGGCCTCCGGGGCTAGCTTGGGGTTGATGTCATCCTCATTCACCGTGGTGTCGCTGATGGCCCAGGGCTGCCCCGAATCCATATCGGTAAATACCTGGCCGGGCATCAACAGCGAATAGATCATGTAGGAGTCGGGTTGTCGATCTGGAGCTATGGGTGGCTGAGCGGGCTTGGCTTGCGCCGGGGCAAGGGCCGTTGAGGTGGCGACTGCCAGGTAGAGCAAGCCCAGGTACCGGACGCGGGTGATCGCCATGGGCAACAACTCCTGGGAAGAAGCTCCTTAATAGTATTCTCTCTGGATACATCCTTGGTGACCACCTGTTGACCAAACCAACCCGAGTCAAGGCCAACAAGCTGGGAGAGGTGGAACGTGTCTACCGCATCCTGCGCGATTGGTTAATCACAGCTAAACTTCCGCCCGGCGAGTTCCTGTCTGAAGCGGATCTGGCCGAACGATGCGGAACCAGCCGAACTCCGGTGCGGGAAGCGTGCACTCGCCTGATGCAGGACCATTGGCTGACCCGGATCCGCAGGAAGGGGTTCATGGTTACGCCCATTTCCGTGCGCGACATCGTGGACCTTTACGAGTACCGCAAGCTGCTGGAATGCTATGCTGCGGAAAAAATGGCGCAAACCGCGAGCCACGACCAGCTGAAGGAACTGGCTGCGATTATCGCGCCGGAGCTGGACCCCGGAGCCGGTCTGGAACAGATTTTGCTAGCCAACCAGTGCTTTCATCGACGGCTGTCTGAGCTGGCCGGCAATCAGAGGGTGCTGGGTCAACTCAACCTGACGCTCGGCTATGTGGCCCGCCTCGATACGCTGTGTACCCAGACTGTCCCAGGCTGGATCGGGCACACCGAGATTCTGCGGGCGATCGAGAGGCGTGAGCCGGCCGAAGCGCGGCATGCGATGCAGGTGCATGTGGATGCTTCACGGGACAAGATGGTGAAACTGTTCAGCGCCTAGATGGCAACCCGATCGGCACCCTTCAAGTGAAGGATTTTTCGAACCTCATCGGGGGTGGCAATCTCAAAGGACAACTCTTCCAGGATCCCGCGGATCTTTCTCACCTGCTCGGCATTCGATTTGGCCAGCTCGCCCTTGCGCAGGTAGAGACTATCTTCCAGGCCAACGCGAACGTTTCCGCCCAGAATGGCGGCCATTGTCCCAATACGCATCTGGTGACGCCCGGCGCCGATGACCGACCACCTGTAGTTCTCCCGGCCAAGCAGCCGGTCGGCCGTTGCCCGAAAGTAGCCCAGCAGCTCAGCATCGGTCCCCATGCCGCCAAGAATGCCAAATACACTCTGTAGAAAGAGTGGCGGCTGGACCAACTTCTCTTCCAACAGATACGCCAGGTTGTAGAGGTGGCCGATATCGTAGCACTCGTATTCGAAGCGCGTGCCGCAGCCTTCTCCCAGTTCCTTGATTACCCGCTTCATGTCCACAAAGGTGTTGGGAAAGATACTTCCCTCACTGCCTGCCAGGTAGGGTTGTTCCCATTCATATTTCCATTCGCTGCGGCGGCGAGCCATGCGGTGAAGGGAGAAATTGATGGAGCCCATGTTGAATGAGGCCAGTTCCGGCTTTATGCGCAAGGCCGGCCCGATCCTCCGATCCAGGGTAAAGCTGCCGCCCGTACTTACGTTGATGACTGCGTTGGTCGCCGCTTTGACGACGGGCAGGAATTGCAGGAACAGAGCCGGATCGCTCGAGGGTTCTCCCGTTCGCGGATCGCGGGCGTGGAAATGCAAGATGGCCGCGCCCGCTTCGGCCGCCTCGATGGCTTGGCGAGCGATGTCCTCTGGTTTGAACGGCAAGTAGGGAGACATGGTCGGGGTATGAATCGACCCAGTGACGGCGCAGCTGATGATTACTTTGTTATCCATGGAATTTTCGGCACCTGCAATAGTTTCCGGCCTGTTTCCGATTCGATGGTGGCAAAAACGATGCGGTTCCCATCTGGATCCTGGACGGTCAGCATCGAGCCTTGTTTCTGAACGGACAGATGAAGAGCCTTAAGCTGGGACGACGTATGCCAAAGGCTGGAAACGGCGAAGAAGATCTGGTACGCGCCCGGCGTTATCTCTATGAGCTGGCCCGACGGGCCAGGCAGCAGCAGCGGAATCAACCCTGGCTCTAAAGGATGGAGGGACTCGTGGAAGCCGAGCTTCTGTTCATAGAATGTCCGGGCTGCAACCGGATCTTCCGTTCTTAGACTCACGCCGGCGATCTGCTTGGAGATGGGGTTTGCGCCCAGGTGCTGTCCCTTGTCTTTGGTTTGCAGCGAGCCCGGCATGTACTGGGTAAACTCGATGTCCTGCTCTTCCGGCCCAACCATGGTGAAGAGCAGATTGCCGGCGTCGTCCCGCGAGATCGCAGTGGGAGTGAGCTCGCGCGACAGGTACGCGCGATGGAGGGCCTGCAAATCCCAGGATTCAAAGCTGAGGTTCATGAAGCCGAGGGACTGCGATGAGTCCGACTGCGGATACAGCTCGATAAACTGGCGGTCATTTACCTTAAGGAACGCTTGAGTGGTCTTTCCATCCTTGCTCAAGGTGAAGGCCTGCTCAAACCCCAGTTGGTGATAGAAATCGCGGGAGCGGGCGAGATCAGAGACGCGGATGGCGACATGTGCGATGCCGGCGAGTGTAGTTATCGGCGGTGCCTGCGCCAGCCCCAGCGCGGGAAAAAGGAACAATGCCAGCAGGCGCAGGAGCTTCATAGCGCGGCGCCGTAACAGAGAACGGTCAAGAAGATGCCTCCGGGCAGCAAAGATATTATGGAGTAGACGCAGCCATCGCCGCCTGCAGTGCCTGCTCGGTATGCGGCGTCATCACCGCGTAACCGGCCGGGCTGGGATGAACGCCGTCCACGGTCAGCGTGGGAATATAGTTTTCTCCGTTTGCGGCTACCAGCAGCGAATGATAGTCGACCACCTGAATGCCTTGCTGTGCCGCGTATTGGGTTATCCATTGGTTGAGTTGATCAATGCGCACAAATCTTTCCGGGCTGGGATCCGCCCGTTCCGGTAAAGATCCAGGTCCCCAGGGAGGAATGGTCCCAATCACCACCGCGATGTGATGCTGTTGCGCTTGTTTCACCATGTTCTCGATGTTGTTCGCGGTGTCGGACAACTGCCACCCGGGATACACGTCGTTGGTACCGACCAGAATATGCACCGCCTGCGGCTCCAGTTGAACCACATATGACTTGAATTCGGCTGCGATCTGGCCTGAGGTCAGACCGATCACTCCTACGTTAAGCCAATTGTTTTCGGAGAACGTCGCCTGCTGCCCCGCCCAGCTCTGCGACCAATTGTAGGTGATGGAGTCGCCGATGAAGACCACGGCGGGCCGGGTATGAAAGCTTGTTCCGCACCCGGAGGTGAACAGAAAAATCAACAACGCCAGGAATCTTCGCGAGCCCACGACACATTTTACTTGCTGCGGTTGGCGGTAACATATTCGGGAGGGACGCATGCAACCGCTGTTCCAGGATCTGCAATTTGCCTTCCGTCAACTACGCAAGGCTCCGGGATTCTACCCTGACCGTGATCCTTACTCTGGCTCTGGGAATCGGCGCGACTACCGCCATTTTCTCGCTGGTCGAAGGGATTCTCCTGCGCCCGCTGCCCTTTAGCGACCCTCAACGCCTGGTTTTGGTGGGAGATCAGCTGGGGGCCAGAGAGGGCACGCCCGGCGTCACCGCGCGCGAGATCGCTACCTACTCGGCCGCAACCACCGCCTTTTCGTCGCTGGGCGGCTACTCCACGACCAGCTATGAGCTTTCTGGCGGAGCAACTCCTGAGGAGATCCACGCTGGCCGTTTCAATGCCAGCGTCTTCTCAACATTGGGGGTTCGTCCGATGCTGGGGCGGGTCTTTACCCGGCAGGAAGAGGACGCGCGTCAACCGCTGGCCGTGATCAGTTACGCGTTGTGGCTGAACCGCTACCATCGAAATCCCCAGGTACTCGGCAGCTCCATCGTGCTGGACCGTAAGGCCTACTCGATCATCGGGGTCATGCCGCGTAGTTTTGAATTTCCCCTGCAGCCTGGGCACCTTGACCAGTCCCAGCTCTGGGTCCCCTTGGATTTGACGGCGGAGGAGCTCTCCGAGCAACAGGCAGGCGCCTGGAGGTACCAGGTCGTAGGCCGTCTCAAGGATGGGGTCGGCCTGTCGCAGGCCACGCAGGATGTCGACCGTGTCGCCCGCCAGGTCATGCGCGATTTCCCCCCGGGCATGTCTGCGATCCACATTCAGGGCAAAGTGAAATTGCTGAGTGAGCACGCCGTCTCAGCGGTGCGCCCGTTGCTGCGCACGCTGTTTTTCGCCGTGGGCGGCGTCCTGTTGTTGGCCTGCGTCAATGTTGCCGGGCTGTTGCTGGTCAGGGCTATCCGGACGCGCCGGGAATACGCGGTTCGGCTGGCTCTGGGCGCGCGGTCCAGCAGTATCCTCCGCGAATCGGTCTGTGAAGGCCTACTGCTCAGCGCGGCCTCCAGCCTGATTGGGCTGGCGTTTGCCGCAGCTGCCATCCGCACTGCCTTGCACCTTCTGCCGGAATCCATGCCGCGCATCGACTCCATCTCCATCGATGTCGGAGGTTGTTCTCTTTGCCATTCTGCTGGCGCTGGTGACGGGCGCCCTTTGTAGCCTGGCGCCCGCGTTCGCGGCATTGCGGACCAACCTGATCGAAAGTCTCAAAGAGGGTGCCCCGAGCGGCACCAGCGGCTCAAGCCATACCCGGCTGCGCTCTGCGCTGGTGGTCTCTGAGATCGCGATCGCGCTGGTGCTGCTCACTGGATCTGGGGCTTTGCTGCGCAGCTTTCAGAAGATGCGCGCGGTCGATCCTGGCTTCGAGCCGGATCATGTGCTCGTCGCCGGCTATCAACTGCCCCTCAACCAATACTCCACCTATGTTGCTGCCGACACCTTCAACCACGCGCTGGTCGAGCGGCTCTCGAATAAGCCCGGAGTGGTCGCAGCTGGCATCACCAGCGTCGTGCCTGCATCCGACTTTGCCCCCGAGTCTGCCTTCACCATCGAGGGCCAGACCCGCAGAGACCTGGAAGCTGAAGTTTGCGATGTTTGGCACCACCTATGGCGACTATTTCCGCGCCATGGGTAT
This sequence comes from uncultured Acidobacteriaceae bacterium, assembly GCA_963805955.1. Taxonomy (GTDB): domain Bacteria; phylum Acidobacteriota; class Terriglobia; order Terriglobales; family Acidobacteriaceae; genus PALSA-350. The sequence goes on from CAWDVZ010000003.1 coordinate 87,272, forward strand.
AAGGCTGCTTGAGGGTCGAACCTTTACCTCGGAAGACCGCGCCGACACGCCCCTGGTGGTGATCGTGAACCAATCCATGGCCAGATCATTCCTGGCCGGGACAGAATGCGATCGGCAAGAGGATGCACTTCGGCAGTCCCAAGAAGGGCTTACCATGGGCGACGGTTGTGGGCGTTGTCGCTGATACCAAGCTGGGCGCTCGCGATGAGCCCGCCATCGATCAGTTTTATGTTCCCCTGCGCCAGCCCGCCGTTCTCTTTGGTAATGAGGCCTCGGCAACGCTGCCCAACCCAGCCGGCGGATACATCGCACTTCGTTCTGCTCTCCCTCCCGAGCAGATGACGCAGATTTTGCGTTCTACCATTGCGGAGATTGATCCGCTGCTCGCATTGCAGCAAGTGCAGGCGATGAATGACGTGATCTCGAATGTTGAGGCGCCGCGCCGTTTCAATACTTATCTGATCCCGCCTTTGCCCTGGGCGCTCTTCTGCTCGCCGTTACCGGGATCTATGCCGTGGTTGCGTTTTCGGTCTCGGTGCGCACACAGGAGATCGCCATCCGCATGGCTCTCGGCGCGGAGCGCGCGGGGATTGCTCGGCTCATCCTGGTGTCGGGCGCAAAGTTGGCGCTCGCTTGGCTGTGGGCTCGGAGTGCTGGGTTCGATGGCTGTGGCGCGGCTTATCAGTTCTTTCCTGTTCGACGTCAGCGCGACTGACCCGATCATCTACATCGCGGGGCATTTTGATCATGATGATATTGGCGCTGTTCGCATCCGCGCTGCCTGCCAGCCGCGCTGCTTCCGCCGACCCGATCGGCGCTCTGCGCTCAACTTTGGGGAGCATCACTGCCGGTTCGAGTGCCCTGGTTCCCATACGAAGGCCGGGTGCCCGACATCTCGCTCGTTTTTCGCGAGATGTGGGATACCACCGATGTTGACCGTTAAGTGCGTCGGATGAGTCGAGAGTCAGAGGGAAAGAGCAGTGGTATCCCACATCTCGCGAAAAACGAGCGAGATGTGGGGCACCCGGCCTTCATGAGGGAACCCGGCCTCTTTAGTTCGTGATCTCGAATTGGCCTTCGACTCCTGTCGCCTGCCCGGGCTGGCCTCCGCTCAGGAAGACGGTGTGAAGGCCCGGTTGCATGGTTGTTTTCCCGTCATGGTCTACCTCGCTCAATTGCGCGGGCTGAAGGGTAAAGAGCAGGTGCTTGGTCTCTCCGGGTTTTAGCGTGACTCGTTGAAAGGCACGCAGCGCACGCAGCGGCGCCCCATCCGTCTGCGGCCCACGAAGATAGAGTTCGGCGACCTCGTCTCCGGGCCGCTTGCCGGTGTTGGTCAGGTCGGCTTCCACCGTCAGAGGTTCCCCTGGTTTAAGGTCCGACTGGGATAGCTTTAGATGGTGGTAGGCGAAGGTTGTGTAACTGAGACCGTAGCCAAAGCCGTAAAGCGGCTGTCCGGCGAAATAGCGGTAGGTTCGACCCTTCATGGAGTAGTCTTCGAACGCCGGCAGTTGATCGAGCGATTGATAGAAAGTTACCGGCAACCTGACCTGAGGGATTGTTGTCGCCGGCGAGCGTCTCTGCGATGGCGGCGCCTCCCTCTTCTCCCGGATACCAGGCTTCCAGGATTGCCGCGGCATGTTCTTTAGCCCACGGCACCGCCAGGGCGCTGCCATTCATCAGAACAACCACCAGCGGCTTGCCCGTCGCGGCGACTGCCTTCAGCAAATCCTCCTGCAACTGGGGCAAGTCGATCTTGGTTCGGTCGCCTCCACTGAAGCCCTCCAGGTGCACCGGCATCTCCTCTCCTTCGAGGCTGGGCGACAGGCCTACGAAAGCTACTACTACATCTGCCTGGCGCGCGACCTCGACCGCCTGGTCGCGCATCACCCGTGCGTCAGGTTGCCACCTCAGGTGCGCGCCGGCGCCAAACAAGGGCGCGGAGTGGGCATACTCCACCCGGATTGCATGCGGTGCCGAATCGCTAAAGTGCATGTTGAAGGGAGCGGCGGACTGCTTTGGATCGCGGCCCGTCTCCAGTACCAGTTTGTCGTCGAGATAAAGACGGTAATGATTGATACCGTCGCATCGAAAACAATCTTCCTTGGTCATTTCAAAGACGTAATCGCCGGCGCCGGGCACAGCAATGAAACCGCTCCAGCGAACACTGAATGCATTGGCAGGGATACCCTCGGCCGGGGAGGCGGCGTTCCAATCAAAATCTACTTGCTTGTCGACCCGGGTCAGCACTGGTTGCCCTTGCCAGTCAGCGTTGTTGAAGTATTCGCCCTTGAGCCCAAGACTCGTTGCCGGTGCGCAAAACAGTACGCGGGACCACGACCGGAAAGCCCGCAACATACGATGAGCCTTGCGCATACAGCACTTTGTTGAAGTGGCTCTCGATACCGTCGAGGGGCAATACCGGATGCGTCGGCTGCCCGTTGTAATTACCTTCGAGCGACTCCAGCATGGTGGCATTGGGGCCGATGACTGCGATGGTCTTGCCTTTGCGTTTCGAGCGGCAAAACTCCATTCTCGTTCTTGAGCAACACGATCGATTCTCGTGCAACCTGGCGCGCCAACTCCCGGTGTGCCGGCGAATCAACGTCCTGCATGGAGATGCGCGCATAGGGAACATCCTGCGGCGGATCGAACATCCCCAGCCGGAAGCGCGCCGTGAACAGCCGCTTCACCGCTGTGTCGATTTCGCTCTCGGTCACCAGCTTGTCTTTGAGTGCCTCGTTAAGGGCCTCGAACTCCGGGCCGCAACTGGTATCGGTTCCGGCGCGCAACGCAAGCGCCGCGGCATGTTCTTCGTCCGGCGCAAACTTGTGACCCTTCCATATATCAGTGACCGCCCAGCAGTCGGAAGTAACAAAGCCGCTAAACTTCCACTCGCCGCGCAACGTTTTCTGGAGCAGCATATCGTTGGTGCACGCCGGCTCTCCATCGATGGCGTTGTAGGCGCACATCGTGGAAGCCGCCTTGCCTTCCACGATGGTGGCGTGGAAGGCGGGAAGGTAGGTCGCCTGCAGGTCCTGCGGGGAGACATTTACATTGAACTCGTGACGCAGCTGCTCCGGCCCGCTGTGTACGGCAAAGTGCTTGGGCGTAGCCACTACCTTCAGATACTTCGGATCATCCCCTTGCAGGCCGGTGACAAAGGCCAGGCCCATGCGCGAAGTGAGATATGGATCCTCACCGTAGGTCTCCTGTCCTCGGCCCCATCGAGGATCGCGAAAGATGTTGATGTTTGGAGACCATATCGTGAGGCCGAAGTAGATGCTGTGGTTGCCGTGGGCGATGGCGTCGGAGTACTTGCCTCTCGCTTCGGTGGAGATGGTGTCTCCCACGGAATGCATCAGCTGGGTGTCCCAGGTTGCGGCCAGACCGATGGCTTGAGGAAAAACGGTGGCATAGCCGGAGCGCGCTATGCCATGCAGCCCCTCGTTCCACCAGGTGTATTCGGGAATGCCCAGCCGCGGAATCGCCGCCGCAGTCATACTCATCTGGGAAACTTTCTGTTCCGGCGTCAGGCGACCGACCAGGTCGGCGACGCGCTGGTCGATGGGCAGCGCCGGGTTTTGAAAGGGATAATCCGCTCCGTAGGCAGGGTTTCCGAAAAGCCCCAGAAGCAGGATGGTCATTCCCCAAACTTTTTTGAAATTTTGCACGCGAGTCCCCCGAATGAACGTCAAAATACTACGCGCTCTCCTTGAGCGAACACCACTGCCGGTCGCTGCGTGCCCAGGAAATACGGAATCTCGCGGTAGTCATTCGCTTCATGAATCACAAAATCGGCGGACTTGCCAGTTTCGAGCGAACCCACTTCCCTGCCCAGGCTGAGGCTATACGCCGCGTTGATGGTGGCTGCGGTGATGGTTTCAGCCGGGATCATTTTCATCTGCGTGCAAGCGAGAGACATAACGACTGGCATGGACGCGATGGGTGAGGAGCCGGGATTGAAGTCCGTCGCCAGGACCACGGCAAGCCCGGCGTCGATCATGGCGCGGGCAGGTGGGTAATGCCTGGAGCCAATCGAATACACGGAGCCGGGCAACAGGACCGGCTGCACATTGGCCGCGGCGAGAGCAGCGATGGAGTCTGCATCCGTATGCTCCAGATGATCGGCCGTGGCCGCGCCTAGATCCGCCGCCAGCATAGCGCCTCCGGAGCAGCTGAATTGGTCGGCGTGGATGCGGAGGCCAAGCCCTAAACTCCGCGCCGACTGGAGAATGCGCCCGGCGGCCTGTTGATCGAAGATGTGTGGTTCGCAGAAGACGTCGCAGAAGCTGGCCAGCTTCTCCACAGCTACCAGCGGAAGCATCTCCTCGATCACCAGATCGACGTAAGCGCTGGTACGGCCAAGAAACTCCTCCGGCACTTCATGAGCACCGAGAAGGTCGGCACGCAGCGCAAGGGCTCGGTCTGCCCAGTTTGGCGCACCACGCGCAGGATCTTCATCTCCGCTTCTACGGTGAGGCCGTAACCGGATTTCGCTTCGATGGTGGTGGTGCCGCCGCGCAGAAACCAGGAGGCGTGCTTTTGCGCGATGGATAGAAGATCGTCTTCTGTTGCGGCCCGGGTGCGACGGACGGTGGAGCGAATGCCTCCTCCTTGTTTGGCTATTTCCTGATAAGTAATGCCGGAGCAGCGCATCTCAAATTCGTCCGCGCGGTTGCCGGCGAACACGAGGTGGGTATGGGCATCCACGAAGCCGGGCGTCACCACTCGGCCTCCGGCGTCGATGATTTGAGCATCGCTGGTAAGGACGGCTTCGATTTGGCTGCGCGATCCTACCGCTTCGATTTGGCTGCCGCGGATGAGCATGGCTCCGTCGCGGATGATCGCCAGCTCCCGCAACTCCGCTCCGACACGTGGCCGGTTTGGACCAGCCAACGTAAGCAGCTGCGAGCAGTTCACCAGCGCAGAAGGGTGTCTCGTTGCCGTCAACGTAAGTTCACCGTGTCGATGCCGGTATGGACAAAATCATTCGCTAAGTCCTTTGTTTCTCGAACATGCCTAAAGAATTTTATAGTCCTTGGCCCCGATTGTGTCTTTTGTGGCTCGCGGCGCCCGCAAAGAAAAAGCGCTAAAAGCGCTATAAGCGCTGTAAGTGCCTGGCCGAAGCCCGCTCGACCGGAAGTTCGGTCTTCCGTGGAGGACGCAAGCCGAAGCGTTGGTTCTTCGCATGGATTGTCGCCCCGATGAAAGGAGCAGAAAGCAGGAGCCGGGCATACTCTCTTAGATACGGATTGACCATGTTTTATTACGGTCAGAAACAAAAAAAGTATCGTCACACCGAAGGATGTTCACAATAAGCTCGAAACTCGACGGTGCCTATCTATGGATAAAGCCGCCAAGGCCGTGGTCTTGCTTCGCGGTCCTTCTCATTCTGTTACTAGGCGGCTGTAAAGCAGATCACGGCCAGCAACCTCGCTCGGAAGTTCCTCAACCCCCTGCAACCATTTTCCTAGTTCGGCACGCTGAAAAGCTGACGAACGGTGAGATGGATCTTTCCGCGGCCGGATCAGAGCGAGCCAAACTCTTAGTCCAGGCATTTTCCGGAAACAGGCCCGAACTGCCAACACCCCAGGTATTGTTTGCCGCTCATGTAAGCGCGCACTCCAACCGCTCTCTCCAGACTTTGCTTCCGCTTGCAACATCATTGCACTTGCCAATCGACGATAGCTTCAAGGACGAGGATTACGAGGATCTTGCGGCGGCCTTATTGAGCGGTAAATATGCCGGTAAGGTCGTACTGGTGGCATGGCACAGGGGGAAGATTCCACAACTTGCGACTGCATTGGGGGCAACGCCACCCTACGCTCGATGGCCGGCGGAGCAATACGATCGCATCTGGCGGATAGACTACGTCGACGGGAAGGCTAGTTTGCGGGACCTGCCTTACGCGTTGATGCCCGGAGACTCAAACTGAAGATAGGTTTGCTTTTAGGCTCCAGGTATCCTGCACGTTCATCTTGGCCCGAATATTACAGGACAGTGAGGGTGCGATGATGTGGGTTCCGCTGGAGGTAGTCAATAGGTGAATCAGATCGGATTGCCCTGGCGAAATGCAGGGGCTGGTCCTCAACTGTATAGAGACCGCCAATAGACTTGATCGCCGGCACCAGGGCAAGCGGGATCATAGGGTCGGAGGAAACGGACATGCGTTCGACGCCGCCATCGATACCCGCCGCCTTATAGGTATGTAACTCGGTATGGAATGCACGTCCGATGGCTAAAGCGCTGCCACCGAAGCCGATGAAGACACGGCTTGGAGAAACCCAATTGACGTGTAAACCCTGGGTGCGCAACCAGCCAATGATGGCCGCGATGTCATCCTCCGAAAGGCCGAACCGTTCACCCATTTGGGTAGGTGAGAGCCAGTGATGATAGTCGGGCGAGGTGAGGTCTTGCTGGTCGGCCAGCAACTGTTTCAAGGCCTGTTCCTGCTGCGGCGATCGCGACAGTACGAGGGTCAGGTTGAGCGGTAGGTCGGCGGACAACAAGCCTGTACGATTGCTTTGGTTTGCCCATTGGGGGTGATGATTCGCTAATGGCACTAACTTCCCAGAATCGACGTCTCCTGTAACCTGATTAATCATCTGCCCGTAAAGTGCACTCTTCGCAAGCAGGGCTATGGCAAGGAACAAGAACAGGGACGGCATTCGGAGCCAGGTTGGTGGCATCGTGGAACCGGCACGGGGCGTTGAACACATGGGTGGTTCCACGTTTTATCACGTATTGCAAGTAAGAGTTATACAGACTCGATTTGGCTTTGAGAATCACGCAGAGGGGGAAAATTATCCATCAGTAAGTTACTTCCAACCTGGCGGAATGCATACTGTGAAGTTCGGGGAAGGATTGACTTCTCTTCCTTTTCCGCCCCGCAAATCTGAACTGGACCTTCCGCCCCAGCTGCCGAAGACGCAGCGCCAACCGAGCGTAGTGCCGGGATCGCGATCAATCGGGCGCTCAGGGCCTAAAGAGTCTGGGTGAGAACTCCAGAAAAGAAGCTCAAGCGAACACTTATCCCAGGACTAATCAGTGAGAACCTCCTGGGTAAGAGGATGGGTGCCCCAGGTCTCGCTTTTGAGACCTGGGATCCGCCACGCAAATGCCGGCGGAGCCGAGGTTCTCAGTGTGCCTGAGAATTCATCGGGTGGTATCAGTACCTAGGGCCTTCTCGCAGCTAGAGTTCTCCAATTTGGTTGCCCGACACTTGCGTGAAGGATCCCAGGTCTCAAAAGCGAGACCTGGGGCACCCATCCTTTATCCACTGGCGACGAATCTGGGCGGCGCGGCTGAAGCCGTACCCTTAATTGGACAGGGCTGACTCCAGACTTCCCTAATGGACTGAGCACATGTGTCCCGTAAGGGTCCGAGCGCCAGGTCGTTCTCGAAAAAAGCAGGGTTTGGCATTAGACTTTGTTAGTGCTTGGTACGTGGATCCTGACGAGGCTGACAGAATCGGACCTATGAAACCGTTGACTACACCGAAGTACATCCCTAGCAGCGAAGAATTGAGCAAGATTGACCGCGATCTGCGGTTTCATCCGTCGACTACCGAGCATCCCACAACGCTGACACCGGAGCAGATTGCAACTTTTAATCGCGACGGTTATCTGACCGGAATTCGCATCTTCGATGACAAAGAAATAGCCGGCATCCGTGGTTACTTTGACGAATTGCTGGCCAGGACGCTCGCCGCGGGGGGCGACAGCTACTCGATCACCACGGCGCACCTCCGCCATAGTCGTGTTTACGACATCCTGACGGATCCGCGTATTGTGGCCCGAATCAAGGATCTGATTGGCGAGAACGTGATCGCCTGGGGTTCGCATTTCTTTTGCAAAATGCCCGGAGATGGCAAACGGGTCTCCTGGCATCAGGATTCGAGCTATTGGCCGCTGACGCCGTCGATGGCGGTGACCGCATGGCTGGCGATCGATGATGCCACGGTCGAAAACGCCTGCATGCGCTTCATTCCTGGTTCGCACCACTTGGGCCATCTGACTTACACGCTGAGTGAAAACGACGAAGCCAATGTTCTGAATCAAACTGTTCCGGGCGCCGAGAATCTTGGCCAGCCGGTCAATGTTGAGCTGAATGCCGGGGAGATTTCCATCCACAGCGACCTGCTGTTGCATGGATCCGAAGCAAATCAATCGAGCAAACGACGCTGCGGTCTGACTCTGCGATATTGTCCGGCTAGCGTCAGAGCGGGACTGGGCTGGAACGAAAAAGGCGTGGTGGTCAGCGGAAAAGATGATCCGGACACTGGGCGATCCGCCGCGTCCGCAAACTGACTAGCCAGAATTTGGAAGCCTCATAGCGGCCGATCAGGCCGCCGTGCCCTCGAACTCCTCGACCGAGGAAGTTACAAGATAGCGACAAAACTGAGACATCTCAGACGGACCCGCGGAATAGGATCTTCCTCGGAGTCCGGACTTCAGATTTCCTATGCGCTGCAGGCCGCTGTGCCAATGAAGAAAAGCTAGCCGGACTGCCAACCGAAGGGGTCAACTGCGTCTTGCAGTTGGCGACCCAAATAAAAGCGCAGCTTCCGCCGCGAGGGGAGCTCCCATCGTAACAAGGAGAAATTATATGAAGTCAGCGCCTAATGCATTGAGGCCATTGCTGGTCCGCGCCTTCGCAGTATCGCTGTTTCCCACGCTTGCGTTTGCACAGCACTATCAACAGACAAATCTGGTGTCCAATGTGCCGGTGACGCCGGCAGCTTCCGTCACTGATCCCAATCTTCAGAATGCCTGGGGACTGGTCCATGGCCCGTCCACGCCGTGGTGGATTTCGAACAATGCTGGAGGCACTTCGACGCTATACAACACATCCGGTTTAAATCCGGCGAATCCCGCAGGACAGACCCCGGCGCCAGTGCTGGAGCCGGTCACGATTGTTGCTCTCAACGCCGCTGGAGGTGCGCCAGGAAATGGAGTCAAGATTCCTAACCCCCTGGCCAGCCGGCCCCCGGATCTCCCACCGCCGTCCTGTACAACGGCAGCACAACTGATTTCCTTCTCGCCCCGGGCAAACCCGCAGTTTTCATCTTTGCCACCGAAGACGGCACGATCCAGGGCTGGAACCCGGGTGTCAATGCAACCACTGCGGTCATTGTGGCTGACAATTCCCAGGTACCGGAGAAGGGCAATGGAGCCGTTTACAAGGGCGCAACCATCGCCGAGTTTGGCGGCCAGGAATATATTTTGGCCGCCAACTTCCGCAGCGGCAAAGTCGATGTTTTCGATTCCAACTTCAAACCGGTAAAAGCTCCGCAGGAGTCGTGGTACGACGATCAGATCCCGAGGGGCTTTGCGCCTTTCAACATTCAGGGAATTGGACCCAACATTTACGTAGCCTTTGCCCAGCAGGATGGGGCCAAGCACGACCCGGTTGGAGGCGCGGGCCTGGGGTATGTCGTGGTCTTCGATCGTCAAGGCAAGAAGCTTATGCACCTTGAGCATGGTGCCTGGTTCAATGCGCCGTGGGGTGTGGTGCTGGCTCCCGCAGACTTCGGTGAGTTTAGCCATACCGTACTAGTTGGCAACTTCCGCGGTGGCACAATTGCGGCATTCAATCCAGCAACCGGGCGATATCTGGGCAGCGTGCTCAATGCCACTGGCTCAACGGTGAACATAGACGGGCTGTGGGCGCTCGCTTTCGGCAATGGCGGCGCTTCCGGTCCGGGCAGTACTTTGTTCTTTACCGCTGGCCCTGACAATGAGACGAATGGCTTGTTTGGAACCCTGACCCCGATTACCAGCGAGTTGCAGGACGACGACGAGCAATAACTCCGGCGATCCAATACGTGGACACTTCCAATCTCTCGCAAGGCGCCGCCCGGCTACGTTGCGGATTAATCCGCGGAACGGATTCGGACGGCACCGGCGAGAGTGCGAGAGAGAAGTAATGCCTTCGACGCGCTGCCGGCGCGTAAAACAAATTCTTCCTGGGATGGGCTGGTGACCTGCAAACGCGCGCCCGGCGTGATGCCATGAGCCTTGAGCTGCTTCAACAGAAGCGCATCCTAATCGGAAACGCTGTCCACTAGAAGATTTTTGTCCTCTTCAATGTCTGTCAACGGCCTGGAAACCTGCTTCGGCATTTTCCCGTCCATCGCAGGAATGCAATGGCCGTGGGGGTCGAACTCCGGGTGACCCAGCTTTGCAGCAATGCGCTCTTCGAACCGCTCCGAGATGAAGTGTTCCAGGCGCTCACTTCTTCGTGGACCTCTTCCAGCGGTACTCCAGGACCTCGTAGAGGAATGTTTCGATCAGGCGATGATGGCGCAGCACCTCAAGCGCTCGCCGCCTCCCGGCAGATGACAGGCGAACACCTCTATGTCGCTCATATTCCACGAGAGCGGGCGAATAAGAGGCCAGCTTTTGCAGCATGTTGGTGATCGAGGATGGAGCGACCCCAAGCCGCTCCGCCAGCGCGTTGCTGGTCACCCGCTCCTCTTCTTGCCCACCCAGCGCAAAGATGGCCTTCAGGTAGTTGTCGACGGACTCCGTGTTCAGATTGACGCGGCGTGTTGTCATGTCTTAGTTTCCCATTTCCGGTTTGACATGGACATATTCTAGGTGTACCTAATTGATTTAGGTATACCTAAACTAGTCTTGGGCAAGTTGCCTTCCCCGCTTGCGCTCAACGCAAAGTACCCCAGCATAACCGGAGAGCGATATGCTCGCAATTCGAGCACGGAAATACGACCTCATTTTCGTGCTGGTATTAACCATAGTTAACCCATGTTTGCTGCGTGCGCAGAGCGAAACGTCCAGCGCCATTTCCGGCACCGTAACGGATGCGAGCGGAGCCGTTGTGGCGGAGCGTCGATCACGGCAACCGAGGTAATACCAAGGCGGTGCGAGCTGGGAGAACAGATGCGATCGGACACTATCTTTTTCCCAGGTAAATCCCGGCACGTACCAGATCACAGTGAGGCTTCAGGCTTTGCCGTCGCGGTTTCGGAGCCGACGCCGGTGGGCGTCGGCCGCAACGTGGCATTGAACTTTTCACTTCATCCGCAATCTTCGAACCAGACCGTGGAGGTGACCGCGCAGCAGGGCCTGTTAACTCTCGATAATCCCAACACCACCACCACCATCGACCAAGATGATCGAAAGCCTGCCCAATCCCGGGCAGGATCTTACGTATCTCACACAGTTCGCGCAGGGCGCGTTGATGAATACGGCCGGCTCCTCAAGCGATGCCAAGGCGGCCGGCGGCTACGGCAATGTTGAATTCAATGGTCTGCCTGCGACCTCGAACGGCTACATCCTGGACGGCTTCGATTCGAACGACCCCTGGCTGGGTCTGAACATCGGTCTCTCCACCAACCTCGTCATCGGGCTCGACGCCGTCCAGGAATCGACAGTGAATACCAATTCATTTTCGGTGGATCAGGGCCGTTACGCCGCGGCCCAGGTGAACTACTTCACCAAGTCAGGCACCAACAGATTTCATGGCGATGTATCCGAGATCTGGAACGGCTCGCTGTTCAACGCGCAGGATTACTTTCTCCACGCAACGACACTCCGGGCAACATTGCGCAAAAGCCGCGTTCGGTGGTGAATGAATTCGGGATCAGCGTGGGAGGGCCGATCCGCAAGAACAAGCTCTTTTTCTTCGCACACTATGAGGGCATGCGCATTGCATTGCCGCTCGTCACATCGACGACTTTACCAACACCCGCCTATCAGCAATATGTGCTGGGGCAGCTTGCCACGGGCGGACTGATCCAGTCACAGGGACCCACCTTCCGGCGCAACCCGCGGAGATTCCTTTCTATAAAAATATGTTTTCGCTGCTGCCGCTTCCCGGCGGGTCGCCGGTGGCGATTACAGGTTGTCCGCTGGACGCATCCGGCGCTATGCTGCCCGCCCGCCAGCCGGCACGCTGCTCGATGGCAGCGGCTGTGCGGCCCAGCAGCAGCGCTCTCTGAACAACAGCGACAGCGAGAACCTGATCGTGGTGAAGATCGATCACACCATCAATACCAAAGACAGCATTTGGTATCGCTTCCAGCAGGACACCGGCCTGCAGGCAGAATGGACTGATCCCATCGACTCCATCTTCAATGCGTATTCGCCGCAGCCGCAGCGCACCTTGGTCGTGGGCTACACGCACATCTTCAGTCCAAGGCTGGTGAACCAATTCAACCCCGGCGCAAGCTGGTATTCGAGCATCTTCGAGCCGAACAACTACTCCCAGGCGCTGCGAAACATTCCCTATCGTGCTTGCTTCGGGCAACGACAGCGTGCCCTTTACCACTGTCGGCGGGCTGAACGATACGTTTCCCCAGGGACGCAAGGTAACGCAGTGGCAGATCAACGACAACCTGACCTGGACACGCGGGCGGCATACGCTGCACTTCGGCGTGAATACGCGGCGAGTGGACACCAGCGACTACGACCTCGGAGAGGGCACGGTGCCGACCGTCGCCTACAACGACCTGGCGGAGTTCACTTACGGGGCCGCATTTACCGCGTGCAGGAGTTTCCCGTCGGTCTAAGGATAGGGTGGCCGTCGGCAATCTCGAATACTACGGAATGGACACCTGGAAGCCTTCGGCGAAGGCGACACTGACCTACGGCATGCGCGTGACCTGGAATACCAACGTCGCCAGCCCGCAAGCTCTCTTTTCCCGCATGGCCGGCTCCTTCCTGGATGCTTCGCATGCAACCAATCAGCCACTGAATCAGGTTGTTCTCGGCAATGTTCATAACCTGTTTGCGGCAACACCGCTGTTCGTCTACCAGCCACGCGCCTCGATTGCATACCAGATTCTCCCGCATACTGCAGTTCATGCCGGATTCGGCGTCTTCAACGACATCATCCCGCAGCAGATTGCCGACAGCGGTCTGATGAACGCTCCCAACGATCCCTCCTTTACCGGCGGCATAGGCGGGGAGGTGGGCGGACTGGGAATTGCGCCAGGGGTTCCGGGAAGCGCCGTAGATGCGGCGGTCAGCGCCAACAGTCGTTTCAGACAATCTTCAGTTCCGGCGGTGCGCCTTGTGCAGGCATCCAGCCGGGCGCGCCAACCTGTCCGCTGGCTGTCAGCCTGAACACCTTCCCCACGGGAACACTCAAGACCCCGTATTACTACCAATACAATCTCGGCATCGAGCAGCAGATCGGCTCGCGCGGCAACTTGCGCGCCGACTTCGTGGGCACGCGGGGACTGCACGAACCCTACCAGGTGCAGCTCAACGGCTACCAGAACGTCTGCAACGGATGCTTTGCGCCGTTCCCATACCAGCAGCCGCTCGATCAGCGATTTGCAAATGTCACCGAGTTCCAGACCGGCGCCAACAGCAACTACACCGGATTGCAGACCGTCTACACGCAACAATGGGGCAGCTTGACCCTGCGCGGCAACTACACTCTCAGCCATTGCCTGGACGAAGTATCGAATGGCGGCTTGCTCGCTTTTTCCTCGCAGGGCTGGAATCGCCATTACCGGGAGAGTTGAGACGGCAGTATGCCAGTTGCGACTACGATGTGCGGCATAACATCTCTGCGTTCGGGATGTATCAGGTGCCGTTCCACTCCGGCAATCCGATGCTGCGCCAGGTCTTCGGAGGATGGTCGTTTTCCGAGACGGCGTTCCTTCACTCCGGACTGCCCTTCAGCGTGCTGAGCCAGCAATATAGCGCGAATGGCGATGGCGTCTTTCAGGCGTCGAACCCCGCGCAGACCATTCAGTTCGCAGTGCCGAAATATGCCAACCGGGTTCCCGGCGTGCCGCTCTATCGCAAGGCGCCCTATCCCGGGGTCACCGTAACAGGAACGAGACAATGGCTCAATCCCGACGCGTTTATTTCGGTGGTCGATCCCACGACCGGGGAATGTTATTCCGGCAACGTTGGCGTGCCACCTACCAGCGATAATCCGGCGATCTGCCAGTTCGGCAACTCCGGCCGCAACTCGGTACGCGGACCGCACTTCACATATTCGGACATGTACATCACGAAGACGTTTTCCATCCGAGACGGGATCAATCTGCGCATCGACGGCCAGTTATTCAACGCGTTCAATCATCCCAATTTTGCTCTGCCCGAAACGGTCGAGGCTGGCGTGCCCGGCTCGGTCCCATTGAGATTCGGAACGCTGCAAAGCCTAGCATCGCCGCCTACCGGACTGCTGGGCGTGGGACTGGGAGGGGACACCTCGCCGCGCATGATCGCATTTCAGGGGAGAATTGAATTTTAAGGGCAGGAGAAGCGTGGTCACGGTCGATCCGGGCATACACGGGCTTCGGCCTAACGATCGGACACCCGGGACTTCAGCGAAGGCGATTGAGCTTTGAATTCTCGGTTCGCTTACAGAGGCCGTCGGCTACCCCCCTCGGCCCCTCTCATGGATTCGATTAGATGTCCGGATTCGAAAAGTGTCGTCTCGCAATGGACGTCACCTCGGTTGCCTCAGACTTCCAGACCCTTTGGTTTCAGGAAGATAATCCTGCATCCCTGTGGCGCGCAGAATGCATCGTCCTAGAGGTGGGTTGTTTTTGCGTTCTGGAGGGACACATTTTTGTTGGCTGACCTTAATCATGCACTGCGGCGATTGCGCCGATCACCCGGATTTGCCTCACCGCGATCCTCACCCTCGCGCTCGGCATCGGCGCTACAACGGCTATCTTCACCCTGGTGCATGCGGTGCTGCTCCGGTCGTTGCCGGTTCAGGATCCATCCACCCTGGTGCGCGTGGGCGACAACGAACAGTGCTGCCAGAACGGCGGTCTTCCCGACTACGAAGAGCCGGTGAATGACTGGTCGCTGTTCTCGTACCCGCAATACGAGCAGTTTCGCGACCACACGCCTGGCTTTTCCAGCCTCGCTGCCTTCGAATCCTCTGACCATCCGATGGCGGTGCGGCGCACCGGCAGCAACCAACCGGCGCAACCGTGGTATGGCGAATTCGTCTCCGGAAATTCATTTGCAACGCTCGGCCTGCGCCCGTATGCAGGACGGCTGCTGCAGCCCTCCGACGACGTGCAAGGCGCTGCGCCGGTTGCAGTCCTCAGCTTCCAGGCATGGGAGCAGGAACTCGGGCGCGACCCCTCCGCCATCGGCTCCAGCCTTACCATCAACGGCCAGCCGGTCACCATCGTCGGCATCGCGCCGCCCGGCTTCTTTAGCGAGCGCCTGAGCCCCACACCGCCCGCCCTCTGGCTGCCCATTCACCTGCTGCCGCGATCACCGGCCGATCGACAACCTGCTGGAACGCGGCGGACAGCAGTGGCTCAACCTGATCGGCCGCACCGCGCCCGGCGCCAAGCCGGCGGCCATCCAGGCGCAGATGCAGGTGGAACTCCGGCAATTCCTCGAGAGCCCGGTGGCCAAAATCCTCGGCCCCGAACGCGCCCTCATTCCGAAACAATATCTCCGCCTGACGCCCGGCGGCGGCGGCGTGCAGCGCATGCAGGACCAATACAAAGCCGACCTGCACCTGCTCATGTGGATCGCCAGCTTCGTCCTGCTCATCGCCTGCGCGAATCTGGCCAACCTCATGCTCGCGCGCTCGGTAACCAAGCGCCAGCAGATCGCGGTCCGCACCGCGCTCGGCGCTTCGCGCGGCCGGCTGGTGCAGCGTGCCCTGGTCGAATGCCTGGTGCTGGCGATATCGGCGGCCTCGCCGGTGTTCTCGTCGCCTGGGGCGGAGCCAGGCTCATCATCCGTCTCGCCTTCCAGCACGACCCTATCAGCATCAGCGCCAGCCCGTCGCCTCGTGATGGCCTTTGCATTTGCCGCTTCGCTGCTGACCGGCCTGCTGTTCGGAGTCGCGCCGGCATGGCTCGCTGCGCACGCCGATCCGATCGAAGCCCTGCGCGGCGCCAATCGCTCCACCGGACGTCACACCACTTTCGCGCAAAAGTCACTGGTCGTCGCCCAGGCAGCGATCTCCGTCGTGTTGCTCTGTGCCGCCGGATTCCTCATCCTCAGCCTGCAGAAGCTGGAGCACCAGCACTTCGGCTTCGACCCCGCGCACCGCACAATCATCCAGTTCAACGCCGAGAACGCAGGCCTTCCGCCCGAAGAACTCGACAGCTTTTATCGGCGCCTCGACGAATCGCTCTCGTCGATCCCGGGCGTCTCGCACGTCGCATGGTCGGGGTGGAGCCCGATGGACGGCAACAACCGCAGCGAAGATGTCTACATCCAGGGGCAAGCCGCGCCGCCGCCCGGCTCCAACGTGAATCTGGCTTCGTGGGTTCGCGTCAGCCCCGACTATTTCACGACCATCGGAACCAAGCTGCTGCAGGGCCGCGCCTTTTCCAACAGCGACAACCGCACTTCCGCTAATGTCGCGATTGTGGATGAGGCCTTCGTCAAAAAATATCTTCACGGCCAGAACCCGATCGGCGCCCACTTCGGCGACTGGGATGAATCGACCGCCGGCTTGTACACCATCGTTGGCGTCGTCGAGGATGCGCAGTACTGGCCTCCGAACGATTTGCAGGAGCATGGTCACCCTATGTACTTCCTTCCCGCGTGGCAGTGGGCGCAATTGCCCGCCTCCACCCCGAAGGCCTCGCTCTATCAGGAGTTCCTCATCGCCACGCATTACATGAGTTCGCTGGAGATCGAAACCCACGGCACGGTGCCGGACCTGGAGGCGAAAGTGACCGACGCGCTGCAGCAAATCAATCCCAACCTCATGATCACCCGCTTCCAGAGCTTCGGCCAGCAGGTGAACCTAGGCTTCAGCCAGCAACAGATGATCGTGCAGTTGACTTCGCTCTTCGGATTGATCGCGCTGGCCCTTGCTGCCATCGGACTCTATGGCGTCACAGCCTATGCCGTCGCGCAGCGCACCAGCGAAATCGGCATTCGCATGGCGCTCGGCGCCAACCGCACCCAAGTGCAGAAATGGTGCTGCGTGACGCCTTTCTGCAGGTAGGCCTCGGGCTGCTCATCGGCATCCCGGCAGCCATTGCCGCGGGCCATCTTATGACGGCCGAGCTCTACGGGGTCAACGAGTGGAACCCGCTGGTCCTCGGAACCACGACAGCGGTGCTGGGCGTTGTGGCTCTGCTCGCCGCAGCGCTGCCCGCAAGGCGAGCGGCGGGCGTGCAGCCGATGGAAGCTTTGCGCGGGGAGTAAAGCGATGCGGGTATATGGCCGTTATCCAGGTCCGAAATCGCTCCCTCAGCGGCGCTGTGAAGCCGGATTCATCGCAAAAAAGGATTCACGTACGGCCTAAAGGCCGTACCCTGCAAAAGCTAGGAGCGTCAGTTCTCTTCCATGGGTAGACGCAGACCAGAGGCGCGAGCGAAGGTTCGCGCTTCGGGGTAACCGGCATCGGCGTGGCGCAGCACGCCCATTCCTGGATCGGTGGTCAATACACGCTCCAGGCGGAGCGCGGCTTCGATGGTTCCATCGGCCACTACTACCATGCCCGCGTGCTGGGAATAGCCAATGCCTACTCCGCCGCCGTTATGAATGCTGACCCAGGATGCTCCCGCCGCCGTGTTCACCAGCGCGTTCAACAGGGGCCAATCGGCCACTGCGTCGGAGCCGTCTAACATGCCCTCGGTCTCCCGGTACGGAGAGGCCACTGATCCGGTGTCGAGATGGTCGCGGCCGATCACGATGGGCGCGGATATTTCGCCAGAACGCACCAGTTCATTCATGGCAAGTCCGAGCTTCGCCCTTTGCCCGTAGCCCAGCCAGCAGATGCGCGCGGGCAAACCCTGAAAGTGAATGCGTTCGCCGGCTAGCTTGATCCAGCGTTTGAGCGCTTCGTCTTCAGGGAAGAGCGAAAGCACTAACCGGTCGGTCTTGCGGATGTCTTCAGGATCGCCGGAGAGCGCCACCCAGCGGAAAGGTCCCTTGCCTTCGCAAAACAGCGGGCGGATGTATTCCGGCACGAAGCCCGGAATATCAAACGCGTCCGCTACCCCGGCTAACTTGGCGTTGGTTCTGAGATTGTTGCCGTAGTCGAAAACCACCGCACCGCGGCGCTTCAGCTCCAGCATCGCCTCAACATGCCTGCCCATGGTTGCCATCGAGAGGGCTACATACTTGTCGCGGTCTTGCTGCCGGAGCGCGAGCGCCTCCTCAAGGCTCATGCCGTTGGGGACGTATCCGTTTAACGGATCGTGGGCGCTGGTCTGATCGGTCACGATTTCAGGAATTATGTTGCGACGCAGCAGCTCAGGCAAAACATCGGCTGCATTGCCTACCAGGCCTACAGAACGAGCGGGCGCGCCTGCCAGAATGCGCATAGCCTCGTCGAGGGTATCGGCTATAAAGTCGCAATAGCCGCTTTCGACCCGTTTCTGAATGCGCTTCGGGTCCACGTCGATGCCGAGAAAGCGCGCGCCCGTCATGGTGGCGGCCAAAGGCTGCGCGCCACCCATTCCGCCCATGCCTCCGGAGACAATCAGTTTCCCTTCCAGGCTGCCCCCGAAGTGTTTGCGTCCGGCTTCGGCAAAGGTTTCGTACGTGCCTTGCACGATTCCCTGGCTCCCAATGTAGATCCATGAGCCTGCGGTCATCTGGCCGTACATCATGAGTCCTTTTTGTTCGAGCTCGCGAAATACTTCCCAGCTTGACCACTTGCCTACCAGGTTGGCGTTGGCAATCAATACCCGGGGCGCCATGGAGTGGGTGCGCAGAATGCCGACCGGCTTGCCGGATTGGATGAGCAGCGTCTCATCGTTCTCCAGGCTCTCGAGCGCGCGCACGATGGCATAGAAGGAGGGCCAGTCGCGAGCCGCTTTCCCGGTGCCGCCGTAGACCACCAGCTCTTCGGGAGCCTCGGCTACTTCCGGGTCCAGGTTGTTCATCAGCATGCGCAGGGCGGCTTCCTGCTGCCAGCCTTTGGTGTTGAGCCGTGTTCCTCGCGGGGCGCGAATCGCGCCTTTATGCGGACCAGCTATCAAAGTCTCCATCGCGAATCCCCTTTGCCAGGCGTTCGATATCTCCTGCAATGACGCGGTCTTCTTCCAACCGCGGAACCAGCGTGCGCACGAACTGGCGTGCCCGCTCGATCTCCGTTGCGGCCTTGAGCGGATGGCGGTACTCGAGCCCCTGCGCGGCGGTCATCAGCTCAATGGCTAAAACTTTCTCCGCATTATCGACGATCTGCTTCAGCTTGAGCGCAGCCGTCATGCCCATGGAGACGTGGTCCTCTTTGCCCCCGGAGGTGGGCACGCTGTCCACGCTCGCGGGGTGGGCCAGCACCTTGGCTTCGTTCAACAAGGCAGCCGCGGTGACATGAGCAATCATAAGGCCGGAAGAGAGGCCGGCGCGCTGGGAGAGAAAGGGGGGCAGGCCTTCATTGACGTCGGGATTGATGAGGCGGTCGATCCTGCGCTCGCTGATGCTCATCAGGTCGGTCACTGCGATGGCGGCATAGTCCAGAGCCAGGGCTAAGGGCGCGCCATGGAAATTGCCCCCGGAGAGTATCTGGTCGGTGAAAATGAGCGGGTTGTCGGTGGCCGATCCGGTTTCAATCTCGATCACCTCGCGCACGTGTTGCAAGGCGCCCCGGGCGGCTCCGTGTACCTGGGGCATGCAGCGGAGGCAATAAGCGTCCTGCACGCGGGGATCATTGTGCAGGTGAGACTCGCGAATTTCGCTGTCGCGCAGCAGCGTACGCAGGTGTTCGGCAGCCTGTATCTGGCCCGGGTGCGGGCGCGCCTGGTGAATGCGTTCATCGAAGGCCACCGGGGTGCCGCGCAAGGCCTCGAGGGCCATGGCGCCGGCCAGATCGAAGAGGTGGTTTACGCGCACGGCGCGCAGGACGGCGAGCCCGCCCACGGCAGACATAGCCTGGGTTCCGTTGAGCAGCGCCAGGCCCTCCTTGGCTTTGAGCACCAGGGGGGCGAGAGCGGCTTTCTCGAGCGCCTCGCCGGCAGGCATCCGCGCACCCTGGAAAAACGCTTCTCCCTCGCCGATGAGCACCAGGGCAAGATGTGCCAGGGGGGCTAGATCTCCGCTGGCGCCCACCGATCCCCTGGCGGGGATGACGGGATGTACCCGGGAGTTGAGCAGCGCCACGAGCAATTCGATCAGCTGGTAGCGAACGCCGCTCAAGCCTTTGGTAAGGACATTGGCGCGCAGCAACAGCATGGCGCGGACCTCGGCCTCTTCCAGCGGTTCGCCAAGGCCACAGGCATGGCTGCGTACCAGGTTGCGCTGCAACTGCTGCAGATCTCCGGTGCTGATGCGGACGTCAGATAATTTGCCGAAGCCGGTGTTGATGCCGTACGCGGTTTCATCGCTGGTGACGATGCGCTCAACTACGGCTTGCGATGCAAGGATTCCCTGCCGCGCTGCGGGCGCAATGGCTGCGTCGATCGAGCCGGCGGCGATCTGGTGGACCTGTTCGAGGGACAGTGGCTGCCCGTTTAGTTCCAGGACGCCGGAGATCGGACCCGTTCTCATGCTGACCATCGTAAGAGCTTGAGCACAACTAGGCCAGTGATGGCGGGCTTTCTCAGCCAGGGCTGAAGAGTCTGCGTGAGAACTCCACGCTGCTTCTGGTTCCCTCGCCCAGGCCGGGTGCCCCACATCTCGCTCGTTTTTCGCGAGATGTGGGATACCACTGCACCTTCCCTCTGACTCTCAACTCATCCGATGGACTTATCGTGCAACATCGGTGGTATCCCACATCTCGCGAAAAACGAGCGAGATGTGGGGCACACGGCCTTGGTGAGGGAACCGGGGTTCCGCTGGGACGAGAGATCTCTACTGGCGAGCCGCGACGGCGAGCAGCTCTCGAATCGTACTTTCAGGGATAGCGAAGTTCTCCGAAATTTCCTCCACCGAAGATCCACCCTCATAATTTTCTACGATAGAATCGGCCTGCACTCGCGTCCCTTTCAGGATTGCCGCACCGCTCACCTTTTTGGGATTGATTTCGACAAGAGGGCAGCCTGTCCAGTCCATGGGCCATTTTATCCCTGAAACGGCGCGAAAATGTGCCTCATTGAACGCGAGGGGTGCCAGGCTGGCCCTAGACAACATGGGATGTTTATTACTGGGTATTACTCATGATTCGCTCGTCGTAAGGTCAAATTCTCGGCATCGGCGTTTTCCCTGTTGCGTTTCCTGTCTATCCGTCGGAAACTGCGAGGAAGAGCTCAAAACGGGGATATTGGTGACTATGCATCCATCGGCTTTGGAGAAGAGTGGTTTCAAGACAACTCTGAACATGGCCCTAAGCTCCACCGCACCCGAGCGGTCGGCTGAGACTTTCCATCGCAAACAGCTCGCCCGTTTCGGTAAGTGGTTGTATCGATTGGGATATGTCCCCGGTACCGCGGGGAATCTCTCGGTTCGCCTGGGCCCCGACCGGATCCTGGCAACGCCGACAGGGATGAGTAAATTCCTGATCAAGGCCTCGGATATGGTCCTGGTCGATATGGAAGGGCGCCGGGTCGGCGAAAGCCGAAACGTAACCAGCGAAATCGGCATGCACCTGGCCATCTACCAGCAGCGGCCAGATGTGCAGGCCGTGGTCCATGCCCATCCTCCGATCGCGACCGGGTTCGCCTCCTGCGGACTGGCGCTCGAGGAGCCCCTGTGCTCGGAGATCGTGATGGCGCTCGGATCCATTCCCCTGGCGCCGTATGCGACCACTGGAACGGCGGACGTTGGCTCCAGCATCAAGCCGTTGATCATCGATCATGACGCGATACTGCTCGCCAACCACGGTGTGGTGACCGCCGGGGACACGCTGCAGGACGCCTTTATGCGCATGGAAACAGTGGAGCATTTCGCCCACATCTGCCTGGTCGCCCGCCAGCTGGGTTGCCCCCAGCCCCTATCCTGCGATCATCTGGAACAGCTCGCCGAGGCTCGGTCCCGCTACCAGAGGAACGCCGCTCCCGGTTGCTGAATCGCCATCCGGTAGCATAGCTGGAGGAGATACACACGCCTCTGGCATGAATACGCAGATTGTTGCTGGCAACAAGATCCAGAGCCCCGGCTTGGGGACGGATGGCACTGTTTTTCGGGTGCTGATCGCGGTGAGCTTTGGCCACCTGCTGAACGACACCATGCAGTCTCTGCTGCCCTCCATCTATCCCATTTTGAAGACCGCATTCCATCTGGACTTTGGTCAGATCGGTTTGCTGACGCTGACCTTCCAAATGACCGCCTCTATCCTGCAGCCATTTGTCGGACTCACTACCGACCGCAAGTCCCTGCCCTATTCTCTTCCGGCGGGCATGGTCTTTACCTTGGCCGGTCTGCTGCTGCTGGCCATTGCGCCCAGCTTCCCGCTGTTATTGCTGGCGGCTTCTTTAATTGGTATGGGCTCGGCGGTATTCCATCCGGAATCGTCCCGCGTGGCGCGTCTGGCTTCAGGCGGCCGCTTCGGCCTGGCTCAGTCGGTCTTCCAGATAGGCGGTAATACCGGAGCGGCGATCGGGCCGCTGCTCGCTGCTTTTATTGTGCTGCCGCACGGGCAACGCAGCGTGGCGTGGTTTTCGCTCGCGGCGCTCGCCGCGATCATACTGCTGTTCTGGGTAAGCCGCTGGTACAAAGCCCACTTGCGGGTTTTGCGAACCCGGACAGTGAAGGCTATCGATCGGGCAACAGGCCTGCCCAAAAGGCGAGTGGTCTCGGCTATCACCGTTCTGATCGCGCTGGTCTTCTCAAAGTATTTTTATCTTGCCAGCTTCACCAGCTACTACACCTTCTACCTGATGACCCGGTTTCATGTTGGGGTGCGCAGTTCGCAGATCCACCTGTTTGCGTTCCTGGGCGCGGTTGCTGCCGGGACCTTGATCGGAGGGCCGATCGGCGATCGCATAGGCCGTAAGACGGTGATCTGGTGCTCGATCCTCGGCGTATTGCCGCTCACGTTGCTGCTGCCCTACGCCAGCCTCTTCTGGACTGGGGTGCTAAGCGTGATCGTCGGCCTGGTGCTGGCGTCTGCTTTCCCGGCAATTATTGTTTATGCGCAGGAATTGGTTCCCGGCAGAGTGGGAATGATCTCCGGGCTGTTTTTCGGGTTTGCTTTTGGGATGGGTGGTATCGGTGCAGCGATCCTGGGGAGAATTGCGGATGCGACCAGCATTGTCTTTGTCTACAAAGTGTGTGCGTTTCTGCCGGCGATTGGATTACTGGCAGGGTTTCTCCCTTCACGGGCAGAGCTGGAAATGTAGTTGGATTATTCTGACAGCTTGTTTGGGTGGTGGGAAACCGCAGATCCCGCGGCTTCGCTCCCCCGGATTTCCTGTGGAGCTTGGTGGCGTTGGCGCACTGCATGCGCCTTTCCTTGCGAGAGAGGCGCATACGCGACTTTGTCCAGAGCTGCGTGGCAGGAAATCCGGGTCGGGATGACAAAGGGGAGAGTGGCGCTTCCAATCGAGATTGGTTGCGCGGATCCCAGGTCTCAAAGGCGAGACCTGGGGCACCCTTCGGTTTGTTACCGATTTATTTTTTAAAGTCCCAGGTCTTCAAACTTCACGTTCAGGATTGGATACAGCTTCCAATCCTGGTAGTCGAAGTGCCACCACTCGTCGGGGTTGACCACGAATCCCTGCTTCTCCATGGCTTGACGTAGAAGGGCGCGGCGAGCCCGCTCCTCGGTGGTGCCGCCGGGATAGTCGGCATAGGCGCGATCGGTCATCTCGTCGTAGCCGCTGGGCATCTTCACTTCTTTTCCGGTTTGCAAATCGTAGAGGGACAGGTCCACGGCGCATCCGCGGTTGTGCCGGGAGCCTTGCGCTGGATTGGCAACGAAAATCTTCTTGTCGTCGGGCGTGGCCTTCCAGAAGATTTCCGTGACGTACCACGGGCGGTAGCCATCATGGATGATCAGGCCGTAGCCGCGAGCCTTTAGCTCGCGATTGGCGCGAACCAACGCTTCCGCAGCCGGGCGCTGAAGAAAGGCCCGCGCCTGCGTATACAAAGGTGTGCCCAGAAAATTGTTGCGTCGTGGCGTAGCGGATGTCGAGCTTGATGGTGGGATCGAGCTTCACCAGTTCCACCAGATCGGGTTTGCGGAAAGTGGCTTTCTCTTGCGGTGGCGACTCTTTGAGCGCCTCTGCGCGCAATTCCGGCACTGGGCGCAGAGGCGTAATTCGATAACTGACCTGTTGCGCGAACGCGACCGGCAACGAGGAGCAACAGGCCAAACAGGCGCTTAATCGTAGTACTCCAAGCCGAGATGGGTAATTAGAGACTCGTCTTGGATATGACGCAGCGTGTTCTTCAGCTTCATCAACTGAATGAACAGATCGTGCTCCGGATAGAGCCCGGGCGCCGTCATCGGCGACTTCCAGTAAAAACTCAGCCACTCCTGAATGCCCAGATCCTTCAGCTCCGGAGTACGCGCAGCAAGGTCGAGAAAGAGCACGAGATCAAGTGCGATGGGCGCCGCCAGAATCGAATCGCGGCAAAGGAAGTCGACCTTGATCTGCATCGGATAGCCGAGCCAGCCAAAGATATCGATGTTGTCCCAACCCTCCTTGTTATCACCACGCGGCGGGTAATAGTTAATCCGCACCTTGTGATAAATATCCTTGTAAAGATCGGGATATAGGTCAGGTTGCAGGATGAAATCAAGCACGCTCAGCTTGGACTCTTCCTTGGTCTTGAATGACTCCGGATCGTCGAGCACTTCTCCGTCGCGATTGCCCAGGATGTTGGTGGAGTACCAACCGCTCACGCCTAACATCCTCGCCTTGAAGGCCGGCGCTAAAACAGTCTTCATGAACGTTTGCCCGGTCTTGAAATCCTTACCGGTGATCGGCGCACTGTTCTTGCGGGAAAGCTCCTGCATCACCGGCAGATCGACGGTCAAATTCGGCGCTCCCATGGCGAAGGGAATTCCTTCCTGCAGCGACGCGTAGGCGTAGATCATGGAGGGCGCGATGTTGATGTCGTTCTCTTCCAGTCCCTTTTCAAATGCCGCCAGAGATTGGTGGACCGCGGTGGGTTTAAGAAATATTTCAGTAGAGCCGCACCAGATCATCGCCTGGCGCTGGGTCACTTTTTTATAGGCCTGGATATCGGCTCGCAGCTGCTCCGCGAGATCGCGCTTGTTCTTGCCCTTCTTGACGTTGGTGCCGTTCAGACGCTTGACGTAATACTGATCGAACACTGCCGGCATGGGCCGGATGCCCTCGAGAAAGGGGCGAACGGTTTCCAGTTGGTCCCGGTCGAGCACGCGCGCCGTCTTGGCCGCCTCGAACATATTGTCGGCGAAAATATCCCAGCCGGTGAAGCAGAGGTTATCGAGCTTGGCCAGGGGAACGAAATCCTTGATCAAGGGGCTGCGCGCATCGGTGCGTTTGCCCAGGCGCACGGTTCCCATCTGGGTAAGGGAGCCGATGGGCTTGGCAATTCCCTTGCGGACGGCTTCGACGCCGGCGACCAGGGTGGTGGCGACTGACCCCATTCCGGGGATCATGATTCCTAATTTTCCTGTGGCGGGCTGAATCGGTGAAGTGTCAGCAGACTGTTGGCTGCTGCTCTCGGGGGTCGACATTTTCTTGCGTGTCCGTCCTCTCGCGTCTTTGTTTTCAGTCTCGCCTTTCATTTTGGCTTTGGCAAATCGCAGCCGCCCAAAGGAGAGAAAGCACGGCTTAACGGTAGCCACGGGCAGCCTTTTAGAGGGCGGCTCGCGTGCGTTGCTTCCAGTGCGACCAGACGAACCAGATAATGGCCGCCAGCAGGACGGCCTCTACGCCGAGGTGGAAGCGATGAAAGACCTCCTTGAAGCGGGGATCGGTTTCCCACGAGCGGCCCAGCCTCATGCCCACATACGCCAGCACAAAACACCACGGCCATGAGCCCAGGAAGGTGTAGATGTGGAAGCGCCACAGCGGCATCTTCGCAATGCCGGCCGGGAGGGCGATGAAGGTTCGCACCACCGGAAGCAGACGGGCCAGGAAGACGGTAATCGATCCGTACTTGAGAAAGAAATTGGTGGTGCGGTCGAGGTCGCGCCGGCTGAGCAGAATATAACTGCCAAAACGCTCCACCAGCGGACGGCCACCATGCGCGCCGACCCAGTAGGCTACGGCGGAACCCAGATTACAGCCAATCGCGCCCGCCGTGGCGACCCAGAAAAGCTGAAACCGGCCGGTGTAAACCAGGTAGCCGGAGAAAGGCATGATGATCTCGGAGGGCAAAGGAATGCAGGCCGATTCAATGCCCATCAGCAACGCGATTCCCAGATAACCTGTGGCCGAAATGACGGCAATGATGAAGTGGGCAAGTAGAGCGATTATTTTTTCGGTCATCCGCAGGCAGTATATGCGGTTTCGGGACACGAATTTTCGCAACCGGTGAAACGGTGTTGGCTGGTGCCCGCTTTGTTACCATGGAGTTTACGAGGAGTACATCATGGCAGAAGCCCTTATCCCGGAAGTTTTGGAACAGACCGCCACGGAGCCGCAGGCTGCGCCGGCCAAGGCCGTGAAGCGGCAGACGATTGGCTTCACTTTTTTCAAGGTTCTTCCCGAATGGCGCCGGCTGCCGGCGGCGGAAAAAGAGGCCCACCGCGCAGCCTTTGCCGAGGTGATCAAACGCTGGAATCAACCCGGACGGCTGCTCACACTGACCTATTCCACGGTGGGACTTCGCGGCGATTGCGACATGGTGTTGTGGCGCATTTGCTATAGCCCGGAAGATCTGAATGAGATGACGGCGGAGCTGATGGCGACCCCCATGGGTGGGTATCTGCAGACCGCGTACAGCTTTCTCTCCATGACCAAGCGATCACAATACTTGATCGGGCACGAGCATGAAGGCCAACACGATTCGCGGGGCAGCATCCGGCCCGGCGGGCAGAAATATATTTTCATCTATCCCTTCTGGAAGACGCGCGCCTGGTATCTGCTGCCGGCCGAGGAACGCCAGCGGCTGATGAACGAGCACATCCGGGTGGGCCATCTTTATCCCCGGGTCAAACTCAACACCACCTACTCCTTCGGCATCGACGACCAGGAATTCGTAGTGGCGTTTGAAACGAATTATCCGGAGGATTTTCTCGACCTGGTGCAGCAGTTGCGGGAAACCGAAATCAGCCCATACACCCTGAAAGACACGCCCATCTTCACCTGCATTCGCATGACGGCGGAAGATATGCTGGCCCGGCTCGGCTAGCCGCCGATGAAGGCTGCGGCGAAGAAGAAGGCGGCGAAGCCCAGGAAGCCGCGGCGCAATCCGCTGGCTCCGGAGCGTATTTCTGCGCTGCTGGAGCGCCTGGCGCAAGCGTATCCCAACGCGGAGTGCGCCTTGCACCATCGCAACGCGTGGGAGCTTCTGGTGGCCACCATCCTCTCCGCGCAGTGTACCGATGCGCGGGTAAATATGGTGACCCCGGCGCTGTTCAAGAAATTTCCGACCCCCACTGATTTTGCGCATGCTCCGCTGGTGGAGATCGAAGAGGAGATCCGGTCGACCGGTTTTTATCACAATAAAGCCAAGTCGCTGAATGGAGCAGCGCGCAAGCTCACCGCCGAGTATGCGGGCAAGGTTCCGCAAACCATGGAGGAGCTGCTCACCCTGCCGGGCGTGGCGCGCAAGACGGCCAACGTGGTGCTCGGTGTGGCCTTCCACAAAGCAGTAGGCGTGGTGGTGGACACACACGTGCTCCGGCTGACAAGACGTCTCGAACTTACCAAGGCTACCGAACCGATCCTGGTGGAGAAGGACCTGATGAAGATTATTCCCCAGGACCACTGGATTGCGTTTTCCCATGAGCTGATCCATCACGGACGGCAAATTTGCATTGCCCGCAAACCGCGCTGTGTCGATTGCACCCTGGAACCCCTGTGTTACTCGGGCGATAAGACCTGGAGTAGCCACGACTGATCGCCGGTATTTGCAAAGTTAGTAATGCTTATGGTTACTTTCTGGTGGAGTGTCCATCCGATATGGCCATTAGATACGCTGAATCTAAAGGTCTTTTACGAGGCGTCCTCTGTATACTGAAGAGCTAAGTTATGAACCGAACGCCTGATCCAGTTGGCACTAGATGATCGAACAGACTCTTGGGAACTCGCTACGTTTTTTAAGGGAACAACAGGGTATTTCACTTCGGGCACTTGCCGAACGGACGGATTTCTCCGCCAGCTTCTTGTCCCAAATTGAGAATGGGCAGTGTTCCCCTTCGATCTCTTCGATGGAGAAGATCGCGAACGCGCTGGGCGTTACGCTGGGGCAGTTTTTCCTTTCCGCAAATCAGCAAGTGGTCAATATTGTGCGCGCCAGCGATCGCACCCATATGGCGCTCGATTGGTCGCGTGCTGAAATTGCTTCGCTGGGCTCGCTTTCCAGCGCTTCGCAGTTCCGAGCTTCCATGCTCATCATCAAACCCGGCGGCCTTACGGGAAAGCATGCGACGCCGTCCATTTCTGACGAGTTCGCGATGGTGTTTGAAGGCCGAGTCGTGTTGAAGCTGCAGGAAAGCGAGCAGACTCTCGAACGCGGAGATTCGGTGACGATCGTGGCAGGAACTGGCCGCCAATGGCGCAATGAGTCGGATGGCATGGCGGAGATTCTGGTCATTTCACTGGGTCCATATCACTGACACCGAGCTGCTAGGCGAATCTTGACCAGACCGAGTGTGAAACAAGAAACCTGGATAGCTGGCCGTGGTGCAGAATCGGTGATTAATCGGCACTGCCCTTATCGTGGGCGCGTATTTAGTTTGTCGATGGCTTGCTTCAATTGCTCCAGCTTCTGTCCCGCCTCGCCTAGCTTGCCTTCTGCGGTCAAGCGCTGGTAATCGGCAAGGTCCTTGGCAGCTTCGGCGATGGTTGGATTGAGATCGGCTGCGGGCTGGCTTGCCGAGGCGGTTGATGGTTGTGCCGTCCGCTGCGGTTCGGCTGCGGTAAGGGACGAGCCCGCTCCCCCAAATAGCGCCGCCAGGGCGGACTCGAAGGTTGATCCGTACGCTAACCGGTCTTGCAGCGCAAGCACTACCAGGCGAAGCTCCGGCATCGGGCTTCGCTCTGCTTGCAGGTAGATGGGCTCGGCATACAAGAGCGCGCGCCCGGTCGGGATGACGAGCAAGGTCCCTCGCCGCACGTGCGAGCCTTGCTGATTCCACAGTGTCAATTGTCCGGAAAGTTGCGCGTTTTGATCGATGCGCGCCTCGATCTGCAAGGGTCCGTCCACCAGCTTGTTCTTGGGGAAGTTGTAGACCACCGCGGTGCCGTAGTGGTCGCCGTCGCTGCGTCCGCCGATCCAGCCAATGAGGTTGTTACGGTTGGCGGGCGTGAAGGGCAGGATCTCCACGAACTCCATACCGGTTTCGCCCGGCAGCTTCATCAGCACGAAATTGGGCTGCATCGGCTGGGTGGTCTGTCCACCTCCCTCGCTCATGCCGACTTCGGTTGCGACTGTCCACAAATCTTCGCGGTTGTAGAACACCTCCGGATTGGTCATGTGGTACAGGCCGTAGACTTCTCCCTGCAATTTGAGCAGCAACTCGGGGTAGCGCATGTGCTTGCGCAGCCCTGGCGGCATCAGCGCCCCGTCTTTAAAAAGGCTGGGAAAAATGCGCCGGTAAGCCGCGAGCACCGGATCCTGATTATCAAAGACATAAAACGTAGTGGAGCCATCGTAGGCGTCGATAACTACTTTGACGCTGTTGCGCATGTAATTGATGAAGTCGTCACCCAGGCGGTAATGACTGGAGTAGGGATACTGGTCTGAGGTGGTAAACGCATCCATCACCCACGACAGCCTGCCATCGTCGCCGACCACAATGTAGGGATCCGGATCGTAGGTGAGGAACGGCGCCAGGGCGTTTACGCGATCGCGCAAGTTGCGCCGCATCAGCAGGCGGCTCTGCGGATTCACGTCGTCGCTGAAAGGCAACTTCCCCAGGTCGCCGCGGTCAAACGCAAGCACGACGCGACGCAGGAAGCCGCCCAGCACGATCCCGCCGTCGCCTTGATAGGAGGTAAGGTTGTTGCTTTGGCCTTGCGGGTAATTGAATTCTTGTTGCCGCGTCTTCACGTACACATCCGTGTTCGTCAGCTCGCCAAAATAGATCTCCGGCCGGGTTACCGTCAGGCCAGGAACGGTGCTCTGCACCGGCATGTTGCTGAGGTAGAGAGTTGGCAGACCTTCGGTGGTGAACCCGTTGACCGGGTTCATGGTGATCCCATAGCCGTGGGTATAAATCAGCTTTTCATTGATCCAGTTGCGGCTGCTCTCGGGAAGCTTCTCGACATTCAGCTCGCGGGCGGCCAGCATCACCTGGCGCAGGTTGCCCTCGATTTGATAGCGATCGATATCAATATCAGGGAAGTCATAGTAGGTGCGGATTTCCTGAATCTGCCGCAGAGTGTCCTGGAGGGCCTGCCAATCCCACAAGCGGATGTTCTGCAATGTGGGTTGATTATTGGCTGGATCCGCAGCGCCGACGGTGGTTTCCGCGGGAAACTCGCGCTGGGAAAACCGATCGAGCCCGTAGGCCTGGCGGGTCATGAGGATGTTGTGCGCAATGTAGGGCTGCTCGCGCACCAGCTCATTCGGTTTGACGATAAAGCTGCTCATCCACCAGCCAGCCACGCGAACACCGGCAAAGCAGAGAGCTGCGGGCAGAATCGCGGCCACCAGCCAGCGGCCCCGAGCCACTGTCATGGCGTTTGCTGCGGATGCGATAGCCCCGGCGATGAGGGCCACGGAGACCAGGAGCAAGCCCGCGAGCGTGATGTGGGCGTCAGTGTAGGTCACACCACCGAAGACGGTATGGTCATCGAGCAACAGATCGTAGCGGCCGAGATAGACACGCACGGCCAGGATCAGCAGAAGGAAGGCGAACGTGATGGAGAGCCCGCGCCACGGAATGGTGAGATAGCTGCGGCGGCCGGCGAACGCGCCCGCACCGCCAGTGATGAGGATGAAAAAAACAGCCAGGATGCAGGTGATGATGGCGAGCGTAAGCAGCCAGCCGGAGATGAGGTGCCACGCGGGCAGGGTAAAGAGAAAGAAGTTCAGGGGCCGGCCGAAGATCGGGTCCACCACATTGCCCATGGCGGCCGGCGCGTACCAGAAGAGAGCCAGGGTTGGCCATTCGGCCATCATGCCGGCGCCCGTGGCCAAGGCAATCGCAATGGATCCGCCGAGAGCGAAGAGGCGCAGGACAGGCTCGACCGGCAGCCTTACTGGCTGCCCTCCGAAAAAAATAGTGTGGCTACTGGGTAGATCCGGAAGATGGGTGCGCTTAAGAGCGGCAAAGGTTCCGTAGAGAATGAGAAAAGTGAGGGCCGCAAAGACGGCGAAGATGCTCCACTCGAGGCCCAGAGTTTTGGTAAAGATGCTTCCGTAACCGAGCGACCTGAACCACAACAAGTCGACAAAATATGAGACGGCGGTACGGAAGCCGAAGAAGATAATGGCGAGGGCCACGAGGAAGAAAAGGAAGCGGCGGCGACGCCGCGGCGGGTGCTTCAGCGGCCAGTCTATCGATGTGGGCATTGCTATCCCTCATTCTACAGCCGCTTGGCGGTCCCTTCGGAGTGAGGTTTATCGCAGAACCCGAAAAGTGCCGCGCATTGGAGTCCGCCTCTGGTTTTCTCACGAAGGCCTTCGTGGGGGATTTCAAGCTCGATGCGATAGGTAACGGTTGCGATGGTAGGCGAAACTTCCATGGGAACGTCGACCGGAATAAGATGGGCGACGTACTCATCGGAGAGTTCCCCCATGGCTTCTAAAAAATCGGCCCGCTTTTCTTCCCAGCAGCGCGTTGTTCTGCCGGGGAGCGAGAAAGCACCCCTGTCCGCGGCTACCGGTGAAAAACCCGCGCGCGCCGCCAGCGTCCTCACTGTTTCTGTCATCGTCCGGCGTAAGAAACCGCTGAATACCAAACGGCTGGGCAAAGACCGCCTCACCCGCGCCCAGTATCGCCAACAACATGCGGCTGATCCGGCCGCGATCAAGCTGGTGCGAGCCTTTGCCAAAGAATTCGGGCTCACGGTTGATAAAGACACGCCCAAACCTGAGCGTCGCACAATCAAGCTCACCGGGACTGTCGCTGCGATGCAGAAGGCGTTTGATGTCACCCTCACGCAGAAGGTACTCGACGGCCACATCTATCGCGTCCGTGAAGGCAGCATTCGTGTGCCCGCCGAACTAGGCGATGCGGTGGAGGCGGTTCTGGGGCTCGATAATCGTCCCCAGGCGCAACCGCACTTCCGTGTCCATGCCGCTGCTGCGAACACCTCCTATACTCCGCTGCAGGTTGCGCAGCTTTATCAATTTCCCCAGGGCGCTACCGCTGCTGGACAGACGATCGGCATCATCGAGCTCGGCGGCGGCTATCGTACCGCGGATCTGAGTGCATACTTCAAAGGACTGGGTCTAAAGGCGCCCCAGGTGACCGCTGTGCCGGTGGACGGCGGCAAGAACTCTCCGGGCAAAGCCAATGGCGCCGATGGCGAGGTCATGCTCGACATCGAAGTATCGGCGGCGGTTGCGCAAGGGGCAAAGATTGCTGTCTATTTTGCGCCCAATACCGACCAGGGGTTTATCGATGCCATCGGTAGCGCGGTGCACGACACGACCAATAACCCGAGCGTGATTTCGATCAGCTGGGGTGGGCCGGAGTCCAGTTGGACCGCGCAGGCGATGAATGCCCTCGACGCGGCTTGCCAGTCCGCAGCTGCGCTGGGCATCACGGTGACGGTGGCCGCGGGCGATAACGGATCCTCTGATGGGGCAACCGGCAACAACGTCGACTTCCCTGCTTCCAGTCCACACGTACTCGCCTGCGGCGGAACCAAGCTGGTTGGCAACGGCAGCAGTATTACGTCCGAGGTAGTGTGGAACGAGCAGGCTAGCGGTGAGGGCGCAACCGGCGGCGGAGTGAGTAACGTGTTCGCGCTGCCTTCATGGCAGGCGAATGCGAAGGTGCCGGCGCCTTCGTCCAGTACCGGGGGACGAGGCGTTCCCGATGTGAGCGGCGATGCCGATCCGGTGACCGGTTACCAGGTCCGCGTCGATGGGCAAAACATGGTCATCGGCGGCACCAGCGCCGTGGCCCCGCTTTGGGCTGGGCTAATCGCGTTGAACAATCAGCAAAATGGAAAGAGCGCCGGCTTTATTCAGCCTCAGATTTATGCCGCCAAAGGCGCGTCCGCGTTTCATGACATTGTGTCGGGGAACAATGGCGCGTTCTCTGCTGGTCCAGGTTGGGATGCATGCACCGGGCTCGGTTCGCCCATCGGCGGCAAACTCATTACGCTTCTCGGTGCTGGGACTGCGACCAAGAAAAAGGGTGGGGCGAAGAAGCCGGTCCGGATGCGGCCGGCTAAAAAGAAGAGCGCTCGGCGCGTGCGAAGGTAGGCCATTACCTAAGTTCTGTCTACAACTTTGGCGTTTCGCCCTCGATCGTACTGTCTTCACTTATTACAGTTTCCTGGGTTAGCATCGGGGGCATAGAAAATTGTTGTTGCTGCATAACTGAAGTACTTTCCCCAGCTGCGGTGCTACTTCGATCGAACCAGCAAGAGGAAGTAGGGCCATGCGGCAATTCGGCAGAAGTCTGATTCTTGGGACGACAGCGCTTCTTGCCGGATGTAGCAGTTCGGGTGGTAACTCCCCACCCAACCCAGGCCAGTCCACCAACCTCACGGTTACGACCACTTCGCTGCCCGGCGGCACCGTGGGTGCCGCCTATAGCGGCGCCGTGGCAGCATCCGGCGGCACCACACCGTACACCTACAGCGCCGGCAGCTTGCCTACCGGGCTGACCATGAGCAGCACGACGGGCATGATCACTGGTACACCAGTGCAAAGCTCCGTCGGCACAGCTTCAGCAACTATCAAAGTGACAGATTCAAGTAAACCTTCTCCACAATCGGCCACTTCCACTCTCAGCATTAAGATCAGCCCGGCTTCCCTAGCCGTGACTACCTCTTCTCTTCCTGGCGGCACTGCTGGATCGCCTTATCCATCCACCACGCTGCAGGCCTCTGGCGGTCTTCCGCCGTATAGCTGGGCGTTGAGCGCGGGTAATTTGCCTGCAGGGCTGACCCTTTCTGCAGCAGGAGCCCTCACAGGAACGCCGTCCAGCGGCGGAACTTATCCGTTGACTTTTCTGGTCACGGATTCGTATTCCAGTCCGGAAACCGCGAAGGCATCGCTCACACTCACCATCGCGGGAAGTCAGACCCAGACCCCGAACCTGACGTTGACCACAACTAGCCTGCCAGACGCCACGGTGAACACGGCCTATTCGGCGACCTTGACGGCGGCGGGCGGAGTTCTCCCGTATACCTTCAGCCTGGCGAACGGTACTTCACTGCCCGCGGGATTGGCCCTTTCCTCCGGCGGCGCAATCAGCGGCACGCCTACCAAGGCGGGAAGCACGACCTTCTCAGTGGATGTGACAGATTCGAGCACACCGGCTCCTCTCATACAGACGGGTAACCTGAGCATCACGGTAAACGCATCCACCGCTCCATCATGCGGCAACATGAGCACGGGCAACGGAGCGAGTCTCAACGGCTACGTGCCTTTCCCATCCTCGAATGCCTGGAACACAAACATCGCCTCTGCGCCAGTCGATCCCAACTCGGCAGCCATTATCGCGGCGCTGACGGGAAGCAATCTGCATCCGGACTTCTCCAACGTGGTCGACGGAAACTACGGCATCCCCTATGTTGTCGTGGATTCCAGCACCACGCCGGGAGTCCCGGTCACCATGACCACCTATCAAAGCGAGAGTGACATAACCCTGTTCCCGATCCCCATCACCGCCCCGATCGAGGGTTTCCCGCCAACCTGCACCACCACGGGAGACAATCACCTGATCGTGATCGACAAGAACAAGTGCTGGATTTATGAAACCTGGCAAACGCAACTCTGCAATGGCGCCTGGAGCGCGGCGAATGGAGCCATCTGGGACCTTACCAGCACGGAACACCGTCCCTATGGATGGACCTCAGCCGACGCGGCCGGACTACCCATCTTTCCGGGCCTGGTGCGCTACGACGAGGTGGCAGCGGGAGCCATCAATCACGCGTTCCGTATGACCCTGGCGCAAACCAAAAGCGATGCCAATGGCGGCTATTTTGTAGCGCCGGCCACGCACGCTGCGGGGAACAGTTCCAGCACCGGCAATATCATGGGCATGCGGCTGCGGCTCAAGGCCAGCTTCGACATCTCCAGCTTCAGCGCCGCCAACCAGGTGATCCTCACCGCCATGAAGAACTACGGCATGATCGTCGCCGATAACGGAAGCAACATGTTCTTTCAGGGAGCGCCGGATGCACGCTGGGATGATAACGATCTGGACGCCTTGAAAGCGATTGACGCGTCCAATTTCGACGTGGTGCAAATGGGCACTGCATACGACGCGAACAGTGCTCCAACCGGCGCTGCACCCACCATCAGCAGCTTCACTGCCTCGCAGACTACGGTATCCGCCGGCACTCCGGTCACCTTGAGCTGGAGCGTGAGCAATGACTCCTACGATTACATTGACGTAGTGGGCCCGGTGCGCGGCGGCACGCAAACCGTGACCCCGGCCGCCACCACCACCTATACCCTGAATTCAACCAATCAGTATGGACGCTCGACCATGGCGGTCACGGTCAACGTTCAGTAGCCCACTTATTCCCTTCGTAGCGCCTGCATGGGATCGACCATTGCTGCGCGGCGTGCAGGGATCAGGCATGCAGCGGTTCCCAAGCCCACCAGCACGAAAACAGCACTGCTCGCGATGGCGGAGTTGTAGGGACTTACCTGGAACAACAAACTGCCCACTACGCGGGCAGACGCGAAGGCTACCGCGAGCCCGGCGATCGATCCTGCCAGCACCGGCGCCAGGCCGTCGCGCAGAACAAGTCGATAAATATTTTGCCGTTGCGCGCCCAGCGCCAGCCGCAAACCTATCTCCCTCTGCCGCTGCACCACGGAATAGGTGACCACCCCGTAGACACCCAAGCCCGCCAGCAGTAAGGCACTGATGGCGAACAAGAGCAGCAGCTGCATCTCAAAGCGCCGGTTCGCCACCGAGTCTTCGACCACCCCGCCAAGCATGCGTACGACAGGCACAGGCACTTCAGGATCGACGCTCCAGATGGCTCGGCGGATGGCATCCGCCATCGACTCCGGATCTTGATGGGTTCGCATCAGCAACCCTGCGGTTGAGTCAGAGCGATACCAGTACGGCATGTACACCATCATCGGATCCGGCGCAGCCAGCGATACGGTGCGTGCATTGCCCACCACGCCGATCACGGTAAATGGGTTTTCATTCAAGCCGGCGCGGCTGAATTGTTGACCGATGGGATTCTTACCTGGCCAGAGTGTTCTGGCCGTAAGTTCAGAAATGACGGCGTAGTGTTTGCCCTCGTCGCTCGAGCTCAACAGGCGACCGGCGATCAGGGGCAAGTGAATGGTCTCAAAATAGCCCGGGGTAACCCAGCGAAAGTGCTCGGTAGGCATCTGCATGACAGGTCTGGCGTCGCCCGGAACACGGATCATATCCAGCCAGCGATCACCGGACAGCGGCAACTCACTGACCGCGGCTGCGTGCTCCACCCCGGGAAGCTGCGACAACCGATCGAGCACCTGCTTATAGAACCTTTCCCGGGCGCCTGAGTCTGAATAGGAATTGCTCGGCAGATCGACCATTGCGGTCGCTATGCGAGCCGCCTCAAAGCCCCGGTCTACGTGCAGCAGTCGAAGCAGGCTGGTGGTCAATAGTCCCGTCATCAGGACCAGGGCCACGCTTACCGCAACTTCTACGGCCACCAGTATCCGCCGCATCCGCTTGCTGCTGCGCGACTCGGTAGCCAGCCTCGACTCGCTGTGCAACACCTCCTGGGGTGGGGTGCGGGCGATCATCCATGCCGGTGCGGCACCCGCCAGCAGGGTTGCCAGCACAGCCAGCAGGAGGGCGCAGCCGGCGCCGGCCCAGTCCAGGTGCAGTGGTCCTCGGAAATCGAGCGCCGGAGGCAGGTAGCGGTGCATGGCCGGCACGATGATTGCAGCCAGCAGAATGCCGAGCGCACCACCCAGCGCGGCCAGGACTGTCGTCTCCCGCATGGCCAGGCGCAGCATCTCGCCTCGGCTCGCGCCCAGGGCCGCGGCCACGGCCATCTGCTGCCGCTTACCTACCGCTCGCGCCAACAGGAGATTGGTAATGTTGACGCAGCCAACCAATAACAGCCCCGCCACCGCGGCGAGGAGAATCATCAGCGGCTTTTGATTGTTGCCCACCAGCGAATGCTGGAAAGGCGTCAGGGTCGCGGAAAGAGTGGCTTTCTCTTCCCCAGTCAGGCTTCCCGTGATGGTATGTTGCAGGGCGTTGATTTCTGCATTCGCCTGGGCCAGGGAAACTCCCGGCTTCAGCCGGGCCAATCCGAAATAATTGAACTCGCCCATCGCTTCCTGCAGCAGGTCCTTGGAGAAGGCCATCGGCAGCAGCGCCTCGACCGGCTGCGGATGATTGCTGTCCTGGCTGGAGAAGTTCTGGATATGGGGCAGGTGGAACGAGGGCGGCATCACGCCAATCACGGTATAAGGAAACCCATTGAGGGTAATGGTTTTTCCCAGGATTGCCGGATCACTTTGAAATTGCTGCCGCCAAAGGTTGTCCATCAGCACCGCAACACGCTCGTGGCCGGGTTGGGCCTCCTGGAGCGAGAAACCTCGGCCGAGCCGCGGCGTGGAATCGAGCACAGAAAAAATGCCGGGGGTCGAGTTCAATACACCTATCTGCAACGGATGCCCGCCCAAACCCAACGGCATACGTTCTTCCTGCATCACAGCCATCGCCTGGAAGCTCTGACTGTGCTGCTGCCAGAAGACGAAATGGTTGGCGTTCATCGGCAGGGTGGGATAAATGTCACGGAACTCCGCCACCTGCTCTTCCATCACCAACAACTGCTCCGGATGGCTGTAGGGCAGCGGCTTCAAGAGCACGTCATATACCAGGGTGAAAATCGCCGTTGTCGCCCCGATGCCCAATGCCAGCGTCAAGACGGCGGTGATGCTAAAGCCAGGCGAA
>CAWDVZ010000004.1:0-8713 GCA_963805955.1 uncultured Acidobacteriaceae bacterium
CTTGCCGGGCGTGACGCTGGAACTCACCGACCCCGAGAGAGACCGGTCATGTCGCTTCAAACGACTGAGCTTCACTGTGACAAGATGGTTGGGGGATACAAGGAACCAGCGAAATGCCGACAGCCAAACTCACACACACGATCATAGAGGCCGCCCTCAGCGGTTTTGAAGCGCAGAAGAAGGATATCGATGCCCAAATCGCTGCATTGCGCGCCATGCTGACCAGCGCACCCGCGAGCGCTGCGGAAGACGCTCCAGCAAAGGGCAAGAGGCGGAAGTTCAGTGCCGCGGCCCGAAAGAGAATGAAAGCGGCTCAGCAGCTCCGCTGGGCGAAGATCAGGGGAGAATCCCAAGCTAGTCCCGAGACGAACCCGGTAAAGAATAAGTCAAAGCCACATTTCAGTGCGGTGGCCCGGAAGGCACACTCCCAGGCCATGAAGAAGCGGTGGGCCGCCAAAAGGGCAGAGAGCGGACTGCCCGCGCCTTCGACAAAGAAGGCTACTCCGAAGAAAGCGGCATAGCGGACGGTCACTCTGGGGGCAGGGAAACCCGCGTCGAGCATCACGTCGAGCCGTGGGCGAGGAGAAATACCTCAGATCCGCCGCCGTCACTTTGGCTTCTTCTTGCTTAGCAATTGCAGTTCGGTTTCCAGCGCATCCTGCTTCCCGACAATCTTTTGGAATTCGGCTCGGGTAACGAACTGTTGCGCCACCTCCACTGGGCTGCGGCCGCTTTTCTGCTCGCGGCAGCTCTCCGCTGCCTTCAGAGACTGGTGCAGAGTAATGTATTCTTTCTTCTCCAAGTTCAGTTCCGCTGGGAGCACGTGGCCGCAGACGCAAACGAGCAGTTGGACAGTCTCGCCGAGCAGTTGGGGAGGCGTCCCCTGAGGCCAAAAGTACTCGGCAAAGGGGGCCATCTGAAAGTGGATCGATCCGCAGCGCGGACAAGCAGTCGGGGCTTTGATCTTCGCTGGTCCTTCATACATATGAATCTCCCTTGTGGCTGGGTTAAGGCTTTTTGTCGCACAGGCCCGGCGCCGATTCGAACTCTATGCGCCAGGGCGTCTGATGGACATACTGTTTCTTCCCGAAACGCTCGCGCTCGTATTCGTGGGTGCGTTTCTTCCTTGAGAATGTGCCGAGCGGCGTCTCGAGCTTTTCGTCTTTGCGAATACCCTCTGCCAGGGCTTCGAAGATAGCCTGGACCATGGCGTGGGCTTTCCGATCGCTCAGCCCCTTCTTCTGTAACTCACCCTCCAGCCAGTCCCGCCCCCGCGTCTTGGGACCGGCGGCAGCGCGTTTCTGTTTCTCCCGTATCGGTTGGAGGGCGGTATCCAGCTGCTGCACCCGTTGTTCCAGGGCGGGCAATTGTTCCCGCGCGACGGCGGTCGGAAGAAATTCCAACGGGATCAAGGCCTGCAGATTCTTTTGCCGTAGGTTCAGGCTTTCCATTAGACAAGCGAGTGGGTTCGACAGGTGCAGTTTGCTGTCCAGTGGAATCGGCGGAACCGGATAGCCGCACAGACAGACCAGGAGTATCGGTAGGTTTGCCAGTTGCAGTACCAAGGCGGCGTCCGTCCATTCGGGGGGCAGCTCACTGAACTGCACCTCCCGAAACCAGGTGGATCCGCAGGCCGGGCAGGGAAACGGCGGCACGAGGGAACGACGCAAAGACATCGCAGTATCCATAGGGTGCGCCTGCAAAAACTGCTGGCTGGTGTCGCCGGCATCATGGCCTGTTTGGAGGGAAAGAAGATAACAGACCCTTTAATCCATAATTGTATCCAAAAGCTCGCCGCATTTCTCGACAGCTGGCGGAACCATGGAACAGATCGGCCCCCCGGCCAAAGATTTCTCTATGCCAGATTCTGTAAGGGGAGGCCGGGCCGCGGCGCTCAAAAGGAGGCGCGCAAGGCATTTCATCCGGGCAGGCCAGTTTTAGCAACTTAGCACCCAACCTCCCATAAAGACCCCTATACTGCCATCGAAAAAGTGCAAGTTACAGGGCAACGCCGGCACCCGCCGGCACCCAAGGTGGCACTTATGGTGCGCTCAGCGGGCTGCCGGCCTCCCTCACGCCCGACCGTTGGCCGGGTTTCCTTTAAGAGAAATCGCCCTCCGGGGAGCCAAAATCTGGCACCGTGTTTTCTCAATTGCGAGCCTAACTCATTTAGCAATATAGGTTTCAGGCGATTCGGTCAGGCCGTGCCGCGAAGTCCCGGCTGGTCCAGATGGCCGGTTTCGGGATGCCGGGCTCAGGGCAGGCAGGACAGCGGCTCTATACGCGTGGCTACCGAACAGGGACGGCGCGCGAAACCAGGTATGAGAAGACCGTTCTTGATACTTATAGGGCGCCGGGAGGCAAGGCGCGGGCATTCGGAGACATCGTGGCCAACGAGCTGGCGCAGCTGGAGAGCCGCCAGTTCCTGAACATCGCGCAGTCTCTTTTGCCGTTTGCCACCGACACCAGTTTGGATCTGATAGGGGAGATCTTTGGGGTGCCGCGGCTGGCGCAGACCACGGCTGCCGTGGATATGGGAGATCAGAACTTTACCTGGTATGTGCGCACCGGGACTTTCGGGGACATCAATAGCGGACAGGACATTGTCATTCCTGCCGGGATCTATATCTACACCGCCGCGGGCAATTCCGGACCGGTTTACATAGCCGACGCCGTGACCTGCCCGGCGAGTGCCAGTTCGCAACCTTTCAGCGCCACCAGCTTGTATTCCGGCTCGGCCGGCAATGTGCCCTCGGGCATCTTCTCCACTTCCAACTTCACCAACTACGTGGAGAGCCGGTACGGATCGCTGCTGGTGACCAACAACTATGGCATCGTGGGCGGCAGCGACGCTGAAACGGATGACAATTACCGGTATCGGATTCGTTTGAAGCTGCAGGCCCAGAATGGGGCTAATGAGGCGGCCCTGCGGTTTCAGATCCTGCAGATCCCTGGCATACAGGATGTGGTCTTTGCTGCGGCGGCCGGCACGTTCACCTGTTATGTCTACGGCATTGCCTCGGACGGATCCGCGGCGCTGCTGCAGAATGTGCAGACGGCCATCAACAATACCATTGCCTTTCCTTTAACGGGTATCGCCGTGGCGCCCGACCTGGTGGGGATTAGCTGAGGAGGGCGATGGGACTTGCCCGGACCGAACCTACGCCGAAGAGATCAAGCGCTCTTTTCCAGATCCTGCAGCATCGCTTGCCGAAGCACCCGGTTGAGCCGAGTCTGATACCCTTTGCCCTGCTGGCGGAGCCAGGCCACCACGTCGGCGTCCAGGCGCACGGTGAGTTGCTGCTTCACGGGCCGGTAAAACGGATTGCGGACGGCGTTCCTCCAGAAACTTTCCTTGAGTGGTGGAATGTCCGTGAAGTCGATCTCCGCGTCGGGACGGGCCATCAGCTGGGCCAGCTTGCGCTTGCGGGCCGGCGTTATCGGGTTGTCAGCCAACGTCTTGCGTACGAGTTTGCTCATATCGATGTCGTTCCTCCCGTGTGGCTCGGCGAGCGGAGATGAGCCGGACCACTTCCGCCTCGCGTTCCTCGCGAATCGTATGGGCCACGACCAATACGGCTACCCCTTCCGTCAGGCCGAGCGCCCGCCAGCGGAGTTCCCCTGTTTCGTCGATGCGATCCTGTTCGAAAAGCGCGTAGGGGTCTTCAAAAACGTGCATGGCGTCATCGAAGCTCACGCGATGTTTCAGCTGGTTGATTCGTGCCTTCACCGGGTCCCACTCGAACCGAATCATTCCCATCCAAGTATAACGCCAAATATGTAACTACACGAATCGCCTGGAACGACACCACATCGAGTGGATTCCATCATGCCGGATGTTCCACCATTTCTTTGAAAGCTTCAAAGTCATCCGCCACGGCCCGCGCGAGCTCGTAAAGCTT
Source organism: uncultured Acidobacteriaceae bacterium (assembly GCA_963805955.1). GTDB lineage: Bacteria > Acidobacteriota > Terriglobia > Terriglobales > Acidobacteriaceae > PALSA-350. Next base: position 3,903 of record CAWDVZ010000004.1, read on the forward strand.
GCACAGCAGATCTTCCGCGCCATGGAAATCCAGGCGTAAGCAATCGGTTTGCAAGCAAATGCCGGCCGGCAGGCGGGTCAAAGAGCGCTCGGCAACCGGATCCTCGACCGTGATGCGCACCGCAGCCGCGGACCGATATTTACGAACCTTCTCCAGAGAATCCAGCAGGCGCTGCTTGCGGCCCGCCTCGAGAGCATACTCCGTGCCGGCCTCAAGCGCCTCCAGTTGTCGTAGCAACACGCTACGGTCGATCAGCAACGCCTGGCCAGTCTGATAGGCGCCGAAGGTATGCATCAGGTCGATGGCCCGCCGCCATCCAACGTGGAACAGCCGTTCGAACATCACCCGGTCCACAACCGGCGCATCCAAATCCGCCACATCCTGACGGATCTCCGGAACCCTAAGCAACCATTGCTTCTTCGCCGCCATAAATACACGCCACTTACATCTACTATGTTAGTGCAAGAGGTTGCACTTACAAGCAATTTATTACTAATGATAATCGTCATTAACGACACCTATCCGGAGGCCCTTCGCCACCGAAGGAGAAGTAGTTGGGGCAAGATCGCTCGTCGGCATTCGAATCTTGGTTGGCCAGTTCCCACGCGCAACTCGACACGGCGCATTGAAGCGACGAGATGGGGACTCCGGACAACGCCTCCGTACTTTCTGTCCAACGTCACCGATGACCTAATGCAAGGGGACCTATTGGCGGCGGAAATAGTTTTCTGTACGCCTCCCGCTCAAGGGGGCCGAGCGGAAGAGTCGATGCAATTTCGGGGAAGGCTACCTGCCACAGAATTGCAATTAAAGCAATTGTACGCAACGTTGTGGCGCACCCGCGGGCAAAGAACTCCTCGTCTAATGCTGGCACAGTCCCCGTCCCGTCGACTGCCGTTACGGGGTCGCCATTGTTAGCGAACGCTGAAGTATGAGCGTATGCACTCAAGTACTCAAAATGACTGTACACCGTGTAAATAACGTCAATGCCGGAATTGGCACCAAAACGTTGCACCGAAGGCTGAGAAAAGATAAACCGCTTCATTTCGCGCCAAGGCGGTGTTGGCCGTCGACCACGGCGCCAATCTAAAAAGAAGTGATTGGTTGCACCTGCGGTGAGACTGGCAGTCTCACGGATTTGGAAGTACAACGACGCGACGGCGATCTCGAAACCGGTCCGTTGCGATACCGCCGAAACTTTGTAGAAACCGGAAGCGAGAAGCCAAACCGAAGCGCAGAGATCGGAGACGGCCTCCGAGAATGTTCGATTTAAGATCTCGTTTGTCCTGTCCACGGCGGAATGCGTGATGCTCTCATAGCCGCGGACAAACTTTCAAGGTCCGAAACGGTTACTGCGAGCTCATTGAGCTGCGCGAGCCGTGAGGCCTCCGCAACCGTCATGCGATAGCAGGAAGTACAATGTCCAAGCAAGTCCCTGCAAATCTCTAATGCCGACATCGCATATTCTCTCATACTGCTATCTCGATTCTTGATCGTGCTATGAGGTGAGGGACTTCTCCGTCGGCTGGCGGACCGGTGGGAAGCACGGGGAGGCCGTTGTATTCGCCGAACGGGCGCGCCTGTGGACACGAGCAGTCGACGCCACGTTAGACTTCGTTACCCGTGGCTGTGTTGAGGAACCCATGACTTCGTAGCTCCGTAGACGATTGCAAACACGCATAACAGATTCGCGAGTAGGATGGTGTGATTGACCTATGCATTGACGAGCCTTATTGCTGAACGAAGCCGAATGGCTCCAACCGGTGCTCCTTGGCGTAACCGGTCATTCGGGTCGCTAGCCGTTTGATGTCAGTTATCACTTCTGCCTGAACTGGAAGCTTAGCGATGATCACGAAGGATCGGAATACAAATTTGAACCATGACATGCGGACTGTTTTGGGGGCATAGTAGGCCCTAAACCTGGGATGCGTCGCAAGCCATTCTCTGAAAGGCGTCGCCTCCAGTGCCGGCTTGGTGGGAGGAGTCACCAAAAGATGCACTTCCGCCTCCGGAGTGAGTGTGAGTTCGATCGCCTTCAACCAATCCAGCAGGAATTTCTGATCGATTTCCTGCCTCTCGTTAGCCAACATAGGCCAGAATTCGCGGGATTGGGCGAGTTCACGCAGTTCGGTCAGAAATGGATCGATAATCTCTTCGACCGGACTTCTAGTCCAAAAGGCAAGCTCCGAGAATGGTCTATCACTAGACCGCAACGCGAGTACACCGACCGTACTAGAGAATAACCCGGCTATCCCCGACACGGTCACCCCGAAGAGCGGGTCTCGGAAAATCTTTAAGCGGTCTATGTCGACCCGGCTGAATTTGTCGCGCACGATTCCGTGTTTGGCGCAGATCCGGTTTACCGCGTGATGGCTGACGTGATGTGTTTGGGCGACCAGCTTGTTGTTAAGATTTAAAATCCCCGCGAGGCCCCACATGTCATAAAGAAGATCCCAAAGTATCGCTTGTTCCTTCTCTCGCGTCATATGTCTTCCGGTTCCCGGTCCGTGTTCGTCCCATAGGCCGCGAATCCCATGTGCTTCAAATCGCTTTCTCCAGTGCAACACATCCTTTCGCGCATCCATAGGGCTCGCAGCAATCTCCTCATCAGCCAACCCGTCAGAAGCCTTCAATACGACCGAAGCGCGATCCTGGATCTTCGGCAAATCCGGCGAAATAACCAGGGCATCTAAAATGAGGCGTTCTGGTTCAGATACAACCACGACAGGCTCCGTGTTACATCAGATCTTCAACCCCAGATGATCGCACGGCGCATCGCGCAGGTTCTGCAGGACGCCCAGATACAGCTCGGTCGTAACGATAGAAGAGTGCCCCAACGCCAACTGAATCTGATCGAGACTTGCGTGCCCCTGGTGAGCGAGCTTGGCGAAAGTACGCCGCACGTCATGAGGAGCAATTGTAACGCCTATCGCTGCGGAATACTGGCGCACAATCTGGTATATTGCGTTAACCGAAATCGCGCCCATCCCGCACCTTGCCCGCTTTGTCAACCCGCCGAAAGATGGCGCCGCCCCGAAGATCCGCCGCGGCGCTCCACTCATCAATTGCCTGTTTCGTCCACGCGGGTATCGGTATCGAGCGGACGCGATTGTGCTTGCCCACCAGATCCACAATGACCCATCGGTTTTCACGCCTTTGGATATGTGCCAGGCTTAACTGTCCAGCCTCACTCCGCCGCACGCCAGCTCCAAGCAGGACGGCCAACAGGGCCCGATCACGTTTTGCCTTGTTTGTCTTCACATCTGGCGCACGCACCAGACGCTCGGCGTTCTCGACGTCAAGCCAATTTCCCAGCCGCACTCCTTTTCGACGGGGCCCCTTAATCCTCAAGATCTTTGCGGCGGTCTCCGCGCTCATAAGTCCATCATCCGCGAGTTCCGATACGAGCCTTCTTATGGCGCACAAAGCCAGATTCACTGTGGCCGGCGACATGCGGAGGCGGTTCAATTCCCCGATATACTCATGAACCGTGGCTTTGTTCAATTGGGCCGCGCCCGAGTAAGTGGACCACTCGATGAATTCCCTCAGGGCTTGGCGATAGGCGCGTCTGGAATGGGGTGATCGCAAGTGGGAGGTCGCCAGAGCAAGTAACTTGGACAGTGGCTTCGCCAGCCCAGACTCTTCTGCGGGCGCGTTGACCAGCAGATCCAGAGTCATTACCCCATCCGGTGCGATCTTTCTTCCTAACGAGTGCCTCTCCCGCATTGCCGCCAGGGCTGTCGAACTGCGCACTGACTCTGGGCAACGCGTCTGTTGCCTCATGCCGCGGACTATATGTGTCATCTCGGATGCAGCATACCACACTAACTCAGCTCTGACAAGCAGATGACATCGCACTAACTAACAGTGTGTTAGTTGTTACTACACCAATAACATGGTCTGCGGCGATCACTATTATAACGCGATGTTGGAACATAGTGTTCTAGCGATTCCAATTATGGAGAACGCGAACTGAAGGCAGATCGAGATGTCCCACGCGTCGTTACGTATTGACGATGGCACGCGGAAGGCGAGTATCCCTTCGTTGGCGCTGGGATACGGACGGACGGATTTCAGGCTTGCCCCTCGGCATTCTTACTGCCTTCCCAATCTAAAATGGCCGCCATTGCGCGTCTGCATATGAAGGTGCGAGGCAGAACCGACCAGGGGCCAAACGCGCCGGCAGACCGGTGCGTATCGGCAATCGAAGGGATGGGTCGCTCTTGATCTTCGAATACGGGGAAAACGCGCAGCGGCGGTGTCGCAGCGTCATTTCCCTCGACAACACTCGGACACCTCGCGAAACGCGAAGTCACAAAACATATCGATGCCGGGATAACCCCTTCGTTTTTAAGCAGCCCGGACGGTGGATGGCAGCCCTGAAAAGGCTGGCGTCGGCGTGGTTCCGTTTGCGGCAACCACAAAAATCAGTACCTTAGGGACATTCCGAGAACCAGTCTCATCCCGTTTCAAAAACTTTGGCCTGCTGGGACTGGCATCTCCGATGGAACTTGATATCAGGATTGTCCTGAAGGCTCTCGATTCCTTCTCACTGCTCCGGATCGCCAATCGCATCGATCGCTTTTGCGCATCTATGCCCTCGACCACGTACTGCTGCCTGACGTCTATTTCGTCGCTGTTCTGAAGAACAACCGGTAACGGCGCAGTCCTTGCAAGAGATACATGGAAGGGCCGCCCGCGTTCAGAACCACATCCGCCGCAGTCATCTCCCCCCACTTGCGCCACAGTTCTCGGCTCCGGTCCATCGCTAGGTCCGTAGGCGTGTAAATCGGTGACATCCATCGCCAGAC
>CAWDVZ010000005.1:0-646696 GCA_963805955.1 uncultured Acidobacteriaceae bacterium
TTCAGAACTTAGGCTCGGAACCGATTGCGAAGGGGAGATCGCGGAATTGCTGATGTTGGGAGAAAATAGTCGCCAGACGGAACGTAACCCATAATGGCCGCTCAGCACAGGTGAGCGCCCCGTCTGGTCACTAAATCCCCAAGATCCAATTTTGCAACGGGCCGTTGCAAAATTGACCGCACTTAACGCACTTCTTTCCGCAAGGAGTCCATCTCCGACCGGAGTTTGTTGACGACCTCCTGGAGGTCCTCCACGGAGGGCAGCTCCTCCTGCATAGGCGCCGGTAGTTCCCGCGTCACATGGTACGTCGAGACGCCGATCGGCTGATTCATGGTCTCAAGTGCGAATTCCACGATGGGACCGCTCCGGCTCTCGCACAGGAGAACTCCGATGCTCGGTCCTTCGACCGGCGTTCGCATCGTGCCGTTGACCGCTGCAAGGTAGAAGCCGAGCTTGCCGGCATGTTCGGGCTGGAAGGCACCCACCTTCAATTCGAAAACGAAATAGCGGTGCAGGCGAACGTGATAAAAAAGCAGGCCGATGTAGAAGGTCTGCCCGTCCACGGTTAACAGGACTTGGCTCCCCACGAAGGAGAAGCCGCGGCCCAACTCCAGGAGAAGGTCGCGAAGATGCGCCAAGAGTCCCCGCTCGATCTCCCGCTCCTTCACAGCCTCGGTCACCGTCAGGAAATCGAAGTTGTAGGGGTCTTTGAGGATCTGCTCCACCATATCCGACTCTGGAGGAGGCAGCTCCCGCTGGAAGTTGGTCAGTGCCTTTCCTTCCCTCTCGTGCAAGCGGCTCTTCATCTGAAGAACCAGGACATCCCGACTCCAGCCGTATTCGAGGGCCGCATGAAGGTACCACTCTCGCGTGGGACGGTCCTTGATCCGATCCAAGACTCGGACATTGTGACTCCAGGACAATTTTGCAACGAGTCGTTGCAAAGTCTCCTCGTCAGGCCAAGCCTCGGCCAGAGAAGGCATGTAGCGGAGGTTCCGAGGACTGAACCCTTCGACTCCTGGGAACTCAGTCTGCAAATCCCGAGCGAGCCGGTCGATAATCTTGCCGCCCCATTCCTCAGTCGCAAACCGCTGGCTCAGGTCCCGGCCGATCGACCAATACAGGAGGATTAATTCCCGGTTCACGGCAAACGCGGCCTGCACCTGGGCGGCCCGGATGCGGCCCTTTAGATCCTGTAGGAATTCCTGGTAACCGGAAGGGAGCTGGATTAGTTCAGCCACACGCGTCCTCGACAGTGGCCTTCCCTGCCCTCCTGTTAGGCCCGAACGGTCGCGGACCGCTACTTGTAAGCCACATCCTGCATCTCCTCAACCACTATTAAGGTAGCAGCGCCCAATTTTTGCAGCAGTTGCTGCAAAATCGACGATAGCAAGAACCGCAGCAAAGATTTTCATACTCATGCTCAGAGAGTTTTTGCGGTCAGAACAGATGCCAGTCCGGGCTGAGCGCGGTTAGGGTTTAAGGCTTGCCCCGGCACCTCTTCTTTGATCTCTTCCCGGGAAAGATGGATCGAAAACGAGGGCCCAATCGGGGCACTTTTTCTTGGGCAACAGTGCTCTTAGTGTGCCTTTTTGATCCTCTAAATTCCCCAATATATCATTGATTCCACAGATGTTATCCCGAATGGCATGGAAGAGGTCATCGGTTCGATCCCGATCAGGTCCACCACCCTAACTCCTTAAAAAATAAGCTGTTACCGGCATCAGCGTCGCAGCAGGATGCTTTCCGGACTGAGGGGCCTAGTTCCTTGGAACCGAAGTCAGTCGCGTGGCACGTTTGCTGCCGCCATTCCAACAAAGCTTTGAGGACGAGAGGGTGGGAGGAAATGGGGCGCCAAGACGCATCCGTCTTCGTCTTGCCGATCCGGTTCCTACACAGGATCTCAGCACGTTGACCTCCATCGTTCTCAGGTTGCGGTCTGACCAGGTAAGGACGATCATTTCGGAACGTCGAAGACCAGTGCTGCCAATGAGCAAGAACATGGCCCGGTCGCGCACTGGGAGTTGTTGCACTAACTCTTGGAACCATTCGTGGCGATCGCATCGTTGTAGAGCAAAGCCATAACACACATCAGCTTCGCCTTCGAGGCGGGAGCCAATGGAAGAGAGTGTAGCCACTCCTCAACTTCTACTGTTCGGATTGCACCAAGCCGATGGGCCCCTCGTGGTTCGATGTAACGCAAAAAGCGTTAGCATTGCTGATGGAGAAGTACCTTGCTCAAACAGGACGCGCCAGTCGATACTCGCCCACGAAATGATGTGGAGAGCCGTTCTTGGATCATTGGGCTGACTAGCCTGTTTTTTATCTTGCTCCAGAGCGCATGCACAACCTTCATGGCGCTCAGTGGTCTTAGATTGCTCATTGGAATCGGCGCCCTAGCCGCTGCGACAACCGGTTTGCGTTTGCTCGACACCATCCATGGCGCGGCGATTCGTATCCCTATGGAGATCTTCGCAGTTGCCGGGTCGGTGATAAACCTCTATGCGATATGGCGGGTACGGTCGTTGCGCGTCCGGCCTTCGTCTCAATGGCGAGTTGCGCCGGTGAGTGCCGACAAGAGGCGCGCTGAGTCAATCCAGATAGCTCTTGCCGTCTTCACCTTGCTGTTGGTGGCAATTGAATGGACGTTCCACCTCTACTTGCACGGTTCCATCTAGCCGGCATCCTCAACGGAGTGTGTTGGCGTGCTCCTCATCTCTTCGTACAGCCTCGCGTGCAAACGCTCGCTGAAACCGAGCGGTAATTCAAACACCTGGTCGTCGGCGGTGAGCACCATAATATTGCGGGTCGAATCGAGGATTGCAGAGCAAATCTGGCAGTGTTCCAGATGCCGTTGAACCAAATCCCTGGTCTGGGGAGATAGCGAGTTCTCAAGATAGCCGGAGATGTAGTCCCAAACGTGCTTGCATTCTATGACCATGGAAACCACCTTCTCCGCCGGCCTGTGTTCTTGAGTTTCGGCGCGAGTTCCTTCTGCATCATCATTCGGGCGCGATGCAACCGAACCTTTACTGTACCGGTTGTGATCGCGAGTACAGTGGCCGTTTCCTCGACAGAAAACTCTTCCACGTCCCGCAGAAGTAAGACTTCCCGATATAACGGCGACAAACTGGCAATCGCGTCCTGGAGCATTTGGCGGATCTCCTGCCGCTCGAGCGCCTCTGAGGGGACTTCTCGCCAGTCTCGGAGCAGGGCTGGCGACATGTGACAGCCCTCCTCAGGGGATTCGTCAAGCGACTCCATGCGCACAATTGCCTGCCGCCGGAGACGACCTCGCGCTTCGTTCAACGCGATGCTGATGAGCCAGGTGCTGAACTTCGCCTGTCCACGGAAGTCCGCAAGTTTCCTGAAGGCCTTTAGAAAGGTTTCCTGGGCGACGTCTTCGGCATCAGATTCATTTTTCATGAACGAAAGTGCCATCTTGTAGACACTGCGCTCATACGGGCGGACCAGCTCGTGGTACTGCTCCCTGTCACCAGCAAGTATAGATGCGATCATCCGCGCTTCATCCCGAACTGAGATTTCCGCATCCATACCAATCAAGCCTGCTCCTTCAAGCGTTTCGCAATGATGTGGTCGAGGGAAAGAAAGCCCGCGCCGAAAATCAGGACTATCAGAGATGCAAACAGAAAGGTGTAGGGATCGGCCACGTAGAACTTGCTTGGGTCCGAAAAGATAGAAACCAGCGCTTCGCGATCGGCTGTCCAATAAGCCACGAACATGTTGGCAGCCAGGAGAAAGCCCACAAGCCTGGTCCCCAGACCCAGAATCAAAAGGATTCCCCCGAAGAATTCGAGCCCCGCAATGAAGTGAGCATTGAACGCCGGAAATGGAATGTTGAGGCTTGTGAAGAAGGCAGTGATCTTCGCGATATGATGCATTTTGCCCCAGCCAGTCTGGGCGAATTGCCAACCCCAATAAAGCCGTACCGCGAGAAGAAACGGCAATTGGAGAAGTGACAACATTCCTGATAGTCGAACGTAAATCGCGATCAAGCGTTTCATCTCATCCCTCGGCCTCCACAGTCGCGATGGTGTGTATGGTTCCCCACAATCGTCGTCCGGCAAGGCTGTTCACCGCGTTAGAGAAGTGGCGGCCCGATTAGTTACGAGCGATGGCACAATTTGAACGCGGACAGCGGCTCCTATTGATTAATTGGCGGTAGCGTGTTGTTGATTCCGCCCGCTACAGTAGGATCGGGATGGCGTTTACGCTAACAGAAGCGGAATAATGACGCCCGTGCCCAGGGCGAAGAACCATAGTGCAGGCGCTGGTGTTCCGACAGGACGGAGACGCCGAAGTTCTTTGGCGTTCATCCTCGGATCGAGCATATGTTTGTTGGTGTAAGCTCGCTCCAAGATATAGAACAAAGACCCGGTGCAAGCGCCATAGATAAGATGGCCCAAGAGCGAAGGAAGCAAGATAGAAGCGGCACTTATTCTCCAATCAATCTCGCCGGTAAGTATCAACGGGAGTAATGTCAAAGGTCCCACATACCACCAGATCAGTCCGAATACCCAGCCCCATGAACCGGCCATGGCAAGGTTGGATGCCTCATCCCGGAACAGTACTCCGTAGCTCATTCCGATGAACGTGCTGACGAGTAGATGAACCAGAAGGCCGCTCGAGGTCGACAATTGAGTGTCCACGCCAGCCACACTTGGCAAAACGTGCGCAGCGAACATGAATGGGCCGGAGACTAGCCCTCCACAGAATCCGGCCAGAGCGCCCCACTGAAGAGAGCGGAAAAGGCGGAATCCCGGACCGTCCGGCTCCCTGTTGAGTGGATCGGATTCAATGAACAGCCGTATCCACGCGCGATCAAACGTCGCATAGATTATGCCTAGAATGAGTCCATAGAGGATATAACCCACAAGTGCTCCGAACAACCCAGTCGCTGCATCCATGGACCAGTTCAATGGCATCCTCTGTAGCAGAGGAAAGAGTGTGAGCGGCCCGGCGAACCAGCAAAAAAACGTGTAGCCGAGGCCCCACCCCATGCAGGAGCCGTAGCCTCGAACATCGCGTTGGAAGAGCAGGCCGAATGTTGCTCCGATCAGGAAGGCAACGGAGAATTGTAGGATGACCCTGATGAACTGCGAATGGATACCACCTATGCCGGCGATCAGCGGGAAAAATCCTCCTTGCCACATCCAGTGCCCGAAGATCAGCCCACTGACCGCGCCCGCCAGGCCGCCGGCGACGATCGCCCTACCGCGGTGAAACGGTCGCCGGGAGCTATCTGGTAGAACTCCTCCGCGAACACCCAGAGCAAGTCCGAGCGGCGCCCCGAGGCAGACCAGATAAGCAGCTAATTCAGAAAAGCTAGCGCGAGCGTCGTTCAACATGACATTTGAATCGTGCGTGCCGAGTTTCAGCATGCTCGCGGCCAGTGCGAGAAACCAGAGGAGGAGAGCGCTGCTTAGCCCCCAGAACAATCCGGCTCCAGCGCTTGAGGATTGTTTGGAGAAGACCAACGCGAAGATAAGTCCAAAGCCTGCGCCAAGCAAAGCGCCCCTCAACAGAGAAGAGTGAAGGACAGTGGCTTGAAGTACTCCGCCTGCAATCCCGAAGAGAAGCCCCAAGCCCACGTCGTTACCCAACCGGCGGAGAGCAGGTGCTTTGTTAAGATCTACGACCAACGGCTGCGCCATAAGCGTCCTTTTCTCCAAGCTCGATTGTTTGAATGATGTCGCGCGGGAAAAACAGCTCGAGGGTCCATGCAATGAGCACACGGATCTTGCGCTCGAGTCCAGGAAGTTTGGAGACGTAGACTCCTCTCCATATCAACCACGCGAGAAGGCCGGAAAAGCGCAACGAGCGTGTGGGCGCGAACGGGAGTGTCAATTCCGCACAGGCGGTTTGGTGACCAACCACGCATAGGGCGCCCAGCGATCTGAAATGAAAATTATTTGTCGGCTTGCCCTTCAAGGTCGCGCAAATATTTGAGGCGATCGTTGCCGCCTCACGGAGAGCAAATTGCGCGGTGGGAGGACAAGGTTTGTTGGTTTCACTGTTTATCACCCCAGCACAATCTCCAAGTGCCCAGACGGCGAAATGCCCCGGAACCGCTAGGGTGCTGTCTACGGTGATTGCCCCGCGAGAGTTGATTGGGAGATCAATACATTTGATAAGAGGATTGGGAGCCGTTCCCGCAGTCCATACCAGTGTTGCTGCTGAAATCTGACCATCACTCAGAAAAACCAGACCTGGCTGAGCATCGACCAGGCGTGTACCTAAGCGGAAGGTTACGCCGCGTTCTTTCATCTTTTCAAGCGCGTAGGCGGCCAATGTTTCGCTGAGCTCGGGCAGGATACGGTCCCGCGAATGAATCAGGGTTACACAAAGCTCTTCAACGTTCAGGTTGCGATAATCGGGGAAAATGCCGTGGGCAAAATCATTCAACGCTCCGGCTAATTCCACGCCCGCAAAACCGCCCCCTGCGATTACGAACGTGAGAAGTTGCCTTCGAATAACTGGGTCCGTTTCTCGATCTGCCCGTTCAAACATTTCAATCACATGATTCCTGATACGGATGGCGTCCAGCAGAGTCTTGAAGTCGAAGGCCAGCCTTTCCACATTTTTGAGACCGAGATAGTTGGAGACGGCCCCCAAAGCAAATATCACGTGATCGTATTCAAGTTCGCGGGCCTCCGCCCCCGCGCCCTCAAGCAGGATGAGTTTTCTTCCAAAATCGACGCTGGTGACTCGCCCGCGCACAAAGTGCGTCCGGTAAAGGCTGCTCCGCAACGGCACGCTGATATGACTCGGCTCGAGACTGCTGCCCGCGACCTCGGCAAGCATGGGAGTGAACAACAGTGCATTCGTGTCGCTCACAAGAGTGATGAAGGCTGAGCTGCCCAGCTCTTCTTCGAGACACTCCGCAGCCTTCATTCCCCCAAATCCGCCTCCCAAGATCACAATACGGGGCAGTTTGGTAGACGGCGTAAACGCCGGCATGGTTTCCGGGCCGAGCCGAACCTCTACAATCCCGCTGACCGTTTTAAGAATGGCGCCGAGCAAGGTCCCGAAGAGTATCCATCCCACCAGCGGAGCAAAATTGTTCTGCATCCCCACCGCATCCAAAGCCATTCGATTGCCTGAAAACACCGGAATCAAGATCACGCTGGAGATTCCCCAGAGTGGAATTCCGAGCGAGGCTGCGCCCGTAATACTGTCTGCGTAAGAGCCTCGCGCAGGAGGAACGCAGGCTGCATACATTGACCCCGCGGCGATGGCCAACACAAATTCGAGCCCGCCGTGGGCGCTAAGAAACAACAGGGGTGCCGCAGCGGCTGAACCCGATAGAGCCCCGAGGAGTGCTCTTCGCACAAATCTGTTCATTCGCTGACGGTCCTCTCAACCCCGTTAGAGGCCGAAGCTCCTCGAATAGTTACAGCCAGCGTTTCGTCCGCGCTGCAATACACTCTGTAACCTTCCGCTATGAGGCGCGTCCAACAGTCCAATTCGCACAGACAGGAGCACCATGAGTGGATTCCACCGGCGGCGTACATTCTTGCGCCGTTGGCTGCCGCCGGCCGTTGGGCAGCTCGCTTTTGTTTTGCTGATTCTACCTGCGCCTTCTACCCGCTCTCTCGGCGCCGAGCTCTTCATTCACCCAGCCACGGGGTTTGAGATGCGCCAGTTTCCCGCTACTACATTGCAGATTGGTGGAGCAAGCTTGCATATCGAGTTTGCAGGTGTAGAACCCGATCTGCCCAGGGCCTGCATCGTTGCTGAGATTAGCCAGGCCGCCCAAGCGGTGGCGACCTACTATGGAAGGTTTCCTGTTTCGTCGGCCCGCATACTGGTCGTCGTGGTGGCCGGAGAACATGGCGTCTTGCACGGAACCACATGGGGAAAGAAAGACGGTTATCCTGCGCTGACGCGTCTCGTCGTCGGCCAGAAAACAACGCCACACGAACTCGAGACGAACTGGGTCATGACCCATGAACTCGTTCACACCGCACTGGCATCCCTGCCGGATGCGCAACACTGGCTGGAAGAAGGGATCGCTACTTATGTTGAACCACTCGCGCGTTCACAGGCTGGCCAGTTAGATGAGGAAAAGGTTTGGGCGGGCATGTTAGAAGGTATGCAACACGGCGAGCCGGAGGAATTCGACCGCGGTCTCGATCACACCCATACTTGGGGACGCACCTACTGGGGCGGAGCCTTGTTCTGCCTGGTCGCCGACGTTGAGATCCGCAAACAGACGAACAACCGGTATGGATTGCAGGATGCGCTTAGGGCGATCGCAGCGGCCGGTGGCACCATTGATAAGGATTGGCCTCTGACCAGGATCTTAATCATCGGGGACAAAGCCACGGGTACCGTGGTGCTTCAGGATCTCTATAAGAAGTGGAGTGACGCTCCGGTTCGGGTAGATCTTCCGCAGCTCTGGCAGATGCTGGGTATTCATGTCGAAAATGGGCGCACGGTATTCGATGATGCCGCCCAGCTTGCGAAGATAAGATTGGCGATTACCGCGCCTCAAAAAGAAAAGATGAAACCTGCACATGATTGTTTGTAACTTCGCGCTGACGATTCGTTCTAACAGGCGGCAAGAGAGAAGAAACAGGACAATCAACTTCGCTCCTGTAAACGGACCTTCCAAAAACATAACGTCCGGCGCACACGGTGCGCGGCCTAACCCAGAAAGGTATTCATCTATGAAGAACCATTCCGCAAACACCCTCGCCATTGCTGCTGCGTTTGCAGGTCTGCTCGGCGGCACCACCGCTCGCCTGAACGCACAGCCCGCCCACCAGGGCAGCACCCCAACCGCAAGTGCGTCGTCCAACCCCGGCGTGCTGGTCGCGCAGAACACCCCGACCCCTGATACGACCAAGCACTCTTGCAAGGGCAAGAACGATTGCAAGGGCCAGGGCGGCGGCCCCGATCCGGGCAAGAATAGCTGCAAAGGCAAGGGCGGCTGCGCTACCGACGGCTCCACGCCTCCAAAGGCCAGCTAGTTCCGATGCCGGCTGGGGGCTTGTTATCCGGCAAGCCTCCAACTTTCGTCTTCTCTCTAAACAGGAGCTCATTATGCCGGCCAACCGATTCAATGCCTTTACCGATTATGGTGTCGGTATCGGACTGCGGGTTCCACATTACGAACACATCCTCTCCCAGAAGCCGGTGGTCGACTGGTTTGAGATCATTTCGGAAAACTACATGGTCGATGGCGGTCGGCCATTAAAGATGCTCGACCGGATCCTTGAGCAATACCGGGTCGTTCAGCACGGCGTCTCGATGTATTTTGGCTCGGCGCAGGCGCTTGATGGCGAGCATCTCAAGCGGCTTAAAGCATTGACCCGGCGCACCAAGACGCCTTGGCTTTCAGACCATTTGTGCTGGGGCAGCGTCGATGGGCGATACACCCACGATCTGCTTCCGCTGCCTTACACTTTTGAAGCGGTACAGATAACTGCTCGACGCATTCGCCAGGTCCAGGATTTTCTAGAGATCCCCATTGCGGTCGAAAACGTTAGCAGCTATGCCGAGTTTCACGAATCCCAGATGACAGAGTGGGAGTTTTTAAACGAAGTCGTGAACGCCGCCGACTGCGGCATCCTGCTCGACGTCAACAATATCTATGTCTCTTCTCAGAATCATGGATTCGATCCGATGCAATATGTGAACGACGTCGAGGTGGAACGCGTGGCGCAGATCCACATTGCCGGCCACTCCAAATTTGAGAAGTACATTCTCGACACCCACGACCACCCGGTGCTGGATCCAGTCTGGAAACTCTATGCTCGCGCCATCGAGCGCACAGGGCGGACGGCGACGCTCCTGGAGTGGGATGACAACATTCCCTCATTCCCCGAGGTTCATAGTGAAGCCCTAAAAGCAAACAAATTTCTTAGGGCTCGGCCGAAAACGAAGCCTGAGGTCCCTAAACATTTCGAATCCACGGTTATCACCGGGGTGCTCGCATGAACCTGTTGGAGCTCCAGCGCCGCATGTCTCAGGATGTAATGCGTCCTTTGACACCCGATTTCGAAATGCAGGCGGTAACCGAAAATGGCCTACAGACTGCGGAGATCGCCCTCCGCTACATAAAACCCAATGATCGCCTCACTTCCTTTGAGCGTCTCGAGATCTATAACCGGCAGTATTGGTTTCGTGTGATTGCAGCCGTCTCAGAAGACTTTCCTGCCCTCAATGCAGTCCTCGGGCAGGAGAGATTTGATTCACTGGTGTTGGCTTATCTGCGCGAAAATCCGTCCACTTCGTTTTCGCTGCGCAACCTCGGAGCCAGATTGGCGGCCTGGCTTGGTTCTTACCCCGGGCTTGCCGGTCCTCAACACGCCCTGGCGGTCGACATTGCTCGACTGGAGTGGGCTTATATCCAGGCGTTCGACGGAGCAAGTCTCAAGCCTTTGGATGAGGGGGGTTTTGCAGGCTTGGGACCGGACTCTTTGCTACGCCTGCAGCCGCACTTGCAGTTACTGGACCTTCAGTATCCGGTAGACGAAGTAGTGCTTGCTGTTCATAAGGTGACCCCCGAGGCCGACATGGCGAGCAACGCAGCATCCGAAATCCTCCAGGCGTCGAAGGTCACTCTACCCGAGGTGAGCCGGTCCAGCGTCTACCTGGCCGTTCATCGCTTTGAAGGCTCCGTCTACTACCGCCGTATCGAGCGCGAGGAATTTCTGTTGCTCGCCGATCTTCGCGACGGCGATTCGGTGGCCGCCGCAATCGAGCGTGCATTCGAGGGAAGCAAGCTCGCGCCGGATCTCCAAGCCGCAAGAATTCAGGATTATTTCGCCCACGCCTCAGAACTCGGCTGGTTCTGCCTGCCGGAACCCGTCAAGGAAAAGGGCCACAGCGACACCTACACACATTTCTATTGAGAAGAGTCTACCCCAAGCACTCCTGGAGAAACCAGTGGCATACACATTTCGATCACGGGCTTTACTTCTACTGTGTGGAACCGCCTTTGCGTTCCAACCAAGTGCAACCAGCCAACATATCATCGGCCTGCAACCTGGGGTCAAGGCACCTCAGATTGCGCTTTCTGATCAAACTGGCAAGCCACAGAGCTTTAGCACCCTGACCGGTCCACATGGGCTCCTTGTTCTGTTTTTTCGTTCCGCTGATTGGTGTCCATTTTGCAAGGGTCAGCTTGTGGACCTCGAGCGCGCGCAGAAACTATTTACCGCTAAAGGAATTAATGTGGCTGCGGTCAGTTATGACTCCCCCGATGTACTGGCCGAATTTTCGAAGCGGAAATCGATCACCTACCCACTTCTTTCTGACTCATCGTCGAAGCTTATTGACGCCTTCGGTATTCGCAATGTTGAGGCTACAGGAGCGCAGGCCGGCATCCCGGTTCCGGGCTACTATTTGATTGACAAACAGGGGGTAATAGAAAAGAGATTTTTTGAAGATGGCTACATAAACAGACTAACTGCCAACAATGTTTACCAGAACATCTTCGGAGACGTTGCTCTTCCGCAACCTGTCAGGAGTTTGCCCTCCCCACATGTCGTGTTGACCACCATGCAGTCTGATAAAGAAGTAACACCCGGTGAGCTGGTGCGGCTAGTGGTCACGATCACTCCAGATCCAGATACGCATGTGTATGCCCCTGGCGCTGAAAAAGACCACTATATCGTGGCGTCACTCACCCTCGATCCTTCCAATCTCTACAGCGTCAGACCCACGGCGTATCCGAAACCGGAAATGATGCATTTTCCTGAGTCGAACGAAACCGAACCGGTCTACACAGGCAAAACGGCGTTGGACACATCTGTAGCAGCCATTGTCAACAAGGAGACGCTTGCCATATTCGCAAAAGATCCTTCGCTGCATATCACAGGCAACCTGGAGTACCAGGCTTGTACCTCCAGGGTCTGTTTCCCACGCGTGAAGGTGCCTCTTAGCTGGACGGTGCAGCTGACGGAATTAGATGGGGTGCGCGCAGCTTCGGCGAAGGTCAAGTAGTTGAGCGCTTGAAAAAGTCGACGATCGAAGAACGACCTCAGGGGCTAAAGAGTCCGCGTGAGGACTGCACTGCAGGAGTCTGTGTCATAGCAGGGTTTGATCAACAACAGCAACGGACGGGTGCCCCACGTTCGCCCTAGCCCACGTGGGACGAAAAAGATGGGCGAAGCCCACAATTGCCTTTTGTTCTATCAAGCCAGAAATCGATTGCCCGGATAGGGAAAGCATTCGAAAAATATCATGATCGGCCCACGTACGCTGGGGCGAACGTGGGGCACCCGTCCGGTGCTGTTGTTGATCAAATCGTACGATGACACGGACTCCGCAGGGACTGATTCACAAATTTTCAGTTCTCAGGCAGACTCCAAAACTTTCTCCCGGCCTCAAGCTCTCCAACCCCGGCATCAATAGAGCCAGGAAGCGACCCATCGAGTATGGACTCAACGATCCGACGCGCAATAAATAAAAGTATGTCGCTCGAACAGCAGATAGTGCGCCTCCAGGCGCTATTGGAAGCCACGCGCGTAATTCATTCAACCATTCCGGCCAACGAGGTACTTACCCAGGCAGCACGCATTCTGGTTCGGGAACTGGAACTGGAAGGGGCTATGTTCCTGGATCCGCGTTCAGGCCAGATTATGGTGACCTACGGAGAAATACCCGAGGCTCTATCGGAAACTTGCCTGCGATTTCCTCTCTACTCCAGAGACCAGCAAGTGCTCGCGGAGCTGATGATTACCACCACGGCCGGGGCAGACTTTTCAGTTTATGACCAGGACTTTGTGGAGGGGCTGGCCCTGCAGACCTCCGCGGCGTTGGAGAATGCGACACTTCACGAAAGAGACTTGGCGTGGGCGCGGGTCCAGCAGGATCTGGATACGGCAAGAGCCGTGCAGCGTTCACTGCTCCCGAAGGTAATGCCGGAAATTCCAGGCTTTTCGATTGCATGGCGCTCGACCACGTGCTACGAAGTGGGCGGCGACTATCTGGATACGTTTCCGCTGCCGGACGGATCACAGCTCATAGTGGTTGCTGACGTTGCTGGAAAGGGACTGACCTCGGCGATCGTAGCGACCGGCCTTCGTGCGGCTATCCGTTCTCTCGCGAGCCAGCCGAATCCACTGGAACAGATCGCAGCCCGCATTGGACAGCAGCACTGGGAAGAAGGTGTGGAAGCCCGAAGGCGGTACATGACAGCTGTGTTTCTCCGGCTCGATGCTGCGGCGAATGCGATGGAGATCGTCAATGCCGGCCAGAATCCGGCGGTCCTCGTTCTGCCCGGCGGCAGCGTGACGATGATTGGCGCTTCCGGAGTTCCGCTTGGCATGCTGTCCGGAATGAGCTATACGGCCGAGACATTGGACTTTCCCGCAGGAGCACGCATCCTGCTTTATACAGATGGGCTGACTGAAGTATTCCAAGGGGAAGAAGAGTTTGGTGAGGAGCGGCTGGTGGCGGCTTTTCGCGGGATGGTTTTGGCTCGACCAGAAGACATTCTGGATTCGATTTGGCAAACACTGGCGTCATACTCGAACAATGCACCGCAAACCGACGACATGACGGCTCTGGTGATCTGCCGTCAAATATCGAATCAGGAGGAACCGCTGACGGCGTGAAGTGAACCGTCGCGAAAGGTAAAGCCGAGACTTTCGTATCTTCTGTAACCATTTGTTCATTGAGAATCCTCATCTGCAGCGGAATCGCAAGAGGACGACATGACATTGGCAATTGCTTCACGAAATGTAAGCGGCGTTCTGGTTGTCAGGCTTAAAGGGCGGATCACTATGGGCGATGGAAGTGTGCAGATCCGGGAAGCTATTCGCGAATCGATCGAAGACGGGCAGAGCAGAATCCTGCTGTCGCCGCATACACGACCGCCAGGAATCGCGGTGCCCAGCTAAAGCTGCTGAACCTGGATAGGAAAGTTCACGATCTTCTTCAGTTGACAAAGCTCTATACAGTCTTCGATATCTATGACGACGAAACCAAGGCCCTGGCCTCATTCTGATCAGGACATGCGCCGCGTACGCATGTTGCGTTACAAGGTGGCCGCGCAACTGCTCCCGCTGGTGGGCTATGGGTACAGCCAGTCACAATCGAATTTACAACTGAAGCGCCTCCGCTCCGGCGAAGACAACAGTGAGTACCGTGATGTCGTCGTTTTGGCCGAACAGCTGTGCCGCTTGTCCGATGACGTGCGCTGCTTGCCCGCTCATTTCCCGCGTCCGGTCAAAGCCGAAGAGCTCACCTTTCGAATTCATGGCCTCCACTACTCCGTCGGAGACAAAGGTTAACCGGTCGCCGGGCGCAAGGAGAAGCGTCGACTCCATGTAAGCGCCTTCCGCGGTGAGGCCGAGCGGCAGGACAGCCTCGCATTCTATCTCTTCGCCGTTTCGATAGGGCGGCAGGTGACCTGCGTTCGCTAGCCTTAGCCTGCCGTCCGCATTGATTAGGGTGGCGCAGCAAGTGACGAAGCCGCTGATCTGGCGGTGCAGCAGGCGATTCAGATTGGTGAGGACTCGTGCTGGATCGCGTGAGCATTCGCTTCTCAAGGCGCCGACAATGATGCTCACCGTCATGGCTGCCTTGAGTCCTTTTCCACTAACGTCCCCCACCACAATGAGTAGCGAGCCGTCCTGGTCCGGGAGCACCTGAAAGAAGTCTCCGCCCACCTCGCTCGCGGGAACATAGACGCTCTCCACGGCAAAACCGGGCGTGCTCGGCGGCTCTGTTGGGACCATCAGGGACTGCATATTGCGCCCGGCCTCCAATTCGGCCGCGGATCGCGCCTGCTCGCGGCTGACCCGCGTAAATCGGAAGAACATCACCACTCCGATCGACAGCACAAACAACAGATCCCCCAGGTCCGCGGTCTGCACGGGAGTGGGTCCGAGTTGTATCCAGCTGGCCAGGAAGTCCGCGTGTCGCCAGCCAGTGAAGATTGACACAGTTCCCAGATCGGAAATGGCCGTGGTCGCAGCGGGCAACAGACTCGGCAGGATCAGCCATCCCGCCTCACGATTTCCGCCGCGGTACCAGACGAATAACACCACGGGCAGAAGCAGAGCCGCGGGCAAAATCGAAAGCGCCTCCAGCAAGACGTAAAGGCTGCTAGAAAATACCGCGACACTCGTCAGCAATGCTGGAATCAGCATCGCAAGCAGCAGTACCTGGTACACCCGCCATATTCGACTGAGCCGCCGGCCCGCGAAGCTGAACGTGAACTGGATTTGCATGACCGTGAAGAGGTAAATCAGCGGATCGCCCAGCAGGTTGTTCCAACCTAGCGAGATAACACCCGTGGCCGAGCAGGACACCAGCAGGTTTGACAGTCCCAGCAACAATAAATACAGCCCGAGCCACAAATATTCGCTGCGGCTCCTGTCGGTCCAGTAGAGAGCGAAGGCGCAACTCCCCGCCAGCAACAACAGAAGGTTGATGGCAATCGATGGCAAAGCCGCATACAACCGCTGACTCTCCAGCGTCGCCCGCGCCATGTCGATCGCTTCCGGAGTACCCAGTTGCGCCACCAAGAAGAGTGGCAGGTGCCACTCTGTGTACTCTCTCCCGGCGAAAGTCCTGAGAGCGAACACGACCTGTGGACCCGTCTCACCAACTGAAACAACCCGTTCGATGGGGCGCTTCACTTGGAAAAAGGAAAGCAGTTTCGGTCCGCTAACCTTGTGTCCGTTCACGTACAGCTCATAGGTTCCTTCACCGCCATCTATTAACAGCTGCTCAGGCGGATGCGCCGCTTCGAGCTCTACGGTCAACCGGTACCACTTCCAGCCAGGCCGGGCCGCGCCGGAGCCGTCCAAGTCCACCGTTTGCCACTCACTGTCGTTGTAATCCGACTGCGCCCAAGCTGGATTATCTCCGTCGTGCTCTTTCCATCCATCGTTGAGATTCACCATGCCGGATTTCCACTGCTTCGCATCGATCACCTGCGCGCGGCAAATTTCCCCTGCGTGTGCCACGATTATCAGCCAAAGCAACGAGAGTGCCACTCGTCGCACGAGTTGGAACTCCGGGAGAATTGCCATCAGATGTTGCAGCGGACCGGGATAGACGATGAGAATAGGGACCAATGTCTGTCCCATCTGGTACTGCGGGCGTGCACCGCCGGAAGCATAAGGAACATAACAATGCGTCTTACTTCTCTACTCATAAGTTCTCCGGCTGCCCATCAGACGCCGAGACTCACGCAGAGTTACAAAGTAAAATCTTGTAACCACTCCCCTCCCGCCCTCGAACAACCGCAGCGTGGAATCGCATAAACCATGGCAGCCGTCTCCGGAATGAAGTGGTGGCCCTGGTCATTAGAGTGCAAGCACGTTTGGGCGCATATCTCCGGGTATCTGGACGCGACGCTACCAGCGGAAGTTCTGGAGCAGGTGGAAAAACATCTGGAGCCGGCTGCTTACTTCGCTGTCCAACCGCCATCAATCACGATGTCGGTACCGGTGATGAAACCCGCCATATCAGAACACAAATAGCAGGCGAGGGCGCCGATCTCCTTTACCTCGCCCCAGCGACCTACTGGCAGCGCTGCCAGGAACTGGGCGTTGGTCTCGGGATTCTGCATCACCGCGGTATTCATCTCCGTTCCGAAAGGACCTGGGCTGATGCCGTTTACCGTAATCCCTGCGCCAGCCAGTTCCTGGGCAAGAGCCCGGGTAAGACCTAGAAGAGCGGTTTTCGCGGATGAGTAAGCCGTCCTGCCCGGAAGCGACACATGACTCATGATCGAGGTCATGTTCAGGATGCGGCCATAGCCCGAACCCAACATGCCCGGCACAAATGCGCGGCACATAAGAAAAGTCGAAATCAAGCTCGAATCGAGCACGCTGCGGAATTCTTCCAGGGTGAAATCGACCAGATTCTTACGAATGTTCGTTCCCGCATTATTGATGAGGATCTGCGGGTTGCCAAACGCATCCTTGACCGCCGCAGCGACCGCCACGACAGCGTTTTCGCTGGTCACGTCAGCGGTAAAGACCTCTGCAGTTCCGCCGGTTGAACGTATGGAGTCGCGAACAGATTCAAGGCGCTTCCGGTCGCGCGCGATCAGCGCAATTTTCGCGCCGGAGGCCGAAAGGGCGCGGGCCATGGCCTCGCCCAAGCCGCGGCTCGCGCCCGTAATAACAGCCGTCTTCCCTGATAGATCAATATTCATAGAGGTCCTCAAAAGGCTTCCGCATTGGGTTGGAGTTCTTGACGGTGCCAGCTCAGAATCCGCTTGGAATAATCCAAAAGCTCTCTTGCCATGTTCCTCCGGGTGCGATCGACTGCAGTCCTTTAAGTTTTCCTTTGTATTCGAGATTCATAGCATCCGTCATGGATGCCATGGGCTCAAAGCATACAAAGTTGGGATCCGACGGCGGCCCGGCAGTTGCCGGCCTCGCAGGAGAGTCTTTCGGATTTGGCGAAAAGATGAGGACCGCCTGGAACTTGGGCCCTAATTCGACAGTCACGCTCTGCTGCTTGCCCCGCACCGAGAAGGTCGCTTTCCCTTCGCTGTCCCGCGTCAGTTCTCCAAAGCCGTCATCCAGGTTGAGGTCCTTGAGGGCCGCGGCGGCGGGATCTTTGAGTTCATTCGTGATCGGCTCTGTCTGACCGGTAGGTATCTTGTTGGGCCGGAGCAAGTAGTGAGTCTTTGCTCCTACGCTGATGGTCCAATCCTCACGCTTGGAGTCCGTGAGCCGGAAATAGGGATGAAAGCCGATCGCCACCGGCATGGGATCGGTGCTCAGGTTCTCGATCTTCGTGGTGACTTCGAGCACGCCATCGTGCAGGCGTTGGGTGATCTCCATGGTGTTGGCAAAGGGAAACTGCGCCATCCAGTCGGGATGCCGATAAAATTCCAGCCGCGACGTGAGCCATGCCGACTGCTTGTCTGCTTTCAGTTCGACGACATCCCACGAAGAAGAAAGGGCGAGAAAGCCATGGATGGGATTTTCACCCCTGACATTGCCGAGAGACATGTTGAAGGCGTATCTCTTGCCGTTGGCGTAAAAGGCCTGTTCGTCGAGGCGATTTGCCCATGGGGCCAAAAATGGAATTCCCCCAAACTTTGGATGCTCCTTGAAGGATTCGATCGTGGAGGACGGAAAGTAAATGACATCTTGTCCTTTGACCTTCATTTCAAAGACGATGTCCCCAGCAGAGGGGGCGATGGAAACCTGGGTCTGGTGCTTCTGATCGGTCAGGCGAACCGCGTCACCGATGTGTTCGGCTGCGTACTGGCCGAATGATGGCGAGATGGAAATTGAGGTGAAGAAGATAAGAAGGGTTGCTACTCGACATGAATTTCGGCCCATCACCATTCCTCACCGACCGCTGTCTTGATTGCAGTTATCTTCATAGTCCTCCTGCCTTGGGTGACACTTTCCCTAGGGTGGAACCCCCCATGCAGGGTTAATTCCCCAGCCGCCGTCCACTGTTAACTGTTGACCGGTGACATATTCCGAAGCTTCCGAGCAGAGGAAGATGACCGCACCAACTAAGTCGTCAGGTTCTGCCACGCGGCCGGCCGGAATTACTTTCCGCCATGCCCTAAGGTAGGCTGGCTGTCGAAGCAATTCGTCGTTAATGGAGGTATGAACAACCCCCGGAGCAACGGCGTTGACCCGAATGCCCTCAGGGGCTAGCTCCAGCGCGAGTTGTCGCGTTAACCCGAGTAAGCCAAACTTGCTTGCGTTGTAAGCGGCGGAAGCGGGAAACGGTAGAAGCGCCCCGCAGGAAGTAATATTCACGATTCGCCCTGGAGTTTTGTGAAGTCTCCATTCGTCCACGGCTCTTTGGCTAAGAAGGAAAGGTCCCTTTAAATTCACGGCAAGCTGGGCTTCCCAATCCTCTTCCTTCACTTCAGCAAGGTACTTGTAACGATGAATGCCCGCATTGTTGACGACGGCATCGAGCCGCCCGAATGTTTCGTAGGCGGTCGTCACCAACTGGTGAGAGGTCGACGAGATGGCTATATCGCCCTTGACTGCGACGGCTTGTGAGCCGGCCTCGCGCACCAGCCTGATCGTCTCATTCACATCTGCTTTGGATTGATAGTAGTTGAGCACCAGGCGTGCGTTCGCCCTGGCTAATCCGATGGCTAGCCCGCGCCCGATACCGCGTTCTGCCCCGGTGATGATCGCGACCGTTCCTGTCAACTGTGACGACGCATGTACCGTGTGCGCCTTCAGATGCAGGCGTGTCGTTGTTTTAGAAACGGCCATATTTTAGATACGCTTCTTTTGGATCCACCCCGGAGAGAATCGCCTTGCGTACAAGGCTTTCGGTGTTGATGAGTTCCTCCACACGATCCACGCAGTCATTCAGCAGAGCCCCTCATAAGTCTAACTAAGCCCCTCGAGCAAAGGATGAGCCTGCCACTTACAGATACGCCCTGTCAAATACGCAGGTGAATGCGTAGGTTAGCTAACCGCATTACTCAACCCAAGGTCTTTGACGGCCATGCTATCTGCCCCGTATGTCTGTAGGCGAGATTGGCAATCTGGCCGGCGCGCGCGGCGGCGATGCCGGTTTCGACGGGCGCGTTCGGTTCCTTACGCGTCTTGATACATTGAAAGAAATTCTCCACGTGGTCGATCGTTCCGTCGCGGAAGCTTTCTTCCTTCAGGACAGGATTTTGGCGACTCTTCAGGCCCTCCCGGTAAACGCCGAAAGCGCTGCGATTAATCTTCAGTGTGGCTTCGGTGCCGCGGAATTCGAGGCCGCCGTCGTCAATGGAGGAGCTCATCATGCCTTCGTACACTACATCCCACCCTGGGTAGCGCAACGCGGCCTGAATGGTGTCGGGGCAATCCCATTCGTCGAAGATATATTTGTCGGCCAGCATCTGCGCCTCGCTTGGGGTATCAGACTTCATCGCCCAGTGCGCCACGTCGATCCAGTGGGTAAACAAGTCAGTCATGCCGCCACCACCAAAATTCCAGTACCAACGCCAGAAGTAAAACTTTTCAAGGCTGAAGGGCTGGTCTGGAGCGGATCCGAGCCAAAGCTTCCAATCCAGGGCCTGAGTGTCGATGGGCTTGGGCCTCCAGCCGGCTTTGTCATAGTTCTGCCACCAATAGGTTCTTACCTGGGTGACTCGGCCCAGACTACCCGCTTGAATGAGATCGACGGCATTACGAAAATGAGTCCAGCTGCGCTGCTGCATCCCACACTGCAGGATCTGCTTGCTGCTGCGCACCGCGTGGGAGAGGGTGGCGCCTTCTTCGATGGAGTGGGTGACGGGCTTTTCCAGGTAAACGTCTTTGCCGGCAGCCACTGCGTCGCACGCGACGCGCACGTGCCAGTGGTCAGGAACAGCGATGATAACCGCGTCCATGTCTTTGGCCAGCACTTCGTGATAGTCGACATGGGTGGTAGCAGCAGCACCGGCGGCCCGCGCCTTCACTGCATCACGGCGTGGCCCATAGACGTCGCTCACAGCCACAATTTCGTAGGGGATCCCGGTGCTGTCGGCGGAATCGAGCAGGGTTGTCATGCGCTCCCCGGCCCCTATGACCCCAACGCGAAGTGTGTCGTTTGCACCGAGGACTTTGGTGGAAGCAAGGGCGGTCAGTCCGCTTGCGATAAGGAAGCTGCGGCGATTCGGCCTATAAGACATGATGCACCCGCCAATTTGTTCGCGACACCGATTTTATCAGTGAAACTCACGCTTAGGGCGTGCACCCCTGAACAAATATCAACCGCATCTTGCCCAAAGGCCGCGACCTATAGTATATGTTTGAACGGCTTTTGAGCTGTTCATTTCCCGCATCCCAACCTAAGCAGTTTTGCTCGGGCGAGCATGAGACTTCACCCATTGGATTGGTTGGTGATCGGGTTATATGGCGTCACGATTGGCGCCATCGGATTCCGTCTCACGCGGAAGACAACCTCCAGTGAAGAGTACTTCCTGGCCGGGCGGCAGCTGCGATGGCCTTTCATTGGGGCATCGCTCTTTGCTGCCAATATCTCTTCAGAGCACTTCGTAGGCCTGGCAGGCAGCGGCTATGCCGATGGCATGGCGGTCGGCGGCTTCGAATGGATGGCCGTGTTTTGCCTGATGCCTTTGATCTTTCTTTTTTTACCGTTCTATATACGGAACAAGATCTTTACCGTTCCGGAATTCCTGGAGCGACGTTTCAGTCCATCCGTCCGCCTGGTTTTCTCCGGATTCATGATCCTGCTGGCTGTGTTGACGAAGCTTTCAATCTCGTTCTGGGCCTCTTCGCTGGTTTTTTCGGAGATGCTGGGATGGAACAAGATCTCGGTCATCTGGGCTGTCGGCCTGGTCACGGCTCTCTACACCATGAAGGGCGGACTAAGAGTAGTCGTATATACCGATGCCATTCAGACGGTGATCCTGATTGTGGCGGCAATTGTTCTCACCATGCTGGGATTACACCATGTAGGTGGGTGGACCCAACTCCACGCGCAACTGCCTTCAGCGATGTTCCACATGATCAAGCCGGCTACGGACCCAAACTATCCCTGGCCCGGCATGCTGATCGGAGTTTTTCTATTGGGCAGCTTCTACTGGTCCATGGACCAGGTTTTGGTCCAGCGGGCTTTCTCGGCAAGAAACCTGAATGAAGGACGTCTGGGTGCCGTATTCTGCGGATTTCTTAAATTAAGCACACCTTTCCTGCTGGTCTTACCGGGTTTGATCGCGCGCGTTTTGTACCCCCACCTTTCCCGGCCGGACGCGGCTTACCCCGCCCTGCTTGCCGGCCTGATGCCCTCTGGATTATTAGGACTAACCGTGGCGGGCCTGGTCGCGGCGCTCATGGGCCATATCAGCGCCACGTACAATTCCGTGGCGACGTTAGTCACTCGGGATTTTTATCTTCGTTGGCGTCCGCAGGCCACACAACCAACACAA
This sequence comes from uncultured Acidobacteriaceae bacterium, assembly GCA_963805955.1. Taxonomy (GTDB): domain Bacteria; phylum Acidobacteriota; class Terriglobia; order Terriglobales; family Acidobacteriaceae; genus PALSA-350. Next base: position 21,863 of record CAWDVZ010000005.1, read on the forward strand.
ATCGCAGTCGGGCGTATCGCGCTGCTGGTGACCTTTGTCTTGAGCGCGCTCTGGGCGCCAATGATTGGAAACTTCGGCAACCTCTTCATCTATTTGCAAACGGTGCAAGCTTATCTGCTGATGCCAGTCGCGGGCATATTCTTCGTCGGAGTGCTGTGGAAACGAACGACGAGTGCCGGCGTGCTTTCTTGTTTGGCTGCAACGGCGCTGCTTTCCCCGGTTTTTATGTTCAACAGCCGTGTCCGATTCATGCCTTTTTTGGAGCTCCCTTTGCTTCGTCCCTGGCTCCACTCGGCTATGGTGGCCTGTGCCGTATGCATGGTAGTTCTGGTCGGGGTGAGTCTGTATACCCGGCCTGTCGGACCTTCCCGCTTACGGTCTACTACCCTCTACAGAAGCGACGGATTCTCAAGGAGTGTCGCAGCCAACCCTCAGCCGAACGTTCTCGAGGACTACCGTTTTTGGGCGGCGGTGTTGGTCGTTTCAACAGCTGGGCTCTGGTACTGGATGAGGTGACGACTGCTGTTCTACCGGGAATATTGCCACTGTGCGGGCTGGGATGTTCCTTGGCTCAAATTAGTTTGACCGCCAAATTAACACGCGTATATGATGCGCTCTGTCGAAAAAACATTTCCATGAAAGGCCCGCTGAACCGCAGATCCCTCCACGGCACGCCGTGACAGGTCGGTTCGCTTTTCATGTTGAGCACGCCACAGAACGCGTCATGACACTCGTCGCCAACGCGCTGCGATCAAGGTTGCTGCACAAAAATGCTTTAGACCGGGGATTTCTGTCGATCGCCGCAGCGCTGGCAATCACATTCCAGATTCCTGCGACAAACCTTGGCGCCCAAACCCAGCCGTTTTCGTCCAGCGCGGAATACAAATCGATGGTTGAGGAATTACATGAGGATCCGATACTTCCCAGCCGAATGGCTTCAGGGACATTGCTCTCGACGGCGCAAGCACCTGCAAACCTCAAAGTAATCGAGTCTGCTGCGAGACTGGGCCTGGAGACCGCTGGCTGGCGCCTGGCGATCAACAAGGACCGCTGGGCGATGGCGTTGACGAACAAGCAGACCGGACTCACATGGCATTTAGGTGAACCGGACAACGATTGGTCAGGCCTGACCTGGATGGCCGGCGGGGCAGCTGAGGTCCGGCCGGCAAAGGTGCAATCGATCGTGCGGCAAGGGGATCATTGGCGGATGGACGTAGGAGTCGGGGCCCTGGAAATCGCGGTGATCTCGCCCACAGTAATCCGGCTTTCCATTCGGGCACGACAGCCTGAAGGTGGTTTGCGATTGAATATATCCGGTGCAGGACCGTTCTTCGGATCGGGCGAAAGATTCGACCGCCTCAAACTCGATGGCGCGAAATTGACATTGCATCCGGAAGACCTTTTGAGCATGCCGGGCCATAACTGGACTTACATGCCGACGCCATTTCTGTTCACCCCGCGAGGTCTTGGAATTTATCTCGATACCGCAAGTATAAGCAGCTTTGACCTCAGCCGTTCCGCACAACAGCAGATCTCAATTCAGCTTGATCATCCTTCGGTCGATGCCTACTTCTTTGCCGGTGAGCCCAAGGGCATTCTCGAAGACTACACCTCCCTTACCGGACGCACCCCCTTACCACCGCCTTGGGCATTTGGAGTATGGGTTTGCTCGTTACAGGGCGCGGGAGCTGTGCTCCAAGACGCCCACAGGCTGAGGCAAGAGGCAATTCCGGTAAGCGCCATATGGACCTTCGACGCCATGGACAAAGGCGACATTATGGGGTGGCCTTTCTGGACGTCGGGCTTCTATCCAAATTTAGCGGATTTCACCAGTCAGCTTCACGGAATGGGTTTCAAGGTCCTTACCTATATTCATCCCTGGCTACCGGCGGTGCTGGACCCTTACAACCTGAGTAATCCTTCGTTTGAGCAAGGCAAGCAAACGGGTCTCTTTGTCCTAAACGCACAGAGTGATCCCACGGGACCAAAGATTGCGCCTTACACGGAAGGTAACATCGATTACACCAGGTCGACCGCGGTCGATTGGTGGGAGCAAAGGATTCGAGAAGTCCTGGTAGATGACAACTTCGATGGGTGGATGGAGGATTTTGGCGAGTTTGTCAACGACACTGATCGCTTTGCTGCGGGGATCGCCGGGCGTGACATGGCAAATCTGTATCCGCTCTTTTATCACAAGATTACCCAGGAGATCTCACGCAAGGCGAAGCCGGACGTGGTGGAATTTTCCCGCTCCGGCTCAGCCGGTTCGCAGGGGTACACGGCTGTGGTTTGGGGCGGAGACCAATATCCCGATTGGTCTCAGGATCATGGACTCCCGTCTGTCGTTCGCGCCGGTATTACAGCAGGCTTATCAGGCTTTGCGGTTTGGGGACCCGATATTCTTGATAGCAGCCATTCCCGGGAACTGTGGACTCGATGGGCTGAATTTGGCGCGTTGACTCCCATCATGCGCGACCATTTGTGGGACAAGCCGGCAGGCGCAGTCAGTTTGTGGTACGACGCGCAAACGATGGATACATTCAGGAGCTACGCGCGATTACATATCTCACTGTTTCCCTATTTCTACGCGTATGCTTCGGAAGCGGCAAAGACCGGCCTTCCGATTATTCGTCATCTTTTATTGGAATTCCCCGATGATGCGAAGGCCTACGATGCCGAAGGCGAATACATGTTGGGGGAGAAGCTCTTGATCGCGCCCGTTCTTAGCGAAGGCTCCTCTACGCGTTCTCTTTACCTGCCGGAGGGCTCCTGGGTAGATTACTGGACCGGGGAGACTATCAAAGGCGGCCAGCAAGTAACGGTGCCGGCGCCCCTGGAACACATTCCGATCCTGGTGCGCGCAGGCAGCATTATTCCCTTTATCAGCCCCGACACCGAGACCCTGGCGACTGAGCTGGCCGGAAATAAGAATTTCTCACTTAGCAGTGATATCACCTGGCGTGTCTTTCCGGGTTCGTCTCCTAGTCCGAACCGTTTCGCGCTCCAGGACGGGACGGCGGCTGAAGCAACTGAAAAAGGATCAGGAATAGAAGTGCGTGTAGAGCATTCTCCACTGGTCCGGAATTATCAGATCATACTGCCTGCGACAAGGCCGCCTGGAAAGGTGATGCTTGGCGGAAAGCCGATCTTTGCAATCACCGGCGACAAGAAAGCGACCGGCTGGCGGATGGATCCAGCCAACCAGACATTGCACGTGCTATTGCAAGCAGATAACTTCGATTTGACGGTTGATCGATGAACCTGAACAGATCGGGCATTCCCTCTAGTTAAGCGACGGAGGACGACATGAGCGAAAAAGGCGGCCGATTGCTGCTGCCCTCGAGACGAGACCTCCTCAAGAGCGGAGCGTTGCTAGCGCTGAGCTCGCCCATAGGATTCTCCGGGCTGACCCAGGCGCTCACGCGCTCACCCCAGGGACTGACCTCCGGACCGCCAAGTCCCGCAACACAGCCGGCTTCACCGGAATGGATGAAGAATCTCATCATTTACGAGATTGCAACCAAGGGATTCACATCACCGAAAGGGCCGGAGAGTGGAACCTTCTCGAGCCTGCAAGCCAAACTGCCCTACCTCGAAGAACTGGGCATCACTGGTATTTGGCTGACCGGCTACTCCTTGTGTGATCCCCACCACTTCTACAACATCTGGACGCAATATGCAGTGATTGAACCGGACAAGTTCGATCCCACGCTCGGCACCGCGGAACAGTTCAAGGGACTTATCGATGAAGCTCATCGGCGCGGCATCAAGGTGTTCCTGGATGTAATCACGCACGGATTAATGGAAGGCAGCCCGGTGATTCAGCAGCATCCGTCATGGTTCCGTGGCGGCAGCTGGGGCATGACGGATTTCGACTGGAACGGCGGCCACACCGATCTGGATGACTGGTGGGTGCGCATCTATTCCGACTTCGTGACGACTTACGGTGTGGATGGATATCGTCTGGACGTCAACATATACCGGCCCGATCTCTGGGAGCGCATTCGACAGAATGCCGCCGCCGCCGGGCACCCAATCGTCATCTGGGAGGAGATGAATGCAGTGATTCCCGGAGTTACGGACTTTAGCCAACGCGAGAACGTTATCAGTGTAACGAACACTGGGGTTCTCAACGATGTTCTGGTCAACGACCTGCCTGGCTTTTATGACCGCAAATTTGGCCGAGCCGGCTACTACGAGGTACAGGTTCAGTACGAGGACTGCAGTCGTTTAAGGGGAAACACGAGCGGCGGCGGAGAGTTAGGCGTTCGTTTGGTTGGGCTCTCTGCTGACAGGGTGGGCAGAAGGTTCGGCGAAGAACGTCCGACCCCGGATGGACTACCGGACGTGAAGATTACGCTGGACCGCGTTACCCGCAAGCCAATCGCCAACATCACGGTGCGCAACGATGAGGGTGAAGAATGGGTGCTTCGTCCAGGACAAGGCGGCAGGCCGTTGGCAGTGGACGCTCCCGATACATTCGGGCCACTGGTGGTCGGACCTGCAGTGGACATCTACATAGCCACCCTTGCGTGGGGATCATCGATTCAATTGAGCTGCCACGACAATGGCTGGACTGGGTTTCCGCTGGATAAAAGCCCTTATGTGGCCCAGGGGAGCCGCTCTCTATTTGGATACTCATTCTTATTTTCTCCGATGATCCCTATCTTCTTTTCCGGTGAGGAATTTGACGCAACGTTTCATGCTTTGCCAGAATTGTCTCCCAACTTATATGGCGACAAGGATGCCGGAAAGGGGCGCTGGTTGTATGGCGCCATGCTCGACTGGAATGAGCTACAACAGCCTGAGCATAAGGATATGTTAGTGGACGTACGGAAGATGATGGCTATCCGCAACAAAAATTCGGCGATTCTTGCTATGTGGCCAGGGGGAAAAGAACCCAACCTTAAAGCCATTCGGTCCCAGGGAAGTATCAAAGTCCCAGTTCCCTATCTGCGATGGGGCGATCGTACGGCGATCGTGGTCGCCGGCAACAGGGACAGGGAGGTGGACGCGAACCTGAGATTAACGATCGACTTGGCCGGCACAGGTCTTGCTGGACAGAAGAGCTATACCGTCACAGACTTGTGGTCCAGCCAAGAGCCCAGGAGCTGCACTGCGGCACAGTTGCTTGATTTCCATTGCACGGTCAAGCGCGATGGAACTGCAGGCGGGGGACTCTCGGTGCTTAAGATTGGGACGGAGGCCTAATCAGGCAGAGCAAAGCTGTAGATCGCATTTCCAGCGGAGATGGCCACGAACTGCCTTCCGTCGACTGCGTAACTTATGGCCGAGGCAGCGATCGTGCCGCCGGTCTGGAAATGCCATAGGGATTTTCCCGTGCCGGAATCCAGTGCAATCAAATTCCCGTCCCCGGTAGCGAGGAATACCAAGCCACTTGCAGTGGCCAGCGCGCCCGCTCCCATGGAGAGGCGGAAAGTGGGGTATTCCCACTTGACCGAGCCAGTCTTGGTATCGATTGCCGACTAACCCCATTTTCCCGAATCCACCAGCCGGGAACGGTGCGCCCCCCTGGTACTGCCGACCGGCTTCATACTTTACTGGAATACTTCGATAACCCATGGCTCCGTTGAGGGCAACCACGTACATAACCGAGTGGATCGCATCGTAGGAAGGGTTTTGCCAGTTGGCACCTCCTATAACGACAGGAGCAACAACGTTGCCCTGGGGCGACGACTTCCAATCCGGCAGGAGAATCGGACGGCCATCGGGCTGAAAGCCGCGATTCCACGTCTGCTTTACGTACGGTTTGGCAAAGATTAGTTTTCCATCGGTCCGATCGAGCACATAAAACATTCCGTTGCGGTCCGCTTGCAGCATCAGCTTGCGCTTCACCCCTGCCACGATGCTGTCTGCCAACACTACATCTTCATTGGCATCCCAGTCGTGCGTATCCCCAGGCGTGAATTGGTAGTGCCACTTTCTTTGGCCGGTTTCTGGGTCGAGAGCAAGGACCGAACAGGTGAAGAGGTTATCCCCTTGGCGCACCTCTCCGTTCATATTCGGGCCAGGATTCCCCACGGTCCAATACAAAACGTCGCGCTCCGGATCATAGCTGCCGGTCAGCCACGCAGCGCCGCTGCCGTGCTTCCAGCTGTCATCACTCCAGGTGTCGTGACCAAATTCTCCTGGACCCGGAATAGTATTGAATCGCCACAACCGCTTCCCCGTTGCTGGATCATAGGCGTCGATGAAGCCACGGATGCCGAATTCTCCCCCAGCTATCCCAACAATGATCTTGTTATTGAGGGCCAGTGGCGCTCCAGTAAAGGAATTGCCGGTCATTGTGTCGGCCACGTGGGTTTCCCAAAGAACTCGTCCGCTGCGTGCGTCTAAAGCGACCAGCGCTGCGTCGAGGGTGCCGAAAAAGACGCGGTTGCCCAACACGGCTACTCCACGATTAAAAGGATTGATCTGATTGGGATTGATAGCTTCCTGATGCCGGTCGTACTTCCAGATCTGCAGGCCGCTTTTAGCGTCAATGGCGTACACACCCGCCGACGTGTTGGTGGTGTAGGTGGTGTACATGGTGCCGTCCACCACCAGCGGCGTGGCCTCGAGCTGCGGGCCCGGGGGCATCTGCAACGACCACTGCGCCTGCAGGCCCTTCACGTTGAGAGGAGTAATCTGACGCAGCGAGGAAAAGTGATGCCCCTGGTAATCGCCCCAATACGTGAGCCAGTTCTGTGGCTCAGCCTGGGCATCGCGCAACCTGGCAAAGGTCAACCCGCCGGGAATATCGACTTGAATCGTTTTCGCCAGATCGCGAACCTTCAGGGTTTTCAAGTAAGCAACCAGGTCTTGAACTTCCGACGGCGAGAGCAGTTGGCTGTAGTTATCCGGCATCAGCGACTTGGTCTCGGCAGTTTCGGCGAGGATATCTTTCCTATCGAACCTGCGCAGCTTGCCCGTCAAGTCCGTCATCAGCAGGGTGTAATTGTCCTCGGCCCGCTTCATCCCCTTGACCTCTTCGCCATTGCGGGTCTTAATGCTGACAGCGCTTGGTCCAAACCAGCGCCGTTGATTGGGCCTGGCAGCATTCGGATCCAAGATCATGCCGCGCAGGTAAGTTGCGGAATTTTTTCCCGCGTCGGAGAGGTCAGGCCCAATATCCAAGCCGCGGGCGTTTACCTCGTGGCAGCCGCCACAGCCGCCTTTGCCCCAGAACGTTGCTTCGCCCGCCACGCATTTCCCGTCACGACCTCATCTGCCGCGGCACCATTGGTGTTGAGGCTGCGCAGATAAGTGATGATCCGCCAAACATTGTCCGAAGGCAGGAGAGAAAATGCAGGCATCGAAGTACCCGGAATGCCACTCCGGATGGTGCGGAACAGATCGTTGTCTCCGCTGCCGTGCCTGAAGTTCCCCGAGGCCAGGGCTGGTCCACGGTCCCCGCGGGCCTCTCCCCCATGGCACGACTGGCAGGTTTGCTCATAGAGGGTCCGGCCGGCGGCGACCGCCGCCGGGTCGCCGGCAAAAGGGTTTTTCTGTGCATCGGGAGTCTCCACTTGCTGCCCCAATGCCGTCCCAGCCATCAAGGACGCCACTAAAAGGAAGAAACCGGGGCACGCACGGCCGGCGAAAATACCCCTGCTGCTCTCCCCACCTCGCCCGTTGCCCGAGATTTGAATCACCGTTGCTTTTCCCCCTGGCTTCTCTCGTCTACAAAATCGGCGGCCGCGCACCGTCCAACGATCTCAGGCGCACCAGTCGCCGCACAAGAGACTTTTGTTTTGATCCCAAACTTGATTATCATGCCGGGGGGATTGCTTGGATGCGCCATGTGCTCCTAAATGTAACTCTAGCCGGTATCCTGGCGTTTCTTGCGTCGATCGCAGTAACTCAGGAGACGCAGCAGAACGCTCCGGCCGGCAATACGCCGGGGGCAAACCAGGCACCAGCCAGGAACGCTGGTTTCAACGGAACGCCGGAACAACGGGCCGCGGCAACCCGCGTCTTTCTCGGTCTCGGGCCGGAACCGGATAAGGCGGCAGCGGCACGCGGCGCACCGCTGTTCCAGCAGGACTGCGCATTTTGCCACGGGCCGCAGGCACGTGGCGCGGAAGGCCCAAACCTGATCACCTCCGACGTCGTTCTGGGTGACGATCATGGCGAGCACCTGGTGCCGTTTCTTAAGAAGGGGCGACCGGAAAAGGGTATGCCAAGTTTCTCCAGCTTGGCGGACGACCAACTAAAAGACATTGCTGAGTTTCTCCATTTGCAGGTGGAGGATGTGGCCAACCGCGGCACCTATCATGTATTGAACATCCTGGTGGGCGATGCCGCTCGAGGAAAGACGTATGTCGACGCCAACTGCATGTCCTGCCATACTGCTGACACCTTTGCGCATATCGCAAACAAGTACCGCTCGGCCGACCAGCTTCAGCGCGCGTGGATTTGGCCTGCGCAGCCCGCGGACAATTCTCTCGCCATCACCGCAACGGTGAAAACGGCGGATGGCGCCACGATCTCGGGCCGCGTCACACAGGTCAGCGATTTTCGCATTACGCTGGTGGACCGTGACGGACAGACTCACGTGATTGACAGGGTACCCGGAGTCGACGTCGTGATGAAGGACCCGCTTGCGCCACACCAGGCCATGGTCATGACCCTCAAGAACGACGACATGCATAATGTCACTGCGTACCTGGAGACGCTTAAATGAGACTGGTGACTGCGCTTTGCGCAGGAATCGCGGCCGCTGCCCTGGGCGGCCCGACGCTTGCCGCACCCAACGTCTCGCTCGATCCGCAAGCCATCGGAAAGCCGCCCGTCGACAACTGGACTACTTTCAACGGCGATTACAGTGGCCAGCGATACAGCCCGCTCACCCAGATCACGCCCGCTAATGTGGACCAAATCGCCCAGCAATGGGCTTACAAAATTACCGGTGTCAGTTCGCGACGGAGCGGCCCGACGACAGCAATCAAATGTACGCCGCTGCTGGTGAACGGGACGCTCTACATTACGATTCCTGATCATGTTTGGGCGCTCGATGCGCGAGACGGCAAGGAAATATGGCACTACGACTGGGTCGATCATGGTGGTCATCTCATCGGGCAGCGCGGTGTTGGCATCTGGAAGACCACTGTCTATTTCGAGACACCCGATAATTGGCTGCTCGCCCTCGACGCCACGACCGGCAAAGAATTGTGGCGGAAAAATTTTGCCGACGCGCGTAAGCAGTATTTCTCTACCTCGGCACCCCTGATTGTGAAGAACCATGTGATTGTGGGAGTCGGCGGCGACGCGATGGATATGCCCGGGTTTCTCGACTCCTTCGATCCGGCAACCGGCGACTTGCAATGGACATGGTGGTCTACCCCACGGAAAGGTGATCCAGCGCTCAAAACCTGGCCCGATGAAGCTGCTTCAGACCATGGCGGCGGCATGACGTGGATGCCCGGCACCTACGATCCTGAACTCAACTTACTATTCTGGGGAACAGGAAATACCAATCCTGTATTCGCGGGGCAAGGGCGGCTTGGAGCAAATTTGTGGACGGAATGTATCGTGGCGCTCGATGCCGACACGGGCAAGCTGAAATGGTATTTTCAGGTTTCGCCGCACGATACCCACGACTTCGACAATACGAGCACGCCCATCCTGTTCGACAAGGTGGTTGACGGAAAACCGCGTAAGTTGGTTTCGCAGGCGTCGCGCAGCGGCTTCTTTGTGACTCTCGATCGTGTGACCGGCAAATATCTTGTAGCCAAGCCGTTTGTCCCGCTGGATTATTACTCGGGTCTTTCCCCGCGAGGCGAGCCTATCCCGATTCCGGATAAAGATCCCAGTGTCGGTGGTTCGATCAATATCGCGAACGCGACCAATTGGGAAAATCCCGCCTACAACCCAAACGCCTCTCTGTTCTATGTGAACTCGGTCGAAGGAAAAGTAATCTATTATCTGACCGACGATAGTGCTCACCCCGCCGGATACGGAGGCACGGGCGCCGGCATCGGGCACTCCAGGCGTGTGCTGCAGGCGATCGACCCACTCACCGGCGCCGCAGTGTGGAAGCATGAATATCCAAACCTGAACAATGCGCCAAGCACTGTCGGCCCCGGTATTCTAACCACCGCCGCCAATCTGCTCATCACCGGCGACGATCAGAAAAACCTGATCATCTACAGCGCTGACAAAGGTAAGGTCCTTTGGCACCATGAAGCCAATGTGAACCTGTCAAACGGGCCGATCACTTATATGCTTGACGGCAAACAGTGGATCCTGTTCGGAGCCGGAGACGGCCTCTTCGCTTATAGCTTAAATAAATAGCTCACTGGGCGGCGCGCGCCTGGTAGGTCTTGCTGAAGTGGTTGCGGTCGTTAGTGACCATGATTTTGCCATCCGGAGCGATGTTAAGAGCGATGGCATACCCTTGGTCAGGTACGTCAGCCAGATTGGCAATATAGTCCGCATCTCCGTTCAAGACTGGATACCGCACCGAGTAATGAATGCGCCAGAAACCCTTGAGGCCGGAGTAGCTATTCACCGTCTTGATTACCGCTTCGTCACCACCCTTGGTGGGACCGTTCTGCATGATCGCGACCAGTGGCTCCAGCGCACCCGTCGGCGGGCTACTGGAAAGATCCATCCCGTGACCGGTAACGAAATAGACATCGACCTTGCCCACCTTGTTGGCGGGACAAAGCAATTCCATCTCCTTGTTCCAGGTGAGATCTCCGAGATAAAGGATGCGCGTCTTACCAAAGGTAATAAGAGTGCCTACCGAGCGGACGTTCTCCTCGCCTCCCTCGCGGTCCATCCGGGGCGCGCCGGTGCATAACGGATTGGGTTGGCCTGCTAATGGCAGTGGCTTATCCAACACATGTCCATCGCTGGTAACGAACTCCAGGTTCATGGAGCCGATGTCGAGCTTTTGACCGGCCTGGGCAATGATATGTTGATGCCCCTGATAGGCTGCCACCCACTTGGGATAGAACGTAGCTGGAGCAAAAGCGAGTTGGCGCGGCGTCGCGCCCGGCGGAGGTTCTTCGCGGTTGGGGCCGTGATCGATGAAGGTACCGACCGGCAGCTTGGCGAGCAGCGACTGAAGGCCGCCCAAATGATCCACGTGGTAGTGAGTCATGAGGAGGTAGTCAATCTTGCTGACGCCGAGCGATGCTGCGGCGGCAGCGATGCGATCTGCACTCGACGGCATGGGCGGCGGGGGTGGAGCACCAGGAGCAGGACGTGGGCCACCCATGCCAGGCGGCCACCCGGTGTCGATCAGCAGCGACTTACCTTCCGGGGTGACGAATAGCACGGCAGCGCCGCCTTCGACATCGATGGCGATGATCCTGAGATCCTTTGACGGGTTGGGTGTCGCGCCAAGAGCAAGCGGCATGAGCGCGAACGCAGCGACGCAAGCACCAATCGTCCGATGGAACATGTTTCCTCCTGGTTGTTAGCCGAAGTAGCGAGCGGCAAAGGTCACGAAAGTAGGCCAGTTCGGCCAATAAACATGACCATATGGGTGCTGGCGAAACGCAAGATCGCCATTAATGAGAGCGGTTCCAGTTGCCGGGAACGCCGCGGTTCCAAGACCCTTCTTCCCCAGCAGCGTGTATACCGGCCCGGCTCCAACTTCTGCCAGAAACATCCCCCGGGCATCGGCCCATCCGTCCGCACGAGATACATCCCAGGGGCCATCCATCTTGATCACACCGCCTCCGACAAAAACCGGGCGAGGCGCACACATCGCGAACAGTTCGTTCGCGTCCACGGGAAGATCCTTCGCCGTCAACGGTCCGGCGTACTTGAGAAAATTAGGAGCCATCCAGTGGTATTCGTTCGCCGCCGCAACGTTCTCTACGGTCTCTCCAAAATTGTTGCGCCGATAGAGTTTTGCCCCTCCTTCCCCGGACGAAGCAATATAGGCAATTGCGAAACGCTGATCGTATGCCGTCGCAACCAGGGCACCTTTGCCAAATCGAGAGTGACCCGTTAGTCCCACTCGCCGGGCATTGATGGACTTGTCGCTCTCGAAATAATCGAGGACACGGCTTGCTCCCCAGGCCCAAGCCCGCAGCGCGCCCCAGTCATCCGGTTTCGTCCGGGGCTGGCCCTTGTTCATCAGGCCGATGATGCCCTCAGTGAGACCGGCGCCACTGTCAGCCTGGACGCTGAAAGGCAGATAGCTTGCGTAGCCCCAGCCTTGGGCAAGAACCTGATGCTGCCACGAGGGACCGCTCGGCATGGCTTCGCCGATTGGCTCGGCCATCATGGTGGCGACCGTCGTGAGTGGAATTCCATAGGGCCGTATCATCGCCGCCCAATCCTCTGCACTCACGTCGAATTCCATGATCACCGGGACCGGCCCTTTGGCATTGGCCGGAGTGCTTACAGTGGCTTGAATATCGACGTGAATGAGCGGGTAAGACGAGTTGTCTACATGACCCACCAGCTTTTTGGTAATGACTGGCAGATCTCCGTTCATTTCCCTGGTGGTACTTTTGACCTCCCAACGTACTCCGGGCATCTGCCGGGGAACTCGACCATAGACCTCGTTGTCGAAATACTCGACGATCTGCGGCCGCCGCTGATCCCACCACATCCTGGCCGTCGTTACCTTTTTGCCGTCGTTGAGAACGAGCGGGTCCGGAACCTTTACGCTTGGGTCTACTTTTGATTCATCGTAGTTAGCGGGATTGGGTAACCCTGGGTTCGACTGTGGTCCGGAACGCAATACGTCAATGTGCAAGAGCTCCATCGTTCTCTGGCGATCCTGCTCGGCAGTCAGATGGACCGGGGGTGGCAGATTTTGCGTTACAGGTTGATCGTTGCGGCCGGCGCTCTGAGCGGCAGGGTTGAGCATCCCCACGACGAATCCTATGCCGGCCAGCCATGCAACCGATCTTCTCGTGGAGTTGTGATCTTTCAATGTTCCCTTTCGGAGCCTACTGGACCTCACCCAGAGGGCGAATCCAGATGTTGCGATAGCGTGTCGGGTTGTGATGATCCTGCAACCTGATTGGTCCCATTGGGTCATGGACCACCAGCCTTGGGAGCGTGCGGTGCCCGGTGGCTCCCAGAAGCTGGGTGTGATTCTGTGTGATCACTCCATTGTGGAAGACGGTGACATAGCCGGGCACTTCCACTTTTCCGTCCTTGAAGCGTGGGCTGGTATAGACGATATCGTAGACTTGCCATTCCCCGGGAGGGCGGGAGGCATTCACCAGCGGCGGTGACTGACCGTAGACGGCCGATGCCTGTCCATCGGCATAAGTAAGATTGTTGTAGCTGTCGAGCACCTGTATTTCGTAAATGCCATACAGAAGCACGCCGCTGTTGCCGCGTTCCTGACTGTCGCCCTTGGGCGGCGAAGGAGTGCGGAACTCAACGTGGAGTTGGCTGTCGCCGAAGTTCTGCCTGGTCCAGATGTCGCCGGCGCCGGGCACCACTTCCATGTAACCGTTCTCGACTTTCCACTTCGCAGGTTCACCGTTTTCCGTGCGCCACGCCGCCAGACTTGTGCCATCAAAAAGTACGACGGCATCGGAAGGCGGCTTGCCAGGCATGTCTTCCGTACTGCACGTGCCAGGGGTGATGACCGGAGGACGCGGACGGGCATCGTCATGGACTCGCCATTTGCTGCCCGGAATCGTGGGCGTATCGGTATATCCGGTGGGCGCCTTTTGTTCCTGCGCGCCGAGCGCTGTGGCGACGACGACGGTAATGATCACAGACTTAAATCTCATCGGCTCCTCCGATCAATACTCAGTGCACATCGACGGAACGATCTCCCTCGTAATGCATGATGTGGTAATAAGCTTCCCAATTACTCCATACAATCGGCGGCTGGAAGTGTGTCAGCGGATCATTGAGGAATGCGGCAAAAGTTTGCACCACCTGCTGGGTCTGGTAGACACCGGTCAGCCAATCGCCCCTGTACCAGTTTTTCCATTTGCCGTATTCGGCACTGACCTGCGCCTGACGCACGGCGCCCAGTGCATGGAGGGCTAGAGATGTCGCCTGCCGGGCTTCGGCTATCTGTCCACGATCAGCGTCTTGAATTGCTTTCGAGACTTCGAGTAAAGTTCGATTGCTCTCGCGGTTAATGGCGATCATGGTCAGCAGTTGCGCTTGATAAAAGGCTCTTCGATCCGGGGCAACCAGCGGCTCCGCTGCAAGTGCCTTGTTCCACACAGCATCCCACCGGCTTTGCGCTTCACCGCATTGCTCGATCTCTTTGGCTACCGTCTGATGGAGCCATTCTTTTCCGGCCGGCCTGTCGGCTCTTTCGCCCAACGGACGAACCGGCTCCCACTTCGGTCCCTGGCTCGGTATGGAGTAGAGAGGAAAATCGATCATGGAAGTCAAGGCCATCTGGCGTGTCTCGGTGTGATAAAGCTGATCTCCATACTCAATAGCCGGGTGGCCAAAATGAACCGGAGCATCGAAATACGCTTTATAAACATCCGCCAGTTGCGTGGCTGATTTTTCTCCAAACTCCCGCGTGGCCCACTGCCGGTATACTTGCGTGCTGTCCGTCCCTCCTTCGGGAAGACCTTTCCAGGCTATGTCCATAACAACTTTCGAGGTCATGACAACGGGGCGAAGGTCGCTCGTATTCAGCAGCAGATACTGCGTCGCTCCGGCTTTGATGTAGCGGCCCAACTCAGACAGAATCCGGTCGACGGGAACCATCTCTGTGAGCTGATTGGCGCGATTATTCATCATCGCGACATGATAGTAGGCGCCCTGCCCGGTGCTTACCAGTCCGTTGTCCTGCAGATATCCGTACCCCAAATCGGCCCAGACCGTCGTGACCTCCGGTGGAATGGTGAGGTAGCCTTTCTGAACCAGCCTTGCTCCCTCCTGCCAAAGGTCGGTGACAAATTTGGCATCAGGGCGGACTGCGCGCACAATGCGCATCTGGTCGGCGATGGCCTTGCTGATCAGTTGACCGAGGGCCTGATCGTTGTTGTGGACACTCGGATCCATGGTGTCATACGAAACGTCCGATAGCCCGCGCAACCCGACCGCCCATAGTATTTCCTGATCGGGACCGTAGGCCGCCACAGCATTCTTCCAGGCTTGCTCGAGAATCTCCGGATGGGTGGAATAGTTATAAGGAACATCCTTCGGCCATCGCGCTACATTCAGCCCCAGGGGGATAGCGTGATGTTGGTTAATGATCAAGCCGCGCTCACCGGCTAACTTGACCTGGGGGTCGTCGGGAAAGATCCACGTTCCGGGAACGACCATATTGCCCTTGAGCCGCAGGATGGTCTCGTAGATTTTGTTCCACACCTCAAGTGAGATTCCGGTGTGGTCTTTCTTTTCTCCGGGAGCCCAACCGGTCAGCAAGTCCTCATCGTTGAGAAAGAATCCACGATATTTGAAGACGGGCGCGGGAAAGGTCTTCCCTGAAGATGCCGGTATGACGATGCGCGCGCGCTTAAGGGGTTCGTGGTCCGTCCAATAATAGAGTGGATCCACTCCCAGGTATTCCTCGGAGAACTGGTAGATCGCGTAGATCGTCCCCCGCATGTCCGCCCCGGAAAGCACCACTGCCTTGCGTGGTCCTGTGCGTACCCCGATGGAGAACGATTCGGCCGCGGTCAAAGCGCTGGACTGCATTGCGGGAGGAAGCTTGGATTGGTCGCCGATCAGGATCGTCACCACTCCAGCATCTTCTTCCCGGGTGACGATCTTCGGCCTGGTTCCGAATACTTTGTTGAAATCATCGGCAAGGTCGTCGATTGCCCGGCGGACCGGGGCAGCCTCACCTGGCGTTTCGAGCAGCGTGACTCTTGCATCCAGGACGATTGGTTGATCATGCGCGGGAAGAGATTGCGCCCGAACGGCTGGTCCGCAACTTAGAACCAGAGTCACCAGCAACAGAACTTTCATGACCACTTGAGCGATGCGTTTGCCGCCGCGCGCCGTCGCTTTCAGCATCGTCTGCAGGTCCTCTTATCGCATTGCCGTTGTCGCCGTAGGGGTCTGCTTGAAATAGCGACTGGCGAAGGTGAGAAACGTCGGCCAATTGGGAGCGTCTGTATGGCCATAGTGGTGCTGGCGGAAGCCCAGGTCGCCGTCAATGACCGCTGTATCCATGGGCGGAAAATCAGAGACGGTCAGGGGCTTCTTTCCCAGTAACTGGTAAACCGGCCCGGCCGCTACTTCAGCCATGAACATTCCCCTGGCGTCGACCCATGCATCTCCCGGCGCGGCTCCTCCGCTGATGAAGACGGGGCGTGGCGCACACAGCGCGATCAAATCGTGAGCATCGATGGGTAGATCGTTCCAGTGCAGCGGACCGGCGTATTTAAGAAAATTGCCCGCCATCCAGTGGTATTCATTGGGGGCGGCGACGTTCTCCACCAGTTCGCCGAAGTTGCGGCGGAGGAGCTTGGTGCCCCCTTCGCCAGACGAACTGACATACGCGATCGCGAAGCGCTGGTCATACGCCATGGCAACGATCGTAGCTTTGCCATAGCGAGAGTGACCTTCCAGCCCGACTTGTTTCGCATCGACGGACTTGTTGGTCTCAAAGTAGTCGAGCACACGGCTGGCGCCCCAAGCCCAGGCGCGCAACGCTCCCCAGTCGTCGGGCTTGCGCGGCTGGCCCTTGTTCATCAGCCCGATGATGCCTTCGGTCAACCCGGCGCCGTTGTCTGCCTGTACCGTCGTGGGGATGAAGGTCGCGTATCCCCATCCTTTGGCAATTACCTGTTCCTGCCAGGTAGGACCGGGAAAAGGCGGTGGGGCTGTTCCATTGGCCGCCATACGAGCGCGCAGGGCAGCCATCACCTTGGGATCGTAGGTGAACTGCAGCATTACGGGGACCGGGCCGGTAGCATTGGCGGGCGTAGTCAAGGTCAACTGAATATTGACGGTGACGAGCGGGTAAGACGAGTTGTCGACGTGACCTACCAGTTCCTTCGTGACCACTGGTACATCGCCGACGACTCCCTTGGTTTCGCTGGTCACTTCCCACTTCACGCCCGGAGTATTGGCGGGCACGCGTCCATAGATGTCTCGATCGAGATACTCTACGATCTCCGGGCGGCGCTGTTTCCACCACATCTTTGCCGTGGTCACCTTCTTCCCGTTGTTCAAGACCAGCGGGTCCGGCAAGGTGGGATACGGGTTGGCTTTGGATTCGTCGTAGTTCACCGCATTGGGCGAGTTGGGGTCGTGATTATCGGCGCCCGGCCGGAGAGAAGTGATGTGGAGCAAGTCCATCATTCTCTGGCGATCCTGCTCGGCGGTCAACTGCACCGGTGGAGGCTGGTTTCCGGCGGCCGATGAAGCGGGCGGGTTTCCCTGGCCTGCAAGCGCCGGGATGGTTGCAATTACAAATACCAAGCCCAGTTTGATCGATGTTTGCATTTGCAAAACAATCTCCTCCCGGGATCCGCTCTGGTTGCAATATCTCTGGAGTCGTAGCACATAGCGGTCGCCATTGGTTCCGACTTACGAGCAATGCACTATAGTATGCGACGCA
The DNA here is from genome assembly GCA_963805955.1 of uncultured Acidobacteriaceae bacterium. Taxonomy (GTDB): domain Bacteria; phylum Acidobacteriota; class Terriglobia; order Terriglobales; family Acidobacteriaceae; genus PALSA-350. The sequence continues at coordinate 39,342 of CAWDVZ010000005.1, forward strand.
AACTATAGTGGCCCAGGAATACAGGTGTCAACTGGAATTGCCCGCCAAATTCCCTTCCCCACCCCTGCGGATTGCGCCTTGTAGGGCCTATTGATAAGCTCGACATCAGTTGGACCAGCGGAACCAGGATGGATGCATTGAAGGAACTTGCCACCATCAGATTGTCGCCGGTAACGAGGGTTTGGTCGTGGCGGTGCCGGGCGTGAGATTTCCCCGTCGTCGCTTCCTTGGTTCTTCCTTTTTCCTTCTCGGAAATACGTTGCTGGACGCGCTCACAACCCCGCTCTACCGGTGGAGACAATCACTCGTTGCGCAGACGAACGATGCAGGGCGCGGCAGAGCCCATCGCCGGTTACTTTCGTTGAAGTAGGCCGTGAAGCCGGCTTGAATGTCCCCAACGTCTGGGGCGAAGTCACACATAAAAAGTACATCCTGGAAGCAAAAGGGAGCGGGTTAGCATTTTTCGACTTTGACAACGACGGTTGGCTTGACATCTATCTGACCAATGGAACTCGTCTGGATACAACCTGGCCATCCGGAAAAGCTCCGACCTCTCATTTGTATAAGAACAACCGCGATGGAACGTTTACTGACGTAACGGAAAAATCCGGCTTGGCGCGCACCGGATGGCAGACGGGGGTGTGCGTCGGCGACTATGACAATGACGGCTGGGACGATCTGTTCTGTTGCTTTTACGGTCACAACATACTGTTCCGCAACAATGGGAACGGGACGTTCACCGACGTCACTCGCAAGGCCGGGCTTTATCAGGAAAGCGTGCGCTGGGGATCGGGCTGTTGCTGGTTGGATTATGACCGGGACGGTCATCTAGATCTCTTCGTGGCAAACTATATTGATTTTGACCCCAGTAAGGTTCCGGCGCTGGGACAATCTCCTCCCTGCCTATGGAAGGGCGTTCCGGTCATCTGTGGCCCTCGCGGTCTGCCGGCAGGCATGAATATCCTTTATCACAACAACGGAGATGGATCGTTTACCGATGTATCGGAAAAAGCCGGCATTTTGAAGCCGGGGGCACGCTATTCCATCACCCCGGTCTCTTATGACTTTGACAACGACGGATGGCCGGATATCTATATAGCGGTGGATTCGATGCCCAGCATCCTCTTCCACAACAATCACGACGGAACCTTTACCGATGTTGCAATCTCAGCCGGTTGCGCCTTTAACCAGGATGGAGAGGAACAATCGGGCATGGGCGTGGCCATCGGCGATTACGATTGCGATGGCTGGCTCGACATCTTTAAAACCAATTTCTCGGATGACTCATCGGATCTGTACCACAATAGCCACGACGGAACGTTCACCGATGCGACACTTGCCGCGGGGTTCGGCGGAAATCGACAGTACGTGGGTTGGGGCTGCGGTTTCATCGATTATGACAACGACGGTTGGCCCGACGTCATGCAGATCAACGGTCATGTCTACCCCGAAGTAGACAACATGGGGATCGCACAGACATTCAAGAATCAGCGTCTGATGTACAAGAACCTGGGAGGCAAGACATTTGAAGATGTTTCGGCGAAGTTGGGCAGTGGGATTCTAGAGCGCTATTCGAGCCGCGGCGCCGCCTTCGGGGATTTTGACAATGATGGCGATGTGGATGTGTTGATCATGAACATGAACGACCTACCTTCGTTGCTCCGCAATGACGGCGGCAACAAGAACAACTGGATCAAGATCAAGTTGTTGGGAACGAAATGCAACCGCACGGCGATTGGCGCGCGCGTACGCGTCGTGACTGGGGATCATTCGCAAATAAACGAAGTCGCCAGCGGCGGCAGCGTCATGTCGCAGAGCGACCTGCGCTTACACTTCGGGCTGGGGAAAGCGAAGGTAATCGATCTAATTGAAGTGAAGTGGCCCACCACACAGAAAATACAAAGGTTTACGAATATCCCGCCGAACCAGATAGTCACCCTGCGTGAAGGGATGGATTTAGAATTTTCTCTGCCTAAACACCCGCCCAAATAGCCCTCTGTGCTTTCTTGTACCCCTTTGCTATTTCCTGTAGACTTCTTTCGTTCTGCAGATCGACTTTGCCCGAACTCGATCAACCCTCCTATGACTGCAAGGCGAATGATTTCGCTCCTGTCGGGCCTGATCGCACTCGTCGCCGCCGGCGGTTTTACTGCACACACCCAAATGCAAAGTTCGATTGACCCCAACGGATGCGGTCGATGCCATAGTGCGGAAGTGGCCGGGTTCGCTCTTTCCGCTATGTCGCACTCGATGCGACCCGGGGCAGAGGAACCAACCGGGAAAGTACAGGTTCCGGGCACGACCATCACCATTTCGTCATCGCCGGCCGGATCATCGCAGCGCTGGGAGAGCGGTGATAAGGCAAGCGACTATCACGTCGACTATGTGATTGGCTCAGGTAAACATGCCACTGGTTACCTGGTTGACATCAACAACCACCTTTTTCAGTCTCCCGTTGCCTATTACAAGAGCCAACACGGTTACGATCTGGCGCCTGGATACGAAGCGTTGCCCAACCCTGACTTCACGCGGGCGGTAACCCCGGGCTGCCTTTTTTGTCATTCGGGAGGCGCGGAACCAGTGGCGGGAACGGAAAACGAGTACAAGTCTCCTCCGTTTTCGCACCTTGCGATAGGGTGCAACCGGTGCCACGGAGATACCGGGGCGCACCTGGCGCATCCTGGACCGGCTACCATCGTAAACCCGGCGAAGCTGCAAGGCGCTGCGCGGGACAGCATATGCGAGCAGTGCCACCTGCTGGGAGTCGCCCAGGTTCTCAACCCGGGTAAGCAAGCCAGCGATTTTCGTCCCGGGACACCGCTCGAAGATACATACACCGTTTACCGCAATAGCATGCCGCCGGGGACCGCAGCAAAGTTCAGGGTGATCAGCCACGTCGAGCAACTTGCCCTGAGTATGTGTTCGCGCAATAGCAATGGGCGTTTGTGGTGCGGTACTTGCCACGATCCGCATCGAGACCCGGTTCAGCCGGCGGCGTTCTATCGATCAAAATGCCTGGGTTGTCATACAGCAGCGTTTGCTAAGCCGCATCCTTCCGCCGATAGCAACTGTATCGGATGCCATATGCCAAAGCGCGACGCCAAAGACGGCGGCCACACGGCCTTCACCGACCATCGCATACAGCGCCAGCCTGAACCTGAGCAGCCGCTTACGGAAGACATCGATATCGCGGCCTGGCGCGAGCCATCTGATCCTGATCTGCGGAAGCGAAATCTGGGGATTGCCTATATTAAGGTTGGGATGGAACGGCGGTCGGCGACCTTTGTCGTCCGCGGTTTTCGCATGCTGAGCGAAGTGCAAGGGCCGTTTTCCGGGGACCCTGATCTTTACAGTTGGATGGGGGCCGCGTTGTTGTCGGTCAAACAGAATTCCGAGGCAAAGCGAGCTTACACGCGAGCTTTCGAACTTGATCCGTCATCGACGTTAAAGGAGGCGGATCTGGGGATGGCATACGCCTCTAGCGGAGAATCGGACGTTGCTGTTCAGTATCTCGAGGATACTTTGACGAAAGACCCGTTGAACCTGTCGGTTGCCACCCTGCTGATGGATATTTACAGCAAACAGGGAAATACCGCCAAAGCAGCGGACTTAACGAAGAGAATGCGTGCTGCGATGAAATAGCGTGAGTTGGTTTTTTGCATCTCCAACTCGCCGCAAATCGTCATCCTGAGCGGAGCGCCTCACAGATTTATTGCGTGACGCAGCGCTTGGTGCGCGGGGTCGAAGGACCCCGACGGTGCTCATCTTACGCATGCCGCTCGGAGCTTTTCAATTACGAAGCCCACACCGGGCGGACCCGCGACGATCTTCCCCTTGGGCGCTTTCTGTATCCGGCGGCTACATCTACGGGCTGAAGATGATTACCGTGCACGAAATGGATGTTCCCGTGACCATTAAGTACGTACCGCTTCAGAACCTGTTTTCTCGGTTTCGGTGGTCGAAAAGCTCCGAGCAGCATGGGTAAGATAAGCCCGTCGGGGTCCTTCGACTCCGCGCCACAAGCGCTGTGTCACCCGATAAATCCGGGTGCGCTCCGCTCAGGATGACAATTCTGTTAGGGACAGAAAAAAGAACTGGAGAAGCCGCTGTTTATCCGCTTGGGGGTGCCATGGGTATGCGGCTCTCGGTAAAGAGAGCCGCATGAGGACGCTGAGTGGAACCTTCCTATGTGTCGATTGAATCCATGAGTTGCTGTGCCGCGCGATCTGGGAAATCTTTCACTTCGCAGACTTCGTCGAAAATCATCGTCGGGACTTTGTCAGACGACACCGGCGACCAACGTGGCAAACCCGCATGATTGGGATCACCTTTCTTGGCAAAATCGATCCATGCCTGGCTCACCTTCTCTCCAAGCGCGCGGGCGCCTGGACCTCCACCGGTCATGGTGTCGCAGAGTTCTGCGTTGTCAAAGCAAAAGCTTATCTCCGCGCAGTGAAAAGCCATCGGGCGCCCGTCCAGAATCGGCGTCTGCCAGGTAAACCAATAAAGATAGGCCGGCGCCTGACCAAGTGCGGCCTTTAGCCTGGCTTGCTTGATGGCCGTTGCCCGTACAGAGGAAACAGAGATGATAGAAAACAGCTGGAACGGGTTGGCATTGGGATGCCCGGAGCGAAATGCATCAATGATCTCTTTGCTCTTACCGCCGCCGTATGCCGCGCTGATTTTTGTCGATAATTCGTCGTTGGTCATGGAGAAGGCGTTTGGGTTGTCCATGCCAGTCACGAATTCGTTGAGTACACTGCCCACAAGAAGGGGTACATCCGCCGATAGCTGCGGCGCAGCAGGATCCCAGATTTGCTGCGGGATTACCTTACCGTCAACCACAGGCTGCCAGCCTATTTGCCTTCCAAGATGGCGGAAGTTCACGGGCGGAGCATTGGGTGACCGCGGAGGCATAAGGCTCCGCTGCGCGGTGGTCGCGGCCAGGAGCAGTTTGTCGGTTGGAACCATTTGCAATTGATCCACATCGGACGGGGAGATATTTAGCTGCTTCAGGACAGCCGCGGCAAGCTCATAGGAGTCATGCGGATCTCCTACCTTTAAAATGGAACCGCTCTGCACAGCCGCGCGCTGAAATAAGCCTTTTGCGGAGGGCATAGCCATCAGTGTGTTTACTTTGCCCCCGCCTCCCGACTGCCCGAAGATCATCACACTTTGTGGGTCTCCACCGAAATTTGCGATATTGTCACGTACCCACTCCAGGGAAAGGACCAGGTCAATCATTCCAACATTTCCGGAGCTGGCGTATCGATCGCCGCCCGCCTCGGCGAGATTAAGGAAGCCAAACGTGCCCAAACGATGGTTCATGGAAACAACAACGACGTCGCCGCGACGGCTCAAATTTTCGCCGTCATACCCAGGCTGCTCCTGGCCCGACCCCGCAACATAGCCGCCTCCATGGATCCATACCATGACGGTTCGTTTGCGGTTGTCGTTAATACCCGGAGTCCAGACATTGATCCGCAAACAGTCCTCGCCCGGCTGCCCATCGTCCCACTTAAACAGAAAGGCATTTTCGTCATGATTCCAACTCTCACGCGGGCGGCTGAGGGCAGACGTGCTCATAATAGAGCGCACTGCGGATACCAGACCAAGGCTCCGGCTTTTGCGGCGGCATAAACCTGTTTTTGCCCGCGGTAGAGGCGCCGTAAGGAATTCCCTTGAAGGTATGGATTCCATTTCGGGTATAGCCGCGAACCTTGCCACATTGGGTTTCGACAATCGATCCATTGTCAGTGGCAATCACCCGGCTGTCCTTGCCGTTTCCATCTTTACCGGCGGAAGCAGCAACGGCTGCTCGCGGCAACATACCTGTAACGGCGGCTGCACTACCCAATGTCGCTGCACTCTGCAATAGTGCGCGGCGGCTGAATCGTTGATTTCGCATTCTCAAATCTCCTTTGGCTGCCGATTGCGCAGCGCACATTACTGTCTTTCGGTACCCGAACTACTGGATGTCAACTGACGAGCTTTTTCAAATTCGAGTTGAGAGTCGTCGCTCTTTCCCAATTTGGCCAAGGCTCGCCCCTCCAAGAGATGGACACGTGGATTATCCGGATCGGTTCCCATCAGCTTGCGGAGTATTTCATCCGCTTCGGCGTATTTACCTTCTTTAAGGCAGATGGTTGCGAGCAGTTCCCCGGCCTCAGAATTGGCTGGATCTTTTTTGAACGCACGCTCCAGATAAGTTGTGGCTTCGTCCAGGTGCTCGCTCTGATAGGCGATCTGGCCCAAACCAGCGTTTGCTTCTGAGGAATTTGGGTCCGCGTGCAGCACGGCTTCATATTCCGCGCGAGCCTCGGTAACTTTTTCGATTCGCTGGTATATCCTGCCTAACCCAAGCCGCGATTCAATCGACTTGGGGTCGAATCGCAAAGATTTCTGATATGCATCGATCGCCTGTTCATCCAGGTGTTGACGGTCGAGAAGATCTCCGCGGGCTCGCCAAAGCATCGGGTTCGAGGGGTTCTGACGAAGGTTGTCGGCCAGAAGGCTGTCCGCTTCATCAAGACGCCTGGTTTGCATCAGCACTTCCGCAAGTGCAACCACCACGTCAACCTGGCGGGGTGCCTGTTGGTTCGCCTGAGAAAGCAGAAAAATTGCCTGGTCGGGCTGGTGCGAGGCCAGGTAGATTCTGCTCAACTCCAGATACGGTTCCGGCTTCTGCGGCGCCAGGCGCATTGCAGCTTCAAATGCCCCGCGAGCCTTGGCGGAATTCCCAACCTTCACATACGCCAGCCCAAGGTTCTCGTAGGTCTCATAATCTCGTTCCATGATGGGAACCAGTTGAAACTGGCGGATTGCTTCGTTGGGCTGCCCGGACTCGGCAAAAAGGAGCCCAAGAGAGAAATGCAGTTTCGGATTCTCAGAGGAGGAGCTCGAGAGTTGCTGAGCAGTTTGCGACGCCTCCTCTGTCGAGCCGGCGCCAAGGTACGCTTTTATCAGCAGCATCTGCAGCTCCGGATCTCCTGAGCTGCCGGCTTTGGCGGCCTTCAGATATTGGAGGGCATGGCTATAATCTTTCTGCTCGATGTAGTAGGTAGCGAGGTTGAGCACGGCAACTCGATTGTTCGGGTCCAGGCGGATGACTTTGCGGAATTCTGCCGTGGCCGCTGCCGCATCTCCCGCGTGCAAATAGCTGACTGCCAGGTTGTTGTGAAAGGGCGCCCAGGACGGATTGAGAGAGATGGCCCGCAAGAGGGCCCGGTGGGCTTCGGCGTACCGATGCTGCTCATCAAGCGAAATCCCCAGCAAGGCGTAAGCTTGCGCATCGCCTGAGCACTGGGGCAGAGCTGCCATGATTGCAGCTGTGGCCTCCGCGGCCTTTTCTTGTTCGAGAGATCTCTGAGCGTGTTCCACGATTGAATCACAATCACTTCGGCTGCCCGAGACCTGGGCGTGAGAGTTATGGAATCCCGTCAACAAAAGGTAAGCCATCATGCTGTGCCTAAGTATCTGTCTGAGGATGTGCCTACCTGGCAGAGTAATTCGCATTGGAAATTGATCCCATGACTCCCATCAGCGTACTCTGGCGGAACTCAGCGTCCTGTAACTTGGTCGCGTTGGATATTTGAGCAAATAGCTTGTTAGACTCCTCCGTTCGGCCGGCGAGCCGGTAAGCGGTCGCGAGCTGGTAAGTGATCGCGGTTGAATCGGGCTGCAGCTTCTGGGCATGCTGGAGGTCGTCAATGGCTTCCGGTAGATGTTTTGCCATCAACTGTAATTTTCCCCGCTGCAGGTAGCTATAGGGAAACGTGGGATTTAGCTTGATACTCGCTTCCACCGTATTGATTGCTTCCTGGTATTGAGGCGAAGAGGCCGTAAGACCCTGCCTGAAGAGAGCATCCACCAGGAAATAATCGAGCTTCACGTCTTCAAGCCCTTTTTGAATCGCTCCCCTCAGGACGCCGGCTGCCGCAGGATATTGATTTTGGTCCATGAGGCAGATTCCCAGACCGACATAAGGATTCGGTTCCGCTGGAGCAAGCCTAATGGCGCTCTCATAGTCAGCCTGAGCCTTATTCAGATTTCCCTGCAGGCTGTATACCACTCCGCGGGTGAGAAACAATTTGTAACTTTCAGGGATTTGCTGGAGTCCTGCGGTTAGAACGTTCCCTGCGGTGGCATAGTCCTGATCTTTGACCGCCAGCGCCGCACTGTCGAGGTAATTGTCATCCTCCTTGGGGAAGCGAGCGATGCCCTCATTGAAAGTAGCCACTGCCTGCGCCTGGTGGCCGCTGACTTCCTGCGCAGCGCCGAGCAAGCTGAATAGCTCTCCGCGTACGATCCCGCGCTGTTTGAGTGTGGTCAGCAACTGGATGCAATCCGCATACTTCCCACCCTGGTAGTAGGCAAGAGCGATGCCATAGTCGCGACCGAAGGGGTCGGAAAAGTCCTCCGGCAGCGCGCTGAATACCCTGATCGCCTTATCGTATGCGCCGGCTTCACCCAACAACCAGGCAATACGAAATTGTTGCTGCGGATCCAGGGTGGGCAGTGTGGTTAGCCGATCGAGTTCCTCAGTCGCTTCTTCCGGATGACCGCTCTTGATGAGGGCTTCGGAATTCATCAGGGAAAGCGGGAAACTCATGTCTACCTGGGCGCGGGCGCGGGAAAAGAATTGCGCTGCCGCTCCGTAGTTCTTAGTTCCGAAATTGTATTCTCCGAGAATGGCATTCACGGAGGTGTCGTCGGGCGAGAGTTTTACTACCTCGGTCAGTTCTCTTGCTGCGTCCTCCTTGCGGTGCAATTGCCAATCGAGGATCCCCAGTTCCCGCCGCGCAACCCAAAAGCTGGGATCAAGAGCAATCGCTTTTTGCAGGATTGGAATTGCTTCTTCGATCTTTCCGCTCAGGGCTAAAGCGATGCCCTCGCCGGTGTATCCCTGGGGCAAGTTGGGAGCGGACTGCTCAAGCTGCCGGAATTGCTCCAGAGCATGGGGATAGTCTTTTTGGCGAAGCAGCCTCATACCCTCTTGATAGAGACTCGCTTCTTTTTGTTCGTTGGGTCCAGAAGCCTGGCCTAAGCCGAGAAGGGGAGACGCGACGGTTATTGCGGACAGCAAGATAGCAGCCAACGCAAGACGACTGATCTGACGTGAATTGCCGAATGGAAACACCCAATTCACTCAGCATCCTCCCCGCAGAAAAGCCTGAACCCGCGATCTTATTAGCGGCACTCCACCCTCTGTCAACATCACAAAGAGTGGGCCGTCATCGAACCCCTCGAAAGCTTATCCATTCCTCCTGCTAGAAGACAAACTTCAAAGCGAATTGAATTTGCCTCGCCGGCGCGGCAGAGGTGATTTTCATAAAAGTGTTGCTGTCAACGTCTGTCGTGACGGTACCACCGATCTGGGCCGACGAGCCGGTGGCGCTGCCGCCCGGAGGAGAAAAATTCACCCGATTAAAGGTATTGTAGCTTTCGGCGCGAAACTGCAGATACGTCGACTCAGTGAAATTGAAATTCTTAAAGACAGAAATATCGAAATCGTTGTAGTCGGGCCCGCGAAAACCGTTGCGTTCCGAGAGGCCGAATGTGTATTCAGGAGGAACGACGAAGCAAGCCGTGTTGTACCACGCGTTCACGGTCTGATGGAAGCCGGACGGCTTAAGTTTACAACCAGGCACATAGTTGGTTCGCGACGGGGTGCCGGTGTTCGCATTGTCGGCTGAGACGCCGGCGGTAAAATCGACCCCGCTGTGGATTTGAGTTATATCGGCGATGTTCCACCCGCCAATAAGATAGTTCATCCCCTTCCCGACGCCCGAGCCAAACTGCTGACCTCTCCCGAAAGGCAATTCATAGACCCCACTAAAGACGAATAGCTGAGGGAAATTTTGCTGACATGGTCCATAATCGGCAGCGACATCGTAGGTGTTCTGCGGGTACGCGTCGAACTCTCCCCCATCTACATTGAGGCACTTGGAATAAGTATAGGACGCCATGAACTGGAAGCCCGAGGCAAAGCGCCTCTGAAGTTGCGCTTGTATCGCATTGTAATTTCCCCAGAACTTATTCTCGTCACCCTGGATTGTGCCATTGATAAAGGGGAAGGGCTCTCCGGCCGGTTGCGCATTGGGCCCCATATTTTGCGGAAGCGGTGCATTGTAACCAACTGTTCCCCACAAACGCCGGCTTACAGAACCCACGTAATTGATTTGTAGACTGGTGCTATTGTTGAGCTCCCGTTGACCCCCGAGATTGTATTGCAAGGAATAAGGGATCTTACTGTTAGGATCCCCGGCGCGTCCGAAGACTGGAGTCCCACCTTCCAGAAAAGATGCTGCAGAAGGAGGATTGTCCAGGAAGGTAGTCGGCACCTGCCGGTTTAGGCCGGAAGGTATCGTTTGTCCCCCAGCCGGCCAGCTGCCTCGAGCATCCTGCGCGTCTTTGGTGAAAGCGTTGTGATCGTCGAAGACATTGAATCCAGCCCGAATCACAGTCTTTGGATCCAGGGAGTAGGCGATTCCCAGGCGTGGCTGCCAGCCATTGTATTGCGGCGCGAATATCGTAGACCGTATATTCGGGACCGGCCATGTAAGTGGGTTGGGGTTCGTGGGCGTCGGCGCGGGGGTGTATACATACGGCATCAGCAGGCATTGTTCCTGGATCGCATGCAGCGACTCAGGAGTGTTGTAAGAGCCGAACGGGCACCCGGTATTCCACATCGAGAAAATGTTGTCTTTGTAGTGCGGAGGCGCCTGGAAGTCCCAACGAATACCAATTTGTATATTCAAATTTTTAGACGCTTGCCATTTGTCCTGAACATAGCCGCCTAGCCAGTAATTCTTGAAGTCGGCATGGGTGATGCCGGTGAATACGTTGAAAGTCGAAGGGAGGTCCAAGAGCATACTGGCCAGCCCATCCCCGGTTGCCGCAACGTTGGCGTCGCCAGTGGTTATCGCGCTGGTCGGATATTGATCAAAACCGAACGAACCCCCAAAACCGTCGTCGAAGGCGTGAGTATGCAGCCACAAGAACCCGGCTTGTATGGAATGGGAATTTTTGGTTTTCTCAACATCGTCATTGAACTGATAGATCCTCATCGGACCCTCAGGCACCGCAAATTGACTGCTCCCGGTGAAACTTCGAGGACCAATCGAGAACTCCGGAATGAGCGGGATTCCGTCCTTAATTGGCAGAAAAGCGGCCGAATTGACCGCGCTTATCAACGCTTCGCCGGCGGGTTCCCAAACCAGGCCGTAATGCATCCACGTATAGCCGAAACGTGCAGACGTAAGCAAGCTTGGACTAAAGAGATGGGTGTAGCCCGACGTGATCATCTTGGCGTGGTTTAAATTCGAAATAGCACCGTATTTCTGCGAGGTAGGTTCTACCTCGTCAGGTTGCGAATAATAGAATTTTGCGAAGGCCGTGTCGTTGTTGTGGAATACGTGATCGAAGATGGTACCGAATTGGTTGGAATTAATCGTGGTGTGACCGACATAGCTGTAGTTGGGAAAACTGTTCCCCCCAGGCCCATAATTCGGCGCATAGTACGTCGAATTCAAGTACGTCAGAGCGACCGCATTCAGCGCCATGACCGAGGGAATATTGTTATTGGGAATCGGATCGCGCACCAGCTGGCCATTGACCGTCCGCGTGGTGTACGGATTGTAAAGTTGGCCCACCATAATGGCTCTACCGAGAGCATCAAAGGCAGGCGCGCCGGTTGCAGTTGTGGCCTGCTGGCCCGTGAGCAGGTCGGAGAAATCACCGGCCACTTCACTCGGGATCGGGTTACCCGCCAATGCAGTTATGCCTTGGTCACTCTTAAACCCCTCCCAGTAGCCGAACCAGTGGGTATTGTTTCGAATCCCGTTGTAAAGTTTCGGAATAATGACCGGACCGCCGGCAGTGAAGCCGTATTGGTTCTGGGTGTAGGACGGCTTCGGAGTTCCGGTGAAATTGTCGATATAGTTTGCCGAGTTGAGAACATCATTGCGGACAAACTCCCAGACACTGCCATGGAGATGGTCCGTTCCGGTCTTGGTCACAATGTTCACATTGGCGCCGGACGAGAAGCTGAATTGTGCGTCGGAGATGTGATTCTGTGTCTTGAATTCCTCCAGGGCATCTGGCGGCGGAGCAATCACGTAAACCTGAATGTACGGATGATTGTTAATAACTCCATCGAGCGTAAAGCTGTCCTGGCCACCGTTCTGCCCGTTCACCGCCGGTGAGATACCACCACCGGCGATATGAATGGAAAAGCCATTTTGCTGCCCGCCTTCGATCGGTGCCGCCCCCGGCGTCAGGAGAATCAATTGCGTAAACTGCCTTCCGTTCAGGGGGAGATCCACCGCCTCCTTGTTTCCGATCACTTGTCCCAACGTCGAGCCAGTTGTTGTCAGCATTGGTGGAGCTGAGGTGACCTGCACAACTTCCGTGGCCTGCCCGACGGTGAGCACATTGTTGACTTCGGCATCCTGGCTTACCTGCAATTCCACATCGGGCCGCGATAAGGTCTGGAAACCCTTCGACGTGACCTTTATAGGAGTAGTGTGCGGGGGGCAAGTCCGTGATCGTGTAGTAACCCCTGGTATCCGTCGTTGCATCTCTGGTCGCGCCATTGCCAAGGTTCCTTACCTCGACCTGGGCGCCTGGAATGACAGCGCCTGTCGGATCTGTAACCGTTCCGTGGAACGAGCCGTTGACTGCCTGTGCTAAGGCCGCGTTCTGCGTTCCGGCTAGTAGCGCGAGCACGGCGAGAGAGCAAACGAAACACGCTGCAGGCTTAAATGCGGCCCGGCGCACGAAGCCCCCGATAACAGTGAACTGGTGTGGGAACCACATAACAGCCTCCGAAAGGTTTGCTTTGGGTATCCAGCCGCACTTGATTTAATATCGGTCCAGAACTATAGACACGAGTAAATAAAAGTGTCAACAAAAACTTCACCAGTAACCTTTACTTTCGGGAATCAACCTCAATGATTTGGGAGGACTATTAAAAGCACTATCGGCCGGATCGCAAATGAGGCCGGAGACTAAGGTGCCCTTTTGCACTGGTGATCCGGGTCCGGAGGTTATTCTCCTATCGCGTAAAATCAATGCAACATTCACTGTCCAAGCGAAAGCCGTATTCGCAAGTAGGAGAGGCTGTGGGAAGATCATGGCAACCGAAGAACGGCATGCCTCGCGTGGATCTCACGCACGCCAGGCTGGCCTCGAGCGAAACGGCGCGACGGATCAACCGGGATATCATTTTGCAACTGATTCGCGCCCGGCAACCCGTTTCACGGGCTGATCTGGCGAGACTTTCCGGCCTGCAACGCAGCACTGTCTCGCAGATTATCGAGCAGTTGATCACCGAGCATTGGGTACGAGAGGGCGCGATAGCCCATCTCCCACGCGGGCGACATCCCACCATGCTCACCCTGAACGAAGAATTGGTTGTACTCGCAGCCGACATTCATCCTGGCCAGGCGACGGTGGCAATTGTAGATCTGGATGGCCGTTTCTTGTCGCGATCGTCGCTTCCCATTGGCTCAGATCCGGGAAAGTCCGTGGCCAGCATTATCGAATGCATGAAACGGATGAGAGCGAATCATTCGAGTAAATCCCTGGAAGGGATCGGGATCAGTCTCCCCGGGCGGGTAGACCCAGCAACGCAACGTCTTATCTTTGCGCCAAATCTCGGCTGGCCTAATTACGACATCAAGCGAGTGATCGAGCGGGCTATGGGGATACCCGTCGCGGTTGAGAACGCCGCGACCTCCTGTCTCATGTCTGAACTCTGGCTCGGCAGGTTGGATGGGATTCGAAATGCTGTGCTGATCACGGTTTCCGAAGGGATCGGAGCAGGGATTTTAAGCAATGGCCAACTGGTGACGGGGCAGCACGGAATGGCTGGTGAATTTGGTCATATTCCTCTGGATCCAGCAGGCACACGTTGCGGCTGCAAGCTAAATGGCTGCTGGGAAACCTTCGCTTCCTGCAGTGCAGCCCTGCGGTATTTTAGCGAGTCTGTCCCCAAGGCGAAGCGAGTTACGTTTCATGAACTATTGCACCTCGCCGACGAAGGAAATCCGAATGCAATCCAAGCGTTGGAAAAACAAGCGACTTACATCGGAAAGGGCTTGCGCATGGTCACCGCTGCACTCGCTCCTGAAGTCATCCTGGTCGACGGACATGTTACCTCGGCGTGGGACCGCTTCGCTCCTGCCATCGAAAGGGAGCTAAAAGCGCTAACCCTGGCTGGCAAACCACCCCGGCTCGAGCGCACCCATGAAGGGGATGTTGCGAGGCTCCGGGGCGCCGCCGCACTCCTGCTTCAGACGCACGGCATGCACGCCAACGTCTGATCCGGTCGGTTGTGCACTCTTCCGCATCAACGGAGGAGGAATACGGTGGCGGAACCGAATACGGCGAGTCCTACCGTTAGCCACAAGACATAATCACCCGGATGTCCGCTCTGAAGCGCGCGCAGGGTGATGAGAGGTCCTTCAAGGAACGCGCCGATGCGCAGCGATCGCGCAAGTTTTCCGCGAAAGACCGAAGTGCAGGCCAGGGCGAGCGCCAGGAACACCGCCATAGTTCCGCGAAGAGCCGCTCCCATAATCTCATCACGCCATGACGGCGGCGCTGCGAGCGGAGCCGAATACCCGGTGTAGACCGTATTGATATAAGCCGCCTGGTCAGACACACGCGCGGCCGCCTCACGGACCGCATACTGCCAATTCGGAATAAAGGTCAGGGCTACCGCGAAAACAATACAGATGAGGGGCGGAACGAAATGGTACCAGAACACCTTTTGCTCCTCGGCCTCCGTCTCCGGTAGCTCATCCACTTGCGCACTGCGGTCGGTGATTGGCGAGTCACCCCAGCCGGCAAAGGTGTGCATGCCCACCCTGAAGACAGCAGCGCACGTCATCACCCCGGCAAACATGAACAGCCACGAGAGCCCATGAATGCCCACCTGCTCTGCAGCGCTCGACATGCCCGCGTCCCCGAGCATGGTGCTGAAGCATGGGCCGGCTGCGAGGCCGATGCCACCGAGAAACCACAACGCTGCAGTCCAGTGAAGTGAACACCCTTTGCCAAAAAGGACGTGTTCGCTCATCGAGCGCAAGCGATGGAGCATGATGCCGCTAACGAAGAAAAGTGATGACTTAACGAAGGCGTGTGCTACCAGGTAGATGAGCATGGCGGCGATGGCCAGGGGGCCCTGGATCGCGAATATCACCAGCATGAGGCCCGCGTGGCAGATCGTGGAGAAGGCCAGCATACGTTTCAGGTGGTGTTCGGCGTAACACATCACGCCCCCGACCAAAATCGTGGTCGCGCCGAAGGCCAACAGAATATAGCGAAGATGGGTCTCTCCGGACGCGAAGGTCTGCTGGAAAATTACCGATTTGAGCCGAACGACCGCGTATAGCCCGAGCTCTACCATGAGGCCGGAAAAAAGGACGCACACCGGTGTTGGTGCGACCGCATGAGCATCCGGCAGCCAGAAGTGGAATGGAGCAATCGCTGCCTTGATAAAGAAGCCGCACGTCAACAGGGTAAAGGCGAAGAGAACGAGAGGATCGTGGCGGCTGCCGAGTGCCAGCCCAATCTGGGCCATGTTCAATGCCCCGGTCACCGCATACAGCAAGGCGATGCCGGTAAGCCCCAGGAAGGCCGCGATCGTATTGGTCACGGCAAAATTGAACCCACCCTGGAGAGGAGCCGGCTCCTGGGTCTTAAGGCCGCATAGGGCGAATGCCGCCGTGCTCATCAGCTCGAAAAACACAAACATGTTGAACAGATCGCCGGTAAGCACAAAGCCATCGATGGCAGCCAGGAAGACCAGCATCAGCGGGTGATAGTGGTTCGCCCCCGCATCCACAAAGCGCCAGGAAAAGATCAGCGCAAGAAACACAAGAAGCCCAGCCAGCGAGCTAAGTCCCGCCGCCACGGGATCGACGACGAATGTAAGACCAAGCACAACCGAACCGCGAGGATACCAATTTCCGAACCAATAGACCTGGGTATGCTGCAGGGCGTGGCTCAGCAGAAGAAGGGAGGAGATGAGTGTCGCTGCGGCAACGGCGATGGAGAGGCTATCTGCCGCAGCGCGGCTAAGCCATTTGCGTAAGGCGGCCAAGAGACCCCCGCCGAGCAGGGGTAAGGCAACGGGTAACGCTGGAAGCGGGCTCGTCATGATTATCCGCGCATGATCCGCAGGTCCGCCGGAGAAACGCATCCGCTCTTCTCATAGGCTTTCACAACCATGGCCAGCAAGAGGGCCACGACCACCGCCTCGACGACTACGTCTGTCAGCATCAGGGCCTGCACTACGGGATCGACGGTAAGCGTGCCTGGAGCAATATCTGCGAACACCGGGGCCGTACCGCCGGTGCGATAGCCAATGGCAAGCAGGAGCACGTAAGTGGAGCTCTGCAGAATGGCAAGACAAATCACGGAATGGACAAGATGGCGGCTGGTGACCAGGCCATAGAGGCCGCAAAAAAAGAGCCACGCGGCAACGAAATACGGTAATGAATGCAGCATCGGAGGCATCTCTACTCCTCGGGTATCTCGCCGGTCACGATTTCTTCGAGATAGGTATAGATAACCAGCAGAAAAGAGGCGGTTACCTCGATTCCCACGCAAGCACTGATGAGCGCTATATTCCCGGCGGAGAAAACATCGCCGGTGGTTCCCAGGGGCAGGATGTTGGTGAGAAGAGGCAGTCCAATCAAAATCGGCATGACCCCGATCAGGGCATACGAGGAAGCGCCGGCTGCCTCCACGACTTCCACGGCAACATGAGAGGTGATGCGTTTGAAGCCTTCGGTGTTGTCGGCGAGATAGACCAGGACCGAAGCGGTGGCGAGTATAACGCCTCCCTGAAAGCCGCCGCCGGGAGTGAGCTGCCCATGGAGCCCAATGTAGAAACCAAATATCACGGTAATGAGCAAGGCCGGGGTAATGACCGCCCGCACCGCTTCGCTCAACGAGGGGCGATCTTCCACCTTACCAACGGGGGAAGTGGGCACATTCTTCTCTCTCCGCAGCAACATGGTGACCCCTATCGCTGCGGTGAACAGGATGAACTCCTCGCCCAGGGTGTCGAACCCGCGGTAATCGTAGTTGATGGCATTGACCGTGTCGGTGGCATGGCGCTCATAGACCGCGAGCCTCGCAATCGTATCTCCGTAAGGGCCGCGATATTGCCCCCACGGCGGCAGGTTGAGGGCCGCATAGCAGTAGAGGCCCAGAAAGACAGGCCCAGCGAAAAGAAAGATACCAAGGCGCAGACGGTCAGTCATGCTCTCCGTCCTTTTGTCTGCTGAGTTTGCGAAACTTCATCCGGGAGAGAGCTAGCATGATCATGAGCGGCAGAGCCACTGCGCCCACCGTTATTTGCGAGAGTGCGACGTCCGGGGCCTGAAAGAAAAAAAACATCAAGGCTGTTATCAGGCCGTAGAAGCCTAATGCGATCACCTGCTCGATCACGTTCTGCGTGCGCACCACCATAAATCCCGAGACCGCAAGCATGAGGAGAATGCCCGCTCCGCACCAGATCACTTGTCTCTCCCAGCGCGGACAAACTCGATTGGTTCGCCGTCTCTTGGTTGCCAGTGGCCAAATTCGCGGGCGCGAAAGGCGCGCGCTGTGGCATGAGCCACGACTGAGTTGATGGCGAGCAGAACCAGACAGATCAGCAGAGTCTTCCATGCCGCCTGGCTGTTCCCGGTTTGCAGAAAGACAGCGGCCGTCAGGAAAACAGTGGCTCCCCACACCGGCAACGCAAGATAGTGCAGCGCTTGTATCGGCTCCCGCATACGCCACATTCCGAGCACCCCAAGCCAGCAGGAGATCATGAGAGATCCCAACAGCACATCGAGGAGGGTGGTCATAGATGCTTCTCCAGAAACCGGGCGAACACCAACCCACCGCCAAACGACATGATCGCCAGCGCGAGAGGCAGGTCGATGAAGGGAATGCGGCCCATGCCGACGGTGAAAAGGACCAAGGCGAGAGTAATGATCACGCTGGCCATTTCCAGGCCCACGAGCCGGCGCTCGGGCGAACCGCGAAGGCACATGTCTGCGCAAGGTACGAGTGCGGCGCATACAACCACTCCCGCAAGCAGCCAGATATTCACGGCTGGGCTCCCAGAGCCCGAACCATTTGGGGCACGCTGGCGCGTTCAAGCTGGTGAAACAGCATCCTGCTCGACTGCGGATCGATGCCGAGGACAATGGAATTAGGAGTCGCAGTCATGTACATCGTAGCCAGAACCCCGCGGCCCACGATCGCAGGGTCGCGCTTGCTGCATTTAAATCCGCAAACCCGGTAGTAGGAGCCGGCTGGGCGCAGGTGCAAAAGGTCGCTTAAGAAAACGAGAATTACTATCCAGGTGTCGCACACCATATACCAAGGGATCCGCCAGCCCTGGACGACATCTTTCCAATGAAATTGGACAACATTCGGCTGCGAGCGGTGAACCAGGCGCAAGAAAAGGGAGGCCAGCACAACGACTGCGGCTCCAACGATCATTTCGTGCAAGTGGATCGTCGCGACGAGCCAGACCCACCCGAGCGCGAGACAAATTGCCACCGCGGTTACAGCGGGAGATGAACTCTTCGAAGAAGGTTGGGAAGCACGAGCCATGGTCACGTTCCGTTAGATTGGCCTTGCGCCATAAGAATGCGCACGAGCTACCGCGGATGATGCGGAGAAATTTACTCAGGGTTGCATCGCATTTTTGATAATGCCGCAGAGACTGTTCCGCATTGGTAAGCGCGAAACCAACAAACGTAACCTTGGCGCAATATGGCGCTCCCATCAAACCAAATCCGCTTCGCTGCGGCGACGAGATGGGCAGTTGTCAGGAGAAAACGGGTGCAGTGTTCGAGTGGGGCGGTGTACAGCCTGCTGCCGCCAGAGAACGCAACCGGCAACTACGTCAAGGTGGTGCAGCGACTGCCTGTCCGCATTCGTTTCAAGCGCGGCCAGGTAGGCAACGGCTCGCCCCGGCATGTCTGTCGAGCCGAAGGTCTGGTTGCGATGATGCGTCGATCGTCGGAAATAAGCTGCACGCCGGCCCGAAACAAGCTTTACTGCGCGCCTATGCGTTGATCCAAAAGGGCCCCGATAGCCAAGCGCAACTCTGGGCCTATGTCGACGATTTTCGCTACCTGGCTCTTCTTTGCGCATTGTGTATCCCCATTGCGTTCTTCTTCAAAAAACCAGATCCGGGGGCAAAGGGCGCTGGCTAGAAAATTACATTGGCAGGATGCAGCGAACGAATAAAGCTCCATTCATCTAGGGCAACCGGCATCCTCATTGCGACCCCGATCAGGTCCACCAAACCAAGACAAAAATTTACGCAGGTTCCGGGCTTCTGAGTCTGCGTGAAAACCACCTGACTCAGTCCCGCAGGGACGGCTGAATGTAGCCCAGGACGACAGTCCTGGGTAGGATTTTCATGCGGAAGAGTCCCGCAGGGACGGCTGAAAATCAGCAGAAGGCTCTTGTCCGGGGCAACTTTCAGTCGTCCCTACGGGACTCTACGGTCTGAGTTGCACAGACCCAGGACTGTCGTCCTGGGCTACACTCAGCCGTCCCTGCGGGACTGAGTCTGGAAACCTCGAAGTTCTCACGCAGACTCTTCTGCCCCCTATAGAATGCACCCACGATTGCAAGCGGCGATCATTCGTGCACAAAGAGAGCAATTTCATTCAATGCGACCTCCGAACCGGTGGTTACTCTCTGATGGTGGCGAATTCTATCGGAATGGCTGGCGCAAGCCTCGTATCCAACCCTCCAAGCAAATGAGCAGCAGCGATCAGAGAGACGTCTATGGTTTATGAAGTGCTTCATTTCGTTCTGGTGAATGGAGCCCGCTTGGCCTCAGCCGTTCTTCCGGCAATTCCATTGCTTGGTTTGAAGCGGCCTGCCGCATCCCCGGGCAAGAATATTGTGCTGGTTCAAGATGCGTTTGCGGACGGCGAGGTCTGGGTCAAAGGTGATTCCACTTTTGCGAGAGATGGGCTACCCCGTAGTCGCAGTGCAAAATCCGATGGCCTCGCTGGCCGACGAGGTGGCTTTCACCAAGCGCATCATTGCGCCCCACGGCGGCCCTGCCACTCTGGTGGGGCACTCCCGGGGTGGAGTTCGTAACAACCTCTGAGACGATCAGTTTCGCCTGCGCAAAGTAGGATCGAGCGGTAATCGACGAAGCGGCGAAAAATGCGACCTATGCGGCCGCTCAAAGGCAACCGGACGCAGTAGTGGACCATGCATGACCCAGCTACCTGACGGCTGAGCGTACAAGCTGCAGAGCCCAATACGCAATACCCCTGAGACGATCAGTTCCGCGCGAACACGTCCCAACGCAGTACACACGCCTCACAAAAAAAGGAGAACATCATGAGCACTCTGACCGCAGAGAAGACAACCAATAACACCATTACGGTGAAAGATGGAACCACGATTTTCTACAAGGATTGGGGTAAAGGGCAGCCGGTTGTTTTTTCCCACGGGTGGCCTCTCAACGCCGATGCCTGGGATGCACAAATGTTGTACCTGGGGTCGCGCGGATTCCGTGTGATCGCCCACGATCGCCGCAGCCATGGCCGCTCAGGACAGAGCTGGGACGGCAATGAGATGGACACGTACGCCGATGACCTGGCAACTCTTTTCGAGGCGCTGGACCTGAAGAAGGCGGTGATGGTGGGTCACTCCACGGGAGGCGGCGAGGTCGCGCGTTATATCGGCCGACATGGCTCCAAGCGAGTCGCCAAGGCCGTTCTGGTCAGTGCTGTACCGCCGGTTATGGTTAAGTCTGAAAAAAATCCGGGCGGCCTGCCGATCGAGGTTTTCGACGGCATCCGCGCCGGCGTGCTGAACGATCGTTCACAGTTTTTCCGCGATCTCAGTCTTCCCTTCTTCGGCTATAACCGGCCGGGAGCCAAGATCTCAGAGGGAGTGCGGGAGAATTTCTGGTATCAAGGGATGCAAGGCGGAGTTAAGGGCGAATACGATTGCATCAAGGCTTTTTCAGAAACCGACTTTACCGAAGACCTGAAGAAGATCGATGTCCCCACCCTGGTGATGCACGGCGACGACGACCAGATCGTGCCCTACCAGGATGCCGGCGCGCTTTCGGCAAAGCTGGTAAAGAATGCACAGCTCAAGGTCTACCCCGGCTTTCCCCATGGAATGCCGATCATTCATGCCGACCAGATCAATCCCGATCTGCTGGCCTTCATCAACTCGTAGCATCTACCGGCAGGGCGAAGCTAAGCTTTGCCCTGCCGGCAAAATGCGTTCATTGTACGAAGAGCACGGCTTCAGCCGTGCGATAAACCTCTTGGTACGTTGTTGAGGGAAACGGGCACCTCAGGGAGCTTGGAGACTATGTGAGAACCAGGAGAACAGAAACTGCAATCGCCTTCACTCCGAGCTCCTGTGCTTTGTATCAGGTCCCGACTTTAGTCGGGACGCAAAGAATCGAGAGAGATTGAGCTCGAGAGTCTGCGTGAGAACTGGAGAGAAACCGCAGGTCCCTCCACTCCGCTGCGCTCCGGTCGGGATGACAAGGGTGGGTGGTTACTCACTTTGATTTACCGCTTTTAACTCAGCCCCCACCCCATCCTTGTCATCCCGACCGGAGCGCAGCGTAGTGGAGGGACCTGCGGTTTCTCTCCAGTTCTCACGTAGACTCTCGAGGCGGTGGGCTTTAGATTGCATCCGGCAGCGGCGGCCAGACATCAGTAAGTCATGTCTCGGATCAAGAAAGTCGTCATCACGGAGTACGGCGACGAAAGTAAACTTGCAATTGTCGAAGCCGACTTGCCTGATCCATCTGCCGGAGAGGTCCAGCTGGTGGTCGAGTACTCGATTGTTTCCGGTTCCGATGTCAATATGCGCAACGGGACGTATCCTCTGCAAAGGAAGCCGCCCTTGACTCCCGGTTACAGCGTCCTCGGGACGGTACGCCTCAACGGAAAGGGCTGTTCCAAATTCAAGATTGGCGATCGCGTCGCGTGCCTCTCGAAATATGACGGACAGGCAGAACTCATCAACCTTCCCGAGCAGTTTCTGGTGCCCGTCCCGGAGGGAGTGGACCCGAAGGCCGCCGTCTCCCTGGTCCTCGACTGGGTCACGGCCTACCAGATGCTGCACCACGCCGCTAAGGTCAAGTCTGGCCAGAAGATATTTGTTCATGGTTTGAGCGGCGCAGTCGGTGGAGCACTACTCAGTCTCGGCAAGATCCAGGGAGCCCAGGTTTTCGGCACAGCTTCCTCGAGCAGGCACGAGGAACTCCGCAAACTCGGAGCTGTTCCCTATGATTACTCAACTAAGAGTTGGATTGCTGCTATGAAGGAACTCGGTGGGGTCGATGCCGTTTTCGATCCACTCGGCTATAAAAGTTTTGACGAGTCTTACTCGGTCCTGCATAAGGGCGGCATCCTGGTTGCGTACGGCATGAACCTGCCGGCACTGACGAAGACTCCGCGGCCTTCGGCGCTTCCCGTGATGGTGAAACTATTTTCGAGGAACCTGCTTTTCTGGTCAGGCAAACGAACCACCTTCTTCGGCCTTACTCGCAAGTCAAAGAATTTCACGCCGGACCTGGAGCGCCTCTTCGAATGGCTGAAAGCCGGAAAAATCTCGGTGCCGATCAGGGCTACATTCAAGCTGGAAGAGATTCAGAAAGCGCACCGCGAATACGCCCGCAGTGCACGAATGGGGTCGATTGTCATCGAGATCAGCCAATAGCGTCTCAAGTTTGAAGAACCTATCCAGCAGGGCTGGACAAACGTCAAAGAACCCTCCCTCATTAGAACCTCGATAACCACGCTGCTGGTGCAGCAAGGCAGAAGAAGTGATGTAACTCGTTTCTAAGTCGGATCTTTTCGCGAATACATACTCCCTATGGAAGAAGCGGTTACACCTTGCCTAATTTATCGCGCTCGATACGTTAGTAAGTCACCAAAGTTATTACAAAATGAGGGCTGGTAATGTATGACGAATGAAGTTTTTTACAGCTGGCAATGGTGCAATTGTTATGCTCCTTACGAACACATCGGATAGCCATAAGAATGTTGCTATACCTGCAGTGTTATGCCTTGGTTCCTCTTGTGCGAAGAAAACTCCAGCCTCTCGGCTGGTTTGAAAAACATTCTCGAATCATCTTTGCAAAAGTGAGCGGATCTACGCCGCGCGGGTCCCTCATCGATAATCTTGCTGCCACTGGGCGGTAAGCACGGAGGCGCCAGCCCGCACGATATCAATTTCAGGCCCTGCTACGGATCTCGGGTGCCCCACATCTCGCTCGTTTTTCGCGAGATGTGGGATACCACTGCTCTTAACCGGGATCGGTTCAGGATGCAAAGGCCAGAAACTGACCTTCGTGGTATCCCACATCTCGCGAAAAACGAGCGAGATGTGGGGCACCCGAGATCTGTAGCAGGGGCAAAGGTAACCATCCGCGGGGAAGTCCACTCAGTAATGGGCGCGGTAAACCGTCAGGTTGAGGAAATCCATCCGTTTCGCCCGGCTTTTTGCAGGGCAGCGGTGACACTCGTGGAGCGTAAGGAATTTTCAGTGGGTGGTGTTCAACCGGGTGGTGGCCTCTACAGGCAAAACCCAGAGATAGCTTGCAGAATGAAGGGATTGCAAAGTGTTAACGGCGACTCTCCTCGTTCCACTTCATCGAATCCCTCCCCCGAAAGAATCGATAAAATGTTCCGCGGAGAATCGCCGCTTGTTGATGAGAATAGCGGTTTTGACAGAATTAGCTATGGTTCTTGAGTAACAGAGAAGGAAATTATAGTAACCGCATAGAGTAATAACCCCAATGCACCATCGGTGCAGGTCAGTGGGTCATGGCGTAAACCACGTAATTCACGCCCAGGCGCATGCCAAGGTCGGAAAACTTCAGGGGATACTGCGGCTCGTCTGACCATTCCCAGGAGTCGCCGATATCCGAATTCAGGGAGATGGCCACCATAACCCGGCCTTTATCGTCATAAATGCCCTCCCAGCGCGCGACCCGGCCATCTTTCTTGTACCCCGTGGCCAGGTGCTCCGCACCCGTGATGCGGTATCGGTCGTCCAGATCGAAGACGGTGTGAAAGATGGGATCGTCGTTGGGGATATCCACGATCGGGCGCTCGGGAAATACCATTTTCATGGTTTTTTCGAAATAAGCCTGTTCCTCGGATCCGTGGAAATCGTCAGCCATGAAGAAGCCGCCGCGAAGCAAATAGTCGCGAAGCTTCTTTGCCTGGGCCTCGGTCAGGCCCCACTCGCCAACCTGGACGGCGTACAGCCAGGGCCAGTTGTAGATCTCATCGCCATCGTCCAGGTTCACGCACTGCTCAACCGAGCGGCGTCGACCCGTGTCAAGCGCCGGACCGCCGCGCAAATGCGCGATCCGCCTGGGGATAATCCTGGGTCCAGAGAGAGCGGCCCTGCCGCCAGTCGCCAGTCGAATCGTCCCGGTAACCGTCCAAGGGGCCCTGGGGATACATCAACCGGGCGAAGATCCACTCTGCCGGCCGGTGCCAGTCGCGGGGCAAAGGCACGGATTCGCCGTATTCAATGGAAGGGTACTCACGGAAGGGACGCTGCGCATACACGGCCCCAAGCATGCTCGCGGCGAAAACAAGCGCGCAGCCTGATCGCCAACAAGCCTGCCTGAAGGTCATTTAAAGCCGCCAACCAAGGCGCCAAAGATAAAGACGGAGGCGACCAATACCGCGACCGCGCCCCACCAGCCAACGAGCAAGGCCGTTTTGACCCAGGGCACAAACTCCGAATAGCGGGGTGGTTGGTCGGCGGAGTGGCGGATGGTCTGCACATTGAAGACGAAACTGCTGCCATGCCCAGACCGCCCGGTTGCACTCCTGCTCAGCCAGCACCGCGTCAGCTTTCTTCCGGCCGGCTTCAGGTTGCTTCTGAGCAGCTTCAGTCTGTTTCTGAGCAGCTTCAGGTTGCTTTCGGGGAGGGTCAGGTCGCTTGGGGGCAGGATCAGCTTGCTTCTGACTACTGGATGCGAGGTCAGGGTTCGCCTCTACTCGCCTGGCATACTCACGTTTGCCCAATCGCCAAGCGAGCGCCACCTCCGCCGAGGGCGCCGGGCGGCGCGGGAACTTCCTCTCGTACTCGTCGATAGCTGATTGAATTTCCAGCATGTCCGTCGGTCTAAGAGTCATGGCAATACCATCCTTGGCGCGGGGTCGGCAAAATTGGCAACCACCGCTTTTACCATCGTAATACCACGCGAAATTACATGTTGCCACTGAATCTTGACATTGCACTGAAGCTAGGGCAGTGACAGAAAATGCCGCTAGGTTTTAGCGCTCGAGTAGCCAGATTTCCTCCGGCGGAGCACGTAAACTCGCTGGTGCTGATAATTAGCTTGAGCTTCAGTAAGAGGAGATACAAATGCACCGCAAACATGTCAGCACCGGGTTGCTCTTGTTCGTGATCACCATGGGCCTCATGGTTAGCGTGGACCAGGCGGCCGCACAATTTCCCCCAAACCAGTCGGCTGCCGCTTTTACCGGCGCTTGGTGTGCCCAGGGGGATTCCACAAAGCACGCATCGATCAGCAGCAACGGAGCCTTCCTCACCTTAACTAATGAGAA
This sequence comes from uncultured Acidobacteriaceae bacterium, assembly GCA_963805955.1. Taxonomy (GTDB): domain Bacteria; phylum Acidobacteriota; class Terriglobia; order Terriglobales; family Acidobacteriaceae; genus PALSA-350. The sequence continues at coordinate 64,961 of CAWDVZ010000005.1, forward strand.
TGGCGATACTTCCCCCGGGCAGCTGCAAGGGCAGAACAGTATCAGCGCACCAGGATGGCAATTCGTGACTGGCACTCTCAGCCAAGACGGCAGCCAAATCAACTGGTCGAACGGTACCTTCTGGGCAAGGTGCGATTCAGGCAACGGCGGAGGAGGGAATCACAATCGACTCAATCTGACTGGAACCTGGTATGCACAGGGGGATCGCTCCCAGTCCTGTTCCATTCGTCAGCGGGGCAACAACCTGCAATTGAGCAACCAATCAGGCGACCAAGCGAGCGGCCAAATGAACGGCAAGCGCACGCTGACGACCAGTTGGAACGGGACTACGATCGGGGGAACCGTCAGCACAAACGGCAACCGCATCAATTGGGATAACGGAACGTACTGGACACGTTTTCGTGTATACGCGTCGCAGAACTAACTATGCCTTGACCTTCTCCAGCTTGGTTACTCTTCCGGATTGATTCCAGTCCGACACGTAGATGTTGCCGTCGTGATCGATGAAGCATCCGTGAGCCGCGCTGAAGTTTGCCCGGGCGATAGCACCCGGAGGCAATTTGTAATTTGCCCATTGATCCTGGTGCGGATTGTCACCCAGAAAGGCGACCGGCACATTGTCTTTATCGATAATGGTTGCCCGCCCCTCCAACTCCGAGACCACGGCGTAGTCACCCCAGAAGCTTACCTGGCAAGGCCGCCGGAGATGGAGAGTTACATTACTCACAAACTTGCCATCAAGATCGTAATGACTGAGACGCCGGTTTTCCCGGTCGCACACCAGCAGGAGCGGCTGATCGTAGCGCACGTCCAGAGCCAGCCCATGGCTGCAGTTGCACAGGCCATCCGTTGTTCCCTTACCTGAATACGCCGCCTGATAATTGCCGGTTTTGTCGAACTTGAAAATGCGCGAGTCGCCGTAGCCATTGGCAATGTAAATGGAACCATCCGGCGCCGGCACGGCGGCGGTCAAGCGCCATTCGTTGGGCGCGTGGAATCCTGCTTCGCCCGGAGCGGTGATCTTCTGCACCACGGTTCCGTCGGTCTTCATCTTGACGAAGAGCCAATTCTCCTTGGGCGTTCCCTTCTGTACCGTCGCGTAGAAATATTCCTGCCCGTCTTCGTTGGCATAGACCAGGGAATGGACTTCTGGATACTCGTGGGCGATCGTCCGCAGCAGCTTTCCGTCGCGGTCGTAAACCAACACACCGGTCTCACTCTGGGTGCTGACGTACAGAAGGCCGGCTTTGTCGGTGGCGATACCGCCGTGCGTTCCGCCGAATGCTGTTCCTTGCGGCAATTGCCCCCAGGTCGAAACCACATTGTAGGTCCATTGACCGTTGCCGGTCTGTAGCTGTGACGTATTCAAAGGGAGCTCCTCCGATGTTGCATGCAGGCCGCCCAAAGCGGCCATTCCTGTTATCGCACAAAATTCCCGACGATTCATGGTTCTTGCCTCGCCGCAGGCTGAGCCGGCGTGTTGTAGAGATAAAGATGACGCAGGTTCTTCATCGAAGTCAGTGGAGCAACGGCTGCCTGCGTCACCTGGGTCCCACTCAGGTTGACGTAAGTTAGCTGCGGCAGTTGACCCAGCTTGGGCAAACCTGCTCCCGTGATGGACGTCCCTTCCAGATGGAGGGCGCGCAAATGACTGAACTTCTCGAGCGTAGTAAAGCAGCCATCGGTGACCGAGGTACGTGCCAATTCAACCTCCACGATGTACGGCGCAAACGGCAACAAGCTTGCGAGTTGAGCGTCGCCAAACTTTGCCCCCGCGTCCGTGGTGTTCAGTATGAGACCGTCGGCCAGGTTCCGCGACACCGGCATAAGTGTAACTCCTGCGGCCTTTGCTGTTTGCGCTATCGACGGCATCAGCGCGCTGTAGTCTCCCACTTTCGGCAGCGGTTCCTCCTCGCGTATGTTAATGCCGGCGAGGGTCTTTACTTCCTCAGACGCTCCCTGCTGGATCCAGGCCTTGATCCAGGCAATTTCTTCCGGCTTTAAGGGGGGCCTGCCCTCCGACGGCATGAATTTCTTGTGGTCCGCAGGCAGCGTGATGCGTTGAAACAGGATGCTCCGGTCGGGCTTGCCTGGAACAATGACTGCGCCTTCTTTTCCACCCCTCATCAACCGGTCATAGGTGTCGACGCGGAGACCACCTTTGACCTTTTCCTCTCCATGGCAGACGACGCAGTTAGCGTCGAGAATCGGATAGAGGTGGCGGGCGTAAAACGAGTCGGGGAAATCGAAGGCTTTCGCTTGCACCGTTCCAATGCCAGCCAAACGCTTCAGCGGGCTGGGGAGGAACTCGGTCAAATACTTATCTCCGTGGGTCAGGGAGCCACCCTGGTGAGCTGTCCACGCCAGCAGCAGCATCACTCCAGTCAGCAGGTAGGGATAGGAGCCACGCAAGCCGCCGGATGCCCCGCGGACCAGAATGCAGCCGAGAATTGCGATGGTGAGCGCGATGGCTCCCCACATGTGTCGCGCCACGCCCGCACCTGCATCCCCGCTGCCATAGGCCAGCAAATACCCCAGGATCAGCGCTAGCAGGCAGGCGAAAACGCTTAACGACAGCACAAACGACGCCGCGTCCAGCAAGGCGGGACGGTATTTTCCTGCAATCTCCAGCACCGGGACCAGCAGAATCAGGCCGATGGGAAGATGCACCACCAAGGGGTGAAACCGGCCGAGGAACTGCAGCCAGTCTCCGTGGGTTTTGCCGTCCAGCCGGAACACGAAAGGCAAAAGCAGGAGGGCGACACTCACCAGAAAAGACGCAGCCCAGACCAGCTTGATGCCTTTCGTTTGATTCATTAGGCAAGTAGGTTGGTGACCACGCTCGCGGGCGTCGTGCCGGTCAGCTTCTGATCCAATCCCTGAAACTTGTAAGTCAGCTTGTTGTGATCAATGCCCAGGCAATGCAGTACGGTGGCGTTGAAGTCCCGTACTGGCACCGGGTCTTTTACTACGTTGTAGCTGTAGTCATCCGTCTCGCCGTAGGTGATGCCCGGCCTTACGCCGCCGCCTGCCATCCAGGTGGTAAAGCAGCGAGGATGGTGGTCACGGCCGTAGTTATCCGGCGTCAGGCCGCCCTGGCTATACACCGTACGGCCAAATTCCCCGCCCCAGATGACCAGCGTATCGTCCAGTAAGCCGCGTTGTTTCAGATCGGTGATCAACGCGTAGCTTCCGCGGTCGGTTTCCTGGCAGAGGATGGGCAAAACACCGGTGACGTTCTGGTGCACGTCCCATCCACGCTTGTAGATTTGCGTAAAGCGCACCCCACGCTCCGCCATACGGCGCGCCATGAGGCAGTTGTAGGCGTATGTCCCTGGCTCTTTTGCGTCCGGGCCATAGAGGTCCCAGGTGGATTGGGGCTCTTTGCTCATGTCGGTCAGCTCGGGCACGGAGGCTTGCATCCGGTACGCCATTTCGTACTGCGAAATGCGGGCATTGGTTTCAGGATCGCCCAACTCCTGATAGGTCTGGTGATTGATCTCATCCACCGCATCGAGCATCTTGCGGCGCACATCGCGATCTACTCCCTTGGGGTCGCTCAGGTACAGAACAGGATCGCCCGCGGCACGCAGTCCCACTCCAGCGTACTCAGAGGAAAGGAAACCACTGCTCCATAAACGCGAGGATACCGGCTGATTATTTTCCTTGGGATTGACTTTGCTCAGCAGCACCATGAACGTTGGCAAATTATCGTTCATGCTGCCCAGCCCGTAGGAAAGCCAGGATCCAAGGCACGGTTTTCCGGCGTTCATGTTGCCCGTGTTCAGGAGCATGATCGCCGGCTCGTGGTTGATGGCCTCGGTATTGGTCGACTTGATGATAGTGAGGTCATCGACCATGCGGCCGGTGTAGGGCAGCAGATCGCTCACCCAGGTACCCGTCTTGCCATACTGCTTGAACGCCCAGTGCGAAGGCGCAATGGGAAAGCGCGCCTGGCCGGCTGTCATCCCAGTCAGCTGCTGAGCCCCGCGGACCGAGTCCGGCAGGTCTTTGTCGTAGAGCTGAGCCAGGTTGGGTTTGTAATCCAACAGATCCATCTGCGGCGGGGCGCCGGACATAAACAGGTAGATCGCTCGTTTTGCCTTGGGAGCAAAGTTGGGCAAGCGAAGGCTCTCCGGCGAGGGCACCACATTTGCGGCGTGCGCACTTCTGGTAAGCATCCGATCGCCGCCGAGGCTTGCCAGGGCCGCCCAGCCGAGTACCTTTCCTGCATTGCCCAGAAAGTGGCGGCGGGTTTGCAGTGCGGCCCATTCCATCTTCATGCCCTGGGCGATTGGGAGGTCCATCACTGTCGGGCCAGAGTCGGGATCGGTACATAGCGGGTGTTGCTTCAAGGCGTTTCTCCTTGCCTACTTGTTCAGCGTCGCGTCCAGGTTAAATACTTCGCTTACGACCATGGTCCAGGCGGCGAGTTCAGGCGGTGGTATACGGGGATCGCGCGGCTTTTCGCCTTCCGCGATCAAGTCGCGAGCTGCAGCGGGGTCCGCCTTATAGTGTTTTTCCATTTGGTCCAGCGATCGCTCCAGCACCCCTGCCATTTGCGGCGTTGGGTCACGGGAAAGCACCAGCTCACTGAGATCCTGGATTCGTTGCTCGGGCTGCTTGTCTTTCTCGATCAATCGTTGGGCGAGTGCCCGGGACGCCTCAACCCATTGAACATCGTTCATGGTTACCAATGCCTGCAGAGGTGTGTCCGTCCGCTGGCGGCGAGTACAAGCCGTATCACGCGTGGGGGCGTCGAACGATTCCATATCAGGCGGCATCGCCATACGCTTCCAATAGGTGTACAGGCTGCGTCGATAAAGCGCGTCGCCGTGCTCCTGCTTGTAGATCGTGGTATCGCTGGTAGGGTAACCGACGGACTCCCACACGTTGGCAGGTTGATACGGTTTGACGCTGGGACCACCGATCTTGTTCACCAGCAACCCACTGGACTGGAGCGCGATATCCCGCAACATCTCGGCATCCATGCGGAACCGCGGGCCATGAGCCAGGAGAAGGTTCTTCGGATCGCGTGCCAGCTGCTGGGGAGTAGATAGTGCACTCTGGCGGTAGGCGGCAGACATTACCATCAGCTTGTACATATGCTTCATGTTCCAGCCGCTCTCGCGAAATTCCACTGCCAGCCAGTCAAGCAACTGGGGATGCGAAGGCCGCTGGCCCATGATGCCGAAGTCCTCGGTGGTCTCTACCAGGCCGGCGCCGAAGAGCTCATTCCACATACGGTTGACGGTGACGCGCGCGGTCAGAGGATTTTCCGGGCTGACTGTCCAATTGGCGAGCGCCAGGCGATTATGCGGCACACCGGGCGGCAAGGGTGGAAGGAAATGCGGTGTATTGGCCTCTACCCTTTCCTTGCGCGCGGTGTAAACCCCACGAGTCAGAACATTCGCATAGGCAATGGATGGCCTTTCTTGCGCCACAATCGAGATGTCGCCGCCCTCAGAAAGTTTGTCGAGTTGGGCATCCAACTGCTGAATCTGGCTATTGATGGCCTTGGCTGACTCATCCACGTTGGCGAAATAAAAATCGCTCACCACATGGAACTGGTCGCGATCCCACTGGCTCATCGGCCGGCTGGTAATTTCCGCCGCGTAATCTTCATAAGGAAGTCTCTTCACTTCCTCCGCGGTGAGTGTGCGGGCGTAGAGGCGGAAATCCTGGTAGCGCGTGTCGCGGGCCGGTTGGTCGTCGGGAGACTTTCGTCCCAGCTGCAGTGGCGCCGTAGTGCGCACTGTGTTGTGGGCCAGCGTGTCTGTAATGATCTTTGTTTCCGCTGGCTCTCCGTCCACGTAAAGCTTGACCCCTGATGCTTTCCCCGATCCGTCGTAGGTAAAGAAGAGGTAGTTCCATTGACCGTTGGTAGCCAGAGGCTTGACGGTTGAGACCTTGATCGCCTTCATCGGCGTGAGGTCTTTCGGGATCACTACCTTAGGGGCCACTACCGTCGGCTTCTTAACCTTGGGTGCGCCCGGAGCGGGCTTCTTCGGCTTGTCTGGGGCAGGGTATTCTTTGGGCCCCTGATCGACCAGCTCGACACGGACCAAGCCGTGATCAGCCGCTATCTCCCAGCCTCGATCATGCTGGGTCGCGTCCATCTTCGAAACCAATGTGCCCCACACTTTGGACGAGGGGCCAACCGGCGAAGAGCGCAGCATAAACCAACCCCCACTCGAGAAGGGTTGGTTCCATTCAAAGTCGCCGAGCTGTCCCATCTCCACGCGGGTGCTGGTGTCCATGCGGAAGTCCGGCCACAACCAGGTGGTTTCGCCCCACGTCGGTTTGAACTTGCCCAAAGCAAAGCTCTTCGGATTGGCGTCGGGCGCGCTGTTTTTCAGCACGTCCCCGCTTCCTTCGTCAAGCCTCAGGCGAAGCTGCAGCTTATCCGTCGAGACGGGCTGGGCAGGATTTTGTTTCGATTCCAGCCAATGCTGGATAAGCGCCCGGTCCTGTAGCCGCGCGGCGTCCAGCTGCCGTTGGAGACCTGCGCGCTTAGCCACAACGGCGTTGTACGCTGCCAGGTTCTCGGGCTTCGGAATCCGGATCACGGGCGCCCAGTCTGGCTTATCGTGGTTGAACGGCTCTTCATTAATGTTGTTGAAGAAAGCGCTTAGCTGATAAAAGTCTTTCTGGGTCGTCGGATCATATTTGTGGTCGTGGCAGACTGCACAACCAACCGTCAGGCCCAGGAACGCGGCTCCGTAGGCCTCGGTGCGCTCCCTCGCAATGTTGACCCGCAACTCTTCCGGGATGGTTCCGCCTTCGTTGCTGCTTACCCCGGAGCGAACGTATCCGCTGCCAATAATTTGATCAAGGTTGCTCGGGGGCAACAGATCGCCGGCAATTTGCTCCTTGGCAAACTGGTCGAATGGCTTGTTGGTGTTGAACGACTTGATCACGTAATCGCGATAGGCCCAAGCGTAGCGATTATTGTCCAGGTGAATTCCATAGGTATCGGCGTAACGCGCGTAATCCATCCAATAACGCGCCCGTTGTTCGCCGAACGCTGGGCTAGCCAGCAGCCGGTCCACCACGTGCTCGTAGGCCTGGGGCGACGTGTCGTCAACGAAGTTCTTTACTTCTTCGGGAGTGGGGAGCAAACCCGTCAGGTCGAGTGTTACCCGGCGGATCAGGGTATGTTTGTCAGCTTCCGCGGATGGATGCAGACCATCCATGTTTATCCGCCGCAGAATGAATGCGTCGATCGGGGTCTTTGCCCAGCCGATGGTCTGCACTGGAGGAACAGCGGCTCGGACCGGCTTTTCAAACGCCCAATGGGGTCGATAGTGCGCGCCCTCCGCAATCCACTCTCTTAGAACCGCGATATCTTCGGGTTTCATCGGCTTGGCTTCGCCTTGCGGCGACTGCGGCATCAAGTAGTGGGGATCCTTCGATTCGATCCGCTTGATCAATTCGCTCGATTCCGGATGCCCGGGCACGATGGCGTCGGGTTTTCCCGGACGCTTGCGGAAAGCAGACTCTTCCAGATCAAGGCGGAGGCCGGCCTTGCGCATTTCTGGATCGGGGCCATGACAACTGAAGCAGTTGCTGGCCAGGATAGGTTGCACATCCTGGTTGAAGTCGAGTTGTGCCCGCGCATGGGACCCACTCGAATGACTGCGGCTGCAACCTGTGGCTGTAGCCAACAGGGCAACCGCTAACATCGCGGACAGCTTAGATTTCGGGGCCAAGGAACCAGTCTCCGTACATCGGCGACTTGAATAAGTCTGACAAATAACGATAGCCTCGGTCAGCAACCATTGTCAACTTGGATGCCCCCTGGTAACTCATTCAATTTAAGTTACTTTGCAGGACATGAACAGCGCTTCTCTCGAGACGCGGGTATAGTGTTCCAGACGGGTCAATGAGGTATAGAAAATGGTCAATCGTCGTGAGTTTCTCGTTGGAACGGCGGGTTTGGCGGTAGCCGCCAACGCCAGAAGTTACAGCCAGATTCTCGGCTCCAATCAACGTCTTAACTTTGCCGTGATCGGACTCAATAGCCGGGGTTATGCGCACCTGTCGGCACTCCAGGCTAATAAGCAGAGCGCGTGCATCTCGTACGTTTGCGATGTAGACAGCAATACTCTCCAGAAATTTGCTGCCAAAACCAAGCAGGCGATGGGAGAGGCGCCGGCGACGGAGAAGGATTTTCGCAAGATTCTGGAACAAAAGAATGTAGACGCCATCAGCATCGCCAGTCCCGACCACTGGCATACTCCGATGGCTATCGCCGGCCTAGAGGCCGGTAAGCATGTGTATGTCGAGAAGCCTTGCAGCCACAACCCGGCCGAAGGAGCCTTGCTGGTCGAAGCGCAAAAGAAATACGGCAAGGTAGTTCAAATGGGAACCCAACAGCGGTCGTCGCCCCACAGCATCGAGATTGTGGACAAGATTCACAGCGGCTTGATTGGCCGAGCCTACTATGCCAAAGCCTGGTACTCGAACACGCGCAAATCGATCGGGACCGGCAAGCCCGCGCCCGTACCCGCGCAGCTTGATTGGGATTTGTGGCAGGGACCAGCGCCGCGCAGGCCGTATACCGACAACGTGCAGCCTTATAACTGGCACTGGTTCAGAACTTGGGGCACCGGGGAAGCACTCAACAACGGAACCCACGAAGTGGATGTCTGCCGCTGGGCACTCGACGTGGACTATCCGCAGCGGGTCACCTCGTCTGGGGGAAGATACCAGTTCAAGGATGATTGGCAGTTCTATGACACCCTGGTGACCAGCTTTGACTACCAGGACAAGATGATCTCTTGGGAAGGTAAGAGCTGCCAGGGCATGAAGTTTTATAACCGCGATCGCGGCTCGGCAATTATGGGAACTACCGGCACGGTGGTGCTCGATCGCGATGGGTACGAGATTTATGACCTCAAGGGAAACAAGACGAGCGAGTTCAAAACCGGAAAGATGACCTCGTCTTCAGATCTGACCGGCGCGGATTCAATGACCGATGCTCACTTCCGAAACTTCATCGCCGCCATCCGCAGCGGAGAAAAGCTGAATGCTCCGATTGCAGTAGGAAATGTATCCGTGACTATTTTGCAGCTTTCCAACATTGCCTGGGAAGTAAACCGCGAGTTGCAGCTCGACACCAAGGATGGAAAGATCCAAGGCGATCCCCAGGCTATGAAGATGTGGGGACGTGAGTATGAGAAGGGTTGGGCTCCCCACCTATGACAATGAAGCTGTCCCGTCGTAATTTTGTTCGCTCCGGCGCTCTCGCCGCGGCTGCCTACGCCAGCTCAAGCGGAGCGCAGACCGCACCGCCGGCTGGAGGAGCTTCTCCTGTCCGGCTGGGGCTGGCCAGTTACACGTTTCGTAACTTTGATCGCGCGCAGTTGATCGGCTACATGAAGCAGCTCAACGTGCTCGCGTTGAACGCCAAGGATGTGAAGGATCACCTCCCCATGGATCCAACGGAGGAGGCGAAAGCAGTCGAAGACTATCATGCAGCCGGCATTCAGCTGCACGCTGCCGGAGCCATCTACTTTAATAAAGACGAGGATGCTGACATCCGCAGTAAGTTCGAGTACTGCAAGCGCGCAGGCATCTCGGTAATTGTCGCTGGAGACCCTGCGCCGGAGGTTCTTCCGCGCATCGAAAAGTTTGTGAGGGATTACGACATACGCTTCGCGATTCATAATCATGGGCCGGAAGATAAGTTGTGGCATTCACCGCTCGATGTTTTGAAGGCTGTGGGCAATATGGACCCGCGCATGGGATGCTGCATCGATGTGGGCCACACTGTGCGTGCCGGCACCGACGTGGTGGAAGCGATCCAGCAGGTAGGCCCACGGCTGTTCAACATGCACATGAAGGACCTGGCGAATTTTCAGTCCAAGGAAAGCCAGGTTGCCGTCGGCGAAGGTTTGATGCCAGTGCGGCGGATCTTTGAAACTCTGATTGCGATGAAGTACAACGGGTTTGTGGATTTGGAATACGAGATACACGCGGACGATCCGATGCCCGGTGTCATCAGCAGCTTTGCTTATATGCGAGGTGTGCTGGCAGGCATGGGTTACGCCAACCACGGCTGAAGGTAGCTAGTGTAACCAGTCTCTGGGGATACCACGGGGCCTCAATCGTTCGCCTCCAAGAGTTGCAGAGGCAGTTCAGTGGAATCCCACATCTCGCGAAACACAAGCGAGATGTGGGGCACCCAGACTTTTATTGCAAATGGAGGAGCGCCAGGGCGTTGTCGCGGTAGATTTGCTGCAGCGCCTCCGGCGGCAAATAGAGGCCGTGTACGCGCCACCGGCCCTGTCTCGATGCATGCGACGGGTAGTCGAAATACTCGTCCGCGGTTTCCAGAAAGCGATAGTTGAGACGATACATCTCCACATCGGGAAGCAGATCCGCGCCAAACAGGATACGGCTCGCGTAGCGTAGAAAAAATGCCCGGGCGGTGTACGGCTGGCGCCCCAACTCGGCCACGCGGGCGCTCATATCCACCGACACGTTGGGATAGGCATCCAACATCTCCGCGACCCGGCTGAGGCATTCGGCTGATTCCGCCATGTGAGCTGCGACGAAGGTGGTGCGCGGATGCCGCGCAAAGACGCGGTTGCGCTGCTGCAGCAATTCCTGCTTTGCGTACTGCGATCCGTAGAAGCTCCAGTCAGGGTGGGCTGCCAGCTCCTCAAATCGCTCGTTGTATTGATCGGTGGGAAGGAAGAAGGCGTCCGGATCAGCAGTGTGGAACATCACCGGAACCTTCAGTTCCGCAGCCTTCTCAAAGATCGGGGCCAGGCGCTCATCGTCGATGCGCAATAACTGCCCGGAGGCATCGCGTACGGTCAGACCAAGGTCCTTCCACATCTTCAGCCCGCACGCGCCCTGCTCGACCAACCGCTCCAGGAAGTCGACGCTCTTGCGGACGAAGTCCGGCTGCTCGATGCCGGCCCAATCCATCCAGCCTATGGTGCTGAAGCGTTGCGGTGCGGCCGAGTGAAAGCGCCGCATGACAGCTAATGCTTCTTCCCCGGTCTGCATGGTGATATTCACAATGCGCTCGAGCCCGCATGCATCCATGATGGTGAGCACGTCGCGGGGATCGAGCGAGTCGAGGTGATTGTGGTAGTCGATGGCTGCGACACTGGGCCGCTCCACAATGTGCTCTGCGGTCGAAAGCATACTGCGGGGTTGGTAGTCGGTGAGGTTGAGGTCGACCCTGGCGGTCGCCGTCACCATGGCTTGAAATTTGTCCGTCATTGGAGAGTCGGCATCATGTGTAGCTCTGGGATGGCTGCCCGCGGTGGTAACTTCGCTACAAACAAAATCGTTTCCGCAACGTCTTCAGATTGCAGAGCCTGGGCCAGGATTTCGGGGGAAGGCTTCACCGGTCTTTTTTCTAACAACTCGGTATCTACCAGGCCGGGGCAGATGACAGAGGTCCTGATGCTGTTTTGTTTCTCCTCCAGGCGGATGGCGTGGGCCATGCCGAGAAGGCCGCGCTTGGACGCCTGATATGCAGCTCCGGATACGTCTGTGATGACCCCGCTAATTGAAGCAACGTAGATCAGATGACCGCCACCCGCTTTCCGCATGGAGGGTAGAACGGCGTAGGTGGCATAGAAGGCGCCGTTGAGGTTCACCTCCACCACCGAGTTCCATAGCTGCGGCGTTAAACGCGACATCGCGCGATCTGGGATATTCGTTCCGGTGGCGAATACGAGGACATCGATTTTTCCAAACTGCTCGAGCGTCTCGTGGGCCAACTGCTCCATGTCTTTAGGGATGGAGGCGTCAGCACGCCGAACCGTGATCTCGCGCTGCTCTTTAGCCAGTTCCTCTTTTAGAGATTGCAACCGATCCTCGCGCCGTGCCGCTGCAACTACCTTGGCCCCCTCGCGCGCGAAGAGCACTGCCGCCGCGCGGCCTATGCCGCTGGAAGCGCCCACCACTACGACCACCTGACCGTTTACAGAAACTGGCATTTACCCATCCCTTTAGTTTGCTGACTGAAGCCGCAGGACATACGCGTATTCACCGGGAAGAGATTGCGGCAACTCGACCTTGAGGTTCCCACCTTGCGCGGTCCACTTAAGCGGGTCTCCATGACCCAGCAGATGGATTGATGTCCCTGGCTTCGCCGCAACATTCACGAGTGTAACCTCTGACTGCTTAGGCTTGCCCAGGAGAATGGCATAAAGATCGCTTTGTTTACGGGTAAAGCGTACACCGATGCCTTCTTTGGTTTCGCCTGTTGCCCGCGTCCACGGCCGCGTTCCGTAGATGGCTTCTCCATTCTGGTGCATCCATGCGCCCAGCGCACGCAACCGTTCCATTTGCACCGGCGGAATGGTTCCGTCCGCTTCGGGTCCGACATCCAACAACAGATTGCCGTTTTTGCTGACAATATCCGCCAACAGGTAGATCAGCTCGTCCGGGGCAATCGTCTCTGCCTCACCCTCGGCGCGATTGTAACCAAAGGAGCGGCCGAGGCCGCGGCACTCCTCCCACTTGGTGGTCTGGATTTGCGTCTACCTTCTTATACTCCGGCGAAGTGAAGTCGGAATGCTTGACCCCGAAACGATCGTCGATGACACCATCAGGCACGGTGTTGTAGTAGTCGGCCATGATTTTGAGCGGTTGGCCGGACTTGGGCCAGTCAATGTCGTTCCATAAAACCGCCGGATGATAGCGCGTGATGAGCTCGAGAATTTGCGCATCGGCATACTTGCCATATGCCTCGCTCTGCGGCTTTACCGCCTGGTAGTCGGCGGGCACTCGGATAGGGCCGGGGACAAATGTCCAGTCGTAGCCGCCCGAGTAGTAAAGCCCCATGCGCATGCCTTGGTTACGAACTGCAGTGGTCAGTTCGCCGACAATGTCGCGCGTGGCATGCTGCCGGTCCTTGGGTAACGTCGGGTTGGGAATGGAACTGGGCCACAAAGTGAATCCATCATGATGCTTGGTGGTCAGGACGACATATTTGGCGCCGGTATCGTGGAAGATGGTGGCCCATTGCTCCGGTTTCCACTTCGCGCTCTCCTGGTCGAAGACCGCAGCAAAGTTGTAATAGTTATAGTCGGCCCCGTAGTGCTCGCGATGGTAAGCCTGGGTGGGCGAACCGTCGATGCGCATCACGTTGTAGTACCACTCGGCATAAGGGTTGTTCTTGATGTAGTCGGTGTTGCGGAAATCATGTTCGGGATGCGATAAGGGAGCCCACCCGGGCACTGAATACAAACCCCAGTGAATAAAGATGCCCAGCTTGGCGTCGGCGTACCACTGCGGCAGGGGATGCCGGTTGAGGGATTCAAGTGTGGGTTCATAGTGGACTGCGACTTGCGCATAACCCGGCAAGGTCAACAATGCGACCAGCAATATTTTGATGAACGTCATTCCATCTCCCCCACGTTCTAAACCGTGAACGGCGACAAAACACATTCCCATGAAGGGTCCGCTGAACCGCAGGTCCCTCGGCTTCGCTCAGGGATACATAGGGCCGAAAACGGTTTTTGTCAAAGCATTCAGTCCGCTATTGCGCCGCGACAGCTAAGAGCGTTGGCAGGTGGCACTGCATCTAGCAACATATTTCCGGCAACCGCCCTCAATGGAAGCGCCGTCCGCACATGGGGCATCCCGAGCGAAGCCGAGGGACTTGCCTTTCAGCGGCACCCTCCGCATTACGGTACGTACAAATCTACATACTTCTGCACCGGCATGCTTTCCAGTCTCTTCTGATCGAGCGAGGCCTCGAGTATCGCCTGCTGCCGCTCGGGCGAAAAGCGACGCGCCAGATTGGTGCGGAACTTCGCTTCCAGGAGAGGGATGCCCTCGCCTCTGCGGCGGCGATGACCGAGAGGATACTCCACCGTCTCAGCAATCGTGCTGCCATCGTTCAAAGAAAGGGTAAGCGAGTTGGCGATGGAACGCTTCTCCGGATCATGGTAGTCGGCGGTGAAGGCGGGCTCTTCGCTGCATTGCATTTTCTCCCGGAGCGCGTCGATGCGCGGGTCCACCGCGAACGAGTCCTCATAGTCCGAGGCGGTCAGATGGCCAAAGATGAGGGGAACGGCAACCATGTACTGCACACAATGGTCGCGATCGGCAGGATTGTTGAGCGGTCCCTTCTTATCGATGATGCGCAGACAAGCCTCGTGGGTGCGAAGCTGGATGGCGCGAATGTCTTCTGCGGATTTTCCAGCGGCGAGCAGCCTGGCGCGCAGCGTCATCGCCGCTTCTACCGCGGTCTGGGCATGGAACTCAGCCGGATAGCTGATCTTGAAGAGAACATTCTCCATTACATAACAGCCGTAAGAACGCTGGAAATCGGAACGGCTTTCCATGAAAGAGCACATCATAAAATCCCCAGCCCTTGGCGGTCAGCACCGACGGATAGCCCATTTCTCCGGCGCGCACCATGAGGGCGAGACGAACGGCACGGCTGGTTGCGTCGCCGGCCGCCCAGCTTTTGCGGGAACCGGTATTAGGCGCGTGGCGATAAGTTCGCAGGCTTTGACCATCGACCCATGCCAACGACACCGCATCTAGGATCTGGGCGCGGGTAAGGCCGAGCATCTGCGCCACCACCGCAGTCGAGGCGACCTTCACGAGAACCACGTGATCGAGACCCACCTTGTTAAAGGAGTTCTCGAGCGCCAGGCAGCCTTGGATCTCGTGCGCCTTGATCATCGCCGTCAGCACGTCGCGCATGGTCAGCGGAGTTTCCCACTGCGCTTCGGGAAAGCCAGTCGGCAACAGCGAGGATGCCGCCCAGGTTATCGGACGGATGGCCCCACTCGGCCGCTAGCCAGGTGTCGTTGAAGTCGAGCCAGCGAATCATCGCGCCGATGTTGAAGGCGGCCTGCACCGGGTCCAACTGAAAAGCGGTGCCGGGTACCTTAGCGCCGTTGGGCACGATGGTTCCCGGTACGATAGGACCCAGCAGCTTGGTGCAGGCGGGATACTCGAGCGCCTCCAGACCGCAGCCGAGTGTGTCGATCAGGCAGTTGCGCGCGGTTGTATATGCCAGTTCACTCTCGATGGTGTAACTGCAGACGTAATCGGCAATGTCGACGAGGACCTGGTCATAAGGTGGGCGTTCCCCACCGGCATGCATGGACATTCAGGGCAATCCTTAGGGGCGCTTGTCGAGAGGAACAAACGGCAGATCGTCAGGCCCAGTGTAATTGGCGGCAGGGCGAATGATCTTGCCGTCGGCCCGCTGCTCGAGGATATGGGCGCTCCACCCGGAGGTACGAGCCAGAACAAAAAGCGGAGTGAACATCGCGGTTGGAACCCCCATGAGGTGGTAGGAAACAGCGCTGAACCAATCGAGATTGGGAAACATGCGCTTGGCATCCCACAGTACCGTTTCCAGCCGTTCGGCAATGCGGTACATGGAGAAGTCGCCGGTCGATTCAGCCAGGTCCAGGGAGACCTTTTTGATGATGGCGTTGCGCGGATCGCTTACGGTGTAAACCGGATGACCGAAGCCGATCACGACCTCTTTCTTTTCCAGGCGCGCGCGAATGTCGCGTTCCGCCTCGTCGGGTGACCCATAGCGCTGCTGGATCTCGAGCGCAACCTCATTGGCTCCGCCATGCTTGGGCCCGCGCAGCGCGCCGATCGCGCCGGTAATGCAGGAGTAGATATCTGAGCCAGTGCCGGCGATCACGCGGGCGGTAAAGGTGGACGCGTTAAACTCATGCTCGGCATATAGAACCAACGACACCTGCATGGCGCGAACCCACTCTTTGCTGGGTGGCTCCCCGTGCAGGAGAGCGAGAAAGTGCCCGGCTAGCGTGTCTTCTCCCGAGTCCAGGTCAATGCTTTCTCCGTTGCGGCTGTAGTGGTGCCAGTAAAGCAGCATCGAGCCGATGGTGGCCAGCAGTACATCGGCACACTCCAGGGCTCCCGCAGGACTGTGGTCATCTTTTTCCGGCAGCGTGCAGCCAAGGGCGGAGACGCCGGTGCGCAGCACGTCCATGGGATGGGTGGCCGCGGGAAGCTGCTCCAACACCTGGTAAACATTGGCGGGCAGGCCCCGCAGGCGGGTCAGCTTTAGCTTGTAGGCAGCGAGTTCGCTGGCATTGGGCAGCTTTCCCCGCAGCAACAAGTACGCAACTTCTTCAAACTCACAATGGGCGGCCAGGTCGGCGATGTCATAGCCGCGATAGTGCAGATCATTGCCGGTACGGCCTACCGTGCACAGGGCGGTATTGCCCGCCGGCGTGCCGGAGAGCGCAACGGATTTTTTGGGTTTGAAGGCTGCAGGCTGTGGATTTGTAGTAGTGGCCATGATCTCTCCCGGGAATTAGCTACGCTTGGCGGCTGCGAAAAGCTGATCGAGCTTGTCCTCGTAAGCCTGGTAGCCAAGGAATTCATAAAGTTCGGCGCGGGTCTGCATCAGCCCGAGCACACTGCTCTGCGTCCCTTGGGCCCGGATGGCATGGTACACCTTGAGGGCCGCCGCGTTCATGGCGCGGTAAGCGGCGCAGCAGTAAAGCACGATGTCGACCCCGGCGGCGGCCTAGTTCCTGCGCGGTGTACAGGGGCGTTTGTCCAAACTCTGTGATGTTGGCCAGGATGGGCACGCGCACGGTTTCTTTGAAGCGGGTGTAAACGGCCAGATCAGTGACTGCCTCAGCGAAGATCATATCCGCGCCGGCGGCGACATAGGCGGCGCTGCGCTCGAGCGCGGCCGGTAATCCTTCTCCGGCCAGGGAGTCAGTGCGAGCCATGATGACAAAGTCCGGATCGGTCCGGGCGTCCACGGCGGCCTTGATGCGATCGACCATCTCCTCCGCCGAAACCAATTCCTTGCCCGGCCTGTGGCCGCAGCGTTTGCTGCTTACCTGGTCTTCGATGTGCACCGCAGCAGCCCCGGCGCGTTGCATGGAGCGGATGGTGCGGGCGATGTTGAAGGCGCCTCCCCACCCCACGTCTATATCGACCAGAAGCGGCAGGTTCGTTACCTCGGTGATGCGGCGCACGTCGACGAGTACATCTTCCATGGTGCTGATACCGAGGTCGGGCATGCCGAGCGAATTGGCAGCTACTCCACCGCCGGATAGGTAGAGAGCGCGGAAACCCGTGGCCTGCGCCATGCGCGCGGTGTACGCGTTGATGGCGCCGATCACCTGCAATGGATGCTCCTGCTGGACGGCGGAGCGGAAGCTTTCAGTACCCACGTTGTTCCCTTCTCAAACTAGATGCTAATGGATAGACTCGCCTTGCTATGAATAAAGTCTTTTCTACACCCGACGAGGCCGTTGCTGATATCCCGCCGGGCGCAACGGTGATGCTGGGAGGATTCGGGCTTTGCGGCATTCCCGAGAACTCGATTGCCGCCCTGGTGCGCCGCCGGGTAACCGGCCTGCATACCATTTCCAACAACATGGGCGTGGATGGCTTCGGCCTCGGCCTGTTGCTGGAGGCGGGCATGATTGCTTCCCATATCGGCAGCTACGTGGGAGAAAACATGCTGCTGGAGAAGTTGGTGATTGCGGGCACGCTCAAGGTCTCGCTGGTTCCGCAGGGCACGCTGGCGGAACGGATCCGCGCCGGCGGAGCGGGCATTCCCGCCTTCTACACCCCCACCGGCGTAGGCACCCTGGCCGCGGAGGGCAAAGAGCAGCGCACCTTCGAGGGACGTGAGTACGTGCTCGAAACGGCGCTCAAAGCGGATTTTGCGCTGGTGAAGGCCTGGAAGGGCGATCGGCAGGGCAACCTGATTTATCGCCGGACGGCGCGCAATTTTAACCCCATGATGGCCACTGCCGGGCGCATCACGATCGCCGAGGTGGAGGAACTGGTAGAGCCCGGCGAATTGGATCCCGACGCGATTGTGACCCCGGGGATCTACGTAAAACGCATCTTCAAGTGCACCTCGTGCGAGAAGCGCATTGAACGCCGGACGGTAAGGAGACCGAATGCAGGAGATTGAGAAGCGCAACCGCATCGTGAAACGCGTGGCTAAAGAACTGCGCGACGGCTTCTATGTCAACCTGGGCATCGGTATGCCTACGCTGGTCGCCAACCATGTTCCACCGGGTGTGGAGGTGGTGCTGCAGTCGGAAAACGGGATGTTGGGGATCGGGCCGTATCCTCTGGAAGAAGAGGTGGACGCCGATTTGATCAACGCCGGCAAGGAGACGGTCTCGGTGCTGCCCGGGACATCCTTCTTTTCAAGCGCGGATGCCTTCGCGATGATTCGCGGAGGGCACATCAACCTCAGCATCCTGGGAGCTATGGAGGTCGACGCGCAGGGCAGCCTGGCGAACTGGATCATCCCCGGCAAGATGGTGAAGGGCATGGGGGGCGCAATGGACCTGGTGGCCAGCGCGCAGCGGGTGATCGTGGCCATGGAGCACACTACGCGGGACGGGCGGCCGAAAATCCTCAACGCCTGCAGATTGCCGCTGACCGGGGTTGGCGTGGTGGACGCTATCGCGACCGAGCTGGCCTGGATCCGGGTTACGCCCGAGGGGCTGATGCTGGAAGAGATCGCGCCTGGGGTTTCGGTTGCCGAGGTGCAGGCGGCAACGGAGGCTCCCTTGTTGGTGAGCCCCACGCTGCACGCGATGAGCTGAAGTTACTCGAGGGTATTGCCGCCATTCACTGAGATCTTTTGCCCGGTAATAAATTTTCCCGCGTCGCTGGCTAGAAAGGCGACGGTATTGGCTACGTCTTCGGGAGTTCCCATGTGTTGCATGGGAACTCTCACCGTGTAACCGGCCATCTCGGCCGACGTGGAGCCCGCGTGACGCTCGGTGGGAATCCAGCCGGGAGCGACCAGGTTCACGGTGATGCCGGTGGGGCCCAGTTCGCGGGCCCAGGATCGTGTTTGGCCTAATTGGGCGACCTTTGGCGGCTACATAATTGGCAAACATGGGATTGCCCAGCTCGAAGACTTCGCTCCCGATCTGGATGATCCGGCCGAAGCCTCGGCTCTTCATTCCGGCGACGACCTGCTTCAGTATCAATAGCGGCGACTTCACAAAAAATTCCAGTTGGTCCAGGTATCGCTCCCACGTCTGCTCTTCGATGGTCAGGAAGGGTTGCGGACCGGTGGCGTTGATGACCGCGATATCGATGTGGTGATAGTCCTCATTGATGGCCCGGACCATTTTTGCGATGTCCGCTTCCTGACGCACATCGGCATAATAGGCAGTCGCTTCCCCGCCCTTCTGCTTGATGCTTTCGCACAGTTGCTCGGCGCGGTCTCGCTTGGCAAAGTAATTGACAGCTACCTGTGCGCCTCTTGCGGCGAGTTCCAGGGCAATTGCTGCGCCTAAACCTCGCGACGCGCCTGTGACCAGAGCAGTGCGACCCTTGAGTGTTTCCATGTCTACAAAACGCTAAGGGAGGAGCGGTGTCCTGTCAAACCGGTCTCATCGATCGATGAGAGTCCCCGAAGGGGGCGACTGAATGTAGCCCAGGATTTCCTGTGGGGTCGGTGCGCTGGCGATCGCGGCTTTCCTTACAGAAAGCCGCAACACGAACTGGCGAAGATCCCGCAGGGACGGCTCGCCGAATTACATGTAACAACAAGCCCGAGCGTAGCCCCACCAACGTCTTTAGAGGGGAAGCCGTGACACGTCGAGTAACCCATTTGAGGACTTCTCGCCTAAGGTTCCGAACATGGGGCACCACGTCACAGCTGTTGATTCGGGCTCGGCTACACTGACTCTCTATCCAAAAGGAATTGGTCTTGACCTACCTTCGCTATTTGGCGGTTGTGTGTTGCTGTTTGCTTCTCAGATGGTTGCGCGCGCCGACAGCCTTAGCGAACTCAGCGATAGCTTCTGGCAATGGAGAGCACAGGAACAGCCTTTCAGCGGGGATGATATTCCGCGGATCGAGCGACCGGCCGGATTGGTGGTCGATTGGTCGCCGCAAACCGTTGCGCAGCGGATGCAGCAGCTCGACCCTTTCGAGCAACGATGGAAGGCGCTCGCTCCGCCCGCGCAACAGCCCGGTGCATGACCAGGTGGATTATCGGCTGCTTGGCTCCGCCGTGGCTCGCGTGCGATGGGAGCTATCTATCGAGCAGAGCTGGAAGCGTGACCCGGTATTCTATGTCGATCAGACACTCGGCTCTGTCTCCATTCTTTTATTGCAACCACCACCGTTCTCTGAGGCGCGACAGCAGGAAATTGTCGCCCGCGTCCAGCAGATACCGGCCACGATTCAGGCTGCTCAGGCGAACTTGACGGATTTGCGGCAGCCTTTTGCGCAACTGGCAATTGACGCTCTGGATCAAGTCGCTGAGCGTTGCGAACGGATGGAGAACGCACTCGCGCCGCAGCTCACCCAAGCAAACAACCAGGCCCTGCAACAAGCGATGGCCGCCGCCGTAGCAGCGCTCACGCAATACCGCGCATGGCTTACGGCCAGGTTGCCCACCGCCCGCAAAGATACGGCCATTGGCCGCGATAACTATATTTTTTTTCTACGCAATGTTGCGCTGGTACCCCTACACCCCCGAGCAGTTGCTGGCGATGAGCCAGCAGGAGTGGAGCAGAGCGGTCGCGTTTGAAGCCTACCAGCAGACTCGCTTGGCGGGCGCCTCACCCGCGCCTCTGTTTCCCGACGCAACGGCACAGATAGAAGCCGAAAAGGCCGATGAAGAAAAAGTTCGCGCCTTTCTGGTCGAGCAGAAAATTCTGAGCGTGCCCGCGTGGATGAAGCACTACCGCAACCTGCTGCTGCCGGCTTATCTCGAGCCCTTCCAGGATCTGGTTGAAAACGACGACCTTACCGGTCCCTCGCGCCTCGATCAGGATGGAACCAGTTACATTCACGTGCCCAGTACGGACCTGGGCTTCTTCAAACTTTCCCAGGCATACGATCCGCGGCCCATCCTCGTTCATGAGGGTGTGCCCGGGCATTATTTCCAGCTATGTCTGGGCTGGCACAACCCGGATCCAATCCGGCGCCACTACTACGACTCCGGCGCAAATGAGGGTCTCGGCTTCTACGCGGAAGAGATGATGTTGCAGGCCGGATATTTCGACGACAATCCGCATACGCGCGCGACCATCTATAGCTTCATGCGTCTTCGGGCGCTCCGCGTCGAGGTTGACGTGAAGCTGGCGCTGGGCGAATTCACGCTGCAGCAGGGCGCCGACTACCTGGCTCGCACTGTCCCCATGGATGGGCATACCGCGCTCAGCGAGGCGTCCTTCTTTGCCAGCACACCCGGGCAAGGCATCTCCTACCAGATAGGAAAGCTGCAGATCACGCAGCTTCTCTCCGACGCCCGGCGCATGCAAGGCAAAGATTTTTCCATACTGGAGTTCAACAACTTCGTCTGGAATAACGGCAATGTGCCCATCTCGTTGCAGCGCTGGGAGCTGCTCCAGGACGCAACCGAGGTGCCCCTGCCCTAAGTCTCGGCAAGGGGACTGAGACGGGCGAGCACCCTGCGAATTTGCCACAGGGTGGCTGCCAGGGCGGCAAGCCCAACACCCCACATCGCCAACGCAAGGTCAGCCACCCACGCCGGCGCCACGCCAACGCGTCTCAGCACGAACGGCAGAAAATTCCAGGTGGTGATGTGGACGTAGTCCCATGGATCCTCGGTCATGGCGTGGTTGTTTAGACCCCAGGCGTCCATCTTGCCCAGAGAGAAGGCAACGATGTTCTTCAGGCGCAAGGCAATGACAAAAGTGGGATGGCCAAGCGTCTCCATCTGGTAAATCTCCAGCGGCAACCAGAAGGCCAGAGAAGCAAGCTGGACTACGGTACTGATGACCAGTAGCGCGAGCCCAATGACCCACATCGGCTTGCCCAGCTCTTCTCTGTGCCGTAGCAGTAGCGGAACGGCGAGCAGGGCTGCCAGCTCGACGGTGGTTGAAACGTAGCGGTCGCCCCAGGCGAAGTCGCCGCTCCACACTGTGTAGCGGGCGTAAAAGCTCATGTACGCCAGTAGCAGCGGACAGCTCATCACGGCGTAGGCTTTGACGGCTGGGCTAAATCGCTTCCAGGCGACGACGCACAGAAGGATCATGAGAATGAGTAACGGATCGAAGAGAAAGATCGATTTCTCGGGAGCGAAGAGCGCTCCGAAGAACCCGACGTGCCAGGGAGTCTCGAAGGGATAAGCGGGGGGCAGCGACGGATTTCGCATCCTGGTTTCGCGGGCGATGATGGTGACATAGGTAACAAAAACTGATCGGAGCCCAAATCGGTAGATCTGATAAAGGCGGTCGAGAAGTCCGAAAAAGAGGTAAACGGGGAGAGCGGTCGCGATGTAGGTTTTTGAGGAGTTCCAAAGGGCTTGGCCTCGGGTGTCTTCGAACCACAGCACGAGCAGCAGGAAGAGCGCTCCCGCCAGGAGATCCAGGCCTGTCGGGAGACGGGTCAGGAGATTCAGGCCGAACGCAGCCGAGCCAATCAACAGAGGGCGTCGCCTGCCACTACGCAGCCACTCCAACTGATAGGAGAGGCCAGTCATCGTCAACAGAAAGATGTAATTGTTCTCCATCATGTTCTGGGTGTAATGGAGATGGGTGGTGGCAAGAAGCAGGGCCAGCACTCCCACCACGGACTGCGTGACCCCGAAGTTCAATTGGCGCAAGAAGCGGAAGCAAACCAGCGCCGTCAACACGGTGACCAGGATGTTGATGGTGTAACTGACGATGATGTCGCGGACGCTGGGATCGGTGTCGTCGTACTGGGCAAAGACGGGGAGACGGGCGACATAGGTGCCGACGACATCCGGAGGCAACAGGATCACAGACTGACCCAGGCTGTACCAGCTCTGCAGCTTTCCTCCGCGGCCGTGTACGCCGAACTCGGGGAATTCGTTGGGGAACACCTCGGGCTCCCCTGTCCACCAAGCGTGAGCGGTCTGCAGGCGATGCGTGGTGTCGGCGGAGCCCAGCTCGCCTGATTGCACCACGAAGGCGATGAGGCCCGCTGCGAGGGCCAATAGGACAAGCGGATCACGGAACCAGCGGCGACGAAAAGACACAGTCATTATGGCTTAATGCGGCTGCTTTCCCGTGAGGTCGGTAATCAGCACTACGTCTGAACTCTGCCGTAACTGCAACAAGCCCAACTTGCTGCCTGACGGCGACCAAGCAAAAGAAGTGATCGCTTCTGACGTTGGGTTGGTTAGCAAATGCACCGCCGAACCGTCGATGGGCTGGTACTCGAGTGAATTTCCACCTTTGGAGGATACTCCCGCAACAATCGCTTTTCCGTCGGGAGAAAACTTGCTCTCGGCACTCTCAAGCGAGCTCGCATTCACGGAAACCTCGTGCACGAGCCGTTTTGCAGCCAAATCCCAAACGTCGGTCGAGTAGCTAAGATGCCGGGTCACCACGAACGCAGCCAACTTTGCATCGCGTGACACCATCGGGTTAAACCCCTCACCATCAAGCTCTTTCTGTGGGGTTCCTCCTGACACCGGCAAGGACCAAAAGGTGAGCGAGGACAAATTCACTTTGCCCCGGGTTGCGAAGAAAACCTTTTGACTGTCGGGCGCGCAAGACGGAGCGCGCGCAATGCCCTCCGTGGTGAGTTGGGTAAGTCCCCCGCCATCCCCATCCATACGGAACAGGCGCGACTCCCCTCCGCCCTTAGGGATGGCAATAAACAAAACATGGCCATCCGGGCAGGCATTGATGTAACGGCCGATATCCAGGTCGCCGGTGTCCATCGGCTGCAGAGCTCCCGTGGCGCGCTCGAGCTTGCTGATGCCGACGCCCCGAGTGATGAGGAGCACGTGGTCCTCATCCGCCCACGCTAACGAACTGGGAGTGATGCGCAGGGGGGTGCTCGAGATCATCGCCCCGCCGTCTCCTTTGTAGTAGGCAAGGCTGGAATCGACGTTGGTCAGCACGGTCGCCAACGTCTTACCATCGCCGGAGATCGCCAGCTGGCTATAAGAGTTCACATCGTTGGTCAGACTATGAAAGTCACCCGCAGAGACACCGACGATGCCAATTTGCTTACGGTCGGAGCGGGCCTTCGAATAGAGGACCAGGAGATGGTTGTCATCGGGCAGCCATGCCAGGTCAGCGTAGCCCCCAAAGTTGGCGTCGAAGATGATGTCCTTCGGTGGGGCAATGGAGATCGTCTTCTTTGATGTAATGTCCAGTATCGTAATCACTGCGGCGGTGGGTCCATTCACTTCGACCCAGGCAATCCGGTTACCCTGCGGCGACCAAACCGGGGCCTGCAATTGGTTCATGGAAGTGTGGATCAGCTGGTCGTTTCCGCCATCCTTGTCCGCAATGTGCACCTCGGAGAATTGGTCCTTGCGATCCGGCGTCCATCGTACGTAGACAAAGCGTGTCCCAACTGGAGAGGGCGAGGGGGGGCTATCCACGTCATGGATTAGAGACCGAGGTGTACCACCGAAGACCGACATTATGTAGACCGAGCGGACAGCGGCATTGTCCTCTGTACCTCGGGTGAAGTAGAGGTAGTTTGCGTCCGGAGAAAAATTCAAGCCGACATATTCGTTGTGAAAGGCGCCCAAGATTTGCGTATCGGAATTGGTTGCGATGTTGCGCACCCATAGCGTTCGCTGACCGGCGTCATTCTTGACCTCGGCGAGGAACTTGCCGTCGCCGGATAAGGCAATTCTTTCGAGCGTTCCGGTATTCGTAATCTGGCTGAGAGACACGGAGGCAAACGGGACCGGCCGCGGCCAGAAGCGCCAGGCGGCAAAGGCCGCCGCTGCTAGCAATGCCAGCACAATCAGAGCCAAGGGCAGCGCGCGCGATTTCGTTTTCGAAGCAGGAGCAATTCCGGTGGCGGAAACAACGGGCAATGGGTCAGAGACGGCGGCTGCGCCTCCGCTGCCGGAGCCTGCAGGTGGCGGTACGCTGCCCGATCCGCTGGGCGGCGCCCCTGAGCCGGCCTGGGAACCGGCGGTCGCACCGGCCAGCGTGCCACTTGCTCGCCCGGCCGTGCCGCCACTGCTCTTGCGCTGCAATCGTTTCAATTCCGCGCGCAGCTCGGCTGCCGATTGCAGACGGAGCTCGCGGTCTTTTTCCAATGTCTTGTTGAGCGTCTCCTCGAACTCGGGGGGAAGGTCAGAATTAACCGAAACGGGCGCCGTCGGGGCGCAGTTCAAAATGCGGTCGAAGGTGACCGCAGTGGTCGAGCCGCTAAAGGGATGTTGCCCGGTGGCAAGTTCATATAACACCACGCCGAGCGAAAAGACATCGCTGCGTCCATCCAATGCTTCGCCCCGCGCCTGTTCGGGAGACATATAGGCAATGGTGCCAATCGCTGAGCCCGGGCTGGTAAGCCGATCGTTCGGGAATGGGTCCGCCATGGTCGCGTCGCTTTTGTCGCCGCGGGCGGTTCCCGGGCCGCCGTACCCCTCCTCGAGCTTGGCCAGGCCGAAGTCCAGAATCTTCACCTGGCCGGATGGCGACAGGAAGATGTTGCCCGGCTTAATGTCGCGGTGCAAGAACGCCCTTTTTGTGGGCCGCGTCCAGCGCGTCCGCAACCTGGACCCCAAAGTCCAGCAGTTTGGGGTATGGCATGGAGCGATGGTAGTAGAGCTTATCCAGGCTCTGCCCTTCGAGCAGCTCCATCACGATGAAAGGCTGATCGCCGCTCTCGTTCAGTTCGTAAATGGTGCAGATGCCCGGATGGTTCAGCGAGGAAGCAGTGCGTGCTTCGCGCCAAAAGCGCTCCAGTGCCGCCGGGTCCTGGCGGGTTGCTTCGGGCAGCAGCTTGATGGCAACAGAGCGCCCCAGCTTCTGGTCTTCCGCCTCATAGACCACTCCCATACCGCCCTGGCCCAAACGGCGGACAATTCTGTAGTGGCCACGAAGCGTACCAGCAATCAGTTCTTGCACCCACCTATCATGCAGGGCCTTTGCCGCTACTTGCTATCTTTTTTCGCTTGAATCTTCTCGACGGCAAGTTTCTGTGCAGTCTCCAGGGCGTCGGCCGCGGGTACCTTGACATCCGGTTCCACGCCGGTGCCTTCCCAATTTGTCTTGGTCACCGGGTCGAGCGATTTGGCAAACGGCACGCCAACCACGAAATAGTCGCCAACCGGGTGCCCAGACACGGGGTGCGCGCCGCCGCCGGTCGTTTCACCAACAATGGTGGCGCGCTTCTGGTTCTTCAAATCGAAGGCAAATTCCTCGGCGCCGGAAAAGGTTTGTTTGGAGGTCAGCACAAACACGGGTTGCTTGGTCAGCCTCGGTCCCGGGAGGTAGGAGAGCGTCCAGTTCTGTACTGTCGTGTCTTCTTTGCGGTTGTATATGTCGATCAGATGAGTTGGTTGATCGAATAGATAGCTGGCGATCAAGGTGACCATCGCCGGCTGGCCGCCGTGGTTCTCGCGCAGATCGAAGATGAGGGCATCGGTATGGGCAACAAACCCCATTGCTGCAACCACGGTTGCGCCGCAAAAGGAAGCATCCATGAAGCCGTTGAATTTGATGTAGCCGATGTTGTTGGGTAGGATCTCTACCTTTTCGAACATGCAATTATCGTGCTCCATCTGGCGGTGAAAGCGCGTCTCGTCTTCCGGAGAGGGGGCGCCGGTTCGCGGCGGCGATTTGAACGGATTGAAGTCCACGCGCAGATGCTTGTCGTGGCTCACGTCTTGGAGGTCCGTGGTAAGCCGCGCCGCTAACGCATCGCCATCTGTGATCGCGTTATAGTCTCCCTTGGCTTCATGAGAGTTGATCGCGTCGGCCATCTTCTGCGCCAGCGCCGGATCGACGTAATACTCCTTCAGTTCGCTTCCTACACCGTCGATCAGCTTCTTTCGTTGGGCAGCGTCAATGGTCACGTTCTCCAGCACTGCTCCGGGAGGCAGGGCACGGAGCCCAAAGGTGGCCACGGTCGGCGGTTGCCCATCCTTGACCAGGAGATTGCCCAGCGCGGTGGTGGGGCCGCCTTTCTCTTTCACCCGAAAGCGGATGTGCAACGGCTCAGTGCTCTCGATCGACAACAAATCGAATCCGCCGGTCTGGTCACGGAATCCGATCATCCCGTCGACAGACTGTTGCTGATCGATGGTCTTGACGTACGCCTCGATTCTGGCTCGGTCGCCACTATTGAAGGCGTCGAGCCATGCCTGAAGCGTATGTCCGGCGGGAGTATCAGGGACGGTAGTTTGTGCCAGGCCACAAGCAATGCCGACCAACAGCAGCGCTAACCATGTG
The DNA here is from genome assembly GCA_963805955.1 of uncultured Acidobacteriaceae bacterium. GTDB lineage: Bacteria > Acidobacteriota > Terriglobia > Terriglobales > Acidobacteriaceae > PALSA-350. The sequence goes on from CAWDVZ010000005.1 coordinate 92,098, forward strand.
CAACAGATTTTGGGGGCCATGTGATTTAGACGTCCTTATCGCTAGAACCTTATTATTCAGATTTGAGAATCGTTTGCGACTCTATCCACTCTACGTGCGGCGGCCCGGTCAGGTTCCACCCAAACGGAATATACTTAGTCGAAATTTGAGGAGTATCTGTGAAACGGATGATGGCTTGGGCAGTTTGTTTTTGCGGAGCTTGCATGGCGGCCGCCACACCAGCTCGAGCACAACAGCCGGCGCAGAAACAACAGTCACAGACACACCCGGAATTGCCCGCAGGCCCGGGGAAAGATACGCTGATTCGGGTTTGCAGCTCCTGTCATTCGCCAGATAACGTCATCGCAAATGGCCAGGACCGGAGCGGGTGGGAAAATACCATCACCAAGATGGCGGGGTTCGGCGCAGTCGCTAGCGATGAGGAGTTCAGCGAGATACTGGAATACCTGGTGAAGAATTTCCCGGCGAATGCGCCCATAAACGTGAACAAGGCGACGGCGGCGCAGCTTGAGAGTGGGCTGGGATTTACTAGCTGCGGAAGCAGAGGCAGTGGTTCAGTATCGGGGAAAAAATGGAGACTTCAAGACTATCGATGACTTGAAGAAGGTTCCGGATATGGATGCCAAGAAGGTGGACGCTAAGAAGGACCGGCTCGCGTTTTAAGAGCAGGCTGAGGCCGGGAGTAAACCGCAGGTCCCTCCACTACGCTCCGCTCGGGGCGGGATGATTTTCTTTAGTGCGTGGCGGAAAGCCCGATTAGATCAGCCTAACTAGCTCGCCGGGTCCTTCGACTTCGCGCCCTAAGACTCTCTGACGTGCGATAGATGCGAGGCGCATCGCTGCAGGATGACGCCTTTCTAAGAAAAACACATGAAATCTGCAGCAGACTAAGCCACTCAGGATGACAAGGGTAGTGGCAACGTTAGTCAGCCTTTGCTCGCCTCTAGGGTAGGTTCTTTAGCCAGATGTTTCGGTGGGAGATCTTTACTACGCCTCCGCCTTCTATTTCTAGGCCGATCAGGCCTTTTGATTGGCTGAAGTCTGGATCGGTGTCGACCAGCGTTGCCATCACGTGGCCGTTGATGATGTGGATCAGGGTGTTTCCATCGGCAATCACTTCGTACTGATTCCAATCGCCTAGCTTGATGTAGGACTTGAGTTCGTCGGAGCTTCCTAAAGTCGCTAGCAGACGGGGCTTCTTGCCTTGATCGGTCTGGACCATTTGGCCTCGCCAGGCGATTATTCCGCGAGTGGTGCCTTGCTCATAAAGCTGGCCGGTGTACTTGTTGCCGTAATCGAAATCGGCTTGGTAGCCTCTCATGTTCCACTTGGGATATTTCACCGTTTGCCCTGCCGGTGGGGGAACGTTGAGACTGCGGTATTGGATGCCGCCGTTGGCGCCCGCGCCCTCGAGCTTCATCTCTAGTTTCAGCTCGAAGTTGGAGGGTTGGCCTCCGCGCCAAATGATGTTCGTCGTGCCCGAAGGATGCTCAGGGCTCGATTCCGCCACCAGGTTGCCATCTTCCACATGCCAGACTTCAGGAGATCCATCCCAGCCTTGCAAAGTCTTGCCGTCGAAGATCTGCGTCCATCCCTGGTGGTCGTTGAAGTCGATGGGCTCCGGCTGGGTGAAGCCTCCGCCGGCTTGACGCTGATATCCATGAGATTGATAGATCAGCAGCAGACAGATTGCGGCGATGATGGGCTGTCTCGCTAATTTCATTCGACCTTCTCCCATTGCCTGGTTCTGGCGGATTTCAGTACCGCGTCGGTTACATAATCCGTGGCTGCGGCATCCGCAAACGTCGGCGAGGCTTGTTCCTTTCGGCCGATGGCCTGAAGAAAGTCCGCGACCTGGTGAATAAAAGTATGCTCATAGCCAATCTGGAGTCCGGGGACCCACCAGTTCTTCATGTAAGGATGATCGCCGTCGGTAATGTGAACGCTTTTCCATCCGCGCAGACGGCCTTCGTCGCGGTGATCGAAATACTCAAGACGGTGCAGGTCATGCAGATCCCAGGCGGCAGAAGCCTGCTCTCCGTTTACCTCCAGGGTGAAGAGCGCCTTGTGGCCGCGGGCGTAGCGCGTGGCTTCAAAGGTGGCCATCGATCCGTTGGCGAAACGGCACAGGAAGGCGCACGCATCGTCAATGCCAACCGGCTCGACTTTGCCGGTGAGATTGTGCTTGCGTTCTTTCACGAAGGTTTCCGTCATGGCGGTTACTTCGACGATGGGCCCGTTCAGCCACAAGGCCATGTCGATGTTGTGGGCGAGCAGGTCGCCTGTGACGCCGCTGCCGGCTACGGAAATATCCAACCGCCAGAGCCCTTCACCGCCTTGGGGCAGGTCGCTTGAGATGGTCCAGTCCTGCAGGAATTTTGAGCGGTAGTGAAAGATGCGGCCGAAACGTCCCTGGTCGAGCAGCTGCTTCAACAAGACGACAGCCGGCACGCGGCGGTAGTTGTACCAAACCATGTTGGGCACGTTGGCCGACTTCACGGCCTCGACCATGGCTTTGGCTTCTGCCCCTGTTCGTCCCAGGGGCTTTTCGCAAAGCACCATTTTGCCGGATTTGGCGGCGGCAATGGCGATTTCCGCGTGGGTGTCGTTGGGGCTGGCGATGTCGATCAGGTCGATGTCTTTGCGGTCGACTAAGATGCGCCAGTCGGTTTCCACGGATTCATAGCCCCAGTTTTCTGCGAAGGCTTTCGCACGCTCCGGGTTGCGGGCGGAGACCGCCTTCAGGACGGGACGGTAGGGCAGGTCGAAAAAGCGCGGCGCTTGCAGGAAGGCGTTGGAGTGGGTGCGCCCCATAAAGCCGTATCCGATTAGGCCGATGTTTAGTTTTGTTGGAATTTTGGGACCCCCTCCCTCAGGGGCTAAAGCCCAATTCTTTTTAGCCTTTGCGGCCCGACTAAAGTCGGGCCCTGATACAAAGCACGAGGGCGGCATCACCAGAAAAAGTTGGTCCCTTACCCTTCGATTTTAGTCCCAGCCGTGGGCGTTGCGCACGGCTAACATCGTCCCTAGTATGTCGTTCCAGGTGTTGGGCGAGAGCATGGTTTGGTTGGGAAACATGCAGCCGTCCCAGCAGATGTGTTCGTAGGCCCTGGTTGGTTCTCCGGTTTCATTGCGCATCCAGAGACCGGCGACGGCGAGTATGTCCATTTTGCCGTTTGGATCTCCGACAATGCAGTGACGGCCGGTTTTGTCGTGCGAACCGGAGCCGCTTACGGTTCCGTCGTTCTGCGCCACGTGAAAATCGATGGTCCAGGGCCGCAAAGCATGCGTCAGCTTTCGCAGGGCTTCCATCAATACATCCTGCTGCGACCAATCGAAATTCTCTGGCAACAACCGATCTTCGGGCGCGTTGTAGCCTAGCGTGTACAAGAGAGAGTGCGCCATGTCCGCTTGAAAGCCGAGGGTCTTCGGCCGATTCACCCTCTCCAGCAGCTCGACCATCCGCCTCCAGCTGTGCATTCCTCCCCAGCAGATTTCTCCTTCGGCGGCGAGGCGCTCGCCATGATCTTCGGCTATGATCGCGGCTTCGGAAAAGGTCTGCGCGATGCGTTTGGTGTTGGCGGCCGGATCTTTCGCCCAGTCCGCTGGAGACGCTGCAGAATCAATGCGCACCACGCCGTAGCGGCGAATGCCTAAATCGCGCAGCTTGCCGGCGATGACACAGGCCTTCTTTACCTGGGTCAAAAAATTCTTCCGCTCCTGCTCAGAGCCCATGGCTGAGCCTCCACCGGTTGGAGGCCATACGGGCGCAACCACCGAGCCAACTACTAGTTGGCGGCGGGCAATGCTGTCCGCTAGATGCTTCAGTTCGTCGTCCGTTGAGTCAATGCTGGTGTGCGGGGAGGACAAAAACAAATCGACACCGTCGAAATGGACGCCGTCTACCTCGGCCTGGGCCGTCAGGTCGAGCATGGTTTCCAGTGGAATAAACGGCTCCGCATCGGCGCCCTTGCCTACGAGGCCGGGCCACATGGCGTTGTGGAGTGCCGGATGTTTTTTTTTGGCCGCCATATTATTTTCTTAACAGCGGTTGCGCATCCGGGTTGCCAGGACCGAAATGCTTGAGCATGACGAGCGGGTCGGATGCGCTTGGGTTCTCGATGCGCACCCCCTCCTTGGCAACATCGGCAGTGACGAATACCTCATCCTCTGTCATTTCCCCGAAGCGAATCATCGAAGGAGTCGATACAGCCTGGTTACCCAGCGTCCCATAGCCCTGGGTCACGATTACGCCGTAGGCCGCGCTGTCCCTGATGGTGACTGCACGCTTGGGCAGCACCGTCAGCTCCTTGGCCGAGTAGTAGGGCGTGCCGTAGGTGATCCATTTCTCAACGTAACCGTCAGCCTTCGATTCCTCTACTGGGTTCGCCGAGCGGGGGAAGGTCTTGTTGGTCTCGGCAAACAGCGGATTTACGTTGGCTTCCCAATCGAGCATGCTGATCAGGAAATCCAGATCCTTGTTGTGTTCAGCAGGGACGTCCTTGGTCAACAGCTCCCAACCGACGATGCGACCTTCCACCTCGGATTGGAACATGGCGAAGACATCGCTGTTCACCTGCGGCTCGTAGGTCACGAGCGAGCCGGGAGCGTGAAGGATCCCAGGATTGATTTGCCATCCGGCTCCCGGCTCGAGACGATAGGCACGAGCGTGAAACAGGATTCCGTTGTCGCCCTGGTTCCATTTTTCCAGACAGCGGCGGATATCTTCTTTGGTCGTACCGGGCTCGAGACCCATGTAGGTGTGGGGGAAATTGTTCTGAATCTGGTTGTATTGCGGCGGGAAGTAGTAGGCTTCGGGCTTTCCCTTCTGGCCCACCATACTGGCGAAGGCATCGCTCTGGTGCATGTGGTGAGGGATGGGGCCCATGTTGTCGAAAAATTTGCAGAGCAGGTTCCAACCACCCTCGCGCTCCATCACATCGGCGCCGAGCAACAGGTCTCCGGCAGCCTCGACCGCTTCTTTCAGTAGGAATTTGCCGCCGGTTTTTGGCCGGACGTAGCTGAGCCCTTCATCCGGACCTGTGTCGGGCCCGTTGGAAGCCTTGGTGGTAGAGGAAAACCAGCGTTCGTTGATGCCTCCGCGGTGGCCGCCGAAGGCGTAAAGATCGTCGGGGTGCAGCTTGAGCCTGCGTCCGGGAATCATGAACGATCGCGGAACCCAGTTGGGCTCAAGTCGCAGGATGCCGCCGCCGGCGTCGATTACTTCTTTAATCTGGGATCTATTGCGCATGCTTAACCTCGAAAGAAAATGCGCTAAAAGAGCTAAAAGCGCTAGAAGGTACTTTGGTTACCATCGGCATTCTTCCACACCTATTAGATTCCAATTGCCCACATTTCCTTACGCTCTAAATTAGTGTTCGAGCGGAATTCCGAAGGAGTAGAGGGTGTTGTCGTGAGTGGTGAAAAACACATGGCCGTCCCCTACCGACATACCGGCCAAGCGTGCATAGGTTCCAATGGCGTCTTCGCTCGAGTAGAGTTGTTTGCCGGTGGTGGCATCGAGAGCGTATAGGGTGGCGTGCGTAGTCCCTCCCTCAAGGGCAAATACCACCCCGTTGACGATCGCCGGGGGCGCTGGGTTTACGAGATCACGGGAGATCCAGATCGGAGCCAGCGACAGCTTCCCGTCTTGCTCTTCGACCTTGAACGCGATAATGCTGCCGTGAGGCGCGGGGCCGTTGCTACCAGGGAATTTCGCTACCGGTCCGGCGATAGAAGCCAGGACCCAGGGGACGCCTTGTTTATCCTGCCAGGTCGCCAGACCCTCCCAGGCGCCTCGGCCGGGGGCCTTCGACATCACTGACGACTCGGCCAAGGGCGTGTGATGATCGGATCCTCCGAGAGATTGGGTGTCCAATAGAACGATGCCACCGCTGTTGCCGGGGGCGACAATCAGTTCCTTCTCCTTGTAGGTAAGCAGCACGGGACTGACATTCAGCGTCCTGCCTTTCGCGCCGGCGGTTGGTGTATACCAGTCCTTCACTTTTAGACTGCCGGCGCTAAGGGCCACCACGCTGTTGGCATACACAGGGGGATCCGCCTGCCCGCTGCCGCTGACGACATACGCGGTGCCATCCTTTCCGATTGCCGGACCGCTCAAGCCAGCCACGCTGATCTTCTGCGTCTTATAGCTGCTTATGGGGTAGTCCGGGGTTTTGAGGTCGATCGACCAGACCGCATTGGCAATATTGTGACAACCGGATCCCGCTGACGCGTATACAACCTTGTCGTGCATGTTCAGGGCAAAAGAGCTGCTGTTCGATGGGGGGAGAAATTTGACCGGTGGTGCATAGTCAAGGCCTGTGGACATGATCTGTTCGTGTATGTAACCGTCACTGGTCACAACGTAGATTCCCCGCAAGCCGAAATATCCACCCCCTGCGGCAGCACCGACGCGCCGCTCCGCGCGGGGGAGGGGTTCGTCAGCGGGTCGTGGAGGAGGGGCGGTGGGCGTGGGTTTCGGCGTCGCGGGACGGGGTGTCCCAAAGTGAATGACCGGAGGCGCCTCCGTGACAATCTGGATGTTTCCACATGGCTTGCTGGATGAGGGGAAGTCCTTCTTCCAGATGAGTTCTCCCAGTTCGGAGTCTACGGAGTATAAGGTGCTGGCGTCGGCCCAGAGCGCCATGTCTTTGAAGCCTCGGCCGGTGATCAGGCCGGGAAAGAGTAGGGGCTCGCTGAAGGATGGTGATTTTGTAGGCCCGTTGCCGAGCTTTAGCTTCCACAAGAAGTTTGAAGTCTTTGGCAACTGTCTCGGGTGTGATTTCCGTTCCGGCTTTCTGCCAGTTGCTGTGTGCGGAGTCGCTGTCGGCTTGAGGCCAGAAGCCGCGGGGTGGGCCTTGTGCTTGAGCTAGGCCGGGGAATAAGAAGGCGGCCGCGAAGAAAAGGGCGAGTAAGGAAAAACATTCCCAAGAAGGGTCCGTTGAACCGCAGGTCCCTCCACGGCACGCCGGGACAGGTCGGCTTCGCTCGGGATGACAAAGGGGAGGGCGGCGCTTCCATAGAGAGCGATTGCTGATTAAGGCCCTCATCAACTCCGTCCTGGTGCTTCGTTGAGAGGTTTTTTCTGCGAGCGATGTCATAGAGTTTTCATTCCAGGCCGAAGCAGTAGATTGTTCCGTCGAAGGTGCCGAAGATTATGCGGCCGCCGGCGACGGCAATGCCGGCCTGATGAAGGAAGGAACCTATCTGGTCTCCGCTCGAATAGAGTTCCTTTCCCGTAAGCGCATCAAGCGCATATAGCTTCGCGGGAATGGAGTTTTTGATCCTTTGCTCCCAGGTGTATAGTCCGCCGTCCTCGTCGTTCGCCTGAGCTGTGAATTCGCCGGCGGCAAGCACGAAGACAACACCGTTGGCTAGGACGGGCGGCTCGGCACTCATCATGTCACGCGATAGCCAGGCGGGAGTTAGCTCCATTTTTCCACCCGCGTCCTTCAACTTGAGAGCGATCACTCCGCCATTAGGCGTGGGGCCGTAGGAGATGGGAAAATCCACCGCTACCGGTCCACCAATCGGGGCCAAGATCCAGCGGGTTCCCTCTTTATCTTGCCAACTGGCAAAACTGCCCCAGGTGCCTTCGGTTTGGAAATTGACGTTCTTATTGGAAACCAGCGGGCTGCGATAAAGAGGAGTCTCATGATCAGGCCCGCCAAGGGACTTGCTGTCCATCAGAAAATAGCGGCCTTCTTTGCCCGAGCCAACCAGTAGATCGCGTCCCTGGTAGGGAAATACGACCGGTGTGGTGTTCATGTCCAGGTCTCGCTTGGTTAGCCAGGCGTGGTTGGTGGGCGTGTAGTAGTCCTTGAGGGTCAGCTTGTCGCCGGAAGGGGTGTAAGCCTGCACGGTAGTCGATAGCTTTCCGACCGCGGGATCGTAGACTCCGTCTCCGGTTTCGAAATAGATCGTTCCATCGCTGCCGATCGCGGGACCGGCGGTGCCGAAGATTCCTCCCTGTCCAGGGGTCGAGGAGAAGGCTTTCTTGGTGGCCAGATCTACCGCGTACAACTCATTCGGGACTCCGTGGCAGGCTTGCCCGGTCACGGTGTAGACCACGTTGTTGACCAGGTTCAGACCGTAGGCCTTGCCGTAGACGGCCGGAATCATTTGTATCGGCGCGTCTTTTTCGTCGCCCGTGGCCGGATCGAGGGTGTGCAGGTAACCGTCATTCGCGAGGACATAGAGGAATCGCTGCGGGGCGGTTGCCGGAGTGACGACCGGAGTGGCGGTCAACGCATTGTTGCAGATGAAGCCAGCGCCCTGACCCGGTTCCTGCGGCTTGTCTGAGGACCACTTCAGGTGCTGCTTCCAAACTAGTGAGCCGCGCTCGGCATCAACGGCGTAAACGTCGTCGGAACTACCTGCCAGGATGGCGAGGGTTTTCACCCCGCTCCCCGTTTGTACACCGGCGACAATGAGCGGCTCGCGGAAAGATTGCATGCCCATCGACGGGTTGTCGGTTTTCAGCTTCCACAGGAGACGGATGTTCTTGGCGTTATCAACGGTGAGCCTGGTTTCGTCTTTTTGCCAGCCGTCACGCTGCTGATCGAAGCTGCCGGTGGGCCACTCGGGGCCGATTGGGCCAAAGCCGTGTGCAGCGAAGCGCTACTACAGAGGAAGAGCAGGAAAGAAAGCAGCTTCACGGAGGAAACCCTACCAATAAGGACTCCGGGTGTCAAAAGATGGGTGGGGGCTCGGTGGTCGAAAGGGTCCGAGCAGCATGGGTAAGATAAGCACCGTCGGGGTTCCCTCGAGCTGGGCTCGGGACAGGCTCTTCGACCCGCGCCACAAGCGCTGTGACACGCGATGAATCTGTGAGGCGCTCCGCTCAGGATGACGATTTTGTGGGAGTTTGACGAAAAACATCGGGACTGAATCTGGCCATTTCGGGTACTTTGCGCAGGGGCCTGGACTCACGGAGATTGCGTATCATTGAGACATGACTACAGTGGCCACATATCCAGGGGTTATCGACTCCCCCTCCCGGCCTGCGATCCCTTGGTACATATGGCTTGGGGTTTTGGCCATTACGTCGTCTTCCATCGGCGGCGCGTGGGATGTCTCCTGGCACCGGTCCATTGGACGGGATACTTTTTGGACCCCCGCTCACATGGCCATCTACGCTTGCGGCGTGTTGGCCGGGGTCATCTGCGCGTGGCTCATCGCCAAGGGCACGTTTGGCCACGACCGCGAGCTCAAGGCTGCATCGGTCAGTGTTTTTGGGTTGCGCGCCCCGCTGGGTATCTTTCTCGCAGGTTGGGGATGTGTCGCGTGCTCACCTCGGCTCCGTTCGATAACTGGTGGCATAACGCGTACGGCCTCGACGTCAAAATTGTCAGCCCGCCCCACGCCCTGCTGATTCTCGGCCTGCGCGGGATCTCCACTGGCGTGATGTTCCTCATTCTTGCGGCCATGAACCGTTCCGCACAAACCGACACCAGCACTTTCCGGCTGCTGCAGCTGCTATTTCTGTACGTTGGAGGGCTGGCGATCGTCGGCCAGATGTTCTTTATGCAGGAATACACCTGGGACGTGAAGCTGCACCAGGCGGCTGCTTATATTGCAATGGGGATCGGCCTTCCCTTCTTCTTTTCTGCTTTTTCCGAGGCGTCGCGGGCGCGCTGGGCAGCTACCTTCATGGCCGCTGTTTATACCGTCATGGTGATCGCCGAGATCCTCATTCTTCCGCTTTTCCGGCCCAGCCGAAGCTCGGCCCGGTGTTCAACCCGGTCACCCACCTGGTTCCGGCGAAGTTTCCGATCCTCATCCTGGTTCCGGCGCTGGCCCTTGATCTGCTCTGGCGGCGGGTGAAGAACTGGAAGCCGTGGCAGATTGCCCTGATCTCGGGCGTGCTTTTCATGGCCGTACTGGTCGCAGTCGAGTGGCCGTTTGCCAACTTCCTGCTCTCGGACGCGAGCAAGAATCGCTTCTTCGGGACTATTTATTTTGACTATAATTCGCGGGCCACTGGATACGACCGGATGCGGGAATGGTTCTTCCCCGATCACGGCGCAGCCCTTTACAAGGGTCTCTTGTGGGCTGCCGTCTACGCCTCCATCTCCACCTGGCTTGGTCTGCAGTTTGGCCGGTGGATGCGCGGCGTGCGGCGATGAAGGTGGTAAGGCAGATTGGTTTTTTGGTTTGCTGTTAGCCGCTCTCCCAGCTTGGGCCCACATCGGGAGCAAGGATGTTTTTGAGGAGGTGAACGCTGGACCGTACAAGCTGTTCGTCACCATCCGCACCCCCCAGTCATTCCGGGCGTGGCCACGATTGAGGTGCGAAGCTCCGGGGCGACAATTCGCTCTCTCCGCATCACGCCCACTCCGCTGACAGGCGAAGCCGCAAAGCATCCGCCCAGCTCCGACGCCATGAAGCCTTCGCCGGACGACCCGGCGTTCTTCACCGGGTCGCTGTGGCTGATGGCTTCAGGGTCGTGGCAGGTGCACTTCGATATCGACGGCGCCGCAGGCAAGGCGAGCAGCAGCGTGCCGGTCGCGGCGATGCCCCTTTCCATTCTTCCCATGCAGCGTCCGCTGGGAATCGGTCTCGCTTTGCTCGGGATTTGTTGGTGGCCGGAATCGTGGGCATCGTGGCTGCCGCGGTCGGCCAGTCGCGCCTCGAACCGGGTGTGGTGGGTGGCCCATCCGCTCACCGCCGGGCACTGATCGCGAGTATCGTTACCCTGGCCGTCACTCTGCTGCTGGTCTACGGCGGTTACCGATGGTGGAACGCGGAAGCGACGGCCTATGCCGCGGATATCTACCATCCGCTTAGCCTCAGCCCTACGCTTTCCGGCAATACTCTGGATCTCAAGATCGGCCGCCACGACACCGACAGGCTGCATATCCTCAGGGCGCGCTCGAACGACGATCTGCTGCCCGATCACGGACACGTGATGCACCTGTATGCTATTCGCCAGCCCGCCATGGACGCCGCATTCCATCTGCACCCTGCGCTGGTCTCGCCCGGAGAGCTGCGAATGACTCTTCCCTCCATGCCTTCAGGCACCTCCGGCTCTACGCGGACATCGTCCACAGCAACGGCTTCCCTGAAACCCTGACTGCCGATTTGATCGTGCCCGCGGACTTGCCGCCTGCTCCTCTTGCGCCGGAAGACGCCTCGGCCGCACCGCCCCCGTTGTCCCAGGGCGAGCTCGGGACTCCTATAGGCTTCCCGATGGCTACACCATGGTCTGGGATCGTCCGCAGGATTTGCCGCCAATACCGCCTATGCGTTTCGCTTCCGGCTGCTCGACGCCGCCGGACAACCCGCAACGGATATCCGGCTATACCTGGGGATGGCCGGCCACGCCGCTTTCGTAAAGACAGACGGGACCGTGTTTGCGCACACGCACCCCGAGGGCTCCGCCGCCATGCAGGCCATGATGCTCGCGAATGGCACGATGGCGATGGGATGGGTGGAATGGATATGACTCCCAGCAGGACCGCGGAGCCTATTTCCCCGGTGGTCGAATTTCCTTACGGATTTCCTTCGCCCGGACGTTATCGCATTTTGTCCAGATGAAGCATGGGAATACGGTCGAGACGGGTGTCTTCGACGCGGACGTTCGATGATGTGGCTGGCACTGACCTGCTTCTCCATTTCGACGAATCGGCGTTAGGCGGCTGAGGATCTCCCTGAAAGCTAAACTCGTAGAGAGGGTTGTGAGGTTGGCATCCTGGCAATTTTCAGCCGTCCCTGCGGGACTGGTCTTGCAGTCAACGTAACCCAGCACTGCGTGCTGGGCTACCATCAGCCGTCCCTTCGGGACTGAGTTGTCAGTATCCTCAATATTAAGCATTCCATTCGAACCCCTTGAAGCTATTTACGCGAGCACCACTCCGGATTCGACTGCTGGCTCCCTCAATCGCCCTGATTGTCGCGGCCACGATGATTCCGTTGCGGCTAAGACACCCTTCGCTCAGATACATCATCGATGCGTTTGACCTCTCCGACATCATCAACAACGTCATCCTCTACTTGCCTTTGGGGATCGCGCTGGGCGGCTCGTCTCTGAAACGGGCATTCCTGTTTGGTCTTTGTTTATCAACGTGCGCGGAGACGTTGCAGCTCGGCTTCGTGGACCGAATTCCGTCTTTCGTGGATATCGCGACTAACACCAGCGGTGCTGTGGCCGGATACTTTCTGGCAAGACTTTGGGTTCCTGCCGGGACTTCCCCATCCTTGCGGCTTCCTCGACCAATCGCGATGACGGCGATTCCGCTCGCGCTCCTGGGGACTCTAGCGCTGGCGCACCCGCGTCCTGCGTCTGATTTTTCAAACTGGAATTCTACGTTTCACCTGGCGGTGGGGAACGAATTGAACGGGATGCGGCCGTGGGCGGGAACCATTGAGGAATTTGCTGTTTATCCGTTTGCCATGAATGCGTCCGAAATTAGCGATATCGCACATCGAGGCGAGATCCCGGCTGGAGCGGTTGCCGGGCCGATGCGGGACGCGGATTTAACCAAGCGGTCCGGCGTTTCGCTTCTATCCAGGGAGCAGGAGATTAACCTATACGACACGCTGGTGCAGGCAAACCGGATGACACTCCTGGTCTGGATGCGCACAGATAACCTGGAACAGACCGGCCCGGCGCGTGTAGTTACTTACTCTCAAGATCTGCTGAATCGCAACTTTACCCTGGCGCAGGTCCGAAACACACTTACGTTTCGGGTGCGGACGCCTGCGTCAGGGGAAAATGGGACGGACCCGGCGTTGTTCTCCGGACCGGTTCTGTCGGCAAACAAAACGTCGTTTGTCGCGGCGGTCTACGATGGGCGGATTTCCAGGTTGTACGTGGACGGCAAAGATGTCGCACACACAGATCTGGGAGTAAAAGAGACCACGCTTGCCGAACAGGATTTTGTCGTGGCTTCCGGGCTCGATACCACTGCGGGAGATTGAACTGATCGGCGCCGAGATTCTGCTCGGCGGATTGTTCGCGATCGGGATTTTTGCATTGGGTGGAGTACCTGAACGGGTGTTGATTCGCGTTCTTGTCGGGGCGATGGCAGGTGGTGTGATCGGCGCAATGACCTGGATGCTTGCGGTGTCGGAGGTTGGACTGGGTATTCGTATTCTGGCGGAGTGTGTCGCTGCGGGCATGGTAGTGGCTGCGTCGGTAAAAACGGAGGGGGACAGGGTTGCGGAAAGGGGAAATTCAGTTGGTCGTAAAGGAAACCGCAGGCCGTGGCCGGAAAGCTCCTAAGAGCATCTGCCCAACAAAGCATCGCCGGGGTCCTTCGACTTCGCGCCATAAAATCTCTGATACCCGATAAATCTGCGAGGCGCTTCGCTCAGGATGACGCCTTTCTGGAGGGGATTGAAAAACATCTGGTCGGATCCAAAAACACGGAAAGATCGAAAAAGTCACAAGCTCTCGGGATGACAAGGGGGAGTGGTTGAGCGAAGGGGCAGGTCCTTTCGTTGGGATTTTATGAGTAGTTTGCGGGATCTGAAACATCATGCGGTGGCGTCGTCTCTCTTTCGCGCGACTACGCTTGGACGAGCGGTGAGCAAACTGGGCTTCGTTCAGGCGGACCCGATCCGCTCCCCGGCCCGCGCCCAAGACCTGATCCTGCGCCAACGGGTGACGGATTATAGTGTGGATGACCTCGACCGCGGGTATCGCAGCCTCAAACTTGAAGAAGATATTCTCTACGCCTATGGCTTTATGCCTGTGGCGACCTGGCAGCTGCTCCATCCCAGAGGGCAAAGGCCACTCACGGCCACAGAGCAAAGAGTGCTCGAAGTGGTCTCGCGGAGCAAGCGGCTTCACCCTCGGGAACTGGAAGCCAGCTTGGGCAGAGATCGGGAAACCAACGCCTGGGGCGGGTACTCGAAATCAACGACTCGCATTCTGGAGAAGCTGCACTACCTCGGTTTGATACGGATTTCCGGCCGCGATAAGGGGGTAAAGCTCTACCAACAAGCTGCTTTCCACCATCAACCCATCGACCCGGAAGAACGGCTGCGGCGACTGGCGTTGCTAATCACCCGGATCCTGGCACCAGTGCCGCAGAGCAGTCTTCGCGCAGCGGTTCAGCGGCTGCGGTACACCGCTCCAGAGCTGCAGGAGAAGATCCCACATTGTTGCCAAGCTGTTGAAGTCCGGGGAAATGGAGAGCGCGGAGGTAGATGGGGTCCGCTATCTATGGCCAGCCGGCCGACTAATGCGCGACGAACCGGAAGAGGTGGTTCGCTTCCTGGCGCCGTTCGATCCGGTGGTGTGGGACCGGCGCAGATTCGAGTACTTCTGGGGCTGGCCCTATCGATTCGAGGCTTATACTCCGCCGGCAAAGCGAAAACTTGGGTACTACGCCATGCCGTTACTCTGGAGAGCGGAAGTTATCGGATGGGTTAACGCCTTCCGGCGCGGCGAGCAACTCTCGATCGAGGCGGGATTTGTCAGCGGGAAGAGGCCGTCTGATAAGGCTTTTCAGACGGCCTTCGAAGCAGAGGTGGGAAGATTGCGGCGCTTTCTTTTATGAGGCTTTCAGGAGATCGCGGAGAAGATTCTTGATGCGAGTTTCTTCATAGGAATACTGCCGGGCAGTGTTGAAGTCGTGCTCAGCTATGGATGCGCACATTTTTTTAATGGCGATCGCACGCTGTCTTGTTAGTTCCTCAACGGTGGGTGTATTCGACGCGTCTGCAACCGAGGGGTTGGGGTGCTCAGTTAGGGTCTCAGCTAGCCACATGATGAAGGCTCCTTTCAGTAGGCTCAAGAACTCGATTACGAAAAAGGCGACAGGGGCAGAGTTCCGGTCAGCAAAGCGCTCGCCTGCCCTTTGCTCGAAGACAGAGATCATCTCCCCGGAAAATTGATTGCGAAAGTCCGCAGGGTAGAGGAGGAGCAAGCCGCGGTAAAAATCGGTGGCTCTCATCTACGTTTCCTTGAGGCCTAAGCGCGTCGTCGCCGATTGGAGAAGATGGCGCAGGCGGGCAATCTCAGCGTTTAGCTGTGTCCGGCCCACAGTGGTCAGGCGGTAGGCCTGCTTGTCGCGCGATGTGTCCTCTTGCTCGAAGCGCTCAATCCATCGATCTTCGAGGAGGCGGCGGATGGCCCCGTAGAGGGTGCCAGTACTGAGTTGAACGCGCCCTTGACTGAGCTCCTCCACGTCCTTGAGGAGCGCATAGCCATGCTTTGGCTCGGAGGCGAGACTGGTCAGCATGAGCACGACAGGCTCACTCAGAGGCTTAGCATCCTTTGCAACATGTCGCATAACGACATGTTGCAGGGCGCGATAAATTTTGTCAAGTCCGGTTTAGAGTCGCCAGGAGGGCGGAACAGGAACGAGGATCTTCAAGCGGCTTGCCAGACCGATGGCGAAGGCTCGCCTAACGGAATGCGAGGATAAACGTCGCTATGTTCGATGCCCATGACACGGAAATGAGGATTCTGATCGGATGCGGCAAGTATTGCACGGTCAGCCGTGGGGGCTCCGACGTAAAAGCGCTTGGTGCGCGGGTACGCAGGGTTCACAAAAGGCTGTCGGCAAAGGATTACACAATAATCGTTCATAGTCTCTCCCACTTATTTGAGATGCAGTAACGCAGGGACGAATCGGTTACAAAAGTACCGTTGTTGAAGCGATAGTAATGTATCTTTTACTCGCCTTCAACAGGAATTCGGAGAGGGGGTTTTCCACAGGGCTTAATTTTGCTGGAGCGGTCGATTGGCCGTTGGTTAGGGGTATGGAGCAGAGAGTGCCGCGCCTACGGCGCTCGGTCGCGTCTATCCACTTCCCAGCCCTTCCGGGCTGGGCTATGTTTGGCGGTCGGCCCTCCGGGCCTTGGCGGATTATCAGGTCGCACGTTCCATCGTTACCACGCACGTCGGGATCGGCAAAACGAAGCACCTCACGGTTGCTTTGGCTTGAGGGTGAAGAGCTTCAGGTCTATGGCGTCGCCCATCACTTTGTAGCCGGCATCGTTGGGATGGAGATGGTCGCCCGGGTCGTCGGCGGGGAGAAAGGTGTCGGGATGATTGGGATCCCGGACCGCGGCTTCAAAGTCCACGACTCCATCAAAAGCGCCGCCGGTTCGGATCCAGTCATTCACGGCTTTGCGGATGGCTTCGCCGTTCTCGGTGTAGTAGCCGGCACCATGATAGGGCGTCAGGGTGCAACCGATGACGGCGATGCCATGGGTATGAGCGCGCAGGATCATCTGATCGAGGGCCCCAATGAGGTCGGCCGCCGTCAGACCGGCATCGGGCGTGCCATGCAGGCGGCCAATGTCGTTGATGCCCTCCAGGATGAGGAGATACTTCGCTCCGCTCTGGGCAAGCACATCGCGATCAAAACGCGCGAGCGCATTTGGGCCGGCTCCATCGAGCAGAATTTTGTTTCCGCTGATGCCTTCATTCAATACGGAAAAGCGACGATATTTGGGGTCCGCTTGCAGGCGGCGGGCCAGCTCATCAGGCCAGCGCTGATTGGTATCGACGGTGGATCTGGCGCCATCGGTGATGGAATCGCCCAGGGTGATCACGGCAGCCGCATCGGCGGCAGCGAGAGTATCGACCCCGTTGAGGTAAAACCACATGGTCTCAGTGGCAGCCGCCGCCAAGTCAGGGCTGGATACAACGTTGCCCGGCGCGTGATAGCTGGTGGCTTCGCCTAATTCATGCTCGGTCACAGGACCTGCGGGATGGGGGAGATAGAAGCTGACGGTCAGGTCGGAAAGGGGAGCCAACTTGAAGGGAATGGGATCGCTGACCGCAAGGGCCCCGTTTGGAATGGAAACCGACGGCTGCCCATGAAAGGTGAGAGGCTTGGCACTGCCGGGGACGATCGCCGCTCCCTTCTGGGTTTGAGCGATCTCCACGGCGCCAATGACCAGCGGACCGGTGCCGTATAGATTCGAAAAGCGTACCCGGACCATGTCTCCCCCCATGCTGACGTGAACCACCTCGCGCAGAGTGACTCCCGGTTGTGAGCCTGAGGCGAAAAGATCCTCGGCGTTCCTGGCGTGAGCGTCGAGCCGAGGAGCCGATGCCCAGGTGCCGACCCACTGCTTCGCGTCCGATTTGGCAAGCAGAGGCTGCACGCTTAGGACAGCGGTCAAGGCCACGATCAGGATTCGATGGCGTGGAATGCTCATGATTTTCTCCTGCTAAAAGTGCAAGTACGCGCCCAGGCTTAGTTCGGAGGTCTGCCGCTTAGCGTTGATTGCCAGCGCGGGCGCGTTATAGTCCGGCGTGGTGTAGACCAGCCCCCGGTATTGAAATCGCAGCCCAAGGTGCGAGGTGAGGATCGGATAGTTGATGCCCAACTCGTAAAGCAGCGGCACCTGGGTCTGCTTGTTGTATTTTTGGCCGCCGGTGGTGGTGGGCAGGAAGATCAGGGCGCCTGTCCCGATGGCGCCGAATGGCTGCAAGCCGAGAATGGGAAGCGTAGGCCCCTGCAGCAGATAGGCGACCGTCACCTCGTGCACGTTGTTTTGCACACCGAAGGGAATGTTGGAGTACTTCTCGGTGAAGCGGGTGTAGCTGTAATTGACCTCGTAGCCCAACCAGGGATGGAAGGATTGCCGGAAAGTGGCGAGTGCGCCCATCGATTCGGTTGGATTGTCCTGGATGCCGTTGCCACTCGATGATCCGGAGGATTGCCCAAAGACGCTGACCGCGCCATCCAGGTTCTTCAAGGTCTGAGCAATCGCCGGGCGCCACGCGGATAAGGCCGAAAGGAAAAGAAAAAGGAGAAAAGAAAGGGACCTGGGAAGGGATGGAATCCACATCAGTTTGCTCACGCTCCTGCGCATGAAAGGGATGGAAAAGGCTGAGACATCATCTTTCAACCCAAAGAGATAGCATACGCCAGCGTGTCTTCGTGCTCACTGCGGACCGGCGGGCGCGTGGTGCTCGTCGATGTATTCCTCGATGCACTGCTCAAGGATTCCGTGAGCCTGCAGGATGAAATCGATGGCGTCGCGTCCGGCTCCCTCGCCGCCCGGATTTGCGGTGATGTAGTGGGCGGCAGCCTTGACCTGGTCGCGGGCGTTGGCGGATGCAATGGCCAGCCCGCAAACACGCATGATCGGCAGGTCGATGATGTCGTCGCCGACGTAGGCGATTTGGTCCAGGGTGAATGATCCTTGCTGCATGATCTCGCGCAGCGCACGTATTTTGTAGTCCTGCCCCATGTAGACGTATTCCATGCGCAGAGCGCGAGCCCGCTGGGCAACGGTTTCCGAGGTGCGCTTGGTGATGACGCCGGTATGGATGCCTCCAAGGCGGGCCAGCGAAATGCCAATGCCGTCGTGGGCGTGGAATCCCTTCGGCTCAAAGGTTTTCTCCCCCTCTTTGACGGGGAGCGTCCATATCTTGCCATCGGTGAGAACTCCGTCAACATCGAAGAGTACGAGGCGAATGCGGCGGGCGCGCTCAGCGGCGGAAAAATCCATAGCAACATTCTATGGACGCGGATGGCGCGACGGGGTTCCTTGATACAACTTTCGTTTTTGCCCTGCATCTTGCCTTCACCTCAACCTAGCGCAATGATGGGAACGTTATGAGAACCGCCAAATATTTTCCCTTGCAGCTTGTAATCGCCGGCGTTTTAACGCTGGTTGCCACTTCTGTTTTCGCCTCGGAATCGAAGTATGCCGGGATTTATAGTTCCGAAGCGCCCGACGTTACTGATCCCGCCCTGCCCGCAGGCCCCGCGTTCAGCGTAAGCCTGGGCAAGGACGGTACGGCAACCGTGACCCAGGATACGGGCAAGGGCGCGACTACGACCTTTGGTCACTGGAGCGATGCCGGCAGCCAGATCACGGTGAAGTTTGACGCCGTGGAGGGTAAGCCTACCGATCCTCCGATGGTGTTTCAACCGAGCCACGATGGACTTCAGGCGGTGACTTGGAACCATCAGTTCTGGGGAAAGACGACTCCTCCGCCGCTGAAGAAGGAAGAGTCGAATTGGCACTCCAATAAGAAGCACGGGTTTCTGTGAGCGAACCTGAAAGGTAACTGGGGTGGGCGCGGCTTGAAGCGCGCGTTTAGTGAAGTGAGAGACCCAGGACTGTGTCCTGGGTTCTGTCTTTTTGGAGAAAAGGCACAGAGGCCAGTCCCGTAGACACGGCGGAAAATGCCCTGGACCCGGTTCAGGTATTTGCTGGACCTTTGCGGATACTCAGGACTAGTGTCCTGCGTTATTTTCAGCCGTCCCTACGGGACTGGTTCGCTTCGCCTATCATACCCAGGACTGCGTCCTGGGCTAATCTCAGCCGTCCCACGGGACTGTTTGATCTCCCTATTGTTGGAAAATTTGCGCCTAAAATGGGGAGATGCCGGAAAACAAAATAGGCGAAGCGCTGGCTTGGGCGCATCCCCTGGTGCGGGAGTGGTTCCTGGGCAAGTTTGGGAGCCCCACTGCGCCCCAGGAATTGGGATGGCCACCGATCCTCGATGGCCGGCCTACGCTGATTTCTGCTCCTACCGGGTCGGGCAAGACGCTGGCCGCGTTTCTCATCTGTATCGATAAGCTGATCCGGCAGGCGATCGATGGCTCACTTGCACCCAGCACTGCTGTGGTTTACGTTTCCCCACTCAAAGCACTCAGCAACGATGTGCAGAAGAACCTGGAGATGCCACTGCGGGAGATCCAGGAATTGGCCATGGCACGGGGCTACTTGTGCCCGCCCATCCGGACCGCGGTGCGCACCGGCGATACGCTGCCCGCAGAACGCCGGGCCATGCTCAAACGGCCGCCACATATCCTCGTCACCACGCCGGAGTCGCTGTACATCCTGCTGACGGCAGAAAAGAGCCGGCAGAACCTTTGCTCGGTCGAGACGGTCATCGTCGACGAAATTCATGCCGTTGCCGATGACAAACGCGGCGCCCACCTTACGCTTACCCTGGAAAGACTCGACGCGCTGGTGTGCGGGGAAAACCGGCTGAGCCCGGGTAGCTTGATCAGCGGACGATCGCAGCCTCCACTGCGCATCGGGCTTTCCGCAACGCAGAACCCGATCGAGCTGGTGGCCAGCTTCCTGGGGGGACGGCGGGGAGCGGACGTATCCATCGTTCAGGTGGGCCAACATCGCGTGCTGGACCTGGGCATCGAGGTGCCTGCAGAAGAGCTGGGATCGGTCGCGACCAATGCGGTGTGGGATGACATCTACGAACGCATGGCGGAGTTGGCCCTGCAGCATCGTTCGACGCTGGTCTTCGTCAATACGCGGGCCATGGCGGAACGGCTGGCGTTCTGCCTGGGCGAACGGCTGGGACAGGAGAATGTAGCGGCGCACCACGGCAGCCTCTCGAGAAAGCTGCGCCTGGAGGCGGAGCGCAAATTGAAGAACGGTGAGATCCGGTTGCTGGTGGCCACGGCGTCGCTGGAACTGGGCATCGATATCGGCAGCATCGACCTGGTGTGCCAGGTGAACTCTCCTCGCGCCATCGCGGCGGCGATGCAGCGCGTGGGCCGCGCCGGGCACTGGCGGGGTGCGATTCCCAAGGGACGATTCTTCGTCACCACACGCGACGACCTGATGGAGTCTGCTGCGCTGATCCGCGCCATGCGGGCGCGGCGTATTGGACCGGCTGGAGATTCCCCATTGCCCCATGGATGTGCTGATGCAGCAGATTGTGGCGGCTTGCGCTGCGGAAGCGTGGGAGGAAGATGCGCTGTATGAGGTGTTGCGGCGCGCCCATCCGTATCAGTGTCTGAGCCGAAAAGATTATGACGAAATACTTTGCCTGCTGGCAGATGGGATCGAAGCCAGCCGCGGACGCTACGGTTCGTACCTGCTGCGCGACCGGGTGAATGGCCGCATGCAGTCACGGCGAGGGGCGCGCACCATCGCTGTGTCGAATGGTGGCACCATTCCCGACACCGCACTCTACTCCGTGATTGTGCAGCCGGAAGGGGTGCAGATCGCTACGCTGGACGAAGACTTCGCGGTGGAAACTTCGGCGGGCGATGTGATTCTGCTGGGCAATACCAGCTGGCGGGTGCAGCGGGTGGAGAGCGCAGGGCGGGTGCTGGTGGAGGATGCACACGGCCAGCCGCCGAATGTGCCCTTCTGGCGTGGAGAGGCTCCGCAAAGGACGATCGAGCTCTCAGGCTTCGTCTCCAGCTTGCGGCAGGAGATCAGCGCGCGAACCGGGGATGTGCTCCCGGGATACATCAGCCAATCCCACCCTACGGTGGCAGAGACTGTGGCCTGGCTGAAGCAGGAATGCTGCGTGGATGATGCGGGCGCGGAACAAATGATCGGCTATATCGCCGCCGGGCGGGCGGTGCTGGGAGCTGTGCCCACGCTGGACACCATCATCGCCGAACGCTTCTTCGATGAGGGCGGTGGGATGCAGTTGATTTTGCACGCGCCCTTCGGCGGGCGAATCAATAAGGCGTGGGGCCTGGCGCTGAGAAAAAGATTCTGCCGCGGTTTCAATTTTGAGCTGCAGGCGGCAGCCACCGATAACGGGCTGAATATCTCGCTGGCCGAGCAGCATAGCTTCCCGCTCAGCGACGTATTCGATTTTCTTACCGAGCAGACGGTTACCGGGCTGCTGGAGCAGGCATCGCTCGATTCTCCTATTTTTCGCGCGCGCTGGCGATGGGATGCGGGGCGTAGTTTGCAACTGTTGCGGTTCTATAATGGCAAACGCATCGCACCCCAGGTGCAGCGGACGCGGTCGGATGACCTGCTGGCCAGCGTCTTTCCGCAGGTGGCTGCCTGCCAGGAAAATATCGAAGGCGATATCCAGATACCCGAACACCCGCTCATCCAGGAAGTGATGAAGGATGTGCTGACGGAAGCGATGGATCTGGAAGGATTGATCCGATTGCTTGCCGGGATTCGAACTGGGTCGATTCGCTGTCTTGCGGTCGACAGCGCTACGCCCTCCGCGTTTGCGCATGAACTGCTGAACGCCAACCCGTATGCCTTCCTGGACGATGCGCCGCTGGAGGAGCGGAGGGCGCGCGCGGTGAGCATGCGCGGCATGGTTCCGGAAAAGCTGCTGGGAGAGGCAGGCCGGCTCGATCCTGCGTCGATTGCCGAGTTGCGGGAAGAGTGCTGGCCTGACGTGCGCGATGAGCACGAGCTGCATGATCTGCTCTGCTCTTTGATCGTGGTGCCGGTGGAAATTCAAAACCTCGACGGAGCGCTGCACTGGCCTTTATTTTTTGAACGGCTTCAGTCGCATGGCCGAGCCACGTTAGCCGAACATGCGGGACGGCAGTACATGGTGGCGGCGGAGCGGGTGCAGCACCTTCGCTTGTTGTGGCCGGAGTTCGGCGTAGAACGGGCACTTCCCTGCCCCGCAGAAACAAAGGAGCTGGTTTACGGCGATGTCGTGCGGAAGTGTGTGCAGGGATGGATGGCGTTGCTCGGCCCCGTGACTTCGCGGACGCTGGGCGCGAGGCTGGGAGTGGAGCCAGCCGCTATCTGGGCAGCCATGCTGGTGATGGAGATGCAGGGAACCATCCTGCGGGGGGTATTTGAGGGGGCCGCGCAGGCGGCCTGCGATGAGGATGTGGAATGGTGCGAGCGTAGACTGCTGCAGCGCATCCATAAGAGAACGCTGGCTGGGCTGCGCAAGCAGATCGAGCCGGTAACGCCGGCGGTCTATATGAATTGGTTGCTGCGCTGGCAGCGGGCGGCGCCACGCGCGCAGCTTAGCGGCGAGGCGGGGGTGTTGGAGGCGCTGCGGCTGCTGGAGGGCTTTGAGGCGCCGGCGATCGAGTGGGAACGGACGCTGCTGCCGCAAAGGGTTGCCGGCTACGATCCGAGATGGCTGGATACGCTGTGCATGGAGGGTGTGGTTGGGTGGGGACGAATCTCCCCTCATCCAGCATTTGCCACTCATGGCAGCGACTTTACGGCTCCCAAGCGGGTGGTTCCTACCAGCATGGCTCCGGTCACGTTCTTTCTCCGCGAAGACGCGCTGTGGATGGACCGATGCCTGGCGCAGCGCGCGATTCCTGAGCCCGCTTTGCGGGCCTGCCTGAGCGAATTGGCCTGGCAGACGCGTGGTCACCTGGCGCAATACGGAGCGGTATTTGCCGGGGACCTGGTACGTGGTCTCGGCCTGCCGGCAGAACAGGTCAATCGCGCCCTGTGGGAACTGGTGGCGGCGGGACTGGTTACAGCCGACGGGTTTGACAGCCTGCGGGTGCTGATCGATCCCACGGCGTAAGGCTGCCTCCCAGGGCGGACGGACACGCAACACGGTCGGACGATGGAGCCTGCTGAACCCGTCGGCCGGACTGGTGGAGAGCGGAGGCGCACAGGCGGAGCGGCGCGAGGCAGAGTTGGAGTCCGCGTGCTGGATGCTGCTACGGCGTTACGGCGTCGTCTTTCGTGACGTGCTGGAACGGGAGACAACCATACCTCGATGGCGCGAACTGCTGGGCATGTTTCGCCGGCTGGAGGATCGGGGGAACGTGCGCGGGGGCAGATTCCTCAGCGGATTTGGCGGAGAACAGTTCGCAGTGCCGGAAGCGGTGGCATCGCTGCGCGAGACTCGCCTGCATATGAGCGATGAGGCGATCACCGTGGCGGCGGCCGACCCGCTCAATTTGGCCGGAGTTGTGGTTCCGGGAGAGCGGCCGGCTGCCGTTCCAGGAAAGACAGTCAGCTTTGTCGGCGGCGCCGTGCGGGTGGAAGACAGTAGTCTGGCAGTAACCGCAGTTTGAACAGTCTCGAATCATTTCCACCGGCTTGCTAATCTAACGCGTATCTGAGGAGGTCCAGGATGAATTTGGTGCTGACCATCATTGCAATTGTCATCTGGGGCTGGTTGGCAGTGATATGGACGCGGCGGATCAAGGCTCGCCGCGAGTTCGAACGGATCAGTATCACGCCGGAAGCACTTCACAGCCTCCTGGAAGCCCACACTAACTTGTTAATCCTGGACGTTCGTCAACCCCTGGACTTGTTGGCTGACTCGGAGATTATCGAGGGAGCACAGAGGATTTCTCCCGAGGATGCAATGGCAAATCCGGCTCTTATCCCGACGGATAAGGATCTGGTTGTGTACTGCACTTGCCCCAGTGATAAGACCAGCCGCTCGATCGCACTCAAGGCGCAGAGCGTGGCGCCGAACATCGATGTGAATCGAGTCAAGTTCCTTAAAGGCGGCTTGGCGGCATGGAAGGCCAAGGGTTATCCGGTCGTGCCTTACGATAAGACATTTCACCTGGATACAGGTACGTAGAGCAGTGTGCGAGAATACGACATGGACGATGAATCGGCCAAGCCCCCTCCCGCATCCGCGGCACTCGAAGCAGAGGATTACTACTACGACGGCCCTTACCTGGTTTTTACCGCGCAATACCATTTAAAGCGCGGGACGTGCTGTAACTCCGGATGCAGGCATTGCCCGTATCGAAGCTCATCCAGTAGCTAACGAGCGCTTATGGGGTCAGTAGGATTTTCCCGTCCACGCCTTTTTCTCCCAGCTCGTGAGCCTGCCGAATATCCGCTAGCTTTAGCTGTCCTGGCGATGGGGATGGTGAAAGCACCCTGTGCGATCTCGCGGGCAAGCTGTTCAAGACGTTTTCCGTCCGGCTGCGAATATACCTCATTTACCTGGAGGTCTGGCCGCCCTTTCGCGGATTCCGGTTTGCCGACTACGGTCGCGAGAATTCCGCTTTTCTTTAGGTGGGGAAGGAGCCGGTCGATCACGTCGTGCCCAATGGTATCTGCTACTGCGTCTAATTCTTTGAGGCTGTCCAGTTCTTTTTGATCGTCCAGGGCGACGATTTCGTCCGCTCCCAGTTTTTCTGCTTCGGAACGCTGACTCGCGCGCACAGCGGCGATCACGTGAGCTCCATGCGTTTTGGCAACATGGACCGCGGTACGCCCAACTCCACCCAGCGCACCGGTAATCAAGCAGCCTTTGGCCCGAGCGCGGATTGATTCCCTTCTCAATCAATTGTGCCCCGGTGGTCAGGACTAGTGGCAAAGCACCTGCTTCGACGGGGTTGAGGCCGTCGGGCATTAGCGCCAGAGTTTCGGCTTTGCAGGTTACATATTCGGCGTAGGTTTTGCCGGTGACGGCTAGTACGAGGGAGTCCACTTTTACGCTGGTGACTCCTTTGCCTACGGCCACTACCTGACCCGCAAGGTCCCAGCCCGAGAATGGCGGGAAGCTGGAGCGGCATTATGTTTTTCATGTCGCCGCGCCGCACTTTGTAATCGATTGGGTTGATGCTGGTCGATATGAGTTTGACTAGCACTTCGCCAGTGCCGGCAACAGGAATTGGCACTTCCTCGTAGACCAGTTGATCGACGCTTCCGTATCCGTGCAGGAGAACTGCTTTCATTAGTTTTTCACCGTCAGGTTAACTTTATTCCAAAAGAGATGCGTCCGTCGGTGGGTCCGCTGCTGGATGACAAGGGGAGGGCGGTTCATCCATTCAAATCGGTTGCGGGGATCCCAGGTCTCAAAAGCGAGACCTGGGGCACCCATCGATTTGTTACCCGGGAGATTTGTTACATGGAGGCTTCGGTCCGGATGACAATTCTGTCCGACGGGTTAATGACAAGGAAATTGTCATTCTGCGGGAGGAGGTGCCGGGGGCGGTGGGGTTACGGTTGGCGTGGCTGGCGGCGGTGCGGCGGCGCGGACCAGCAGGGCCTGACGGGGAAAGCTGAAGCTGCCTCCGGTGTCATCGATGACGTTGACCTGGCAGATGTAAAGGCCGGCTTTGAGGCTATCAAGGGGAATGTCGAAGGCAAAGGCGACAGCGTCGCGCCCAGGCACGTTTATGGTGTTGGCCTCAACCAATGGGGTCTCGAAAACTTTGCTGGTGCCCTGCAGAAACTCGATGCTGGTCAGCACTTTCATGCCGGGCTTGCCTGGACTGCTCTTCGCTGCACCCGAGGGATCATACAGCTCGTAAAGCAAGTACATGTGCTGATCGGTGCGGAAAACATGAGCTACATTCGGTACCCAGGTGAAGCCGCCGTTGGTAAGCGGATTATCCTCATCCTTCTTGCCCGCGGCAGTTCGTTGGCTGGAAAGGACGACGGAGCTGAGCTTGAGCGGAAACTTCTTGAGGTCGGGCAGGTTGATGTCGGTTTCAAAAGAGCCCATGCGCCCGGTTTGATTCTCGCGGACCACGAACTTGAGATGATACTTGCCCAGAGGCAAACTAAAGCCAGTGGTGTATTGGATGTTCTTGCGCGAAACCTGCTGCGAGTCGTCAATGGCAAGCTTCACCGTCTGACGAATCTCGGCCATGTCCTGCCCGGCCGTGTTCTTGAGCTCTCCGATGATGTCAAGAGTGGCCTTGCTGCGATCTCCGCCTTTTACAAAGGGGATCTGCGAGCCGGGCACAATGAGAGAGACAGGCACGTAATAACGGGGCGTTCCGCCGCCCGCATCGCTGCGGAAATAATAAGCCTCGAGGTAGACCTCGACGTCGGTGGCAGGCAGGTCGCTGGCCAACTGCTCCTGCAACTGGCGCTCGCGCTCATCTTTGTTGGCATGCTTGTAGTCGGCAGGAGCGTAGTAGCCGGGGCGGTACTCCAGCTTTACATTGGGACGGTTGATTTTGATGGTGAGCCTGCGGTAGCGGCCGTCCTTCGCTGTGTCGGTGGAGCGGAAACCGATCACGTAGTAGGCAGAGGTGTCCTGCTGGATGCGCTGAAAGGCAGGGGAAAAATCGTTGGAGTCGAAGAAGGCCTTGCCTCCCGTATCCGACGATAGAGTGGCCATCACTTCCTGGGTGTTGAAATTGGAATCGAGATTGTTTTGCAAGGCTGCGCCGTTGTAACCGCTGGTGCCGCGCAGACTGCCGGTGCTCGCGTCGCCCAGAGGCGAGATCGCTTCCAGGCCGCGGGCGTCGACGGAATAGATGGACATATTGGCGCGCACCGAGGCGTTGATGGCAGCGTGAAGCGAGGCCTGGTTCTCAATGCCGTCGCGCTGGATGCCGCCGGAGAAATAGAGCAGAGATTTTTTCTCGTTGATGTAGGCCAGAGAGTGGGCTATGTCCTCGAAGGCGAAGAGCTCGCGATCAGTATTGACGTCGTTGTACTCCTGCTCATCGGGGGTGAAGGCAGTGGTGTCTTCTACCTGGTTGGTGGTGCTGGTAGCTCCGGATTGGAATCCCGCGCCCTGGGTTCCGGAGTAGGCATTGACCGCGTTCAGCAGCAGTTGCTTATTGGCGGTGAAGTCCTGATCCATCGAAAGCGATTGGTCCAGCGAGACAGCGGCGACCAGATCCGCGGGTTGCATCTGGCGATTTATGTAATTGCGGGCCGCGTCCTGAGCCCGTTCCAGGTCCTCCGGTTGCATGGAGGTGATGTCGAAGAACATCACGATCAGGCGATGGTTGCGCAATTGGGTTGAGGTGGCGACGCGGTTCATGCTGCCCAGGATCGAATTGGGAGCCTTGCCGGTTACGGTGGCCTCATTGAGAGGGGTCGCTTGATCGACACTCTGGAAATCGAAGCTGATGATCTTTTGCGGCTTGCCGTTCTCCTGGACCTGGAAGTCGTCGGCAGTGAGGCCACGGACCACTTCTCCGGTCTTCTTGTCGCGGACGACGACGTTGGTCAGGACCAGGTCGCTGTTGACCTTAAGGGTGTAGGCGGTTTGCGTATCCGGGGTGGATGGGGCCTGATCCTGCGCAGCGAGGGTCACCGCTCCCCAGAGCCCGATAAGAGCCAAGGAGATGATTTTGCGCAAGTGGCGGTTGACCTTCATCCAATCCTCTCTAGAAGCGGTAACGGGCGTTGAAAGTGAATTGACGCATACCGGCAGCCGCCGTTACCTGGCCGTAGGTTCCCGAGCCCAACGTCGAATCGACGCCTGTGTATTGGACGGTGTTGAAGGGATTGCTGGCGGTGGCGCGCATCTCAAAGGTGCGGGTTTCTGAGAAACGAACGGTCTTGGAGAGCGAGGCATTGATTGTGACCGTGCCTGGTCCGGGAATCGAGTAACGTGAAGCCGTCCCATAGGTGTTCGCGGGCGTGGCAAAGGCACTCTTGTTGAACCAGTTATCAAGCGAGCCGCCGCCGGCGGTGAGTGAGGCCCCGGGAACGCGATCGGGGCGAAGGGATCCGGTACTTCCGCGCGCTACGTCGGCGACCGCCGCTTCATAGTGCGGCGTGAGCGCTTCTCCGGTGGCTAAGGTGAAGGTGCCGGAAAGCGAGATGCCGCTGAGCGAATGCGCTGCCCATCCGGTATTTACCCAGCGTTCATCGGGTCCTAACGGCAACTCGTAGAGGAAGTTGCCGGTCAGGTTGTGGCGTACATCGAAACTCGAATTCGATTCTTCCGCCAACAGATTCTGCCAGTTTTGCGCCACCACTGTACTGGTGCCACCGTTGCCTCCGATCGAGCTGGCGTTGTCGATGGAATGGCTGTAGGTGTAGGTCGCCCCCAGCGCGATCCCCCGCTGCAGACGTTTGCGCGCGCTCACAGTCAGCGCGTTGTAATTGGAGAAAGCGATCGAATCCTCATAGTCATAGAGAACTCCACTCAGCGATGCAGTGTCCGAACGGCCAGGCGCATCGACAATGTCCAGACGGGTGCCCTTGGATCCGTTGTAGCCAATGTTCAGCACGATTCCGAGCGGAAGCGTTCGCTGCACGTTCAGGTTCCACACCTGGACGTAGGGCAGGCGGTAGTACTTATTGACAGAGTAGTTGCCCTGCTGATCTTGCGGAGGTGTGGGAAAGCCTACTGCCAAACTGATTGGCGCCGCGGTGGAGTATTCATTGGTCTGGACGTTGGCATAAGGCGGCTGGAAGGCGAAATCCTGGATGAATTTCGAATATTGTCCAACTGCGTAATTGATGCCATACCCGGCGCGCACGACGGTGTCTTTCGCCGCGCGCACGGCGATGCCGAGCCGGGGAGAGAAGTTGTTGTGCTCCGGGTAGACGAGATCACGCGGGTATTTGCCGGTGTAAGGTCCGACGCCCCCCGAGAGAACGGTAGCGACGGATGCGAAATTGTTGCCGGTATCGAGCGTGGAGAGGCGGTCGTACTTCTCCGAGTAAGGCGAAAAATATTCGTAGCGCAACCCGAAGAGCAGGGTCAGGTTGGCCATGGCTCGCCAGCTGTCCTGGGCATAGGCATCCCACGCATTCTGGCGCAAATAAGATTTCTGGTAGGGCGCCTGGAGAGCACTCTGCTGCGGCAACCCGAGCAACAGGTCGGCCAGTGAAGAACCTGTGGTAGCGGTGCCGCCGGGGGTGTTGGTGCTGGTACCGGGCTGCTCGGTGAAGACGCCGGTGAAGGTAAAGGTGCCGGTGACATTGCCGGTATTGCCAAAGAGATCGTTGTGGACGCGGCGAAAGTCTCCGCCATAGCGGATGTTGTGCTTCTTGTGTATCCACGACGTGGAGTCGGAAGCGCCGATGGTCTGGTTGGTCTGAAAGTTCGGCTGTTGCTGGTTCAGGCTGGTGAACTGGTTAAGAGTAAGGTTTGGCAGGCCGTAGAGCTGCGGGTCATCAGGCAGTCCCTCGATACCTATTTGGCTGGCAATATCTGTGGTGTTGGTGAAGTTGTTTTTGAGCTGTGCCTGGCTGCGGTTGTAATTGAGTCCAAGATTGTTGGTCAACCTGCCTTTGCCTATCGAATAGCCTAACGCGAGGGAATATTGGTGCGTCTGCTGCTTACCGCCAAGGTCGGGGAACAGACTCAGCTCATCGGCCGCCTGGTGGCTGTAGTTGAAATTCACATTAATGCTCTGACGTAGCCCGGCGCCGCCCTGTCCCATGTATTGGCGGATCAGCCCGCCGATCGGGGAACCTCCCGTACTAGGGCCGAAGCTGTGCAGGAAACGCACACCGATGCGGGTAGTGTTGGACTCGGAGGAGGCCAGCCGTTGGTAATTCTGGAACTGACCCGGCAGATTGCGCTGCGGAATGTAATTGAGCAGCGCCGTTGCCTGAGGCGAAATGCGGTCCGCCGGGATGGTGTTGTTCGGGAATGGCAGGCCCGTCAGCGGATCATAGATGGTGATGGGGGTGCCTACCTGGGTGGTAAGGCTGGATAAATTGCCGGCGCGCTCATCCGCGGTGGGCACGCTGCCGTATTCGCTGAACGGCGAAGAAGACCGTTGCCCGGAAGCATTGAAGAAGATCAGGTCTTTGGTGTCGTGCTCGATCAAGTGCGGAATATAAGGCGCGCCCATGAAGGTGAGGCCAAACTGGTTTTGCGCGTAGCTGGGCTGCGGCTCTTTTTGCTCCTTGATGGGGAAGGGAGTGGCGTTTAACGCAGAGTTTCCGCCTGTCCAAAAGAACGCGCCATGGGGCTGGTTGGGCTTGAAGTTGCGGAAATTGCCGAATCCGCCGCCACCTCGGCCGCCGCGGCCTCCCCCTCCTCCGAAACCTCCACCTCCGCCGCCGAACCCACCTCCTCCACCCCCAAATCCGCCTCCGCCGCCGGGTCCACCTCCACCCGGACCGCCTCCTTGTCCGCGGCCAGCTCCAGGACCGCCCTGGCCGCCGCCGGCAACCGACTGATCCAGCTCTGCGTTCTGACGAAGCTGCTCCATATCGACACCGGCAAACGGATTGGTTGTGCCTGCTTGGCCGGTAACGGCAACCGAATCGGTGGAAAAGTCGGAGTTGTTGGCGAGGGAGGGCAGGGCTGCTCCGGTGGCACCGGTGCTGACTCCGGTGTCGGTCGCGCCCGCGAGCTGGGCGAGCAAGGCAAGATTCTGGGCTCCTGCACCGGTATTGCGCCGCACGGTGCCGGCCGCGGGTGGGCGTGGAGTGGCCCCCGCGTTTTCCTGGGGGGTCTCCGGTGGGACCCGCGAAGCGAGAGTGAGCGCGAAATCGGCTTGTTGGTTTACTGGCGAGGCCGTTGTGGGCTTGATAAGGGCGACCTTGGTTTCCGGGGCAAAGGCGGCGAGCTCGGCTTTTATTACATACCGGCCGTTGACCGGGATGGTCATCGAATAGTTGCCGTTGATGTCGGTAATGGTCGCGTAACGTTGGCCGGAGAGGGTGTTGGTGGCGACTACACTCACCCCAGGCAGAGGAATATTGCCGGCCTTTATCGTGCCGTGCACCTGTCCGCCCGCCGGGGCGGCGGCAGGGGTTGACTGCGCTTCCGCTGGCGTGAGAAGAAAGCCGGCCAGCAAGCACCCGAGCAGCGATACGCGCAGCATCAGACTGGGATTCCTATCGCTATGCACACAGCTTAGACGATCCATCAGAGGCCGGGGGGCACCGGACCCGCGGCACCGGAGGGTTGCCCGGAACTCTTTTGAGGTCCGTTCGGGCGCCCGGGTCCGGAATTCGTTCCAGGAGTCATGATACGGAGCGCGGTGGCGAGAAAGGTGTCCGCATGCAGAGCCCCCTGGGCGCTAATGGTGTCTCCTACCTTTACATCGGCCAGAGTCACGTCTTCCCGGTGCTTGCGGAAGGAGGTGTTTTCGTCCACCGCCACAATCTGCGCCTGCTTGTCGCCAGCCCGTTCTATGGTGATTTTGAGCTCATGGATAGCGGTCACTTTACCCATCACCCAGGTTTTTCCGAAGGCGGCCCTGGCGTCGCGGACCTCCTTAGCGTCGATATCGACCACAAAAACGGCACCCACTGTCTTGGCCTTGGGGTCAACTATTCCGCCGGCCATCAACATGTCGCCAACATGAACATCGGCGGCCTCAATGGGTTGCCGATCCTTCATCAGGCGAGTGTTGGGGCTGTAGAGAACCTGGTAGGTTTCCCCCTCGTCGGTGCGGATGGTAAAGCTGCTGGCTGCGGCCGCGGTGACGGTTCCGCGAACTCCATTCCCCCTGCCAAAGGCTCCCCGCATGCCGTCGCCGCCGTCGGGAAGCATCCCCGTCCTGGGCACGGCAAAGCGGCACTGCGATCATGGCCACTCCTAAAGCCGCAATTGCGAGTCCTGACAGGCGTTTCATCGCACCATTTAGACGGCGGCACCACATGTAAGGACGCGGGCGACGGCCTATCCGTTGTCATAAACGCACACTACGGTACACTGCCGGGATGGCGACTGACCGTGTCCCAGCTCCCGCGCCGCCCGCCGTACCGGCCCACGAGGAAAAGCACTTTGCGTCGACCGCGTTGGTGCGCGATGTGGTGATTGGGATGTCGGACGGGCTAACGGTTCCTTTTGCCCTGGCGGCGGGCCTTTCCGGGGCAGTGAATTCGTCCCACGTGGTGGTGCTGGCGGGGTTGGCCGAGATCGCCGCCGGATCGATCGCCATGGGCCTGGGCGGCTTTTTGGCCGCACAAGGCGACGCCGAGCACTATAGCAGCGAGCGGCAGCGTGAAGAGCGTGAGATCGTGGAGCGGACTCGCGACGAAGAAGAGGAAATTTACGAGATTTTCGAGCAGTATGGCGTGGCGAGAAGCGAAAGCAAGCCGGTGCTGGAGGCATTGAAGCGAAGGCCGCAGGCATGGGTCGACTTCATGATGCGGTTTGAACTTGGCCTGGAAGAGCCGCAGCGCTACCGCGCCAGCCGGAGCGCGATCACCATCGCCCTTTCGTATGTGGTGGGAGGCCTTATCCCGCTGGCTCCCTACATGACCGGGCGCAGCTTGCCGTCTGCGCTCGCTGCCTCGGTGACGATCACCCTGGTGGCATTGCTGGTTTTTGGGGGGGTCAAAGGCAGCTTGACCGGGGCGGGGACCGTGCGCAACGCGCTCCAGACCGTGCTGATCGGCGGCCTGGCGGCGGGTGCAGCCTATCTTTTGGCCCGGTTGCTCAGCGCTTCTTGAAGCGCTAACAAAAGAGAACTAAAAATATAGGCAACATCGGGCCCATTCGTGTCTCTAAGTAGAGGGAGAAACGGTATCCATGACGCCAACTACGGCTACGACGGAAACGACTGCCCGCCTGTTCGAGGAGTTCTCACGAGTACGGCGGCAAAGCGAGCAGCTTTGTCTCCCGCTGTCGCCTGAGGACATGATGGTGCAATCCTGCGCTGAGGCCAGCCCGGCCAAGTGGCACCTGGCGCATACCACGTGGTTCTTCGAGACGTTCCTGCTGCGGGAGTTCCTTGCCGGCTACCGCGAATTCAATCCTGATTTTCGGTGGCTGTTCAACAGCTACTACAACTCCGTCTCAGACCAGCCGGACAAGAAGCTGCGGGCATCTTTTTCGCGGCCGCCGGTGGAAACTATTTTTCGCTACCGCCAGCATGTGGAGGAAGGGATACAGCGGTTGTTGGCCACGAATCGAGAGGAGGAAATGGCGCGGAGAATCGTGCTGGGGCTCAACCATGAGCAACAGCACCAGGAGTTGCTGGCCTACGATATCAAGCACGCGCTGTGGACCAACCCTCTTCGCCCGCCGTATCTGAATGAGCCAGTGGTCTTCAACGCGCCGCCGCTTAGCAAGCCCGATTGGGTCGAGTACGAGGGCGGCGTCTGCGAGATCGGATACGCCGGCGATGGGTTCGCGTTCGATAACGAGCTACCCCGGCATCCCGAATATCTCCGCCCCTATGCCTTGGCTTCGCGGTTGGTTTCCTGTGGAGAGTATCTTGCCTTCATCGAGGATGGCGGCTACCGGCGTGCGGAGCTTTGGCTCTCCGCGGGTTGGGACACGGTTAAAGCCGAGGGGTGGAAGGCGCCGCTGTATTGGCGCCAGCAGGACGACGTCTGGTTGGTGTACACGCTTAGCGGCGAGCTGCCACTCACCGAGCTGCTGCAAACTCCGGTGTGCCACGTGAGCTATTACGAAGCAGAGGCTTTTGCGCGGTGGGCCGGCAAGCGGCTGCCTACTGAGGCCGAGTGGGAGGTTGCGGCACAGGGTTTGCCGATAACCGGTAACTTTCTCGAAGACGGAACGCTGCACCCCGTCGCCTTGGGCGAGGGGCCGGCACAGGGTCCGGCGCAAATGTTCGGGGATGTGTGGGAGTGGACCCAGAGCGCATACCTCGGCTACCCGGGTTTTGCCGCAGTCCCGGGTGCTCTTGGCGAATACAACGGCAAGTTCATGAGCGGCCAAATGGTTCTTCGTGGAGGGTCGGCGGTCACACCGGCCTCCCATATACGGGCCACCTACCGTAATTTTTTCTCTCCCGCGACGCGCTGGCAGTTTTCCGGCATTCGCTTAGCGAATGTCTAACCCATTCAATTTAGTTGGAACCCCCGCGGAGAGGTCATGTCTGCTATTTCATTACCCAAGTTGCCGGCGCTTGCGTCGAGCCCGATCGCCGTTGAAGTGTTGAACGGTCTCACCGAGCACCCTAAGAAGCTGTCACCCTGGTTGTTTTATGACGAGGCAGGTTCTCGCCTGTTTGAAGAAATTACCGAGCTACCGGAGTATTACGTTACCCGGACGGAGAGAGCGATTCTGGCAGAGCATGCGGATCAAATTGTCTCGGCGGCTGCCGGAGGTCGCGATTTGTCCATCATCGAGCTGGGCGCGGGAACCGCCACTAAGACGGGCCTGCTGCTAAATGCCGCGGTTCGGCTGCAGGGGAGCGTGACCTACTATCCGATTGATGTTTCAGAAACAGCCCTGGAGGAAGCCCGTACCAGGCTGGAGGCGGAGCTGCCGGAGGTAACCGTAGAACCCATTGTTGCGGACTATACGGAAGGGCATGCGACAGAATGGTGCCGGGCACGCCGGAAGGCGGCTGGTGCTGTATATCGGCTCGAGCATTGGGAATTTTGCGCCGCGGACGCGGTCGAAGTGCTGCGCGGTGTGCGCGCCCAGTTGTCACCCGGGGATTGCCTGCTGCTGGGAACGGACATGGTGAAGGATACGAAAATACTGCTCGCTGCCTATGACGATGCGGCAGGGGTGACCGCCAGGTTCAACATGAATGTGCTGGTGCGCATCAATCGCGAGCTGGACGCGGACTTTAATCCCCAGATGTTTCGCCATCAGGCGCGATGGAATGAACAGCATTCGCGCATAGAGATGCATTTGGAAAGCTTGTTGGCGCAGAGAGTCGCGATTCGCGGGTTGGATATGCAGGTGCGGTTTAGCCTGGGGGAAACGATTCATACCGAAAACAGTTACAAATTCACTGATGCGCGGGTCGGGGAGTTGCTCACGCGGGCGGGATTCAGGTTGCGAGCAGCAATGGAGCGACGCGAAGAAGTGGTTTACGGTTTATCTGGCGGCTGCCAGTTAGGGGAGAAACTGCAGCCCTCCGCTCCGCTCGGGATGACAAAGGGGTCAGTGGCGCTTCCATTGAAATCGGTTGCGCGGATCCCAGGTCTCAAAAGCGAGACCCCCGAATTTCCTGTACGTAGTGCTGGACGGGACCGCGTGTGCGCCTTTCTATACGGAAAGGCGCATAGAGTGCGCGGAACCCACTAAACTTCGCAGGAAATCGGGGACCTGGGGCACCCTTCGATTTTTACCGGGAAGGTCGCAGCGTTGAGAAAAGGAACCGCAGGTCCCTCCACTCACGCCGGGACAGGTCGGCTCCGGTCGGGATGACAAAGGGGAGGGATGAGGAGACCGTTCTTGATTTCACACGGAGGGTCGTGATCCCTATTCGTTAGGCGGAGGAGGACTACTCCGTGGCGGGGCACGGTTGCGGTGTAGCTTCTCTAGTTTTCCCAGATCCTTGGCTTGCCAGATGTCGCGCGCTTTTGCGCTCTTTAGACCTAGATCACTGAACTTGACCGTTATCGGGAGCGGATAGTCGTTGCGGTTGAAAAGAGCTACGGCTTTGTCTCCGCCCTTGAGCGGCTTGGCCCAGATCTCTACCGGACCTACCTCGGAAACACGATCACCTTGCTTGCCCAGCTCGTCCTGATCGATCGCGATTACCTCGCGGTTAGTAAGGATCGCAGCCGTCTCCGGCGGCATCTTGGAAAGGTCGTTGCCCGCCAACAGCGGAGCCGCAAGCATCGCCCATAGGCTCATGTGCAGGCGATTCTCATCCAGCGTCAGCTTGCCGTTGCCTACCTCTAACATATCGGGATCATTCCAGTGGCCGGGACCTGCGTACTTAGACAAGCCAGCTTGAGAAAAACCGATCAGCGTCATGCGGTCCCAGGTCGGATTGATGTCGCCGGTGGTCCGCCATAGGTTGGCTCCCAGTGAAGGTCCCCACTCCCAGACTGCGTCCCAGCCATACTGGCAGAAGCTGTAAACGATGGGACGTCCTGTCGCCAGCAAGGCCTTGTGCATCTTCTCGTAGGCATCCTTCATCATCTGGTTGGCTTTGGCAGGATCATTCGGAGCCTCCTCCATCATGTTCTTGCGAAAGCTGCAGAGGTCGTATTTGAGGTAATCAAAGCCCCAGTCGGCGTAGGTTTTGGCGTCCTGCGCTTCGTGCCCCAGGCTGCCTGCGTAGTGAGCGCAGGTCTGCTCGCCCGGCCCGGAGTAGATGCCTATCTTCAGACCCTTGGAATGCACGTAATCGGCGAGCGCTTTCATGTCAGGGAATTTGCTGTTGGCGTGGATGTTGCCCTGCGCATCGCGCTCGCCCTGCCAGGTGTCGTCAATGTTCACGTAGATGTATCCGGCGTCCTTCATGCCGGAGGAGACCATGGCATCCGCGGCAGCGCGAACATCCTGATCAGTCACGCGGCCGGCGAAGAGGTTCCAGCTGTTCCACCCCATGGGCGGAGTCGCAGCCAGAGTAGTCGACTGGGCCAGCAACAAAGATGGCATAAACAAAGCAGTAAGCAGCAGGGCGCGGATGGTTTTCAGCATAGGGGTCTCCTAGGAACGATTCACTATAGGCCACTTGCCTTGGTTGGGGCCAGCGGTTTGAGGATGTCATCGAGCAGATCCGGCGTTCCCTGCACTCGCTCCAGCCGGGGATACTTTTCACCGTCGTGATAGTTCAGGCGCACGGTGCGGAATTCATTGTCATTGGAGACGATGAGCTCAATCGGATCTGCCGTTCCTTTGGCCGCGCGAATCGCCTGCTTCAGCACGTCGCTGGTGTAGCCATGGCCGTTCACCGCAACCAGCTTGGTTCCCGGGCCCAGACCAGCCTGGAAGGCGGGCGAGTCCATCCTGACATCGTAGATCTCGCCAGTGGCGCTAAGCATGAAACCAGCGGAGAACCAGGCGTCGGTCTCCTTGGCGTGGTCAAGCAAAGCTTGCTCAAACTCGGTCGGCTCGGTGGCATAGGTAAGGCGATAACCCCCATGCTCGATTCCATTCAGCGGCGCGTGGGGCGCGTGGGTGTTGAGCCGATCGGTCAGAAAGGTGCGCCAGTCGTAGGCGACGACGGAATTCAGGCCGGATCGACGATCTGGTCAAAGTCGTAGGGCACTACTTTGGGTGGCGTGTTGCCGCCCAGGGCCAAAAACTTCAGGCAAAAATCGTTCAACGATTTCTGGCCGTGGGTCAGCTGGCGAATGGTGGTGTCCGCATCCAGCCAGATCAACTCGCCTTCCGCATAATAATCCTGGCTGCGCCTCCAATTGCTCCAGTTCACACTGCCTCCACGGAGAATCTGGGCGGCGATCGCGGTGTCTTCAAGGTTGCGCCAGGTACGCCCGGGCTTGGCGTCGAGCCGGGCGGCGCTCCAGGCCAGCGCCTGGCGGTAGGTCTCGGGTGTCCACATAGCGGAGCGCGCTGCCAGCACGTTACCCCAGTATTGGGTCATGCCCTCATAAACCCAGAGCAGGTCACCCTTCATTGGGGTGGCGTAATCCGGGGTGGCCAATCCGATCGGGCGGCGATATTTGCCGTTCCAGGAATGAGTAAATTCATGGGGCAGCAAATCTGCATTGAGCATGGCCAGCTTGGGGTCGGAGACGCCCTTTTCCTCGATGCCATTGTCGCTCGATTGGTGATGCTCCAGCCCTTCCTCACGAATTAGATCGCTGAGGCTGAGAAGAAAATGGTAGGTCTCATAATGGCGGGAGGCATACAGCGGGCCTGTCTCCCGCACCAACTGCGTGACCGAGGCGAGAAATGCCGGCTTCAGGTCGACATCGTCCGCGGCGTCTCCGGCTACGTCGAGGTAGTGCTTGGGGGTGATCTCCGGAGCCAAGGGAAACTCGCGAAAATATCTTCCCGTGATCACGGGCGAATCTACTAATTGCTCCACGGAGACAGGGGCAAACGACGTTTCCAGACCCTTCTGCGCGGCAATGGTCAGCGCGGTACCGAGCTTCCAGTCGGCGGGCACGGTCAGCGAAGCCTGGATGGGAATCTGGGCTACCGGGATGTGGGCTGGATAGAGGACGACTGAGTTCCACTCCAGCACCGTCATGTTGGCGCTGGTTGCTCCGTCCTCATCGGAACCGGTGTCCCCCGGGGTGGCGAGAAAATCGAGTGATACTTCCAGCTGGCTGACGCCGGACGGCACTTCGACGTGGAAACCGTACATATCCACGTCATCACGCCGCCACGGGAGATCCTTACCGTTGGCGCGCATCACGATTCCGGCGAGATTGTCGATGGGCCCGGTGGGGCGGTGGTCGCCAGGAATCCATTGCGGATATTCCAGCGTCAGTGGCCCGGCGTTCACCGGTATCTGCAAATGAGCATGCAGCAGATGGCGCGGCGCGTCGGTGAGATCCACATGCAAGAGAATGGGGGAGGCAGGGGCCTGTGCCATGCACTGGCCGGCAGACAGGAGGAAGCTGATGCCGGCAAGGCCCAGAAAATATTTGTTCATCTCCTCATCATTTCACAGGGTTTAGCATGGTGGAGTTCACGCAAAGAGGCTTTCCCATGGCAAACGCCACGCCCCAGTCCTATCGAAACCACGCCCGGCTTGACCCACCCTTTCATTTTGTTCTGGCGCCGTTAGGCATTGTCGCGATCATCGTGAGCGTGGTTCTTTTCGTGCAGCACCCTCGCCTGGCTTCCGGGCTATGGATTGTGTTCGCGATTGGATTGTTCCTGATCGCTTTCAAAACCAGGAGCTATGCGCTCAGGGTGCAGGACCGGGTGATCCGGCTGGAGGAGCGGCTGCGTCTGTCTATGCTGTTGCCCGAAGCAGACAGGGCGCGCATCCCGGAGCTGACCGAGTCTCAGTTGATCGGACTTCGTTTCGCCTCGGATGCAGAGCTGCCCCGCCTTGCCAAGCGGGCGCTGGACGAACGGCTGACCAGTAAGCAGATTAAGGCTGCGATCGAATCGTGGCGCCCTGACTACTTCCGCGTTTGATGAGCGCTCCGCTGGTTACCTGACGATGTTCGGGTGGGATACCACAGCACCCTCCCTCTGACTCTCGATTCATCCGAAGCACAGAGCAGTCGACATTGGTGGTATCCAACAGCTCGCGAAAAACCAGTCGAGATGCCCTGAATTTCCTGTACGCGGCCCTGGACATGGCTGCGTGAGCGCGTTTCTTTAAGGAAAGGCGCATGAAGTTCGCGGAGCCACTAGGTTTCACACGGACATCGGGGGTTTGGGTCCCGTGCCCTTCGTCTAGGGAACGGGGTTTAAATGCCCGTACTAGGCGCCCAGGCGCCCGAGGCCCAGGCCGATGACGTAGGTCACGACGCCTTCCACGGCTCCGACCAGGGTCATCTCGAAACCGCTACTCCACCAGGAACGCACGGTGACCAGCGACTTGGCCGCGCCCACGGCAAAATGCGCCAGCAGCGAAACTACCGCGGAGATGATGACGGCGCTGTAACCGCTGAGGAAGAAAAAGGGCACGATGGGGATAAACGCTCCGGCCGCGGTCGAGAGCGCACCCGAAATTGCGGAGGTGAGTGGGTTGCTGAGAGCTTCTTCCGTCGAGTTAAGCCGCTCTGCGGCGAGCGCCCGCAGCATCTGCTCTGGGTCACTGGCAATGTGCTCGACCATGTGGTCGGCGTCCTGTTCAGGGAGTCCCTTGACCTGAAAGTAGAGCGATAGCAGCTCGCGGGCTTCAGGACCGTTCATGGCGATGGCTTCGCGCTCCCGGGCCAGCTCCGCCTGGTAGATTTCGCGCTCGCTCTTGGCCGCGAGATACGCACCAGACCCCATGGAGAGGGCGCTGGCGATCATTCCCGCTATGCCCGAGAGCAATACATATTTACTGTTGCCCAGGGTGGCGCCGGAGACCCCAGAAACGATGCCAAAGATGGAGCCCAGACCGTCGTTGACTCCATAAATGGCATCGCCGATCCATCCGGCGGTGTGCGCACGGCCCTGGTTGCGCTTGGTCAGCAACTGCTCCAGAAGCGTTTTTGGATCGGCCGTGGGTGTTTGGACCCGGGACGGGTAGCGGCGGATTAGTCTGCTGAGCTCGCGATAGTGTTCCTGCTCGTCTTCAATGACCCGGTCAAGGATGGCCAGGCTGGAGGCATCTCCGAGCGATTTGAGCTGCTGGCTGTATTTGGCTATGTCGCGGCTTTCATCGATTTCCAGGCGGCGCAAAGCCAGATCGTCGCCCCCGATGCGAGTCTTGAGACTGCCGGCATCACCGGAGGGGTTGCCGGTATAGACCGGTTGCGGCTCGCCCAGTTCGCGCAAGCGGTCCGCCCACAACCCGGCATGCTCCTTTTCCGCGGCAGCCATGCGTTCCAGCGCCTGCTTGCGGTCCGCATCTCGCTCCCTCTCGGCAAGGGCGCGATAGGTGTAGAAGCCGGCCATCTCCGCCTGCCAGTTTTGTTCCAAGATCTGGCTGAGGCGCGGGTGACGGGGCAAGGCCGGTATGGAGTCAGTCTGCATAAGCTTCTCCCATGCAGGTAGCTTAAGGCTTTAAGAGGAGGCCGGTCTGGATAAATTGGAGGCTATCAGAAGTCCCGAAATGGAAGACGGAACGCTTCCTGCTATGGTTTGCTAATGACGATGTTCGAGCACCTGCTTACGGAGACGCGCCATCCTGATACGGCCCGCATCGACCAGCTTTCTACACGAGAGATGCTGGAGGTGATCAACGCGGCAGACCGCTCGGTGGCCGATGCGGTGCACGCCGAACTGGAC
Organism: uncultured Acidobacteriaceae bacterium; assembly: GCA_963805955.1. Taxonomy (GTDB): domain Bacteria; phylum Acidobacteriota; class Terriglobia; order Terriglobales; family Acidobacteriaceae; genus PALSA-350. Next base: position 132,878 of record CAWDVZ010000005.1, read on the forward strand.
CGGATTACGCAGGCGGTCGATGGTATTGCTGAGCGCCTGGAGCAGGGCGGCCGGTTGTTCTACACGGGAGCCGGCACTTCAGGACGCCTGGGCGTGTTGGATGCTTCCGAGTGCCCGCCGACGTTCAATGTGGATCCTGGACTGGTGGTGGGCCTGATTGCCGGCGGCGATTATGCCCTGCGGCACTCGATAGAAGGCGCGGAGGACGATGCCGGGCAAGGCGCAGAGGACCTGAAAAAGCACGGCTTAAGGGCTGGAGACACGCTGGTGGGGATAGCCGCCAGCGGACGCACGCCCTATGTGGTGGGAGGCTTGGTCTACGCCAACGAACTAGGTGCGCTCACGGTGGGGTTGAGCTGTGTGCCGGGCTCAGAAGTGGAGCGCCGGGCGAAGATCGCCATCACGCCGGCGGTGGGGCCCGAAGTGATTACAGGTTCGACCCGCATGCGCGCCGGGACAGCCACCAAACTGGTACTCAACATGCTGAGTACAGGGGCGATGATCCGCACCGGCATGGTTTTCGGCAACTTGATGGTCAACGTGCAGCCGACCAACCACAAGCTGAAGGATCGGGCGATACGGATTATTGCTGCCGCAACCGAGGTCGATGAAGAGCGGGCTGCGGCGCTGCTGGAGCAGGCCGGAGCGGTGCGGGTGGCGATCGTGATGCAGAAGCTGGGGGTTACGCGGGAGCAGGCCGTGCAGCGGCTGGATGAAGCTCGTGGGCGGCTGCGCATGGCTCTAGGCGATAAGGCGTAGCCGAGTCCAGGGCGGCTTACGTCTATTAAGAGTCGGCGGCTGGCAGGCGCATAATAGTAGGGGCGAATGGGAGGCGAGGCCGTGGGTAATGGTTTAGCGAAGTTGCTGGTTTTATTGGCGCTTGTGCCGGTTTTGGCGCTACCGCTGGCGGCCCAGACGAAGGACCAACCCGATCAGGGCTTTGGTCCCATCGATACCTCTGCTCCGGCCAAACCGCCGGACCAGATCGTGAAGGAATTTGCGGCCAAGGAAAGCGAGTTCCGCCTGGCGCTGGACAACTACACCTACCAGCGTGACGTGCGCATTCAAACCATTAACGATGACGGCAAGCCGGATGGGGAGTACCGGCAGGTGGTGCAGATCACATTTGATAGCCAAGGCCGCGAAATCGGAACATGTGACCTTCGCGCCGCAGAATACGTTGGAACGCATTCAGATGACGCCGGCCGATGTTTCAGATATCGAGCAGCGCCTGCCGTTTGTGCTGACCACGGAAGATGTGGGGCAATATAACCTGACCTACGTTGGACGGCAGAAGGTGGACGAGGTTGACTGCTACGTTTTCGACGTGGCGCCTAAGGTGATGGAGAAAGGCAAACGCTACCTGAAGGGACGCATCTGGGTGGACCAGAAGGATCTGCAGATTGTAATCACCAGCGCGAAGAATGTTCCCGACGACATGCGGAAAGGGCACGAGGATTTGTCGCCGCCGTTTACCACTTACCGGGAACAGGTGGATGGGAAGTATTGGTTCCCGGTGTATACCAAGGCCGATGCGGAGCTACATTTTTCGGGTGGTAGCGGGTATATGAGCCAGGATGTGCGTATCCGGCAGATCGTGCGCTACACCGACTACAAGCAGTTTCGGTCTACGGTCAAGTTGATCTTCCAGGGACAGGATGTGACGAATAACAACGGGCAACCGCAGACTGGTACTCCGCCAGCCAATGGACAACCGCCGACGCAAGCTCCGCCGGCTGCGCAGAAGTGATGGACTCCCAGAAAGCCGATGCCGCTTCCACTCGGGATCGGTTGCGGGGATCCCAGGTCTCAAAAGCGAAACCCCCGAATTTCCTGTACGTAGTGCTGGACAGGACCGCGTGTGCGCCTTTCTATACGGAAAGGCGCATAGAGCGCGCGGAACCCACGAAACTTCGCAGGAAATCGGGCACCTGAGGCACCCTTCGATTTTGTCTTATGACGTTGTTTTCGGGTCTGGTCTTACAAGTTGTTTTACGCGTTGTAGGTGGAGGAGGAGACACGGCCTCCCCGGCCGGTCCAGTTGGTGTGGAAGAATTCGCCCCGCGGCTTGTCTACTCGCTCATAGGTGTGCGCGCCGAAGAAGTCTCGCTGCGCCTGCAGTAGGTTCGCGGGCAGCCGCGCAGTCCGGTAGCCGTCGTAAAATGCCAACGCGGTCGAAAAGGCGGGCATGGGCACACCAATCCTGATTCCGTAGATGATTGCCTTGCGCCAGGAAGACTCGTACTTATTCATGGCAGTTGAGAAAAACTTGTCGAGCAACAGGTTCTGCAGTTTTGGCTCTCGGTCGAAAGCCGCCTTGATGTCTCCCAGGAAAACACTGCGAATGATGCAGCCGCCGCGCCACATCAACGCCACACCACCCATGTTCAGGTGCCAGCCCTGATCCTTCTCTGCCGCCCGCAATAACATGTAGCCCTGCGCGTAGCTCACCATCTTGGAGCAGTAGAGAGCCAGGCGCACTTCCTCGATAAATGCCTTCCTGTCTGTCCCCACCTTGCGCTTACGAGGCCCCTTCAACACTTTCGCTGCCGCGACTCGCTCACTCTTTAAGGCAGACAGGCAGCGGGCAAATACACTCTCCCCGATGAGGGTCACAGGTTGCCCCAGGTCGAGAGCGGAGATCGCAGTCCACTTACCGGTACCTTTCTGTCCAGCGGCGTCGAGGATCTTGTCCACCATCGGCTGGCCGTCTTCATCCTTCTTGGAAAAGATGGTTGCGGAAATATCGATCAGGAAGCTATCCAGCTCGCCCTTATTCCACTCCGCAAAAACCTCGGCAAGCTGATCGGCAGTCAGCCCTAGCCCATCCTTCAACAACTGGTAGGCTTCGCCGATCAATTGCATATCGCCGTACTCGATGCCGTTGTGCACCATCTTTACGTAGTGCCCGGCGCCGTCTTCACCTACCCAGTCGCAGCAGGGGGTTCCATCCTCGACTTTGGCTGCGATGGCCTGGAAGATCTCCTTTACGTGGGGCCAGGCTTCTTTGTTTCCGCCCGGCATGATGGAAGGGCCGAAGCGCGCACCTTCTTCACCACCCGAAACACCCGTCCCGATAAATAGAATTCCTTTTGCGGCCAGGTCTTTGCTTCGCCGGGTGGAGTCGGTGTACAACGAATTGCCACCATCAATAATGATGTCGCCCTTTTCTAAATGCGGAAGCAATTGATGGATGGTTTGGTCGACTACTTCGCCGGCCTTGACCATGATCATCACCCGCCGCGGCGTCTTCAGACGCGCACACATTTCCTCGATCGAGTGCGCTCCCTCTACCTGCGTTCCCTTCGCCTCATGGGCCAGGAATTCATCCACTTTGGAGACGGTGCGATTGAAGACGGCGACCTTGTAGCCGTGGTCGTTCATATTCAACACCAGATTTTGGCCCATCACCGCCAATCCGATTAAGCCGATATCGCAATTTGCGTCCGCCATGTTGGTACCCCCTTACAATCCACCCGGAGCATACCTGATCGCAGCGTTGGGAGCAAAGACTCGGGACGCGGAAAATTATTAACCAGCCGCTGTTTCCAGTTCCGAAACTAATGTTCCGACTGGGTTGGTGACGGTTCGCACCGCAATCGCCCCGACTGGTTCCCCGCGCCGATACATCAAGTACGCGGCCACAGCCCCAGCAATGATCGTTCCCCAGAAAAATAGCCTTTTCGTCGTCATTATGCCTCCTTTAAGAGCACAGCAGTGTGCTCAGTCCTAAGATGCAAATGGCGCAGCGACGGTAATCCTTCTTCGGCGGCATTTGCATTCAGCGCCATCCCCCTTCACTATCGAATTATGGAAAAGGAAGTGACCCACCTCGTTCTCACCAGGTTTAATACTGCGATTGGTTATGCTCCGTCGCGTATGGGCCTGCAGACGGAATGGCTGACGTCGCGCCTGGCGCTTTTCGAGCGATATTGTCTGCCTTCCGTAGCGGGGCAACAAGGCGCAGATTTTCAGTGGCTGGTTTTCTTCGACGCGGCGAGTCCTGCGTGGTTTCGCAGAAAGATAGAAGAGTTCAGGACAGTGTTCAGGGCAATGTACATTGATGGCATCGCGACGGATCAGGTGGTTGTCGATAGCATTGCGGCTGCGGATTTAGTAAAGACTCCCTACCTATTGACCACCAGACTCGACAACGATGACGCCATAGCAAAGGGGCATCTGGCCACAGTGGAGCGTGCTTTCCGCCGCCAGGAGCGTGAATTTCTGGTGTTTCCTTTTGGCTTACAGTCGTTCCGCGGGCATCTCTACAACGTTTATTGGCCTTCGAATCCCTTCCTCTCGTTGGTGGAGAGGGTTCAGAACGGGGATCGCTTCACCACGGTAATGTCCGTGCGGCATGATTTAGTGCGCGATGCGGGTCCGGTTAAGCAGATCCTATGTTCCGCGCAATGGCTGCAGATCCTGCACGAGGCAAATCTGTCAAATTCTTTGCGCGGCTGGCCACGATTGAAGAGCCGATCTCATTTGGACTTTGCGGTGGATTGGCCCGACGCGGCAAAGGGAGACAACATAGCGAAGCGGGTCAAATTTTCGGTCGAAGCGTACAGCCACCGAATGCAGCGGTTCGCGGGCAAGCTTGCTCGCCTCGGGAGACCAGCCTGAGGGCAGAATCACGACGCGTAGACAGGGCCCAGTTCCTGGCGGCGGCGGGAGTAAAGAGCGGCACACCAGAACATTACTACCAACAATCCATCGCAGAGGAGACTGGTCCACGCAGCTCCGCGCCAGGAGTAGCGCGGCAAGATGATGATGTTGAGACCAACATTCATCAAGGCGACAAGTACCTGGATGCCGGTGCGTATGCGCTGAAGGCCGCCGCCTGAAAGGGCATCCCCCAGGAAGACATGGAAGCAGCGTAGAAAGGGAATCAGTGCAAGCCAACGGAGCGCCGGCACGACAGCGTCGTACTTACTTCCCAGAATGTGCGGTAAAACCGGGGCGCATAGCCAGAGGCCAACAAACGTCACGGCGCCATAGACGGAGGATTTCGCGATCAGGGAAAGTGCGTACGGATAAGTTGCACGCATTCCACCAACCCCTTCGCGAAAGAACCGCGGGTAGGCGGCTGATACGAGAGAACGGACCGGGGTCAAGCTAACGTCAATGACACGATAGGCCGCGGCATATATTCCGGTCGACGCCAAGTCAGATAACTTGCTCAACATGATTTTGTCGATGTCGTTATAGACCGTGGTGGCCGAACTGCCGATGCTGAAATACACCCCTTCCGCGACATCTTCCCTTAACGCTTGCAGATCCACTTTGGGGCGTCCCCAGAGCTGGGATCCCTTCCAAACTGCATAGATCGTGCCGAGCAGGCTGGTCAGCAGATAGACCATTACCCATCGATGAAGCGTGACCTTATGCACCACTGCCATCAACGCCGCGATACCAGCGAACCGCAAGAAGCTGATAACCACACTCTGAATCGAGGTTTGCGTCATCCGGTCAGAGGCGGCAAACCCGAATGCCGCCAGCTCGGTCACTTTGATGAAGACGAGGTCTGACACGCAAACCACAAGGATGACAAACGCGCCGGTCTTCAGGTGAAAGATGAAGCTCAAGCCAACAACAAGAGCGGAAAACAATGTGCCCGATACCACGCAGAGCAACATTCCATTGCCCCAGCAGATCGCCGCCTCGCGTTTTCCGGAGCGCACATTTTTGATGAAAAGGTTTGGTGTGCCCAAGCCTGAAAAGGGCCCCAGGACACCGGCCATCGCGACTACGGCAACGAACGCACCATAAGGACCCGGTCCGAGCGAACGGGCGATGAGTACGAAATAACCCGCCTGAATGACCAGCCTGAGCCCCATCCCCATGGACAGATGGGTGGCGTCTCTAAGCAGTGAGCTGGTCTTCAAACGAGTTAATAGATTCAGAAACACCTCTGCACTTCTTCTATAGTCCGTAGGACTTTCACGGCTTCAGCCTGGAGACGCAGTGGCACGCGAGTTCCCTGCCCTCAGCGAGAGCAGTTATGTACAGCCTAGCCTTCACGTCGCTTCACCTGAGGTTTCGCATCAAGTTGACGACCAGCCCATCGGAGCAATCTTATCTCCAGAGAGGGCGTGCCGGGACGCAGGAAGCTCTTGTTCCTCTGTGTGCGCGGGCATACCCTGAACTGTTTCCCGCAGTCCAATGCAAGCGAGAAGGAAAATAAACCAAACCATCTGGACCATGCCGAGAGCACTTTCTCCGATGTTGTAAAGCAAGGCGCAGACAATCATTACAATGCACCAGCGGACGTAACGATCGTGCTCCCTCGAGCGGAAGCAATGAACGGCATTCCAAACTGCTCGAACAGTAATGAGGGCCGTAATCACAATGCCGCCAACGCCCACTTGCAGCCACAAGTCGAGGAAGCCGTTTTGTGACTGCTGGAGAACCCAGCCGGCTAACAGGACCATATTCAAGGATGCTCCCTGCAGGCCAGCCCAGAAGGCTCCATACCCGTAACCAAGAAGGGGATGCTGGCCAATGGTGGCCCAAGCGGCGCTCCAGATGATGGTTCGTTCGCTGAGCGTAGCGTCTTTGCCCACAGCCGGGAGCAGGAGCGCAGCGTTGCTGTAGATAAAGTAGGCGGCGGCGGCAAATGCCGAGGCTATCCACAGGCAAAGGAAAATGCCATCCCTGGCCCGCAGTTTTTGGAGCATCCACAGGCTTGCCGACAGGAGTAAGGCCAGGAGCGCCAAGGCCCAACCGGTGCGAGACTGCGACATCACGATCATGACGCAGCACATAGCTGCGCAGCTCACGCGCAAGGTCTTCTGAAACATGCCCGAGGCATCCCAATGGAGTGCCGTCACCAGCAAAATGGTCGCCACTGCGGCGCAGTTCTGCTTATGGGCGAAGATGCCTCGCCAAGAATGGCCGGACGCACCCATGCCTGGTACGAGAATAGCCAAGGCGATGCTAAGGGGAAGTGCTACGCCTGCGGTCAACATCAACAACTCGAATTGGCCGCGAGCTCCAAGGGTGCTACCCACATAGAGAGCAAAGATAGTAAAGACCAAAAAGATCGAGCCACTCACCAGAGTCTGGCGCGAGTTTTGCGACCACACGCTGGAGAGGAGCGCTAGCAGGGGCAGGGAGACGATCAGCTTATTGCGCTGTGCAATTGCAAACACCGATGGCAGCCGGTTAAAGATCAACACGACCCATAAAATCGCCATCAAGGCCACGGTTATGCGATGTGATGCCGAGCTGCCCGAGGCTTCTGCGACGCGAAAAGAAACGTCGCCGGAGGCTGGGAAGGGATTTCCATTACTAACAAAATAGAGCAGAGAAATCAGAAGCACCCAAGTGAGCAGACGATTCCATATCGGCGCCGGCGCATCTACGGGCAGAGCGCTGCGAGGTGTGGATTCGAGCCGTTCTCGTCTGGTTATCACGGGTAGCAGGTAGTGTCCCTTCGGGCCTGGGCGTGGCGGGCCCTTCTTGAGTTTACAGCCGTATAGGAAGCCTTTCGGCTCAGATTAACACTGAGCACGGCGAGGTGTTTGCCCACCTCATCGTAATTGGAAGCATCAAAGTTGCTTGAAGGAGCAAATCGCAGTTGAGATTGCAATTTTACAAACATCGCTGGTTACCTGATTTTTTGTGCCGGCAAGGTGTGAAGGAACTACATGCTCTGCGAAGGAACTACACAAACGTTCCGAAGGCGACGGAACGATAGTCATTGATTTTAAAAAATGATGGACAAAGTGCGGAAATGTATCCGGTATACTAGAGGTGCTAGAGCACGCTGAGAAACACTGCATTCCAGGAATGCATTTAGGTTGCGACGGCGCTTCGGATTAAACCCCTAAAACGCGGCGTTTTCATTATTCAACGACCAAGCGGGCGCAGGATGAGTATTTGCGTCGCACCGCCACTTCAGAGGAGATGGAACAACTGGGCGTGAATCAGTCATTGGCAAAGGCTTCTCCCCCGAATGCCTATATAACCCTGGGCGACCTACTGCAGATATACCATCGGCGCCGCTCCATCTTTTATGGCGTGATTGTAGGGATGCTCGCTCTCGCCGCTCTTTACTGCATTGTTTGCACGCGGCGTTACGACGCCGGCGGTGTGATTCAAGTGCAGAAGGATAGCCCTGACGGATTGGGCCTGGACAATATTATGGGCGCCCCCTCGGGTAGCGGCGACGCCCTGAATGCGGCACTGGATCTGCAGACCCAAACGGAGATTCTTCAGTCAGACACCTTAGCCTTGCGAGTGATCGAGGATCTGCATCTAGAGCACACGAAGGACTTCCAAGGGCATTTCAGTCCGGTGGGCTGGGTTTTGGGGCTGATGTCGCCGCGGGGTGTGAGCGATGCGCCCAATGCGAGCCTTGAAGATTCGCCGGTGAGACGTGCCCATGTGCTTGCTGTATTCCGCAGCAACCTGAAAGTGAAACTCGATTCCGGCAGCCGCTTGATTGACATCGACTATCTGAGCACCGATCCGAAAACGGCTGCCGCCGTTGTCAACCAACTGATACAAGGCCTTAGCGGATATACCTTCGAGACCAGGCTGGCCGCCACCTCCCAGGCCTCGGCCTGGCTCTCCGGACAGTTAGCATCGTTGCGCCAGCAAAGTGAAGAACTTGAAACCAAGGTCGCCAGCCTGCAAAAAGATATGGGAGTTTTCAGTTTTGGCGGCAGCGATGGTCAAGGTAAGCCACAGGTGTACAGCACGGTGCTTGATCGTCTGCAGCAGCAGACGACCGCACTGTCGACGGCCGAGGCTAACCGCATTATGAAGGGTGCGCTTTACCAGGTGGTCAAGAGCGGAAACGCGGAACTGATCTCGGGCCTCGGAGGGAGCAATATCGGTGGTTCGTCCGGAGGGGTGAACAACTCCTTTAACTTGATCCAGGCACTACGAGAGCAACAATCAACTCTGCAACAGCAATTGGCGCGCGATCGGGCAAAATACGGATCTGCCTATCCTACGTTGGTCGAGGAGTCGGCTTCCCTGAAGGGTGTCGATGAGGCGATCGCAGCGGAAATCGGGCGACTGGCTACGCGGGCAAAAAACGATTACGAGATCGCGCAGCAAGCAGAGCAGACCACCCGAGCAGACTATGAGAGCGCTCATCGGGCGGCGGATCAGTTAAACGATAAGGCAGTTGAGTTCACGATTGCGCGGCAGGAAGCCGATGACAGCCGGACGCTTTATCAGGATCTGTTGAAGAGGCTGAAGGAAGGAGGCATGCTCCAAGGGCTTCGGTCTTCTAACATCACCGTGGTGGATCCAGGAAGAGTCCCTGCCAGACCGAAGAAGCCTAATGTGCCCCTTTATTTAGCAATTGGTCTCGCCCTCGGCTTGTTCAGCGGGGCGGGCGCATCCCTGCTGGTTGACACCGTCGATGACAAAATTCAGGGAGTTGAAGATTTGGAGTATTTGCAGGGCGCGCCCTTGCTCGGCATCATGCCCTTCGCCAAGCGCAGCAAGGGCGGGAAAGAGCTAGAGGCGGTCGCATCGCCCGCGTCTCCGTTTACGGAGGCGGTGCGGAGCGTGCGGACTTCCCTGATGTTGAACAAGAGCGGTGAACCGCCCAAGGTGGTGCTGATCACGAGCGCTGTTCCCGGTGAGGGCAAGAGCACCCTCGCCCGGAGCCTCTCCGTTCTGCTGGCAAAACAGGGAAAGAGAGTTTTATTGGTGGAGGCCGATCTACGGCGGCCGAGGATGCAGCACGATCTCGACTCCGCCGGACACGGAGGATTGAGTGCAATCCTCAATGCCAAGGACGGAGGTGAGTCGGGACTCGGGGCCGCGTTGACGTGGAGCGAGGTCTCGAACCTCTTTATTCTGCCGGCAGGACCAGTGCCGCCGGATCCGGCTGAGCTGCTGGACTCTGCACGAATGCGCATGCTGGTTGAGGCATGGCGTAAACACTTTGATCTGATATTGCTGGACGGACCACCGGTCTTGCCGGTGACTGACGCCCTTGCTTTGGCGGGGATGGCCGACACCACCATCATGGTGGCGCGCTGCCAGTTGACACCGCGTTCCTCATTAAGTCGAGCGAGCCAACTGATCGAGGAGCACGTGGACAGAGCACGCATCCGGGTCGTACTGAACGCCGTCAAGCCCGGCTCTTATGCCTTTTACAACTATTACGGCTATGCGTCCAACAAATCGTACCGGAGAGAGAGCCGTGAGAGCATTTAAAACCTCGCTCCTTTTTTGCTGCGTAGGACTTTTCGCCGCCGGGCAAAATCAAGCCAAACAAGAAAGCCTGCTGATCGGGCCCGGAGACCAACTCCACGTTCAGGTTTTTGCGACTCCCGATTTGGAGCAACATCCGCGGGTCACGGATGCGGGCGACGTTCCGCTCATGTTGCTGGGTAATGTCCGTGTCGCAGGCCTAACGCCGGCTCAAGCTGCAGCCACGATTGCAGAAGGATTTGATTGCCGGTAATTTCCTGCTGCATCCCCAGGTTACGGTAACTGTTGAACAATTCGCGACGCAGGGTGTAACGGTTCTGGGGCAGGTGAAACAGCCGGGCACATTTCCCGTTACCGCGCCGCGCAGCATATTCGACATGATCGCGATGGCAGGCGGACTTACTGACGTCGCCGATCGCTCAATCACGATTGAACGGAAAAGCGACCCGGCGACAGAAGATCCAGTTCTTCTACTCCAACAACTCCAACGATGCGATCGACCACAGCGTGCTGGTATATCCAGGCGACAAGGTCCTGGTTCCGAAGGCTGGGCTGGTCTATGTGCTCGGGGATGTGAGGACTCCGGGCGGATATGTAATGAGCAACAACAGCTCGCAATTGACCGTTCTGCAGATGGTTGCCGCTGCAGGAGGCACGAAGACTTCGGCAGTTCCTTCGCACGCACGTTTAATTCGCAAGGCCGAATCCGGCGCTTATGAGGATAAGCCACTGCCACTGAGTGCTATGCAAAAGGGCAAGCAACCCGATATGCCTTTGCAGGCCGGAGACATTGTTTACGTACCTTTCAGCTATATGCGCAATATCGCAGCTGAGTCGAGCGGTGTGGTTGCCGCTGCGACATCGGCGAGCATCTACGCCCTTCCGTAACGCGGCACGCCCACTCTAGAAGAGTGTATCGGCAGTTTAAATCTCAAGTACGAAGAAATGAGGATGCGTGGAGCTTGAAAACCCCACAGTCAGTGCCTTGATCCCTACTCGTAATCGACCCGAGCTGGTGGTGCGCGCAGCCAGCAGCGCATTGCGACAAAGTTTTCAGTCTCTCGAAGTGATCGTAGTGGTGGATGGACCCGACCACGCGACGGTGAAAGCGCTGGCCAAACTTCGGGATCCTCGCCTGCAAGTGATTGTTCTGCCCGAAAGCGTAGGGGGCGCCGAGGCACGCAACGTGGGAGCCGGTGCGTCCAGGGGGCAGTGGATCGCCTTGCTCGACGATGACGATGAATGGCTCCCAGGGAAGATCGAAAGGCAATTGGCGGCTGCGCAGGCGAGTGCCGGGACACCGGGTTCTTGTGGTGTCTGAGTTTCTGGAGCGCTCTCCGACGAGGGAAGACGTAGTGCGTCCGCGTAGACTTCCGCTTGCCAACGAGGAGGTTTGCGAATACATGTTCGACTTTCTGTGTTATTTCCAGACCTCGACATTCTTCGGTTCGCGAGAGCTTTTTCTCGAATCCCCGTTTCGCAGAGAACTAAAGAGCTTTCAGGATATCGATTGGTTTCTGCGCATCAACTCGGACCCCACAGTAAAGCTGGAGATAATAGCCGAACCGCTTTCTGTGTATTACTCGCCGGAGCAACGAGCCAGCATTACAGGAGGGTTGAGCTGGAAGGATCGACTTGCCTGGGGCCAGCGCAATCGCGCGTTAATGACGCGTCGCGCGTACTCGCGCTTTATCGCGGGATCGGTTGCCGGAACCGCCGCGCGGGACCGTGCCGGGTTCCCTGCCCTAATCCGGCTGCTCGGGGAATGTGTTTTTCACGGGTCGCCAAGTCCGGTAACAATCGCGCTCTTGTTGGCCACATTTCTGGTAACACCGAGAACCCGGCGGCAGCTCCGGGATAGTCTTTTCCTAAGGAAGGCGTGCGGCCTGAAGGCTGCAGCATCGTATTAACGGTGGTTGAACCAAACTGCGAACCTCAAGCTTTCGCAGGAGGATAGTTCCGCTGGCCATAAGGACACAAACCGATGTTCCCGGGGTACTCATTTATACGCCGCATTTGCTGCCGATGGGCCAGCGGTACGTGAGAGACCACGCCATGCACTTGCGGCGTTACCGGCCTGTGCTGGCAGGGCGCCGGCGTGTCGATGGCACCCCCCTGGACGATTTTCCAAATTTCACTCTTGAAGCAGGTTCCTCAGCGCGATTTCGCGAGTTCCACTTCCTGCTTGCGGGGAACGATGCCGCGCTGAGCGCTTTCATTCAACAGCATCGGATCAAGTTGATCCATGCTCACTTCGGTCCAGGGGGTGTCGAGATCATGCGAGTGGCCGCGCGCCTTGGCATTCCCCTGATCGTCACTTTCCACGGATGGGACGTTAAGCTGGGTGCGGAAGCGAACAGTCACATGTCGCTTTACGAGCGTCTCTATCGATGGCGGCTGCCTGACTTGTTGCGGACATCGAGCGAGATTATCTGTGTCTCGCAGAAATGGCGGGATCGGGTTGTGATGCTCGGCTGCCCGCCGGAAAAGGTTCATACGAATTATCTCGGGGTAGATTGCGAGTTTCTTTGACGGTGTCCGTGGACAGTTCGATCCCATGTCTATCATCTTTGTGGGACGGCTCATCCGACTGAAGGGTGTACACGTTTTGCTTGGGGCCCTGCGCATCTTGCGCGATCAGGGTTTGGACGCGCACCTGGATATTGTTGGCGAAGGGCCAGAGTCGACCCAGCTTCAGAAAACGGCTGACGAGCAGAGTTTGCCTGTCCGGTTCCTGGGCAAGAAGACAGCGGGAGAGATTCGTGAACTGCTTCGCCGAGCGGCAGTGCTCTGCGCACCGAGCACCACGGCCGGAGGGCAAATGCCCGAAGCGCTGGGATTGGTGCTTCTAGAGGCACAGGCGATGGGCGTGCCGGTTGTCGGAACCCGCAACGGCGGAATCCCGGAGACTCTAGAGGAGGGTCAAACCGGCTACCTGGTCGAGGAGGAATCCCCGGTTGCGCTGGCCGGAGCACTGGCGAGGCTGCTCGGTAAGGAGGCTCTGAACCGGTCCTTCGGCCAAAGAGCTCGCGCTTTCGTTTCTGAACGCTTCGAAATTAAGCGCTCCTACAGCGTACTTGAGGGGATGTATGACCGAATTCGAGAGCGTGGTTGGTGAGAGCGTCTGTTTTGGGGCCGGGGCGCACCGCAGATCCCTCCACGGCACGCCGGGACAGATCGGCTACGCTCGGGATGACAAAGGGTGGGGCAGCGCTTTTCCTGAACGCGTAGTCTAAGCGCGCAGAAAAAACAACTGCTGATTTGATCGCAATTACAAGGAACGGGAGTTTGGCAATGGAGGCGTTTCCCCTAGTCAGCATTTTGATTACTAGTTACAACTACGATAGATACCTTGGAAACGCTATTGATAGTGCTCTCAATCAGACGTTCCGGAATATTGAGGTCGTGGTGGTAGACGATGGGTCAGAAGATAACTCGCTTGATGTCATTAAGAGCTACGGCGATCGTATTGTTTCCGTCGTCAAGCAGAATGGAGGGCAGGCGTCGGCCTTCAACGCCGGCTTTGCCAAATCAAAAGGGGAAATTATTTGCTTTCTCGACTCGGATGACGAATTCACGCCGGACAAGGTTGATCATGTTAGCAAGATCTTTGCCAACAATCCTCATATCGGTTGGTGTTGGGATATAGAACGCAAATTCGACGATCGAACCGGTCAACGATTTCCGCGTTGCGACTCAAAGATTGTTGGAAGGTGGGATGCGCGTCAGCTGATGGCTGGGGGAACACCCCCGATGGTACCAACGGCCTGCTCAGGCATGACATTCAAGCGTGAAATCCTGGCCAGGATTCTGCCTATGCCAGAGATAATGCGGGCAGCAGATGGCTATGTCAAGCTTGCCGCGCTGGCGCTTTCAGAAGGTTGGTTGGATGGAAAAGAACTTACCCTGCAGCGGATCCATGGAGCGAATATGTACACCGGTCAGCATTCGGGAAGAAGGCGCTCGGCTGGAAGGACTGGTTTGCTGATAGGTATCTATTTGAAGGAAAGATTTCCTGCTCTGCATCGAGCTGCTTTACATATGTCGACTCGTGGGCTGGGAATGTGTTGGGCAACCGGCGGAGTCGATGCCGATTGCAAAGCTCTTCTTGACTTGTTCCTCAAAAAGCTGCCCTGGCATACAAGGGTAGAGGTGGGCGGGAAGGCGGCGTATTGGGCGGCAAGAGGGTTTCTCCACGTATAGCATGGCGCAGTCTATGCGGCGGAGGTTGGCTTGGAAGGGGCAGTATCTATTTTGAAGACTTCTGCTGTAAAGCCAGCAGAGCAGCCTGATAGCTAAGTCTAGGCTTGAGATGGTCCCAGGTCAGACCCTGGATGCGCTTTCCATGAAACCATCCATCCTGGATGGACCAAAAAATCACAGACCGCGGATGAGCTGCAGACAGCATTTGGTCGATGTAGTCCCCATAATATTTCGCTACGGTCTGATCCCAGTCCATGGAATTGCCGGTCGCGCGCGACTCCAAAACGTCTAGTTCCGTAATGAGCACTTCTAGGCCCAGAGTGCGAATTTCCTTGATGAACTCCAGGAAGGAGGCTTTGCCCAAAGGCTGCGAGGCATCGAGATGCGATTCAAGGCCCACGGCTTGTATTGGCACTCCGCGCGCGACTAACTGCTTCAGGAGGGTAATCGTCCTGGTACGCGTAAGTTCATCTTCAGGAGTGCCCTGTTCCACGTCATAGATGTTGAGGATGCGCAGCGGTTTGGGATCTGCAAGGGCGGCGGCATGGAATGCGATGTCGATGTACTCCGGACCCAGAAGATCGAGCCAGGCACCGGGATAAAGCCCGTCACTGCGGCGGGACCATGAGACCACCGGCTCATTCACGACGTCCCACGAGTCGACGCGGCCCTGATAGCGCCTCATGACTGTCGTGATATGCGAGGTGAGAAACTGCCGGGCGTTTGCCTGGTTGAGAACGGATTTGAACCAGGGAGGATTGGCCGGACTGTTCCAGCACAGGTTGTGTCCGTGCACGCGCATTCCGTTTTTTTCAGCAAAGTTTATGTTCCAATCAGCCTCTGTGAAGTTATGGCTGTCGGGCTGAGGGTGGACGGCATCCCATTTCAGGCCGCTTGCAGTCAACAGATTGAAATTACGGACGACAAACTGCGCGATGGAGTCGTCTTGCAACAATACCTGGGGCGCTGCGGTGCCTACCTGGCATCCACTGCTCGCGCCTGCCGCCTTAAGGGTCATCGATTGGGAAGGGCCTGACTCCGCCATCAATGCCGGAGATACATTCAGCAAAACTGTATGGGCGGCGAGCTGGAGGCCAGCCAGGAGAGTTTGTCGTCGCGACAGGGTCAAAACGTCACCGCCGCTGATTTCGCTTTGGTTGTATTCAAACGCATTTACACCTCATGATCGAAGTTCTGAGTCGTCGCCATCGAATTTCGCAATCACGGCGCTTTTAGCGCCCCATCGCAGCTGGGACAATGGCCGGCGACGGACCGCTGTCCATAATCCGGGATAGCTGCTCGGCCAGCACCGGAGCCAACGCTGTCGCGAATCCCCCGCTTATGTGGTTGCCATCGCGATACACCACTAACCCATTCTTTTCAGGCGGGCATACCCCCGACGAACAGAACGAGCTCGTCAGGTCCACCGGATATACCTGATCGATCGACTGCGCTACCGCAGTCTCACCTGCCCATACCGGCGTTGCAAGCGTGCTCTGCTCACTCGCAAAGCAGGCGCTCATCGGGTACAGACGTGGGTGCGATTTCGCCCGCGAAAGGCATACAGGCACATCTATATCGGTGCGCGGCGTATCGCGCAGCACCACCGCCTTCGCACCCGAGCCGCGCAAAGCCTCGAGAGTAGTGCGCAGCCCGTCCTCCCATTGCCGAAACGACAGCCGTGCGTAACCGTCCTGGCCAGCTTTGAATCGGACATATCCGGAGCTATTCGTGACCACAACGAGCGATGGTTTGAGGCGGGCCACGTAAGCCAGCGCCTCCTTGCGCCATGCGGCGCACTCCGTCTCTTCTCGTTCCAGCCTAGGATTGTAGACCGGCACGGTCACGCTCGGACACGATGCCTTGAAAAGTGTCACGACGCGCCACCCGTGATTCGCCGCCGCGCGGTTGGCAGCCGGCAGCCACTGCGCTGCGTGAGAGTCTCCGAACAGAACGAGCGTCTTCGCCGCGGAGCCCGCTCCAAAGGAACAGACCTTTGGCTGGCTGTGGGCGAAGCCGGTCATGCATGGCTCGGCGCCGTTGGGCACCGAAGCCTGCGCGATCGGCAATTGCTCAGAAGACCGCATCGAGCGCTGTGCCAGACCGGTGCACAGCACCGCGGCAGCTACGCCGGCCAGAGTAAGGCCTGCGCCCAAGCCAAGAGAAAGCCCGGAACTCCGCATCAGCTTGGGATTGAATCGAATCGGGCTTTCAATGACTACATAGCTGACCCAGGCAAACCCCAGGCTGAGCAGAGCCAGGCCTATCGAAACCCACTCGCTGCGCGCGGGGATCAATAGCCGGCCGAATACCAGGATTGGCCAATGCCACAGGTACCAGGAATATGACAGAACACCGATCTTCCGGAAAAAACGATGCTGGATCACAGCGGAAAAGCCCTTGCCGGAATTCACGGCGCCGGCAATGAGAACCAGCACGGTTCCAATTACCGGGATGAGCGCTACTATACCGGGAAAGGGATAATCGGGTGAAAGCCAGAAGCCGGTGCCGACAATCATCGCGCCGCCGATCCAGCCCATCACTGGATGGCCCAAAGCTCGCCTGAGCTTTTCCCCGGATACGAGTGTGGCCATGCCGCCGGCGTCGAATTCCCACGCTCGCGTTGGCGAGGAATAAAATGCTACCTGTTGATGTGTCCGTGTAAACCACACGCCGGCAACCAGCGATAGTAGAAAAACTCCGCAAAACGGCATGATCAGGTCCCGCGCCGAGCGTCGCCGCCGCAGGCAAAGGAACATCAGCAGCGGCCAGACAAAATAGAATTGCTCCTCGACAGCCAAGGACCATGTGTGGATGAGTGGATAGGCGCTGAGGTCTGGGCTGAAGTAATCGACTGAATTCAGCAGGAACCAGGCATTGCTTACATACGAAGCGGTGGCAATCGCACTCTTCCCAAGCCGCACGAACTCAAGCGGTGAAAGAATCGCGGCACCCGCGGCGAGGGTAACCAGCGTCATGGTAAAAACTGCCGGCAACAGACGCCTGATCCGGCGCGCATAAAATCGAACAAAGTCGACCTTGCCGGTGCGCGTGATCTCCGCCGCCAGCAGCCCCGTAATCAGATATCCGGAGATTACGAAAAAGACATCCACGCCGATAAAGCCGCCGCGAACCCCAGGAACCTGCGCGTGCACGGCAACCACCAGCAGAATTGCGAGCGCCCGCAACCCTTCGATGTCCGCACGAAAGCCGGAGCGCTGTTCCTCCGCGCCGGATAATTTGACATGCCCGACTATCTCGGTCTTATCGGCCGCTAGCATACTTCCTTTTATGTATGTCACTGTTGCAAGCAAAGCGCCATTTCGAGGATTGTATGACTACTTCTGGAATCCACTTTTGCTGGCCGCACCGGCGAGCCCTGGTTGGGTACCTGCTGAGGAAGATCTGGTCGCATGGCGGTATGACCGCACCCATACCCTTGCAACTTTAGACAAGGCGGAGAACCTGCGAGTGGTCTGCCAAAGAACGGATTTAGTAAGTGACGACGCCCGCGCCGATAGCGGCATGCTATTTCCTTCGATCTTAGCCTGGAGCGTCGCTCGCTCTCGCGCGTATGCAAACGAATAGGCGTATTCCCCTGGAAAGTGTATGACTTCAGGAGCCAGCATCATCCCTTCCTTTTCGAACGAGCAATTCCCTCTCAGGGCGTCGAGCAGAAGAGGTCCTTTGTACCCGACGGGCGTCCACATACCACCCGGGCCCATCGAAGTGGGCGCGAGTTGATGGACCGCCATAGCGATTGAGTAGATCGCCTCGTCGTTGGGTCCGTTTCTGCGGAATTCACGCAGCCGGAGCGAGCTCCAGTTGTCCAGGAGATTTCGAGCCGTATTGAAGAAATCCGCCGCCTGGGGAGCGCGAACAAAGTAGTATGTGCCGCCATTGAACTTGGGAAGCCTGGTCACGTTAAAAGCGTCGAGAATATGATCTACATCGAGGTAAGGATCTGTTGATCCCTTCTCCAGGTACCTGTAGCCCGGGACGCCGAAACTCTGGCCAGCGAACGCTGTCCAGAATGAATCGAGATT
Organism: uncultured Acidobacteriaceae bacterium; assembly: GCA_963805955.1. Classification (GTDB taxonomy): domain Bacteria; phylum Acidobacteriota; class Terriglobia; order Terriglobales; family Acidobacteriaceae; genus PALSA-350. Next base: position 151,309 of record CAWDVZ010000005.1, read on the forward strand.
GCCCAGCACCAGGCAGTCGCTGTCGATGAACAGCGTTTCGTAGTAGGGGCTGTACTGATCCAGAAATATTTTTTGCCGCACGCCAGAACCGTACTCTGGCCGATACGCAATGACTTCGGTAAAGAGGTTGAGGATCGTAGGATCAGTGGAATCCGTAATCAGCGTTCGCGGCAAATGCGGGGCGTGCAGCTGTAAAGAGTGCGCAAGGGATCTGGCCTGCTCGACAAAACGCTGCGGGCCGTAGGCTAGTGTCAGCACTCCGCGCTGGCGGGTATCTGAGTTCAATGATGCTCCTCGCTCACAAGGACAACCGGCGGAACAATCCCGCAACTTCATCGGAATTGACTATTTTCGACGACGATCCTAGCGATTTGATTTGCAATTATTCTTCGGATTGGCTCACTGCTCGACCCTTCCCTGTGGAAGAGAAGAAGTTATTTATAGACTGCTTCCACCACTGCCGGAACACCAGGAAAATAAAAATTGCATTCCCGAAAAGGTAACGTCTCCAGAGCCGGCGCGGCTCCATGCACAATCGCCATAGCCATTCGCAGCCAGCCTTCTGGAGCAGCCGTGGGGCACGTTTACGCAATCCCGCGATCAGCTCGAAGCTGCCACCAATGCCAATCATCACCTTGGCCGGCAGATGCGCATGCCGCTCAATCCAATATTCCTGTTTGGGCGCACCCAATCCCACAAAGAGCAGGTCAGGTTTTGCTTGCTCGATGCGATGGGCAACATCGTTACGCTGATCCGGATCGTCGAGGAAACCGATGGGCGGACAGTCTACGCCCACGATACTTAGGCCCTGGTAGTTATTACTCAGTTGCTCAGCAGTCGCAGATGCGGCACCCGGAGTACCGCCTAAAAAATAAGCAGTCTTGCCATCACGTGCGGCTACTTCGCAGAGCCGCACCATCAGATCCACTCCGGCAACGCGCTCCGGAATTGAATGGCCCAGACAGCGTGATGCCCAGACGATCGAGGATCCATCGGCAAGCCCTAAATCAGCGCGGCCCAGAAGCTCGGCAAAACGGGGCTCCTGGTGTGCAATTTTTACAAACTGAGCGTTCATGGTGACGACGTGCGCGGCGCGTTCCCTTACTTCGCCGAGGATACAGGAAATTCTACTGACAGCTTCATCGATCGTTACGGGATCGACAACGACTTTGTCGATGCACACACGCTCCATCCCACCTCCACTTCCTTCAGTTTGCTTAACCTCGTTGAACAAGTCAACCCGAATAAGGGGTTATATCGCGGGCTTTTGCCCGTAAAAATGCGTGCTGCCACACTCTCTAAAATAGAGCAAGTAACTAATGGAAAAAAATAAAGAACAGTTGATGTGCGAAATTAATCAGGCTGCGACATCAGCCAGCACCCAGGTTTGTGGAATCAGATCGGGGTAGAAAGTGTCGGGCGTGAGATCCCAAAATTTGGGAGCGATCACAATTTTATCGGGTCGAGAGTTGAGCCAAGCGCCCCACCATGAAAACGTACTGTTGGCAATGATGTGGTGGTGACAAGAGGACATGAGCCTCATATCTTCATGGGCAGTGAAATCATCATTGTGATCAATGAACACTGTGCGGATGCCGGGCGGCGGGATGTCTTTGGCGAATCGAATGTCGTCGGAGAAGACAAAAAGAGTAGGGTTGATCAGCCGTTGCTGGAGAAAGCGGATGGCGTTAACATAGTATTCTTTGGGCAGAGTGACCCTGCCTGCGGAAGGAATCATGGCGTCTCCGCGGCGCAGGTGAAGGGAGACAGGGTTCGCGCTCCCCCGAATCTGTTCCAGCATAGTTAAATTCTTTCCCCGTGCAGGCTCTTTGAAAGCCAATTCGGTGCGCAGCTCATCCGCAACCTTCTCTACCATGATGCTGGTGTGCCAATAGCCCTCAAGGTAGAGCGCTCTGACGGAACGCTCCAGCGGCACGTCTGGCACAAAAGTGTAACGATCGGCGGGCTGTTGGGTGAAGGCCTGTATACGAAGTCCTTTTCTCAATGGAGCAATCGCAGCCTTGAGCCATGGCTTTTCTGTCAGGAGAAGACGGTCGGCAAGTGAACGTTCGTGCATGGGCACGGTGATCGAGAAATGCGACAGCAGGCATGGCCGTGGATGTCCATAGGAGAAGGCGTTCCACTCTGGATCGAGCGATATTCTCATGTCTGCGTTATATCGCCTGGCGTAATAGCGCAACGCGGCGTAGCGAAACAGTTGATTGCCTAATCCGCCCCGAGCTCTGAGAACAATTCGCACCCGCACTTCACCCCTGCATCTTCTTTAGTGATTCCGACCGTAGGTCGGGAGATCCTACATTTCAAGTTAGACGATTTTATATTTTGGTGACAGCGATCTGCTTTTGCCGGGTACTACGTAATCTACGTTCGTGGGCACGTTAGCCGGCTCTTGATTCGCTCGATGACTTTTCACTCGCTATCCACTGGGGAACGCCACTCGTTCGGTCCCTTATATCGGCCGGCGCGTCGACAGGACAACGTTTACGAAGTAGGTACGCGGGCCCGGAGCATGCCTGATCGCTGGTTGGGAGCAAAGACAAGGCGCACGGAAAGCCATTAACCGGCCGCCGCTTCCAGTTCTGAAACCAGCGACCCGACCGGGTTGGTGACGGTTCGCACGGCTATCGCCCCGACTGGTTCCCCGCGCCGATACATCTAGTACGCGGCCGCAGCCCCAGCAATGATCGTTCTCCAGAAAAATAATGTTTTCGTTGTCATTATGTCTCCTTTAAAAGCACAGCTGTGTGCTCAGTCCTAAGATGCAAACGGCGCAGCGACGATTAAGAGTGCTCACTGCAAGGCGATAAGTGCCGCTTTTACCTGGGGGACAAAACTTTTGTACGCCGGTGTAGCCTTGGCAAGAAACACATTGAGCGCAGTCTTAGCACACGGAATGTCGTTCGTTTGCAGGCACACCATGCCGAGGTTGTATTGCGCTTCAGCGTAATCGGGATCGAGTTGAACGGCGTAGGCGAAATTCTTTTGCGCTACTGCGAGATCGTGGCGTTGGAGGGCAATGAAACCCAGGCCGTTGTAGGCGGGTGCGTATGCCTGCCTGGCGATGATGGATTGCAAGATGCGTTCGGCGTCTTCCTGTTGACTGTTTTGCATGTAAGCATTGGCCAGGTTGTCTTGTCTTTCCACATCCGACGGATTCAGTTTCAGTGCCTGGCGAAAAACCACGATCGCTTGTTTCGGCCGGCCGCTACGCAGATACGACTTGCCCAGCAAAGAAAAGATGGTCCCGTTCTCCACGCCGTGACGCATTGCGGCCAAATAGGTTTGCACAGCCTGATCGTTTTCGCCGGCTTCGGTGTATTGCTTGCCCAGCGTGTAGTAGAGAGAAGGATTCGTTGGATCTTCTTTGAGCGCCTGCTCCAGAATTGCAGTCTTGTCAGCTGAAGAAAGTTTCTCGCTACCAGGCCCGGCGACTCTCTCAAAAGCATTGAGGACTGCAACGCGATCCTTTGGATCCGCACCTTCACCGTTCAGAGAGATGTTGCCTTCGGAGCCTGGTATATAGCCCAATGAACTAAGCTGCTCCGCGGTTTTTCCGTCCATCTGGATGGATACGACCTTTTCTGTTCCGCCCGCTTCTACGATGCTCAGTCCCTTCAACTGAGCTTCCAGGTCGCGGTACTCCTTAGGGTGCACAACGATCACATTTTTCAGCTCGCTGGGGTCATTATCCAAGTCGTAAAGCTCGGGCTTGGGCGCGCGAATATACATCCAGTGATCGGTGCGGATGCCTCGCAGCTCAGACCATCCCATGTTGATTCTGGGATAGAGCGTTTCTTCATAGGAATAGGTAGAAGGCACGGTGGCGCCAGAGAACGCTGGCACCATACTGGTTCCTTGAACAACGGTAGAGGGTTTTCCGCCCAAGAGATCCAGCACGGTGGGAAGCACATCGATGGCTCGCGCCTGCTGCTTAATGCGCACTCCCGAGGGGACACCTGGTCCTTTCATGATCCAGGCAATGCGCACGGTGGAGTCGTAAAGAAATACTCCGTGCTCGACTTCAGCATGCTGGCCAAGTCCCTCGCCATGGTCGGAGAGTAGGACGATCAGAGTTTTGCCGGCGGGCGATTTTTCCTTGAGTGCGTCCAGGAACCGGCCCAACTGCTGATCTTCAAAGGCGATCGCAGCATCATAGGGGGCCTGTGGGTACTGCTGACGGAAGCTCGGCGGCGTGCGATAGGGCTGGTGAGCATCATAAAGATGCAGCCATAGAAGAAACGGCTTGCCCGAGTGCGTGTTCAGCCAGCTCAACGCATGGTCAACGGTAAGATTTGCGGGCCTCGAGGCAGCAGGATCGTTATCGCTTTTCGGCATTTGATCGTCGTACACGGCAAAGCCTTGATTGAAACCAAACTCTTTTTGCAAAACGGTCGCGCTGACAAACGCGGCCGTATCCCTGCCTTGTCTTTGCAGAATCGTCGCCAGTGTTACCGATGCGGGCATCAAGCGAAATCCCCCGGTGTTACGAACCTGGTGGACGTTGGGATTTGTTCCGGTAAAGATGCTGGCATGGGAAGGTTCTGTCAGCGGCGTCTGGGTTACTGCGTTCTCGAACAGGACTCCATTTTTTGCGAGGGCATCTATGACGGGGGTATTGATGTTCTGGTTGCCATAACAATGCAAATGATCTGCCCGCACGGTGTCGAGGGTGATCAGCACAACATTCTCTTCTTCTTTTCTCTGACGCTCGGGAGAAGCTGCAGATGACAGACCCGAGGGCGGCAAGCGTACACAGACTGATCACGCATATGCGCGAAGCACCGGGATGTTTGCGCACATTACGAGTCAGCATGCCGACGTGATTCACGGTATCAGTTTAATTGCCTGCCACGAACCACGGGTGCCCCACATCTCGCTGGTTTTTCGCGAGATGGGGGGCACCACTGCTCTTAACCGGGAGTGGTTCAGGATGCAAGGCTAGAATACTGACCTTCGTGGTATCCCACATCTCGCGAAAAACCAGCGAGATGTGGGGCACCCGTGGTTCGTGGCAGGTACGGAAAAGACTCTATCTGCCTGGTTTAGCGGCAGCGAGAAAGGACTTCACCCGGGTTGAGACTGCGGCAGCATCACAGGTCATGATGAGGTGGGCACATCCACCCTGCGAGATATAGGTTGGTGCGCCAACAGCAGCAGCCCACTCCAGGGCTGGCTGCGGATTGACAAGGTGATCTTTACCGCTCACGATCACGAGGAAGTGCGGCCGTGCAGCCCGAGCCGCCTCCTCGATCGTTCGGTTGCCAATAACATCTTGTTGCATGATGGCTGTGAGCTGCCATAGCCGGTCGTTCGCATCCATCGGTTGCGGAGCCCCGGCCCGAGTGATATAGGCCGCGGCCTGATCCCGGGGAGTTTCGCGATTGCGATACTCCGGACTCGTGACCACGAGCGCGCCAAAAAGGTTCTCCATCCGCATATCAGGCTCTGTCGTGTAGTGGCCGTTGTCATAGCCCGGAGCGGTCCTGATGGCATCAACCTGAATTTGTTTCACCAACAGGTCGTAGCTCGTCTCACGTGGGGTTCCGAGAATCGGCACCGCAAGATCAAAGAACTCGGGATGTATGACCGCCCATACAAATGTCTGTTCTCCGCCCATGGAAAGACCAAGCACGGCATGCAGATGTTTGAGGTGCAGCACCTCGGTCATCACCCGGTACTGCGCGTTCACACTATCGCGCAAAGTGAAGTTGGGAAAGGCTGTTGCATGCTGAGAAAGGCTGTTGGACGGCGAGGAAGAAACGCCGTTCCCCAGCGCGTCAATCGCGATACCGAAGAAGCGAGTGGTATCGACCAGATGCTGCGGCGAGCTTCCATCCCCAAAATACGGGATCAGGTCCTGGCTCTTGCCGTGCACCCAGGTGGGCATGAGCACCACGTTGTCTGCTGCGGGGTTGAGCTTGCCGAAGGTGCGGTAACCAATACGGCAGTCATCGATCGACTGGCCGCTCTCGAGCTTGCATTTGCCAAGCTCCGCAATCTTCTGCTCGCCATCCTGAGCCTGCATCGAAATGGCGGAGATTACAGCCACCACGAGCACGCAACATAACCGGTCTCTACTGATTCGCGCCATCGTTATCCCCTGGCAAAAAGGAGGGTGCGGCTTGATGGCCGCACCCTGAGGGAGTGTTGTGAAACGTCTAGAAACTGAAGCGCGCCTGCAGATCCAGTGTCCTTGAGCCCAACGCCGACTGCGCCTGCCCGAAACTAGGGTTGCTGGTATCACTGCCGCCGCTGGTGATGCTGTTCGATACATTAGTCAAATTGACGTTATTGAACAGATTGAAGGCGTCGACGCGGAACTCGATCTTCGCATTCTCACCCAGGACCGGCACCTTGGGTATGCCGAAGCTCTTTGTCAGGCTGGCATCCACGTCCCGGTAATTCGGACCGTTCAGGGCATTGCGCGCTACGCCCGGGAGTTCCGGCGCGGCAAAGGTTGCCGGGAAGGGAGCGGTGACCGGAGTATAGGTGGGGATGGTGAAATAGCTGAGGGCGCCGTTGGGATAGTTCTGGTTGAAGCTACTTTGGTTGGCGCCTCCCGGGCCGGACTTGAACGCGCCATTACTGGTGTTCCGTCCCGCGCCGCCAAGATAAGCGGCTGGACGCAACTGATTGTTGTTACTGCCCTGATAATAGAGACTCCCCCCAGCGATATTGGTGTAAACAGGTGTCCAGGGAAAGCCGGTGTGATCGTTAAAGATGCCGCTCAACGACCAACCACCTGCCAGCTTCTCCAGCCAATTGTTGGCGCCGTGGAAGATGACCGGCTGCCACAGACCAAAGATTTTGAAGGCGTTGGCGATGTTATAGTCGGACCGCCCCCAGGATCCAAAGCGCGGAAGATAAGGGTAATTCGTCTGGTACTGCGGCTGCGAACCATCGTCCATGCTCTTGGACCAGGTATACTGCGCTTCGAGCGAAAACCCCTTTGAGAATTGGTGCCTCAGATCGGTCAGCAATGCGTTGTAGTTGGACTGGCCTTCATTGGAGTAGAGATCCACGCTGTTGACGGCCGGATTCAGAGCAATGCCTTCGGCGGCGCCGAGAACGTTGGCGTTGAACTGCAGGCTTAGGTGACGTCCCATGCTCCCCTGGTAACCCAGCGTCGCTACCCAGTTCTGACCTATTTCATATTGCGTATCCAGGGAATAGTGGTAGCTGTAGGGCGTGTTCAGGTTGGGATAAGGAAATCCAGTGACACTGGTCTCGCCCGTTGTAGGCAGGTTGTTCGAGCCAAAGGTCACGATGGTGGCGGGGTTGGGTGGATAGTCGATGAGGGAATGTATGTTGTTCGCGACTTCATAGAGGATGCTGGGGTTGATCTGGGTGGGGGATACGCTGCTGAAGTTTGGCTGGATGACCAGGGGCGGGTTAGTGCCGCCGTTGGCCAAAACCGCAAACTCTTCGCCGGTGAAATTCAAGCCGAAGCCGCCCCGGACCACAACCTTGCCCTGATAGAGGGTGGGACTCCAGGCGAAGCCGAATTCCGGGCCGAAGTTTGACTTTTGTGCGTTATAGAGATTGCCGCCAACACGCAATTGCATACCGCTAAAGGTACTGGCTCCGCTGCCGAGTTCAAGCGTGCTCAGGTTCCCGTCTTTGGAGGTGTACGAGCCAAAGTAGGAATAGCGTATTCCCAGGTTAAGGGTGAGATTTGGTTTGATCTTGAAGTCATCCTGCACAAAGAAGCCCCAGATGTCCTGGCGATTATCCTGGCGGTGGATCGTGGGTGTGCCTGTCAGTGGATTGAATACGCCGGTCTCTGCTTCTGGGGCATCGTTGAGGAAATCCCAGACGTTGTAGAAGGTGTAGGTTGGCCTGGAGTTATAAGGAGCTTCGTTGAGATAGTAGAGCCGGGTTACTCCGCCACCGAACTTGATATTGTGCCGGCCGGCGGACTTGGTCGCGACATCCTGGTAGCCATAAGTCCACTGATTGAAAACAGTGGGACCGGGAACGCCAAAGAAGTTGAAGGTTGTGGCCGGCGTCGGATTGTAAGGGCCGAGAGCGCCGATCTGGCTGATGTTGTCCTGGGGCAGCCCGAAGGGTGACTGCGGGTTATCCGCAATCTGATTCCAGCGCCAGCCGGCTGCATTTACGCGAGCTTCGTTGATAAGCGTTGGCGAAAAGGTGTGGTCCCAAAGACCAGCAAAGGCGTCGTTAATCGTATTCAAATAGGAAATGTTGTAGGGTCGCACCGGGCCGCTGTAACTGGAGTTGAAACCCGGGACCCAGTACATGGTGTAGGTGAGCCTGTCTCTACTGGTCACGTTCGCGTCGAGGCGCCCGTTATATTGGGTATTCTTGACCACGCTTGGATTCAGCGTGGTGTACTCTCCAATGTCGGCGATGCCATCCAATCCGCTGCCAACGCCTGGTTGCCCGCTGCTGACGTAGGTGAGGTCCTGGGTTCCCAGAGGACTCTTCAGCGGAGAACCAATGTCCAGGCCTTTGCCTGGAATGGTTACACAGTTGACGCCTTCGGTCAGGCCGGCATTCACGCAGGACGCTGCTATTTGACCGGAAGCGTTTACTCCAGCGCCGGGGAAGGTAAGGAACTGCGAGGCAATACTGTTGGCGGGCGCGGACGCGTCGAACTCTGAAGTGTCATACCATTCGGAAGCAGTGACGGAGGTGTTATTGCGCAATGTCTCGTAGTTGAAAAAGGCGAATATTTTATTTTTCCAAATGGGTCCACCCACGCTGCCGCCAAACTGGTTGAAGCGGCTTTGGTCGCGCAGTAGCCCTCTTTCTGCCGCGGTGCCCGGCCCGACGGAGTTCGGTCCGTTGTACGACTGGTAGGCATTCAGCCCGGGACGGTCAGCCTTGAAGAACAGGCTGCCATGCACAGTGTTGGTTCCGGACTTGGTTGTAACCTGCATTTGCGCGCCCATAAAGCGGCCGGTTTCGGCGTCGTAACTATTGGAAACAACTTTCACGTCGGCAATGGAATCTTCGCTAGGCGTGACAACCGTGGTCCCGCCCCACACGGTACTCGCCGTGCTGATGCCGTCGATGGTTATGCCGTTGGCGGTATTCTGGGCGCCATTGGCGATGATCTGGGGGCCGTTCTCAGTCTTGAAGATTCCATCGGCAGCTCCGGTTCCGCCGATGTAGGTTGCCGGCAGATTGCTCGTGCCGCCGCCGGCTGCTTGTGAGCCATCGCCGAAGACGCCGGGAGCGAGTTGCGCGAGCTGAAAGACGTCGCGCCCGAACGACGGCATGTGTTGTATCTGGTTGCTACTGATTGTGCCGCTGACGGAAGCGGTTTGCGTCTCGAGCAAAGTGGAATTCGAAGCATCTACCGTTACCGTTTGCGAAGCATCTCCAAGCTCGAGCTGCACATTCAAAGCGTTTGCCTGCTCGGGAACGATATGGACGTCGCTGAGAGCCTTTTTCTTGAACCCGGCTTTGTCCACGGCCAGAGTAAATACGTTTGGCGGAAGAGCATTGAAGGTGTAAACGCCGCCGCTGGAAGTGACGGTGGTCAGTTTTTGATTAGTTGCGGTATCGGTCAGTGTCACATTGGCACCAGCCACTACGGCGCCCGTGGGATCTGGATACAACGCCCTGAATGGAGGCGCGATATTGCGCATGCGCCACTAACGCCATCAGGCATACTCCGGCCCCAAGTACGATGATTCGAAGCATCGAGATGCGATGCCGATTTTCGAAGCCATCAATGGCAGGTGTATTTCGCATGACGCCTCCTCAAAAGAGCCTAGGTCAGAGAATTTTGTTGTCATCGAGGAATAAGGTGCGAAGCATCCTCGTTAGGACTTTCATCCGGAAGCACAATATCCGGGACAAATTTCTAGCTGCACTCTTACGGAAAGGCTTAGGGGGCCCGATAGATATGTCAGACAATACCCAAACTCCCTACCAAGTGTCAATATGGGGTAAAGCTTATTTCCGTGGCTTACTTGATACGTCTGAGTTGGATTTTAAAAGGGAAATTCAGGTTTAAACGGTGTCAGCACGGCGCGGATTTCACGAACCAGGCAGGTGCGTTTGTCCGACAAAGGATGTGATTGCAGAGTCCCACCAGTGAGGGCTGTTCGGTGAAACCGCAGTGCCGCAGCTATTGATAATAAGCCGTCTAGTATCATCGTGTGGAACATGCAAGGAGACGTCCGTGCCTGCAAAATTAACGCAGAAAGTGTCGAGCAATGACCCACCCGTTGCCCGGCGTGAATCAATCATGCAGATGGTCGTCACCAGGATTGAAACCCTTGTTCGCAATGGGGAACTTGGCGCGGGTAGCCGCCTCCCGCCTGAACAAAAATTGGCTGCGATGCTTCAGGTAAGTAGGGCATCCCTGCGCGAGGCGCTCAAGGGAATGATGTTCCTGGGTCTCATCAAGTCCCGGGCCGGTGATGGCACGTACCTGCAACCATTCCTATCGGACATGGTAAGCCATCATTTTCGGTGGATGCTACTTCTGCGGGAAATCAAGTACCTGGAGCTTTACGAACTTCGCCAGATAATGGAACCGGCTGCGGCGGCGTTAGCCGCACGGCGCCATACCGAAGACGATATGAACCGTATGCGGCAGGCATTGTCGGAGATGAAGGCCTCTCTTCGTGATCCCGATCGCTTTGTGCAGAGTGACATGGACCTGCACAACAGCATTACCCGCGCTTCTGAGAACACGGCAATCGAAACCACAATGCGCATGATGTATGACGCGCTTTATGAAGGCCGTTATCGGATAATGCCCCTGATCAAAGACATGAAAGAGAATTATGCACGGCACGAGCGTATCGTTGCGCTGATAGAGAAGCGCGACAGTGCCGGCGCCAGACGGGCTGTTGTTAATGATCTGAAATGTGCCGAGGCGCTACTGCGGAAAGACGTGCTGATGCAAGAACGCCTGCGCGACGTTGAAGGCGTGTCGAGAGGAACGCAGGTGAACCACAGCGCATTGATTGCGCCGAATATGCCGTTGCCAGGGTAGGTTTTCTGGTGCCTGGAAAATGAGGGTGAACCGTCGGGAATGTAGCAGTGCCGCGCCTACGGCGCTCGATTCTCGTGATTGAGAAGCCGGCCTGCTTCCGGGCTGGACTATGTTTGGCGGTCGGCCCTCCGGGCCTGGACTCAGTTGCGACCCTTGCCGTTGTCGGTGCTCACTCGATTTGGCCGCAGGCAAGTAGGCTACTCGTGCTTCACATTCGGCGATGATGCGGTCGTAGGTTGAACGCGCGTGGTCGTAGGCAAGTCTGGCCTCTTCTAACTCGGGGGCTCGGATTCTGCGAGATTTTTGCTGCCAGCAGACATCTACTGCCCTTACGGCACCAGTCCGCGCTTTTCTTTGAGGCCCTTATGGGCTTGGCGCCCAGATGAACATATACCGGGTTGGTATGGGACGAGGGATAGATGCGCATCGCAATCCAACTGCTCTGGCTGACCCGTTGATCGAATGTCACTGGCTGCAGCGTGCCGTCAGCCTCGATCTCAACGTGCTGAACAGCTTGGCCGTTCACCACCAGCTCCACCGCAACTTTTCGTGATTTACCGACTCGCGCCCTCTCCAGATGCCAGTAGGGCTGATCATAAGGGGACGCGCCGCGAATTTTCTCCGTCGCCTCCGTGATCTCCGGTTCCAACCGGGCACAAACCCTGGCCTGCACACGAACAGTGGTTTCTTTTTCCAACTGGTGCTGGCGACCGCCGTCTCCTTCGATGGAAAAGTCAAAGATATGGCTTCGTCCATCTCCGAAGTAGGAATTCCCATCGATCATCCCGGCGTTCACCCAATTGCTGTAACCGCTGTCTCCGGAGGGTGGCACGTCCAATTTGACGTAGGACCGGCCGCCACCAACGCGATCGTCGGTGAGACAGGGAAAATCGGTCTCGCCGGCAAACGCGAGAACAAAACCACAGTTCAACACGTGATACCAAAAATTCAGTTCCACAAAGGGCCAGGTATCACAACCCGACATAAAGTCGATCATGCCCGGATGGGTGACATCCACAATGCACTCGTTGGCTCCGTTAAGGTCAAAGGCCGGCATCAGGTAGTTGGGTAGCTCCGTGCTATCCACTACCAGACCCATGCCGGAGTGGGCATAGCCAGAGACTGCCCCCTGCGCTTTGGACCACTTGAGAATGGGGAGATTCCAACTAGGCCATTCTTCCACTCGCTTTGCACCTGGAAATTGGTCTTCAGCCAACCTCAACAGCACCAGGTGGCCACAATGGCTGCATGGGAAACCAGAGACTTCAACGTCGTAGCGAAGCATGGAGTGGTCCGCGGCCGTCGAGCCCTGGTGATCCACATGGCCGCTAAAAAACTGCCTTTGGTAGTACCACCCGGGGGCCCAGGTAAGCACCGCTCCTACGTCGAGCGCCTCGCCTTCGGCCTGACGAAGCATTACCTCGGGTAATACTCCCTCCGAAGGACTCGCATAATGGGCGCATCCTGCGGCATGGATGTGGGTGTCACCGGAGTAGTAGCCGTAGCGGCTGGGCAAGATCCAGCGCTCGAGCGGCAAAGAAATCGATGCAGGACTCGCACCCGAAACATCGATGGAAATGACGTTTGCGCAGATACTCCGGACCGCGCCCATACTCGATGGAATAGGTTCCATCGGCAAGGCGAATGCTCTCACCGTCGTGGCGATAGACATGAGACTGAAACCAAAGATCCGGCACGGCGCGCTTGCTTTGCACTGGATAGACGCGGCCCAGTTTGTCGGTGATGAGCAAGGATGCCGTGGTGGGCGCGCCCAATTCATCGTGTATCTGGGCTTTGATCTCAGCCGAAGGGAGGGCCTCGAAAAGAATGGACGCTGGTACTGCGAAAGCCGAAGTTTTGCTCTGCGGCACCGGTCATTGCCTGCAGAGAGGCCGCGCGCCGGCCGCGGTCGCGGCTATAAATCTGCAGAATGCGGTACTCGAGGTCGAGGCCGGATAGCGCCGGTTGGAGGGGAGGCTTGCTCCAGTTCTCGAGAGCAATCCATCGACTCTCGGCGACAACAGCGTCCACGGCACCGATGCTAAAGTCTTGCGTGGCTGCAGGATCGTTGTTTGATACGCGGCCCATCTCCTCCGCCTGGGCAGAATGTATTTTCAGCACGGAGGTGGCAGAAGCCTGGTTCGTCACCCGGATCAGGAAAGTGCGCCAGCCCTGTTCAACTAGCTGTGCCCTGGCTTGCCCGCGGCTTACCGTTACCAGGCCCGCAGGGTTGATGTCGACATTGAGCAGAACATGGCGATCCAGGATGGCCTCAATCTTCTCGACGGCGCCATTCTCCGGCCCGCTGGAGAAAATTGTATGCAAGGCTGATAGTTCGGCTGGCGGCAGAGGCTCGCCAATTGCCTCCAGTCCACTGAGTAATCGCTTGACCTGGGCTTCGAACGGTTGCAGCAATTCTGGAGAAGTAACAGCGAATGCGAAGGGCTCAGAGGAAACAAACTGAGAGCACGCGCCCAGGAGCAAAAAGCGATGGAAGGTGCGGCGACTCAAGCGCAATAGCGTATACCCGGCCTTTTTTAGCAAGATAGCCTTGCACTCCTCTTTTGCGCAACTCTGCATAGCTGGTACAAACAATCAGGAAAAGGAGTGTGCGGGTGAGAAGAAAAGTTGGGCAGATGGATGGCGGATTGCTTGCGCTGGCCAGCTTTTGCGGCCTCGGCGCCTTGGCTCAAGTGCCCGCGCAGGACGCGCGCAATGTAAACCTCCCCGGAACGGATACCCACATGGCGCTGCCGGAGTTCCATAGTCTGCAAGTGTGGGAGAAACGAAAGGCGTTTCTGCGGGAACAGATCCTTACCAGCGCCGGCCTGTCGCCCTTGCCGGTGAGGAATCCGCTGCACGCGGAGATCTTTGGGAAAATCGAGGAGAAGGACTACACCATCGAGAAAGTGCTGATCGAAACACTACCCGGGTTCTACCTGGGCGGCAATCTGTATCGGCCGCGCAATGGCCGCGCAAAGCATCCTGGGATCCTCACCCCACAGGGACACTGGCAGTATGGCGTGCTGGAGAACCAACCACTCAACTCGATGCCGACGCTCGGTATCAGCCTCGCGCGCCAGGGCTATGTCGCCTTTGCCTATGACATGGTGGGCTATGCCGACACGATGCAGGTGCCTCATTATTTCGGGAGCCCGGAGCAGAAGCTGTGGTCTTTTGGGCCGCTGGGCCTGCAACTCTGGAACTCCATTCGGGCGGTCGACTTTCTCTCCTCACTCGACGACGTGGATGCGGACCAGATCGGTGTGACGGGCGCATCCGGCGGGGCCACGCAGACCCTTCTTCTCGCGGCTGTTGATGACCGGGTACAGTTTGACTCCCCTGTCAATATGGTGTCCGCAATCATGCAGGGGGGCGACTTATGCGAGAACGCTCCTGGCCTGCGGCTCAACACCAACAACGTGGAGATCGCCGCCATGTTCGCTCCCAAACCCATGTTCCTCGTCTCGGCGACAGGAGATTGGACCCACAATGTTCCGCACGAGGAATACCCCGCGATCCGACGGATCTACGATCTCTACGGCAAGGGGGACCAGGTAGACGTAGTGCAGTACGATCTACCCCACAACTATAGCGAGTTAAGCCGCGAGGCCGTTTACCGCTTCTTCGCGAAACTGCATCCGGGCCTCAGTGATAGCCACGAGCTCACCGAGCACGACATCGCGATCCCAATGCTGCAGGAAATGCTGGTGCTCTCCAACCGCACGTTGCCGGCAAACGCTCTTGACTACAATGGGATATTTCGTGAGTGGCAGGAACTCGCGCGGGCGCAGACGCGGCTTCTGGATGCGGCTTTTCTCCGCAATCGTCTGCAGCGGACACTCGCAGTCGAGATCCCGCAGAATGTTATCGCGGAGGTTCATGGCCGGTCGATCGTCCTCAGCAGACCTGCCTGGAAAGATCGCGTGCCTGGTATTTGGATTCCAGGATCGGGCAAGACAGCCATTGTCGTTGATACGAATGGATCGGCGGCCGCTCTTGAAACCGAGGTGGTGAAACGTTTGCAGAAAGAGCGACGACCAATCCTGCTATTGGATGTATTTCAAACCGGGGCTGCCAAGGCTCCGCGTGATCAGGAGCCCTCTGCATTTTTGACCTTCAATGTTTCCAATGACGCTGCACGCGTCCAGGATATAGTTTCGGCGATTGTTTACGCGAACAAGGACGGCCATGATATCGACGTCTTCGCCACTGGAGACGCAGCTTTGTGGTCTATGTTCGCGGCTGCGGTGAGCCCTATTCCGGTTTCGCTGCACCTGGAGAATGTGCCGTCGCTCAACTCGGATGCGGACTACCTGGCTCATTTTAATGTTCCGGGTATTTTGCGCGCCGGCGGCGTCGAAGTCGCCGGGCAATTGGTAAACGGGTGTCACGCCCGCAAAATGAAGCGACTGCGGGTGTCCTGGCCGTACCACATTATGTAGTTGGTGCCCCAGGCGTTATTAAACAGGTTGCAGTGAATTCCCTGGGTTAGATCAGGCTGGCTCTTGGTGAAGCCCAGGGGGGTCCTGTCGCCGAGGGCGACAAGGGGCGAGTCAAGCGTTTCCACGGCGAACGAGTCCTGGCCTTCTGTATAGCTGAAGCCCTTGGACAGCGCATGCATGTGCCGGTTGCCGCCAGTCACTACATCGAAAGGCGAGATTGGCTCGCCGGACTTCTCCAGAGCCCATCCGTGACTATCAGCGGCGATTGGATTGAAGGTAAGCCAGATGGCCTCGGGCAGACGCGTGGCGGGTTTTTGGAACCATGACAGAGTCAAATGGATCACTGGATCGTTGGCCGGAAGAATTAATTCAAGGAAGATTTTTTGCGGAAATGAGGCGAGGCCGGACTGATATGCGATCGGGACTTTGAATTTCGAGAGCGGCGAGAATCCTGTGACCGGCCGCGTCTTCTTCCATGTGGAGACCTGACAGCGATTGGCGTCCATTCTCGACTCTCAGCGCCGATGCGGTCGATATTAGGCTTGCCAAAATCCTTCGCCACCCAATCTTCTTTGAGGATGATGTAGTCGGCGAAAAACTTTTCGTAGTCTTTGGTGGAGAGCGTCTGATAGGTGAAGAGAGCGAGAGGGTTGTTCTGGCTCGCCCAGTCGCGGCCTTTACTTTTGTTGCGCAGGCGCGTTATGGCTCCGGTCTGCGGATCGAAGCCTAACTGAAAATGGTCGGTTTCAATTACGGTATTTGCCGAATGCTGCAGCAGCCTTTGCGGATAGACTCGGTTGCGCTGGCGTGAGCGCTGTGATCGCTTGCTGCGCTTGCGCACGCAGCGGCGCCGGGAGCGTGGAGATGCCATCCAGGAGATCCTGGCGTTTCTCGTTCCAACTGAACTGGACAACTTTGTAGTTCTTGGTGTCGAGCATCTTTGCCAGGTCGGCCGGCTTGTAGTTGTCGAAGTCGAGCCAGGTCTTGGTATCTGTTCCCCAGGTGTGCTCAGGCTCGAGCAGGACGTGGCGGAGCAGAGCAAGGTCGGTGGCATCGCCGGCGTGGAATTTTCCCTGGGCAAGCCAGGAACTTCGCAGCCGTGAGACTTCGCGGTAGCGCGCGACTTTTAGGGGGTCGCTGGCGACGCCGTAGATCCAGGTATCGCCGACCTCTCCGGTGAAAACGGGAAGTTGGCTGCGAAATGGATCGACCGCGTTGGCGATATCCGACAAGTTCGCGGCAGCGATTTCTGCGTTGGGGTAGCGGTGTGCGAGATCGGAGTAGATGGCGGCAATTTCGGCGGGGGTGTGGGGACCGCTGTTATCGTCGCGCACCTCGATGATCAATGGCCAGGTCGGAGCCTGGCACTTCGGCCGTAGCACCATAGTTGCGGTGCTGCATGACAGGCAAGGAGGCGCCGGATGGATTTTTCCAGAGAAAGATGGGCGGAAGCTCGGCCGGCGTGCAGGCTGAATTGCCGCCGATATCAAGGAATTTGACACCGTTTGCCGCTAAAGGCGCAATGATGCCGCGGGTGTGCCCGGGAACATCTGTCATCTTGGCGCCGGTGGTAGTGCGGCCGAAACGCTGGTCGAGAGAATGCGAGAGGGAGAGAGCGCCGGCGATCATGGACTGGTCAAGGAGCTCGGTTTGCCAGGAGAATGGAAGCGCGTGCCAAGCGATGTCGCCTTGGTGGATGGCTTGGTCCATGCGCTTGCGGTCTTCGCTGGAGGCCTGCTCCAGGTATTCGTAGAGAAGCCATGATCCCGTGGTCCAGATGTAGCGGTGGCCGGAGGCGCGCTGGGCGGCGGTTAACTGGATGGCCCGCGGAAAATAGTCGGTGAAGTATTTGTGCACGACGGCGGCCTGGGTATCGATGAATCCGGCATCGAAGTGGCACTTGAACATAACCAAAACGCGCTTGATGTGCGGGTTTGCGGCGGCGGATGGTTGCTGGGAACTGGCGGAGAAAGGCCGGAGGAGTAGGCCGGTTCCAAGGGCCGTCATGGATTGGATGAACTTGCGACGCTTCATTCGGTACCTGGTGGAGGGAAGTTGAACCTCACGTAGTTTACGCGGATCTGCGGAGTGCCGCACTACGGCGCTCAGATAATCTTGTTCGATGCCGCCAACCCGTCGCCGCTGAGCAGTGCGGCGCGGCCTAGGAAAAGAGGTAATTTGGACAAGTCTGATTTTCAGTCGTCCCTGCGGAACTCGCACGTCGCTTTCAGTGCAGTGCCGACCCAGCAATGAGTGCTGGGCTACATTCAGTCGTCCCTGCGGGACTGGGCAGGTTGGGAGAAGTCAGGATTCAGATGAATACGAAAGCCCGGCAGTTTCATTGTCCATTGCGCAATGTGGCTTGTTTTCGGTCTTGCGGTGGTGACGAGTGCCGTTGCACAGACGTCGGGCCCAGACGAACAGAGGTGGGCTTGGGGAGCTGGGGTTCTTCCACAAACAAATACTCCCGCGGCGCAACAGCCTTCCCATGCGGCCGAGGCCCCGTTAGGAGACGATGTGCCGGCTGTGCCGATCCAGCCGTTGGCGCAACAAGCACGGCGCCTGCAGGCGGCACTCGAATTTCTGGGCCAGCCGTTTCCGAAGAGCACACAGGAGGCGCTCAACAAGGCGCTCTCGGAACATGACGATCAGGCCGCCGCAAATGCGCTCCAGATGGCGCTAGACCCCTTCGTGCTCGCGATCGTCGACATCAACGCGGAAAGCCGGGTCAAAGTACAGCGGGGTCCGGCTGACGCGGCCCTTATCCAGGGCGGGTCGCGCTTCTTTCTGGTGAAGGTCATCAATCGGGCTGGGGTTACGTCACCGCTGGTTGCAGCCAGCCCAAATAGCGGGAACGTCTATATCCGCTCGACGAGCGATCCCTCTCCACCCATGGTGTTAACGGAAAGTGACGTGCGCGATCGGTGGGCAAACATCTCCATTGTGAAAACTCCCCCGATGCAGAAGCAGCTCTCCGGCCTCCCAGTGGAATATCAGCTGTTGGAGGTGTACAGCCGCGATGCTGGCAAGCGGTCGGCGGAAATCAGCTTCAATGTGGGACAAGGCACACAGGACATAGGCTTTCGCAACGACATCCTGGTTCTCTTTCACGCCGAGCCTGAACACCAGATCAAACTACACATCGTCGACGAAACTGGCCGCCCGACCATGGCGTCATTGACCATCCGTGACCGCTCCAATCGCGTGTACCCTAACCCTTCCAAACGCCTGGCGCCGGATTTCTTTTTTCAGCCGCAGATCTATCGTTCCGATGGGGAGTCGATTTCTTTGCCGCCTGGTGACTACACCATCGTGTCGACTGGCGGTCCGGAGTACCGCGCACAGACGGCGGAGGTTTCCGTCGATTCCGCCAAACCGCAAGAGCTCAGCTTCAAGTTGGATCGCTGGGTAGATCCTGCGGAGTTCGGCTGGTATTCGGGTGATAGCCACGTGCATGCCGCGGGATGCTCTCACTATCAGAACCCGGCCGAGGGCGTTCTGCCGAAGGACATGATGAGGCAGATACAGGGGGAGAAACTCAATATCGGCGCGGTGCTTACCTGGGGCCCCGACTACTACTATCAGAAGCAGTTCTTTTCAGGCCACGACGATCCGCTGTCGCAGAGCAAGTCCAGGATGCACTACGACCTGGAGGTTTCGGGATTCCCCTCCAGCCACGCCGGCCACCTGGTTTTGTTGGGACTTAAAGACCAGGACTACCCGAATACCAAGAAGATCGAGGACTGGCCGACATGGGATATGCCGATTCTTAAGTGGGCCAAGAGCCAGGATGCGGTGGTTGGCTTTGCGCATTCGGGATGGGGCCTGGAGGTTGCCGATGATAAGGTACCCAGCTTTCAGATGCCGGCTTTCGACGGTATCGGGGCGAACGAATACATCGTCGACGTGACAGAGCCAAATACGGTGGACTTTATTTCAGCCGGCGATACTCCCGATGTGTGGGAGCTGAGCATCTGGTATCACACGTTGAACGTCGGATTTCGTACCAAAATCGCCGGCGAAACAGACTTCCCATGTATCGATGATGCGCGTGTAGGGGAAGCCCGCAGCTATGTAAAGGGGGATGGTCCTCTCTCGTATGAAAACTGGATCGACGGAATAAGGTCGGGACGCAGTTATGTCTCCGAAGGCCGGGCTCATCTGATGGATTTTACGATCGATGGCACTGAGTTAGGCACGCACGCGAGTGAGGTAAACATATCGTCGGCGGGAACTGTTCACGCTTCGGTCCGCGTTTCCGCTCTGCTCGACGAATTGCCGAATGCGGAGATCAAGGCTTTGTCCTATGACAAGAAGCCCTATTGGGCGATCGAACGGGCTCGGATTGGAGACTCACGAGAAGTGCCGCTCGAACTCGTGGTCAACGGCAAGGTGGTTGCCCAAAAGAAAATCCTCGCCGATGGAACAATCCGCAAGGTCTCGTTCGACGTGCCGATTGCAGAGAGCAGTTGGGTCGCCCTGCGCATATTGCCGGCGGCGCATACCAATCCCATCTTCGTTGTGGTCGGCAAGAAGCCAATTTGCGCCTCCCGCGCGAGCGCGCAATGGGACCTGGATGCAGTTCATCAGGCGTGGACACAGAAGGCGCCTCGCATCTCAGCGAGCGAGCAAGTGGCAGCACGGGCGGCATACGATCACGCTGAAGGAGTCTACAAGCAGCTGCTAACGGCGTGTACGCAGTAGCTATATCTCTCCCTTCTTCGCTTGGTCCAGCAGGTGGTCGGATGCTCTCCATGAGAGCGCCATAATGCTGAGCGTCGGGTTCTTGTCAGGATTGGTCACAAAAGATGCAGCGTCGGTGACGAATAGGTTTTTGACGTCGTGCGCCTGGCAATGGTCATTCAGCACAGAGGTCTTGGGATCGTTTCCCATGCGCGCCGTCCCAAGCTCGTGAATGATCCTTCCACCCGGGTTGATTCCGTAGGGCAAGCTTCCCGTGGGCGAAGCATCGCTCAAGAAGGTTCCTCCCGCGGTCTCTACGATTGCACGAAAGGTTTCCTGCATGTCTTTGGCCATTTTGATTTCATTGTCGCCCCATGCCCAATGGAAGCGCAGTACCGGGATGCCCCATTTGTCGCATACATTCGGATCGATCTCGCAGTAGCTATCAGGATTCGGAATCATCTCCCCACGGCCCGAAAATCCAATGAACGTGCCGTAGTTGGTGCGACACTTCTGCTTCAAAGACGAGCCATAACCTTCGTGTTCTTCGCAGACGCCGGCGAACTCGCCTACGCCCGGCATGTCGCGGCCACCGCCGAACTCGATGTGATAACCGCGCAAGAAGTCGTTCTTGCGGTCGTATTTCCACCAGGGAACATACAGGTGCATGCCACCCGTGCCGTCATGGTTGTGAGGGGTGAAGTTTTCTAATTGCGGGAAATGTCCGCCTGCGTCACTGCCTACGGAATCAGTCAAGTAGCGGCCGACACCCCGGATGAGTTCGCCAGGCCATTCGGAAAAAGAGTGGAACGCGAATTTAGCAACAGGCGCGCGGATTCACAGGCACTCGCTGCCACCACGAACGATTTCGCATGGAGGCGCATTTCCTGGCGCGTCGCTTTGTCAATATAGGAGACTGCCTGCGCTCGGCCGTCTTTGCCGACGATGATCTCCCGAGCCATGGAGTTCGGAATCAGCGTGAAGCGTCCGGTGGCCTGTGCCGGCGGAATCATCACCTGGCTGGAACTGAAATTGGAGGCACTGATGCATCCTCGTCCACATTGCCCGCAGTAATGGCAGGGTGCGCGCCCATTCACGGATTTGGTCAAGATGGCCAAACGCGCGGGAATGCAGGTTATGTTCAGGTGATCGCAGGCCTTCTTGACTATTGTTTCGGTGCAGCGCGGGCGCGGGGCGGGCAGAAACATTCCGTCCGGGGCGCTGGGGATATTCTCTTTCGTTCCGAAGACGCCGATATACGACTCGACCTTGTCATAGTAGGGCGCTAGATCTTCGTAGGTGATCGGCCAGTCGTCGCCCATGCCATCTGTGGACCGCGACTTGAAGTCTACAGGGGCGAAGCGCAACGCGATGCGGCCCCAATGATTGGTGCGGCCGCCTTCTATTCGGGAACGGAACCAACGAAAGTTCGTGCCGGGAGCCGTAGTGTATGGCTCGCCCTCGATTTCCCAAAACCCATTTGGCGCCAGGAATTCGTCGCCCTCGCCTCCGATGCCGACTCCCCGATGCGGCAGTTGGTAGGGCCACACATGCTCTTTGAAATCCTTTTTGGGGTTGAGTGGCGGCCCTGCCTCTAACATGACAACGTTCAGTCCGCCCTCGGTAAGTACTTTGGCGGCGGTGCCGCCCCCGGCACCGGACCCTATGATGCAAACGTCGTACTCTTTCGGCGAGCGGACCACTTGCGGCATTCAAAACCTCTTCCCAGGCGACGCCTCTAGACATCATGCCCGGCGCAGCATGTAAATGCATTGTAGCCAAAGGCTTCGACGGGCCGTGTTCCAATCTGGAACATATTTCAACGAGTATGCCCGGGGGGCTGCTCCATTCCGCTTCGGCGTCAGAGCGGCGATCAGCGGCGGGAGTTGAGGGACGCTAACGTTGTATTTTGGGTACCGTGGCGGTCCCGTTTCGTGCAAGGGTAACGTTCCCCCACATAAGCAACATTGACTGTTCTAATGGGTCGCCGATAATCATCCCATGCGGCGCGGTTCCGGCCGGTTGGAGGTCCCTTTGAAATCTGCCTATGTGAACGGTATTCGTAAGTTGTCTGACTTAAATCGAGGCCAGATCGTCCGGCTCGCCGGGTCCGGTGCGGCCATAGTTGAAAAAATCTGGGCTGAGGGAGACGAGTACTTCGGCCAGTTCCTTTGCCAAGATGGCTTGGTCGTCCAGTTGACCGAGGCCGAAGAATCGATGATCGGGACCCTGATAAAGCTGAGAGTGGTCTAGTTACCGGGAAAGGTCGCTTACGGGAGATCGCGGCGCCGCCACGCTTGTGACTGGCGCCCGCTTGGAGCTCGCGGGCTAGCGCACTTCCCATGGGCCTTTCCACGATTCTTGATGTCGATCAGGACCGTCGCCTGAGGCTATCTGGCCGCAACTGGCCAGAGCTGACGGCGCGGCTGCGGATATGTTCGCCTTTTATTCGTCTATACTCAAGACATGTCCCGCTTTTGAGCGACCGAGCCATCGGGTCTATATGTCGTTTATGTTCCGCGATGGCTGGCAGGTTCAGTTCCTGGAAGCTGACCTGAAAACACCTTTGCCGAGGAAGCTGATGTTCGCTCACCCTGACAGGATCAGGGAGATGGCCAGGCGAGGTGAGGCTATGCAGACGTCCGAAGCCAGACAGATGCTGGAAAATGCGATCGAGAACGGTAGAGGTGGAGTTTTTCTGAAGCTTACGCCAGAACAGCACGCGAGA
This sequence comes from uncultured Acidobacteriaceae bacterium, assembly GCA_963805955.1. Taxonomy (GTDB): domain Bacteria; phylum Acidobacteriota; class Terriglobia; order Terriglobales; family Acidobacteriaceae; genus PALSA-350. The sequence goes on from CAWDVZ010000005.1 coordinate 174,164, forward strand.
CTGAAACACCCCTGATCTCCGATTTTGTTCTTAGAATCGGTCGGGCCCGCGATGATGGCAAGATCCGGTCAAGCGGGAGTGGATCTCATTTATCATCAGACGAGTCGCGGGCCACAGCCGCGTCACGGTAAGGAAGAAGTACAATCGTCCGCTCAAGTTAGCAGAGAAGGGCCTATAGCTCAATTGGTTAGAGCAGCGGACTCATAATCCGTTGGTTCCAGGTTCAAGTCCTGGTGGGCCCACCAGACCTCTTCTCCCCGATTTCGAGGATGAAACCGCAGTCGATCTGGTGCTTTCACCAGCTGCGTTCCCTCGTATCCATTGAATTCGAGGCACAATCAGACATCCTCTGATTTTCCGGCCGAGAACCCGCCATCGACCACTAAGCTCGTGCCGGTGATCCATCGAGATGCATCCGATGCCAGGAACAGAACGGCCATTGCGACATCCTCAGGCTCCCCAAGCCTTCCCAGCGGATGCATGCTAATCAAACGGTCGCGACGGACGGCATCGTCCAGCAGCGGCTGAGCCAGCGGCGTGCGGACGAAGCCCGGACAGACACAGTTGACGCGGATGTTTCGCCCGGCCAAATCGACGGCCATATTTCGTGTGAGTGCTACCAACCCGCCCTTGGACGCGCTATAGGCCGCGCGGCTGCGTACGCCCATGATTCCCGTCACCGAGGAAACGTGGATAATGCTCCCGCCTTCCTGTCGGAAATGCTCCAGGCAGAACTTTGAGCTGAGGAACGAACCACGAAGATTCGTATCCATAACCCTATCCCAGTCGTCCACTTCAGTATCAGAAACAGCGCGCCTGATAGCAATGCCTGCACTGTTGAACAGGATATCGATGGCGCCTAAGTGCTGCGCGGCGCGATCTACAGTATCGCGGAGCTGGATCTCATTCGTGACGTCACAAGCCCAGGCGACAGCGTCTCCGCCCGACTCGCAGATCTGGGTGGCGATTCGCTCAGCGCGCGGTAGATCGGAATCGAGGATAGCCACGCATGCGCCTTCGGCGGCAAACAAACTTGCGGTGGCGGCGCCGATGCCCGATCCACCTCCCGTAATCACTGCGCGTTTCCCCATCAAACGCATGTGCGCACGACCTTACGAGATGAATGGATCCGATACTTTCTACGAGCCCGCATGAACAAAACATTGCTGCCGAAAGTCATGAGTTCGTAACCCTTCTCCAGCAAAGCAGGCCCATCGAACGGATGTTTTTGCCCTGTCATCACCAAGTGGTTCCTTTAACTAACGCTTCATTGACGTTCTCTGACGGACCTAGTGAAAGAATCACTGTATAACGGTCTTTTCCAGGCGACAACTCAGGCGTTCGTTGTTGGAGCAGGTCGTCGGGAAGGTCTTGAAACTTCTCCGGACGGCGACAAAGGGATTATTTATTGACTCTCAGGCCCGGCTGTTAGACACTAGTGCAACCGCTTGCACTGGTGCGTTGATTTTTGTCACGGCCTGGGAACATGGTCGTAGCTCGGCGTCCGGATGAGTACCGTTGATGACTGCTCCTGCTCAACTCGAAAGTATCCGACCCGAACCTTCGCGCCTTTACCGCTGGATCGTGCTGCTGTTCGTCAGCCTTGCCATGGGCAGCAGCCACTATATTTACGACAGTATCAATCCACTGGAGCGGGTCTTCAGTCAGAGGCTTGGCCTTTCTGCGACCACATTCGGCTGGTTGAACTCGGCCTATAGTGTGACCGCGATTCTAACCCTGCTCTTAGGCGGCATCGTCATTGATCGCATGGGCACGAAAAAGGCAATTACCGCATTTGCGCTGATTTGTTTGTTGGGAGCCGCGCTTACCGCGGCGCGGGGGCGGCCCGGCACGATGATCGCGGGCCGGACAGTGCTGGGCCTCGGCGGCGAATCTATCATCGTTGCGGCCACTACGGTCCTCGCCAAGTGGTTTAAGGGCAAAGAGCTGAGCTTTGCCTTTGGGATCAAAATCACAATCTCACGCATGGCCTCAGTGGCGGCTGACAATTCGGCGACGTGGGCGCATAAGGTGTTCTATCCCGATGGTCCCACGGGCGATCCAAGTTGGCAGGGGCCGTTGTTGCTGGCTGTTGGCGCTGGACTCATGGCGGTGATTTGCTCTGGGATTTACTGGGCACTCGAAAGCCGGGCCGAGACACGGTACGCGCAGGTACAGACCAGGTCCATGGAGAAATTGGATTTCAAGCAGATTCTTCGCTTCAATCGTTCGTACTGGTTCGTGGTGGGTCTCTGCTTCACGTTCTATTCGGCGATCTTTCCCTTCCGCACGTTTGCCATTGGCTTTCTTAGTAACAAGATACTGGCGGCTCATGGCGGCATCAACGCTTCGGAAACAATGCGGGTGCTGGCACACCAGCGCGCAGGAATGTTCAACAGCCTGCTGCCTCTTTCGGCTATGGTTGCCACGCCGCTGATCGGTCTGCTGTCCGACAGAATTGGAAAGCGCGCGTTTTTGATGATGTTTGCTTCCATCCTCCTGATGCCGGTCTATCTGCTGATGGGATATACCAATGTTTCGCTGTTCATCCCGCTGTGCATGATGGGAGTCGCTTTCTCTATGATTCCAGCAGTCATGTGGCCCTCTGTGGCCTACATAGTGGATCCGAAGAGATTGGGCACCGCGTACGCACTGATGACACTGATTGAGCAAATCGGCTTCTTTGTCCTGAACCTGCTGATCGGCAAAGCCAATGACTCGGCACACGCGAGCTTGCGCAATCTCCAGGGCTACAGGCCCGGCATGCTGATCTTTTCGGTGCTTGGTTTTGTGGGTCTAACGTTCGCCATTTTGCTTCGCGCTCGCGAGACCGGTCCATACGGGCATGGGCTGGAAACGATCACCAGTCGGGATAGAAGCACAAGAGTGGCCATAGTTTGAAATTTTCAGACCGCCGGTGGGCGATCAACGGGTAGGAGGTTCGCTTTTCTGATGAATCGGCGCGGAGCACTTGTCACTCTCGGTCTCACAGCGTTGGGCGGCGTGGCCTGGTCGATTACCAAGCCGCGGCTGCTTGCTACGACGCTGACACACGCCAACCTGGCTGTTCTCGATACGCCATCGCCTCAGGTCCTGGATGATCGCTTACGCGAGGATATTGCACTCCGTAGCCAACGTATCAACTCAGACGAAGGCATCGCGATGTTTTTGGTCTGCGAGAATTTAGTCCCGGACAGATCTTCACACACGCCTCCCAAGGTTGCCTTGACGGCTATGAACACAGCGCTTGCATCGGCGCTCCACCGCAACGCCGAAGCATGGCTGCGCATCCGGCCTGATGCGCAGGGCAAAGATGTGGCTGAACTGATCGAAGTGCTGGCCCAACGGGATTTTACCAATGGCGGAACGGCGGAGGAGTAATGAGCGCTACCCCAACTTTCACCGAACGCACCGCGGAACTTGAACGACTGTATGCAACGCGCCCGCTCATCCGGGCTGTTAACTTTCACAGCACTTCCCGGACTAAGGCGGATCATTTCGATCGTGAACTTGCCCACTACAGCCAGTTTTTTTCTTCAGTGAACCAGGACGAACTGGACGATTACCTGGTTACCGGAAAGTGGCATAAAGCGAAACCCGGGCTGATTATTTCAATCTACGAAGGCTATCGCAATGGCTACGATGTGCTCTTGCCGCTGGTGGAACGGCACGGCTTCATCGCCTGGTTTTTCGTCATTACGGGATTTGTGAATGCTCCGGTCAAAGACCAACTGCCGTTCGCTCTCTCTCACGACATCGATATGCTCACCCGTGATTATCCCGATGGCCGGTACGCGCTCACCTGGGATGAGCTGCGCATCATCGACCGCAAGCATGTGATCGCGTGTCATTCTCGCTCGCATACGGAGCTAGCGCTCCTGCCGCCTGCCGTTATGAAAGACGAGATCGTCGGCTCTCAGCAGGAGTTTACGAAGCATCTTGGCCACCCGGTGCGCACGTTCGTTTCGCTGACCGGGCCCGCCTATGGCCACAATAAGCTTACCGACCAGTTCATACGGGAGGCGGGATACGACTTTGTTGTTTCGAATTTTTTGATTCAGCGCATCCAGGCAAAAGATGCCTGAGGAGATCCGCTCTCATGCTGTGAAGGTTTGCTGCCAAAATCGGGTGGGTTGCAGATCGAAAGAGTGCCGCACCTACGGCGCTCGGGATCATTCTCCATCGATTCCCCAGCCCTTCCGGGCTGGGCTCACGTTTGGCGGACGGCCCTCCGGGCCTTGATTTTCCCGCACCAAAATGAGTTCGGGATGACTTAAAAGAAGTATCTCAGGGGGCCTAAAAGAGTCTGCGTGAGAACTGCCGAGATTTTAAACTCAGGGACGGCTGAATGTAGCCCTGGATGTCAGTCCTGGGTATGTGCTCAGACGAAAAGTCCCGTAGGGTCGACTGAAAGTTGCCCACCGATAAGAGCCCCGGTGATTTTCAGCCCTCCCTACGGGACTCCTCGTGCTTTCAAATTCTACCCAGGACTGTCGTCCTGGGCTACATTCAGCCGTCCCTGCGGGACTGAGTTTGAAAATCTCGGCAGTTCTCACGCAGACTCTAAGGGCCGTACGCTTCAAAGAACGCAGACTCTTCGCGTCATGGCTTCAAAGTATGGAAACATCTCGCATTCTCGTCATCTCGGATAGCTTTCATACCATGCCTGAGGCCGTTGCCATGTTGGAAACGTCAGGTCATGCCGTTAGGTACGTGCCGGGGCTCACACCCTGGGTCGAGCTCGGGGCCGAGGATCGTCGCGTTTTGCAAGAGGCGCGCGCCGTCATCATGGGCCGGGTGCTCCGTACGGATGCCGCCGCGTTCTCGCTTGCGCCTAACCTGCGGGTAATCGCGCTGCACACTTCGGGGTCTGACAATGTAGACATCGACGAGGCGACCCGCCGGCAGGTGGTGGTCACCAACGTCAAAGGGGTGAACGCTGAGCAGTGCGCCGAGTTTGCGATGGGACTGATGCTTTGCGTGACTCGACAAATTCTCATCGGAGACCGGGCGATCAGGGCCGGGTCATGGGCCAGCCGCACGCACACCAGCATGGATGTTCATGGAGCGACGGTGGGGGTGATTGGGCTGGGCCAGATTGGCAAAGCATTTGTCAAGCGAGTGCGCTGTTTTGGCGTACGAATACTGGTCCACACACGGACTCGCGATGCAGCGCTGGAAGAAGATTTCGGCATTGAGCATACGACGTTGCACGAGGTCCTAAGGAACTCGGACATCGTGTGCTTGTTTGCTTCCCTCACTCCCGAGACGCGTCACATGATTGGCCATAAAGAACTAAGTTTGATGAAGCATTCGGCCTTCCTCATCAATATCGCGCGGGGAGAATTGATAGATCAAGAAGCGCTTCTCGAGACATTGCGCAAGGGACAAATTGCGGGTGCGGGCCTCGACGTGTTCGAGGGCGAACCGTTGATTGACTCTCCGCTCTTTGCTCTCGATAATGTCGTGCTCACCCCGCATCAGGCAGGACTCACCCGCGGGGGAAAAGTGGGAGCTGCGTTGCGGGCGGCGCGCAATGCCCTGGAAGTTCTGCAGGGCGGCTTTCCCAGTGACGCAGTCAATCTGCACGCTTCCGCGGCAGAGAAATCGAAATAATGGAGACCATCGTGAAAGGTACTTGCAAGCTCGTGCTGATCGGGGCCGGTAGTACAGTCTTCACTCAGCGACTGGTGGCAGACATCATTCTAAGCGGGCAGGCCGACCGCTGGGAGTTGGCTCTGGTTGACATTGATGCAGTCACTCTCGATGCGGTGGACCGGCTGGTTCGCAAAATGATGTTGTTCAAAGGCGTAACATTTCCTCTCGTGTCGAGCACCAACCGTCGAGAAGTCCTGGCAGGCGCCGATTTCGTCGTGACCACGATCGCCGTGGGCGGCCGCCGCGGCTGGGAGCTCGATGTGCAAGTGCCCCGCAAACACGGAATTTACCAGCCGGTTGGCGACACCATGATGCCAGGTGGAATTTCGCGGGCGATGCGCATGATTCCGCAAATGGTGGCCATTGCCGAGGACATCAAGGAGCTGTGCCCCCGTGCTTACTTTTTCAACTATTCAAATCCGATGACCGCAGTTTGCCGCGCCATTCGGCTCAAGACCGGCGTACCCGTTATCGGCCTGTGCCACGGGGTACATTACGTCGAGGGCGTGCTGGAGCGGTTCCTCGGCGAAGAGGAAGGCAGCATCACGAGTTTTGGTGCCGGCCTCAACCACCTCACATTTCTCACCGATATCCGGTGTAACGGTGAAGACGCAATGCCTATGCTCAAGGCGAAAGCTGCCGAACAGCGCCCCTTGGTGCAGCAGGAAATTCACGATAAGACAGATTGGCCAAATACCATTACCGGCCGGGCGCCGCGTTACTCAGATGACCCGTTCGCCTGGTCTCTCTTCGAGCGATACGGCGTGTTTCCAGTAGCCATGGATCGCCATATCACGGAGTTCTATCCTGAGCGTTTTCCGCACGGCCGGTACTATGGACGGACGCTGGGCGTGGACGCGTTCTCGATCGATGGCCGCATCGCCCTTGGCGATACATGGTTTGACGAAATGCTGGCGGTGGCACGGTCGGCTGATCCACTGCCGGAGTCGTACTTTAATAATGTGCCAGGGGAGTCGGAGCAGCTAGTCGAAATTATGCAGTCACTCCTGCTCGATCAACGCCGCGTGTTTTCGGTAAACATGCCGAACCACGGAGCAGTCCCGGGGCTGCCCTGGGAGGCGGTGCTCGAGATGCCGGCTTCGGCTGGAGGGCCTGGACTGATGCCGCTCCAGTCCAGGCCGCTCCCACCGGCTCTTACTGCCAAGCTGCTGGCAAAGATCGCAGCCATTGAAGTCACCGTCGAAGCAGGACTCACCGGCAGCTTTGATCTATTCGTTGAGGCGCTTCTTACCGATGGCTCGGTCAGCGACCCTGATGCTGCAGCGGCCCTTGCCAGTGACCTGATCGAAGCGCACAAAACACATCTTCCCCTGTTCGCGCAATCGGAGTCCACCCAGCCGCAGCTCACACGATGAAACTGATCAAGGCAGACCATCAACGGCGCATAGAGATAGCAGGAGTGCCGGAGCCTGTCGAGCGCCCGGTGGACATTGACCGATCGCAAACCGGCTTTGCTAACCTGCGATCGTTGAGGATCTATCGCTTCGACAAGGATTCAGTGATCGATGGGCACGCGGAGGAAGATGAAGTCCTGATCGTGATGATGGCTGGGTCCGTTGAACTCTCGATGATGGACCATAACTCCGGAGACAGTCAGCGGCCTTTGACTCTATCGGCTGCAAGCGATACGCAGGGTGATCCATGTGTTGCTTATCTACCGCCCCATGGCGGCTATCGGCTCATTCCTCGAAGCAACGCGGAAGTTGCCTATGCCCGGGCGACACCCGCCGGGGGCCCCCCGCCCCACGTCTTCAGGTCACACCCTGTGAGGGATCATAGCGCCGTGACCCTTTTAGTGGAGGAAAACAACTATCCGCAGCGGCTGCGCCTTCGGATACTGCAAGTCACGGCTGCGCAAAAGGAGATCAGTGTTCTGCCTATTCAGAGGTCGGAAGACAGATGCGAGGCGTTGGTACACGTTAGAACTGCGCCGGCCGAGGGCGTCGCAAGCATCACGCGAGACGGCGCGACAGTGACTCCGCTTGCATCATGGGACACGGTGACAGTGTTGCCGGGTGAGTGCCCCGCCCTCAGCTTCAAGGCTGGATCGGCGGCACTGGTCTTGGTAGTTCTTGCTGTTTAAGCATCTGGGTACTTCACAAGCCGCAGACTTACCTTTACAGGCTGCGGAAATATCGCTGTTGCGAGAGAAGTAGCCACTAGGGCTAAAGCCCGAAATTTCTAAAACGAGCGTTTCCGCGGGTTTGAAAACCCGCTCCCCCGGACTGAAGTCCGGGTCTGGCACGATAGGTAGGCCGTGGCCTTCAGAATGTGAGTTTTTCCGCAACCTGTTTAGCCCGTACATATTAGGAACTTCGTGTGAGAGCTAGTCAAACCGCGGAGATGCAGCGCACATTGGAAGTTGCTATCTGGATGGAGGGCAGGTCTCTGTTTTCCCAATTTGGAACATGGCAGGCGGTCTCTTCAGGTGACAAGGGGAGAGGGTTGGTTCAGGTGAGAGTGGTTGCGGATGGGATAATCCGTGGCCCTCAACTTCGGTACTCGTTACGTCTCCCGATCTTTCGCCATATTCATAGGGTTTCAGAAATCGCTTGCATAGTCTTCAGCTCCGTCATATTCTTGCTCAACATCCCAACGCTTCCAGGCTAACTGAAATCTTCGCCACAGCTGAAGCTGAGATTCGTAGCAGCATTTATGCAAGCGCTTACGTAGGCATAGAACAAGCAGTTCAGGGCAAAAGAGACCGTCTTCGCAAAGCACCGGGCCCATTCTTTTTTAACGAGGCTTACTGATGACACAAACAAGTTTGCGCGCCGTTCCCCGGCCTCTGCATTGCCTCCTACTTCTTCTTTCGATGGGCTCATTAGCAAGCGGTCTGAACGCAGTTGCGCAGTCGGTTCTCGGCAGCATCTCGGGCACGGTGCACGATAGCTCCGGCGCGGTCGTGCCCAACGCAAAGGTCGTATTGCATCGCACGGAGACCAATACCGACCGCACGGTCACCACCGACAAGTCGGGAAATTATGAGGCCATCAATATCGAGGCCGGTGTTTACGACATCACCGCCAGCGCCTCGGGCTTTGCCACAACCGTAGGTTCCGGCGTTACCCTAATCGCGCGTCAGCAACTGCAATTTGACATCACGCTCAAAGTCACAGCCACGAATGAAACTGTAACTGTAAGCGGCGCTTCCGCCGGCGTGATTAACACGGAAAACGCACAGATCTCTGCCGCGCTGACGCCGCGCGACGTGCTCGACCTACCGGCCAATTATCGCGGCGCCGGCTCTACCTCGCCCGTTAATGTCGTGCAAGCCCTGCCCGGTGTACAACCGGACACCGCTCCCTACCCACCGACGCCCTCCACTCATCCCCAGCCCAGCCTCAAGTTCTCTCTGCAGGGTGGGCTGCCGTCACAAGCCGAAACCACCGTGGATGGCATCTCCGCACAGAACCAAACCAACAACAATATCCAAGGCGACGCCTTTCCTTCCGCCGAAGCCATCTCCGAAATTCGGGTCGATGGCGTAAATAACAATGCCGAGTACGGTCAGCCTGGTGAGATCACCACCATAACCAAGAGCGGCACCAACGCGTTCCATGGCTCGGCGTACGAGTATCTGCAGAATCAGTTCCTCGATGCCACGCCCTACGGTACAAACGCGGCCAACAAGCCGCACAAAGTCGCGAACGATTTCGGTGGCAGCTTCGGCGGTCCGGTGATCATCCCGCATCTGTATAACGGCCGCGACAAAACCTTCTTTTTCGGCGACTACGAAGGTCTGCAATACCCGCAATCCACCGTACTGCAGGCCTTGGTGCCCACCGCGTTGATGAGGCAGGGTAACTTCTCCCAGGAGGTCACGGCTCCCCTTACCAATCCATTTACCGGCGGCACTTACCTGAACAATACCGTGCCTATCAGTCCGGTTTCGGCCAACTTCCTTCAGTTTTATCCCTTGCCTTCTCCGCAGTTCGCAAACTTATCTTTGCAGCAGGCAGTCGCCAGCCCGGGATACAACTACCTGAGCACGCGCCCGGATAGCATCACCTCGAACCAATTCGATGTGCGCGGCGACCAGACTTTTAAGCAACGCGCCTCCGCCTTCGCCCGCTACACGTGGAAGAACTCGGATCAGCTCCAACTGCAAGACCTGGCGCTGCCGAACAGCACGTCGTACGCGCAGTACCGTATTCTCGCCAGCAGCTTCAACTACAACTTTTCCCCGAACCTGGTCAACGAGTTTCGCTTTGGCTTTACGCTCGAGCGGGACGGTAATTCAAATCCGTTTAATGGACCCGCGTTTACCGACAACCTCGGGCTGAACGGCATCACCCCGGCCTTCTACAACGGTCTGCCCCACTTAAATTTCAGCCAGATTTACTCCATCGGTTATCGCATGAGCTTTGAAGAACGCTCTCGTGTTTTCCAGTTCACCGATAACCTTACCTGGCAGGTGAGGGCCCACTCGATCAAGTTTGGTACCGATATCCGGCACCTCGTCGCCCACACGGAGGCCGGCGGCTCCACACCAGCCGGCAACTATGGCAATTTCTTCTTCAACTCCGGAACGGGTACCTCGGCGACCGGGCAGGAGTTCGCGGACTTCCTGGTCGGCGTACCGTACCAGTCCCAGACGGAAAACATCACGGCTGACAACAATGCCACTGCCAACGCTTATGCGTTCTATGCCCAGGACGAATGGAAGGCGACCCCCAACCTGAACCTGAATTTCGGTCTTCGTTACGAGTATCACCCAGCCCTGGCCTCCACCAATGGACTGGTGGGCAACTTCGATCCTTCGGTCCCACTGTCGGGAAAACTGATTTATCAAGACGGGTACGCGAGCACGCTTTCGGTACAAGAGTTGGCTAATGTCAATGCCTGTTCCACAGCCGGTGTCAACAACCCATACGCGACCGATGCACCGGCAAATGGGGCGCCCTGCACACCTGTGGTGTCGAACTCGCAGGCTGGCCTGCCGCGTGGTTTGCGCAATGCTCCTACTCTGCGCTTTGAGCCCCGCTTCGGTTTTGCCTATCGCCCGTTCGGAAACGACCGCACGGCAATCCGTGGAGGAGTGGGCTACTACAACATCACCACTACCGGGGCCATTTTTTACGCTACGGAGCAAACCCTGCAATCCAATTTTCAAACCTTCACCAATGCCTATGCGGCTACCGGGCCGGGCTTCGCCTTTCCCAATATCTCGCCGAATGGCAGCACCTTTGTCCCATCTCTCGGCAGCCTCTACTTCTATGCTTCTGTCGACACGAACTGGCACGACCCCTATTCGCTGCAGAGCGACTTATCCATCGACCGTGACCTTGGCCATAACACTGGCTTGCGCATCTCGTATGTTGGGCTGCACACCTGGCATCTCGTCTGGCAGCCGGAATACAACCAGCTGCCTAAGTCGACCACCACGTTAGCCACTAACCAGCCGCTCAGCGCTCATCCCTTCCCTAACTTCTATGCCATCACGGCGCGCAGCACGGCTGCACAGGCTGACTACCACGCCGGTCAGGTTGAGGTCTCCCATCGGCTGAACAACGGCCTTTCTTTCGATTCGGCCTATACCTATGCCAAAAATCTCGCCGACAACCAGGGAACCAACGGCTCTTATGCCGTTACCCCGGCCTCCTTTGTGGACGAGCAAGGGGGATACAACCCAACCGACAGTTACAACCAACACCAGGACTACGGCAACGTGAGCGCGACCCGCCGTCATCGCTGGCTAAGCACGATGATTTACGAACTGCCGGTAGGCCGCGGTAAGCGGTTTGGCACCAACATGAACCGGTTTGCCGATATCGCTGCCGGTGGTTGGCAGCTGAGCAATATCTTCCTCATGCAGAGCGGCACCTTTCTCACCGCCTATTTGCCTAACTACGACATCGACCCCTCTGGCACAGGATCGGGCCCCATCGGCGGCGCAAACCAGCGGCCTGACCGCAGCGGCAACGGCAATGCGGGGCCCCACACCCGCAGCGCATTCTGGAACCAGAACGCATTCTCCTGCCCGGGACAATCCGGCTATGCCTCGCTGGCTCCATCGGCCGCTACCGGCGTCACACCATGCGACGTGGGCGTAGGTTCTCTGCCGATCGGCCGTTTCGGCACGGAGAGCCAAGGCGATCTTACCGGGCCGAAAACGGTCAGCCTCTCCTCAGGGGTGAGCAAATCGATCACAATTGTAGAAGGGGTGCGGCTGCGCGGTGAGGCGACGTTTACCAACGTTCTGAACCACACGAATTTGGCCGATCCCAAGACCGATATCAGCCAGTCAAGCTTCGGCCAGATTACGCAGTCACGTGGTTCTGACTTCGGCGGCAATCGTACCGGGCAGCTTTCCTTGAAGCTGGAGTTTTAAAGGTGATAGTCGCACCCCGCGCACAACGAGCGAGATATGGGGCGGCCGAGATCCGTGGTGCAAGACGGGGACCAGCGTGTTGAATCAAACTGAAGTTCGCTACCCGAGCGATAGCGTGCTTGCTTCCGAAATCGCGCAGCAGCCTGCCTTATGGCCAACCACTCTAGAACGAGTACTCTCAGCGGATATCTCCTGGGATCTTGAACACACGCCAGTCATCGTGACTGGTGCCGGCACATCCGCTTACGCCGCGCTGGCTGTCGCCGATGCATGGCCAGGCGCCAGAGCCATTCCGACCACCGATCTGCTGCTGAAATCAGGAGCCGAAGTCAAAACCGCGATGCCCTCCTTTCCTGATGGCGGATTGCTGATCTCGCTGGCAAGATCTGGAGATAGCCCGGAAAGCGTGGGTGTTGTCGAACGAATGCGGACGCTTTTCCCTACAGTCAAGCACCTGGCCATTGTCTGCAATGCTGAGGGCCGCCTTGCTCATACTGCGGGGATACCGGTCATCTGCCTCGATCCGAGAACCAACGATCGGAGCCTCGCCATGACCGGCTCTTTTTCTAACCTGGTACTTGGCGGGCTTTGTTTGCTCCATCACAAACAGATAGGGGAAAAGCTTCCGGCCCTTTGCAATCGTGTATCGAGCCTTCTCCCGGAGTGGAACGAGGCGGCTGTGGCGATAGCTCACACGTGTAAAGATCGGGTTATTTTCTTAACCTCTGCCATGCACGCTCTTGCCTTAGAAGCGTCGATTAAAGTAGTCGAGCTGACTGCCGGTCGAGTGATGCCTTTGCCTGAGACGTTTTTGGGATTGCGGCATGGCGCGCTTTCCTTTGGCCGCGCCGATACTCCCATCATCTGTTTTGCGTCTTCTGATGAAAACAAACGCCGTTACGAAAAGGAACTACTCGACGACTTGCATGCAAGGGGACTGGGGAGGTTGGTGGTGTTTGGAGGCGAGGAGACCTCCACATGGCAACACGAATGGCTGGTAGAGGGCTCAGCTCCCGCATTAGCAGATTGTCTGCGCATCCCGTTTGAGGTGCCGTTCGCCCAGTTGCTCGCCTATCATCTGAGCGTCCATGCTCAGATCAACCCTGATAACCCGAGCCCAAACGGCATTGTCACACGAGTGGTTAAAGGCTTCAGAGTTCATGACGATCTCGTCGATTCCTGATCGGCAGACTTCAAGAAAAAGGCTGACGCCGGAGTGTCTTGCCATTCACGCGGAGCAGCGATTCTGCTTTCCCACGGTGCTCCGATTTTGCCCGCGGAGCGGTTGACTTACGGATGACAAGCTCGGTCTCGATCACATATTCGGCGCCCTTCTGCCGCTTCATCTTAAGCATCTTATCCAGAGCATGAAAGGCGGTTACCCCCAATTGTTCGCGGGGCACACCAATGGTCGTAAGCGGTGGCCGGGTCAGCGATGCGAATGGAATGTCATCGATGCCAACTACGGAAACATCCCTTGGGACATCGATTCCTTCACCTTCGAGGGCCAACATCGCTCCCATGGCGATAAGATCGCTGCCACAAAAAATCACCGTTGGCCTGGCTTTGGAAGAAAGAATGGACTGGACCGCAGACGCGGCTGCATCGAAACGATAGGTGCTATGCGCGATGGGATTTGGATCGAGGCCTCTCAGCCTAAGTCCCTCTACGAGCGATTCACATATTCGCGCTGCCGTTTTGTTGGTCGGCGGCCCAGCGATCACAGCGGCGCGCCGATGACCTAGAGAGGCAACATGTTCCATCGCCTGGTGCAGTCCCCGCTCGTAATCGATCCTTATATTCGACATCGACCGGTCAACCGATGAGGGGTTGCAGAGCACGACAGCAATTCCCTCCCTGGTTAAGGAAGAGATCACTTTGTCATCGAGTGAAGAAGTGATGACGGCTACGCCGCGCACGTCATTCTCGATCAGCTTTTGCACCACTGATTGCGTCCGCTTCTCGTTGTACTCCGTGTTCAGGAGAAGGACGTCGAAGCCTCGATCCCAGGCTGCGGATTGGAAACCGCGGATGATTTCGGAAAAGAAGGGATTCACGATCTCAGAGATCACCAGCCCAAAGAGATCGCTCTTACCGATCGCCAACCGCCGAGCGTGAACATTTCGGTGGTAACGCAGCTCGTTTACGGCAGCAAGCACACGATTTACCGTTTTTGCCGAAATATAGGGGCTTTTGCTGAGCACGCGAGAAACGGTCGCAGGAGAGACACCAGCTAGCTTCGCGACGTCGTTCATCGTATGCGCCACAAGATCCTCCATTCCTGGGTAAGAGTATTAGTGTACCGGGGAAAGGTCATCGCCGCACCAATAGCCGAAGGCGCCTTGCTGTTTAATCGTCGGGGTAACTGTGCTCTCGAAAGAACGACTCTCGCAGTGGAAGATTGCGAAAGGCTTCAATTCCTCCGGGCGCCAAAGTCGAAAGTGCACCAGTGATATTACCCAACCGGGCGCAGGTGACCAGATCTTTTCCCTTCAGCCACGCACAAAGAAAACCTGCATCGAAACTGTCACCGGCGCCGATGGTGTCGACAGGGTTAACAACCAACCCGGGCACGTCAAAAACCTCGCTGTGATGCTTCACACGGCAACCGAGCCGTCCGCGCTTGACGATGATTGTTGGCACCGTTGCACCCAATAGCTGCAGTGCGTTCTCCAGGTTAGCCCCTCCTGCCATGCGGCAGAGCTCGCGTTCGTTGGGCAGGAAAAGGTCGACATACGGCAATATTTCTTGCAAGGGAGTTCCCCACTTATCTTCCGGATCGTCGTTGGTGTCGAGTGAGGTGCTAACGCCCGAGGATTTTAGAAACCGCAGCAAATTGACAATATCGGGATGCAGGCCGGTCTGCAAGAAAAGAGACGAAAGATGAAAGTGGCGTGCCTGCAGCAGGCTCTGCCGATCAAGTTGATCTACGGTGAGCGCAGCAATACTCCCCCGGTAGGTGAGGCTGTGCCGCTCAGCGCCATGGGGCAGCAGGATCGTAACTCCCGTCGAGGTGCTCGGGTCGACGATGGCGCCTGAGATGTCGACTCCTACTTCGCTTAACCGCCGGAGCGCGATCCGTCCGAGATCGTCATCTCCAACCAGAGTGGTAAAGCAGACGCGCATACCCAGGGCCGCGGCATTGTGAGCCACGATGGCCGAGGAACTGCCAAGCGTCGATGTAAAGGCGGTGCCCAGCAGATCGCGCTCGGTTTCCATCACAGCAGGGAGACCATACAAAATCAGATCCAGGTTCAGCTCGCCGGCGATGGCAAGATCAAAAACTTTCTCCTGCTGGTTACTCATCTGGAATGCTCCTGCTCCCGGGCGCCAGCAACTTTTCACGGCCACTCAGTGCGATTTGCAAGGGCTTCCAGAAAACGGTTGCAGAGACAATCTGATGAGTTTACGGTTGATTAGTCAAGAGCAAATGCCGAGGACTGGTTGCATAGACTGATTAGCTCTTCAACACCGGCGAAAACGGCAGGCGTGCGTGCCGTCAGACTTTGGCCATCCTTCTTCCGCGCCAGCCTGGTGCTCGGCCTGGCGTTGGCTTCAAGCAGTCTATCTCCTGCTGAGGAGCCGCTAAAGACCCAGATCACCGAAATCGAGCATCGTCTTTCGTCTGTCCGGACCATCCCGGCGGCGGTGATCAGTCCCGACGGGCAGCATCTCGCATATGCTGTGGCGAGATCCAGCAAAGACGATTCCGATAAGCTGTTCCTCGCGTCTGTGGCGCAGCCGGCTGCGCCGCGGCGAATTATCGTATCAGGCGCTCGACACGACCCCTGCCAATCGTCGGAACCTGCCTGGTCTTCGGACAGCAGCCAACTCGCCTTCTTGTCCGATTGCGCTGCCACCGGTCAGATGCAGCTCTTCGTGCTTGATATCACTGACCCTCATGCACTACCCCGGCAGGTGACCACGCTGATCGGGCATCTGGCGCAACCGAAGTGGTCCCCGAACAACAAGATGATCGCATTTCTGTTTGTGGATCACGCTACGCGAGCGCCCACTCCGATGGCTGCGGGCGATCCTCAAACGGGAGTGATTGACGACCTTCAGCAGCTTGAATCCCAGCGGATCTGCCTTGCGGATTTAGAGCGAGGAGAGACACGCCTGCTCTCTCCTCCCACACTCAACGTATTTGAGTTTGACTGGTCCCCCGACAGTCACAGCTTTGCTTATACGGCGGCGCCTCCTCCTGGGGATGACAACTGGTACATAGCGCAGCTGTTCACACAGGCCATTTCTGATCCGCATCCGCGTTCCCTCTACAAACCAGCGTTGCAAATAGCCTTACCCCGCTGGTCGCCCGATGGTAAACACATCGCCTTCATCTCTGGACTCATGAGCGATGAAGGAGCTACCGGGGGAGAAATTTACTTGCTCGCTAGCAACGGCGGAGAGCCGCGCGATCTCACTCCGGGGCGCCAATCGTCTCCGGCGTGGTTCCAATTTACCTCGCCGGATTCTATTCTGTTCACCGAATTCAAGGGTGGTTATACGGCAATCAGCATCCTGAAGATGAGCAGCGGGGCCGTGCATACCATACGGGAACAAGGCGAGACGGTCCACTCCACTTCCGACGATGCGAGCCTCTCGATTGCGGGCGACATGGTCGCAGTTGTGCGGGAGTCGTGGACCCAGCCGCCCGAGGTCTGGCTCGGCCCAATCGGGAAGTGGACGCAGATTACTCATCTGAATGAATCGCCCGCCATCAGCCCCAGCCGCGTCGAGAACATTACGTGGCAGAACCAATCATTCAAAGTTCAGGGATGGCTACTTTTCCCGGAACCGTTTGATGAGCATAAGAAATATCCGATGTTGGTATCCGTCCATGGGGGACCAGCCTGGATCCAGTCCCCTTCTGTGGCTGACACGGACTTCGATGTTACAGCTTTCACGCATCTTGGTTACTTCATCTTTCTGCCCAATCCGCGCGGAAGCTTTGGCCAGGGGGAGCGGTTCACGCAAGCCAATCGGCGCGACTGGGGGTTTGGAGACGTAAGCGACATCGTTACTGGTGTCGATACCGTAACGGCCAGGTATCCGGTCGATAGCCATCGCGTCGGCATCATCGGATGGAGCTACGGAGCCTCAACCGCCATGATCGCGGTCGGACGCACCCACCGCTTCCGTGCGGCTGTAGCCGGAGCGGGCGCGAGTAACCTGCAAAGCTACTATGGTCAGAACCAGATCGATAAGTGGATGCTGCCTTACTTTGGATCGTCGGTCTACGACGACCCCGCAGCCTACATGCGCAACTCAGCGATCACCTACGTGAAGCAGGTGAAGACACCGACGCTGCTCCTCGTAGGGGAGAGAGATGAGGAGGCGCCTCCGCCACAGTCGTTTGAGTTCTGGCATGCGCTCAAAGAATTGAACGTGCCCACCCAGCTGGTTGTTTATCCGGGAGAAGGGCACAGCTTCCAGAAAAGTGAGAACCGTATTGACCTGATAGAGCGGGCAGCAGCCTGGTTCGCCAAGTACATGCCGGCATCATGACGCCTAAAGCTACCAACGTCCGCTGGTGGATTGTCGGCATGCTGACCTTATTTTCCTTTGTCAGTTACCTGCAGCGGATCAACATATCGGTGGCAGCGGAGTTGATGGCGCCTGAGCTTCATCTGTCGAAGGTACAGATGGGGCAGATCTTCAGTAGCTTCCTGATTGGCTATGCGATCTTTCAAATTCCTGGCGGCCTGTTCGCAGACCGGTTCGGCACACGCATTACTCTCGGCCTCTCTGCGCTGCTGTGGGGAGCCTCTACGCTGCTCACCGGTTTCGTTCCTGCTCCAATGCAGGTAACCTTTTCGACCACCTTTATCCTCCTGTGGTGTGTGCGTTTCCTGCTCGGTTGTGCCGAGGCGACTACTTATCCAGTAGGTGCCCTTGCCATCCATAATTGGATCCTTCCGCCCGGTCAGGGCTTTGCAAATTCAATGATGTTTGCCGGCACTTCCCTCGCCGCGGCATTCTCCAGCTCTTTCGTCGCCTGGCTCATGGTTCGCGTTGGGTGGCGCAACGTTTTCTTTCTGACGTCTGTACCAGCGTTCGTGATCGCTCTTGCCTGGTGGTTATTCAGCACCAATCGCCCGCGCGAACACCGCTTTGTGAATGAAGCCGAGCTAGCCCTGACAAACCCTGACAGCGGCACGGCACATATTGCACCAGGGAAATTGAGGGGCTTGCTCGGCAAACCCAAAATCCTTTTGCTCTGTCTGAGTTATGTGGCGGAAGGATACCTGCTGTTTATCTATGTTTTTTGGCTTTATATCTATCTGGTCGAAGTACGTCACTTCAGCATCTTGAACGGCGGCCTGGTGGCAACACTACCGTGGCTGACCGGGCTCTGCTTGACCCCTTTGGGCGGCCTTGTGGCGGACCGCATCGCGCTGCGCCGTGGGCGGATCGTCGCTGCCAAGTACGTCGTGATGACAGGTTATTCGCTGGCTGGCCTGCTTCTTTTCGCTGCGGCCTATGCGCCTGCTCGGGCCCTTTGTGTCGCCTCGCTCTGTCTTAGCGTCGGATTTCTTATGGCTTCGGAAGCCTCTTTCTGGGTGTCTGCCACTTGGCTCGCGGGTGAGGGCGCGGGTACTGTTTCCGGGCTCATGAATACTGTTGGCATTCTCGGCGGTGTTCTTTCTACCTCACTCGTCCCGGTACTGGTTGCGCGCTTTAGCTGGTTGGTGGCTCTCGGTTCAGGAACAGTGGTTGCACTGGGGTGTGTTTTAGTGTGGATAGTAATTGGGCGGCCGGTTGATCAAACCACCGTTGTTCTTTAAAGGAGAGATGTTGAACGTTCCCGAGGCGCTTTTTGCCGAGATCGATCGGCTGCGCGAGCCAATGACAGCATTCCTGCAACGGCTGGTTCAATTCCCGACCCTGCCCGGTCAGGAACAGGAGGCGCAATACTTCATTGCCGAAAAGCTGCGTAGCCTTGGCGGCCAAGTAGAGATTCTTCGCTCGGAGTTTGCCGAGCTTGAGCATCATCCTGCGTTCTCCGACGACGGCATCCCATTCGACGAACGCCTGAACGTCGTCGCAAATTGGCAGGGCTCTGGTGGTGGCCGTTCCTTAATCCTGAACGGTCATATTGATGTCGTTCCGGTGGGAAAGCTTGGGCTTTGGAAGTTTCCTCCTTGGAGCGGCGCCGTGGAGCAAGGCTGGCTACATGGCAGGGGAGCCTGTGATATGAAGGCAGGCCTGACCGCCGCGATCTTTGCTATGCAGGCTCTCCGTAACCTCAGCATCCCATTGGCGGGACAAGTCTCCATCGAGAGTGTTATTGGGGAAGAAAGTGGAGGAGTGGGCACTCTCACCACACTGGTGAGAGGTTGGCGCGCGGATGCGGTCATCATTATGGAACCCACCCGTCTCCGCTCATGCCCGGTGCATTCCGGCGCGCTCAGCTTTCGCATCACCATCACCGGGCGGGCGATTCACGCAAGCATGAAGCGTTTTGGCGTGAGCGCGGTGGAGAAATTCAATCACATATTTCAAGCTATCGAAGAGCTTGATCGCTACCGGCATCTACAGTATGAGAATAAGATCTTTGAATTTGCAGACAACATTGCTCCCATTAGTGTGGGCACCGTCGTCGCCGGTGATTGGCTCTCGACAGTTCCCGAAACAGTCGTCGCTGAAGGACGTTTTGGGGTATTTCCCGGCGAAAAGGTTGCAGCCGCGCGCGCCGTACTCGTTGCAACGCTGACAACCGTGACCGGAGCAGATCCGTGGCTGAGAGAGCATCCCCCGACGCTGGAATGGATCGAGGGTCAGTTTGAACCGGGGCAAACGTCCTTGCATGAGCCAATTGTCGGCGCCCTGAGGGAAGCGCACACCACGGTGATGGGCGTAGCGCCCATGGTACAGGGCGTACCTTACGGCTCAGACCTTCGGCTGTTCACAGAACATGGCGGCATGCCCGCCATCCTTTACGGGCCAGGAGATGTCGCTCTTGCCCATACGGTGGAGGAGCGCGTCGACCTCGAGGAGGTTTTCGCCTGCGCCAGGACCCTGGCGCTGTTGATCATTCATTGGTGCGGCGGAAGCTCACCGGTCTAACGAGCTTGCGGAAAGACTCTTTGTACGAAGGGCATGACTAAAGAGGCTGCGGAAATATCGCAGTTGCGAGAGAAGCAGCCACCAGGGCTAAAGCCCGAAAGATTCTAAAACGAGCGTTTCCGCGGGTTTGAAAACCCGCTCCCCGGACTTGAAGTCTTGGGGCTGGCACAGTAGGTGAGGGCGTAGCCTGGACACGGTTGTCTACATGGTCCCTATGGGCATTTCCTGGGCTGCACTGGTCCGCGTCGGGCAGGCCGCCGGACGCAACAATATATCTCAGGTTCGGCGCCCTGCGCGCGCCAGCATTATCCTGGCTCTTGGCTACATAATGCCTCTTCCCGGGATTCCCTCATACCCGGGCTCACCTCTACACCAACGATCCGCCACCAAAACACTTCCAGTACCCCCGTCTGCCGTTCAGTCCGCACAGCGTTGCCACACTCCAGCGTGCCAAGCAGTGCACATCTTGAGTTATCGATCTAACGCGTTGGCAGGTTTTGTCGATAACGCGAATAGCCAATTCGCAAATCAAGGATGGCCCATTATGAAATTCGCAACCCTTCTCCCACTAGTGCTCTGGCTATCCCTCCCTGCATATTCAAAGAACTCGCTCTTTGACAGAAACGTCGAAAACACAACCTTCCTGAACCCCGCGTGTCCGGCAACCCTCACCGGCGTGTACGCGAGTCCGGAGGGCAAAGGGCAGGGTAGAGTGAGTGTGCATCTCGTAAACCAGACGGAAAAGCGCGTTATCGCAGTAAAGGTAGGGTTTGACGGGTTCGACGCCGCTCTGGACAAACACGAATTCCCTGAAACATATTCATCGGCGGTAAGCCTGAAGCCGGAACGCGAAGCTAAACCCATCTGGCGCGTTGAGGATGCGACCTTCGCCCTTAATATAGCGAGCGGCGTCCGCGTTTATCTTCTCAAGCTGATGTTTGCAGACGGCTCTTTCTGGAGAGATGACGGTACTAAATCCTGCTCCTTGAGCATCTCTGGCCTGGCGAAACCTCAACCCAGCGATGAATGAGTGCCGGGGGATATCGCTGGAACTCCTTCGCTGTAGAACGGATAATCGGTGTAACCATGGGCATCAAAGGTGTAAAAGGTCTTGCGGTCTTATTTGTTAAGCGGCAGACCAAGCCTTATGCGCTCGGGCAAATCGGGATTGGCAACGAAATGGCGGCCGAACGCCACCAGATCAGCATCGCCTTTCTCAATCGTCGCCTCGGCGGTGTCCGGTTCGAAACCGCCGGCTGCGATGATTTTTCCGTTGAAGATCTTGCGTAGCCGCTCGGCGGCGATGGGCGCCTGCCGCTCCGCAATGAGCTGGCTTCCCTTCACTCGCGGTTCCACAATGTGGAGATACGCCAGCCCGAAGCGATCCAGCTGCCCAGCCAGATAGTCGAACAAGGGTCCTGGATTGCTGTCCGACATTCCGTTGAATGTTCCGCCAGGCCCAATGCGCACAGCAACCCGGTCGCCGCCCCACACCGACACGAGCGCTTGCACAACTTCCAACACGAATCGCGACCTGTTCTCGATCGAACCGCCATAGGCGTCGGTGCGTTTGTTACTGCCGTCCTGCAGAAATTGGTCGGGCAAATAACCGTTCGCGGCGTGCAACTCCACGCCCTCAAAGCCGGCGGCTTTTGCCCGCTCCGCGGCCCGGCGATAGTCCTCGACGATGCCGGGAATTTCCGTGATGTCGAGCGCACGCGGCGGTGAGGGCTGCTGCCAACCATTGGGGGTTGAAACCAGGCTCTCGTACGCCACGGGTGAAGGCGCCACCGGGGTCGCACCGTTGGTTGTATCAAGATGCGACGCACGACCGGTATGCCAAAGTTGCGAGAACATGTGCGCGCCCTTGTCATGGACAGCGTTGGTTACTTTTTGCCAGCCGGCAATCTGCTCGTCCGAATATAG
The DNA here is from genome assembly GCA_963805955.1 of uncultured Acidobacteriaceae bacterium. Taxonomy (GTDB): domain Bacteria; phylum Acidobacteriota; class Terriglobia; order Terriglobales; family Acidobacteriaceae; genus PALSA-350. Next base: position 196,173 of record CAWDVZ010000005.1, read on the forward strand.
TCCGGGCGCTCCAAACCAGCCGCGTCCGGAAATCGAAATGGTGGTGGCCTCAGAAATAATGAGGCCACCCTCGGAAGCACGCTGCTCGTAATACTCGACCATTAGGTCACCCGGAACATCACCCGGCTGTTGCGAACGTGAGCGGGTCAACGGCGCCATGACAACGCGGTGCGACAGAGCGAGAGGTCCGACCTGGACAGGCGAAAAGAGCTTTTGCGTTGCGGTCATTTCGATGCCGTCTCCGTTAAGAATTGGCTTTGATGAGTGAAGTGCGAGAAAGTAGGGCGATAGTGCTAACGCAACCGTACTAGCGGACAGATCGGATGGGATTGACGAAAATGGGCATGTTCTTGCGTTTTTGGCTGACTTGGGGATAATTTGGCCAGCGAGAGGCTAGGACTATTTGCCACCAGGGCTAACGAGTCTGTGTGAGAACCTCCTGGATAAGCTGATGGGTGCCCCAGGTCTCGCTTTTGAGACCTGGGATCCGCCACGCAAATGCCGGCAGACCAAATTGGAGAACTTTAACTTCGAGAAAGTACTAGGTACATGCCACTCGATCGAATTCTCACGCACACTCTAAAGCCCAGATGGAATGTGCGTGAGAACTCCGCTCCGCCGGCATTTGCGTGGAGGATCCCAGGTCTCAAAAGCGAGACCTGGGGCACCCATCAGCTTATCAAGGAGGTTCTCAAACAGACTGGAGCGTTCTCGCGAGATTGAAAACCTGCTTCCCGGACTGAAAGTCCGGGGCTGGGACAGCTTAGAAGTCGTAGCGCAACGAGAATTGCATTACACGCGGCTTACTTAGGGTTGCCGAATAGTTGCCGAGGTTTCCGGTTGTCAAGGTAGTCCCCAAGATAAAGGTCGGGTTGGTGTCAAAGCGGGCGGAGTTGGTGACGTTGAATACCTCCCAGGCGAACTTTAGACCCTGGCTCTCGGTGATCTTGAAGGTCTTGGCTAAGCCAGAATCGATGTCGAAATAGCCATCTCCGCGGAAATTGTTTCGCTCTCCAGCTTCGCCCGGATAAGGCAGCCGGATCGGCGAACCATTCATGACTCCATTGTTGATCGCCGCCACATTGTCAAACACCTGCGGTGCTCCATTCTGGTCCAGATGCTTGCGGACCTTGACCGGTGCGGTCACGACGCCAAAACTTTCCTCCTGCCAGTTGGTCGACCAGCCCGGCTCAAATGACACTGAACGGCAATCCGCTTGTCCAGCGGTTTAATCCCGACCACTGCCAACCTCCAATCACTTCGTTAATCAGCCGGTTCGACGTGTTGGCAAACTTCTGCCCGGTTCCGAAACGGCAAGCGGTATACCCAGTCAAAAGTGATCAAATGCTTGGTGTCGAAATCGGAGACACGCGCGATTCAAAGAAGGATTCCAGGTGTTAATGATGGTGCTGAAGGAGCCGTTGGTCGATAATTTCGCTGGCGCGTTCCGTGTCAGAACCCATATCAATCGACTTCGACAAGGTGTAGCTGAAGTCGGCCTGCAAACCATGACTGAAGGGATGACGCAGCGTGACCTGGCCGGCATTGTAATAACTCATGCCGATCGAAGCCCAGGCATAGAGCGAGGAAAACTGAGGCTGCCAGAATTTTGATCCTTGCGGACACCCGTAGCTAGCAATAGAAATCCAGGTCGGCCAGAGCGCTGGTCTCTCCCGAGGTATAGCGGTCAGGCGCCCATTCATTAGTATAAATTGCCTGCGTCGCACTTTCTCCCAAGTAGTCGTAGTTCGCAAGTTGGGGGAAGACATCTTCGAAGTAAGGAATGGCCGGCACCGAAGCCTGCGTATTGCCTCCGTTGGCATCGACCAGCTTGGATAGCTTGGTTGCATTGGTAAAGTAGTCGCCGCCCCCCTGGGGGTCGACGAAGTTGACCGGCTCTGCCAGGTCCAGCGATTGAAGCAAGTGCCTGCCCAAGCCGCCCGACGTAAGCGAACTCGAGGGTAAAGCCGCCGCGGATTTCACGCTGAACGGACAAATCCATGGCTTCCGCGTAAGGGGTTTTCAGTTTGTTATCGGCACCCCAGGTAATGGCAAAGCCGCAGGATGAATCACTCGGCGCAGTATAGGGATAAGTAACAGACGCTGGTTGTTCGCAGTCCACTGGAAGGGACGTTGTGTACGCCGGTGAAGCGAGGAGCGTTTTCCGTCGTATACACGCCCGCCGGGTTTGAGACGCTGGTGTTCAAGCCGAACGACCCATTCTGGTCGAAGGTGTTGACGATGCCTTCGCCGTAGTGGTCGAAGTACAAGCCAAAGCCGGCGCGGATCGAGGTCTTTTCGTTAGGGGAATAAGCGATGGCGAGCCGAGGCGCGAAATTGGTCTTTTGCTTGGACCAAAGCCCGGGAGCATGGTTTGCAGGCCCGCTGGGAGCGAATTGGAGAAGCGGTTCGTACACCTGTCCCGCGGACGCGGCTGCGTTGCGTTGCTTGTACCAGGTATCGGTGTCGATGGTGGGGGCGATCTGTTGCCCATGTCTCCTCATAGGGAGTTTGCAGGATGGTGTGCCTGATGCCGAAGGTAATGGTCAGGTTGGGCCGGGCTCTCCACGCATCCTGAACGTACCACTCAAATTCATTTGCCTTAAAATGCCGATTGATGAAGGTGCCATCGGGCAACAGAGTGCCGGTCGCCCCGCCCTTATCGACGTTGTAATTGGAAACGGTGGTCGCTTCAGGGATGCCGCCGACGAGGTTGCCGTAGGCAATCTCATACGAGTTTTGGAAGCCACCGGAGACCGGTGGTCCCCCCAGAGTCGAGGGGATCGGGCGGGCCGCCCAGAAACCAATAGGGATTGGTGGTGGCGGAGTTGTAAGAGTTCGCGTCTGATGCCGCGGTTATTGTGGATCAGCCGCCAATTGCCGCCAAACCCCAAGGTGTGAGCTTCCCTTGGTCCAGCTCAGGTTATCGACGATGTTATTGACCGGCACGTTGACGATCGACGTCCGAGTTACGTAGTAGGGATCGGTCGAGGAGTCGTTGATGAAGCGAAAGGTAGTGTAGTCTCCCTGGCCTGTGCCGCGATTGCTATATCCCTGGCGTATGTAGCCATAGCGAACGTCATTCACGATATGAGGGGTGATGGTCCAGGTCTCGCCGGCTGCGATTCCTTTGCTGTTGTCCTCAAGGCGTGAAGAAGGCGGGTCGCCGGGGAAATCCTCGACGCCGGACTGAGTGTCCTTCTGCAGGTTTCCACGCACAAAGAGGTGGTGCTTGCTACTTAATTGCGTAATCGAGCTTGAGAATGCTGGTGTTCAGCGAACCGGGAAAAGGGGAAGCAAAAGGTATAGGACAAAGGTTGTAGCCGTCCCCCTGGGTGGCTCCATTGGGCATCGGATATTGCTGGAAGAACGCCAGGACGGCTGCGTTGGGGCCGGGGGTGGTACAAACTCCATTGGCCAGGCACGGGGCATCGAGGGTAGCAATTTGCGCCGGGGTCAGGGTAGCTGGTCGAGGTCTGCGCGCAGGTGGGGTCGTTGGGATCGACGCAATATTGGTAAGTGATGTTTCCCTGGCGATAGGCCGGCGCTGGGCACAACTCGGGTCTGCTGCGAGTTTTCCGCGGTTCGCTGGCCTTCATAGTTGAAGAAAAAGAAGAGCTTGTCTTTCTTGACGGGGCCGCCGAGCGATGCGCCGAAAGTATTGCGGATGAGCTTGCCTGGCTTGTTCGGCTCGCCCGCAGTGCAACTCGCCATACTTGTTGAACCAGTCGTTGGCGTACCCAAAACTGGTGCGGTTGTATTCGTAAGCGGCTCCGTGGAACTTGTTGGTCCCTGACTTGGTCACCAGGGTGACCTGCGCTCCAGAACTGCGCCCGGCATCCGCATTCGAGCTGGTGGTAGTGACGCGGAACTCCTCGGTGGAATCGAGCGTCGACCTTAGAACGCCGGTGAAGGCATAGCCGTTCTGCTGGTCATTGTCGTCCAGACCATCGAGGGTTACGTTGGTCTGATCGGAGCGTGCGCCGGCGACCGAGCCGCTGCGGCTATCCTGATCCTGCTGCTCCGTCGTCTGCTGGCCAAGATACAAAACTCCGGGTTGCAGGCTCAGCAGATCGGTGACGTTGCGCCCTTCCATTGGCAGGGCCTGGATGGTGGCGTTATTGACGGAGTTGCCGATCGAAGCATCCGTAGTGTTCAGTGTCTCGGCTTCGCCGCTCACGTCGACGGTGACGGCCGTGGACTGGACTGTCAATTTAAAGTTGACGGTGGCGGGCTGATTGACCAGAAGATCGGCCTGCTTGGATTGCGGGCTGAAACCAGAGCCGTTGGCGGTGATGACATAAGTGCCTGGCGGAATCTGCTGGAACTGGTATTCGCCACTTCCGCTCGGCAGTCTGGGTAGAGGTGATGCTGGTGGCATTGTTCACGATGCTCACCGTGGCGCCGGGAATCACCGCGCCGGAGGGGTCGGTGATCGTGCCCCGCAACGAAGTGAACGGCTGCTTGCGGCCAAGCCACGCCGCAAAAACCAGTGATCAAAAACAGGTATGCGAGAGACTGACGGAAGGGGCGCATGCGCACTACCTCCAAAGAAAATAAAACTATCCCGGTGGCCCCCGCTCTTGTTGGCGGGATCCTTTGTGCTTGCTGAGGCCCGAATGCACTTCAGGTCTTACAAATCTGCGGAGTTTCTTTTTGGAGAGGGTCGTGCAATTGGATTGGTAATTATTAAACAATTAAGTATCGGGAGATCAAGAGGGAATGTTGCGATTGCTGGAAAAACGGCAAGCTGATGCGGGTCGGGTTGGTAGCTGAGAGAGGGAGAGTGCCGCACCTACGGTGCTCGTCATTGTTGATCGATACCCAGTCCTTCCGGGCTGGGCTTTGTTTCGCGGTCGGCCCGCTGGGCCTTGACTCAGTTTCGATTCCTGCCAGGGTCACAACCCAGGAGTGTTTGTTCCGGGCTTTTCGGCCGTCCTTCGGGACTGGACACGATAAACCCGGATAGTTGGCTACATCAATTCTTCTACGAAAGCTCGTGCGACCTCGGGGGGAACCCGATAGCTTTGCTTGACCAGCGGTTCCGTGGCCAGGACTGGTTCTGATTCATCCAGGGTAGGCACGTCAGTGCGTTCAAAGAATTTGCCGATGGGGATTTCATCGCCCCATAACAGCGACTTCTCCATCGCCGCCATCCAGTTAGTCGAATCATACTCGGGATTATCTTCGAGCTTCTTGACCCGGGGACGGAACCACTGGAAGGTGTTGTCGTGGTTGTAGGTTACGCAGGGACTGAAGACATCGAGGAAAGAGAAACCCTTGTGCTGAATTCCCTGTTTGATCAGCTCGGTAAGGTGCTTCTGCTCCGCGCTAAAACCACGGGCAATGAAGGTGGCGCCCGCAGATAGGGCAAGCGAGATGGGGTTGATTGGCCCTTCGACGTTGCCAAAGGGCATGCTCTTGGTCTTCATGCCTTTGCGGCTGGTGGGCGAGGTCTGGCCGGTGGTAAGGCCATAGATCTGGTTGTCCATGACGATGTAAAGCAGATCCACATTGCGGCGCATGGTGTGCATGAAATGATTGCCGCCGATGCCGAAGCCGTCACCATCTCCGCCGGTGACCAATACTGTCATGCCGTGGTTCGCCATCTTGAAGCCAGTGGCCACAGCCAGCGAGCGCCCATGCAAGGTGTGCATGCCGTAGGTGTTGATGAAGCCAGGAAAATTCGAGGAGCAGCCGATGCCGCTGATGGTAGCAACCTGGTGATTCGGAATTTGCAGCTCAACCAGAGCTTTCTGCACCGCTGCCAGCACTCCGAAATCGCCACACCCCGGGCACCAATCGGGATCGACCTTGCCCTTAAGGTCCGCCATCGTTGTCAGTTTTGGAGCCGCTATATCTGTCGCCATCGTTGTTCTCCTACCCGTTTCACAATTGTTTAGACCGAAGCCAAAAGCTTCTAGTCGCGATCCTTATGAGCCCATAGTCATTGTGAAGCCGGTCAGACCATGATCTCGTGCATGGGAACCGAAAGCGTGGTGGTTCCGCTTCATCTGCTCTTTGACTGCTTCCACAATGTGATGCGGCATGAAGGGTTCGCCGTCGTATTTGCGGATGTGTCCATTGGCCACGAAACTGGTTTCGCTGCGCAGGTAGCGGGCGAACTGGCCACTGTAGTTGTTCTCGATAATGATGGTGTGGCGGGAACGCTTGAGCAGATCGGCAATGGCGTCGCCATGGAGCGGGACTAGCCAGCGGATTTGCAGCTGATTGGCAACAATTCCCTGCTCTGCCAGCAGCTCGCGCGCTTCCTCAATGACGCCCTGGGTCGATCCCCAGCCGATCAGGGTCACGTCCGCTTCCGCAGGCCCTTGCAGGGTGGGAGGTTGCACCGAAGCTTCAATGCCGGCGACTTTGCGCATCCGTTTTTCCATCATGGCGCGGCGCTTCACGGTGTTGGTGTATTCGTCGCTGATGAGTACTCCGTCTTCATCGTGCTCGTCGCTCGAGACCACGTGGGTGTAGCCGGGGACTCCGGGAACGGCGCGGGGGGAGACTCCGCTCTCGGTAATCTGATAGCGGTTGTAGGATCCGTTGCCGTTGCCATTGGCGGACGTGATCATCTCGCCGCGGTCGACCTTTGGGTTGAAGTCCAGGATTTTCGGGTCGACGCTGAGGCGGCCTTCGGCCAAGAGCAGGTCGCAGAGCACGATGCCGGGGACCTGAAAGCGATCGGCGATGTTGAAGATTTCCGGGATCAGGGTGAAGCAGTCGCCGATGTCGAGGGGAGCGGCAATCACGCGAGGATAGTCTCCAAACGCGGCGCCCAACATCTGCCAAAGATCGCCCTGCTCGGTTTTGGTGGGGACGCCGGTGGACGGGCCCGCACGCTGGCAGTCAATCACGACCACTGGAATTTCGGCCTGGGCGGAGAGGCCGAGGGCTTCGCTCATCAGGGCAAAGCCGCCTCCTGAGGTGGCGCACATGGCGCGGACCCCGGCGTGGGCAGCGCCGATGGCCATGTTGATCACGCCGATTTCGTCTTCCACCTGGCGGACCATGATGTTGGCTTTGCGCGCGTGCTCGGCCATCCAGTGGAGCACGCCGGTCGAGGGGCTCATGGGATAGGCGCAGTAGAACTTGACCCCGGCCGCTGCTCCGCCCATGGCCATGGCGGCGTTGCCGCCCAGAACGGCGTAGCGGTTGTCGGTCATGGGCAGCGGGTTCTCGAATGGCTTGAAGTTCTGGGTGGCGTAATCGTAGCCGACGCGGGCCAGGCCAACGTTCTCGTCGATGACAGCCTTTTCCTTCTTGCGGAACTGCTCGGTGAGAACCTGCTCCAGCGCCTGAAAGCCGACGCCGGCCATGCTAAGGGCGGCGCCGATGGCCAGCGTGTTCTGGGCAATTTTGTTGCGGCTGATGTCGGCCAGCTTGGAAACCGGCAGTGGGCACAGCTGGACTCCGTCCGCGGGCGTACCCGGCTTGATGGTGTCGGAGTTATAGATACAAGCGCCGCCCCTGCTCAGCAGGCCCAGGTGGCGGTCCATGGTGTCCTGGTTCAAGGGAATCAAAAGATCGACCCGGTCGCCCATGTTGGTGATTTTTTCCGGGCCGGTGCGAATGGTAAGAAACGTGTGGCCGCCGCGGATAATGGATTGGTATGCGTTGTAGACGTTCAGATGCAGGCCACGACGGCTGAAGATCTTGGCGAAGATGTCACCTGGGGTGGCCACGCCTTGACCGGCGGCTCCCCCTATACCAATAGCGAAGGACTGCCTCATTTATTTATCTCCAGGCTGCGGGGCGCCCGGGGCAAGCCGGGGCCACCAAATCTCGTCCGATCAACAGACACGACGACTTTGACGACGCTATCTTGAATGCGAACCAGCATACACCAGCCTTCGTAGGCTGCGGAAGGCACCCGCGGGTTCCCTGACCCATGCCGGGTGCCCCACATCTCGCTGGTTTTTCGCGAGATGTGGGATTCCGCAGCACCTTCCCTCAGACTTTCGCTTTTCCGATGCACTTAGCGGTCAACATCAGTGGTATGGCACATCTCGCGAAAAACGAGCGAGATGCCCCGAATTTCCTGTAAGTGGGCCTGGACACGGCAGCGTATGCGCCTTTCTTTAAGGAAAGGCGCATGAAGTTCGCGGAACCAACTAAGCTGCATAGGAAATCGGGGATGTGGGGCACCCGGCATCGGTGAGGGAGGCAGAGCGCTAATTTGCTGATTTTAAGTAGGATCGGCGGACGGCTCGGTCGAGAATGGATGAGAGCAAGCAAGAAGGCGTAAGCTAAGGAGTTCGGTAGTCCCTGCGCCATGGTGAGGAATGGGTAAGAGTCTCCCGATAGCTCCAGTTGAGCACCCCTGGGCCACTGTCGTCGTGCTCCTGGTTGCCGCAGTTTTCTTTGGAGCAATTCCGCTGTCGCTGGCTTGGTTGTGGGCGAGGATCTACTCGCCAGCCAAACCGGGGATCCAGAAGAATGCCACTTACGAATGCGGCCTGGAGGCGAAAGGCGACGCCTGGGTCCAACTGGACGTCTCTTATTATCTATACGCCATCGTTTTTTTGATCTTCGACGTAGAGGCGGTTTTTTTGCTGCCGTTTGCCGCCGCTTTCTCCGGCCTTTCGTTGGCGGCTTGCCTGGCGATGCTGGTTTTTCTGCTTTTATTGGTGGAGGGCCTGATCTGGGCCTGCCAAAAAGGCGTTCTCACTTGGGGCTAATGAGGTTTCCATGGACCAGGACTTAAAGACCGAATTAAGCAAGCACGGGATCTTTGCCACCACGTTTGAGGAACTCTACAACTGGGGGCGCAAGAATTCCGTTTGGCCGCTTACCTTTGGCCTGGCGTGCTGCGCTATCGAAATGATCGCCACCACCATGGCGCGCTACGATCTGGCTCGTTTTGGCGCAGAAGTGTTTCGGCCTTCTCCGCGGCAGGCGGATCTGATGATCGTATCCGGCACCGTGACCAAGAAAATGGCCCCGCAGGTGGTGCGCTTATACAACCAGATGCCGGAGCCGAAGTACGTGATCGCCATGGGTGCGTGTGCCATTTCCGGCGGCCCCTTCCGTGATGGCTACAACGTGCTTAAAGGAATTGACCGCTTTATCCCCGTGGATGTGCATATTCCCGGTTGTCCTCCTCGCCCCGAGGCACTGATTCACGCCTTCATGACCCTGCAAGACCAGATCAGCGCCCAGCAGCTTACCGGAGAGTCTCGACCGCGGCATCTGAAGCAAGAGCTGCCCAGCGAGTTTCCGGTACCGGAGTTTGGCGAACATGGGCTGGAACCGCCGCAGAACGACGAGGTCTTCCACAACCCACTGAAGGTGCTTCAGGGATGACGCTGGATGAGATCAGGGCCCGATTGCTGGCAGGTATTCCAGGTTCCCAGGTGGAGATGGTGGTGAACGGCAGCCCCAGCGGGCAGAACTCGCTGCTGGTCGATCGCCAACACGGGCTCCAGGCAGCCCGGCTACTGTGCGACCAGATCCAGTTGGATTATTGCTCGAACGTAACCGCGGTGGATTGGCCGGACCGCGAGAAAACCGACAAAGTCAAAACCAGGCAAGTCGTCGACGGGGTAGAGAAAGAGATCGAGCAAACAATCAAGACCACGGTTCCGGGCTGCCTGGAAGTGGTTTATCACCTCTTTTCCATGGGTAAGAAGACGGGGCCGGTGGTGCTGCGCATGCGCACGGCGAACCGGACAGACGATGTGGCGCTGCCATCATTGACCCCGGTTTGGAGAAGCGCGGAATTTCAGGAGCGAGAGGCTTTCGACCTGTTCGGCATCGTGTTTGAAGGGCATCCGGATTTGCGCCGCATCCTGATGTGGGAGGGCTTTACGGATCATCCCATGCGCAAGGATTATGTCCCTCCCCCGAGGATGAGCTCGAATTACTGGGGGAGCGATGAGCACGGCGGCCGAAGACATTATGGAAATATCGATGGGGCCGCAGCACCCATCGACGCATGGTGTGTTCCGCATGGACGTCCGGCTGGATGGCGAACGTGTGCTGCGCCTGAAGCCGGTGTTCGGGTACCTGCACCGTAACCACGAGAAAATCGCCGAGGCGGCCAGCTACCTGGCTGCGATTCCCTACACCGACCGGCTGGACTACCTGTGTTCCATGACCAACAACTGGGGATATGCGCTGGCGGTGGAGAAGCTGGCGGGTATCACGGTTCCAGAGCGCGCCGAGTACATCCGAGTGATCGTCGCTGAGTTGACCCGGCTGCAGAACCACGCCGGCATGGTGGGCTTTCTGCTGCAGGATATGGGCGCCAGTGGCACGCCGTTGATGTATGCCTTCCGGGAGCGGGAAAAGGTTCTGGACCTGTTTGAGTCCTTAAGCGGCGCGCGCATGATGTGTAACTACATGCGGTTCGGCGGAGTGCGTGTGGATTGCTCCGCGGAGTGGCTGGGGCAGGCGGCAAAGCTGGTAGCGGGATTTAACGGCTTTCTGGATGAGTTTGAGCAGTTGCTGACGGGGAACGAAATCCTCATGGCGCGGACCCAGGGAGTGGGCGTGCTGTCCCCCGAGCTGGCGATCAGCGCAGGAGTTACGGGTCCAGGCCTGCGCGCCAGCGGGGTGAATTATGACGTGCGCAAGGTAGATCGCTATGGCGTCTACGACCGCTTCCAGTTCCGGGTGCCGCTGGGCGAGCATGGGGACGTGTTCGACCGGTACATGATGCGCGTGCTGGAGATCCGGGAGTCGCTCAAGATTCTGGAGCAGGCGCTGCGGGATATACCACCAGGACCGATCATGGATCCTAAGGCCAGGCTGCGTGGCCTCAGGCCAAAGGTGGGTGAAGCTTATGCGCGGATTGAGTCACCCAAGGGGGAGCTGGGTTTTTATTTGATCAGCGACGGGTCGCCTAATCCATACCGCTACCGGGTGCGGCCTCCCAGCCTGATCAACCTTACGGTACTTGAGGACATGTGCCTGGGACACAACATCGCTGATGTGGTGGTGATTCTGGGGAGCATTGATATTGTGATGGGGGAAGTGGACCGCTGAGGAGAGGTACCTCAGTGGTTAAAGTCCGCAGCGGCTGTGGGCCGGTGTGGCCCGTCTAAAAGCCTTGGGCCTAGCCCCTGAGGAAAAAGAAATGAGGGCAGACGAGATGTTAGGCGGGGGGATTGTCAAAGGGCTGGCGGAAACAGCGCGGAACTTTCTGGGCAGCTTTTTCGTTAAGGAGCGCCTGGCGACCGTGCAGTATCCAGAAGAACGGCTGCCGGTTGCAGAGGCGGCGCGCAATTTCCCATTTCTTATCTACGATGGCACGGACCCGGAACAGGGGCTTCGCTGCGTAGCCTGCCAGATCTGCGAGAAAGAGTGCCCGCCGCGGTGCATCACCATTGAAAAGAGCAAAGACAAGAAGCCCGACTTTGTTGGGAAACAGCAGTTTTATCCTGCGGTGTTCGATATCGATGTGTCAGTTTGCATGAGCTGCCAGATCTGCGTGGAGGTCTGCCCCTTCGATGCCATTCGCATGGATAACAACTTCGAGCTAAGCACCACCGATCGCTTTGGCGGACTGCTCTGGACCAAGGAAAAGTTGGCGATGCCGAATGAGCACTATCTCGCTATTCACCCAACAGAAGCAGCCGAAGTCGAGGCCAGGCGAGCAGAAGAAAAGGCGCAAGCTGAGGCGAAGAAACAACCCGCGGTGACGAAGTAATGCTGGATCAGGTATTCGTGTTGCTCAAGCATTGGCTCCTGGGCTACACACCGGGAGTGTTCCAGCCGGCAATCTCGATTTTGTTGACCATCGTACCTATCCTCCTCGTCTTCCCAGTGCTGTTTGCGTTGACCACCGTTTTGGAGCGCAAGGGGCTGGGGCGGATTCAGAATCGCTACGGTCCGAATCGGGTGGGATTTTATGGCATCCTGCAGCCGATGGCGGATGCCCTCAAGTCGTTGACCAAAGAGGATATTGTTCCCGCATCGGCGGACCATACGATTCACTTTCTGGCGCCCCTAGTTTTATTGGCGGTGGCGTTTCTGCCCTACGCGGTTTTGCCTATGGGCCGGAACATGATCGCGGCGAACCTGGATGCAGGAGTGCTGTTTTTCTTTGCCATCGGGGCAATTTCAGAGTTGTCGGTTTTTATGGCGGGTTGGTCGAGCCGCAACAAGTACTCCTTGCTCGGGGCCATGCGGGCAGTAGCGCAAATGATCAGCTATGAGGTGCCGCTGCTGCTCTCCTCAATCGCTGTGATCATGGCTGCCGGCTCTCTGTCGACGGTCGAGATCGTGGCCAAGCAAGCGGGTTTCTGGGGCATCTTTCCCCATTGGTACGTGCTGACACCGTGGGGCTTCGCCGGATTTATCCTGTTTATGATTGCGGCGACCGCTGAGACCAACCGTTCCCCCTTCGACCTGCCGGAGGGTGAGTCCGAGATCATCGCCGGATATTACATCGAGTACTCCGGGTTCAAATTTGCTCTGTTCTTCCTGGGCGAATACCTGGGAATGTTTGCTATTAGCGGTTTGGGGATCACCCTGTTTTTGGGCGGGTGGTCGGCGCCCCTGCCATTCCTGACCTGGGTTCCGTCGTGGATATGGTTCTTCGCCAAGCTGCTGGGGTTGATCATCGGATTCATCTGGGTGCGCGGCACTCTACCCCGCTTGCGCATGGATCAACTGATGAACTTTGCCTGGAAGTTTATGTTGCCGATGGCATTGGTCGTGGTGGTATCGGCTGGAGCGTGGCGTTTTCTGGGTCAGGGAGCGATGCGGTGGCTGGTCAGCACAGCGTTTATTTTAGTGGCCTATGTTTTGTTGGCCCGTGGCGTGGAAAGCAGAAACAAGATCGCAAAACGAACCTATCGTTTTGCTGAATGAGAGATATGACCGCTCCGTTTCTTATTCTTGCCCTGGTGACGCTGGTGGGCGCGTGCGCAGCAATGATGCTTCGCGGCCTGGTGCATTGCGCGTTAGCGCTAGCGGTCGCGTTTGCCGGCATCGGGACGCTTTACCTCAGTCTTGGCGCCCAATTCCTGGGCCTGGCGCAGTTGCTGGTTTACGTGGGCGCGATCGCCGTTCTGATCGTCTTCGTGATCCTCCTCACCCGCGGCGGTGATACTGACTCCCCGCCTTTGGCACGGGCAGCTTTCCCGATGGGCGGCATATTGGTGGCGACGGCGATATTCGCGGTCCTGGCCTGGGCAGTCTTGCATAGTTTTGCGGTTCATCCCGCCGGACAGCCATTTTCTCCAGCCACCGTCCGTGAACTGGGCAATGTCTTGATGAGCGAATATGTGCTGCCGCTGGAAGTGATCGGTCTGATGCTGACAGCAGCGCTGATAGGAGCCGTAGTGGTTGCCTTGCAGGAGAAGCAGGACACGCAATGACGAGTTTGGCGGGATGTTTGCTTGTTTCCTCCATGCTGTTTGCGGTTGGTCTTGCGGGCGCGCTGACGCGCAGGAATACCATCCTGGTGCTGGTTGGCATTGAGCTGATGCTGAATGCGGCCAATCTTAACTTTGTCGCTTTCTGGCGCTTTGGGCCGCATGCCGGCGGAGTGTCTACTGGGATGATCTTTGGAATTTTTTCCATCGCGGTCGCGGCGGCAGAAGCAGCGGTTGGACTGGCACTTATCCTTGCGGTGTATCGGCACGCGAAGACTACCGACCTGAGCCGGCTCACGGGGAGGGCACAATAGAGCTGCCTATGGCCTCGAACGCCTGGATCGTTCGTTTTCTGTGGTTGATTCCGATGCTTCCCATCCTGGCTGCCGGCATCGGAGCGCTGCTCAAGCAGAGCCAGCGCCGATTTGCGGCATTGATCGCCATTGCATCCATTAGCGTTTCATTTGTGCTGGCGGTGGTTGCTTTTGGTCATCTATTACCTCAGCCGCAACGGCTATTCTTCAACTTCCCCTGGATGCAATTTGGATCTGAGTGGCTAAAGCTGGGCTGGATGTTGGACCCGCTGGCAGCGGCCATGCTGGTGATGGTGACCTTCGTTGGGCTGCTGATCTTCATTTACAGCGCAGCCTACATGCATCACGACGAAAACTTTACCCGCTTTTTCTGTTTTCTCTCCCTTTTCGCTGGAGCAATGCTCGGCCTGTTGATCGCCAATAGCTTGCTGCTGCTGTTTATGTGCTGGGAGGTAGTCGGCCTGACTTCGTACCTGCTGATTGGTTTCTGGTATGAAAGGCGGGCGGCGGCAGCAGCGGCCAAGAAGGCGTTCATCACCACACGTATCGGCGACCTGGGTCTGCTGCTGGGCATGGTGTGGCTTTACGGACAAACCGGCACTCTGCTCTTTTACGATCACGGCGCAGGGTGCATGGAGCAAGGCGCGCTCTCGCATCTGGGCGCACCGGTTGCAACCGGCATCGCGCTGCTGATCTTCTGCGGAGCGGTGGGCAAATCGGGCCAGCTGCCGCTGCATGTCTGGCTGCCGGATGCGATGGAGGGCCCGACGCCGGTAAGCGCCCTGATTCACGCCGCGACGATGGTGGCCGCAGGCGTCTACCTGGTAGCGCGGGTCTACCCTCTCATGAGCCTTACGGCCAATGCGCTCGAGGTGGTGACATGGGTGGGCGCTCTGACTGCGATCTTTGCCGCCCTGGTGGCGGTGGCGCAGGACGATATCAAGCGAATTCTGGCTTACTCCACCATCTCGCAGCTGGGATACATGATGATGGGCATTGGCGTAGGCGGGGTGGCAGTGGGGATTTTCCACCTCATTGCCCATGCGTTTTTCAAAGCGCTGCTGTTTCTTGGCGCCGGTTCGGTCATTCACGGCTTGATGGGGGAGCAGGACATTCGCGAGATGGGAAGCGTCCGCAAGTGGATGCCGGTGACTTTTGCAACCTACGCGGTGGGCACGCTGGCGCTGTGCGGGTTCCCCTTATTCTTCTCCGGCTTTTGGAGCAAAGATGCCATCCTGCACGCTGCCTATGGGTGGAACGTCTCGCGGGTTCCCTTTTATCTTGGCGCGATCGGCGCGCTGCTGACGGCCTTCTACATGACCCGGCAGGTCTGCTACGTCTTCTTCGGCAGGCGGCGCAGAGGTCCGGTGCCGGATCCGGTTGTACCCGCGGAGACTGCGGCTTCCGATCCGTATGAGGCCGCGCATGAAAGTCCGGCTGCGATGACCACGCCGCTGGTATTGCTGGCTGGTCTGGCGGTGGTGCTGGGATTTATTGGAACCCCGGCATGGCCATGGCTGCAGGCGTTCCTGGAGATGCGGCCGACTGGCGTGGACTTCGGCCGGCTGGCGGAAAACGGACTTGTTCCCCTGATGCTGGCTTCGTCGTTGCTGGTGTTTGCCGGGCTGGGGCTGGGTTGGTGGATGTATGGACGCAGGCCGATCAAGCATGCCGGGGACATGGATGCTCTGGAGCAGTTGCAGCCGGCGCTTTTCCACGCACTGCACAAAGGCTTGTTCGTGGACCAGATTTATGCGGGGACGGTGGTGCGGTTGGCATGGTGGATTGCACTCGTAGCTAATTGGCTGGAACGGTGGGTTTGGAGCGGCATCTCGCCGGTGGTGTCGGCCGTGACCAAGGGGTTCGGATGGCTCGATCTCTCGCTCGATCGTTGGGTGGTGAACAAGGGATTCGACGAAGGATGTAGCGGTGTGGCGGACGGCGGACGGCTGCTGGCGCGGCTACAAGATGGACGCATCCAGAATTATCTGCGGCTACTGGCGGCCGCGGTGGCAGCCCTGGCTTTCTTTCTGCTGCTAGGACACAGAGGATGAGCAGCAACTTGCCCCTGGTCACGTGCGCTTACCTTGCTTCCTTTTCTGGGCGGAATTGCGGTGCTGCTGCTGGGCCGAGCCGGCCGAGGCGCCGCACGGCTGACGGCAATGCTTTTTGCTACCGCGGCGGTTATCTTTACAGTGGCCCTTTGGTACGGGTTTCAGCCTTCTGCGCCCGGGATGCAGCTGCAGGAACTACACCGCTGGGAGCCGGACATTGGATTGGCGTACCACGTCGGCTTGGATGGCCTGAGCCTGCTGATGCTGGCCGTCTCGTCGATCGTCGTGCTCATGGCCGTCGCCGCGTCCTGGAGTA
Source organism: uncultured Acidobacteriaceae bacterium (assembly GCA_963805955.1). Classification (GTDB taxonomy): domain Bacteria; phylum Acidobacteriota; class Terriglobia; order Terriglobales; family Acidobacteriaceae; genus PALSA-350. The sequence goes on from CAWDVZ010000005.1 coordinate 212,191, forward strand.
ATGCGAAACAAGGGCCGGCGTACTTTGCTTTCCTGCTCTTTCTTGAGACGGGGCTATTCGGAACCTATACGGCGCTGAACTTTCTCCACTGGTTCTTGTATTGGGAGCTGAGCCTGATTCCAGCGTTTTTCCTGATTCGTATCTGGGGGGGCCCAGGACGCGCGCGGGCAGCGACCCAATTCTTTGTTTACACCATGGTGGGCAGCATAGCTTTGCTGCTTTCGTTTCTGGCACTCTTCCTGGCCAGCGGCAGCTTTGATTTTGTAGAGCTGACGCAGATGGCGCAGACAGGACAGTTGGCAGCCGCAATTGGGCAGAATCTGCACTGGAGCCAGTGGGACAGCAACCACATCACTATGTTCCTGTTTTGCGGCGCATTCCTGGGATTTGCAGTCAAGACGCCGGTGGTGCCGTTTCACGGGTGGCTCGCTTCTGCTTATGCAGAAGCTGCGCCAGAGACAACCATGGTCCTGACCGGCGCCTTGTCAAAGATGGGCGTGTACGGGTTTCTGAGGATTTTGCTGCCTATTTTCCCGGAGCAAATGTGGCGTGTGCGGATCGTTCTTCTCTGGTTGGCAATCGCCAGCATCGTGCTGCCCGCGTTCACTGCCTGGGCGCAAACCGACTTGAAGCGAATGTTTGCTTACTCTTCCATCAACCACCTGGGATATTGCGTCCTGGGCATCGTTGCGGTGGCGGGATTTACCGGTGCCGATGCCGCCCAGGTGAGCGAAAAGGCGGCGGCGTTTACGGGCGTGATGCTTCAGTTGTTCAGCCACGGGGTCACTGCGGCGGCGCTCTTTTGGTTTCTGGCGCTGCTCGAAAGGCGGAGCGGCGGGCTCACCGGGCTGAATGACTTCGGAGGCCTCCGTCGTGCAATGCCGGTATTCAGCGGGCTGATGGGGATCGCCCTGTTCGCGTCGTTGGGTTTGCCCGGGCTGATCGGCTTCCCGGGGGAATTTCTGATTTTCAAGGGAGTCTTCCCACTATGCTGGTGGGCGGCCGCGCTTGCATTGCTCGGCTTGCTGATGACGGCGGTCTTTCTGCTCACCATCCTGCAGCGCGTTTTCTCCGGCCCACTGCATGAACGTTGGGCAGCCATGCCGGATCTTACCCTGGGCGAACGATGCATGCTGGCTCCCCCGATCGCCGTAATGTTCGCTATAGGACTTTACCCGCAATTGATTAGCGGAATGTTGCATGGCACGGTGATGCAGTTCGTTGGCCTGGTGAGGTACTGACCATGCTCGCCTGGACAATCTACCTCTCTTTTATTGGAGCAGTTGCGGTTACACTCACGCCCGGGGGTAGACCGGTCCTTGCCCGTGCGACCGCGCTTGTGACCACTCTCGCGGGCTTGGCCATCGCGATGGTGGCCGTGGCGCACGATCGCTCGGGACAAATGATCACCATCGTAAGAACGCCGTGGATACCAAGCCTGGGCATCGAGTATCACCTGGCGGCCGATGGCATCAGCCTGGTCCTGGTCTTGTTAACCGGTATCGCTGCGGTTGCCGGCATACTTTTTTCATGGAATGTCGAACGGCGAGTCAAGGATTTTTTCGCTCTCTACCTGGTCCTGATTGGCGCCGTGTACGGTGTCTTCCTCAGCTTCGATCTTTTTTCACTCTTTGTCTTCTATGAGGTCGCGATTGTTCCCAAGTATTTTCTGATCGCCATCTGGGGATCGACGGGCCGGGAGTATGCCGCCATGAAGCTGGTGCTCTACTCCTTTGCAGGAAGCGCCCTGGTTCTGGCCGGCATGGCCGGCGCTTACGTTGTTTCCGGGGAACGCACGCTGAACCTGGAGGCGCTGGCGCACTTTCCTTTTCCCGCGCATTTTCAAATGTGGGCCTTTCCCTTGGTCTTCGTGGGATTCGCCGTGTTAGCCGGCATGTGGCCCTTTCATACCTGGGCCCCGACCGGTCACGCAGCCGCCCCAACCGCTGCTTCCATGCTGCTGGCGGGCGTGGTGATGAAGTTGGGCGCCTACGGATGCCTGCGCGTGGCCATGATGCTGTTTCCCCGCGGGCTTGATCCATGGGGGTTCAAGGTGCTGGGGTTTGGCTCGTGGCAGCAGGTGTTCGCGGTGCTCGCGGTCGTTGGGATCGTATACGGCGCGAGTATCGCGCTGGTGCAGAAGGACCTCAAGTTTGTCGTCGGCTACTCCAGTGTGAGCCACATGGGTTTTGTGTTGCTGGGCCTGATGACCCTGAACCAGATTGGCCTCTCTGGCGCCGTGTATCAGATGTTCTCCCACGGAATTATTGCCGGCCTGCTGTTCGCGGTAGTCGGACGCATGGTCTATGACCGCACGCACACGCGTGACCTGGCGGAGCTGGCGCGTATTCCGTTGGCGCGATTGATTCCCTTTGCAGCAGTCACCTTTGTTCTGGCGTTCATGGCCTCGATTGGGCTGCCGGGCTTTAGCGGGTTTATCGCCGAATTGGAAGTGCTGATCGGTAGTTGGCGCGGCGTTTCCCTGGATGAGTTGGATCGCCGGGTTGGGCATCCTGATCGGAATTGCGTTTTCCTGGCGCGCGCTGCAGGCTACTTTCTTTGGCGAGCGCACGACGACACCAGAGGAAGCGGTGCCGGCCATCACGCTGGCGGAGCGTCTCGGGGCATGTCTGCTGTTGGGCAGCACCCTGGTGGCGGGGCTGTATCCCAGGCTTCTGATGGATTTGATTCTGCCTAGCCTCAACGGGCCATTGTTCGAGCAGTTGCGCCGGAGTGGGTGGAGATGACCGGCTTCAGCTACTTAGCGCTTCTGGGGTTAACGGCGCCTGAGATTGTGGTGTCGCTGGCGGGGATTGCAGTGCTGGTCCTCGATCTCAGCTTCCTGCGCCGGCTGCCGCTTGCTATCCGGTTCCGTTGGGCGGTGCTTGCCGCCTGCAGCGGATGCGTCCTGGCGCTGATTGTGCTGGATCAGGTATCTGTGCAAGGCAGCCTGGCAGCCGGAATGCTGGTGGTTAGCCCCCTTACGCAGCTGGTACAAATCGCGCTCCTGGCGGTCGCAATTCTCGTTCTCCTGCTGGTGGACTCTGTGCGCTTCACCACCCATGTAGGCGAGTACTGTGCGCTGATCTTGTTTGCCACTACGGCAATGATGGTGTTGGTGAGCACGCAGAATCTGTTGGTCATCTTCATCACCATCGAGTTTTTGAGCCTTTCGCTTTATATCCTTACCGGGTTTGATAAGGAGAGCCAGCAATCGGCGGAGGCGGGGCTGAAGTATTTTCTGTTCGGTGGGATGTCGGCGGGCATCCTGCTATTTGGCATGAGCTTGCTGTACGGTATCTCGGGCTCACTTGCGCTCGGGGCCATCGCTGCTGCAGTGCACAGTTCGCCGGGTGATCCGCTGTTGACGATTGCCATAGTTATGGTGCTGACGGGATTCGGCTTCAAGATAGCGGCCGCTCCCTTTCACATGTGGGCTCCGGAGGTATACCAGGGGGCGCCCACCACGAGCGCGGCGCTGGTCGCTTCCAGTTCCAAAATCGCAAGTTTCTTCGCCTTGTTTGTGTTTTTCTACCTGGGGCTGATGGGGGCGGAAGGAAGTGCCGCCTGGGGAAATTATTCCATCGGGTGGACGCCCTTGATTGCGATCATAGCTGTGGTATCGATGCTCTGGGGCAACCTGGCGGCGATCGCGCAAACCAGCATCCGGCGGCTGCTCGCCTACTCCGCTATTGGACACGCAGGGTATATGTTGATCGCTCTGGTAGTTCACAGCCGGCAGAGTTTGATCGCGCTGGTGTATTACGTCATCACTTATTCGTTGGCGACGGTGGGTGCTTTTGGCGTGCTCGCGGCGCTGGAGGATGAAAAGGTCGACACCATTGCAGATTTTCGCGGGCTGGGCAAGCGGGCTCCGGGGTTATCGTTTTGCCTGCTGATTTTTTTGCTTTCGCTGGCCGGCGTTCCTCCGTTGGCGGGGTTCTTTGGCAAATTTTATGTGTTTGTTTCGGCGCTCGACGTCGCAAACCATTTGGGATTGATGTGGCTGGTGCTGCTGGCTCTCGCCATGAGCGTGGTTTCGTTTTACTACTATCTGAAGATACTCAAACAGGTTTACGTCTCGGAGCCGGCGAGCGGGACCACGGCGATTGGCGGATCAGTGACCACCCGCATCGCAGTGTGGGCCGCGGCCGCCCTGGTCGTGGTTTTTGGCTGCCTGCCGGATTTGCTTCTTAATCGAATTGCAGCAGCGGCTGCCGTCGCATTCCATTGATGTGCATACAAATGTGCTAACATGCCTGCTGGGGAACAAACATGGCAGCACCGAAGAAGAAACTTCCATCCGTCAGTAGTAACGACCAAACCGGCGAGACGGAATATCGCGGACGACAAACCAAAACGGGAAATTCCTCAGGTTTCCGTTTTGAGGGAGCTTTGTTTAAGAGCCACCCGGAGTTCAATGGCGAGGTGAGAGCGCGCGTCATTGCTCCAGGACGCATGTTGGTTGTGGCGGAGACAGAGACCCGGGAGACAACGGATCCCGTCATGGCTTCCTTTCTCGCGTTTCTCGCACAAGACATTTCTCGTGCCCCCCAGGACGTCCGTCCGTTGGACGCGAAGCTGGTAAAACGTGTAGACAAGCTCACAAAAGGGGTTGCCGTTTCGTTCGACGAAGATCTGGGCGACGGTGTGTCCATCTAATTGGTGGTAAATGGCTGGAGACTCTACGTACACCCGCTGTTTGATCAGCAGTTGCGGAGATTAGTGGCGCAGGTGGACGCTCTCGCGGCGAAGGATCCTGCAGGCTATAAAGAGCACCCGGGCGCGAAGTTGTTGTCCACAATCAATCGTCACATCCGGGAGATCATTCCCCGAAATCCCAGCGCGGCTGCGTTTCGCCAGGGAAATACGCTGGGCTCGGACAATCGGCACTGGTTCCGGGCCAAGTTCCATGAGCGATACCGGCTCTTCTATCGCTTCTCCAGCAAGCAGAAAGTCATCATTTACGCCTGGGTGAATGACGAAGGTACTTTGCGTAAGGCCGGTTCCAGGAGCGACCCTTATCACGTTTTCCGTGCCATGCTGGAGGCAGGTGACCCTCCGAACACGATGGAGCAGCTGCTCATGCGCGCCAAGGAAATGGCAGACGGATAAGCGGTAACTGTTCTGAACGGGTACTGTGCGGCGCTTCACGAAATGGCGTTCTCACGCGGACTCTAAAGGCTCCATGAAGCAAACCGATGGCCAAGCTGAGGATTACCTGGCGCGCGGGTTCCGCGATGTGGATGCGGCGGCCGTGGACAAGATGGCACGATGCCTGGCGTATCTGGATGAGCTCCCCGGCTTTCAGCAATACAAGACCCAAATTCTCGACATGATGAAACCAGAGCGCGGTTCTATCACCGCGGACCTCGGTTGTGGGCTCGGTTTCGACGTGCGGCGTCTGTCTGCGTTCGTGGGTCCAGAGGGGCGCGCAATCGGCGTGGACCTCAGCCTGGCGCTGATCAAGTCCGCGCGATCCGCAAGCAAGGAGTTTCCGGCAATCGAATTTGTTCAAGCCGATATCCAGAACCTGCCCTTTGCGAATGGCTTTCTGGGCTCGTGCAAAATAGACCGGACCCTCCAGCACGTGGAGAATCCGACTGCGGCTCTCAACGAGATGTTCCGAACGGTTCGTTCGGGCGGCACGGTGGTATGCGCCGAACCTGACTGGGGAACATTTGCAATCGACGATGCGAAGCACACAATAGTAAAGCAGATCGCGCGGTTCTGGAGTGAAGGCTTCCGAAATCCACGGATCGGACGTGACCTTCGAAAGCTTCTCGAAAAGGCCGGCTTTGTCGATCTACAAGTCCAGGAGGCCGTCTTAGCGACACCGACCTTTGAGAGCTCCGACATCGTCTTCGATATCATGCGAAGTGCATCAGGGCTAGCGGCGAGCAGCGGAAATATGGAGCCACTGGAGTGGGTTTCACAATCGCGAGAACGCGATCGGGTCGATCCGGTTTGCTGCTCCGTGATTCTGCTGATTAACTTCGCAAAGAGGCCCTAAGTTCTCCTTCGACCAGGCGGTCGAGAACCTTGTCGTGTGGTTTCCCACAAAACACTGTGCTTGATCCAAGTGCTTCTACAGACTAGAGTCACCAAAGGAGAAAGCATGCCTCTCGTTCGAATTGATCTCCTTGAAGGTAGGAGCCCGGAATACGGAGCCCAGGTTGGGCAGATCGTCTACCGTGCATTGACTGATGTGATGAAGGCGCCTCAGAACGACCTCTTCCAGATCATCACCGAGCATCCCAAAGCCGGCTTGCAGTTTGATCGAGATTTTCTAGGCATTCATCGATCCGACGATTGCATCTTCGTGCAGATCACGCTGAACATCGGACGAACGTTGGAGATGAAGCGGACGTTCTACAAAGCCGTGGCCGACGGCTTGCATGAAAGCCTGAAGTTGCGCAAAGAAGATGTCTTCATCAACTTGGTAGAAGTGGCAAAAGAGAATTGGTCCTTCGGCAATGGCGAAGCCCAATACGCACCCGCGAGTCAGCCGACTTCATAGATCCTCCTGGATGACAAAGGAGAAGTTGGTGCTTCCATCGAAATCGGTTGCGCGGATCCCAGGTCTCAAAAACGAGACCTGGGGCACCCATCGATTTATTACCGGAAGGATCATGGGTTCTGCAAGAGCTGACTCAAGCCTGCCCGGGCTGTAGCTGAACTTGGGCACCGACGTTCCGCTGCTGGGCGGCGTAGGTGTCGCGGATGTCCTCGTAGAGAGGAGCAAGGATGGTCGCGAGACTGTCGGCCAAGCCCATCACATCGGTCGCCTCGTTCGAGACCGGAATGCCACGGCCCTGGTAGTAGTTGTCTAATTGCCTCTCGCATCCGTGTAGCGGAGAGGCGGATGTCCGGCACCGCAGCGACAGGCTTCCCGCTGACCTCACTCGCCATGGCGCGCATCACCAGGGCTATGTCTTTTTCGAACGCAACCCCCGCCTGGGCGATGGGCTCGGGTAGATTGGTGAGCGGCTTGAGCGAAAGGTATTGCGCCGAGGTGACTTGCACCTGCAATAGGGTGCGGATCGAAGGCTGCCACCGCCGCACATCTTCGCGGATCTGCAGCTTTCGCGGACGCGAGGGACCAAACTCGAATAGGACCGCGTCGGCTTGCGCCGTCACCGCCTGAAAGCCGGCGTTGAGCTGATCGCGTAACTGGCGGATTCGTTTGATAGCTTTTACCTGGTCCTTCTCCAGCAACTGCTCGGCCAGCTCGGCAAACATCTCCAGATTGCGCGCAAAGACCGTCTGCATTTCGTCCAGCGCGTTCTTCACCCACAAACGATCGTAGATGAGCCACATGCACATCAAACCAAGCAGGACCCCGAAGACGCGGTCGCGCGCAATGGAGAGCGAAATCTGGATGGTGAACTCCTGCAGATTAATCAGGTAAAAGGCCAGGGCAAGCTGCACGCCAAGATAGGAAAGCCTTGCTGAAGCGGTCGCAATCCAGGAAGAGATTGCGGTCACCGCCATAAACAAGAGAGTAAAGCCGGTAATCGAGTCAAGGTATGGCAGCACAAAGATCTGTGCTCCCATGCCAAAGATAATGCCGCCAATGATCGCCCCGAGGAACCGCAGCATTTGCTTCTGGCGCGATGAGCCGATGGTAGAAAGCGCGGTGATGATACAAGTCGCCATGCAAGTACTGAGCCCGGGCCAGTCAATCGCCGTGTAGATGATGTAACTGGCGAAGGACGCGAGCGTGCCGCGCAAGGCAAATTGCACGTGGGCGGGGTTGGAAAACGCGTCGGGGGCGAAAAAGTGCTTGGATCCCTCTTCGTCCAGCGGCGATGGCAGGAACTCCCCGATCGTGGTCGACCCCGAAAATGCCTCTGGTATGAGCGCGACAATCCTCTCCATCTGCGACAAAAAAGGCAGCTTCGCCGGCTCCTCCTGCGGCCGCTGAATCTTTGCCGGCGATCGCCTCAGTACCAGATCTTTGCATACGATTTCGATCTCGTCTGCCAGACGTTGGCAGCGGGCCTTGTCGGCCGGGTCGATGTGCGCGGCGAGGCTATCCGCTTCCATCGGCTCGGGCCGCCCGGTGAGAGCACGCCGGAAATTTGCGGTCACGTCCACCAATTGCGAGACCAGGGCAACCGCTGTGCCCAGCTGGGCCTTGAAGTGCGCGCTGTATGGAGATCGAACGATGAGCCTTCGCAACCTTGAAGCACCGACCATGGCATAGAGCGAAAGCCGTTTCTCCGTAGCACTGTCGAGCGGCCGCTCTGCCGCCGCGCAGCGTAAGACACTCTCCACCGTCTGCAGCCGGGCCTCAATTCCTTCTGTGAGGTCTGTGGTGGGATGAACTCTGCGGAAAACATACTCCACCACGATTGCCACCACGATGCCCATGGCAACCACACCGGCAAGCCATAGTGTGTTTTCGACCCGGTCGTCTACGGTGAGAGTGGTTCGGTCCCATAGCGGAATCGCGCCGGCTACGGTGAAACCAAAGGCTACCGCGGTTCCGTAATCAGTAATGATACTTATCAGGAAAAAAGACACGAAGAGGCTGATCCCGACCCCCAGGAAGTGGGTCAGCGGATCGTCGACCAGCATGGCGGCGCCAATCAAGGTGTAGACGGTGGCCAAACAAAAAAATGCGATTGCCTTCAACCCGGAAACCAGCGTAGCGGTGGGATTTTCCCGGCTTATGAATAGGGTAAAAATTGCTCCTAGAAAACCGTTGGGAATTTGGAACGTCATGACCAATAGCATGACGAGGGTCGCGGAGATGGTGACGCGGGCTACAACCCAGGCCCTTCCCGGGATAAGGCGCGAGCTCATTCTTCAGGAAGTCCCAAAGCCATCTGACTGCCTCCTCGACGAGGTTTGGCTGTGAGACCGCCGGCAGCGCGTTGCCCTGGGCCGCCATGGCTATTTCTCTCCACGGATCACGACGACGGCAGATTCGCTCAGGCGGAACGGCTCTGTCTCCGGAGCATTGATGCGAACGCGCACCGGATACCGCGTGGCCAAATGCACCCAGTTCAATGAGCGCTGCACATCCGGCAACCCGGTGGACGAAAACGTGCCTACCAAAGTGCTGTCAGGTCGCACGCCGAAGCCGACACTGTCGACGATGCCGTCGTATCTCACCGAAGGCCGCGAGAGCACGTAAACATCGGCGTGCATCCCGGGATGGATGTGGTGCAATTGGGTCTCGCGGAAGTTGGCCACTGCCCACCACACACGGGTGTCAATGAGGGTAAACACTTGCTGGCCGGTGTGAGCGTAGGCCCCCCGGGAGATAGTCAGGTTGGTCACGCGCGCATCGAAGGGCGCATACACCCTGCAATTGTTCAGGTTGTACTCCGCGGTCTGAATGGCGGAAGCTCGGCCCTCGCGTTGGGCGGTGAGGGGATCAAGCGTAAGCACACTATGCTGCGATTGACCGAGTTGCGCATGGCTTTGCTCCTGAGCGGCTTTGGTCTGCTCGAGCTGGGCCTGCGCGGATACTACCTGCGCTTGCGCTAACAACAGCTGCGAACGGAGCTGCTGCACCGTCTGTTGCCTTGCGGTCACCGCGGTTCTGACCTGGTCTACCTGGTCCACGGTGACGAATTGCTTGGCCAGCAGCGGCTCAATGCGATGAAAGTTATTGGTCTGGTAGGCCAGTTCGGCGTTGGCGCTGTCGAGGGCTGCTTGCGCCGCGGCAACATTGGCCTTGGCTTCGCCTACCGCGGCTACAGCGCGGTCGACGTTCGCTGCAGCACTATCCGTGTTCGCCCGGGCAGCCCCTACAGCGCTCACCTGAGAAGCAATCGTCCGTCGCTGGTCAACGATCTGGCCCTCGAGCGTGCTCAGGTCAGATCTCGTCTTTTCCAGGGCATATTGGTAGGGCGTGGATCAATCTGGAAGAGCAACTCCCCTTGTTTGCGGAATTGATTGTCTTCGACTGCAAGCTCGGTGATGGGGCCGTCTACCTGCGGAGCGATGCCGATGAAGTTGGCAAATACTTCGGCATCGTCGGTGCGCGGGTGATTGTTAGTTAGGATTATCACCGCGGCACCCGTAATCACCGCGGCGGCAATGATGGAAATGCTTACTATCCTGCCGACACGGCGGCGTTGCACATCTGTGTCGTTTTCGGGCATCGCATCTCCTTTCGGATTAACTGAAGAACAAGAGCCAGAGTGTGAAGGTGAAGAACGCAGTCAAGCAGGGATAAACCAGGATGAGCGGCATCAGCAGCTGATCCTCCAGCTTGATGCGCAGAAAAAACACGCGGACAGCAGACGCAAGCAGGATGCCGACAATGCCGCAGCCGATCCATGCGGGGAAAAACGATCCCAGGATATTGAAGGAGGGCGCACGCGAACATCCGGCGCCCAACAGCGTAGGAGCGAAGGATGCTCCTACTACAGAGGCTCGCTTTAGTCCACGGCCAAGCAGCGATGGCAATTTTCCCGTCAACGTTTCCATCCATTTTGCTGTGAGTTTTGGGGGCATTGGTTTATGGCCCTTTCGCATGAAGCAGGTCGCCGGTCTGGTAAGCTAACGCAGCCATTCCAGTCAATAGTTGAGTGCGCGCGTTCACGTCGGCGGTGCGCGCGGCAGCAAGAGCGCGCTGCGCCGAGACCACGTCAATCTGGCTGCGGACTCCGTAGTTATAAGACTGCAGCGCCGCGTTGTACGACGACGATGCAGACTCCAGCAACGCGGCCGCAGCTTTCTGCTGGCGAAGCGCGGTGCGCGCGGTGGAATACGCCGACCACACTTCGTTTTCCACTTGATCGCGCATCGCGTCCACTTCGGCGGCGGCCTGCTTTTGCTCGGCCTTGGCGCGAGCGAGACGGTTCTCGCGAGCGAATCCATCAAACAAATTCCAGGTCAGGCTCAGGTGCGCATCCCAAAACTCCTGATTGGGAGAGTAAACACCAGGCGACTGGTTCTGCTCTCCGTAGGTTTTGGAAAGGCCTCCGGTTCCCTCGAGGCTCAAGGTTGGTAAATACGCTGTCTTGGCTGCTTTCACTTCAGAAGCTGCGGCGCGCAACTGTGCTACACGCTCCATGAGGTCAGGCCGCTGAGCGAGCGCACGATCGATGGCGGTCTCGACGGTCACTGCTAAGTCCTGCGGAATATTTAAACCTTGAATGCTCTCTACCTGCAACGGGATGGTTGGCGAAACGCCAAGGGCAGTGGCCAGATCGCCGTGCGCGATCTCCGACGCTCCAAGCGCGGCCTGCAAATCATAGTCCGCCTGGGCGGCCGCGCTGCGGGCCTCGAGTACGTCGGGGAGAGTCGCCAGGCCGAGTTCGAGGCGCGCTTCTGCAGCTTGCTGGACGGTTTGCGCATTCTTGAGGTTGGCTTCTGCAGCATCCTCGTTGCCCTTGGTGTTCAGCACTCGATAGTAGGCTGCCATCACCTGGAAGATAATCCTGCGGTGGGTATCGTTGAAGGCAAGGTTGGCAGCAAGGAGATTGTTGCGACTGACGGCAATCTCGTCCAGACGGCGGCCGAAATCGAAAATGGTGTAATCCAGCTCGAGCCCGGGAGAGAACGTGAACAGGGTCTGGCGGTAGTAATTGGGAGCGAACAGAACGTCGGTACGCACGGTCTGTGCTAGCGCTAGGGCGGCGATGGTGGGATAGAGAGTGGATTTACTGATCCCCAAATCGGCCGCGCGCGCTTTGGCGTTTTCCCATGCTACCCGCGTTTCCGGGTTGTTTTGCTCGGCAAGGTTAACCAGTTCCGGAAGAGCATATGTTTTGCCTGGATCAGGAGCAAAGGCGGGGGTAGAACGCGCCGGAGGTGTGATCTGCGTGGTCGTTTGCCATGGCTGGTTTGGGAAAGCAGGGGCTTTCTGGGCGCCGGCGATTTGTCCCGCGAGCAGCACGCCGAGCATGGTGACCAACTTGAGAAGAGAACGCATCATTCCCCACGCGCGCGCAGACTGAATACCCTATAGATGTATACCCTAGGGGATGGTCGTGCACATCAATAAGGAATTCTGGCCGAGCAAACCGGATGATAGCATTCCTGTTGCGCGGGATGATTTGGGAACTAGCCGAACCAAAAATGTAATGGGACGAGGGCTCTGGTTCCCTCACGAAGGCCGGGTGCCCCATATCTTGCTCGTTTTTCACGAGATGTGGGATACCACTTCATCTTCCCTCTGACTCTGATTCATCCGATGTACTTTGCGGTCAACATCGGTGGTATCCCACATCTCGCGAAAAACGAGCGAGATATGGGGCACCCGGCCTTCGTGAGGGAATCAGAGGCTAATGAAAAATCAAAACGGGCGGATTTTTGATCCGCCCGTTGTTCGACAGGGGCTAGCAGAAGCAGTTACCGATACTGATTCGCGATAACTACTTCCAGGTTAAGAGGAGTAGCAATGGGTTGATTGCTTACCATGCCAGGCGTGAAGCGATATTGACTCACGGCAGCAAGGACGCTTGCGTCCACCCCCGGGCCAGCCGACCTGACGATCTTCAGATCCGATGGCTTACCAGTCTTATCGACAATCATTCCGACAACGACCTTGCAGTCAGTGCCGAACAGCTCAGCAGCAGTGTGGTTCGAATCTGCTACCACATCGACCTTGTAGATTAACTTCGGAGCAGTAACTCCAGTGGAAATACGCTTGGCTTGCGGCGCAGGCCCGTTGGAAGCGACCTGGGTTTGAGCAGGCATGTTTGCCTGAGCGTGAAGCATAACGGAGGACAGAGAGAAGATTGCCACGATTACTTTACGCATATAAGTTATCTCCAAGTACATGGGTGCCCGTCACCAATCTATCCCCAAAAATATTCGACTGTCAATAGTTTTTTCTGAACTATTGAATTCATTAGATATTCTTCACATTTGTTTACTACCAAGTGACCCTTTTTAAAAAAGGCCAACGCAGAGCTCATGCACTGTGGGTACACAGACGAATGCCGCGAGATCGCAGCAGATCACAGGGCACTCTATCTAAGTTGGAGGAACGAAGTGTTTATTGCGGAGGCGGTACAGTTCGGGGAAACGACTTGGCTAAGTAGTCAGTTATCTCGTCGAATTCTTCGTCGCTGGCGACGGCTCCTCGCGCGGACATATCTTGCACCAGGCTATTCCATTCCTGGGCGCTAAGGTGTTGGCTGGCCGCTAAGTCGGGTGAGTGGCAAGCGGAACAAACTTTCACCGTGAGGTCATGCCCCGAACCAGGCGGTAAATGATTTTGTGCAGAGGGCACGGTAGCAACGGCGTTCGCTTCCGGCGCAGCATTTTGCGGCTTGGCAAGCGACTCGGTCAACGTGCTGGTGTTCTCACCAGATAAGCTGAAGACCACCAGGGAGTCGCTGGCGAGCGCAGCGCCGATCCCAAAACCGCCGGTGGCTACCACGGCAATATACTGCTGCCCCTTGGCATCCGCGTACGTGATCGGAGTGGACTCAGCCGAGGCAGGAAGCTTCACCGTCCATAACGAGTTGCCGGTTCGAGTATCGAAGGCGCGAAAGCGAGCATCGTCGGTGGCGCCGATGAACGTGAGGCCGCTGGCGGTAACGATGGCGCCCCCCAGCCCAGGCCGCCCGGTGTTCTGCTTCCCTACTGGCAAGCTGTCAGTCACTCCCAAAGTAGTTCGCCACGCGATCTTGCCTGTGTTCACGTCGACCGCGACCAATTGGCCCCACGGCGTTGGGGTGCAAGGCAGGTGATTGCTGGGGTCCCAGAAACGAAGCGTACCGGCGAGCGGGCCGGAATTGGAATAGCTACCGTCTGGGTTACGAATGATCCGCATGGGCTGCGCCAGGTTATTCACATTGACGACAAACAGCCCCAGCTTGGGATCAAAGGCTCCGCCATAGTAATTGACACCGCCCTGGGTGCCGGGCATCGGGACCGTGTAGCGGTCGAGCGCAGTGGGCGTGTAAGGCACTTCACCCAGCAGCATGTGATTGCTGTCGACGTATTGCTCGCACCACGCCTTATGCTCCGGCGTGTCCTGGTAGAGGTTGTTGCGGCTGAGCTTGTTCTGGGACAGCGGTTCAGGCAAAAGCGGAAATGGCTGGGTAGGTGAAGTTTGCTCCCCGGGAACGTTGCTTTGGGGTACTGGCCGTTCCTCAACTCCGTAAATGGGCTTGCCGGTCACGCGGTTGAGGATGAACATGAGCGCATTCTTGTTAACCGTGGCCACCGCGGGGATGATCTTGCCATTACGTTTCACGTCGAACAGTGTCGGTGGCGTTTCCAGGTCAAGGTCCCAAATGTCATGGTGAACTACCTGGAAGTACCACAGCAGCTTGCCGGTATCCGCGTTGACCGCAACCAGAGCGTTGCCGAAGAGGTTATTACCCGGGCGATCGACGCCCACCCGGTCACTGTTGGGAGCGCCGAAGGGCATATAGAGAATGCCGCGCGCGACGTCGACCGTCATATAGCCCCATACATTCACGCCCGAACGATCTTTCCAGCTGTCGCCGCCCCAGGTGTCGTGCCCCACCTCGCCCGGGCGAGGCACGGAATGAAAGGTCCAGACCAGCTTGCCGGTGCGCGCATCCCAGGCGCGGGTATCGCCGGCGGGGCCCACCCCACCGTTCAAACCGCCCGGTCCTTCTCCCGGACCCGAACCGGTAATCACCAGGTTTTTGTAGATGAGGGGCGGCGAAGGCAGGATGTAGTTCTTATCTTTGCCGGTGGTCATCACCTCCGGCGTCTTCAGGTCGACCATGCCGTGGTCGCCAAATTCCACGTTTGGCTGCCCGTTGACCGCGCTGATGGAATACAGTCGACCGTGGCGGGTGCCGAAGATGATGGCCGGTCCTGCGCCCTCGCCGCCCGGCCAGTAGTTGGCTCCCCGGACCGAGGCTTGATCGCCGTCGGGAATTTGAAACACCCACTGTTCTCGGCCGGTGGCGGAGTCCAGGGCAACTACCCGGCTGTACGGGGTCACCACGTACATGGTCGAACCCACCACCAGCGGCTGGTCTTCCGATGGGTGGAGATTGGCGCTGCTGCCGGGCGGCCTCATGTGGTAGACCCACGCCACCTTCAGCTGGCTCACGTTGGCCGGCGTAATCTGAGTCAAGGGGGAGTAGCGCGTGCCCGCGGGATCACGCCCCGGCATGGGCCAGTTGGCCGCGGCATCTAGCCCTGATTCATGCACCGCCAGGGCGAAGAGAAACGGCAGGGCTAACAGAAAAGAAAACGCCAGGGTGATGTTCTTCTTCAAAGCGAAGCGCCCTCTACGTTGAGGGTCGCGTTCATCCTCTCCTGGACGCGCTCGCGCTCCCGTTGGCGCCCGGCGCGCTCGGGGTTGAGGTAGAGCCAGCACAACGCCGCAATTACATCGGAAGCGATCATCAAGTGGATGAGGCTGTTCCAATTGCCGGCGGTCTTCTGCAGGATCAACCCGCCAACGACTGGCATAACAAAGCCGGCGAGATTGCCCGTCATGTTCATGGTGGCCGCGACGGTCGCGGTGTAGGAGCCACCGATCTCCACGCAGGCATCCCACGAGATGGGCATGACCAGGTCGCTACACAGGCTGGCCATGCCCATACAGAGCATGGCGATGGTGACCGCCTGGGTGCGAAGGAAGGCAAACAACAACAACGACGTAGCAAGCAGCGCGAAAAAGGCTATGCGGCGACGCGGCCAGCGCACTGGCGCGATCCCTGTGAGCACCGCGCCGAAGCCGCCGAAGAGCAGGGGCAGCACCGACAAACCCGCTGCGTGGGCCGCGGTCAGACCTCGCCCCTCGCGCAAATATGTGGGCAACCAGGTGATGTAGAAGTACCAGGTAAAGGAGACGCAGAAATACTGCAGGCAGAGGAACAGGACTTCGGGTGTTAAAAGTAACGACAGCCATTTTTTCTGCCCGCTGTGGTGCGTCATGAGAACCCGCGACGATTCGAGCAGTTCCTTTTCGGCATCGTTCACGGAGGTGTGCTGCCTGGGGTTGTCTCTGTACCAGAACCAGAACACGGCGCACCACACTAAACCCAGGCCTGCGAAGGCAACGAAGGATAATCTCCAGCCGATCAGCCCAATGGCGGCCAGCACCAACGGTGGGGTGAACGCCCCGCCCCAGCGCGCGAAGGCCCACAGCAAACCCTGAGCGGTGACGCGTTCACGCGCCGGCAGCCACATGCTAAGCAGGCGGGTGAGGATGGGGAAACAACCCGCTTCACCGGCTCCGAAGAGGAAACGAATGATCCAGAGGGAGACGACGTTCCAGGCTGCTCCAGTTAACGCGGTAAACGTAGACCAGCCGATCACGATCTGCAGCAAGACTCGGCGAACGCCGATCTTATCGCCTAGCAGGCCGATGGGAAGTTCGAACAAGGCGTAGGAGAGGCCAAAGGCGCCGAAGACAAGTCCCATTTGGGCCTTGTTGAGGTGCAGATCATGGGAGATAGGTCCTGCAGCCTGCGAAATCGCCACCCGTTGCACGTAGGACAGGATGGCGAGCCCGATGGCTAGTGCGACCATGCTGTACCGTGTTCGACTCGCCTTCATTGCAGGCCCTCGTGTCGCGGGAAAAATCCGCCCGGGTCAGGGTACCAGCAAAAAGATGTGCAGGGCGAGCGGTATGATCTTGGTTGTGGCGATGCAAATCGATCTTTCGAGCAGGACGGCGGTGATCACCGGGGCAAGCCGTGGTCTGGGTGAGGCGATGGCCAAAGCGCTGGCGGAAGCCGGCGCCCATGTAGCCTTAGTGGCGCGCGATGTTAAGCGGCTGGAGTCGGTACGCGACGGGATTATTAAGCGCGGTGGGACGGCGGCCTTCTTTGTGGGTGACGTGACCCGGGAAGAGGACGTCGCTCGAGTGGCCGGAGCGGTCACGGAACGCTTTGGGCATGCGCAGATCCTGATCAACAACGCAGGAACGAATTTGCGTAAGGAGCTGGTCGATTATTCGCTGGAGGAGTTTCGCGGCGTGGTGGACGCAAGTTTGATCTCCACTTTTCTTATGTGCCGCGCCTTCGTGCCGGGAATGAAAGGTAGTGGGTATGGCCGGGTCTTGAATATGGCTTCCATCATGGGTCATATCTCCCTGCCGGGACGCACCCCCTATTCCTCCACCAAAGCGGCGCTCCTTGGGCTCACCCGAGCCTTGGCGCTGGAACTGGCTACGCAGGGCATCACGGTCAACTCCATCAGCCCGGGCCCATTTGTGACCGAGATGAACGCGGCTGTATTTAGCAATCCGGAGGCGAATGCGACCTTCCTGGCCAGCATGCCAATCGGACGGTGGGGAAAGGTGGAAGAGATCGGCGGTCTGGCGTGCTATCTCTGCTCAGACTATGCCGGCTTCATCACCGGGACCGACCTTATCATCGATGGCGGGTGGACGGCCAGGTAGCTGCGACCTGTCAGCGATCCACCTTCACCAGCACCAGCGCGTTGGGTTCGAGTTCGAGCTGGAGCTTACCAGCGGTGAGGTGGGTGGGCTCCGGCGGTGGAAGCGCAGTTTCATTGTTGAGTTGTTCCACCTGGGCCGGCGTGGTCATCGACCCGCTGCAGGGTCACATATCAGGGCCACTTCACAAGGTTTACAGAAAATGGTCTTACGAAGGGCGCGGCTTCAGCCGTGCCACACTCGACCAAACTAATGAGGGCTTTGGAGTGTGCGTGAGAACTCCAATTACGAACTCAGTCTATCGGGGGGCTGCATCTGGTTCCCGCACGAAGGCCGGGTGCCCCACATCTCGCTCGTTTTTCGCGAGATGTGGGATACCACTGCACCTACCCTCTAACTCTCGAGTTATCCGATGCACTGAGTGGTCAACATCGGTGGTATCCCCGGCGTTTGCCGAAGCGCCATTTTCCGTGGCAAAGATACTGCTTGAATGCCCTAAGTGGCCGCCCCCACCTGATGAGGCTCCGGTCTGGGTTCCCAGAGCGCCATGATTTTTCGGATGCGGCTTGATGCTGAAAGGATTTGTGCACTCGCAAAAAAGCGCGAATTGCTCGCGCCATGCTCAAAAGAAGATTTCAGGGTTATGAAAGTTTTAAGGCGAGATCTCAGGTGTACATGCTGTGGCGTCTATCCCTATGATCGTGGTCCAGCGAATCACCGGCGGCCAATACCGCCGCCGTCAGCTTCGAAGGCTGGGCGGTAGAGATAACTACCTGCGGCTGATGCAGCAGATCCATCACGCGTTCGTACAACCGGTTGCGCACCTTGAGCCGATCGGATGCCCGGGTGACGTAACGTATCAGGATGTCGACGCCGGCGCCGGCAGGCCGCATGTCTACCGAGGCAGCTTGCGCTGACTTGGCCCATGCCACTCTGCCGCGGAGCGCGCTTCCATTCCTGTTCCGCGGCCCGGGCATCCTCCTCCGTCTCTTCTACGATCGCTTTGTGAATAAGGGCCACCTTGGCGTATGTCTCTACCGACTGCGGAAGGCTGACCGATATTTCATCCCACATCCACTGACCGACTGTAGAAAAGTTGAAAAATTGGCCGCCTACGGCAAAATTGTTGATGAAGGTTGCACGCCGTCCGGTTGGGTGCCCCTTGTCAGCCCAGGCTCTGTTTTCCAGGATCGTGGTGCGGAAAAGAGTGATCTCGATCACCTCGCCCGCCACACCATTAATCTCGACCCAGTCACCGACGCGGATCCCGTTCTTGCCCATCAGAATGAACCAGCCAAAGAACGCGAGGATGAAGCTTTGTAGAGCTACCGTAAGCCCGGCAGTCGCGAGACCCAGGATGGTCGAAATCTGGCTGGGTACGCCGAACATTACCAGCAACACGCATAAGACCCCCACTAGCTGCACACTTAGCCGCAATATGGTTTTCAGCGTCTGCATGCGCCGCCGGTCGAGCGCACGCTGCTCCAGCAATGCTGTTCCTGCCGATTCCACCAGGATGACGCAAATCAGAATGAACGCAACCATCGCCAGTGACCGCAGACCCATGTGGGTCACAATGCGGTGCTGCAACATCACCTGGTCTGCCCATTTGCTATAGACAACGGCGAGCTGCTGCTGGGTCTGGATGCGGTCGTCGTAGATAGTGAGGAGCTGCCGCTGTTCCCTTCTCCGCTGCAGGCTGGCGAGCGTAGTGGCGTCGGGCCGTGCTGCTGTCGCCGCAGCGGAGCTGGCGTTGGCCTGCGCTTCCAGCGCATTGTGTTGCTTCGTCAGGCTGGCTGCATCCGCTTTTGCCTGCTGCATGGCCTGCTGGATTAGTTGATGCCGGCTGCGCTGGCTGAACCACGCTTCCACTCGATGGGCCAGGGTGCCGTACCGCCGGGTGGAAAGAACAGCCATTTGGCTGCCGCTTTCACCTTTGGCATTCATCTTGCTCATGGCAGCTTCGTGCGCCGCAAGCTCCTGCTGAATTTTGGTGCGCACGTCACCGGAGGCCCGGGCCAGGTCGTGCTGGGCGTCGTTCAGCTCGTCCTCGTCAAGGGCGAGCTGCGCCTGGGCAATTTTCAGATCGTCACTTGCGACACCATCGGCGGAGTTGGTGGTTAAACTCTGCACCCGGGCCTGGTCTTCTTTCGCCGCTGCCTGCAATTGCGCGACATTTTGAGAGAGCTCAATCGCTTCCCCGGTGGGGGCGAGATGCTGCGCACTGGCCTGTCGTAAAGCTGAGGCAAAAGCCTGGTTCACCTCGTGATCGGCGAGGCGCTCGGCCTCCTGTGCATATTCCTCCTCTTCACTGCTGACGGCCAGGGGTGCCAGCGCTTGCGCAATCTGCCATGGGTGCAGGTCGACGATAGCCGCCGGGCCGGAAGCTCCGAGATTGGACTGACCTTGCTGGCCTTTGAGGAAGGGCATATGGGCCATCGCGTCGCGCGTAGTCCAGGAAAACGCGAGGCACACGGCCAGCAAGCCGCAAAGCGCCAGAAGAGACAGAAACCTGCTCCGGCCAAGCATGCGTTGGAGCGCAGTATGCTCCTGTGTTTGGGAAGCGGCCAGGTTGGTTGCCATGGCCAATTCTGGCAGCTTACCACCGTAGTAGGGTAGACCCCGGTAGTTGTAGGCGTTGGGTTCTATCGCCGGAGCCTTTTTGCAAACAAGCTCGCAAATGCCTACCATGGAACCGCTGAGCAGGGAGGAATCCACTGGACAATCATCTGCAGGTCGGAGAGCCGATATGTATCGCTGCAACCGGAGATGTGTGCGGCGAAGGGGTGCTTTGGGAGCGGAAAACCCAAAGCGTCTATTGGACCGACATCAACCGATTTCTGCTTCACCGCTATACGTTGCAGAATGGCACGCTGAAGACATGGTTTTTTTCTGAGCCCGTCACCTGCGTGATGGAAACCAACCGCAAGGACACCCTGGCATTGTCTCTGGGCTCGGGCATCGCACTCTGGGAACCAGGCAGCGATGCGCCGCACACGCCTTTGTTTGCACTTCCAGGTTGGCCCTTCGTGCGCTGCAACGATGCGGCCGTGGATCCCGGCGGCGCACTGTGGCTGGGCTCGATGCGTAACAATGTGCTCAAGGACGGCGCACCGTCCGAGACCGGCGGTATAGAAGGAGTGCTCTATCGGATTGACGGGATGGGCACTGCCACAGAGTTTCGCCGCGACCTGGGATGCTCGAATACACTGCTGTGGAGCCCCGACAAGTCGAGGTTCTACTTTGGCGACTCGCTGAGGAATTGCATCTGGTCTTATGACTATGACTTGCACAGCAGGTCGATTCGTGGAGAGCAACCTTTCTTCCAGGGTTTCGAACGGGGAGCGCCTGACGGTTCAGCCATAGACACGGAAGGTTATGTTTGGAATTGCCGCTACGGTGGTGGCTGTATTGTGCGAGTCGCGCCTGACGGAATGATCGATCGGGTGATCGAAATGCCGGTGAACCGGCCGACCAACTGTACCTTCGGCGGTCCCCGCGGCAACGTGCTCTACATTACTTCAGCTTCGCCGGAGCCCGGACGCTGGGAGCGCTTTGGCGGTTGTCTCTTCGCGATGGAGACAAATGTAACCGGCATGGATGAGAATAGTTTTCGCCTACCCTGAGACTGCGTGAGAGGCCTCGGAAATAATCAGTTTTTGAAGGCTATGGCCTTCAGGCCGTACATACCCACCCTTGAATAAATCCGGCTTCAGCCGCTGAGGGAACGATTTGCACTTGATAACGCTGCCCTCAGGGGCTAAAGAGTCTGCGTGAGAACTCCGAATCGCCGAGATCAGGACAATCAATCAGTCGAGTAGGGACATCTGAGCCCAGGGCGCAGCCCCCACGCGCTAGCTGGTTTGGCAGACGATAGAAATCCAAGAAAACGCTGATTGTTTGGATCTCCAACTCGCCACAAAACCGTCATCCTGAGCGAAGCGCCTCACGAATTTATCGCGTGACACAGCGCTTGGTGGCGCAGTCGAAGGACCTCGAGGATGCTCATCTTGGCCCTGCTGCTCAGAGCTTTTCAACCGCCGAAGCCCGCCCGCTTCCAGGGGCTGCGCCACGGTCTTTCCCCAAGGGCCGAGAACAAAAACCGCTGCATCTTGCTGTGCTCCGTAGGCTCTACGCTGCGCAATCCCGTTCTCTGGCTTCGGTGCTCGAAAAGGTACGAGCAGCATGGCTAAGATGAGCATCCTCGAGGTCCTTCGACTGCGCGCCCACAAGCCCTGTGTCACACGATAAATCTGTGAGGCGCTTCGCTCAGGATGACGATTTTGTGGCGAGTTGGACGAAAAACACCCAACAAGGTAGCGCGCAGACTCTTGAGGCCGTCTTTCCATAGCGTGGCGCGCCGATCGCGCACCACGCTTCGTCACGAGATTAGTAGCTGAGTTGGATAGTGACCCCCGTGAGCGAGTATGCGTTGCTCGACACCGTGAGCGTGTCGAACCCTTTTCCGGCGTTGGCGTAGTCTACATTGATCGTGCAGCTGCCGCCCGGCGCGATAGCAGCACTCGTGCAATTGTTGTTTTGTGTGAAGCTGCTCTTGTTTCCGTTGCCCAGGGTCACCGAGGTAATGACCAGCGGTAAATCGCCGGTGTTGGTGACGGTCGTGGCGAGCCACGTACCCGGGCTGGGGAAGACAAGCGCTCCGCTATTCACCGACAGCTTGCTCACAAAGCCCACATCGACTACATAGATGTTGCCGGCGGCATCCAACGTGATGGCCGTGGGAGCGATGAGTCCGGTTATCGGCAGCTGGCTGGTCTTGCTAGAGTGGCCGTTGGGCACCATCAGGACGCGTGCCCCGCTGGTGTTGACGTTCGAAGTGCTGTCGAGAACGTACATGTCATTGTTCAGATCGAAGGCGAAGCCTGCCGGCGAAGTGAGCGTGCAAGTGACGCCGGTGACGCAGGTACCCAGGGGAAACTGCGAGGCCGTGGTTGTGGATCCGTTGTTGCCAAGAGCGATCTGCACGATCTGCGGCGGATCATTGATGAGAGGACTTTGTTGGTAGAAGCCTCCGTCCCCGACATAAAGATTGGCGCCAGTGTTGTCGACGGCGAGGGCTTGGGCGAATACCAGGCCTGGGGTATCGGCGGGTAGCTGGTTAGGCGTGTACGCTTCCCCAGGAACCTGGATAATACGCGAGCTATTGTTGGGGTTGGTGTCGGCAATGTAGAGGTTGCCGCCCAAATCCACTTTGGCTTGCGTCGGCTGCACAATGGTGAATCCAGTGGTGCCCACCGTGGTTTGAGTCAGGGTCGTAGGAGCGTACTCGTAGACCTTGCCCCCGTAGTAATCAGACACGACGAAGTTGTTGAACGCGTCAAAAGAGGCGTCGCTGGGATAGTTGAGGCTTTTGGTGTTGCCCGCGTTCCATTGCGTCAAGCTGCCGCCGGTAGAGGGGAGCAGATCGATTTGCCCGGGCGTGGCGCTGCTGTTGGCTACATAGAGAGTGGAGTTGAAGGCATCGGTCGGGTTAAAGGCCAGTGCCTGAAACTGGGTGTTGCCGGTATAGAGTTGGGTTTGGGTGGCGCTGCTCAGCGCAATCTGAGCCGTCTCACCCATTCCGGAGAGGAACAGATAGAGCGTAGGTTCCGGAGAAAGAAGCGGGGGCGGCGGCGCAATGGTCGGTGTGAAATTCACCACAATGGTTCCCTTGCGAACGCCGGGGAGGAGCGGGTTGAAAGCAACCGTGAAGTTGCAGGTATAGCCGGCAAGGTGCGTCGCTCCGGATTGGCATTCTGGGACGCCGCTAACAGTCCCAAGCTGCGCATCCGTGAACTCGGTGTTTGGGTTGTAGGCAATAGACGTGATTTGTCCCGCCTGAGCAAAGGTATAGGGAACAAGAGTGGTGGTGGTCTGGCTCAGCCCCGCGGGGTTCGCCGAAATCGCCGGACTGAGCAAGAAAATCGTTGCTGCGCTGCTACTAATGGGTTTGGCGCCGTGCCCCAGATAGTTCAGGGTCACAGTGTTGCTGCCAGGATGCAACAAGTTGCTCTGCAGCAGCAGATTGGCGGTGGTCGTGTTACCGGTACCAACAAGGGTGCCGGTTGCAAGCACCGCACCACTGGAGTTGAGAACCTGGACAGTTCCCGAAGGATTAGTAAAGCCGTTCACCGAGACGGTGTATGGCGTTGGCTGGCTGAAGAAACAGCAATTCGTATATGGTGCGTTTCCGCTGATGCCGAAGTTACCCGTACCGACCACCCACTGTACGGATGCCGTCGCCTGGTTGTAGTCAGCAGCATCCATCGGGTAAAAGGTCGTGTTCAAGGTATAGACGCCCGCAGGAAATGTCCCAGACGCCGGGTTGTAAACAAAGTGCCCGGGCACGCTTGCGGTGGCATCGAGTTCGGCTCCGCCCAGCACCGCCGGAGCGGGAGAGGGCGCCGGAGTTGGCCAGTTGATGATCGGCGTTGCTTTGTTCACGAGCAGGGTCGTGGACCCACTCGCAGACGTGTATCCGGCCGGATCGGTCGGTGTGAACGTAACTGTTAGCGTTTGGGTGCCGGCGCCTAAAACCGTGCCGGAGGTGGGGCTGTAGGTGTAGGTGCCAGGCACGACCACATCGGTATAGGTGTTAATGCCAACCGCCAGGATCACCACGTTGCGGGTATTGGGAAGGGTGATGCTTACCAGCGTTCTGGTTGGGTCAGCAGGAATCTCATATCCATAGAGATCGAAGGTTCCGTTGTTGTGCCCGCCATTCTGGGTGTCCTGACGATTTGTCGACTTGACAATGGTCTCGCCCGCATAGCCTGCCGGCGCGCTCCATGAGCTCAAGCTGATGAGCGCCTTCGCCGTGGAACCGTCGGAGTAAGTGAGGGTGAAGGGTTGGTCTGTCATTCCATCTGTGGTCGCTGCGCCGATCAGGTAGACAGCGGAATAGTTGCCCGGTGTAGCGAGCGTGTCAACGGCTCCGCTGGTGATGGCGTCGGCAACGTTGGGCTGGCCGAGGATGAAAGTCGTGCCCGCATAACTGACGGAACCGTTGCCTAGCTGGTTGTAGGAGTATGCATTTCCGGCGTTGTCAAAGCCGGTCTGGTTAAAGGGTGTCCCGTCCTTAGACATTGCAACCACGAAAGGACTGGTGAGAGCTACCTGGGTCGGTCTTGGCGACCCCATAGCGACGGCATCGAGCTGGGTTGAGCTCAGCGGCGTGCCATAAGTGATGGGCGCCGGCGTAGGCCAGGAGATGGTGGTCGTGGTGATGAAGTTGACCGGCGGTTCGACGACCAACTGCACGGTACCCGAGACCGGCTGGTAATCCGTAGTGTCGGTCGGAGTAAATGTGACCGACAGTGTATTGGTCCCCACCGGTTCAATGGTTCCCGCGGGGGGCGTATAGACGTATGTGCCTGGTATCGAAGCAGTGGCGAGGTCCATCGCCAGCATCACGATATTCCTGGTGTCGGGTAGTTGAACGCTTTTCACTGTCTTGCTGGCATTAAGCGGTATTTGATAGCCGTATACGCAAACTGAGTCGGCCTGCGTGGATGCCGTATTGCCGTCGCTGTAGTTCCGGTCTTCACTGCAGCTGACGACTGCCTCGCCCGACCAACCCGCGGCGTTATACCAGTCGCTCATATTCTGGGTATAGGTGGTCGTCGAACCGTCGGTGTAGTTCACGATGAAGGTCTGAGTGGGGTTGATGTTATTGACCATCGCCCCAAGCATGTACAAGCTGCTGAATTGACCCGACGGCAGAGGGATCACCATCGCGGGCCCAGGGGCGCAGCCGCTTCCGTAACATCCGGGGGTTGCAGTTGGCGTAGCCACCGCGTCCGGCGCATTAGGTGGACCTATGTTAAAGGTCATGCCGTTCCAAACGAGGGTTGAGCCTAGCGTACTGCTGGAGTAGGAGTAACCATCGTTGTCAAAGCCATAAGTTGAGTAGACTTGGCCAGTGTTATAGATACCGTAGACATTGTAGTAGCTGTCAAGGGGTACCTGAATGGTTCCGCTCGATGCCGTAGCGTCCAACTGGAAGCTGGTGAGCGGCGTTCCATAGGTGATAGGAATGGGCGTCGGCCAGATGAGGAAGGGCCCTTTGCTCACAACGATCTGTACCGTTGCGGTCTCGGTTGCGTAAGAGGTGTTGTTCGGAGTGAAGGTAACGGAGAGGGTCTGAGTGCCTACGGGAAGAACGGTGCCCGCGGCAGGAGTATAGGTGTATGTGCCGCCGCCCGGAGCATTATCCGTGGCGTTCAATTGAGCAGAGCTCAGCGGAGTGCCGTAGGGAATAGGCGCGGGGTTAGCCCAGGTAAGGGTCGACGATTGCAGGACCGTACCGTTGATTATGTTGCTGGCGCTGGGTTCGAAGCCGCAGGCGTCGCCAGGGTAGGTCGCCTGGACGGAAAAATTGAAAGTTGAAGTCGGAGTGATGTTATAGGTGACAACCCCGTTGTAGATGGGCTCAGTGGCGAACACCGTGCCGTCGTTCAAGAAGCTTATCATCTCTCCATTGGTCGTATCCGCGCCATAGTTATACGGAGAGAGTGTCGCGACAAAGGTCGACTGCTGCCCCACGATGCTCTGGGCGGGCATGAGGGTGAGAGTCAGGGTGGTGGGCTCCGCAATGGAATTAAAATTTACTTTGGGCGAGACGCTCCCCGCATAGTTCGTGTCGCTGTTGTAAGTAGCGGTGAGGGCGTGCGTTTTGCATCCATTCACAGCTACATTGGCCTTGGATGCAGTCGCCTGCTCGCCAGACAGCAGCACACTCAGGCCGTTGCCGGTGACCGCGGTGAGGTCGACCCGATCATCTCCATTGATATCTGCTGCGTTGGCGAAGATAGAGCCCGCACCCACCGGATAGTAGGTGGCTCCGCCAAAGGTGCCGTCGCCATTGTTCAGCAGCACGCCCACGTTGTTATTGCCATCGTTGGCCGAGATGATGTCAAGATGGCCATCACGATTGAAGTCGCCGATCGTCAGATAGTAAGGGCCGCCGTTCATGGTGTATTGCACGGCCGAGGCGAAGGATGGGGTTGCGGTCTTCTCATTAATCAGGATATAGACAGAATTGTCGGGGGCGCTGGTGGTTGCCAGATCCGGCCATCCATCCCCATTAAAATCGCCAATCGCGACCGAGCCTACCTGGGACGCCCCGGTGGGGGCGGTAGTATAGGACTGGAAGGTACCATCTCCGTTGCCTTGAAGGATGCTGACGGAAGAGCTCGAATCCGAGGCCACGGCAAGGTCTAGAAATCCATCCTGGTTGATATCTCCGACCACAACATTCCAGGGTGCAGCTCCAACGGTGTAATAGCTGGGTGCGCCAAAGGAACCATCGCCTTTGCCGAGAATGACCGCCACCTGGTTCAGGGCAGAGTTTGTGGCCACCAGATCCTGAATGCCATCCCGGTTGAAGTCCCCGATAGCCAGCAGTCGTGATGCTGAGGTAGACCCCGCTACCGCGTAGTTCTTAGCTGTCTGGAAGGTTCCATCCCCATTGCCCAGGTAGATGTTGACCGAGCCAGTACCGGCGGCGCTGAGAACAGCAAGATCCTGATCACCATCGCCGTTAAAGTCGCCCACCACTACGGATGTTGGCGTGAAAGGAGCCGTGGTGTTAACCGGCGTTCCGGTAGTGAAGGTGCCATCCCCGTTGCCCAGCAGAATGACGACGGGGCCGCCACCGTTGGCGCCGCCATTGGTGGGGACAGCATAGTCCGGGCGCCCATCATTGTTGAAGTCACCGATCGCCGGCCCGTTCGTGCCGCCGGTGTTGCCGTTATCCATATTGGCAATGGGATAGGTCTGGAAGCTGGAGAAGCCAGTCTGTGTCGTCGGAGGGACGAGCGTGGCGGTGCCCAGGTTCTGACCCGCGGTTGTATCGGTGAAAGTAACAGTGCCGGTGGGGGCTACCGGACCGAATGCGGATACAGTTCCGGTAAGCGTGTAAGGACCGGTACCAGTGCTTGATAGCGCGGTTGCAGTCGCATAAGGACCTGCAAAATTAACCGATTGCAGCGAAGATGAACTTCCTTGGTAGGTTGAGGTACCGCCATAAGTAGCCTGGAATTTATGGGTTCCTACACCACCGACTTCGGTTCTAAGGATCGCTTTGCCGCGACCGTTCCGGGATTGAACCTGGACCGTGCCGAGCACTTCGGTGACACTGTTATATGTATCAAAAAATGTCACAGTTCCCCCTCTGGGGGAAGGGGTAGCCGTTACGTCGGCCGTAAGGGTCATGACTGCCCCACTCGTCGCCGCCCCGGGGCTGGCGGTCAGGGTAGTCGTAGTTCCAGTGAGCGCCCGTGCGGCAGGCGCCCCAGTCACCAAGGCGAGAGCACTCAACAGCACTGGCATCCAACGGCCAATAGATACGTGCCTGGGAGTCATACGGCGCCTAATTGCAACGGTGGCTGAGTGCATCATGAGTTTCTAAGCTCCAATTCGTACGCTTAATTCACAATCTTGATTGGCGAGACGCGAATGCTGGGAAGGAAGGCAGTCATTCATCGCAGTGGTTGTGACGTAGCCGAAGTAACCAGTTGCGCGAGTTTGCGTCACGTGCTGGAGAATAACTTTCGTTTTCGCACATTGTTATTACCCTTATGGGGGATTTATTACATTGCGAAGCTGCCTGGAGACGTTCGGTAACCTGGCCTGTGTTAACTGCTCTGTCATCGGCTGTCGGTTACCGGAAACTGCTGTATCCTTCCCCAGAGACCATAAAGTCACCATGGACAAGAGAGAATTTCTGAAAACATCCGGTGTGTTCCTTGCCGGCGCCATGTTGTCGCCACTCGGGCTCGGGTGAACAGCCGGGCGCACAACGAACCAATTGGTCAGGAAATTACACCTACAGCACCGACCGCCTGCACCAGCCCAAGACGGTGGAGGAAGTGCAGCAGGTGGTGAAGCGCTGCAGCAAAGTGCGGGCGCTGGGGTCCCGCCACTCCTTTAATGGGATCGCCGACAGCACCGAAAACCAGATTTCGCTGGCTCATCTCAACCAGATAGCGCTGAATCGTGAGTGCCAGCACGGTCTCCGTCGGAGGAGGCGTCACCTATAGCCAACTGGCCCCCTATCTCGAGGGCCAGGGGTACGCGCTGCACAACCTGGCCTCGTTACCGCAGATTACGGTCGCGGGCGCCATTGCCACAGCCACCCACGGCTCGGGTAACAAGAATGGAAATCTGGCCACGGCGGTATCCGGGCTGGAGGTGGTCACCGCCAACGGTGAGGTGCTGGTTCTATCCAGGGACCGGGATCCCGACCGGTTCCCAGGGGCAGCGGTGAACCTGGGCGCGCTCGGCGTAGTGACCAAGGTTACGCTCGACGTGCAGCCGACGTTTCAGGTCGCCCAAGTGGTATACGAGAACCTGGATATGGACCAGCTTGAGCGCCACCTGGAGGAAATTTTTACCGGCGGCTACAGCGTCAGCCTGTTCACCGACTGGCAGAATCACCGTATCGGCCAGGTGTGGGTGAAGCGGCGGGTGCAACCTGGAAGCAAGCCCCAATTCGATCCTGAGTTATTTGGGGCCAAGCTGGCTACCAGGAAACTCCACCCGCTTCCTGGACATTCGGCGGAAAGTTGTACTGAACAATTGGGGGTTCCCGGCCCGTGGTACGAGCGGCTGCCTCACTTCCGCATCAATTTCACGCCCAGCAGCGGGGCCGAGTTGCAGTCCGAGTACCTGGTTCCGCGTGAAAAGGGTTACCAGGCAATACTGGCGGTGGAGCAGCTGCGAGACCAGGTGACTCCCCATTTGTTTATTACGGAATTGCGGACTGTTGCGGCAGATCAACTCTGGATGAGCACTGCTTATCAAAGGCCGACCATGGCCATTCACTTCACCTGGAAGCCGGAGTGGCCGGCGGTGAAGAACGTGCTGCCGATGATCGAAGAGAAGTTGGCGCCCTTTGACGCCCGCCCTCACTGGGGAAAACTGTTCGCGATGTCGGCTTCGCGGATCAAGCCCCTATACCCGGAAATGTCGAAGTATCAGGGGCTATTGGCCCATTACGATCCCCAGGGCAAATTTCGCAATCGGTTTATGGAGACGGATATCTACGGAGCTTGAGAGCCTGCGGCTGCGCCTCTGGTCCAGAGGCGGGCCCGGACCCTTTAACAAAGGTTTTTTCGATGAGTGTGACTTTCGTCCAGAGACTCTTGCGCAGAACGTCCTTTAGTACATAGGGCGCACAAGACCTCTGCCGTCCCGGGCGGGACTGGCTTGGATTGCTAGAGATCGCTCGCTACCTGATGTCTTCTTGCTCCCCTAGCACTTCTTCCTCGATTTCCATGTCTCGGAACTCGTTAGAGTCAAATACCTGGCCACAATCCAGACATTCGACGTATTCGACGTCCTCTTCACGCGCTACGACGCGCACTTTGGGGTGTTTGCAGGCGGTGTCCATCTGGGGGTCTGAGTGCAACGTGTGCTTCTCGGCAAGATTGTACCCGCCCGATTCCGCCTGTCAAATGTGTTTCTGAGTATTCCGTGCTCGAAGGGCGAAATTTCATCGAAAAAGTCAGCTGGAAAGCTCGCTTATGGTACGCACCTGCTCCGGCTTGAGCGTCATATCCTCAAGCTTGCCGAAGATCATCTTGCCCGATGCGGTCTGCAAAACGCTGGTAACCGTAATTTCGACCGCACGGCCGATCATGCGCCGGGCGTGGTCGACAACCACCATGGTTCCATCGTCCAGGTAGCCTACGCCCTGGTTGTACTCCTTGCCTTCCTTCAGCACCACGATGTTCATCTTTTCACCGGGCAACACCAGCGGTTTCAGCGAATTAGCCAAGTCGTTCAGATTGAGCACCCGTACGTGGTGCAGTTGGGCAACTTTGCTCAGGTTGATGTCATTGGTGACCACCGGAGCGCCCATCTTCTTGGCCAATTCAATCAATTTCAGGTCCACTTCCCGCAGCCGGGGGAAGTCATCTTCGATGATTTGTACGGCGAGGGTAGGGTTGGACTGCATCTTTTGCAGAATATCGAGCCCCCGCCGGCCACGCTGACGCCGAGAACTATCAGAGGAATCAGCGATGATCTGCAACTCGCGTAAGACGAACTCGGGCACCAACAGCGTTCCTTCCAGAAAGCCGGTTTCGACCACATCGACAATGCGGCCATCGATGACGGCGCTGGTGTCCAGGATTTTGAGATTGCGCTTACCGCCTGCACGCTCGCCGGCAAAGAGCTCGGCCAAGCCGCCGGTAAAGTTCAGCAGATCCCCTTTGCTGGCGCCCACCATCAGCCCGACATACGACATCAGCATGAGCACGAACAGCTGGAGTACGGCCCGGGTTCCCCCCGGAGGCAGACTCCCGGCCAGCACCAGGCCGAACAACGCCGCTCCCACGATCCCCAAAACGCTTCCCAGCACCGCTCCCAGAAGGCGCTTGAGGCTCAACGCCCGGACCCGCAACTCGAACACGATCACCGCGCCGGCTGCGGCGCCGCCAAGGATAGCGGCTGTCCAGGGCTGCAGCGCAAAAGGGCGGAGGAAGAAACAGGTTGCGGTAAGCACCAGGACAAACAATATTCGGATGACAACGAGATCCATTGAACTCTCTACGCAGGGAAAAAAAACGACCCCCCGGAGTATACCGACGGCGCAGGGGCAGGGGCAAAAAGAAATCCCGAAGCCGCGTGGGGCGCGACTTCGGGATTTCCAGTTCGCGAGCTTAGTACTTAGGTACTTTCGGGTCTACCTGATCGCTCCAAGCCCCAATGCCACCCGCCAGATTCTTTACCTTGAAGCCGGCCTGTTGCAGGAACTCCGCTGCTTTCTGGCTGCGGCCACCGCTCTTGCAGTGGACTACGATCTCGCGGCTGCTATCCAGTTCGCTGACACGCTTTTGCAGGTCGCCGAGGGGAATGAGGTAGCCACCGATCTGGGCTATTTTGAATTCATGGGGTTCGCGTACATCGAGCAGAAAGAGATCTTTGCCCGCATCGCGCTGCTGCTTGAACGAGGTCACGTCGAGCTGCTCAATGCCGTTGATCTTGGCGGCGCCGGGAGCCGGGGTGGGCTGGATGCCGCAGAATTGCTCATAGTCGATGAGCGCGGTCACGGTGGGATGGGTGCCGCATACCGGGCAGTCGGGGTTCTTGCGCAGCTTCAACTCCCGAAAACGCATCCCTAGGGAATCGACCAACAACAGGCGACCGATCAGCGGGTCGCCCGCGCCAAGGATGAGCTTGATGACTTCTGTCGCCTGGATCACACCTACCAGCCCGGGCAGGATGCCCAGAACCCCTCCTTCGGCACAGGAGGGAACCAAGCCCGGTGGCGGCGGCTCGGGATAAAGGCACCGGTAGCAAGGCCCTTCCTCAGTGGCAAAAACGCTGGCCTGGCCTTCAAAGCGGAAAATCGAGCCGTAGACGTTCGGCTTTCCGCTCAACACGCAGGCGTCGTTGACAAGGTAGCGGGTGGGGAAGTTATCAGTGCCATCCGCCACGATATCGAAGTCCTTGAAGATCTCCATGGCGTTGGCGCTCAACAGCATGGTGTTGAACTTCACGATATTCATATGCGGATTCAGGGCCTTCAACTTCTCTTCCGCCGAGTCCAGCTTCAGCCGTCCTACATCCTTGGTGCTATGAATGATCTGCCGCTGCAGATTGCTCGAGTCCACCACGTCGAAGTCGACCAATCCCAGGGTGCCGACGCCTGCAGCGGCGAGATAAAAGGCCAGCGGTGAACCCAGACCACCGGTGCCCACGCAGAGCACTTTGGCAGCCTTGAGTTTCTGCTGCCCCTCCATGCCGACTTCGGGCAACAGCAGGTGGCGGGAATAACGCGCAATTTCGTCGTTGTTGAGCGACGGCATATCCGCCGCGGGTACTTCAGTCAGTGTGGCCATCTCGGATCCTCCGGCAATGGATGGGATGATCGACAAGCTGTCGCTCTCCTTAACTGCCGTGTTTTCTTTCTCGCTCAGGTAGCGAATGTCCTCGTCATTGAGGTAAAGGTTCACGAAGGCGCGCAGCTTGCCGTCCTCCGAATACAGTTGCTTCTTCAGGTCCGGATGACTGAGGGTAAGCTCTTCCAGGGCCTGGCCCACAGTGGCGGCCTCAACCGTCACCGTGGCTTGCTTCCCGGCGAACTGACGAAGGGGGGTAGGAATGTGAATCTTCACTGGTGGCACACCTTCTCTTCTGTCACTTGGATCTCCTCGTCTACAAACCGCTTGTCCTCTTCCCCGATTCCAGCCAGAAAAAACGAGTTGGTCTGTTTGGCTACACCCTTTTCGACGCTGGTGATCACGTAGGAGCAGCCTAGCCAGTGGGCCTCCTGGAGATCCGTCGCCGACCAGTACGCGGGATGGTCGGGATGGGAATGGTAAAAACCGACGATATCCAGGCTGCTCTGCCGCGCTTGCCGTTGGATACTGATCAATTCCTGAGGTGCAATGTGGTAACGATTATGGGCAGAATCGGTGCGAGTGTTGCCGGCGCGTACAGCGGTCTCCACCTCATTAACGCCCTCAAGCGCATTACCAAGGAGCACGCCGCAACACTCATGAGGGTACGTTTCTTCACCATGCTTGCGGAGTTGGGTGTGGACCATATCGTTGATCTTCAGCATCTTATTGCTCCCAGAATCGCTCACTCAGGTATTTGTCAGCCGAGTCGCACAGAATGGTGACGATCACCGCGCTTCGACCCGCAGCGGCTTCTTCTTCGCCAATTCTAAGACTTGCGGCGACCGCCGCCGCCGCGGAGATGCCCACCAGCAAACCTTCCGTCCGCGCCAGGTGCTTGGCCATCTCATAGGCTCCCTCCGTTGACTGCTCCACATGACGGTCGGCCACGCCGGCATCATAGATAGGCGGCACAATCGCGGTGGCCATGTACTTCAGGCCTTCCAGGCCGTGAAAGGGCGAATCGGGCTGCATGGCGATGCATTCGATCGCCGGATTCAGCTCTTTGAGGCGCCGGGTGACCCCCATGAAGGTCCCGCTGGTCCCCAGCCCGGCCAGAAAGTGCGTGATTTGCCCTTCTGTCTGTTGCCAGATCTCGTTCGCCGTACCTTTATAGTGTGCCTTCCAGTTGGCTTCGTTGCCGTACTGGTCGGCGTAGAAATACCGGGCCTTGTCTTGAGCGAGTTCCCGGGCTTTTAAAATCGCGCCGTCCGATCCTTCCGCGGGATCCGTCCAAATGACATTCGCCCCGTAGGCGGAGAGAATCCGCTTCCGCTCGGGAGAGACATTGGATGGCATGCACAAGGTAACCGGAAAACCTATGGCCGCGCCCAGCATGGCGTAGGCTATGCCGGTGTTCCCGCTGGTCGCGTCGAGCAAGTGCCGGCCGTCGAGCAATCCCTGGGCTTCCGCAGCAGCCACAATGAACGAGGCCGCCCGATCCTTGACCGAGCCCCCCGGGTTGACCCATTCGGCCTTTCCCAGCAAGGTGATTCCCGGCAGATGGGCCGTCAAGCGGTCGAGGCGCAGGAGTGGAGTATTCCCAATTCGTTCCAGGGTGCTAGTGCCGAGCGTGGGCGTTGATTGCACTTCAGTCTGCATGCAAATTCCCTGAGTTTACGCACATTGCAGCCATCAGCGCCGATGTGCGACAGTAAGTGGAAGCATTTCCAGTGTAGCTTCCGTCAGCCAATGAGAACAAAAGTACACTTTCTGAACTTCGATGAAGTCTTAGGGAGCTTGCGCGCCCTGTCGTTTGATGTTCAAGGGGTGCCCGGGGTCGCAAACCAGATTCTGGTGCGCAAATATGGCGCGGGCGCGATCCTGGCACAGGCAGAAGAACCCAAGCCGGCGGACAAAAAGGTTCCGCATATCGCCGTGTCGTGGAAGGAGCGCCCGGGCTACCTGGTAGGCGGAGAAGTGGCCATCCTCCTCGATCGCGGACACCAGAAATTCTGGAAGTCGAGCCGGGTCGAGGTTCCGGCGACAGCGGAGTCCCTGCAGGCGGTCCACCGGTTTGCCGAGGAACTGCGGCAAGTAATCGGGGAGCCGAGCCTATATAACGAGTCGCTGGGCACAACCAGCGATAGCTACCAATACGACCGGGTTAAAGGGCGCGATTTGCCGCTTTCCCAACGGCCTGTCCCGGCTTGGAAACTGCCCCCTAAAATCAGTTAAATTCGAGGCGCGAAGTTTGTCCTCGCAACGGTCCTCGGGTGCCCCACATCTCGCTGGTTTTTCGCGAGATGGGATACCACCAATGCTGACCGCTAAGTGCATTGGATCAATTGAGAGTCAGAGGGAAGGCGCAGTGGTATCCCACATCTCGCGAAAAACGAGCGAGATGTGGGCACCCGGCATTGGCTCGGAACTCTATCTCTTAGACCTCTCGCGCTGTAGTTCCCGGTAGACGTCGCTTTTAGAAACCCCGCGCTCACGGGCCACGCGCTTGAGCGCGTCTTTCTCATCCAGGCCCTCTGCTTCCATTAGTTGCGATAACTGTTGCAGGATGCTGCCGGCGGTTGCTGGCCGTGCTTTGGCGGGTGGCGTCGATCAACAAAACGATCTCGCCCCGTACGCGCTCGCGGGCCGACAGCACGTGCCGGACTTCTGCCGCTGTGCCGCGTAGAAACTCCTCATGCAACTTGGTCAGCTCGCGGGCTACCACGACACGCACTTGTTCTCCCCACACTGCTTCCACATCGGCCAGGGTCTCAAGAATGCGATGCGGCGCTTCGTAGACCACCAGTGTCAACCCGGACATGGCTGCGGCCAGGGCTTCAAGTTCCGTCCGGCGCGCGCCGGGCTTGGCCGCGAGAAAGCCTACATAATGGAAGCGCTCCGTTTCCATCCCCGAGGCGATGAGCGCGCTCAGCGCGGCATTTGCCCCCGGGATAGGAATGACGCGTATACCTGCAGCAATTGCTGCCCGCACTAACTCCAGACCTGGATCGGAAAACGCGGGCGTGCCCGCATCACTGACCACCGCGACCCGCCCTCCCTGCTGCAGGAGCGCAGATCAACTCCACCGTCCGCGCTTGTTCATTGTGTTCGTGGTAACTGATGGTGGAGGTGGGAATTTCAAAGTGATGCAGCAGCTTTTGGGTCTGACGGGTATCCTCACACGCAATTCGGTCCACGCTTTTCAAAACGCGCAGCGCGCGCAGTGTGATGTCCTCAAGATTGCCGATCGGCGTAGCGACCAGATAGAGCCCAGGTTCCAGCAACCGTTATTCCTGGCTCTGGCGACGCAGCTTTCGGCTCTCCGCCAGCAGGCTCATAGAATGCATCAGGTTCTGCAGGGTCACGATGCCGACGATCCGTTCCCCTTCCGTTACCGGCACCAAAGAGAGCCCGCGCCCGGCAAAGCGGCTGATGGTGGTTCCTAAGGAATCCTCCGGCTGGGCCACATGAAAGCTGCGCGACATCACCGCCTGCACATAGCCATTACCCTCGCTGCGCAGCGCGGAAAGAATGCTTTGCCGCGAGATGATGCCTACCAGGCTGTCGCCGCGCACCACCGGGAAATCGTCCTGCAGGCTGTGAATGGACTTGTGCAGCGCATCTTCGAGCGTGTCGGAGGGAGCCAGCATGGAGAACTCAGTCAGCATGATGTCCTGCATGTTGACGGTATCGACGACGCTTTGGAAAAGCACACCCTGATCTTCAAGCTGGGCGCCGATCAGGATAAAGAATCCCGCCAACAGCAGCCACGCGTTCATCAACACCAACCCGGCGATGATCGCAGCCATGGCGAGGATCTGACCCAGTCCCGTCGCCACTCGCGATGCCTGCGCTCTGCCCTGCGTGCGGGCGACGCCTCCACGCACGACCCTGCCGCCATCCAGTGGATAGGCGGGCAGGAGATTCAGGACGCCGAGAAAAACATTGAGCCATACGATGCTGCGAATGAGGTGCGCGGGGGTAATCCAGGGCCGTTCTAAAAAGTTCAGAGTGGGCGACATGCCGAGCACCAGCATGGCCACCACCAGGGCAAAGCTCAGGTTAGCCAGGGGACCGGTCACTGCCATACGCCACTGCACTTTGCGAACACCCGCGGCCTCTGCGCTCTCCGCGTTCGCGTAGGCGACCAGGCCGCCAATCGGCAGCAGGAGGATATTTCTCAGTTGCAATCCGTGATACGCGGCCACGATCATGCGCGCTACTTCGCGCACCGCAACCGCGCCGAGCAGCACCAGCCATAAGCCCATGCCGCGAAACATGGAGAGATGAACGCTCTCGGTGTAGGCCATACAAACGCCGAGCAGCAGAATGAAGAAGGTGTGAATGCGCAACTCCACACCCATCCATCGGCCCAGGGGGAACGACCATCCGCGCATTGCATCCGTCCTTGCTTTTCATTGTAGAGCTTTCCCCCGGGAGGGGAGGCTGCGGATTCATTTAGGATCAAATTTGATGCGGGTGATAGGCGGCACATACCGTTCGCGGCGGCTAATCGCGCCCAACGGGCTCGCCACCCGGCCCAGCAGCGATCGTCTACGTGAAACGCTTTTTAATGTTGTGGCCCCACGTATCGAGGGAGCGGTATTCGCTGACCTCTACGCCGGCTCAGGAGCCGTCGGTATTGAGGCTCTCAGCCGCGGTGCGCGCCTGGTTTACTTCGTGGATCGCGCTCCGCCTGCGGTCGCTGCGATCCGCGCAAATCTGAGTGCACTTGGGATTGGCTCCGGCTTCCAGATTGAGTTCAGCAGCGTCTCCGCCGCGCTGCGCCGGCTGGCTGAACCGTGCGCGATCATCTTTATGGATCCGCCATGGGCAGCCGAGGACGATTATGCCAGTACTCTCGCCGGCATTGGCCAGGGAACCGATGCCCTGCTCACTCCGGGCGGCATCGTGGTGGCTGAACACAGCCGCAAGACACCATTGGACGAATGCTACGGCGCATTGCGACGCTACCGCGTGCTGGAGCAAGGCGACGCGGGCTTGAGCTTCTACTGCAGGTAGCCTCCGCCGCGATGCTCGCCGGTCTTGAGACTGACCTCGAACTCAAGCTCCTGATCGGTTCTCATGTCCCAACCAAGTCCTATCAGCGTCTCGCCGCGGATCGCGGTAATCTGCACGCCATCCCAGCTGAGCCGGGCGGTTTGCCAAGCCTTTCCTTCGCGTCCCCAGGCGAGCAGCGAATGGAAGCTCGCAAAGATCAGCAGGTCGTGTTCGGCGACGGCCGTTATCCCAGTGACGGGACGATACACTACCTGCTCCCATCGCGTGGGGTCACGAGTGTCGATGAGGTAGGCATAACCGCCGGCGACCGCGCAAACCCACGCCGGATCAGGACAGGTCCAAACTCCGCTGGGCACGCCGGGCCCGGCAAAACCGAGGGCGCAGGTGGCGAGAAACGGGCCTCCGGCGTGGGGACGGATGGTTACTTCCAGCGCGCCTCGCTCCACTTCCTCGACTTGTGCTGGGTAGACGAATTGCCTGGCCGGCAGGATCAACGGCCGGGAGGCGAGAACCTCTGCCTCCCAGGCGTGAGGAAAGGTGGAGTCAATCACAAAAACGCTTCCACACGCTCCCGCACGCTCAACACATGCGCCGGCAAATCGAGCCGGCTGCCGTCTTCGAAAAGCGGTATGAGCTTGTCGAACTCGGGACCGGAGTGCGCTCCTGTCAGGATGATGCGTACAGGGTGGAATAGATCTTTGCCCTTGACGCCAGTTTCCGCCTTCACTTCATTCATCAGTTCTTTAAAGCGCTGCGGCGTCAACGCACTCTCGGCTAAAACTCTCGCCGTGAAGGCCTGCACCACGCGCTTCGCTGCTTCTGACGCGAGCAGCGCTGCGTCCTCCTGCGTCAGCTCGGCCGTGCGCCAAAGAGACGCGGCTTTTTCCGGTAGCTGCTGAAGCTGATCGACGGCAGGAAGAAACAACTCCAGGACTCGATCGAACCAAGTCACGATGGTGTCGCTAGCGGAGGACTGCGGCGGGAGCAACTTGAGCCCCTCGAAATAGGGCCAAGCCAGTGCCCTCAGCTCCGGCAGCGGAGAATGCTTGATAGCCTGGCGGTTGAGCCAATGCAACTTGTCCCAATCGAAGACCGCCGGTGAGGGCGTGACCCGCTCCAGTTTGAATTCGGCTATCAGCTCTTCGCGAGTGAAGGTCTCCCGCGTTCCTCCCTCGGCGCCCCAGCCAAGCAGGGCGAGATAATTCGCCAGCGCCTGGGGCAGAATTCCCATTTCCCGAAAGCTTGCCACCGAGGTTGCGCCATGACGCTTCGACAAGCGCTCTCGATCACTCCCGAGGATCGTGGAGAGGTGCGCAAACTGCGGCAGGCTCCAACCAAATGCCTGATATATGGCTACTTGCCGCGGGGTGTTCGAGATGTGGTCATCGCCGCGGATGACATGCGTGATGTGCATGAGGGCATCGTCGATGGTGACCACGTAGTTGTAGACCGGGATGCCGGAAGAGCGGACCAGGATAAAGTCACCGACTGCATCACTCAAAAACTCCACATCGCCGCGCACAATGTCGTGGAAGCGTAAGGGCGCTTCAGGGACGGCAAGGCGAACGGCGTAGGTCTCGCCTGCAGCGGCCCGATCGATCGCTTCGCCAGGGGTCAGGGATCTGCATTTGCCTGAGTACACCTGCGTGCGATGGTCGCGCAGAGCCAGCTGCCGCTCCTGCTCCAGTTCTTCCGCGGTGCAGAAACAACGGTAGGCTTTGCCTTCGCCAAGGAGCTGCTCCGTGTGCTGCTGATAAATTGCCAGGCGCTCGCTCTGTCTATAGGGCGCGTAGGGACCTCCGATCACCGGCCCTTCGTTCCAGTCCATTCCGAGCCAGCGCAGATCTTCTATCAGCTGCGCTTCGTAGCGCACCTCGCTCCGCTCCACATCGGTGTCTTCGATGCGCAGCAGGAAGTCTCCTCCGTTGTGACGGGCAAATAGCCAGTTGTAGAGCGCGGTGCGGGCATTGCCCACATGCAACATACCGGTGGGGGAGGGTGCAAAGCGCACCCGTGGGGTTGAGTTTAGACATAGTTCTGCTCTGATGCTATCAAGCGGGGGGAATTGTGCGCCTTAAGCGCCCTATGCGCCCTAAGCCGCAAGATGCAGCGGTTCTTGTTCTCGGCCCCGAGGGAAAGACCGTGGCGCAGCCCCTGGATGCGGACTTCGGCGGTTGAAAAGCTCAGAGCAGCAGGGCCAAGATGAGCATCCCCGAGGTCCTTCGACTGCGCGCCACCAAGCCCTGTGTCACGCGATAAATCCGTGAGGCGCTTCGCTCAGGATGACGTTTTTGTGGCGAGTTGGAGATCCAAACAATCAGCGTCTTCTTGGATTTCTATCGTCTGCCAAACCAGTTAGCGCGTGGGGGCTGCACCCTTCGCTCAGCGGAAGTGTTCCCATCCACCAGCTTCGAGCGCCGTACCCTTGCCCTGCCTAAACAGCTCGACTTGCGGGCCCTTGCCCCGCTTCTTCATCTTGCCTATGGAGTGCACCAGCACGCCTCCTAGTTGACGCGGCACTCTTGTCTTGGGAGAAGCCGTAAACAGGAGCTCGTAGTCCTCTCCGCCATGCAGTGCCTGCTCCAGGGTGGCGCGGGCATCGACGGGAATGGCTTCAGAGTCGAGCTCCGCGGCTAAGCCGCTCTCCTGGCAGACATGCGCCAGATCAGTCGAGAGACCATCGCTCAGGTCGATGGCCGCCGTTGCCAGCGGCAACAGCTTGCGACCCGCAGCCAGCCTGGGTTCTGGAAATAAGTGCGGATGCCCTAGTTTGTCGGTTCTCCGGAAAGCTGCCGGGAGCGCGCGCAGTTCAGCCGCCGCTCCACCCAAAGCTCCAGTGACATAAATAAGGTCTCCAGCACGAGCGCCTGACCGCAACAAGGCTCTCCCTCTGGGGACACTTCCCAGCAAAACAATGTCCGCAATCACCAACGACGACTTTGCCAGGTCGCCCCCTGCCAAGGGCACCCGAGAACGCTCCGCCAGCGCCATCAATCCGTTGAAGAAGCCTTCCATCCATTTTCCGGTGAGCTCCGCAGGCAGCGCCAGCGAGAGAAAGGCTGCTTCAGGGCGAGCCCCCATGGCCGCCAAGTCGCTCAAGCCCCGCGCCAGGCAGCGATGGCCCACGCTTTGCGGAGGATGCCAGTCACGGCGAAAATGAACATTTTCGAGCGAGAGGTCGGTGGTCACGACAATCTCCTCGCCCCGCCGCGGGCGCAGCACAGCACAATCATCGCCGATGCCGAGAGAAACGATCCCGCTGGTTATGCGGTAGTTCGCTGGCGCGTTTTCGAATAGCTGCAATCAGCTCGCGCTCGCCTGCCATGGGCCAGCATACCTCGCCCATCGGTAACTCTCCAAAGGAGCAGCCCCAGTCCCACTTTAAGCAGCCTTAGTCCCACCTTAATGGTTTGACCCATTAGATTCACTCTGTTAGGTTCAAGACTCGGCCCTTGTGCAAAAGCTATTGCTCGCTTCTGTGGCAGCATGGCGGGCGCACAATGATATCCCCTTGGTGGTGAGCAGGTTGCGCAAACGCTACTACATAATTTTTGTGGCCCGTCAGGAAGACGGCGAATTGCGCAAGATTCCCATTCCGTTGCATTACGCCTACACCTTTGTTGCATCTGCCATCATCGGCCTTTTCACCATAACCGGCATGGCGGGATCCTACAGCCGCATGCTGCTCAAGACAGCTCGCTTCAACCAGGTTAGGACTGAGCGTGAAACCATCCGCCATGACTACCTGCAGATGGAACAAGTGGCACACGAGAAAGATGTCCAGGCAGCGTCGCTGGGCTCTTTGGCCAGCGAGGTCAGCGCACTTTACGGCCTGCGCCAAAATCGGCTGAGTAAGCCGTCTCTGCTGCGTTCATCCGCGACCACAAATCATGACGCCTCCGACGGCATCACCGATCAGCAGTACAGTCAATCGCTTGACCAGTTCTTAGCTCTCCGGTCGTCGGCTATGTCCGGGGAGATTATGCACGGGCTCGATTTCTCCAACCGGTTCCCAGCAGCCCTGGGCGGTTCGATCAACGTGGCTTATGCGCCATCGGTCTGGCCGGTGCAAGGGATCGTAACCAGTTCCTTCGGCGCCCGCCTGGATCCTTTTAATGGGGAAGGCGCGTTCCATACCGGGATCGACATTGCCACCAGCAAGGGCGACGCGGTACGCGCGCCGGCGGACGGCACCGTCATCAAGGCTGGTATGGGCAACGGGTACGGACGAGAAGTGGTGGTCGATCACGGCCACGGCGTGGAAACCCTTTACGCTCATCTTTCTGGATTCGCAGTCATTGCCGGACAAGACGTTCGCCGCGGTGACATCCTGGGGTACGTTGGCTCTTCGGGCCACAGCACCGGTCCTCACTTGCATTACGAGGTCCGCATTCACGATACCCCGGTTAATCCTTCAAAGTATCTGCATGCCGCCCCAGCACGGCAGTTAGCGAGCACCACATCCGCACCCGCGACTACCAACGCCGGCGGCTCTTACTAAAGTCCCGCTTTTCCCTGCTTTGGTTCTGCGTGGCGGCCATGTGCCTGGCACCTACTGGTACTGCTCAATCAGACGCTGGACATTACTTCGGCTTCGACAAGAACAGCTATCCCGGGGATGATCTTCTGCCGGGACTGCGCCGCAGCTTCTCCTACACCGGATATTGGCTGAACAATCCTCCTGGCGCAAACAGCAATAGCTGGACCGGCAAACGCGCCATTCTCAAAGCAAAGGGGTTCGGCTTCATGATCCTGTTCAACGGTCGCCTGGATGCCGAATTGCGGGGCAAGGATGCGGCGGCACTCGGACGGGCGGACGCCGCTGCGGCCATCTCCGCCGCACAACGGGAGGGTTTTGCTCCAGGTGCGATCCTGTTTCTTGATCAGGAGGAGGGTGGGCGGTTGTTGACCGAGCAGAGTGATTATCTGTTTTCCTGGGTAGATGCAATACGCTCCTCGCGTTATCGGCCTGGGGTTTACTGCTCCGGGATTCTGGTTTCCGATCCGTCAGGCCAGATCAGCACTGCGCGCGACATTGTGGCCCGGGAAGGCAGCCGGAGACTGCCTCTCTGGGTGGCCAATGAGCAATGCCCGCCGTCTCCGGGTTGTTCGTTGCCAAAGAAGTCGATGGGTACAGCTGCGAGCGGAATTCCGCAGGCTGTGGTTTGGCAGTACGTGAAGTCGCCGCGAACGCAGTTTGCCCAGCAATGCCCGGCGAATTACGCGGCCGATAATAAGTGTTATGCACCCGGTATGCCGCAGAGCGCACAGACATTCCTGGATCTGAATGTTTCCGCGTCTGTGGATCCTTCACACGGGCGGCGGTAGGACGGAGATTTTTCCGAAGAGTGCCGCAGGGACGGATCTGGCTCACATCTTCGGCGTTAGCTGTCTTGCAGCATGCTGGGTTCTTCCGGGGCACGCAGCCGGACCAGGCGATCGATGGCGTACGGCGCGCGCTGCGATGAGGTGTGATAGTGCCGAACCTGCAGTTCGCCCAACAAGCCGATGGCGAGCATCTGAATACCGGCCAGAATCAACACACCCGCAACCACGAAGAGCGGTCCATGGGTGTCCATCACGGCCTGATGGGTAAAAATCTTGAGGCCGGCTAGAAACATCGAAATGGCCCCGCCGAAAAGATGCCGAGCGCTCCAAATGTGCCGAAAAAGTGCAGCGGACGCGTCATGTACTTCAACAGAAAGCGAATGGTCAGCAGGTCGAAGAACACACGTATCGTGCGAGAGATGCCGTAATGGGATTTGCCCCGTTCCCGGTTCACATTCTTGATGGGAATCTCACAAATGCTGGCGCCATACCAGGAAGCCAATGCTGGAATGAAACGATGCATCTCGCCATACAGCGGAATGTTGTGGATAACTTCACGACGATATGCCTTAAAAGTGGTGCCAAAGTCGTGAATGTCAACGCCGGAAAGTTTGGCCATCAGCCAGTTGGCACAACGCGAAGGGATCCGGCGCATGACGAAATTGTCGATGCGCGCCTTACGCCATCCGCTGACTACGTCATAGCCTTCTTCCAACTTGGCGACAAATTCAGGAATTTCTGACGGGTCGTGCTGCAGGTCGCCATCCATGGCCAGGATGTAGTCTCCCTGGGAGTGGTCAAATCCGGCGGCAAGGGCGGAAGTCTGGCCAAAGTTGCGCCGCAGCTTAACCACGAGGACCCGGCTGTCTACGGCTGCAATCTCCTCCAGCAGCTTGTAGGTCCGGTCATTCGATCCGTCGTCCACAAGCACCAGCTCGAAACTGTCGCCAATCTGCTCCATAACCGCCTTCAGGCGGTCGTAGAGAGCAGTAACGTTCTCTTCCTCGTTATGGAAGGGCACGACGATCGAATACTTCGGCATCGTAATAGTATAAATCCATCTTTGGGCGGGATTTGCGTCTTTTTCCACCGCTCATCGTGCTTCCGATTTGGCAATTTCCTCTTCCAGGATTGCAGCGGCTTTTTGGCACGCAGCCCGATCCACATCATGATGCGTTACCAGGCGTATGGAGTGAGGGCCGACGGTTCCGGCAAGCACGCCGCGATCGGCTAGAGCGCTGACCAGTGCCTCCGCATCTTGCCCGCCGCGAAGATTGAAAATGAGGATGTTGGTCTGAACCAGGGCTGGATCTAGCTCTACCTGGGGAAGTTTGCTCAGGGCACAGGCGAGCA
Source organism: uncultured Acidobacteriaceae bacterium (assembly GCA_963805955.1). Taxonomy (GTDB): domain Bacteria; phylum Acidobacteriota; class Terriglobia; order Terriglobales; family Acidobacteriaceae; genus PALSA-350. The sequence continues at coordinate 256,060 of CAWDVZ010000005.1, forward strand.
GCCTGGCATGGTCATGATCTTGCTGCAGCCTCCCGGTCATCTCGTTTAAGGCGACCAGTCCTGCGGCGGCCAGAACACCCGCCTGGCGCATCCCTCCGCCCAGCGCCTTTCGGATATTACGCGCTCGCTCAATGTTGTTCCGGCTGCTCACCAGCATGGAACCCACCGGCGCACACAGGCCCTTGGAAAGGCAAAACATGATCGAGCTGAAGCCGGCCGTCAGGCGATCTACCGGGATGTTCAGTGCCGTCGCAGCGTTGAAGATGCGTGCGCCATCGAGGTGAACCGGCAGCCCCGCCTTAGCCGCGCCGGCGCAAGATCTCTTGCGCAACCTCGAGCGGCATTACCGTGCCGCCGGCCAGGTTGTGGGTGTTCTCGAGAGAGATGAGCCCGGTCTTCGACCGGTAGTGAAGTCCGGGAGACACAACCTGCTGGATGAGCTTCCAGGTAAGGATTCCGCGATCGGCATACACGGTGCGCAGTTGGCATCCGGAGAAGGCCGAAACCATGGCCATTTCCCAGTCCACCAGGTGGCCGCGGGATTCACAGATGACCTCCTGGCCGTGTTCGGTGTGCATGCGGATCGCAATCTGGTTGCCCATGGTGCCGGTAGGAACAAACAACGCCGCTTCGCGGCCAAAAATCTCCGCTGCACGTGCTTCCAGCCGATTTACGGTGGGGTCTTCCCCGTACACGTCGTCCCCCACCTCGGCCGCAGCCATAGCGGCTCGCATGGCCGGAGTGGGGCGGGTGACGGTGTCACTGCGCAGGTCGATGATCGGAATTGGGGGTCATTGAGTCTGGAGCTCGGGTTCGAGCTTTACCCGATGAAGCGGGCAAAGACATCATTGGAAAAGAGCACACCGCGCCGGGTAAGACGGACCAAGCCTTTCTCCTGGGTGAGCAGTTCAAGCCTGCACAGCTCGGCTACTACTGGCTCGAAGATCTCGACTCGCTTCGCACCGAACTCCGCAACCAGCGCTTCCCAATGCGACCCCTGCCCGCAAGCGCAGACCGAGGAACCAGGCTTCTTCCAGTTCTTCGCTCGAGCTTAGCCGGCGGGGATTTTCGCCCCGGTCACCGCGCAGGTAGTCTGCCAGCACCGGTGCGGTACAGAAGCGGAGCACAGAGCCCGCCGTAGTACGCACCATGGAATGTGCATCCAGACCGAAACCAAGGTAGGGTTGCCGGAGCCAATACTTCACGTTATGCCGCGCCTCGCTCCCGGCGCGTGCGAAGTTAGAAATTTCGTATTGCCTCAGTCCCTGGGCCTCAAGCGCGTCGATGGCGCTCTCGTAAAGATCGGCGGTCAGCTCTTCGCTGGGTACCGTTTGCGCCTGATAGCGCGAGCCGCCGGTCAGCAGCTCTCGGCCCAGGCGGGAATCCTCATCAATCTCCAGCATGTAAATGCTGGCGTGTTCGATGCCGGTCTCCGCCAGCACTTCGCAGCGATTCTTGCCAACTGGCCGCGGTTTGATGGGGCATGCCGGCAATGAGATCGATACTGAGATTGCTTAGCCCGGCGGAGCGGACCCGTTCGAGGTCGCGCAACACCACGGCACGGGTGTGAAAACGTCCCGTAGCCGCCGCCTCGCGATCGACCAGGGACTGGACCCCAAAACTGATCCGGTTGACACCAAAGCTAAGCATGGCGGCCAGCGCCGGGTCATCAAGCTGCCCGGGAGCGCATTCCAGGGTGATTTCTGCCCCGGGCAGGATGGCAAATTCCTGGCGTAGGGTGTGGGCAAGCTCCAGGAGCAGGGCCGGGGAAAGGACGCTGGGGGTGCCACCGCCCAAGTAAATGCTGTCTACCTGCTGCGGAATTGCCGCTTCGCCCAGGCGCTGCCGCACGCTGCGGATTTCACCGCAGACCCGGGAGACATATTGCTCGTGAGCGCGCCACCGGCGCCACACCCGAGGCAAAGTTGCAGTAGCTGCATTTGGCGCGGCAAAAAGGAACCGAGATGTAGATACCGAGAGAATCCATCCAGTTCCTATTCTCCCATCTTCGGTTAACCGGGCGCCCTTATAAGATAAAGAAGGAGGCCCATGGCCGAGAAACCCCAGCATCACGAAGACGACGTTGTCGGCAAGGCTTATGACAACCGTCTGATGGGCAGGTTGCTGACCTACCTGCGGCCTTACAAGCTGCAGGCGGTCATTTCGCTGGTGGCGATTTTACTTAAGGCCGGGGCAGACGTGCTCGGGCCGTACCTGACCAAAGTTGCCGTGGATCGCTACATGACTGCGCGGCCAGTGGAGACCGGCGCGGCGTGGACCCGGTGGTTGAGCTCCAATGCCATGGTGGGGGTGACGCAGATCGCGAGCATCTACCTGGGCTCGCTGGTGCTCAGCTACCTGCTGGAGTTCGTGCAGACCTACCTGATGCAGTGGACCGGACAGAAAGTCATGTTCGACATGCGCAGCCAGATCTTCCGCCATATCCAGAGCATGCATGTAAGCTTCTTTGACCGTAATCCGGTGGGGCGTCTGGTGACCCGGCTGACCAGCGATGTGGATGCGCTCAACGAGATGTTTACCTCGGGGGTGTTTGCCATCTTCGAGGATGTGTTCGTCCTGGTTCTGATCGTGGCCATCATGCTGCGCATGAACTGGTGGCTGGCCCTGATCGCCTTTGCCGTGCTGCCCCTGATTCTGGCGGTGACCCACGTGTTTCGCAAACACGTGCGCGAATCCTACCGGCGCATCCGCTCCGCCATCGCCCGCATCAACGCCTCCACCCAGGAACATGTGAGCGGAATGAGCGTGGTGCAGCTGTTCAACCGTGAGCAGCGCTCCTACGAAGAGTTCGAGGCGATCAACCGGCAGCACATGGTGGCCTTTAAAGACGCCATCCTGGCCTACGCGCTTTATTACCCCGCAGTCGAACTGCTGAGCTCCGTAGCCATTGCCCTGGTGATCTGGCTGGGCGGGTTTGGAGTGCTGCGCAATGCGGTTTCGATCGGGGTGCTGGTCGCCTTTATCCAGTATTCTCAGCGCTTTTTCCGGCCTATTCAGGACTTGAGCGAGAAATACAACATCCTGCAAGCGGCGATGGCCGCCAGCGAGCGCGTATTCAAGCTCCTGGATACCCCGGCAGAGCTGCAAAGCCCGGCTGAGCCGCGCGCTTGCGACGGGTCGGGCCGCATCGAGTTCCGGCATGTCTGGTTTACCTATCAAAAGCTGGACGAGACGCAGCTGACGCGCATCCGGCAGGCCGATGGGGCGGAGGCGATCCTCGAGGCCACGCCGGAGGTGGAGTGGATTCTCAAGGACGTATCGTTCGTCATCGAGCCCGATCAGACGGCGGCCATCGTGGGCCACACCGGCGCCGGCAAGACCACCATCATCGGCCTGATGATGCGCTTTTATGAGATTCAGCGCGGAAGTGTACTGATCAATGGCGTGGATGTTCGGGAACAGGACGTCTCTGAGTTGCGGCGGCATTTCGGGGTCGTGCTGCAGGATCCATTCCTGTTTACCGGGACCATCGCCGAGAACATTCGCCTGGGCTCGGACTGGATTACCGACGAGCGCATGAAGGCGGCAGCCGATGAGGTGAACGTGGGAGACTTTATTCGAGCCCTGCCGCAGGGGTTCGATGAGCCGCTACGCGAACGCGGCAATAGTCTTTCCACCGGCCAGAAACAGCTGGTCAATTTTGCCCGGGCCCTGGCCCACGATCCGCGCATCCTGGTGCTGGATGAAGCCACATCGAGCGTGGACACCGATACCGAAATGCGGGTGCGCTCTGCGCTGGAGCGGATGGTCCGGGGGCGCACTTCGGTGATCATCGCGCATCGCCTGTCGACCGTGCAGCAAGCGGACAGGATTCTGGTGATGCACAAGGGCGTGTTGCGGGAACTGGGTACGCACCAGGAGTTGTTGGCGCAGCGGGGAATTTACTGGAAGCTTTATCAATTGCAATACAAGGACCAGGAAGTACAGCCCGCGGGCGGCCTTTTGGACGCCAGCCTGGCTGTGGGTACAGATTGAGTGCGCGTGAGAACCGATGTTTTCAAACCCAGTCCCGGAGGGACGGCTGAAGGGCGGCAGTGGTGGGTCTGCTGCACTTCGGAGAGTGAGTGAGGACCCGGGACTCCGTCCCGGGCCGTATTCAGCCGTCCCTACGGGACTGGGTTGTGCTTTGAATCCTACCCAGGACTGCCGTCCTGGGCTACACTCAGCCGTCCCTGCGGGACTGGGTCTGAAGTCGTGCCCTGACATACCGAAGGGTTATGCCAGGGACAGAGGTTGTGCACCCGGAGAGTAAGAAGTGGTGAGCCCGAAGATTTTTCTGTCTGCCGGCGAGGCCAGCGGCGACCACTATGGCGCGCTGCTGATGGCGGAGATTTCCCGGCTCGCGCCTCAGGCTGAGCTTTTCGGCCTCGGCGGCACGCGAATGGCGGCTGCAGGACTGCGCCGGATCGTACGCGCGGAAGATGTCGCGGTGATGGGAATTACGGAAGTGATTCTGCACGTGGCCCATGTTTATCGCGAATATAGAAAACTGAAGGCCAGCTTGCGCGCGGAACGGCCGGATTTGGCGATTCTGATCGACTTCCCGGATGTAAATTTGAGCCTCGCCGCCGAGCTTCGCCGTTTGAAAATCCCTGTGGTCTACTTTGTGAGCCCGCAGTTATGGGCCTGGAAGAAGTGGCGTTTGAAAGGGGTCAAGCGCAACGTTACCCGGATGCTAGTGATTTTTCCCTTTGAAGAGGCGTTCTACCGTACCCACGGCGTCGCCGCCGACTTTGTCGGTCACCCGCTGGCGGATCTCGACCCGCCCACAGTGACCCGGGATGTGTTTGCTCGCGAAAATGGTCTGGACGCGTCAAAATTCTGGGTTGGCTTGCTGCCGGGAAGCCGGACCAGGGAGCTCGACGCCAACTTGCCCACAATGTTCGAAACCGCTCGATTGCTGGGGCCCGGGTACGAATACCTCTTACCCGTGGCTCCTACGCTCCAGACTGCTCAGGTTCAGTTGTTAGCCACGCAGGCTAAAGGGGTCGCGGTGCGGGTGGTCCACGATGCCCGCGCGGTTTTGCAGCACGCGCGCGCCAGTATCGTCGCCAGCGGCACGGCAACGGTTGAGGCGGCGCTGATCGGCAACCCCTTCGTGGTGGTCTACCGGGTCTCTCGCATCACCTATGCAGTGGCCCAGCGGGTGGTCCGCGTGGCCCATGTGGGCATGGTCAACTTGATCGCCGGGCGCCGTATCGTGCCGGAGCTGATCCAGCATGATTTCACAGCATCCAAAGTGGTGGCTGAGTTGCGCCCGCTGCTGGAAAACGAGGAGGCTCGTGCAACAATGCAGTCAGACTTGCGCACCGTAGGGGCTGCACTGCGGGTGAACAGCGAGGGCGCGATTAAGCATGCAGCCCGCATTGCGCTCGAATTGATCCCCACGGCGGAGCAACCGCGATTGCAGTCTGCTTTCGTTTCATCATGGCCCGCTGAATGACTTCGATGACGCTCAGTTCCAAAGCTCCCACCCGGGTTTTTATCGTGCTGACCGCTTTGCTGGGGTTGGCTGCCCCCCATCTCACCGCCGCTGAACGGTCCAACATCAACATTACCGGCTACGTGATCAATGCCCAGCTCGATCCGGCCCAGCACACTATGAAGGCGACCGCGCGGGTGACTTTCACCGCCACGGATACGGTAAGTTCCGCTATTTTCGAGCTGCACAACGCGCTCAAAGTGGATAGTGTAACGGACGGCCACAACCAGCTCAGCGGAGAACGCGGCCCCAATGCAACCGTCAGCATCGCCTTGCCAAACCCCATGAGCAAGGGAGCGAGCTCGAGTTTAACCTTCGTGTACGAGGGCACGCTCAGCGGCAGCGAAGAGAGCCCGGTGGAAGGGCTTAAGCTGGCAGTCGATCGGCGATCCAATCAGTTACTTGTTGTATGCAGGCCGGTGGTTCCCCATGGTGGGCTACCTGACGGACCGGTTTACTGCGGAAATTCATGTAACCGTTCCCGCCGGTTACCGGGTGATCGGCAGCGGCATCACAGGCAGCCCGCACTCTGCCTCCGGAGGAACCGAGTACAGTTTCAACTGGACCAAGCCCAGCTTCCCAGGCACGATCATTGCCGGCAAATTCAATGACCCTATCGCGGTCGCCGGATCGCCCAACGTGAAGGTGTACCTCACCGACGCCCACAAACAGAGCGGTACCGAGTACGCGCAGACAGCCAACAAGGAATTCGATTTCTTTGGCGAGACCTTTGGGGATTCCGCTTCGCGGCTACTGAATGTAGTGGAACTGCCGGACGACACGGTGCCCTCGTACTGGGCTCCGGAGATCGCGGCGATTGCCGGCGCCCGCATCGCCGACCGCAACAATTTCCGCCTGCTGGCCAACACGATGGCACACCAGTGGTGGGGATGCACAGTCACCCATATACGCTGAACGATGCCTGGATCACCAATGGCATGTCCCGCTATGGGGAGCTGATGTACGTAGAGCGAGTATCCGGGACAGACGGCATTGCAGGCAGCGGTCATCGACATCTCCGCCGGCGCATTGGCCTATGACACCATTCCGCTCACCTCGGCCGGACGTCTGGATCCCTTTTCGCCCCAGTTCCAGTCCATGACGTCTGGAGAAGGGCGCCATGGTCTTTCATATGCTTCGTTGGGAGATCGGCGACGACAATTTCACCAAGACGCTGCGGGCGTTGGTTACGCAGTACGCCGATAAACCCATCCGCACCAGGGACGTGGAACGGGTCGCCGAGCAGCAGTCGCAACAGCAGCTCACGGCCTTCTTTGCGCAATGGCTGGATGGTACGGGGGCTCCGCAATTCATCGATAAGTACACCGTCTACCGGCTGGGTAACAACAAGGGCTTCCGCACCATTGGTGAGATCGGCCAGGATCTCGATCTCTTCAATATGCCGGTCGAGTTGCGCGTCGAAACCGAAGGCAAAACGGAAGTGAAACGCGTTGATGTAGTGGGCACTAACTCGCAATATGTGGTCGACACATTTGGCCGCCCGCGACATATTTCGATCGATCCGGATGATTGGGTGCTGAAGAACACTCCGGAAATGCAGGTGCGGATTTCCATTTTGCGTGGGCAACAACTGGTCGCAGAGGGGGACACTCCCGGGGCGCTGGCGGAGTTTCAGAAGGCGCTCACGGCTAACCCCAACAGCTCGCTCGCCAGTTACCGCATCGGCGAAGTGCTGTTCAACCAGCGCAACTACCAGGCGGCGGCGAATGCCTATCGTGATTCGCTGCGCGGAGACGACGAGCCGAAGTGGACTGAGGTTTGGAGTCACATCGCGCTGGGGAAAATATTCGATGTGACCGGGCAGAGGGACAGGGCGGTGAACGAGTACCGGCAGGCAGTGCAGACGAATGACAATACCGGCGGAGCGGTCAACGAGGCACGCAAGTATTTGCAACAACCGTACAAACGGCCGGATACGGAGTAGGGGATTTCACTGACGCTGCGGAACATGGAATTTGATCTGGCACAACAACTCAGCGAGCTCACGATCTCCTCGACTCGTTGCCGGAGGAGAAGCTGGACGTCGTGCGCAACCTTCTCGAGTTTTTGGTCGAGCCGCGATCACGGTCGCTTTCTGCGTCTCCAGTCGAAGCGGAAGAGGTCACACCGAAACTGCAGTCGCGCTGGATCGGTCCCGGGCCTCGCTCGCGCCGAGGGTATCCCTCATGAAGAAATGAGACGCGAGTTCGGCGCTTGAACGGCGGATGGATGCGCGCTCAAAGTGAGGGCAAGCTGCAGACCGCTCCGCTCTTTCGAAAAACATTCCCAGGAAAGGCTCGCTGAACCCCAGATCCCTCCACGGCACGCCGGGACAGGTCGGCTGCGCTCGGGATGACAAGGAGGGCGGCGCTCCCCTGGAGAACGTTGCAAGAACTAATCGAAAAGAAAAAAACTCCAGTTCGCCCTGAGCTTACTCGTAGCGGAGCGCTTCCACGGGGTCGAGGCTGGCGGCGCGGATCGCGGGGACCATTCCGCTTACCAGGCCGACAACCACCAGGATTACGGTAGCTACCAGAACAGTGGTGGGAGAAATCAACAGGCGGATATCCGCGGCTTCGCCATTCGCGGCGATGGCACTGTATAAAGTGATGCGGCCCACGAGCGATCGACACCAGATAAGCGAGCCCAATGCCGAAATCCCACCTACGCCGGTAATCACCAGCGCTTCGGTGAGGAACTGGACCAGGATGTGGCTGCGACACGCACCCAGCGCCTTCTCGATGCCGATCTCGCGCGTTCGCTGCTGCACCGCCACCAGCATGATGTTCATCAAACCGATGCCTGCAATGCCCAGGGTCAGCGTTCCAATAAACGCCATCAGGACCTGCAGACCGGTTGAGATCAAGCGGAATTGGGTGAGCTGCTCCATCAGGTTGGCGACAAAAATGGCGTTGTGGTCGGAAGGGGGAAATCCATGCGCTTCGCCGAGCGTGGCCCGCAAGGCCGATTCGGTGGTTTCGTAGTTGCCCCGGTAGTTGAACCAGATCGCATCCAGATACTTCGTGTCTTTCACATCGCTCATGGTGGTGAACGGTATGTAGATGACCCGGTTTATATTGTCGTCGCCCTCCTGCATCTTGGCCCGCAAGACGCCGATCACGGTAAAGCTGACGCCTTTGATACGAATGCGCTGCCCGATGGGATACAAGCCGGAATAGAGCTTGGTCTTGGCTTCCGAACCAATCACGGCGACATGATTGCGCTGCTCCAGGTCCTTGTCGGAATAGAAGCGGCCATAATCGAGGTCGAGTTTTTGTATGTCGGCAACCTCCGGATAAGAGCCGGTCACCGACCAGGTATAGCTGTGGGTGTCGTTTTGCACCGAAACATCCTTGGAGACTTCGGGGACAACGTGAATCAGGCCGGGTACGGTGCTCTCGATGAGATCCAGGTCGGCGAGCTGGAGTTTCACCTGGACGCCAGCCTTCTTGCCGCCTGCCTGCTGACTGGTGGTTCCGGGAAAGACGCCCATCATGTTGGTGCCGAACTGGGAAAAGATTGCCTCGATAGCGCGGCTGAAGCCGGCTCCATACGCCATGAGCAGGACCACGGTGGCAATGCCCCAAGCCATGCCGATGATGGTGATCAGCGTGCGCCGTCGGTTGTGCAGCATGGCTTCGCAGGCTTGAGAGAGCAGGTCGCGTAACATATTGGTCTATTCCCTGCTCAGTGCTTCGACGGGATCGAGTTTGGCAGCCTGACCGGCAGGATAAAGTCCGGCCACGATGCCGCTCAGGCAGAGCGCGCACAGAGCCAGCGCCGCCGACCACGGCACCAGCCGCGGAGCATCAAAGCCCGGCAAACTGGTGCCTACCGCTGGTTCAGGGCAAACATGAGCAGACTCGCCGCGGCGATGCCTACCGCCCCGCTATCGCCAGTCAAAAACATGCCTTCCAGCAGAAACTGGATCATGATGTTCCGGCTGGTGGCGCCCAATGCCTTGCGCAGGCCAATCTCCCGGGTGCGCTCGGCGACGGAGACCAGCATGATGTTCACCACGCCCAGAGCGCCCAAGCCCAGGGTGACGATGCCCACCCCGCCCAGGAACAAATCCATGGCATCGAAAATCTTGCCCACCATGCGCTGCGAGTTGATGGAGTCCCACTCCTCGAAAGCATCCGGAGCATTAGGATCAAAACCATGCTGACGGGCGATGATGGCGTGCACTTCCGCAATCGCCGGCAGGTTGTCGTTTTTGGTGGTGGGCTGGTATTGCAAAGAGGTGACCGCATCCCGAGGTATGTTTTCCCCGGTTAAGGGGAAGAGTTCGAGCATGGTCGTCAAAGGGATGTAGACGCGTTGATTGTCACTGTCATTGTTACCGCGGGCGATGGTGCCTGCCACCCCGATGACCTGGAACCGCGTTCCATTCAGGAGCATCCATTCCCCCAGCGCCGGCCGACCGGGAAAAAGCAGTGCGGCGCTCTTCTTCCCGAGTACTATCACCCGGCGGCGCTGCTCAAGATCGTCGGAACGCAAAAAACGGCCTTCGGCGACGGGAACAAAGCGAATTTCACTGTAGTTGGGTTCGACCCCCGTCACCTGTCCACTGCTGGTCGATAGGTCGCTCACTTCCTTGATGGTCGAGCTTTGCAGCATGGCGGTGATGTTGCGAACCGTGGGTGCGCCGGCGCGAATCGCCGCTTCGTCCGCCAGGGTGAGCTTGTACGGGCGCATGCCGGTGTGCTGGCTGGGGACTGCAGGGATATTACCGCCCCACATCATGATGACATTGTTGCCCAGGGAAGCCATCTGACGGCGTTGCCCGGAGCGGAAGCCCTCTCCAAACCCAATCAGCAGCAGCATTGAGCCCACGCCCCAGGCGATGCCGAACATAGTCAGGAACGCGCGCAGCTTGTGGGCCCAGATGGCTCGAAAGACCTCGCCGAAGATGTCTGTCGGGGATTGCATGGCCGTTACCCTGTTATACGGGTCTACCAGGCTACTGGTTCCAATCAAGAAGGGTACGGGCTTCAGCCCGTACATATCAGATCGAAAAAGATGGGCTTTAGCTCCCGAGGGCAGCTTTATCAGTGGAATAAGTCCCCTCAGCGGCTAAAGCCGAATTAGTTTCAGATGGGGACGTACGGCCTAAGGCTCGCGGCGGCGACGAAGGCCGTACCCTTCACAACCTTAGTTTCACGGGTTGAAGGCCCTACCCTTCACAAAACTCATTTGAGGTGCAGGGCTGCCATGGCCTCATCGGCGCTGGGTGAGCTGGACTTGAGGTAGTCACCTACTCTCTTACGTTCGTCGGCGGAAAGGGTGGGCGCGAGGGCGAGAATGCGCCGCAACGTGGTCGAAATGTCGTCGATGTAATTCATCATTCGGATGGCTTCGCCGGAAAGTGGCATGGTTCTTCCTCGTTACAATAGGGTCTGTACTCCATTTTCTGTGCTGGGCGCGAATTCGTAAAGCGGCCGGCTGGAATTTGGTCGGGCCGATTGCTGCTCCTCGCGGGCAGAGGAGCGCATCCAATGGAGAATGTCCGTCACCAGCCAATTTCCCCATCCACGAGCGAAGCCGTGCCTGAACGGCCCCAGTCAAAGCCAACCCGCGACAGGAAGCCTCCAACGACATGAGGGAATGCGTCGACCGAGTACTGCACACCGACGCCCGGGTTCCGGTGTCAACCTACCGGGTGCAAATGCATAAAGACTTCAACTTTGCCCACGCCCAAGCCATTGTTGGCTATCTCAAACAGCTGGGCATCGGCGACTTTTACTCCTCGCCCATCTTTGAAGCCCGGCCTGGCAGCATGCACGGGTACGACGTTGACCGCCACGACCGCCTCAACCCGGAACTTGGGGGCAGGGAAGGCTTTGCCAGTTTCTCGGCGGAGCTACAGCGCCAGGGTCTTGGCCTGCTGCTGGACATCGTGCCCAACCACATGGGGGTGGGTAACGACTCTATATGGTGGCAGGACGTACTGGAGAACGGCCATGCCTCGCGGTACTCCGAATATTTCGACATCGATTGGAAGCCGCTTAAAGGCGGCCTTGCGCAACAAGCTTCTTCTGCCCATCCTGGGCAATCAATATGGGACCGAACTCGAAAGCAAGCATATCCAGGTGTCCATTGAAGACGGGCGGCCGCTGGTTCACTACTACGATCACACCATGCCCATCGCGCCCCGCACGGTGCACCTTATTTTCGACCAGAACGACGCGCTGGCCCCTGCCGCGATCTTTTCGTGAACTCCTGGCACAGATTGACCACCTTCCGCCGCATGAAACCAGCGACGAGAGCTACGGGAACAGCGGCGGGTAGAGTTGGCGGAGCTGCTGCCCCGGCTCCGGGACGCGCTCGCGTTCCGCCGAAATGCAGCCGGTGATACAACAGGCGCTCGATGCCATCAATGGCATCGAAGGAGATCCCCACAGCTTCGACCGCCTGCACGTTCTGCTGGACGCTCAGCCCTACCGGTTGGCCTCCTGGCGCACGTCCGCTGAGGAGATCAACTACCGGCGTTTCTTTGACGTGAACGACCTGGTTGGCTTGCGCATGGAGAACCCCGAGGTCTTCGCGGAGACGCACTGCCTGATTCGTTCGCTTGATCGCTTCGCACCAGGTGACCGGACTGCGGATAGACCACTGCGATGGCATGTTCAATCCCCGCCAGTACTTGATCCGGCTGCAGCTTTTGTATCTCGCCAGCCAATGCGCCGGGGCGGCGCCACAGCAGGAGACCGCGGCCAACGGAGTGGAGCGCAGCGTACTCGATTCGGTGCGCGGATACGACTGGTCGCAAAGCCAGGGGCCGCTCTACACGGTGGTGGAGAAGATTCTGGAGCCGCGCGAATATCTGCCGCCGGAGTGGCCGGTGCGCGGTACCTCGGGCTACGACTTCGTCTACCTGGCCAACGGTATTTTCATCCAGAGCGCCAACGAAAAGCGGTTCAACGTTCTGTACACCCAGGTGCTCGGGCACCCTGCCGACCCGGATGAAATTATTTACCGGTCTAAACTGCAGGTGATGCAGACGGCGCTGGCCAGCGAGGTTTACGCGCTTACCAACCTGCTCAGCAGAATTGCCGCATCCAATCGCAGGGCGCGCGATTTCACCGACAACATTCTGGAGACGGTCCTGCGCCATACGATCGCTGCTTTCCCGGTCTATCGAACCTACATCGACGACCGGGGCGAGTACGGGGAGCGCGATGTGGCCTTCCTGCGTTTTGCGATAGCCCGGGCCAAGCGTCTGAACCCGGATATCGATGCCTCCGGCTTCGACTTTCTGCGCGAGACGCTGCTGCTGCAGAACAGCTCTCCTGCGGCCAGGCAGAAGCCGGATCCGCAGATTCTTTATTTCGCCCTCAAATTTCAACAACTCACAGGACCGGTGATGGCCAAGGGGGTCGAGGACACGGCGTTTTATGTTTACACACGGTTCCTTTCCTCGAACGAGGTGGGCGGTTCGGCAAAATCCTTTGGAATTTCGCTCGAAGCACTGCACCAGAGCAACCAGGGGCGCCTGAAACACTCGCCGGACACCATGCTCACGACCTCAACCCATGACACCAAGCGCAGCGAAGACGTGCGCAATCGTCTCAATGTCCTTTCCGAACTTCCCCAGCTCTGGTCGGCAGCGTGCGCCGCTGGCAGCGCATGAATTCCAAATTTAAGCAGAAGCATGGAAGACGGCCGCATGGCCCCGGACAACAACGAGGAGTACCTGCTTTATCAAACGATCCTGGGCGCGTGGCCGTGGCAGATGGAAAGCCAGCAAGACCGCGAGGACTACCTGGAACGAATCAAACAGTATGCTTCCAAGGCGCTGAGCGAAGCCAAAGTCAACCTGAGCTGGATCAATCCTGATCCTGAGTACATGAAGGCGGTTCATGCCTTCATCACCGCCATTCTGATGCCAGGTCCGCGGGGTAAGGAAAGCCCTTTTGTTGCATCGCTCAAGCCTGTTGCCGCAGTTACAGTTATTTGGGGCGGTGAATTCGCTGGCCCAGGTGGTGCTCAAGATTGCTGTTCCCGGGGTGCCCGACTTCTACCAGGGAAACGAGCTCTGGGAATTGAGCCTGGTCGACCCGGATAACCGGCGGCCGGTGGACTACAATCTGCGCGCCGGCTACCTGGATGCGTTGCATGCACTGGCGGAGCAAGAGGGCCCGGCCGCGGTGTGCCGTGACGTGCTCGCCAACCTCGCGGATGGCAGGGCGAAGCTCTGGACCACGCATCGCGCGCTTGCAGGTGCGGCAGCGGGAACATGCGCTCTTTCGCCGAGGTGAGTACATTGCGCTCGAGGTGTCCGGGGACACAGGAAAATGTGATTGCGTTTCTACGCCGTGACCCGGCGAGCGGCCGAAGCGTTCTGGCGGTGCTGCCCCGTTTCGCCTGCACACTCATGCGGGGCAAGCTGGAAATGCCGCTCGGCCCCGCCTGGGGCAACGATCAGTTGCGGATGCCTGTTCCCCTGGGACACGGTATAGCAATGTTTTCACGGGCGAATCAGTGACTGTGCCGGAACAGCAAAACTTGCCGCTGAGCACATTATTTGCTACTTATCCAGTGGCGCTTTTGGTCAGCGAAGAGTAGGGAGCTCGGCTTGTCTGAATTGAATGCCAACCCTTCCGGTCTGCGCGAGAAATAGAAAAGGAATCGCAGGTTCGTCCACTCCGAACTCAGGTGCTGAGCGCAGAGTGGAGCGGATCTCTGTTTTCTCGCCGGTCGGGCACAAACTCCTTAGCGCTGGCGACGTTTGGCGCTCGTCCCACCGGGCCTTGACTCAACGGCCTTATCGGTGGTGTCATTTCTCTCCGCATCTTTAGGCTTTCGGCGGCTCTACCCAGCCGTCGCGGTCGGTCAACTCGGTAAGCTGCGCCAGCCCCTGGGCTTGTTGGCCGTTGAGGGCATCGGGAGCCATGCGCCAGGTCCAGTTATTCTCCGGGATCGCGGGCGTGTTCATGCGTGCTTCGGAACCGAGCACCAGGATGTCCTGCACGGGAAAGATACAGACGTCGGCCACTGAGGTCGAGGCCGCACGAATCAAGGTCCACACCACATCATTGGGCGCCGGGTTGAGATACACATAGACCGCATGCCTCTCCTCCTCGGTCACCCCGTGCTGCCACCAGCCCAGCGTGGTGTCGTTGTCGTGGGTGCCGGTGTAGACCACAGTGTTGGTTACATAACGGTGAGGCAGGTAGTTGTGCGCGGCCCGGTCGCTGAAGCCAAATTGCAGCACCCGCATACCAGGCAGATCGAACTGCTCGCGCAGCGCATCCACTTCGCGGGTGATCAGGCCGAGATCCTCGGCAATCAACGGCAGCTCGCCTAATTGTCGCGCAGCGCGCTAAAGAGAGCGGCGCCCGGGGCCTTGACCCACTCCCCATGGATGGCGGTCTCATCCTCGGCGGGAATTGCCCAGAACGCTTCAAACCCGCGAAAGTGATCGAGCCGGATAATGTCGTACAGCGCGTGGGTACGGCGCATGCGGTCCACCCACCAGTCGAAGCCCCGGCTCTCCAGCACCTCCCACTTGTAGATCGGATTGCCCCAGCGCTGGCCGGTCGCGCTGAAATAGTCCGGGGGCACACCGGCAACGCGAATGGGAGTAAGGTCTTCGCGCAGCTCAAAAATTTCCGGATGGGTCCACACATCGGCGCTATCGTAGTTGACGAAGATCAGCCACGTCGCCGATGAAGCGGATGTCGCGCTCCGCACAGTAGCTGCGCAGGGCTTTCCACTGCTCATCGAAGGCGAATTGTATCGCCTGCTCGACCTCGAGATCGTCCCGGCTCTCCTGCTGCAACTGGAGCAGCGCATCCGCTTCCCGGTGGGCAAACTCCTTCGGCCAGGATAACCAGGCGCCGGAGGAAAATCTGTGCCGCAATACACTGTAGCGAGCGTAATCGGCAGCCAGAAGGCATTCTCTTCGCGGAAGCGCTGAAAGCGGGCCCACTGCTGGTCGTCGTGGTGGGCAGGAAGTGACGCGCGGCCTCGAGCAGAAGCGGCCACTTACGCTGTTCCACTTCTTCAAAGCGCACGTTTCCAGCATGGCCCGGAAGCCCGGCGATGCGGTCCGCACCAAGCCATCCTGCTTCTACCAGCTTCTCCAGACTGATCAGCAACGGATTGCCGGCAAAGGCGGAAAGGGCCGCGTAGGGTGAATTGCCATAGCCGGTCGGGCTTAGCGGAAGAACCTGCCACAGCCGCTGCTTGGCAGCCGCGAGAAAGTCGGCAAAGGCGTAGGCGGCAGGCCCAAGGTCGCCAATGCCTCCATAGGAAGGTAAAGAGGAGATATGGAGAAGCAGTCCCGACGATCGTTCGAGGGCCATTCAGTACCTGTGGGGAAGGCGAGAAAAACAAATGGCCTTCTGTTCAAGGAGATTCCAAAGCAGTGACTCCGGTTGCTTGCGGTTAGCTTTGCATCCCCTGGGCCAGCCCGGTTTGGGCACGCTTGTTCATGCGGATGCCTCCCTCCTTTTGATAGCGATCCGTCAGAGCGGTCACGAAAACGGCAAACATCTGCTCTCGCCGTTCGCTGAGCAGCGACTCGCGCGTGGCATCGAAGTTCTTGGCGGTCTCTTCGGGAGTCGGTTCCTGCTTGTCGTCGATTTTCGCCACAATGCCGCTGTGCCCGGTGTTGATCGCTTTGCTGATCTGCCCGACCTTCAGATCGAACAGATCGGGCGCTGCAGTGGACAAGTCTCCGATATCCGGTACCTGTGCGGTGTGGCCCACCAGATCGCTGCTCTTGACGGTTGCGCCGAGCTCTTTGGCTGCCTGGGCCAGATTGTTTTCCGCGTGCGCCTTGTCCGCCAGTTCATTGGTCTTGCGCGCCAGCAACTGGGGCAATTGCTGCTCCCGGAAATCGTCCACCAAATGCGACTTGTATTCCTCGAACGAGGGGGCGTGCGCAGGCTTCGTGTCTTCCACCTGGAAGACCGCGAAACCTTCGCCGGTTGAGCTCACCTGGGGAGCAGCTCCCGGCTTGGCGCTGAAGGCCTGGGTCAGCAATTTCGCTCCGTCAGGAAGCCCGGGGAGCACGGCGATTGCTGCACGTAATCGGTCGTCACCACCTGCAGGTGGTGGGCCTCGGCGGTTTTGGCCAGGCCTGACTTGGCCGCCTCGGTAGCCAGTTGCTGCGCATAGCTGGCTTGCTGGTCCGCCTCCTGCTGGCGGGTCAAGGTGGCCAGGATTTGCGCTTTCACCTCGTCCAGCGGCTTCAGGTGCGCCGTCTGCTTCTCTTCCACCTTCAGGATGTGATATCCGAACTGCGTCTTGATCACGTCGGAGATCTGGCCCGGCTGCAAATCGAAAGCCGCTTTTTCAAATGCGGGCACGGTCACGCCGCGCTGAATCATGCCCAACTCGCCGCCCTGCTCCTTGCTGCCCGGGTCATCGGAGTTGGCCTTGGCCAGTGCGGCAAAGTCCGCACCGCCCTTGATCTGCTTCAGCAGATCCTCGGCTTTTTGTTTGGCGGCCGCATCAGTTTTTGCATCGGCGCCGGTCGGCACCTTGATCAGGATGTGCCGCACCTTTACTTCTTCCGGCACCTGGAAATCTTTTTGGTGGGCCTGGTAGTACTGCTCCACCTGCTGGTCGGACACCGGAGGCGCGCCGCCCGGCACGTCGTTCTGGTTCAAGGCGATGTAGGCGAGCTTGCGCGTCTCAGGGATCGCGTCTTTGTATCTGGCGGCATTCTGCTTGAAAAATGCCTGCAGCTCGGCATCCGTGGGGTTGATCTGCTTACGCAGGTCTTCGGAGTTGATCACGGCGTAATCAAACTTGATCTTGGTTCCCTGCTCCCGGTAGGCGTTGCGAACGTCCTGGTCCGACACGGTGACGCCGCCGGTCACCATGGATTCCAGCCGGTTGATCTCGATCTCTTTCTTGACCTGGGATTCGAAGTCCTGAATCGAGGTGTGGAAGTAGTTCGACACAAAGTCCGCGTAGCGGTCCTCGCCAATGAATTGTCCGTTGGGGAACAGTGCCTGCGAGAAGGGGCCGGTTTGCATGGCCCGGCGCAGATCCGCATCTCCCACCTGGAGGCCGAGGCGGTTTGCTTCCTGCAACAGCACTTCGCGTTGGATCAGCGCCTGCGCCGCCTGCGGCATGATGTAGGGCAGCACCATATCGGGGTAATGCTTTTGCTGCAGGATTCTTTCCGCAACCTGCTGCACCTCGGGCGTGGTGATGGTGGTGGAGGTGCCGAAGTAGCGGCCCATGAAGCCTCCGCTGTGCACGGTGGCGTAGCTATCAGAGGAGGTATCGGTATCGGCAAAAATCCCAGGCACCAGCGTGATCACCATGGTGACTACGGCGACTGCGATGATAACGATGAAGATGATCTTGACGACGCGGTTGTCTTTTTGCAGGAAACGAATCATGGGATAGGGCGACCTTGAGAGCAGCTTATTAAGTATAGATCAGGCTGGTGGTGAGCTTATCCGACGGGCGCACCCGGTCAGGATAAAGGAGTGAACTCTTTTGAAGGGTACGGGCTTTAGCCCGTACATATAAGCAACAAGAACACCGGGCTTTAGCCCCTGAGGGCAGTGCCATTTGACTGGCATCGTCCCCTCAGCGGCTAAAGCCCTATTTATTTCGACATCTTTGCGTACGGCCTAAAGGCCGTACCCTTCACAAAAGTTTATGGCCCGACAGAAGTCGGGCCATAAATCCAACGGCTTATCTCCAGCGGCGGTAGTAGTACGGATAGCCATATACGTACGGGTAAGGGTAAGCATAGGCGTAGGGGTACGGATAGCCATACGCATACGGATAAGGGGCGTAGCCCGGAGGTGGCGGAGCATAAGCTGCCGGACCTGGATAACCTGGGCCTCCGTAGCCGTAGGGCTGGGGAGGATAACGGCGGCCTTGCGGACCAGGGGCACTCGCCTCGATGCGAGAAGCGTCCTGATAGCTCACAGGCTGTACCGTGGCCGGGGCGGTCAAATGGAACGTAAGCAGAGATTCGGGAGGAACGATGCTCCGCGGACCCGGGGTGGCCGCAGAAGCGCCCAATCCTACGCCGGTGCCGGCTACCGCGCCTATGGCAGCGCCAGGACCACCGCCGGCGACGGCCCCGATGGCCGCGCCCAGTGCAGCAGCGCCGACCGTGTTGCCGGCAGTGTAACCACCCTTGCCCGGGCTGTTGGTGTTGAATACATCGGTCGCCAGCGAGTAGGAGTTGCCGCCCAGGTTAAGGTTGGTCAGTTGCAGCGAGATGCTGGCTCCGCCCTTTAGTTCACCCGGCTTCTTGACGTCTACCACGCGGCCGGTGACCTGAGCACCCCGGGGAATCGCCAGCACATTGCCAACATACACGCTCTGAGCCACCGTTCCCTGGAAGTAGTCCCCTGGCTTCACTTTTTTCGAATCCAGCGGCTCACTGGTGCGAATCGGCAAGAGCAAGCCGTTCGACAACGTGACCGGGCCGGAGGGAGGAGGCGCCGGGGCCGCACTCTGCGGACCCTGGTACGCATTGGCTTGGTTCTGGCCGGCTGGTAAGCGGGCCGAGGCGGCTGTCCGTAGCCTACCCCTGGGCCGGAAGCTGCCGGCGGAGGTGGGGGCGGGGGCTGGTTTGGGTCCTGATTCTGGTCAGCCGTCTGGCCAGGATATTGGGGCGGGCCCTGATCCGCATTCTGATTCTGATCCTGCGCCGCACTATCGGGCGGGGGAATTTGTCCATTTTGCACATCGGGCGGCGGTCCTGCCTGGCCCCAGTCACCCTGTTGGCCCGGCGTTGGTGTCTGTTGTGTAGTCTGCTGCCCAGACGCGGCCAAGGCTGGAGCTAGCGCGATACTCGCGCCCAGCGCTCCGGAAAGTACCCATTGCAAACGATTTCTACTCTTCAAATCCATTTTTTAACCCCCTCGTCCAGGCGGGACGCCCGATCCGTTCGCCGGAACTTACTGCATAGACGGTAACGAGCACAGTCCGTCACTGTGCCTAAACCCTGTTTTACGGCAAAAGTTACCATTCGACGCTTGGCATGGTGCTATTTCTTGCCCGCGGTAACGCCCACGTTCGGGCAGTTGACTAAGTGGCAGGGCCGGTTTCATTGATTCTGAGCTTCCCTCTTTACAGGATCCCCCGTTGCCGTGGTAGACATGCTTTCATGCCTGCCGTCACGGAGAAACGCCTTCACCTGAGCGAAATTGCTCCTCGCATCATTCAGTCGGAAATCCGCTCCATGACCGTGGAGTGCGACGCGGTCGGGGGCGTGAACCTGGCCCAGGGAGTTTGCGATACCCCGCTGCCCGAGGTGGTGATCGAAGCCGCCATCCAGGCGATCTATGACGGCCATAACATCTACACCCGGCTGGACGGCGTTGCCGTGCTGCGCCAGGCGATCGCGGAGAAGCTGGAGCGCCATAACGGCCTGGTGGCCGACCCGGAAAAGGAGATCCTGGTGACCTCGGGAGCCACCGGCGCCATGTACTCCGCTTGCCTGGCGCTGTTCGATCCCGGCGACCAGGTAATTCTGTTCGAACCGTTTTATGGATACCACCGCAGTACGCTGCTTTCCATGCGCGTGGAGCCGGTACTGGTGCCCATGGAAGACGCTACCTGGGAAATCGATTTTGATCGTTTGCGAGCGGCCATCACCCCCCGCACCCGCGGCACTGGTTATCAATAGTCCCGGCAATCCCTGCGGCAAGGTGTTCACCCGGCCGGAGCTGGAGGCCATTGCCGCCCTGGCAATCGAATACGACCTCTTCGTTCTCACCGACGAGATTTACGAGTACTTCATCTATGAGGGCCAGTCGCATATCAGCCCGGCGACGATTCCCGGCATGGCGGAACGGACGATCTCGATTTCCGGCCTCTCCAAGACCTTCAGCATGACCGGATGGCGGGTCGGGTACCTCTCCGCCAGCAGCAAGTGGATTCCCGCCATCGGCTACTTCCACGACCTGAATTACGTATGCACTCCTTCTCCGTTCCAGTACGGGGCGGCAGCCGGACTGCGTGCTTTGCCCGATAGCTTCTACCAGGGCCTAGCGACCGAGTACCAGGAAAAGCGGGACCAGATCTGTGACGCCCTGACCGCCGCCGGTCTCACCCCGGCGGTGCCTGACGGCGCCTATTACGTGCTTGCCGATGCCAGCCGAATTGAAGGGGATCGGGCCAGCGTCAAGGCCCGGAACCTGCTTCGGGCGACAGGGGTGGGCGCAGTCGCCGGGTCGGCGTTCTATGGCGCTGGCCGGGGAGAAAACCTCCTCCGCTACTGTTTTGCCAAGCAGGCAGCCGATCTCGACCGGGCCTGCACCGCCCTGCGCAACTTTGGCGTCTAAGCCCCGGAGGGGCGGTTGAAACTGGCCCAGGACGCAGTCCTGGGTTTCGATCACGTCGAGCCAGTCTCGCCAGGGAACAAGCTGAAATAGCTGAGGGCATGTTCAGCCGATCGCTTGCGCGGACTGACCTATCCGCCCGTTCACCCAGGACTCGTCCTGGGCTACACTCAGTCGCCCCTGCGGTTGGCTTCCCTGGCGAAAGCTTCCCTCCGATGAATCTTTTGGTGATTCGGGGCATCAGATAGCTTGACAACAGAAGACTCAAGTGCGAGGCTAAGTCCAGGACTCGCACGAGCGCTGTGCGTGCAGGAGCGAAGTGAATGGCAAAGATTATAGGTATTGATTTAGGCACCACAAACTCAGTGGTGGCAGTGATGGAAGGCGGCGAGCCCAAGGTCATACCCAATGAAGAGGGTGGCCGGACTACCCCGTCCGTCGTCGGCTTTACCAAGAGCGGGGAGCGGTTGGTAGGCCAGGTCGCAAAGCGCCAGGCGATCACCAACCCGGAAAACACGATTTATTCGATCAAGCGCTTCATGGGCCGCCGGGCCAATGAAGTGAACGACGAAATGAAGATGGTGCCCTACAAGGTAAAACAACAGGGCGACCACGTCGTCATTGTGGCTCAGGGGAAGGAATATACCCCACCTGAGATCTCGGCAATGATTCTGCAGAAGCTGAAGAAGGCTGCAGAGGACTATCTCGGGACCACGGTTACGGAGGCAGTGATCACCGTGCCGGCGTACTTCAACGATGCCCAGCGCCAGGCGACCAAGGATGCGGGCAAGATTGCCGGCCTTGATGTAAAGCGCATCGTCAACGAGCCCACTGCGGCGGCGTTGGCTTACGGGCTGGACAAGAAGAAGGACGAAACGATCATCGTCTATGACTTCGGCGGCGGAACTTTCGATGTTTCCGTGCTCGAAGTAGGCGAAGGCGTGATCGAGGTGAAATCGACCAACGGTGATACCCACCTGGGCGGCGACAACCTCGACCAGCGCATCGTGGACTGGTTGATCGATGAGTTCAAGAAAGATGAGCAACTGGATCTGCGGGCAAAGGGCAACGAAATGGCTCTGCAGCGCCTGAAAGACGCGGCGGAAAAGGCCAAGATCGAGCTCTCGACCACGGTGGAGACGGAGATCAACCTGCCCTTCATCACGGCGGATGCGACCGGACCGAAGCACCTGGTCAAGAAGCTGACCCGAGCCAAGCTGGAGCAGCTGGTCGAAGACCTGTTGCAGCGCTCGATTGAGCCCTGCAAGAAGGCTTTGGCCGATGCGCAGGTCGACACCAGCAAGATCGACGAAGTAGTGCTGGTAGGCGGACAGACGCGCATGCCGCGCATCCAGCAGCTGGTTAAGGACCTGTTCGGCAAGGAGCCCCACAAGGGCGTCAATCCGGACGAGGTTGTTGCCATCGGCGCCGCGGTTCAGGCAGGCGTACTGGCGGGAGAAGTCACCGACCTGTTGCTGCTCGATGTCACGCCGCTGACCCTGGCCATTGAAACACTGGGCGGAGTCGCGACCAAGATGATCGGGCGCAACACCACTATCCCGACCAAGAAGACGGAGACGTTTTCGACGGCGGCTGACAACCAGACGGAAGTTGAGGTGCACGTGTTGCAGGGCGAGCGCCCCATGGCATCACAGAACCGGACCCTGGGCAAGTTCAAGCTGAGCGGAATTCCTCCTGCCCCGCGTGGCGTGCCGCAGGTGGAAGTGACCTTCGACATCGATGCCAACGGCATCCTGAACGTGACGGCGAAAGACAACGCCACGGGCAAAGATCAGAAGATCACGATCACTTCCTCTTCGGGTCTAAGTAAGGAAGAAGTGGATCGCATGGCAAAAGAAGCCGATGCGCACGCTTCCGAGGACCAGGCGAAGCGGGACGAGGTAGAGGCGCGGAACTCGCTCGACAACATGGTCTACAACGTCGAGAAGATGCTGAAGGACAACGGCGACAAGGTTTCCGGCAGCGATAAGACCGACGTTGAATCTGCGCTTAGCCAGGCGAAGACAACGCTCCAGGGCAGCTCCAACGCGGCTGACCTGAATAGCGCGCGGGAGAAACTGACCGCGGCTTCGCATAAGCTGGCCGAGGCCATGTACAAGGCGAACGCGTCCGGATCTTCGGCCCCGAGCGACGGCGGCGCAGCTGCCGGCGGCACGACCGAGGAGAAGAAGGAAGAAGGCGTGATTGACGCCGAGTACGTGGACGTGGCTGACAAGAAGTAAGGACAAAGGAAAAGCAACGCAAGTTTGTTTGCTGCTCTCAGTCAGAGGTGGCATGGGGCGCTCAACCGCTGGGGCGCCCCGTGCTGTATAGCAACAGCAGCGGAAGGTAGGGCGAAATGACTGAGACGATGTGGAAATATGAACAACTTCGAGCGGGACAAATCTATAACCAGGTCATGTTCAACACTCGCGAAGAAGCGGAGAGCTTTGCCGCGCAGATGACCCGGGTAGAACCCGATCTGTTTTGGCGAATCGAGCCGGTAGAAGCCCGGTTGTGGTGGAACTGAAGTAAAGCGCGGGCCGCCGTATTGGCGGCCCGTCAACCATTTAGAAAACCAGGAATTGAACGAATGGCAACGACACCGACCAAAGATTATTACTCTCTCCTGGGAGTCAAGAAAACGGCCACGGCAGACGATATCCGCAAAGCCTTTCGCAAGCTTGCGCGTAAATATCATCCTGACGTAAACCCCGGGGATAAGAAGGCAGAAGAGCGGTTCAAGGAAATTTCGGAAGCCAATGATGTCTTAAGCGATGAGAAAAAGCGCAAGGTCTACGACGCGCTAGGGTATTACTCCGATCAGATTGATCCCGCGGCTGCGGAGGCTGCGGCACGCGGAGGCTATGGTGGCTTTCCGGGCGGAGGCCATGCTGGGGGTTCGACGCGTTCGTCCGGCGGAGGGCGAGGCGTCCCCATCGACTTCGGGGGATTCGACTTCTCCGACTACGCCGCAGGACCCGGGGAAGCCAGTGGCGCCTCGGGCTCAAGCTGGGGCGGGTTCCGGGATATTTTCTCCAGCGTCTTTTCCCAGGGACAGAAGAACCACGGGCCGCAGCCAGGAACCGATCTCGAATATCAGGTCACGGTAGATTTTTGGACCGCGATCCGCGGCGGAGTGGCGCGTATTCAGGTAGTGCGACAGGAAGCCTGTCCTACCTGCAAAGGGAAACCCAACACCGGCGGCGGTCCTTGTCCGGAATGTCAGGGCACCGGCCAAGTGACCCAGATGGGTGGACGAATGAAATTCAAGATCGCCTGCCCGCGGTGTGGCGGCACCGGCAAGCTCGAGGACGAATGCCCGACTTGCCACGGCGAAGGAACCGTGACGCGGACGGAGACGGTGGAAGTCCGCATCAAGGCCGGTACGCGCGATGGGCAGCGGATCCGGCTGGCGGGCAAGGGCAATGCCGGCATCAATGGCGGCCCAGCCGGAGACCTTTACCTCATTATCAAGATCGATAGCCATCCCGTCTTCACCCGCTCAGGGGACGATATTCAGGTTACGATTCCGGTGACAGTTCCGGAGGCGGCCCTGGGGGCCAAGGTTGAGGTGCCTACCATCGATGGCCGCGCCCAATTGAGGATCCCGCCGGGGACGCAGAGCGGGCAGAAGCTGCGCATGCGCGGGAAGGGCGTTCCCTCAGCTACCCACGAGGGAGCTCGCGGCGACCAGATTGTCACCGTGGAGATGGTTGTGCCCCCATTGCGCGATGAGCGATCGAAAGAGATTTTGCGGGAGTTTGCGAAATTGAATCCAGAAGACCCGCGAGAGGCGACTTTCGCCGGCGTATGAACCAGTAATTGATGATGCAAAGGCGTGGGAACGAAAATGCCTACGAAACGTAAATCCAAAGGCGCATACATGATCTCGGCGGTTGCCGAGATGTACGAGATCCACCCGCAGACGCTGCGGCTTTATGAGCGCGAAGGGCTGCTGCAGCCCTCCCGCACGGTAGGAAACACGCGTCTGTACACGGATGAAGACCTGGAGCGGCTGGAGTTTATTCTCAACCTGGCGCGGGAGCTGGGCGTCAATATCGCCGGCATCGCCATCATCCTGCAGATGCGGGAGCGCATGGAGGAGATGAATCGCCAGATGCAGGACTTCGTCGACTACGTACGCACCGAGATGCTCTCCAAGATGCAGCAGGGCATGCCGGCCAGCGAGGGCGCCATCGTTGCCCTGCGCCGGCCTATGGTCGTGCCGGCGGTTACGCGCAAGCGCTAAAGTCGGCTTGACTGTAGACTTAAAGGGGGTTCAGGGTCGGCTGCCAGCATGATGAACTTTCTCCTCGTACTCGCCATTACCGGCATCATTACGTCGACCATGTATGCCCTCCTGGTGGCTGTTGGCGCCCTGCGTCTGGCCCAACGCCGGCGTACGGCGGTACCCGGCCCGTTCGCCCCGCCGGTCAGCTTGCTTAAGCCGCTGCACGGATCGGAACCAGACCTCGAATCTCATCTGCAAAGCTTCTTTGAACAGGATTACCCGGAATTCGAGATCATTTTTTGCGCGCGCAGCGACCAGGATCCGGGGTTGGAGATTGCCCGGCGGGTGGCCGCGCGTTATCCGAAGATTCGCTCCAGGTTCGTCTGCAGCGGCATTGCTCCCTATGCCAATGCCAAGGTGTGGTCCCTGGAGCGCATGCAGAGTGCCGCGGCCACCGGTTTTTTTGTGGTCAGCGACAGCGACGTTTCCGTCACGCCCGGATATTTGCGGGCGGTCATGGCGCCGTTCGCCGATGAGCGTGTTGGCCTGGTTACTTGCCTTTATCGCGGAGTAGGCGGCAGTTTCTGGTCTAAGCTCGAAGCCGTCGGTATGTCGATCGAGATGTCCGCCGGGGTGCTGGTGGCGGAGATGCTCGAAGGCATGAAGTTTGCCTTGGGGCCGACCATGGTGGTGCGTCGCGACTGCCTGCAGAGGGCCGGTGGCTTCCGTGCGCTAGGGCACTATCATGCCGACGACTTCATGCTGGGAAACCTGGTCGCCGCCAGTGGGCATCAGGTGGTTCTTTCCACTCACACGATTGACCATCATGTATTGAATTCGGCATTTATCCCTTCCATACTGCACCAGATCCGGTGGATGAAGAGCACCCGCTTTTCCCGTCCCAAGGGTCATATCGGAACCGGGCTGACCTTCAGCTTGCCCTATGGGTTGTTTGCGGCATGCGTTGCAGCGGCGTTGCATCGTCCTTTGCTGGGTGCGCTGCTGTTGTTCTGGAGCTGGGCCTCACGGGTCGCTCTAGGTGCCGTTGTGGGCAAGCTGGTGGTCGCCGAGCCCAGGTGGATCCGCAGCGCGCTGCTCTATCCTGTGCGCGACCTGCTGGGGTTTGGTTATTGGATCGCCAGTTACGTGAGCAACCAGGTTCAGTGGCGCGGGGAAGTCTATAACCTGCAGCAGGACGGCTCCATGAGAAATGATTCCGCCGAGCGCGACCCTGAAGCCATTCTCACTGCATAACTGGTTTAAACCCTGAAGCGTCCAGAAGCCACAGGCAGGACTCGTGGTATCCCAAGGTTTTGTAGCCGGGACAGAGTTCCGTCTTTTTGGAACCAACTACTTAATTCTGTCCCAACCACGGATCACGGGTGGGCGGGTACTACTGGCGCAATCCTGGTTAAGACTCGTGGTATCCCAGGGTTTTTAGCCGGGACAGAGTTCCGTCCTCTTGGAACCAACTAATTCTGTCCCAACCGCAGATCACGGGTGCGAGTACTCTCGAAATCCGTCGAGATCGTGGTATCCCAGGGTTCGAGCCGGGACAGGGTTCGCTCCTAGAACCTGCTGATCTGTCCCACCGAGTTCGCCCCATCACCATCTCGCTCGTTTTTCGCGAGATGTGGGATACCACTGCTCTAAACCGGCAATTTCTCAAGCCGGACTGGCCTCTTAGAGGGGGCGATCGGTGTAGAGGGTTTTGTCGGAGAGCTCCTGCAACATGTAAGCTCGATTTCCCAGTAAGGCGGTTACGTGGGCGTGGACGTCTCCCGGGACGAAAAGAAATCTGCGCGGACCAGTGCCCCACAACGCAAGCAGATCCGCATCGCTGATCAGCACCCGCGGAGCGTCAGGATAGTTCGAGCCCCAAAGGACCGAGCTGACCCGGCCATTGACCAACAAAGCCTGGCGCTGCGTGTAGAAAAGCAGCGATGAGCCGTCGGCCACATCGCCATAGAGGATGAGCGTGGCATCGGTTCCGCGCGGGGCAATGTGGTTGATGGTGACAGCCATGGCGCGAGAGGAAAGCATGGGCTCAAAACGCACCAGGGCGATATGCGCTGCAATCAGAAATACAGCGGAAGTAAAAGCTACGCTGACCGTGGCCTCGAAATGGTGCCGCTGCCGTCGCAGTGCCCAGGCGACCATGGGGCCAAGCAGCAAACCAACGGCAGCCAAGCCCGCAGGCAGGCGCAACGCAGCAAAGGATGGCCCGGTAAGATCGAACAAATGGGACATCGAAAGCGTGTACCCGGCCACGTCCCGATGAGCAAGAAGCGCGCCAATGTCGCTGCCTGAAGGAAGCCCGCGCGAGGACCACAGACCGTAGCCGAGCGCCACGGCTGCAACCAAACCTATGATGGCGAGTGCCACCTGACCGGCGATGAGCCAGTTGCTCACAGCCCGGACTTCTTCGCTCGCAAGCGCCGCGGCGGTGAGCAGCAGCAGAGGGAAATAGACCGGAAAGGTGTAGTACTCCTGATTGGTGGAGAGGGAGAAAAATAGCAGGATGACCGCCGCATAGATGGCGAGCAGCCAGGTGGTTCGGGCACGAAAAAGCGCAGAGCGGGCGGCGGCGGAATAGCGGGCTCCCTGCAGCTCGCGAAGCCAGCGGGTGCGCGCGCTCCACGTCTGGCGCAGAACCACCGGCAGGTAGATGCTCCAGGGAAAAAGCCAGACCAGATGCAGACTCCAGTAGAGAAGAAAGGGGAGTTTGTTGTAGTCGACTGGATAACGCTTGCCCAGGAAGCGAAGCACTTGCTCGTTGATGAAGTAGAAATAGAAGAAGCCGTGGACATTGCCTGGGGTGGGAATATTTCCTACCGGATGCCCGGCGCCCGGGTTACGCAGGCCGGCGAGAATATGCCAGGGCGCGGCGATGGCGAGGAAGAGCAGAAGGCCGGAGGGCAGGCGGAATTCACGCCAGCGGCGCCAATCTCCGGTGAGCAGCAGGTAAGGTACGATGGCGAATAAAAAGAAGACTGGGGCCACCATCCCCTTGGCCAGCATGGCCAAAGCGAGTGCGGCCCAGGCCAGGTAAAAGCGAGCGGGTTTCCTGTCTTCCAGTGCGATGAGAAAATTGTAAAGAGCAAAGGCCAGCAGCAGGGTAAGCAGGACTTCGGGAATGAAGATACGGGTGAAGAGAAAAACCCCGACGCTGGTCAGAATGCTGAGGGCTGCATAGAACGCTGTCCGCTCGCCGTAGGCACGACGGCCCCAGGCCCAGGCCAGAATGGCGAGGCCAAGCACCCCCAGGGTTAGAGGCAGATGGGTCGCGAATACGTTGAATCCGAAGATGCGGTAATCGGCGGCGGCCAGCCAATAAGGCAGCGGCGGCTTCTCCAGGTAACGGATGCCATCCACTTTCAGTGTCACCCAGTCTCCGCTGCGAGCCATATACTGGGCAGCAGTGGCGTGGGTGGCATCTGCGTCATCCAGCAAGGGGGGCGCCCAGAGCGCCGCCACATGCACCGCGGCGAAGACCAGCAGCAGCAGCGTCCAGGCTCGTACCGGAGAGAGGGCAAAGCTATTTTCGGCAGGCACCTCGAGGGAAAGAGTGAAGTGATTCGACATGGCTCAAAAAAGCGCGGAACGTAAGCAGCAGAATACCAGCCAGCCCGCATTGGCTCATCTCACCGCGACAGCGGACGCATTCAACGCCGCAGTCGCGCAATGTGCCCAGGATGCGGACCCTGACGCAGTGCATCGGGTAAGAACAGGGTCCCGCCGTCTGCAGGCCATGCTTGAGGCGAGGCTGCGCGAAACGCCGGGCCCGGCATTAGAGCAGGCGGCTCGGGCCTGGCTGCGGCAACTGAAGCAGATTCGCCGCGCAGCCGGCGCGGTGCGCGATCTGGATGTGCACCGCAAGCTACTGCAAGACTGGGTGGGTAAGGATTCTGGCGCCGCTTTCCAAACAGGCGGAAATGCTCGACGCCTGGCTCAAAGGTGAACGCAAGCGCCTAGGCCCAAGGTATGCAGAAGAAGACCAGAAAGCGGCAGCGGGCATTGGCGGAAGGGCAAGCCGGTTTCCTGGCTGCCATGAGCCATGCGCCTCTGAGCAGCATGAGGAGTTCGCGGCCGGCCGATGCTGTGGCCTTGGAGGACTTCGTACGCGCAGCGGACGCCATGCCCGTGCTGGATGGGGAGAACCTGCACGATTTTCGCAAAGCGACCAAGAAGGCGCGGTACGTTGCCGAATCCGCAGTCGACGGGCAAACATCCAGCGTCGCCATTGCACTGAAACGGATACAGGATGCAATCGGCGACTGGCACGACTGGCTATGCCTCAGTGAAGAGGCCAGTGCGGCTCTGGGACAAGAAGCGCCGGATCTGACCGCATTTCTCGAGCGCGAAGTTGAAAGCCATTTTGCCGCGGCGATGAAGACCACCCAATCCACGCGCGGACGCCTTTTGGGAGAGTGGATGGCCAGCCGACCACCCGCGAAGCGGCCGCCGGGCGTTGTACGGGTCGGCCAAAGGGGTCTCGCTTCCGGTTTCTAAATGCCAACACGCTCGGGGTTTTGCCACGAAGGGCACGGCTTCAGCCGTGCCGCAAATGCGAGACTCATGATTTGGCTTTAGCCGCTGAGGTACGCTTTCGGGGACATTAAGTGCATAGACGTACCTCAGGGGCTAAAGCCCTCATGAGTCCTAGGGCAGTGCGGCACGGCTGAAGCCGTAGCCCTTCGTACACAGAGTCTTCGCGCGGCCAGGTTAAGCCATAGTCGGGCTTAAAGATAATGTAAGAAGAAGTGTTGTATCTTGAGGTGAAACTTCCCCACACGATGCAGACGTACGCAGCGATTGACATTGGTTCCAACTCCTGCCGATTGAAAATCGCGCGAGTCCAGCAACACCAACTGAAAGTGCTCCATGAGGACCGCGAGGTGACGCGGCTGGGAGCGAGCGTCTTTGAAACCGGCGTGATCTCTCCGGAAACGATGGGCGGCACCCTGGTGGCGCTGAAGCGTTTCTATCGCGCGGTCAAAATGCATAGCGCCGACGGGGTCCGCGCCGTAGCCACTTCGGCCCTGCGCGATGCCCGCAATGCCCAGGCTTTTCTAGCCTGGGTCAAATCCGAAACCGGTTGGGAAGTAGAGATCATTTCCGGTCTGGAAGAGGCGCGCCTCATCCACCGCGGGGTGATGGGGGAACCGGGGACGCAAGGCAGATGCCTGCTGATCGACGTCGGCGGCGGGAGTTGCGAGATCACGCTCTCCGAGCGCAAACGCATTAAGGAAACAGTGAGCCTGCCGCTGGGCGCGGTTCGCTTGACCAAGGAATTTCTTCCCGGCGATCCTCCCTCGGAAGAAGAGCTTGCGCGCATGAAGCAATTTATCGCCCGCGAGCTGCGCAAGGCAGAGCGCCGTTTGGGTGCGCTGCGGGTTTCGCTGGTGATCGCTACCTCGGGAACGGCGGCCGCGCTGTCGCAGGCCAGCATGGCGATGCGCAAGACCTCCAGCAAAAATGGCCGAGCCAGAAGGAAGCCGTTGGCGGAGACGCGAAATGTCCGCCGGCTGACTGCCAGCCTGACCGCCATGAACAGCGCCGAGCGCAGCAGCGTCCCGGGCATCGGGCCCAAGCGGAGCGAGATCATCGTCGCCGGGGCCCACGTCTATACCTCGCTGCTGGAGCATTTCGCTCTGCCCGGGTTCATCTACTCAGAGCTGGGCTTGCGCGACGGCATCCTGGCCCAGATGCTGGCGGAGCAGGATGCCAAAACTACCGCCCATCAGCAGTTCGAGCGGGAGCGTTGGCAGGGTGTGCTGGCCACGTGCAAACGCTATGGCGTCGACCCCCGGCAAGCGGACGCCGTGCGCCAACATGCGCTGCAGCTCTTCCGCGATATGCAGGCAGTGCACGAACTGCCCCGGGAGTACTGCTCCTGGCTGGAAGCGGCAGCCATGATGCGGGACGTGGGCAAGTTCATGAACTACCAGGGACACCACCGGCACGCGCAGTACATCATCGCCAACTCCGAGTTATTCGGGTTCACGCCGCAGCAAAGAGCCATCATGTCGGCCATTGCGCGCTACCTGGGCAAGTCTCGTCCCGACCCGGCGGATCGTACCATGCGGCCCATTCCTCCGGAGGAATTCACTCGCGTGCAACGCGCGGTAGTGCTGCTGCGCCTGGCGGTCGCGCTGAACCAGGACCGGGCGAGCGATGTGCTGAAAGTGACGCTGCGCGTCTATCCCAAGCGGGTGTTGATGGAGCTAAGCCCGGGCCGGACCGGCGCGGAGCTGGAACTCTGGTCGCTGCGCAAGGAAGGCGACTATTTCCGCGAGGTGTTCCGGCGCGAGCTTTTTGCCGCGCTGGCGTAGATCTGCCGCAGCATCCGCGGATCCATCAGGGAGATCAATTGTCCCGGCCGGCGGGTGACAGTCGACGCGGGCAATCGCTCCTTTGCGCATCCGTATGCTTGCCGGTCTGGGGGCGCAGATGAGCGAACCCAGAAATTCGGGCAAATTGGGGTTGTGGCCCACTATCAACACATTTTCATACCCGTTCAGTGTCGTTACCAGGGCCTGGAAGCCGGCCACATTCCCTGAGGGCGCAACGGCATCCGTGATTTGGATCTTGCTGTCATAGGCGACCTCGGTGCCCACCAGCGAGGCAGTTTGCAGAGCTCGCTTGAGCGGACTGGATACGATCAGGTCGAACTGAATCTTCAAGGCGTTCAGGTACCTGGCGACCAGCAAACACTGCTCTTTGCCTTCTTTGTCCAGTGGACGCTTGACATCAACGGCCGGGGACGCGCGGCGGACGCCAGCGCTGGCATGACGAAGGATGTAAAGGTTCATGGGTTGGGACTTCTCTTCTCACGCGGGACAACTGCGGGCGCGGTCTCTATCGATTCATGCGATTGTAACATTCCCCATGGCTAGGCGAAGGGCTTCCTCAATAGACCGGTGCCGGGTGTCAGCGGATCCGTGGGCAGGCCCGGGGCGGGATCAGGGTCCGCCGGTGGAAGGGGCACGGGAATAGGATCGGGATCTGGAGAAGGGTCGGGACCGGGTTGGGGGAAAACGTCAGGATCGGAGGAGCTCATTCCCATAGGAGGGGCGGCAGAGGGCGACGGTTGCCCGGTTCTTTGGTGTGCAGGCTATTACGGCAGGGGCTTCTTGTCCGAATGGGGCGTTTTCTCCTGAATTGGCGTTTTTTCGAGGGTATCGGCGACTTTCGGCGGCTCAACCGGGACGGCCGGAACTGCTTCCGGGACGGGGCTCACGCCGCCGAGCGGAAATTTGTTTTCGTGGCGGTCAAGCACGGAGATCGATGGGTCGTTGACCTCCGCCGGTTTTTGAGGCGCCGGCGGCAATGGCAGGCCCACCTCCGCGCGTGCCAGGGGCGCCGGCGGAACATCCGGATTGCCCCAGGGCTCGGTCCGAAGCTTCTGCACCAGATCGCGCAGGGTGGGTTCGGTGAGCCCAGGCGAAACTCCAATCTTCGCTACCGAAGGGCTACCTTCCTCAACCACTTCCCCCAATTCGTACGTCTCCATTTCTTCTGCGCCTATCTCTTCCCGAATGATGCTGGGCGGGTCCACAGCCATGACCAGAGTAGCCTCCACACCGCGCTGCCAGAACCGGCTGGCGAGCAGGAGAAAAAGTCCAACCTGCGCCAGCAGAAAAGCCAGCCAGACCTGGTGCGCGGGGAGCACTTTCCAAAGAGCGAGGCACAAGCCCAGAGCGCTTACCCCGGCCAAACCAGCCACCAGGAAACTGCCAAAGGTGCGGAAGAAGTATTGACGAAGCAGGCGGAGCGCCGGGAGCAGCGCCCGGCGGACGCTGCGTTCGCCGTCCATGGCGTTGCGCACGATATAGACCTCAACCAGGTCCCACCAGAGCCGTATGAACAGGGCGACGAGCAAAACCACGGCCAGGCTGATGGCCGAGAAAAGAAACATCCGCGCCCCGACGTAGCCGTCGTCAAGGCGAGCCAGCAACGCCGCCCGTAGGCCAAGCAGAACCCCGACGACCACAACGCTAATGCAAACAGCCACAATCGCGGCGCGCACAAAGCGCCAGAAGTATGCGACGCCACCGCGCAGCAGCACCGAGAGCCGTGGCGGCTCGGCCGAAACATAGACAAACACGCTGCCGGTGAAAAAAACGAACAGTACCAGCAGCTGGAGCAGATTCAGCGAACCTGCGGCGCGGAACGCCATGGGAGCAAAGCCGCCGTCGCGGAGGTGAATGAACAGCTCCAGGAGAGCGGCACCATCGAGAGTGCCTGCGATCCTTTGCGCTGCCAGGCTGTGGTCGAGAGTGGAGGCCAGTCCGGCGGTAAATGGGATGCTGCCCAGCAGGCTGAAGAGCAGATTGATGGCGTAAGCCCAAACCACACAGGGCCAATTGCGCAGACCAAGTTGAAATCCCCGGGCCAGAAGGTTGGGTAGCGGACGCTTCATGCGAAGTTGTAGCTCCCCTGGAGATGGTGATTGGATCGTCATGTCAGACCAGGAACGATAACCATTGCACCAGCAGTTGATGGGCGAACAGCCAGTAATTGGTCAGTTTAAAACGAGCGGTCCGGTCGGGTCGCAGGCTGTAACTATTATTGAACGAATTAGCGTCCAGCAGGACATTCCTATCCGGATCCAGCTGGGCGTAAACCGCCCGTACGGGTTTGTCCCAGGAGAAGCGGGCCCAGCGGTCTACGCCATCCCAGTTGGCTTGTTCCGTGGAGCCGTCGGCGAATCCTACTTCGAGTTTCACCGGGAAAAGGAAGCTGCCTTTACGCCCCACCACCACGCTGGTGTGATACGGCGGTCCCGCATTATCCTTCCACCATTCGCTGGGGCCGGAGGTGAGCGAGTCCACGGAGTAGTCGAGCACCTGGGTGCCCTGGAACGCCTGGGCGAAGAAAGGCTCAAGATCCGTGCGCCCGGATACTTCTTTCACGGTGTTGAGAAAATCGGTTCCGGTGGGATGCTGAAAGCGGTAGCGCAGGAAGTAGGCGCGCAGCGCCTGGCGCATTGTGGCTTCCCCGAGAACCGCCTCCAGAGTATTAAGCACGGTGTCGGTTTTGCCATAGACGATGCCACCGTAACTGGCCTCGTTGATGAATTTCCAGCCCGGGCGCACGATCGGGTCGTGGTCCGGATCGAGCAGATAGAAATCGCGGTACAACCCGGTGATGCTGGCATAGAGCGTGCGGCCATTCACGGCAGAATTATTGCTGCCGTAAAGTGAACTCGCCACTTTGGTTTCACTGTAGCTGTTAATGCCTTCATCGAGCCATGGGTCTTCAAATTCATTGGTAGCAACCATGCCGTACCAATACTGGTGCCCGTACTCGTGGGCCACGGTCGTGTCCAGGACGTAGTGGCTCCACGAAGGCTCCCACCAATCCGCGTCCCCAGTGATCAACGTCGGATATTCCATTCCCCCGATCGCCGAGCCAGGTTCGGGATCGATCAACGTGATCTGCTTGTAAGGATACGGTCCGTACCATTCATCATATTTCTGCATGGTGTCTTTGAGGACGGCGAGATAGCGTTGCCGCTGGGCAGCATGGGAAGCAAGGACCAACGCGTGCAGAGTTACCGGGCCATAGCTGTTCACGAAAACATCGTCGACGGCCACAAAGTGAGGGGAGGCGGCCCAGGCGAAGTCGTGAATATCTTCGCCGCGAAAGCTGAGGGTGGTGGTGCCATCGGAGTTGGCTTGCTCGCCTGTCTGGATGCCGCTGGCGCCCACGATGTAACGCTGGGGAAGCGTGAGGTTGACGTTGTAGGTACCAAAATCGGAAAAGAATTCCGTGTCGGCGTGGTACTGATGGCAATTCCACGCGCCGTGCCACAGAACGCCCACCTTGGGAAACCATTGCGCTCCCATGATGAAGTCCCGCTTGTATCCGTTTCTGGCAACAGAGAGCGGAAATTTGTCGTGAAAGGCGATGTGGAAGCGAATTGCCTCACCCGGTGCAAGCGGTTGGGGGAGGGTGATTTCCATCACCGTATGGTCGTCTTGATTGCCGTCGTCGGGCGCCGCGAATCGAGCGCTTTGGGAAAGGTCACCATACCCCTCGGCGGCAATGCTCTTGATGTCGATGGAGCCTTGCTCTCCCTTCTTGTAGGAGAGATCCACGCCGCTCTGATGGGACTCCTGGGAAAAGGTGGATTGAGGACGGAAAGCGTTGAGGTAGAGGTGAAAGGGCACGGTAGAAACAGGCTGGTCGGAGGGATTGCGATATTCGAGGATCTCAGTTGCGTCCAGGGTCTTGGCATCGGTGTTGAGACTAGCGTCGATCCAGTAGGCCACGACCCGCTTCGAGAGCGGTTTGCCGTCAGGAGAATACACCGCCGACACCTGTCCCCATGCGGAGAGGGAAAACAGAAAAGCGAATAACGATAGCCAGCGCAATTGCAGGGAGGGCATGCGGCATTCTAGTTCATTTTTGCGGCGGAGTGGGCAGGGTCCAGACCTGGGAAGTCAACAGGCCAGCCAGGAAGATTCCGGTGGTGGGTGAGGACCAATCCATGGTGCAGCAGAGCGGTTTCGTAATCAGGCAGGGTGCGCACGCGGAGTCCGGTAAGCAGACCGAAAGCGCGATAGAGCAAGCTGATGATCGCGCGCGCGAGATGAGCGGCGACTGGGTTGCGGGGGAAGGCGAACTCCGAGATGACCCACTGCGCGCCCGGCAGGGCATGCGGAAGGACACGATTGAAGAGCTGCTCCAGTTGGCCAGGAAAAAAGCAGTCGAGGAAGAAGTGAGAAACGATCAGGTCGTAGCTTCCCCTGGGGTTCCACTCCAGGGCGTCGGCGTGGTGCAGGCAAATTCGCTGAGCGACTTGCGGACCGCACCGGCGAATGCGGCGGTCGAGAATACGCAGCATGGATTGGCTGGAATCGACCACATCCGCACGAAGCAGAGGATTGGCTTTCAGCAGACGCGCCAGAAAGCGCCCATCCCCATCTCCCAATAGCAAGGCGTGGCGGGCGCCCGTCAGCTGCGCCAGTTGAGCATTACGACAACGCTCGAGCCACGGCCCAAAGCTCATGTATTCCAGCCATCTGTAGGGGCGGGCAACGCGATCAAAGTTGACGCTTGCTCACCGGGCAAAAGGCAACAAGGCCAGCGGTGTCAGCAGGGCTGCATCCGCGGCGATGCGCAGGTGCAAGGGCGCCCAGTGTGCGCTGCACGCGTCGAGGGCATAGAGCAGTCCACAGCTGAGAAGGGCCGCCAGATAAACCGCCATAAGCCCGCGCGAAGGGGTGAGGAGCGCCGCGGCCAGCGAAAACAGTGCAGTCATGGTTACGATCGAACGCAAGTGCAGGCTGGCCCAGCGTGTAATCGCGTGAGGTTTACCGCCTTCCCATTTCTCGATGCCCACGCAGTTGATCCAGCAGAGCAGGGCAAAGAAGATGATGGCGGGCGCCAGCTGTCCTCTGCCGGCGCTGAGGCGGGACCAGGCGGGAACGGCGGTGGCCGCGGCGAAGAGGATAGCTACGGCAAGCTCTTTGGGCAACCGGGGCGTGGTCCGGCGGTGCACCGCGAACAGGTAAAGAAGCGCCAGCCCTCCAATCCAGGAGTCATCCCGGAACGCCGCCGGCAGCATGCGGGTAAGCACGAACCAGGTCAACAGCACGAACAGAAACGAGGCCGCCAACAGGAAGGCAGTGCGATGGCGGGCGTGGAAGTGATGGCGTTCGCGAAGCAGTTCACCCTGGCGAAGTCCATCGAGGATGCGGTCGGCGACGTAGAGCAGCCACGTACCCAACGGGAGGAGCAAGGCCTGGATGAGCGACACGTGAAGATGCATTGCACGGACGAAGAACCACGACCAGAGAGCGGCGACGGTCGGCGCATCCAGGCTAAGCAGATGCCACCATGCGGCAAGGTTGTAGAGGCGCTGGGCTCAAGATTACAGTTTACTTCCCTTCAGTGAGCTAAGACGGCACCTTCCACCTCGTCAAGGTCGAGTTTGGTTATCAGGGCACGACTTTAGTCGGGCCGTAAAGATATCGAAACACCGAACTGGGCCTTTAGCCCGCGAGGAAACGATTCCTCGTCCCATCTCCATCGGCAAAAATGCGGCATGTCTCGAAAGTCAGGGCTCCCAGATGCGGTCTGCCGGCATTTGCGTGGAGGATCCCAGGTCTCAAAAGCGAGACCTGGGGCACTCAGTCATCGCTATCCAGGAGTGCTCACGCACGCTCTAAAGGCTAGTACCCTTCGAACGACCTAGCCTCTTCGCCCCAGCCTTGGGGACTAAGAGGCGGCTGGCTGGGGATGCTTCCGCGGCGCTCTGCGGCGGTGCGGCTTGGCGGGGGCTGAGAGCTCCTCGACACCACCTGCGATCGTGGCGACTTTCTCCGGCTCTGAAGCCGGCTGCGGAATGTTGTCAATGCTGTCTCGCCCTTCGGCCACGCGGATCAAAAAGTCCTGGGCACTGAAACGCTTGCCCTCGGGAGCGCGGACGCGGGGATAATCGCCGGAGGCCGTCTCCATGCGTGACTTCGCCGTGTCGGCCATGTAGGCGGCCAGGATCTCGTGGCGGATGCGATTCCGGACCTGTGCATCCCGAATGGGAAAAACAACTTCACACCGTTCAAACAGGTTGCGCGGCATCCAGTCGGCGCTGCCGCAATAGATCTCGTCCTGGCCCCCATTGGCAAAATAAAAGATACGGCTGTGCTCGAGAAAACGGCCCACTACCGAGCGCACGCGAATATTCTCGCTCACCCCGGCGAATCCCCGGACGAAGGGAACAAATGCCGCGCACGATGAGATCTATCTGCACCCCGGCCTTCGAAGCTTCATAAAGCGCTTCGATCACCGCCTCTTCGAGCAGCGAATTCATCTTGGCGATAATGTGCGCCGGGCGGCCTGCCGCAGCGTGTTCTCGCTCGCGATGGATCATGCGGATGGTGCTCTCCGCCAGGGTGAGCGGCGCCACCAGCAGAGGAGCGTAATCATCGGATTCGGAGTGGGCGGTGAGGTAGTTGAAAACACTGTGCACGCTGGCCGTGATCTCCGGGTCGGCGGTCAGCAGGCTGATGTCGGTGTAGAAGCGCGCCGTGTTGGGGTTGTAGTTGCCGGTGCCGAGATGCACATAACGACGGGTGACGCCGTCCGGGTCATGGCGTATGAGCATGGCCAGCTTACAGTGCGTCTTGAGCCCCACGATGCCATGAAAGACCTGCACCCCGGCGTCCTCCAGATTGCGCGCCCAGCGGATGTTCGATGCCTCATCGAAACGAGCCATCAGTTCCACCACCACCGTCACCTCTTTGGTTTGCGCCGCTTCGGTGAGCGCATGAAACATGGGCGAGTCGGAACTGGTGCGGTAAAGCGTCTGCTTCATGGAGACGACCCTTGGATCCTGCGCACCCAACTGGATGAAGTTGACGATGGCGTCGTAGGAATCGAAGGGGTGATGCAGCAGCAGGTCGTGATGACGGAGCTCATCGAAAAGATCTTCTGAGCGGCGATTCAGGCGCAGTTCCCGGGGCAGAAAGTCTTTGAATTTGAGGTCCGGGCGGGGAGTGTCGGTGTACAGGTTCATCAGGCGCGACAGGTTGACCGGCCCGTCGGTGGTGAATACCTGGGTATCCTCAAGCTCGAAATTCATGCGCAGGCGGTCGACCACCTCGGCATCCGCGCCTTCTTCAATTTCCAGCCTTACGGCATCGCCTTTGCGCCGGTTGTGCAACTCGGAGCGCACGCTGTCCAGAAGACTGCGCGATTCTTCTTCCTGGAAGTACAGGTTGCTGTTGCGGGTGACGCGAAAGGCGGCGGTGGAAAGAATCTCGTAGCCACGGTACATGCCCATGGCGTTGTGCTCGATCAGGTCAGCGAGAAAGACAAAGTCGTGGGTTCCGGAGCTGGAGGGCACGGGCACCAGTCGGGGCAGTGCGCGGGGCACGGTGAGCACGCCCAACAACGCGCCTGAGGAACCCTTACGTTTGCGGCGTAACAGCAGCGCCAGGCACAGCGCCTTGTTCAAGACCCGGGGAAAAGGGTGGGCTGGGTCGATGGTGATGGGCGTCAGCAACGGGTCGACTTCGCGCTGATAGTAATTGAGGGCATGGGCGCGCGCCGCCTCGTCAACTTCGCCCCATTGCAGCACCCGAACGCCATTATCGTAAAGCGCCGGACGAAGACTCTCGGTCCAGCAGCGGTATTGATCGCGGACAAAGGTGTGCATATCCTGGACCACGATATCCAGGGTCTGCTGCGGGGTCAGGCCATCAAAGCCCGGTTCGGTATAGCCGTCTTCAATGCGTTGCATGATGCCGGCAACGCGAATCTCGACAAATTCATCCAGATTGCTGGCGGTAATGGCCAGGAACTTAACCCTTTCGAGCAGGGGATTGTCCGGATCCTGGGCTTCTTCGAGCACCCGCCGGTTAAAGCTCAACCACGATTCGTCGCGGCCGATAAAGAGACTTTGCCGAACCTTGCTCACATTGTCCATAGAGAGGATTGGGGACGACCCAACGATAGTACTCACACTGTCTACCTTACTAAAAACTGGGAAAGTGAATGGGTGATGAAAGCACACCAGCTGGGAGAGGATTTGACGCCCGGAGAGGGGTTGCGGGAGGATGGAAGATGACAATGTTAGGGGACCAGGCGACAGTTCGCAAGGAGAGGCGTATGAACGAGCAGGATTTGGGGCAGGCGCCCAGGCAATGGATGGCCGAAGATACGGCTTTACATCTTTTTCAGATCGCGGCCCTGATGCTGGGAGACGAGCAGCAGGCTGTTTCCCTGGTCGAGGAGAGCGTGGCCCAGGTAGAGGCCGACCCCTGCGCCGAGGGGACGCTGGCCTATGCCGAGGCGCGCACTGTGCTGGCGCACACCGCCGTGCAGCGGATGGCGGGGCTATACCCGGAAGCGTTCGCGGTTCCCACTCCGCAGCCGGCCGACGCCAGTTGCATTGAAACTGACGACCTTGGGGCAGCGGGACTAGACGGCGAGCAGTTCGGTGCCCTGATGTCGGGCGCCGGCCGGGCCGGAATGCGCGAATGGCTGGAACGATTGGCGCCCGCCCTGAGGGCAATTTTTGTGCTCCGTGCTGTCGCAGGACAAGACAGTGAGCAGACTGCTGAGAGCCTTCGCCAGAGTGGCGCTACCGGAGCGCAGGCGTGGCGACGGGACCAGGTTGGGACCGCCTATCGCCAGGCGCTGTGCTCGTTGGCTACCTGCCTGATGACTGCGCAGACCGCTCTGACGCCGGCTTGAACCCGGGTAGCTAGCCCTCTGGTTTGACCGCTGCCATCGTGTTCCTCTACTGCCTGCCGTCCGTCGCGGAATCGCAGGTCCAGTCCACCTGCGGGCTTTCTTTTTGAATTGTTCACAAGCGATTTGGCATCGAAGTTGGTGCTGCCTTTGTTTGGGCCACTGGTTGCGTAGCCGAGGTTGACTGCAGGATGAGACGAAAGGGGGGTGCTTTGCGGGGTAAGGGCTGGCGTTCGCTGGTGACGCTCCTTAGTTTGCCCTTTCTCTCTCTGGCATCGCCCGCACAGTTCGTCACCTCGGGTGGTGGATCCAATGGCAGCTCAAGCAGTGGGTCGTCGGCGGTACACCGGTGCAGGCTATGCCGGCGCAGGTGAATAGCAACACCTACCAGGGCAGCATCGTCAAGCAGGCCCCGGTGCCGGGGGTTCTTCCGCTGTCGCTCGATCTGGCGATCCGCATGGGGCTGCAGTACAACCTGGGACTGGTGCTTTCCGGCGTGAACGCAGGGTCGGCCGGCGCGCAGCAATTGCAGCAACTGCAGGCATTGCTGCCCACTGTCACTGCCTCGGCCAAAGAAGCAGACCAACAGACGAACTTGCAAGCCGAAGGCCTCGTGATTCCCGGCTTCCCTGCTGTCATCGGGCCCTACGCCTATACGGACATTCGCGGTTCGGTGCAGTGGTCGCTTTTGAATTTGTCGTCACTTGACAACTATTTGGCCTCTAAACATAACTTCCAGGGATCCAGGCTTTCGATCGAGGATGCGAAAGGACATGGTGGTGCTTACGGTCGGCAATGCGTATCTGCTCTGCATCGCCGATGCGTCGCGGGTGCAATCAGCCCAGTCCCAGGTAAGCACCTCGAAGGTTTCGCTCGACCAGGCAGTGGCCAATCACCAGGCAGGTACCTCTCCGCTGCTGGACGAGCTACGCGCCCGGGTGGACTATCAAACCCAGCAGCAGACCTTGATCACGGCGCAAAACCAGTATGAGAAAGACAAGATTGCTTTGGCGCGCGCCATCGGACTTCCGCTGGAACAAAGCTACGAGTTGAGCGACCAGGCGCCTTTTAAGGCGCTGGACAATGTGGACACAAATGCCGCAGTGCAGCAGGGGCTCGCGCACCGGCATGACTTGCAGGCACTGGAGCAGCAGGTGGAGAGCGCCCAGGCTTCGCGATCCGCGGCAACCGCCGAGCGTTATCCCACCATCGCTTTTTCCGGCGATTACGGTGTGATTGGGCCGACCCTGGGACATTCGCACGGCACCTTCGACGTGCTGGGCACGGCCAGCGTGCCGCTCTTCGAGGAGGCCAAGTTGCGTGGAGATGCCCGGAACGCGCAAGCGCAACTGGAACAGAAGCAGGCACAGTTGAACGACCTGCGGGGGCAGATCAGCGCCGATGTGCGCAACAGTATCCTCGACATTGAGGCGGCAGCGAAGCAGGTTTCTGTAGCCCGCAGCAACGTAGAATTGGCGACCGAGGCTTTGAGCGAAGCGCAACAGCGGTACGCGGCCGGGGTGGCCGATAATCTTGCCGTATCGCAAGCCCAGACATCGATGGCCCAGGCCGACGACCAGCTGGTCTCCAGCCTTTACCAGCACAACGTGGCGAAACTGTCGCTGGCTCGGGCTATGGGCATCGCGCAAACAAATTACAAGGATTACGTGGGAGGTAAGTAGCGGTGGCGGAACAGAATGCGGAATCAGGCCGTGCAACTACCGTCGAAGAAGAGGGTCCTCAGGCCGGCAACAATGACCAGCAGGATCTCGACAGTCCTCCGCGCAAAAAGGGCCGGCGCCGGTTCATCGTCATTGGTGTGGTCGCCGTGCTTATCGTGGGTGCGCTGCTCTTCTGGTGGCACTCCACGTACTACGAAGACACCGACGATGCGCAGGTGGATGGGCACCTGATCCAGATCAGCGCCCGGGTTGCGGGGCAGGTGATCAGGGTGAACGTGGAACAAAATCAGTTTGTGCAAGCCGGTACCCTGATTGCTGAGATCGACCCGAAGGATTTTGAGGTGGCAGTGCAGCAGGATGAGGCCAGCCTGGAAAGCGCCGAAGCCAATTATGAAGCGGTGCGGGTGAACGTGCCCGTCATCGGAATCAACACCAGCTCTACCTTGCAGTCGGCTTCCTCCGGAGTGAGGACTTCGGACGCGACGGTGCAGCAATCGCAGCGGCAGCTGGAAGCGGCCCAGGCGCAGGTGCAGCAGGCGGAAGCCAACAACATCAAAGCCCAACTGGATTTGAAGCGATATACGCCGCTGGTGGAAAAGGACGTTATTTCGAAACAGCAGTACGACGCCACCGTGGCCACGGCGGATGCATCGAAGGCGGCATTGCTGGGAGCAAAGGCCAGCGAGATTGCCGCCGAGGATGCGGTGCGCATTGCCCGCGACCGCGTGGTTCAATCGCAGGCCGAGTTAAAGACCGCGCAAACGGCGCCGGACCAGGTGAAGATTCAGAAGGCCAAGGCAGACCAGGCGGCCGCGCAGGTGGAGCAGGCGCGCGCCGAGCTGGCGCAAGCCAAATTGAACCTGGGCTACGCCAGGATTGTTGCCCCCGTCAATGGCATCATCACCAAGAAGAGCCTGGAGGTGATGCAGAACGTCAGCGTGGGGCAGAATTTAATGACCCTGGTCTCGCTCGATGACATATGGATCACGGCAAACTTCAAGGAGACGCAACTGCGGCTGATGCGTCCCGGGCAGAAGGTCAAAGATTCACGTGGACGCTTACGGGCGCGACTACGATGGCACGGTAACGCAGATTGGGGGCGCGACCGGCTCGATGCTAAGCCTGTTTCCCCCGGAGAACGCGACCGGCAACTACGTCAAGGTGGTGCAGCGAATTCCGGTCCGCATTGACCTGACGGATCGAAACGAGGACAAGGATCATTTGTTGCGTCCTGGTTTGTCGGTGGAACCTACCGTTCGGGTCAAGTGACCTGCAACGGACGCTGAGTGCCCCACATCTCGCTCGTTTTTCGCGAGATGTGGGATACCC
Organism: uncultured Acidobacteriaceae bacterium; assembly: GCA_963805955.1. Classification (GTDB taxonomy): domain Bacteria; phylum Acidobacteriota; class Terriglobia; order Terriglobales; family Acidobacteriaceae; genus PALSA-350. Next base: position 299,290 of record CAWDVZ010000005.1, read on the forward strand.
GGCTTCTGTTGCGGGTCGAAAGATAAATCAAGACTTTTCAGCTGAGGGCCAAGGCAACTAGTTCGCCTAGATCAGCTACTGTGGCTGATTGTGTTCCGCGCGGAATCGAGGGTCCAATGACAACCGCCTGGCTGTGGCCCTCAAACCAGACCAGGAAGGCGGATTGTTCTGCTCCCGGCAGCCGCTGCTGGTTGATCCAGTTGTAGTACGCGCCCATGTCCGCATCGACCACAGAACCGGCCAGGTCGAGATCGGCATTGCCATGACCACTGCTCAGCAACTCATTCATTGGCCTCTGCCGTTGCCGCGGAGCGAAGCGCACCAACAAGGTGAGCGGCTGGGCCCGCCGCAGAGCCTCGCGGGCTGTCCACTGGGCAAACGTGGTGCTGAAGATCTGGGTTCCGGATCCCTCGGTGAGCAGCTTGACTTGAAAGCGGTCGAGCACCTCGTCTCCCGCTTTGTCCATGCCAAGGTCTGATGGCGCCAGCCGTGCCAAATGCGTGCGCAGTTCTTCCGGTCCCATACCCGGACGCTTAATTTCGGTCTGAATGTTCTCCAGCAAGGCCGCGCGCGCCGGCGCCAGCCCCTGATACGACACGCAGGTGAGCGAGGGGCTGTGATCCGCCGGCTGCCCTCCGTCGACGTACCAATGGCTGAAAGGGACCGGATGCGCCTTGGCCCGGGCAGCGACCGCGTTCAGCAACAGTGGCAGTCCGTTGTCGGGCTTTACACCCGCAAAATACGCGCCGTGCGGGCGCAGATTTCGGAACAGCGGCGCATCGTACGTGGCCACGCCCTGCCCGATCACCGCAATGCCGAGTCTGCGCAGGGGCAACACTTCAGGAGGAGTCGCCGCTCGCAAACGATCTCCGTAGACGGTCGCGGCCTTGCGAAATTCATCCAACTGCTGCGTGGTCCACAAGTATGCCGATAGCTGTTCGACAAACTGTGCCGGCTGATTGATCCAATCGAAATGCTCGAGTTTCGTCGAGAGAGACAATTGCGAGAAGGCCTGGAACCAATCCTTCCTCTGCGCCGGCGAAAGAGAACTGAGGTTGGCGAGTTCCCTATCAATGGCCGCGCGCTCGGCCGGGAACTTGTAATCGTAGTCGATGACCTCGCGCAACAGGCTGGGGACAAAGCTGAGCGGAAGCTGCTGCAGCGCGTCGAGGTGGGCTACGGCCAGCGCCCTCGCCTGGGGCGGATACCCAGCGAACTGCTCAGCTTTGAGATCCTGCGGAAGCATATTGCTACACCAGCTCTTTGATCGGCCTGCCTTGAGAAAGTGAAGGGGAGAACCCCATCATCGCTCCCAGCGTCGGCACCAGATCAATCGACTGCATGGGACGGTCATAGACCACGCCCTGCCGTACACCCTCACCCAACGCCAACATCCACGTGGTGCGGGACGCTGCATCGCCAGTGCGATGATGCTGAAAGCCGTTGCCGCCCGCATCCTGATCGCCGTCGCGGCCAAAATCCGGCAGGATAAACAGCGTTGTGTTGCCCGCGTACTCGGGCTCGCTTTGCACGGCTTTCCAGAGCTCCGCACAAAGACGATCCGTGCGCCGGATGGCATCGATGTAAAGCGAGTAGGCGCCGGCGTGCGCAATATCGATATCGTGCATCGTGATCCAAAGCAGACTGGGCGACTCCTGCTGCATCAGCCGCCGGACAATGTACATGGACAGCTCATCCGGGCTGGATACCGTGAGGGCGTGGGCCTTGAAATCATCGACCGAGAGCTTGAGGATCATTTCCAACTGCTGCAGCTCAAACTCGCCGCCTGCCAGTTGCGGTGTGTAAAGAGGGGTTTCGTAGTTGTCACGCAGCAAGTGTTCGTAATCGGTGGCGCTCCCATTCATCGCCGCACCTAGCAAATGCTTGGGCAAGAACCACCCGCGCCCCCATGCCCGGCCCAAAGGAACGGTAGTCGCTCTCGCCAATCCGGTTGAATCCATTGCTGGGCGCGACCACCCACGCGTCGGAGAGCGGCCGATTTAAATCCTTGCGGAAGTATTCGAAGACTGTCGGATGCTCCGGCGGGACCGCAGAAAAGTTATTGAGGGTTTCGTAAACTCCGGTTGCCAGGCTGGCAGTCGCCACATAGTGGCCCAGGATGCCCTGATTCACCACCTGGGTAAAAAAGCTGGACTGCGGTATCAGTTCGTGGAGCATGTTAGGGATATTTTCCTGCCCCTCGGGCGCGAAGGTTTCCTGGTCCCGGGCGCCGCCGCCGAAGGTGATGACAATTATTTTCCGCTTCCTGCGCCGCGGCCGCTCCACGCACCAACGGGCTGGCGCCCATCAGCGTAGTCCCTAATGCCACGCCCGCCGCGCTGCGCAAGAAGTCGCGCCGGCTGCGGCCAAGATGGCTGGAGAGTTCGTGGGTCATGGCTTGGTTGCCGGCCCTGTCTTGGCTGAATAGACGAATTGCTGAACTTCTGCCCTTTCCTTGTCGACTTCAGCCATATGCTGTGCGCGTTGCCGCTGGTAGACTTCGAATTCTCCCTGGGCGCGATCCTTCTGCCCCACATGAACGTAGTCCTGCCCGAGGCGGTAATGGGCGTCGGGAAGATTCGGATTCAATTCGAGTGCTCGCACATATTCCGGAATGGACTTCGTATATTCATGCTGGTCTGCGTAGAGATTGCCCAGCTGCACATGTGCTTCTGAAAGCTTCGGATCGAGTACTACCGATTTTTGCAGCAAGGATTCGACTTCCCCAAGATCGAAGCCGCGATCTTCCGCCCGCTTTCCCTTCCACAAACTCATGGCGTAATAATAAAGCGCCCGCGCATTGCCCGGCTGGAGCTCAGAGTAGCGGCGGAATCTCTGAATCACTTCTTCCGCCTGGTTAGGAGAGCTGTCGTAGGCCTTGGAGAGAAACAGATAACAACGAGGATCGGCTGGGTCAAGATCAGCAGCCGCGATCAGGGCCTTGACCGCCTCGTCGTATTTGCCCCGCGAGTAAAGCGCCATGCCCAGCCCGATGAATAAGCGGGGTGAATTCGGGTAACGCTGGATCGCGTTCTCAAATACTTCGATGGATGGTTCGTAGGTCCTGTGGAGAAGAAACTCGCTTCCCCAGGCAAACAGGTTTTCCTCGCTCGGATCCATTTGCGCGGCGATCTTAAACTCATTCGCCGCCTCCACGAATTTGCCGTCCTTCTCCTCGATCTGGCCTAGCAGGTTATGCAGTTCCGCGGTATTTTTTTGTTGCAGCAGGGTTTGCACCATTTCGCTCGCCGGGCCAAGCCGTCCGGTGAGCAAATAAGCCTGTGCCAAGTCGTAGCCATTATCGTAAGAAGCCGCGATGCGCTGCGCCTGTTCCAGCAAAGGGATCGCGTCGGCGATCTTTCCCGTCTGGATATAGAACTCACCCAGGTTGTGGTTGGCGTCATAGTCGTGCGGCTCCAGCTCGAGCGCCTTACGGAACTCCTGGCCGGCTAATTCAGTTTTTCCTGAATGGACAAGGGCCGCCGCGAGATTGGTCCGGGCAGCTGCCGAGTCCGGCTTTAAACGCACCGCCGCTTGCAGCTGCTCAACAGCCTTCGCATCCTGTGACTGCGCGGCGTAGACCAGCCCTAGAAGCTCATGAACCTCAAAGCTTTTTGGAACCTGGGGTAAGAGATTCTCCAGTTGGGCGGCTGCCTCTGGAAGTTGTCCGGCGTGGTAGTGGGCTACCGCAGACTGAAACTCCTGGTCCAGCTTAGGGTTCTGATTGTTTTCGGCCAGGGTGAACGAGCCGCAGGCCAGCAGACAAACAATCGCCAACCGAAGCTGGGGCCTTTTGCTCACGGACCACCTCTAACAATCACCGCGTGAGCCTGGCGCTACGCAGAAAACACCCCGAACCGGCCGCTGGTTGGCAGACCCTTTTCGGGGTGTTTTCATCTTAACTTAGTAGTACAGCTTTAGAGCAAATTGGATCTGCCTCGGATCGTAGGGAGCAAACCGAGTGGATCCAATCTCACCGAAGTTAGTACTGGTAAAGTTGCCCGAGTTCGAGACCGCAGTGACCCCGTTGCCGCCGAAATTCGGTGCATTGAAGGTCGGGTGATTGAGGATGTTAAAGAACTCAGCCCGGAACTGCATGGAGAAGCGTTCGTTAATCGGGATGGACTTGAACGCCGAGAAGTCGAACTTGGCTATTCCCGGTGTCACCGACGTTCCCTGACTGCCGCCCAGAATCGGCACATTGGTTTCGCAACCGGGGGTTGGAGCAGCTCCCAGCGGGCAAGGTTGCTGGAAGGCCAGCGGATTGCCAATCCAATTCAGCTTTCCATTGGAGTCTTTGTGCAGCCCCAGCTTCTGGCTCTGGCCCGGAACTTTCACGTCGTAGCAGTTCGTTCCCGAGGTGGTGTTAGTTGGACAGGAGAACGTAATCGGCTGGCCGCCCTGAAGCCCACTGATCACATTGACACTCCATCCCCCGACCACGCCATTCTCGAGTTTACCTGCGCTGGAAAAGTATTTCTTACCTGTGCCGAAGGGGAGCTCGTACCCGCCACTGGCATGAAATACGTTGCGGATATCGTAGTTGAGCGGACCGTAATCGTACTCGACTCCATAACCCGGCACGTCCGGCGCACGATACCCCGCCACACTGCCTCCATTCAGCTGGTCTTGATCATCGCCCAGGGTCTTTGACCAGGTGTAGGTGACAAGGAATTGCAACCCATTCCCGAACTGTTGTTCAAGCTTGGTTTGCAATGAGTTGTAGTTGCTGGTTCCGGCGGTGATGACGTAACTCGAACCATGCCCGAAGTCTGGGAATGGGACCGCGTTGTTAGTACTTGCGCCGGCGGGCAAGATCGCCGTCACGTTATTGTCGCCAGGACCTATCTGAAGATGGTTGCCCCGGGTATACACGTATGCGACCTGCGCAGACAATGTACGCGTGAGCGAATACTGTAACGAGAGATTAGCGCTTATGGTCGTGGGGGTGTGGTAGTCGAACTGCATTCCCTGGAACCCCAAGCCCTGCGCGTTCACATCCAGAGGCGTAAATGCAACGCAGGAGAGTCCGGAACTGAGGGTTGCAGTTCCCCCCGGGCCACCCGTGGGGCATCCGGCCCACGGTGAACCACCACTGATGGGTGTGACACTGGGAGTGCCCAGGTTCTGTTGTTGATAGTTGAAGTTAAAGACAAACGGATAATTCTCGCCGATATTAGGTCCATATCCCTGATTGTCAAATGAGTTGTAAAAGAGGCCAAAGCCGGCTCGCGCCACCAATTTCTGGTTGGCTTGATACGCGAAGCCTATGCGCGGCGCAAAATTGGTCTTTTGGACTTGCACCAGACCCTGCCCGTATTTGTTGGTCTCCTCGAGCGCGATGCCGTCCTTAGCCAGCAGATCGAGAAAACCGTGGCCGTTAAGGGCGGGATTAGTTAGCCGTTGAAGACAATTGCCGGTTGTCCTTGCCCGTTGCGGGGAGCAAGAAGGCGGGGCCGGCGAAAGGATTGGGCCCGGGAATGAAGTTCGCCTGTCCGCCATTGGTCTCGTTAATCGGCCCGAAGTAGTCATAACGCAGGCCCAGGTTGAGGGTCAGCGTGGGAGTTATCTTCCAGTCGTCCTGGAAATACGCCGCGAAATACTTCTTCTCGTCGTAAGTCTTGTTAATGTTAGAGGCTTGTACCTGGTCGGCGCCTCCCACGTAATTCACTCCACCCGGAACGGTCGTGGGGGTCGGATCCAGCAAAAACTGTGCTCGGCCCGTCGCGCCTCCACCTACACTCGGAATATCCGTGAAACTGACAGAACTGCTGTTGCTGTTGTAACCGAACTGACCGCGTGAATAGGCCGGCTGCAAGGTGGAAAACTTTACGTTCTGGTATTCAATGCCCATCTTGAAGCTATGAGCGCCATAAACTTTGGTTAAGTCGTCGGTGATCTGGAGAGTGTCGCTGACCTCGTCTGAAGGCAGAAAAGAGTTGCTGCCCAGTTGATTCAGTCCGCTGATATTGATGGTGGGAAGTCCGCCGTTTTCACTGCTCTGCGGAATACCCGCAATTCCGTATTGCGCCGGAAGGCCAGAAGTGGTGCCCTCCGGGCCGTACCGCGAGGTAAGAAGGTGGTTTACCCCCACGCGCGCTACGTTGACCAGGCTGGGTGAAAACACGTGCGTATATGCCGAGGCAGACTGATAGGATTTCGCACTCTGGTCGCCCTGCTCGAAGCCGCCGCCGTCTGCTACGCCCCCGAAAGGACCCGGGATAAATTGCGGGTCATCGACCCAACTAAAGCGGGAGAATATCTGGTCTTTTTGGCTGATATCGTAGTCGACTCGAACGTCAAAGGCGTTGCGATGCTCGTAGAGAGCGGGACTTGATCCAAAGTTAGAAGAGAGGCCGCCGCTGGTTGGCAATGGGAAGAGATTCAACAGCTTGACGGCGTTCGCATCGACGCGGCCTGCGGGCAGTTGATTCAGGCCGCAGCCGGCGAGAGTGAAGTTGGCAGTGGAAGCTGGACACGTGCCGAAGGGATCGCGAACATAGACGGTGTTGCCGGAGGTATTGGCAATCCCGGAGACAGGATCCACCGAGCCCGCGGCGACTGCGCGGGTAGTCGCCGGATCGAGGACTGTCCCCAGCGGTATCTGGCGGCCGAGGGCGTCAGGCCGGGAACTTGTGCCCTGGCCGGTGATGAGGTCAGCGAGATTGGTGAAATCGCTGTTGCGTTCCGCCACCGTCGGCACAGAAACGCCCGACTGGGTATTGCCCTGCACGCGCCGCAGACCCTCATAATCGCCGAAATAGAACAGCTTATTCTTGACAATCGGTCCGCCAATAGCGCCTCCGAACTGATTCTGGCGCAATTCGCCTTTCTTGATGCCGGCATTGTCTTCAAACCAGTCCGCAGCGTCGAGCACATCGTTGCGGAAAAATTCCCAGACCGCGCCGTGGATTCCGTTTGTACCGGACTTGACCGTGGCGTTCAGGACGGCGCCCGCGGAGCGACCGAGCTCGGCGCTGAAGTCAGCGGTCTGCACTTTGAATTCGGCAATCGCATCGAGCGGGGGAAGAACGATAAAGTTTGTTCCGTTCAGGAAGTCGACGGCGTTGGAATTGTTGTCAATGCCATCGAGCAGGTAGTTGTTTTGCGCGGGTTTGAGGCCATTGGCGGTAAAGGCGCCGGAGGCCGCATTGCCTCGGGTGTCTGCCTGGGGTGTATTCGCGCCCGCGCCCAGCTGCGCCAGGAACGTAAAGTTGCGCCCATTGAGGGGCAGATTATTAATGGTTTGACCGGTGACCGTTTGCCCGACCGACGATTCTGAGGTTTGCAGCTCGGCCGGTGCAGTCGTTACCTGAACTGTCTCGGAGGCGGCGCCAGTCTTGAGTTGCACGTTTACCTGCAGGGCCAGACCGACCGTCACCTGCAAATTCTGTTGGGTCGTGGTCGAGAAACCGGGAGCGGTGACGGTTATGGAGTAGTGCCCAATTCTGACCGGCGAGAAAGTGTATTCGCCCCCGCCGTTGGTGGTGGTGGTCAGGGTTATTCCCTGGTCTGTATTGAGGAGGGTCACTTGCGCGTTAGGGACAACGGCGCCGGTGGGATCTTGAACTAATCCGGAAATCGACCCTTCATCGACCTGGCCGAACACGCGTTGGCTTTGCATCAGGAACAAGAACAAAGCGGAAAGGGTTACGTAGCCAACGGACTTGAACAAACGAATGGCGAGGCGATTACGGCTCATTCACAACCTCCAAAATTACTGACCCTCGGTCACTTGCGCTGCTTGGGCGCGCGGACTCGATGGAAGACAACCGGTGTAACGCTGCAAAGTAACCGGTTACATCATCCCGCAGAGGAATCTAGTCCTCGCAAACAACCGTTGTCAACCAAAAGTTGGAGATGGTCATCCACCCAAGCACCCGCCCCCACCGCAGACCTCTGCCTGAAGGCTTCCCGATAATCGTCCTCTATGCGCGCATTTACTGCTTTAGAGGTGGGAAAACCTGCTAGCATGCAGACAGATTGCTGGCGAAGTTTCCTCGGGCTGAAGTCCGAGCTGCAGGACAAGGTCCAGGGCTCAAAACTCACTATCGTTTCGCGGCATGTTTGGACTTGCTGCTAGCACGCAGACACTTGCTGGCTCGGCTCCCTCGGGCTGAAGTCCGGGGCTGGCACGACAGGTAGGGCGAAGCACTCAGAAACTTGGTTTTTAAGCCGCCTGTTTGGCCTTGGTGCTAGCATGCAGACACTTGCTGGCTCGGTGCGGAACACCTGAGGATGTCGCGTCACAAAAACGAAGACCCATTCCTTTCCCGGCGGTCGCTCCTCAAGACCCTGGGGTTGGCGCCCTTGATACTCCGTATTGCACCCTTGCACGGATCGTCGCTTTCTGTTCCCACTTCCCCCGGCCGCGGTAACTGAAAAGCCCGCTTTCCCACTGTCCGACGTTCGGCTTACACCCCACTACCCTGCTCGATCTCCCCTGGAGGACGTCCTCCGCCTGGTGGCTCCCGGGTCAGACGAATATGTAACCGAGAAGTATGCCTCTGAAATCGAGGCTCTTCTGGAACAATGGAGCCATTCCCTAAGAGCGTCGGCTTCCGACCTCTCAGCCTTAGCCAAGCTGCTGGACCCCTCGATCGAAGCGTCCGCAATGGTTCCCGAAACGGAACTCAGGCTGCGGGCGGGAAACGGGATCGAGTGCAGCAGAAGACGCTTTAGCAGCCATATGGCTCCCGGGCGGGAGCGATTCCTGGACCAGGTTCGGGCTTGGCTGGGACCAGTCTCGCGGGTGGAAACTGCGGAATTTGAGATCACCAGTATCGAGGAAATAGGCGGAACCCCGTTGGCGGTTCGTCTCGACATTCGCTATGACCTGGTCTTGCAGCGGAACCAGGAACAGCGTGAGGAGCGGGTTGGATCCTGGCGCACCGAGTGGTTGCTCGATGAATCGGCGGCTTGGAAAGCCCGCAGGTGGGAGGCCGGCGAAGAAACGGTAAGCATCACTCGCGGGACCGGCGTTCATCGATGTAACCGCCCGGGCTCTCGGCGGCGCGGAGTCCTACACCAGCCAGATGCTTCATGGCTCCGATTACTGGCGCACGATTCTGGATGGCGCGTGCGGTATTGACGTTTACGGCAACAACGGGGTGGCTGTTGGTGATTTCGACAACGACGGCTTCGATGATCTCTATATCTGCCAACCATCAGGCCTGCCCAACCGGCTCTACCGTAATCGCGGCGACGGAACCCTGGAAGACGTAACCGAAAAAGCCGGAGTGGGCGTCCTGGACAATACCCCCTGCGCCCTGTTCGCCGACTTTAGCAACCAGGGGCGACAGGACCTGCTGGTGGTTTGCGGCAGCGGTCCGCTGCTCTTCCTGAATCAGGGAGACGGGACCTTCTCCCTCAAGCGCGATGCCTTCAAGTTTGAGCAGCCTCCGCAGGGGACCTTCACCCATGCAGCCTTGGCCGACTACGATGGCGATGGACGTCTGGATGTTTACTTCTGCTTGTACAGCTACTACCTGGGCCTCGATCAGTATCACTATCCAGTGCCCTATTTCGATGCGCGGAATGGTCCGCCAAATTTTCTCCTGCACAACGAGGGCAATGGGACGTTTGTCGACACCACCAAAGCGGCCGGACTGGACGCGGAGAATGATCGCTACAGTTTCGCCTGCGCCTGGGGCCACTCCGATGCCGGCGGCCCGCCTGACCTGTATGTAGCCAACGATTTCGGCCGCGCTAACCTCTACCGCAACAACGGCAATGGAACCTTCACCGCAGTCTCAGGCGAAGCCCACGTGGAGGACGTGGGGGCGGGCATGAGTGCCTGCTGGTCTGACTACGATAATCGTGGAAGGCAGGACATCTACGCTGCCAACATGTGGTCCGCGGCGGGTCAGCGGGTTTCAGAACAAAAGCGCTTTCATGAAAAAGCGACGGAAGAGATCCGCGCCCTCTACCAGCGGCACGCGCGCGGCAACTCCCTATACCGGAACCAGGGGAACGGGAGGTTTCAAAATGTCGAGCCGGCAGGCCGGAGTGGAGATGGGGCGATGGTCCTGGTGCTCCGACTTCTGGGATTTCGATCATGACGGCTATCCTGACCTGTACGTCGCCAATGGGTATATCTCCGCACCGCAGCAGAGCGACCTCTCCAGCTTCTTCTGGCGGCAGGTGGTCGCGAAATCGCCCGACGACACTACGCCCTCGTTGGCTTACGAACACGGCTGGAATGCCCTGAACGAATTGATTCGATCCGATAGCTCCTGGAACGGGTATGAGCGAAACGTCATGTTCGCGAACAACCGCGATGGCACGTTTAGCGAGGTCTCGGGCGCGGTGGGATTGGACTTTCCTGAGGACAGCCGTTCTTTCGTTTTCGCTGATCTCGACCACGATGGACGGTTAGAGGTCATCCTCAAGAACCGGAATGCGCCGCAACTGAGGATTTTGCACAACGGGATGAAGGACCTCGGCGCCTCGGTCGCGTTTCGTCTGCGGGCGAAAAAAAGTAATCGCGATGCCATTGGAGCTGCGATCACGGTTGAGGTGGGGACCCTACGGCAGACAAAGTTTCTGCAGGCTGGGTCCGGGTTCCTCGCCCAGCACTCGAAAGAAGTTTTCTTTGGAGTTGGCAAACCGGACGGGGTTATCCGGGCCACGGTCCGGTGGCCAAGCGGGCTTTCGCAGAAATTCGAACGCATACCGGCCGACCAGCGGATTGAGATTGAAGAGGGTTCCGCTGAATTTGTGGCCAAGCCCTTTGCCGCGCCGCCCGCCGCGTGGGCTCAGCCTGGACCGCCACCGAAGGCAGAATCGTTACCCACGCAGGTAGACACCTGGCTGCTTGAACCCTTAAAGGCGCCGGAGTTTTCCCTGCCCGATCTTGCGGGCAATTTGCGCGAACTTAAAAGTTTGCGGGGTGGATTTGTGTTGCTCAACTTTTGGGCGACGACAGGGCCGCTTTGCGGCGAGCAATTGAGACTTCTCGAACAGCACCGGACAACGGTGGCAGTTCTGGCGGTCAACGTCGATGACGCGGGCGATAGGCAGAAAGCACGGTCGTTCGCTGCCCAGGAGAGGTTATCCTTTCCCGTGGTATTCGCGACCGATGATGTGGCCGGCGTATATAACATCATTTACCGTTACCTATTCGACCGCCGGCGAAATCTCGCCATTCCCACCTCTTTCCTGCTGGACAAAGAGGGCATGATCGTCAAGGTGTACCAGGGGGCGATCGACCCTCGACGCCTGGTGGAAGATGTGAGGTCTGCCCCCACCACGGCCGCGGATCGTACGCAAAGAGCGCTGCCCTTAGGCGGAGTGCTCTACCAGGGCCGGTTTCAGCGCAATGATTTTACCTATGGCGTTGCGCTGTTCCAGCACGGTTACCTGGATCAAGCGGCAGAATCCTTCACGCAGGTGATTGCCGCCAAGCCGGATGATCCTGAAGGCTATTACAACCTGGGCACTCTCAACCTGAGAAGAAATGATTTCGTGCAGGCACGCTACTATCTTGAGCAGACTTTGAAGCTGCGGCCGAACTACCCTGAGGCTTGGAACAACCTGGGAATGATCGCAGCCCAGGAAGGCCATGCGGAAGAGGCGGTCAAAAACTTTCAGCAGTCGCTGCTGTTGAGACCGGGCTACGGGACCGCGCTGCTGAACCTGGGGAATATCTACCGCCGGCAGCGCTCTTTTGATAAGGCGCAGGAATTTCTGGATCAGGCGCTGGCGATTCAACCCGACGATCCTGAAGTTAACTACAGTCTGGGCATGCTATACGCGCAACAGGGCCAGATGCAGCGCGCATCGGATTATCTGCAGAAAGCGATCGATTTGCGTCCGGACTATCCCGAAGCATTGAATAACATGGGTGTTCTCCTGGTGCGGGAGCAGGATTACGCCAAGGCGGAGGAGCAATTCAAGACTTGCGTTCGCCTGGCCCCGAACTTTGACCAGTCCTATCTGAATCTTGCCCGCCTTTATGTGCTGCGCAACGACAAGGAGCAAGCCAGAGAAGTGTTGCAGGAGTTGTTGGCGCTGCAGCCCCAGAACCCGGCGGCGAAGCAGGCGATGGAAATGCTACAGTGATCCACATGCTGCGGTCATGTCAGTGGCCTGTGTCGCTGGCAGGCATGCTGGTTCAGGAACAGGACGGGTGCCCCACGTTCGCCCCAGCGTACGTGGGCCGAAAAGCGACATGTTTCGAATGCTTTCCGTTTCGCCCCACGCGATTTTCAGTCGATAGAGCAGAAGCGATTGTGGGCGCTTCGCCCATCTTTTTCGGCCCAACGTACGCTTCAGGCGAAACGTGGGGCACCCGTCCTGTTCCTTCTTGCCGTTTGCCTTCTCGCACTATCGGCTCTTCTTTTTACCTGCCCAGGCCATGCAGCGGAGCAGCCAAGTCTCCGCCAAATAGAGGTATTGGTTCAGCAAGGTCATCTTGCCGAAGCAGAAACTCGAATGCGGAAGGAACTCCAGCAGCACCCCAGCGCGGAAGGTTACAACCTGCTAGGAGTCATCGAGAGCGATAAACAGGACTTCCGGAGCGCCGTTGGCGCATTCCAGCACGCCGATGCGTTAAAGCCGGGGACCTTCGAAATCCTTTTCAACCTCGGGCAGGCCTTACTCCGCAATGGTCAATATCCCAAGTCAGAGCTCGCGTTGAACCGTGCCCTCCAGCTAAAGCCTGATTCCCTCGACACCCTCTACCTGCTGGCACAGGTGTACGCCCGTGAATCGCGTCCGATGGACGCGCTGGCTCTGCTGGTTCGCGCGAACAAGATCGCCCCGGAGAATGCGGACGTCATCCTCCTCATGGCCCGGATCAGCATTTCTCAGAACTATTTTGAGGATGCGATCCCGCTTCTTGAATCCGGCGTTGCCATTGCTCCGGAACGCGCTGATCTCCATGCTGCCCTGGGCCAGAGCTATCTGGTGACGGACCGAATCGAGAAGGCGATCGAAGAGCTCAAGAAAGCAATCGCCATCAAACCTTCGGCGCAGTCCTATGCCTTACTGGGAGCAGCCTACCAGCGCCAGGGAAAGTTCGATGAGGCCAAGCAAAGCCTTGACCAGGGGCTTAAGCTCGATCCTCACCATCAGGGTTGCTTGTTCAACCTGGGGTTGATCGCGGAACGGCAGGGTGATTCCGCCGCCGCGGAAGCCAGGTTTCAGCAGGTTTTGCACTTAAATCCTGACGATGCCGATGCGCTGCTTGAATTGGCCAACCTCCACATCGCCGCGAAGAAGTTTCCAGAGGCGGCTGACCTGCTGAGGAGATACGTGAAAGTCAGCCGCCACCCGGCTACCGGATACTACAAGCTGGCAATGGTGGAACGAAGTTTGCATGAAACGGATGCCGCCGATCGTGACCTGAGCCAATTCCAGACGCTCTCCAAAAATGACACTGACGGTGAATTTCCTAACGAACATCTATTCGACTATCTCGACAATCGCTCCAAGCTTGCTCCTCAGGCCCGTACTCAAATGGACATCGCCGAGATCACCGGGCAGCTCAAAAATCACCCCGATCAGCCACAAGGTTTATACCTGCTGGCCGAGGCTTATCTGAAATCAGGCAAAGTGGATGAGGCGAAAAGCACCATTGCGCAGCTCGACAAGGTAAGCGCCAATGACTACCGCACCGTGACTGGGGTGGGAGTATTGCTCGCTCGCTACCATCTTTACGACGATGCTATCCAGCACTTTCAGGCAGCGCTTGCAGCCAATCCCGACTCCGACGAAATAAAATTCGACCTTGCGGATGCTTACTTCCGCAAACGTCTTTATCCTCAAGCGCTCGAAGCGGCGGGGCAGGTTTCAGAGCAGGGACGCAAAGACGATGCCTACCTGGCTCTGCTGGGGGATATCTACGGGCATCTGGGCGACACCGCCCGTGCGGAAGAGATTTACCGCAATGCCATCACTCGTAATCCAGACAATGATCAGGACTATCTCGGGCTGGCACTGATCGAGTTTCGCGAGCACAACGTCGCCGGCGCCAGGAAGACTCTGCTGGAAGGCCAGGCCCGCCTCCCTGGGTCGGGAAAGATTATCTGGGGCCTGGGAATTGCATCCGCTCTGGAAGGAAATACTGCGGAAGCCGGAGAGTATTTCGAGCGCGCGGTGGACTTGCTTCCAGAGTGGCCCGGCAGCTATTCAACCCTCGGTATTTTTTATTTTCAAACGGGACAGATTGCGAAAGCCAAAGAAGTCCTGAACCGTTTCAAGAACACCAGCGGAAGCGGCGCCCTGGACATAAACCGGATTGAACAGGTACTGGCGCAGGCTCCCGAGACTTCCGCGACCGGCAACGAGCCCATGACCATGGCTAACCGGGAGCACCTGCTGTTGTTCGCGCTGTCGCTCGCAGATAGGACGCTCTGATGGCAAACCTCCTCTGGCTTGGCCTGCTGACGGCCATCGTCGCCGCATCCGGCCAGGCGCCGCTCAGCAGGCGGGGAACACTCCCATCACCGTCCGCTACAAGGACGTTCGCAAAGCCGCGGGCATTACCTTTCTTCAGGACTCAACACAAACTGACCAGAAGTACTATCTGGAAACCATGGGCACGGGCGTGGGATGGATCGACTACGATCAGGACGGGCTCATGGATCTTTACTTCGTACAATCTGCCGCCACCGACATCTACAAACCGCCGGCGCCCCTGCGCTCCGCGCTCTACCACAACAACGGCGATGGGACCTTTACCGACGTCACGGAAAAAGCCGGCGTGGGCGGCGAAGGGCATTATGGGCAGGGTGTTGCTGTGGGAGACTTCGACAATGACGGCTTTCCCGATCTCTACGTAACTGGCTATGGGCGCGCCATTCTCTATCACAACAATCGCAATGGCACCTTTACCGACGTCACAGCCAAGTCCGGCCTGGCAGACGAAGGGGGATGGTCTACCAGCGCGGGATGGTTCGATTACGATAAAGACGGGTGGCTCGACCTGGTGGTCACCAATTACATTGAGTGGACTCCGAAGACCAACCTGTGGTGTGGAGAACGCGCTCCTGGTTATCGTTCTTACTGCAATCCCAGCAACTACAAGGGACAAAAAACCAAGCTCTACCACAATAATCATGATGGAACGTTTACAGACGTGAGCGAGAAGTCGGGCGTCGGCCTGCCTGAATCAAAAGGGATGGGCGTGGTGCTGGCCGACTTCGATAACGATGGCTGGCCGGATATCGCGATTGCGAATGATACCTGGCCGAATTTCCTGTTTCTGAATAATCACGACGGCACTTTCAAAGATGTCTCGCTGGTTTCCGGACTGGCGGTCAGCGAAGATGGCAAGTACGAGGCAGGAATGGGCATCGATGCCGCCGATGTAACTGGCAACGGTTTGCTCGACGTGTACATCACCCACTTGGATTTTGAATTGAACCGGCTGTACCTGAACAACGGCGATGGAACCTTTACCGATGACACTTATAGCTCCGGAATCGGCGCCAAGGCGAGGTTGCTGAGCGGGGTTGCGGCCAAGTTCCTGGACTACGACAACGACGGCTGGGTTGACATCCTGCAGTTGAATGGTGCGATGTTGGACAACGTGGCTCTTTACCACAGCGAGGTCTCCTACAAAGAACCGCTGCTGATGTTCCGCAACCTGGGGCATGGCCATTTCGCGATGACGTCTGCGGATCTCGGCCCTGATTTCCTTCGCCCGGTCGCAGGTCGCGGCCTCGCTGTCGCAGACTTCGACAACGATGGTGATGTCGACATTGCCGTCAACAATCGCGGCGACTACCCGGAGCTGCTGCGCAATGACGGAGGCAATGCCAATCATTGGCTCGAGGTTCTGTTGATGGGGACAAAATCCAACCGGGATGGCATTGGTTCTGTACTTAAACTGACATCAGAGGGATTTGTGCACGTGGAGCAAGCAGAGGGCGGGACAAGCTATATGTCGGCCAGCGATCCGCGCATTCATTTCGGCCTGGGCAATCGTTCGAAAATAGATTCGCTGGTGATCACGTGGCCCAGCGGCCAGGTCGACAAGCTGACCAACGTGCCGCTCGATTCGATCGTCGCCGTCAAAGAAGGTGTTGGCATTGTTCCGCACCCATTCCCGAAGGTGCCGGCGCGATGATTTTTCCCCGCAGGCGCTTTCTAGGCTCTTCTCTCTTCATGCTTGGCAGCACGCTGACAGAGGCTCTGACCACTCCCCTATGGAAATGGAGCGACCAGGATGTGGCCGCAATTTCCCCGGTGCAGTTTGTCGATGTGGCGCAGCAAGCGGGGCTCACTAGCCCGAATGTGTGGGGCGGCATCGACCATAAACGATCCATCATCGAGGCCAAGGGAAGCGGAGTGGCCTTTTTCGATTACGACCATGACGGATGGCTGGACATCTACCTCACCAACGGAGATCGTTTCGATTCCCAGTGGCCTCAAGGAAAAGCGCCCACCTCTCACCTTTACAAAAACAAC
Organism: uncultured Acidobacteriaceae bacterium; assembly: GCA_963805955.1. Classification (GTDB taxonomy): domain Bacteria; phylum Acidobacteriota; class Terriglobia; order Terriglobales; family Acidobacteriaceae; genus PALSA-350. The sequence continues at coordinate 315,706 of CAWDVZ010000005.1, forward strand.
CGCGATGGCACGTTTACCGATGTCACCGAAAAATCGGGATTGGCGCGTACGGGCTGGCAAACCGGGGTCTGCGTGGGCGATTACAACAATGACGGCTGGGACGATTTGTTTTGCTGCTTCTGGGGGCACAACATTCTCTTTCGCAACAATGGAGACGGCACGTTTACCGATGTAACGCATAAGGCCGGCCTCGACCAGGCAAAGGTTCGTTGGGGCGCAGGCTGTACTTTTCTCGATTATGACCGCGACAGTCACCTCGATCTTTTTGTCTGCAATTACCTCAAGCTGGATCCGCAAACGATCCCCCCCGCCACCGACACCGGCCACTGCCAGTGGAAAGGCGTTCCTATCATGTGCGGTCCGCGAGGGCTTGAGGGCGATACGAACATTCTGTATCACAACAACGGAGACGGCACCTTCACCGACGTTTCTGAGAAGTCGGGCATTCTGAAACCCGGCCCGCGATACTCGATCACCGCTGTCTCCTATGACTTCGATAACGACGGGTGGCCGGACATTTATGTCGCGGTGGACTCCGAACCCAGCATCCTGTTCAAGAACAACCATGACGGCACGTTCACCGACATCGCTGTCATGGCAGGCTGCGCTTACAGCGACAATGGACACGAGCAGGCCGGGATGGGGGTCGCCGTGGCGGACTATGACTGTGACGGTTGGTTCGATATCTTCAAGACCAACTTCGCCGATGACACCTGCAACCTGTACCACAACAACGGCGATGGGACTTTCAGCGACGTTACCTTTGCTGCTGGTGTCGGCGTCAACAACCGTTATGTAGCCTGGGGCTGCGGTTTTGTTGATTACGACAATGACGGATGGGCAGACATTATCCAGATCAACGGGCACGTCTATCCTGAAATTGACAAATACAATTTCGACCAGACTTTCAAGAATCCACGGCTGGTTTACAGGAACCTCGGCAACGGCCGCTTCAAGGACGTGTCATCGGAGATGGGGCCCGGCATCAGCGAGCACTTTTCCAGCCGGGGTGCAGCCTTTGGGGATTACAACAACGACGGTGACATGGATGCGCTGATTTTGAACATGAACGACCTTCCCTCGCTGCTTCGCAATGAGGGAGGCAACAAGCAGAACTGGATCAAGATCAAGCTGGTGGGCACCAAGTGCAATCGAACGGCCATTGGAGCGCGGGTAAGGGTCACCACGGGAAAGCATACCCAGATGGATGAGGTTCACAGCGGAACAAGCGTCATGTCGCAAAGTGATTTGCGCCTTCATTTCGGGCTGGGCAAAGTTGGGACTGTGGACTTGATCGAAGTAAAGTGGCCGACGACGCAAAAGATCGAGCGCTTCACACAGGTTAAAGCAAATCAGATCATCACGATTCGCGAAGGTGAGTGAAGCGAGTACCTCGCTGCGGTTAAGCCGAAAGCATCGATGACGTGATCTGTCTACATCTGCAGTCAGCTGTTGTCAGGACGTTATTGGTCCGGGCGGACCGCCGACGGTGGACTTACGAATTACCAGCTCCGCACGCACGATGTGGGTAACGCCCTCACTCTCTCCCCGCTGGGTTGCGGCATAAAGAGAATTGAAGGCGAATTCGGCGATTTCTGGGCGCGAGAGGCGAATCGTCGTCAGCGGTGGTGGCATAAAGCTGCTGAGCGCGATGTCGTCAAAGCCCACGACCGAGATGTCTTCCGGAACGCGTAGCCCGGCGGCGTAAACGGCGCCCATGATTCCGATGGCAGTTAGATCGTTGGAGGCCAACACAGCTGTCGGACGTACGGGCAGCTTCAATATCTCCAGCATCGCCGCGTAGCCCCCATCGAAGCGATGGTTGGCCACTCGAATGAAATCCTGACTGCATTCCAGGTTCTTACGCCGCAGCGATGCTAAAAACGCCTCGTACCGTGTTCTGGCGGACGCGAGGTTGGCTGGCCCGCTCACAAAGCCAATCCTTCGGTGACCCAGCGAAGTCAGGTGGTCAATGGCCTGATCAACCCCGCTGTCATAGTCCAGGGAAATATTGCTGATTCCCGGCCCAACGGATCCCGTATCCAGAAAAATGATGGGGATACCCCGGCCGTTTAGCATCTGGATGAGGGCGGGATCCATCTCCGAGGTCATGATCGCGACCCCGTCGACCTTGCGCTCCAACATCCGGCGCACACAAATCTCCATGCGCGCCGCCTGGTAGTCGGTATTGGCAATCAGGACTTCATGGTCATGCTCAACCGCAAGCCGCTCGAAGCACTTCACCAGCTCGGGGAAGAATGGATTCTCAATGTCGGAGATGATCAAGCCATAGATATGGCTTTTGCCAGTTCCCAGCGTGCGCGCATGGGTGTTGGGGTAATAACCGGTTCGCTGGATCGCCAAGCGGACCCGCTTTTCGGTCCGCGCGTCGACAGGGGCCGTGCCGTTGACCACGCGAGAAACGGTGGCCGTGGAAACCCCAGCTTTCTTTGCTACTTCCCTGATGTTCATGGCTGTTGCCTGGCGGCACGGGCGGCCCACGGAGCTTGTTGCTGGAATTTACTGTCGCTTGAACAGTCACGCAGTAATTTTTTTCATGATACACGGCACGTCTCAAGGTAAGGCCATCAGCATACAGTACCTTCGGAGAGTAACTGAGCTAGTTTTTTAGGAGGGCATCGAGCCCGGCTTGAGCAATTTGCTCATCAATTTCAGATTTCGCGCCGCTCGCCGCGATTCCGCCCAGAACCTGGCCATCCACCTTAATCGGTAGACCGCCCTGGTTGGGAAAGAAGTTAGGAAAAGCCATGTCTTCCACATTGCCTTTCTTGACCGCATCCGCCGCTTCTCTCGAAGGGCTGCCGTAGGCCGCAGCATCCCGCGCCTTCTTTTGCGCAAACTGCAAGGTGTTGAGCGAGGCGCCGTCTCCCTTTTCAAGAAAAAGCAGGTTTCCGCTCTCATCAACGATACAAATTGTCACTCCAACGTTCAGTTCCTTTGCTTTTGCTTCCGATGCCGCCACCATGGTCTTGATGGCGGCCATATTTAGATATTTTTTGCTCGGCAGGTCCGTGGCCAACACCGTCATGGCAGGAACCAGCACCAGCGCCACTAACTTGAACATAAGAAGCCTCCTTCCTTCGTCTACTTGGGAGGCGGCGGAGAACCCGGCTGCCCCTCAAGAACTACCAGGAACTGCTTCACTTCTCGCCGCTGCCGTTCGACCGTAGCTGCCTGCAATTTTTCAATTTCATCGTGCTGCTGAAATTCCTGCGCGGCCTTTTCCGGCATTCCCAGCCGATCATAGGCCACACCGAGCCGGTAATGGGCTTCCCCAAGCTGTGGGTCCGCCTCGATTGCCTTGGTGTAAAAGCCAATCGCCTTTTCAGGATGGCGTTGAGAGGAATAGAGAATCCCAAGTTGCAGGTAAGCTTCGCCGCATTTAGGGTCGATGGCCACCGCTTTGGTAAGCAGGCTTTCCACCTGCTGCCGGGCCTGCTCGTCCGGCGCCTGTTCCTGCCGCTTCCAGATGGCCATGGCGTACAGGTAGTTGGCGAGCGCGTTGGTTGGCTGCTGCCCGACAAAGCGCGCCAGCCTCGGCTCCACGCAGGCCAACGGCTTGGGCGCAGCTATTTCGATCCGGCCCATGAAGATGTAGGGCTCGGGATCCGTCGGATTCAGGTCTGCAGCAGAGCAGAGGGTTGCCGCCGCCTCATCGTAGCGGGCACCGGCAAACAGGGCCGTGCCTAGCGCGGACAGCATTCTTGCCGAATTCGGATGGGCCTTGGCTCCATTCCTGTAAACCTCTACGGCTTGCCAGACGGCCCGGTGAAGCAATAACTCTGAGCCCCAGGCGAAGTAATTCTGTTCGCTCGGGTCCAGGCGGACTGCCTGCTCATCCTCGTGGACTGCGGCCAAAGGATCGCCCATTCTCTCGTCGAGCTCACCCAAGGAACGATGCCAGTCCGCATTGTCTTGCAGTGCCAGCAATTTCTGGACGTGTTCACGGGCTTGGGGGAAATCCCCGGCTTGCTGGAGGGCCAGGGCCAGATCGTACTCATTGCCATGATTCGCCGGGTCGATCTTGTAGGCGGCCTGCAGCAGCGGAATCGACTCCCGATATCGGCCGCTATGCCGATAAAACGCGCCGAGTTGATGGTTGGCTGCAAAACTGCCGGGAGCGCCGGCGAGATCGGCGCGTAGCCGGCTTTCGGATCCGTTCTCAAGCTTGCCTTCGCCTGAGCCCTCCGCTTTGAGGGTCAGGGCTTCCCGGGTGAGAGCTTCACTGGTGCGCAAACTGGAATCCGACCCGTGACCGCCCACAGCGGTCCAATCTGTTACGCCCGCGACGGCGAAATCGGGCTTATCGGCGAATTCCATGCCCTGGGTGTTGTCCGCGGGCTTATCCACAGCTTTGCTGCCGCTTGCCGGCTGCTGGGCAAGCGCTGTCGGAACCAGCACGCTCATCAGGACTGCGGCGGCGACAAACCCAAGATACCGGCAATAGCTGGTTTCAAACACCATGCGACCCGACTTCACTTCCCGGGAATTCTACTAGTTGTCTATCCATATTACGTTTGGCCGTGTTCCCTTTAGTCGAAGTCACCCGTTTACGCCGGGTTACCGTAAGCTGGAGCCACCTGTGGTTAGGAACGCCTGCTTGCGAACCGTTTCCTGGCCAGCCATCATCTATAGTGAAGACCACCCAGGGGCCGCTGTGTTATGCCGTTAGCGTTCGACTTTTTCCTGCATTTCGCTTACGCGATCCTTTTTCTTTGGGTCATGGCGGAGCAGCTTGGCGTCCCGGTGCCGAGTCTGCCTCTGCTGTTGGCGGCGGGAACCTTGACGGCCACGCACAAATTGTCCCTCCCTCTGGTCCTGCTGGCGACCGTGGCCGGCTGCTTTGTCAGCGATTCGCTTTGGTACCTGTTGGGCAAGCGATTTGGCAGCACCATGGTAAAACTGGTCTGCCGGCTCTCCTTTGAGCGGACGACCTGCGTTCGCAAAACGGAGGATTACTTCACCAAATATGGCGAGCAAGCCTTGCTGGTGGCCAAATTTGTGCCCGGCCTAGGCACGATGGCGGCGCCGATTGCCGGCCAAACGGGCATGAGATATCGCGTATTCCTGGCTTACGACATGGCGGGAGCCTTATTTTGGGCGGGAACAATCACCCTCATCGGCCGCTCCTTCGGTGACGTTTTACGGCATCACCCCGGGGCGCTCTCCTGGATGGGTCATTTCGCCGGGGCGTTGTTTGTGCTCGCCGTCGTGGGCCTGCTGGGCTATCGGATCTGGAAGCAGCAGGCTTTTCTCAAGCAGGTTCGGACTTCCCGGCTGGACCCGGTTGAACTAAAGCGGATGTTGGACGGAGGGCAAAACCCCTATATCGTGGACTTGCGCCATCCGCTCGACTACCTGCCGGATCCGCGAGTGCTTCCAGGAGCCGTCAGGCTCTCACCCGAGAGCCTGATGCAACGCAGCGGGGAGATCCCGCGCGATCGCGATGTAATCCTCTATTGCACCTGCCCCAGCGAAGCCACGGCAGCGAAGATGGCCATGAAGCTCCGGCAAAATGGAATCTACCGCGTTCGTCCACTCCTGGGCGGGTTCGATCAGTGGAAAAAGCTCGGCTATCCGCTGGAACAGTACGAGGACCAGCCGGCAAGTATCGCCTGACACTCCTCTGCCTGCCCGATGTAACGAAGTCGATACGCCCGCGGAGAGAACTCCTGCGATGGCCGGGCATTTGTCAGACGGATCGATGACAATTCGGAGGAATGAAGGACATCCCCACTTCCGGGGATGGTCTTCCAGGCGATGCTCCTGCTAGGTTTCCCTTGGTTTTGAGGCTACGGAGAGATGTATGGCGTTTACAGAGACGTACCACTGCGATGTTTGCGGTAATCCGAGAGGCGACGCTGAGGACTGGTGGCTGGCGTTGACCGAGCCGGCCTCCCTCATTCCCACCGCCCCCGAGCAGCCAATGCTGAGGTTGACGGCATGGAATCTCCTGCTCGCCCATGCCGCCAAGGTTCGCCATTTATGTGGCGCGCGCTGCGCCCAGACCCTGATGGACCGGTGGATGCGGGGCGAGTAGCCCTTTAGAACAGCTATCCTTCTTTGCAAAAGTAGTCCCGCAAGGGACGGCTGAAATTGTGACCACCAAGGCCGGGTGCCCCACATCTCGCTCGTTTTTCGCGAGATGTGGGATACCACTGCGCCTTACCTCTGACTCTCGATTGATCCGACGCACTGAGCGGTCAACACCGGTGGTATCCCACATCTCGCGAAAAACGAGCGAGATGTGGGGCACCCGGCCTTGGTGGTCACAATTTCAGCCGTCCCTGCGGGGACTATGAACATGCACATAAAGATGTGGAACCCCTCTTCGTTCCCGCGTCGGTAGTATGGGATGTGAGGGCGAGAGAACCGCTTTGGCATACGACGACCTTAGGGCTTGGATCAAGACACTCGATAAAGCGGGCGAGCTAAAGCACATCCACGAGCCCGTAGACCCCATTCTCGAGATCGCCGAAATTACCGACAGGGTGTCGAAAATAAAGGCTGGGCCGGCGCTGCTGTTTGAAAACGTCAAGGGGTACCCAGGAAGCCGGGTGCTCATGAACCAGTTCGGCAGCGAGCGGCGCATGAAATTGGCGCTCGAAGTAGATAGCCTCGATGATGTGGCGGGACGTATCGAGGGCCTGCTCCAACTCAAGTCGCCGGAAGGACTGCTGGAAAAATTGAAGATGCTCCCCATGCTGGCCGAGGTGGGCCGGTTTTTCCCCCGTACCGTGAGCGCAAAAGACGCGCCCTGCAAGCAGGTGATTCGGCGAGAAAACTTTAGCGTCCTGGACTTTCCCGTACTCAAATGCTGGCCGCTGGACGGCGGCCGCTTTATTACCCTACCCTGCGTGATTACCCGAGACCCGAAGAGCGGAAAGCGCAACCTGGGCATGTATCGCATGCAGGTCTATGACCACCAAACCACGGGTATGCACTGGCAGCGGCAGAAGGTCGCCGCAGAGCACCTGCGTGAGCGGCTGCGGACAGCAGCTGTTGCTGATGCTTCCGGAGATGTACGTGCCGCCCGCGTGCGGGTAATGGCGGAGACCGCTGGTGGTACCACCTCCATCGCCCTGGCCCAGGCCAAGGATCACCGCCTCGAAGTGGCAGTGGTCATCGGCACCGACCCCGCAACCACTTTCTCCGCCATCGTGCCCGCCCCTCCCGAGGTGGAAGAGTTCGTGATTGCGGGCTTCCTCCGCCAATCCCCGCTCGAGCTGGTCAAGTGCGAAACCGTCGATCTGGAAGTGCCGGCAAACGCGGAGATCGTCCTCGAGGGCTACGTGGAGCTGGACGAACTGCGCAAGGAAGGTCCTTTCGGCGATCACACCGGCTTCTACACCCTGGAAGAGGAGTACCCCGTCTTTCATATCACCTGCATCACCCATCGCCGGGAGCCGGTCTATTCCGCCACCATCGTGGGCAAGCCGCCCATGGAAGATGCCTGGATGGGCAAAGCAGTGGAGCGTATTTTTCTGCCCCTGATGCGGCTGACCATACCTGAAATCGTGGACGTGAACCTGCCTGTCGAAGGCGTGTTTCACAACCTGATGATCGTCTCCATCCGTAAGAGCTATGCCGGGCAAGCGCGCAAGGTGATGCATGGCATCTGGTCCCTGGGCCAGGCGATGTTTACCAAGTGCATCATGGTGGTCGACGAGGACTGCGACGTGCAGGACCTGGCTGAAGTAACGCTGCGCGTGACCAATAATATCGATCCCGAGCGCGACATCCAGTTCACGCTGGGACCCATCGACTCACTCGATCATGCCTCGCGGCTCCCCAATTACGGCAGCAAGATGGGCATTGATGCCACCCGAAAATGGAACGCGGAAGGCTTTACCCGCCCGTGGCCGCAGATGATCGCCATGGATCCAGTCACCCGGGCGCACGTGGATTCAATCTGGAAGAAGCTGGGACTCGACTAAGTGGTGGGGCGACTGTGGCGAAAGCTGCGCAGGAAACAGCAAGCCGTCTGGCCCCGCGTCGAACATGGCAAATACCGCAGCTATCGCGCCGTGCACCCGTTCGATGAGCGCTTCGGCGTAGACACCAGCGGGCTGATCTACGAGCTGCCAACCGGCCACCAGCACGATGTCTACAACAACGGTTACTTTGCTGTCGCTCCATCGGTGTTTCACGCGGTCATGCATGCGATGGAGGAGCGGCTGCATCTGGACTTTCAACGCTTCACCTTCACGGATGTGGGTTCGGGCAAAGGCCGCGCACTGCTGCTGGCTTCCGATTATCCCTTCCGCGAGATTATTGGTATCGAACTCTCTCCTGAGCTGGACCGCGTCGCGCGGGCGAACATTGCGCGTTATCGCGGGGCACGTCATCACCCGCGGGTTACCTGCATTCAGGGCGATGCGGCCGAGTTCCTTTGGCCATCGGGTCCGTTGATCGTCTACATGTGGAATGCGTTTACCCGGCCGGTGATGGAGCGCGTATTTCAAAACCTGGAAGCCTCCCTGGCACAACAGCCGCGCGAGCTGTACCTGGTGTACGTTCACCCGGAGCTGGACTCGATGCTTGTTGGGGTTCCCTGGCTGAACAGGCTTTGGCAGGACGAGCTCGCGATGAGTGACGAAGACTATGCGGCATGGGCCTTTCCCAACCGGGCAGAGGTATGCGCGGTCTACTCCGCCCGAACCACACCAAAGTTTTAAAAAACTGGTGACTATTTACCGCTAGCTCGGTAATCGCGGCACAGAAGAGTGTGTCCTGGGTGCTAGGATTGCCTTGAATTCGACGCAGCCTGGCTGAACAAAAGGCCGCGCGGAGCCGATGTTACCAATGTCACAGTAATTGCATTCTTTTAAAAATTGACTGCCAAATACCGTCCTCTTCTGTACGGGTCCAACACAGGAGAATGCCCGGCCCCCCTCCCCGCCGCGCAGATTTCGTAAGCAACGGACATCTGGCGCAGCGGTGCGTTTCACCGCATGAGGAGAAGGATCGGATGCTGCAATTCAAGTGCCCCCAGCCATGGTTGCGTAGGGCCGCGCTGTGCCTGCTGATGGGATTCGCCGCCGGTGCCGCGACCTGGGCTCAGGATGTGGGAGGCTATTATTCCAACCGCAAGGCTCTCAGTGGCTTCGTTGAGTATTCCGACGATTCCAGTCACATGCTGCTTGGCTACGCGGAAGGACGCACCATTACCGCGTTGGGAGCGAGTTTCGAAAGGCGGAGTTTTCTCCGCTCCAGCGTCACCGGTTCGTGGGTCGCCGAGGTGCGCCCGTACATGACCGTAACCGATCCTACGATGAAAGGCTTCACGCTAGCATTTCCGCAACAGCCTGCCTATTCGGGAATCGTAGAATTCAGCTCGCCGGTGCCAGTGGATAATCCGGTAAAGAGCACGCCCTTCAACGTGATCCTGGTAACGCCAAACCAGGTGTACCCCGGGACCGCAACCTACATTGCCGGAACGCGATCGACCTACGTGAGCGCCTTCAGCCCGCTGGGCTATAAGCTCAGCGCTTTTCCGCGCCGGCGCATGCAGCCATTCGTGACTGGACTGGGCGGCTTCGCAGTCTCTCCCAGGGACATACCCGTATTCAACAGCTCCTCGTTCAACTACACGTTTGAGGTCGGCGCCGGGGTGGAAATTTATCGAACACACACCCGCTCCTGCCAGCTGGAGTATCGCTACCACCATCTTGCCAACACGGCCAGTGGCGCCGCCAACCCGGGTATCGACTCAGGGGTTTTCAAAGTGAGCTATTCCTTCGGCTGGTAAGCAACGGTACTGCTCTGTCTCTGGTTCCGTGACGAAGGCCGGGTGCCCCACGTCACGAAACCAGAGCTATTACTATTGCGACATGGGAAGTGGATCCGTGCGCTCGGGCGAACGCGACTTGCGTCTTCTTATCCTGGCCGCTACCGCCGGATCCGCGGATGGCTGGAGCTATTTCGGACTGGGCCATGCGTTCGTCGCAAATATGACCGGCAACACCGTCCTGCTGGGGATTGCGGTCTTCCAAAACCATGGCGATATGATCCATCCTGGGCTCTCTCTTGGATGCTATGCCGCGGGAGCAGTGATCGGCTCGCTTTTGACCGCTGATGTACCCGCAGGCGCCGTAGCTTCAAAGACAATCTCCTGGACGCTGTTGCTGGAAGCTCTCCTGCTGCTCGGCGCCGAAGCGGGATGGATCGCGATTCACCTGCACGCCAACCACGCGCCCAACCTTGATTTGTTACTTGGCACGGTGGCTCTCGCGATCGGGATGCAAAGCGCCGCCATGCTGCAGGTGAACATCCTGGGCATCGTCACTACTTACATCACAGGCACCTGGACGACCATGCTAACCGGCCTGGCCCGGCTGGCAAGACGCGGACAGCCATCCGGGCAAAATCCGGAACGCGAAGAACGCCTTGTGATGCAGGCCGCTGTCTTGTCGGTATATTTTCTATCCGCGGTCTTGACGGGATGGCTCTTCCGCCACCTGCCGCTCGCCGTAGGAGCGCTACCGGGGCTAAGTTTGCTGCTGGTTTCGATTCTTGGCTTTCTGCGACCGCAGAAGCCTTAGTGCCCGATATCCAGACCGAACTTGGGAGCGGTGTTGGTTCCCGTGATCTTGACCGGTATTTCTGCCCCGCCACCGTGCTTGTCAAAAAACGGATCCACGACTTTCAGCATCCAGCTCTTCCACCGGGAAGAAACCATCTGCGACAGCTTCGCGTCCGTCCTCACCTTGCCGGTGAAGTCAAACTTTTTGCCGTCCAGTGTATAGACACCCGCCAGCCGTACCGTTGCCCCAGGCATGACAAAGTTCAGGTCTTTTAAATTGAGCTTCCCGTCGGCCATTTGGAATGTTCCGGACATGTGGGAGTTTACGTCCTCTGCTCCAGGCTTGGCTTCCTTGGGGTCGCCTTGGGCTCGCAGACTCATCATGTCCACTTTGTCCTGCACATCGGGGTTCGTAAAATGCATTTGCCGCAGCTTGAATTCCCCTTTCAAGGCCAATTTCTGGGTTACGCTTTCCTTGCCCGGACTTATATGCAGCTTGGTTTTCATCTCCAACACTCCGGTCATCACCACCGGCTGGGTCTTGACGGCAAGTTGCAGAAAATCCTCGATGCGCCCGGCGGGCACATCGACATCGAGGTCGATGGTGTGCCCTTTCCCTTTAATATTGACGACTGCGCCGCTACAAGAAAACTGCGATGCTCCCAGCTTCGCATCGACCGGCTGCAGATAGGTGTCGCCGCTGATTCCGTCGACGATCGCTGAAAATTGCGTATGCAGGGGCACGGGGTGATTCGCGGTATCGAGAGAAAAATTCGGTACATCCGCGGTTCCCTTCACCTCTATCCGATTAAGGCGGCCAGTGAAGTCTCCCACGGAATGCAGCATGCCCCCAATCCCCTTGATAGTGTTCAGGTCAGCATGGTCGAAGATGTACTTCCCGGTCACCGCCGAATCGCCCGGAGACTCGGTATTCCAGGGGCCAAACGTGCCCACCGCGTGAATATCTCCTCTTGGCACCGCATTGGTCAGGGTGGCGTCATAAGGGGACGCAGATTGCGACCCCACGTCGCGCAACACAATGTGCTTCAACTCAAAAACTTTTGGATCCTTGTCCGGCTTGTCGGTGCCAATCACGAGTCGCGAATCGTCGAAGACGATCTCGTCCACGACAAACTTGATCTTGCCGTGGCGCCGAGAATGACTCGCGCCTTGCTCCCGAACGGACTTCGGCGGGATATGGATAGCCAACCCCTGCACATGCGCTGAACGTACGTGCGTCGGCTTGATAAATAGGCCGACCAGGCCGATATGAAAGTCGAATTGCTGGACTGCGATGATGGGCTCCTTCGCGCCTGCAGCCACTAAATCGTCAGGCGCGAAGATTCGCAGGCCTTTGCCCGAAACCGCCAGGCCTTTGATGAGAGAAACCTGTAAGTCATCCAAGTCCACATGGCTGTTGAAGCGGGTGCTCAGTGTTTCGATCACCCGCCCCTTAAGGATAGGCTCCGCTCGCTTGAGCATTATTTCGCCCACGACCAGCAGCACCGCAAGCGCGGCCAGCGCGATCCAGCCAGCCAATCGCCATCCTCTGTGCTTGCCGATTTGCGTTTTTTGATCGTGCAGCCCGTAATTTTTGACGGTACCCAAAACGAACCTAGCTACAGTGATGCCGTTTCTTCAGTTTTAGTTTCCGGCGAAGCCTAAACCGCTTCCTTTCTCATGAATAAGCGAGGCCTGCCGGGTGCGCGGCTTTAACTTACATGAACAATGGGTCGCTGGGAAGGATCTTTAATAGCCCGCCTGAGGACTTCATGGGTTAGGGGGGCGGTATCGCCCTCTCCGAGGAAGATAAAGCGGGTGACGTTCACCACCGGACTGACGTCCGTCCAGTGGAAGTAGACGTGGGGGATGCACCCGGTCGTTTCCTTGAGGTGGATGAGCAAAGCCGCGATGGAATTGGCAACTACGGCGCTCCTGGCGTGGAGAACGCGACTGTCGCCTTCTCGCCAGCCTTGGATACGAAGAGTTTCGGTAAAGTCGGATGTATCTCCACGCTCCACTTCGACAAAGTAGATACAGGCCTCTTGCGAAAGCCCGTGGAGCTCGCGCAGATCAATTTTGGCTTGTTCACGGTTCTTGCCGGACGCGTTTCGCGGATTCCAGGCGATGAGGCGGATTGTCTTATGAGCGCTTTCGGCTAGGAGAGCCTCCGCCTGGGGATCAAGTTCAATCCCGGTGATACGCAGCTCAGTGGAACGGAAGGCTCGCGACACCAATGACGAGAAGATCATGCAAAAAATGAAGATGCAGGAAATCTTGAGCCCTTCGGGCCGCTCGTAGATATTCACCAGCGTGGTGTAAATGAAGATGAGGGATACGAGGCCGAGAGCAGCGCGAGCGACCCAGGTTCGCGCCGCGATGGTGACCGCGCAGGAAGCGGAGGTAATAAGAACCAAAACGCCCGTAGCGTAGGCTCCGCCCTGGGCATCCACGTTCGCATGAAAGAGCCGGGTAACCAGGAATGCGATAGAAACAAAGACCAGCACGAGTGGGCGCGAGGCGCGAGCCCACTCCGGCGCCATACCGAAGCCGGGAAGGTAGCGCGGGATGAGATTCAGAAGGCCGGCCATGGCCGAGGCTCCCGCGAAGGCGAGAATGAGAATCGTGCTTATGTCGTAAAGGGAGCCGAAAGGCGCCGCCAAGATACTGGTGGGCCAGGTAAGCCACGGCCCTGCCGTTGGCCGGCCCTCCTTCCTTGAAGTCGACCGCGGGGATGAGCAGGGTGGTGATGAAGCTGGTGGCGATCAGGAAAAAACTCATGATCAGGGCGGCGGTCGCGAGCAGGCGACGGGTGTTGCGGATGCGGAGGTCGAGATTATCGCACTTGATCAGAGGCATGACCGCGACGCCGGTTTCGAAACCGGACAGGCCGAGGGCGAGACGGGGAAAGAGCAGGCATGACAGGCCGAGGATGGAGAGCAGGCTGCCATGCTGCGTGAACAGAGCCCGTTTCCAATCGAGTAGGACCCGAGGCTGCTCCAGAACATGAAAAACGCCGACGGCGGAGACGATCAGGTTGAGCGCGAGATAGACACCGACGAGAATGACTGCGATGTTGATTGCTTCTTTAAAGCCCTTGAGGAAGATGGCGCCCAGGATGGCAAGCAGAACGAGAGTCACGGCCATCTGGTTTTGCAGCGAATGTGGCGTGTAGGGATTGTGGATAAAGTGGGCCGCCGCGTCTGCAGCGGAGAGCGTCATGGTGATGACGAAATCGGTGGTGGCAAAGCCCAGCAGGACGAGCACAAACACTTTGCCGGTCCACCCCGGGAACAGCTTCTCCAGCATCGCTATACTGCCCTGGCCGTAAGGGCTGGCGGCGGCCACCCGATTGTAGACGGGCAAAGCTGCAAAGAGCGTCACCATCACCAGGACCAGGGTCGCGACAGGAGACAGGACACCGGCGGCAAGGAAAGCGATGCCCGATTGATAGCCGAGGGTGGAGAAATAGTCCACGCCGGTAAGGCACATCACGTGCCACCACGGATGTTTGGTCTTATCACCCTGCCCGTGGGCGCTCTCAGGGCGTTCGATATCAGAGAACAGCCAATCGGAAAAAGACACGAGGTACTCCTTAATAAATGGGACTACCTCGATATCCAGGGCCTTTGCACCGAATAGCTGGGGGTCGCGGTAAAGCCTGCTTTCTTGACAGCGATGAGCTTTCTCCTGGCAAGCCATCCCGCGGCCGCCTGGGCGGAGCTTTTGGATATTCCGATCGACTCCGCCAGTTGCTGATAGCTGATGGTCACTGCTTTACCCTGGCGCTGCTGCTCCGCGGCAAGCCAGAGGTAGACAAGAAAACTTACCGGCCTGCGATCGTGCCCGACCAGGTCGCGCATCAAGACGTCCACGACGTATTCATCCACAGTCAGCATGGCTATACCAATCGTCAATATAGCATCGAGTACCTGATTGCGCCCTTTGATGGCGCAGGTTATGTTGCGAACGAGAACGATTCTTGCGTGGAGGCAAACGTCATGATTCGGGGCGTCAAAATCGTCAGTATTCCCGTGCGCAACCAGGATGTTGCGTTGAAGTTCTACACCGAAAAGCTGGGCTTCAAGGTGGCCACCGATCAGCCCTTTGGGGCTGGGCAGCGCTGGATTGAACTTCTTATCCCGGGCGCTGATACTGCCCTCGCGCTCTTCACAGCCCCGGGTCATGAAAACCGAATTGGCGGATTCCAGCCGCTCACTTTCTGGTGCGACGACGTCTTTGCCACGGCAAAAGCTCTCCAATCTAAAGGCGTGGAGTTGACGGATGAACCGAAGAAGGCGGTGTGGGGAACGATGGCAAAATTCAAGGATCCCGATGGCAACGAATTCGTATTTTCAAGTAGGTAAACCTGATACCGTGCTCTAGATGAGCATGGCAAACGACTTTGATGCGATCGTGATTGGCACGGGGGCGGGTGGCGGAACACTGGCCCTGCACCTCGCCCAGGCAGGCAAGAACATCCTCATTTTGGAGCGCGGCCCCTTCATGCCGCAGGAGAAGCTTAATTGGGACACATCCGCGGTCTTCCTGGACAACCGCTACCACACAAAAGAAACCTGGCAGGATAAGGACGGCAAGCCACTGCATCCCCAGCAGGCGTATTTTGTGGGCGGCCAGACCAAAGTCTTCGGCGCCGCGATGTTCCGCATGCGAGCCGAAGACTTTGGCGTGATCCAGCATAAGGGAGGCATCTCTCCTGCATGGCCCATTACGTACTCGGATATGGAGCCGTTTTATTGCCGGGCGGAGGATCTTTTTCATGTCCACGGCGACCTGGGTTCTGCACCTTCTGTCCCCGGCGGCTACGGTTCATCGTTTGATCCCACAGAACCCTTTCACTCCATCAAATATCCCTATCCAGCATTCACCAACGAGCCGCGCATGCAGACCATTGAAGACGATGTGCGGAAGCTCGGCATCCATACCTTTCCTATTCCTCTTGGGCTCAAGCGAAACACCGCCGACCCGCTGGCCTCGAAGTGCGTCCGCTGTGACACCTGCGACGGCTACCCGTGCCTGGTGCACGCTAAGTCCGATGCGGATATCAACTGCATCCGGCAGATCATGCACTGGCCGAACGTCACTTTGATGACGAATTCCCGCGTGACCCGCCTGCTGACCAACAGTAGCGGCACCGCGGTGAGTGCGGTTGAGGTGATTCACTCCGGAACGGACAGCGCCTCCAAAGACGGTAATCCCGCAACTTATCGTGCCGGATTTTTCGCCGTATGCGCGGGCGCGATCAACTCCGCAGTCATTCTTCTTGCCTCTGCCAACGACAAGCATCCGAACGGGCTCGCCAATCGATCCGATCAGGTCGGTCGAAACTTCATGTATCACCAGGCAGACGCGTTGCTCGCGCTTGGCACCGAGGGCAACCAGGACAGCTATACCAAAACATGGGGCACAAACGACTTTTACTTTAAGGATTCCGACCCGGGTTATCCTTTCCCGCTGGGCCAGGTGCAGCCGGTGGGCAGCTTCCATTCCGAAATGATGAAGGGCGAGGCCCCTCCTCTTACGCCGGGCTTTGTGCTGGAGACCCTGAAGCACCACGCCGTGCCCTGGTGGCTCACCACAGAAGATCTTCCCGATCCCGGCAACCGGGTGACCTTGCACAACGCCACCCCGCTCTCGGTGGAGAACCGGCAGCCTGGAGTCACGGGACCCCATCCCGCCGGGGACACCGGCCATACCAACGAGTCTGAGCCGGTCACGGACTCCGCACCTGGACGCATTCAGCTCTCGTACACACCGAATAATGTGGAGTCGTTCAATCGCCTCAAAGAGCGGTGGGTGGACGTACTCAAGCGGGCTGGGCATGCGACGACCTCCGTGCCGCTGCATGCGTATTTCAAGAAGCGGATCCCGCTGGAGGGGGTCGGGCACCAGAACGGCACTTGCCGCATGGGGTCGGATCCGGCCTCCAGCGTGCTCGATCCCTTTTGCAAGGCGCATGATCTAGACAATCTTTATGTTGTAGATGCTTCCTGTTTTGTTTCCGCCAGCGCCGTAAATCCCTCACTGACCATCATCGCCAACGCTATTCGCATTGCGGACCATTTGCTGGCGGAACGGCTCAAGTAAGCTGCATCCAACCAGCGAGGTAGCTTATGCCCTGGTTGCTCTTTTTGCTTGCGGTCGCCGCTGGTGCAGCAAATCCCTTTCAATCTGGCGCCAACGCTCAGCTGAATAAACAGCTTCAGCAGCCGGTACTTGCCGGCGTTTTCGTCTATGCATCGGGATTTGCAGTTTTGTTGATCGTTCAGCTGCTACGGCATCAAGCCCTGCCGGCATCGCGTTTTGCCATGGTGAATTGGTGGGCGTGGCTGGGGGGATTCATCAGTATCATCTCCACCATGGTGGGCCTGACAATAGCGCAAAAAATGGGGTCGGGTTTGTTCACCGGATGCAGCCTCACTGCCTCGCTGATCACCTCTGTCGTACTCGATCAATTTGGGTTGGTGGGTTTTCGCCAACACACGGCTTCGCCTGGCAGGCTGGCGGGTTGCTGTTTTCTTGCCGCAGGTATTTGGCTGGTGGCGCGCTTTTAGAGCAGTACTGAGATTGGCTGCCACTGGGGCTCGAGATTGTGAAGCCTGGTTTGGAGGCGCAGCCCATAAGCGCCAACTCGTTTTGGATGTTTTTTTCAAAACTCCCACGAAATCGTCATCCTGAGCGGAGCGCGGTACAGGATGACGCTCTTGTGGCCAGTTAGACATGGCCCATGTACGCTGGCTTTCTTCCGTCACTACGCGTAGCGGAATAGGGCCTTGAAGCCGTAATCCATGTGCTGCTGAATGTGGCAATGGAAGAGAGACAGGCCTGGCTGGTCGGCGACAAAGTCCACAACGGCCCGGCCGTAATACGGAACTACAACCGTGTCTTTTAGGATGCCTCCCGTTTTGGTGCCATTCATTTCTACCAGCTCGAATTGGTGGCGATGCAAGTGCAGAGGGTGCGCGTCATCGGTGCGATTGCGAAAGACCAGGCGGTAACGCGTTCCCTGCTTCAACACGAACTCTTTTTCGTGCGGATAGGGCTTTCCGTTTACCAACCAGGTGTTGAACTTGCCCGATCCCCCGGGAATCTTTTCAAAAACCATCTCTATGGTCTGATCCGGCGGCACAGGAGTATCACTTATTTTGCCGAAAATGGTGTAGTCCCAGGCGGTCCGCGGCGCCACCCATTGCGGTTGCCGGTGCTGGTTTTCATATTCCACGATGATGCCCAACCCGGTGTTGCGAATCCGCTCCTCCGTGGCGCCCAGGATCCACACTCCCGGCTGGTTCATCTCCACGATCGCATCCACTCGCTCCCCGGCGCCGAGCAGAATCCCATCCACCTTTTGCGGAACCGGCACCGGGTTGCCATCCATCGCAATCACTTGAAACTGATGTCCCGCCAATGCAATGCGCCGGTTTTCAATGGCGCTCGCATTGAGCAAGTGCATCAACACCCGCTGACCCTGCTTCACCCGAATCGGTTCCCCGGCACCCAACGCCTTATCGTTGATGGAGTAGGTCATCGAATTAACCTCGAGACCGTTGGGATCAGTGTTCAGGACCGCGGGCTTCTCGGGCTGCGGTCCGCGATGACCATCGTCATCATCGTCGTCCATGTTGCTGGTGAAGAAGGGTTCCCAGTCGCGCAGGGAGAGAAAGATTTCCTGGTCGTATTGCCCCGGATCCTTTCCTCCATCCACGTAGACGAAGCCGAACTGCCCGGTATAGGTTCCACGATGCAGATCAGCTTCGGCCATGGCGTGCGAGTGGTACCAACGAGATCCGGCCGGACGCGGCGTAAGCTGATAGCGGCGGCGGCCACGCGCAGGCACGACAGGCGTGCCCTGCTCTTCCACGCCGTCAACGTCGGATGGAATCAACATGCCATGCCAGTGCACCAACTCTGGTACATCTGTCTCGTTGATGACGTCCACGCTAACGGTCTTGCCTTCACGCATCCGCAGCAGCGGACCCGGCGATGTGTCGTTGTATCCGGTCGTACTCAGGATGTGGTCTGGAGCGAGTTCTACGGTGACAGGAGCAATGCGCAGGGTGTAGTCCGCCTTCGCGGTTTCGTTGGCGGCGCCCATCTGCATCTGCTGCGCCTGGGCCAAGCAACCTGGCGGCGCCCGCCTGCGCAACGGCCGCGCCGCCAATCTTCAAGAAGTCCCGCCGCTTCAAAAGACTGCCCCCTCGGCCTGACCTGCAGAAATCGTCTCACACATTTGCATGGGGCCACAAACTACTCCAGCTCCCGCTGCGTCTATCAGTCGAAAGCCGCAAAACATTCTGGTAATCTCAAGGCACGCGCGGTGAAGCCCATGAAGCTCCTGCAGGCAGGTTCGGCGACGCTGGTTGGAATGGCGTTATGCTCGGTGCTCTATGCCTACCAGCGCACGGCGGACTTCGGCTTCAGCGATGATGCGGAAACCAATACCAAGGCTGAGTTTTACTGGTCGCGGCTCAGTTATACCTCGAGCGTAGGCAGCAGCTTCGCAGGAGGGTACGGGGGATATTACGGAGGTTACGGATGGGGCCGCACCTGGTCGCGCGATTATCCCAAGGCCGATCGCCAGGTTCTACTTGCGCTAAAGCGCCTGACCCGGATCCAGGGCCGTTCCACCGAGCAAGTCGTTAACCTCGACTCCGATGACATCTTTAACTATCCCTGGATTTATGCAGTCCAAGTACAAACGTGGTCCTTTACCGATGAGGAAGCCAAACGTCTGCGCGAATACCTGCTGAAGGGCGGATTCCTCATGGTGGATGACTTTCACGGCACTGCGGATTGGGAGGACTTCATGAACGGGATGCGCCAGGTCTTTCCCGATCGCCCGATAGAAGACCTGGACAACAAAGACGAGATCTTTCACGTGCTTTACGACCTCGATGAGCGCATGCAAGTGCCCGGGGAGCAATATATACGCACCGGCAGGACCTACGAAAAGGATGGCTACGTGCCTAAGTGGCGAGCCATCCGCGATGATAAAGGCCGCATCATCGTTGCCATCTGTCACAACATGCACCTCGGCGATGCGTGGGAGTGGGCGGACGATCCGGATTATCCGGAACCATTCGCTTCCATGGCTTTCCGGGTGGGCTTGAATTACATCGTTTACGGCATGACGCATTGAGGTTGACAGACGCGGGGACCCCGGTTTCGTTCCATGTTTTCATTCTTTTTCAAGTACCCGATGCCGGTGTTTTCCAAAGGCAAGTTTGTCCTGTTGGGCGCGTGGCCCAGCTGGGTGCTGCTGCTGCTGATTGTCGCGTGCGCGGCCGGACTGGCGCTCATTATTTGGTCGCGGCTTCCCCAAGCGGCGGCGCAAATCACCAAGTGGCGTGCAGGGGCGGTATGGTTTTTGCAGTCTTTGCTCATCGCCACGGTGCTGGTGTTGCTGTGGCAGCCGGCGATCACGGTGGCCGAGCTGGCATCGCAGCAAAACGTAATCGCGGTTGTCGTCGATGACTCACGGAGCATGGCGATTGCGGACAGCGGCAGCGACGGCAAGCTTAGCCGCGAAGCGGCGGCGCAACAGGCTTTGGAGAACGGCGTGCTGGCAGGATTGCAAAAGAAGTTTCAAACCCGGCTCTACCGCCTTGACAGTCGAGTAGCTCAGGCGGCGGCGCTCAGGGAGATCCAGCCTGTAGCTCCAGCTACACACATCAACGACGGCCTGCGCCAACTGGCAAGCGAGACATCCGATCTGCCGGTCGGCGCAATCGTGCTGCTCAGCGATGGTTCCGAGAACGGCTCGGGAGACCTCGCTCCTGAAACCATCAGCGCTCTGCGCAACCGTCGCTTACCCGTGCACACCATCGGCTTTGGTAAAGAGCAGCTCGCACATGATGTGGAGTTGAACGACGTAAAGGTGGCCTCCCGCGCCATGGCCGATTCGCGCATCCCGGCCACGGTCACACTCCACCAGAGAGGCTACGCGGGAAGTAAGGCGCTGCTGGTGGTTCGGGACGGAGATAAGACGCTGGGCTCCCGCGAGATTACGCTCAACGCCGACGGCGCAACCCAAGTGGAGACCATTTTTTTTAATCCGGGAGGCGCCGGGGTCAAGAGCCTGCAGTTTTCGCTCGGCCCACTGGCCGGTGAAGAAAACATGGCCAACAATGCAGCTACCCGCCTGGTGGGCGTGAGCGACGACAAGCGCCGCATTCTCTATGTCGAGGGCGAACCACGATGGGAGTACAAGTTCATACGGCGGGCCGAAGACGACGACAAGATCGTGCAGGTTGCCTCCATGCTGCGCACCACCGAGAACAAAATTTACCGCCAGGGCATCAGCGATCCCAAGGAACTTGAAAGTGGCTTCCCGGTGCGCCCCGAAGACCTGTTTGGATACCAGGGCATCATCCTGGGCTCGGTCGAGGCCGGTTACTTCACTCCCTTGCAGCAGGAATTGCTGCGCGAGTTCGTGGATCGGCGCGGCGGCGGATTGCTGTTCCTCGGGGGCCGCTTCGCGCTGGGTGACGGAGGATGGAGCGGTTCCAGCCTGGTCGATTTGCTGCCCACCGTACTTCCTAACAGCAGGAGCACGTTCCACCGCGATCCGGCCACTGTTGAACTCACCGCCGCAGGGTCGGATAGCCCGATCACCCGGCTGATGGATGATCCGGCAAAGAATATCGATCGCTGGAAGAAACTCACCTACCTGATGGACTATCAGGACGCGGGTACTCCCAAGCCTGGCGCCACAGTGCTGGCCCAGATGAACGCCGGCGCGCGCAAACTGCCCTTGCTGGTTACGCAGAATTACGGTCGTGGCCGCACCGCGGTCATGGCCACCTCGGGCACGTGGCGATGGCAGATGAGCCAGCCTCTGGGTGATCCTGCGCACGATCTCTTCTGGCAGCAGTTGTTGCGCTGGCTGGTGCTGGAGTCGCCGGGACCGGTGGTGGTCACGGCGCCCAACCAGACGCTGATGGACGACGGCCATATCCAGATTTCCGCCAGCGTGCGCGACAAGCAGTACCTGCCTGCGTCCAATGCGCGGGTGACCGCGCACTTCATGGGACCGGACGGCATCTCGGCCATGGTGGACATGGCACCCGAGGCTAACAACCCCGGCGTCTTCCATGCGGCGTGGACGGCAGAAAAGCCCGGCTCCTATTTGGCTGAGGTCACGGCGTCCGATGGACTGGGAACGGACACGCTTCCCTTTGAACGAATCGACGGCGTGGCCGAGAACTTTCACACCGTGCAGAACCGTGAGCTGCTGGAGAAGCTCTCGTCAGAAACCGGCGGCCGCTATTGGAAGCCCGACGAGCTGACGCGGCTGCCCAATGAGATCTCCTATTCCGATGCAGGCATCTCCGTACGAGATATTAAAGAATTATGGAACATGCCGGTGGTGTTCCTGTGGCTGCTGTTGCTTATGGCAGCGGAATGGTTGCTGCGGCGCAAGTGGGGTGTGGTATGAGAGCAACCCTGCTGTGCGTGCTGATGACAGCGCTCTCCGCGCATGCCAGCGTCTACTACGTTACAGTCGCTGGACTGGGCGGCGAACCGGACTACGAGCAGCGCTTTACTGCCAACGCCAAAGACCTGGATAAGTTGTTCAAGGACTCCGGCAACAGCGCGCACGTTTATACCCTGACCGGTACGCAAGCGACCAAGACTCAGCTCACGGAAACGCTCGCCTCGGTAGCCCACGAGGCGAAGCCGGAGGATGATTTCGTGCTTATGCTGATTGGGCACGGATCGTTCGATGGGACGGACTATAAATTCAACCTGGTTGGCCCCGACATCACGGCGGCGGAACTCGCCGGCCTGTGCGATCGCATTCCCGCCAGGCGGCAGCTGATTGTCAACGCCACCAGCGCCAGCGGCGGATCGGTGGCCGCCCTGGAAAAACCTGGGCGAGGCGTGATTGCCGCTACCAAGAGCGGCACGGAGAAAAATGCGACCGTGTTCGCGCGCTACTGGGTGGAGGCGCTGCAGGACCCGACTGCCGACCTGGATAAGAGCGACTCGATCAGTGCCATGGAAGCCTTTGAATATGCCCAGCGCAAGACGGCGGCGTTCTATGAGTCGCAAAAGCGGCTGGCGACAGAACATCCCGTCTTTGAGGACACAGGAAAGAACGAACCCGTTCGTGAGCCGTCAAAGAGTGAAGGCGTGATGATGGCGAACTTCACTGTTCTGCGCATCGGCGCTGCCCAGAAACAAGCGAATGATCCTGCCAAGCAGGCGCTGCTCAAGAAGAAAGAGGACCTGGAACAGAAGATCGACGCGCTCAAATACCAGAAAGCGGCTATGGACCCGGCCGATTATAAGCAGCAGCTTACGGCGGCGCTGGTGGAGCTGGCCCAGGTCCAGCAGGAACTCGACAAATGAACTGGTGGCAAAAATCCGCGGCGTTGCTGATTGCTACTGGCGGGGAGCCAATGCCTCGCCGCGAACTCGCCTGACGCATGCCACGCTCTCCGCATGCACGGTCAAGTGGCGGAAGCAAAGGCCTGCTATGAGTCGACTGGTGCGCACCAACTCTCCCTATTTGCGCGCCGAAGGCTATTGGGGGCTGGAGCAGTATGACCAGGCAAACGAGGAGTTTCGCATCGCCACAGCAGCGCCCGACAGCGACCCTCTCTACAAGGTTCGCTGGGGAATGCTGCTGCACCAGCGGTTCAATAACACCGATGCGGTGGCCCTCTTCCAGGAAGCACTGCAAAAAGATCCGAAAAATGCGCGAGCCTATTTAGGGCTGTCCGTTGTCAGCGCGGACGGATTTGACGGTAAAGCCACGGACTACGTCAGCCGGGCCCTGGTACTGGATCCCAAGCTGGTGGAAGCTCATGAATTCGCCGCCAACCTTGCCCTGGAAGACGCGGATACAGAACACGCCACTCGCTGAGGCTGATGAGGCCCTCCGTTTATCCCCCGATGCGCTGAACGCAATGGCGATTCACGCGGCGGTCGAGCTGCTGTCGGACCGCTCTCCCGACCCGTGGTTAGACAAGATACGCAAAGTAAACCCCGGTTACGCAGAGGGCTATGCCCACGTGGCTCACTATCTTGAGCTCAACTACCGGTTTGAAGATGCGATCGTGTACTACCGTAAGGCGATCGAGGCCGATCCCCAGTATTGGCCCGCTCGCTCTCAACTCGGCGTCGGGCTGATGCGCCTGGGCCAGGAAGATGAGCCGTTCAAGCAACTGGAGATGTGCTACAACAACGGTTACCGTGACGCTGAAACGGTGAACAGCCTGCGGCTTCTGGACAGCTACAAAAACTTCGTCACCTATAAAGAGAACGGCACTATCCTGCGGCTGAACAAGAGCGAAGCGGAGTTGTTGCACCCTTACTTTGAAACTGAGCTGCAACGTATTATTTCCACCTACAACAAGAAATACCAGATGAAGCTCACGGGCCCAGTCCAGGTTGAGGTCTATCCCAATCATGAGGACTTCGCCGTGCGCACCATGGGAATGCCTGGACTCGGCGCGCTGGGGGTCACGTTCGGCCAGGTTGTGGCGATGGATAGCCCCTCTGCACGCCAGCCGGGCGACTTTAACTGGGGCAGCACGCTGTGGCATGAGATGAGCCATGTCTATATCCTCACAGCCACCAACCGCCGGGTGCCGCGCTGGTTTACCGAAGGGCTTGCGGTGCACGAGGAGACCCAGGTATCTCCGGAGTGGGGTGACCGCGTGTCGCCGGAAATTCTGGTTGCCATCCGCGATAAAAAACTGCTGCCGGTAGCCAAGTTGGACCGCGGATTTATCTTTCCGGAATATCCGGCACAGGTCGTCGTGTCTTATTTCGAAGCCGGCAGCATTTGCGACTACATCCAGAGCCGTTGGGGCGAAGGTAAGTTGCTCGACATGGTCCATTCGTATGCGCAACGCAAAACCACCCTGGAAGTGATTCAGGCGGACCTCGGCGTTTCCCCGGAAGAGTTCGATAAGCAATACTTGCAATGGCTGGAGAAGAACTATGGAGCCCAGGCTGCCAACTTTGACCAGTCCCGTAAAGCGCTGGAACAAATGGTAGAGACGGCCAAACAGAAGCAGTACGACGCCGTAATCCAAGAGGGCGAAGTCGTCCGCCGCATGTATCCCGAATACGTCGGGGCCGCCAACCCCTATGAATTCATTGCTGTTGCAGACTTGGCCAAGGGTGACAAGAAGGCCGCGGAAACCGTCCTGATTGAGTATGAAAAGATCGGCGGTGACGACCCGGCCACTCTCAAGAAGCTTGCCTCGCTCGAAGAGGAGTTGGGCCAGCCTAAGGAAGCGGCGGCGACCCTGGACCGCATCAACTATATCTACCCGGTCCATGATGAAGATTTGCATCGTCACCTCGGTGATTTGTGGTTTGCGCAGGCAAATTATCCGGGCGCGATCCGCGAGTACACCGCGTTGGTGGCGCTGAACCCGTTGGATAAAGCCGGAGCGCATTTTAAGCTGGCCCAGGCGTACTACGCAGCAGGCCAGCGCGACAAAGCCGAGGAGAGCGTGCTTGCCTCATTGGAAGCTGCGCCGGGCTATCGCCCGGCGCAGAAGTTGCTATTGGAAATTGAGCACCCGGACCAGAAGGACGCACCTAAAACTAACTAGGGGAACTTTGTGAAAGCCTGCGGGCCAACGGGCGTGGAATCCCAGATTTCGCGAAAAACGAGCGAGATCGGTTGGTCCTCTGCACGGGTGCTTGGTTGCGCGTCCTGCGTCTCAGGGCCGAAAGGACGTCGCGCAGCCCTTCCAGTTCTTTCGCCGTCGCAGAAGTGTCGAAGCTTAGTGACACGTGGAGTGAAAGCATTTGAAAAAATCGTTGTCGGCCACATGTACGCTCGTTGTGTGCGAGATGTGGGCACCCGTCCAGAAGGTCGTTAGGGAATGAAATCAGCGTCGTTGAGAGGAAGGAAATTGCCGATGGTAACGACTCCCTGAACTTAGCCAGGACGCAGCCCAGCTGCAACACCGCATCGAACGGTTCCATGCAGTCCGTGACGGCATCCTTGCCCAGGTGCACCAAGTCATCGTCGGCCAGGAGGATGTGCTGGATCAGATCCTTACCGCGCTGTTTGTCGGTGGGCACTGCCTCATCACCGGCCTGCCGGGCACAGCCAAGACGCTGATGGTGCGCAGCATCGCGGAAACACTCGGCCTGAGCTTCCGGCGGATCCAGTTCACACCCGATCTGATGCCCTCCGATATTACCGGCACCGACATCATTGAGGAAGACCTCACCACCGGACATCGCAAGTGGACCTTCGTCCATGGGCCGATTTTCGGGAACGTGGTGCTGGCTGACGAAATCAACCGCACCCCACCCAAGACCCAGTCCGCATTGCTCGAAGCGATGCAGGAGCGCTCCTGCACCGTCCGCGGCCACGTATATTCGCTGCCCGCACCGTTCTTCGTGCTGGCAACGCAAAACCCGATTGAGCTGGAAGGTACCTACCCGCTGCCCGAGGCACAGCTCGACCGCTTCCTGTTCAACACCATCCTCGACTATCTCAGTGCCAGCGACGAGCTCAAGGTCGTGGACCTTACTACAACCACGAAGGTGGCCAAGGTCGAGCCCGTCACCACTGCCCAGGAGCTGCTCGATTTCCAGCAACTGGTCCGCATGGTGCCCATTGGTGAACCGGTGGCGAAGTATGTCGTCAACCTGGTGCGCGCGACGCGATACAAGAACGAAAACGCGCCCGACTTTGTAAAGAAGTATGTCAACTACGGAGGCAGCATTCGCGCCGCGCAGTATATCGTGCTGGCGGCAAAAGCGCGGGCACTCTCCCGCCGCCGCTATCACGTTACCTACGACGACGTAACTTCACTCGCCATCCCCGTATTGCGCCATCGTATCCTGCTCAACTTTCATGCTGAGTCGGAGCGCGTGGACGCGGATGAAATTCTCCGCCGTCTGATCGAACACATGCCGCCCCCGAAGGAGGCCTGATGCTGCAGCGCTTTCTCGATCCCGGCGTGCTCGCCAGTATCAGCAGCCTTGATCTGCTGGCCAAGACGGTCGTGGACGGCTTCGTTGCCGGTCTCCATCGCTCTCCCGACTTTGGCTTCAGTTCGGAGTTTGCCGAGTACCGCGCCTATACTCCCGGGGACGATTTGCGCCATGTCGATTGGAATCTATTTGCCCGCACCGAGCGTTGCTACCTGAAACGTTATCGCGGCGAAACCAACAGCCAGCTCACCATCCTGCTCGACGCCAGCAATTCAATGGACTACACCGCGTCCCCAACCAGGCCGAGCAAGATGGACTACACCCGCTTTGCTGCCGCTTCGCTTTTCTACCTTGCCATTCACAATCAACGGGACGCCGCCGGGCTGATCGTCTTTGACGATGAGGTCCGCAACTACATCCGGCCCTCTACGCGACAAGGCCAACTGCACCGGCTGCTAGCCGGCCTGGAACAGGCGGAGCCGCGCGACCGCACCGACTTTAGCAAGCCGCTGATGCACTTCCAGGAGCTCCTGCATCGCCGCGGCATCGTGATCATGTTCTCCGATTTCTACCAGGACCCTGCCACCATCGTGCAGACTATTGAACCGCTGCGCTATCACGGCAACGAGGTGGTCCTGTTCCATGTGCTCGATCCCAAGGAGATCCGCCCGGAGCTGCGCGGGCCGGCCATCCTGGTAGATCTGGAGACGGACCAACGCCTGGAAGTGATTCCGGAATACACCCGCACCGAGTACAGCAGGAAGATAGACGACCATATCGAGCAGTTGCGTAATCGCACCCGTGGCGCTGGAATGGATTACCACCTGCTGATGACCGACCAGCCCCTCGACAGCACGCTGCGCGAGTACCTCGCCATTCGCCAGGGAGAACGCTGATGGGATTTCTCAGTCCATGGTTTCTGCTCGGCCTGGCGGCGATAGGCTTGCCTATCTACATTCATCTGCTGCGCCGTCACGTGACGACGCCGCTGCCTTTTAGTTCCTTGATGTTCTTCGAACGGGGCACGCAGAGCTCTACACGCCACCGGCGTCTGCGTTACCTGCTGCTGTTCTCGCTGCGCGCCGCGTTGCTGCTATTGCTGGCGCTGGCATTCGCCAATCCTTTTATCCGGCGGGCGACCGCCGGGGTGAACGACAAACTGTTGCTGGTGGTGGTCGACGACTCTTTCAGCATGAAGGCCGGCTCGCGCTTTGCCGATGCGAAGCAAGCGGCATTTCAGGTGCTGGCATCGAGGCCACGTTCCCAGCGTGCCGAAGTCATGGCTCTGGGTGGGCGGCTGGCAGTGTTGACGCAGCCTGTTCAAGATGCGGGAGCGCTGCGCTCCGGCAGTGGAGAGCATCCAGCCTACAGATTCGCGCGCCAACATGGGCGAGCTGGCACACGGGGTACGCGCCCTGGTGGAGACGGTGCATACCCCGGTTGAACTTCACCTGTTCAGCGATATGCAGAAAACCGGCATGCCGGCGAACTTCGCCGACATGGAACTGCCCGCGAATGTATCGGTCGTTCTGCACCCGGTAGAAACCGCCGCCACGCCTAACTGGACGGTCGAAAGCATCAACGCCCCCGCTCAGCTTGCCGATCCGAAGGATCCCAAAAAGTCGCGCGTGCTGGCGGTGATTGCCGGATATGGAACTCCGGCCGCTTCAAGAACTGTCTCGCTCATGGTCAACGGTAAGACCATCGCCACCCGCAAGGTTGAGGTTCCAGCAAACGGGCGGGCAACGGTTGAGTTTCAACCACTCGATGTGCCTTACGGACTCAATCGTTGCGCCATCAGGATTGACTCGGCCGACCGCTTTCCCGCGGACGACAGCAGCGTGTTTGCGGTCAAGCGGTCCGACCCGGAACGGGTGTTATTTGTTCATCCATCCAGTGATACTCGCTCGGCTGTCTACTTTAGCGCCGCGTTGGGGGCAGCCGCCCAGGCGGCCTTCACTTTGCAATCCATCGATAGCGAGAAATCCGCTGACATCGATCCCTCAAAGTACGCCTTTGTCGTGCTCTCAGATGCGATGGCTCTGCCTTCGATCTTTGAAAATGCCCTGTTGCGCTACGTGCGCGGCGGCGGCAGCGTCTTGATCGCTGCAGGAACTTCGGCCGCGCACCATGCTCGCATTCCCATCTACGGCGGCTCTTCTTCTGATCCACACTTCTATACGCGCGACGGATACGCGACGGTGGGTCAGACCGATCTTACCCACGCCGTGATGAATGAAGCTGGTTGGGCCGATGTGAAGGTTTACTACGCCGCCGGTGTGGATGCAAGCCCAAGCCCGCGTGATCGTGCGACTGAACGACTCCACTCCGCTGTTGTTGGAAAAGCAAATTGGCGAGGGCCACGTGCTCCTGTTCACTTCTGGATTAGACAATCTGACGAACGACTTCCCCCTTCGTCCTGCATTCGTCCCGTTTGTGGACAGGACAGCACGGTATCTTTCAGGCAACGGTAGCAGCGAGAGCAGCAGGCTGGTGGATTCCTTTGTGCCGTTGCGCACTCCTAACAATCTATCAACGGGTGTGGAGATCCTCGATCCGGATAACCATCGTGCTTTGTCGCTGGCGGAAGCTGCCGCGACACAATCGTTCCAATTTACGCGCGCCGGCTTCTACCACATCCGTTTTGCCAATGGCAGGGATGCGTTGTTCGCGGTGAATCCCGATCGCCGCGAGTCTAACCTCGAGCCTATCCCTGAGGATCTTCTCCAACTGTGGGGCAAAAACCCGGCTGCAACTGCGGTGAGTGCCGGTTCCGTGGGGGAAAGAAATACCACCCACAGCATCTGGTGGTACGTTATGCTGCTTGTATTGGTGGCGGCGGTTGCCGAGTCCATCGTTGCCAGCCGCTACCTCGGCACAGAGAGGGAGGAGGCATGAGCAACCCCAACTCTAATCAAGACAAGCTCAATCTCTATATCCACCAATTGCACCAGCGATTGCGTCTGGGGGTGTCGCTGCGTGGAGTGGCCATCCTCACCGCCACTGCGCTGATCACAACTGTGCTGGTTGTACTTGTCCTGAACGCATTTGCCTTCCCGTTGCGCGGTCTGATCGGCGCTCGCTCGCTGCTGCTGCTCGCGATCGCTTTGGCGGGAGCCTTCGCAATCGCGCTTCCCTTGCTGCGTCTCACGCGCCGCCGGGCTACCGCGGTCGCCGAGTCAGTCCATCCTGAGTTCCAGCAACGGCTGCTTACCTTTGATGATCGGGAAAAGAAAGGGAATGATCCTTTCCTCGAGCTGCTGGCCGCGGACACACTTTCCGTAGCCCGCGATGCAGAGCCGGCAAACCTGGTACCCAACAACAAGCTGTATTTCCTCGCCGGCGTGGGCGCTGCCTGCGTAGCTGTGCTGGTATGGCTGGTTGCCGCGGGACCTGGCTATCTCGGCTATGGGGCGTCGTTGCTCTGGACCGGGCCCAAGGCTACGCCGCTGTATGACATCCGGGTTACACCCGGAGACGTTGCCGTCCGCCGCAACAGCGATCAACTGGTCACGGCGCAAATCATTGGTCTGAAACCGGAAAAGGTTCGGCTGTTTGCGCACTACAAGAGTTCCGGCAAGGCTGGTTGGGAACCGGTGGCTATGCAGTCCATGGATGCCTCCAACTTTCAATTTCTGTTTGCGGGCTTGCCTGAAGATGTTGAGTACTACGTCGAGGCCGGGCCGCTCAGCTCCCGTCACTACAAAGTGCGCGTGGTTGATTTGCCCACGGTGAAACAGCTGCGGGTGACCTACCACTACCCGAAATGGACGGGGATGCCGCAGACTACCGAGGATCACGGTGGGGACCTGCGGGCAATTGAAGGTACCAATGCGGAGTTGACGGTACAGATGGATCGGCCGTTGCGCAACGGCCAGCTCACTCTCGATGATGGAAAACAGATCACCCTCAGCGGTGGCGAAGGGAATGTCTACAAGGGTTCCATACTGATGCAAAAGGATGGGGCCTACCATGTTGCCGCACTCGACCAGGGCCAGCCTGTGCGCTTGTCGGAGGACTACTTCATTGCTACCGATAAAGCGAACCCGCCTGAAGTTGCTATAGATCGTCCAACCGGCGATTATCGCGCGAGTCCGATCGAGGAAGTAACCGTTGGCGTAAAGGCATCGGATCAGTTTGGGTTGAATAAGGTTAGCCTCCACTACTCCGTCAACGGTGGACCGGAGAAGACGGTTGAGCTGCCACAGCAAGCGGGCGCTAAGAACGTGAGCGGCTCGACGACGCTGAGCCTGGAAGATTTCAAGCTGGTGCCAGGAGATCTGGTGAGCCTTTATGCAACGGCCAAGGATGGACATGCGGAGGCGCGCACCGACATGGCTTTTATCCAGGCAGACCCGTTCGAGCGTGAGTTCTCACAATCACAGCAAATGGGTGGTGGCGGCGGGGGCGGCGGTGATATGGGAAGCCAGACCGACATCTCCAAGCGCGAGAAAGAGCTGATCGCCGCTACCTGGAAACGGCAGAACGACAAGGGCGCCACGCCCAAAGACGCGGCGGAAGCGGGCAAGTTCCTTTCCGGGGTTCAGAGCAAGCTGCAGGAACAGGCCTTGTCGTTGGCAGCGCGTATGGACAGCAGGGATCTATCGTCGGCTAATGAGGAATTCAACAGTTTTGGGCATGACATGCAAGCCGCCGCGGCGGCGATGACGCCTTCCTCCGACAAGCTGAAGGAAATGCAATGGCACGATGCTATTCCCGCGGAACAGAAGGCTCTGCAATATTTGCTGCGGGCGGAGGCAACATTCCGCAAGATCCAGGTTGCGTTTGGCCAGCAGCGTGGCGGCGGCGGTGGCGGGGGCGGCGGTGCAGGCCGTGACCTAGCCAGCCTCTTCGATCTCGAACTGGACACGGAGAAGAATCAGTACGAGACAGCGCAGACCGGGTCTGCGGCAGACCAGCGCGCCAAAGCAGTGGATGATGCTTTGGCCAAGCTCGATGCACTGGCGCGCCGGCAGGAAGAGTTAGCACAACAACAGCGCAACCGCCCGCAAACGATGCAGGAACGCTGGCAGCAGGAAATGCTGCGGCGTGAGGCCGAGCAGCTTCAGCAGCAGATGGAGCAGATGGCGCAGAAGTCCCAGAACGGGCAGCAAGGTCAGGACGGACAGCAGGGGCAGCAAGGGCAGAAGGGGCAACAGGGCCAACAAAGCGCTAGCGGATCATCGAGCGGATCGTCTTCGGGGGGCTCCTCCGGCCAGTCGCAGTCTGCCCAGTCTCGGGGATCCAATGGCAATGGAGACGCGAGCGATCCGCGTGTGACACAAGCATTGAACCGGCTGCGCAATGCAGATGAAGCCATGAAGCGCAGCGCCGGCCAGCAACAGAGTAGCGAGGCAGCACGACAGGCGGCCGACCAGCTCCGCCAGGCCGCAAGCTTGATGAGCAGTACGCAGCAGCAACAGGCCACGGGAAAGCTCGATTCGCTCTCTCGTGAAACCGATCGGCTCAGCAAGGAAGAGCACGCGCAAGCAGACCGCATTCGTGGTTTGACCGGGCAACCGGGCGCGTCCAACCAGGAGCAATACCAGGCCAGGCTGCAGCAGCGCAACAAGCTGGCCGAGGATCGGCAGCAGCTCTCCGATGACCTATCGCAACTGGAAAAGAATATGCGCAACGCGGCACGTGAGTTGGCACCCACCCAACCGCAGTCTGCCTCGAAGTTGCGCGATGCGCTTGGGGGTATGGATCAGACCGACCTTACCAACCGCGTACAGCGGACTGCGGATTGGCTCCGCCGAGGGGTAAACCCCAACGCTAATGGAACGGAAGAGGGCATCGGCAAAGGTCTCGAACAATTAAGCCAGCAGGTGCACGAGGCACAACAAGGCCTGGGTCCGGGCAAGCCTGGGCAAGGTCAGCAGCAAGGAGGCGAACAGACGGCTGCGCTGGACCATGTCGAGCGGTTCCGTAGCCAGGTTGAATCGTTGACCGGGCGCGGACAAAACCCATCGGGCCATCAGCCGGGTCAACAAGGACAACCGGGCCAACCGGGGCAACAGAAAGGACAGGGTGGTCAGCCCGGCCAACCCGGTCAAGGGGCTTGGAGCAGTCAGGGTGGGCCCGGCGCGCAGATTGGCAACCAGGTCGCGCAGGATAATTTGAGCGGCGACTTGGGCGATCGGCGCTCAGGGGGCGGGGCCGTCGGCACTGCCTGGAACAACATCAACACCGGGAATAACCATTTTGATCGCTCGGGACGGGCCGTCGCTCCTGACAACTCGCCGGTACCCGCCGACCCTGAACGTACCTACCAACAGGGACTGGCGGAGTTGAACCAGCTTCATCATCTCGCCCAGAATGATCCGGCGGCGCTGAAAGAAGTCCAGGAACTGGCACGGGAGATGCAGCGTCTTGATCCACGGCGGTTCCCCGGCAATCCGGCTATGGTCGAGCAGCTGCACACCGAAGTACTGAGCGGGGTCGACAAACTAGAACTGCAGCTACGTCACGACGCAGACGACCAGCCAGGACAGGTTCGCACGAGTAAAGATTCCGCCGTCCCGCCGGGGTATGAGGAAGCTGTAGCCGACTACTACCGCCGACTCAGCAAGGGTCAGTAGCTAATTGCATGGATCTGCGGCGAAGAGATAAACCGCAGGTCACTCCACTTCGGTCGGGGATGCCAAGGGGAGGACTGAGCGTTCCTCAGCAGCAGATGCTAGTCAACAGAGTGCCGCGCCTCCGGCGCTCCGATTCTCTGGATTGCTACCCCAGCCCTCCGGGCTGGGTATCGGTGAGGAAGTTGACGAGCGCCGTAGGTGCGGCACTCTTCACTTGCCCTTGTAGTCTTTGAAGAGGTCCGGGTATTGCTGCTTGAGGGCTTCTACCTTCGGACGATCACAGATCATGATGTAGGGGTTGTTGGGATTATGTAAGGCGTAGTCCTGGTGG
Source organism: uncultured Acidobacteriaceae bacterium (assembly GCA_963805955.1). Classification (GTDB taxonomy): domain Bacteria; phylum Acidobacteriota; class Terriglobia; order Terriglobales; family Acidobacteriaceae; genus PALSA-350. The sequence goes on from CAWDVZ010000005.1 coordinate 349,103, forward strand.
TAGGACTCGGCATCGTAAAAACCCTTCAGGGGCACTACCTGGGTCACGATCGGCTTCGGAAATACCTTGGCGGCGTCCAGTTGCGCGATGTAGGCCTTGCTGATTTTCTGCTGCTCGTCGTTGGCGTAAAAGATGACGGAGCGATAAGATTCGCCCACATCCGGACCCTGACGATTCAGCTGGGTTGGATCATGGACCACGGAAAAGAAGATCTGCAGAAGCTGGCCATACGTGATCTGCGAAGGGTCGTAGACAACCTTGACTGATTCCGCGTGCCCAGTGTTCTCTTGGCCAACCTGCTCGTAGGTCGCGGTGGCGGCCGAGCCACCTGAGTAGCCCGCCGTGGTCGCAAGCACGCCCTTGACCCGCTCAAAGACCGATTGCGTTCCCCAGAAGCAGCCACCCGCAAAGACGGCAGTTTGTTTTCCCGGCGTCTGAGCTAATGGGATATCGTTTGCGGGTGCAGGTATCGGGGCCTTGGTAGCCGCAGTGCACCCGACAGAGGCAGTAAAGGCTATCAGCAGAGCAGCTACGGCGTTGCGTGACATGCGAGTCTCCTGAGGGTCTGACGTCCATACGATCCGGAAGTTACAACCGGATTGGAGTCTGCTCTAGAATAGCCGTGTAATGCGTAGATATTGCTCCGCTCTTTTCATCGCGGTTCTCGCCCTAGCGCTCTGTGGCGCAGCCCAGCAGATGGAGCACTCTGCGCCTTCCGCCCCCTCCACCCGCCTCACTATAAAGACCTACGATGGCAAGACGCTGACGTTAAGCCCCGAGGAGTTGGCCGCTCTGCCACACAAATCCGTTAACGTCTTCAATGCCCATAGCAAGACCAACGAGACCTACTCGGGGGTGCCACTCGCAGATCTTTTGAGCAAAGTTGGTGTCCCGCTGGGAGAAAACGTCCGCGGTAAGCTCTTCATGATCGGGGTGGTCGCTGAAGGGATGGACGAATATAGCGTCTTATACTCCCTGGCTGAGGTCGATCCGGCTATCCACACCGGCGACGTGATCGTTGCCGATACACTCGACGGCAAGAAACTGGATAAGGACGGGGCGTTCAAGATGGTTTCAAGCGAAGAACGCCGCCCGGCTCGCTGGGTGCGAAACCTGACCGCAATTTCAGTGGTCAAGGTAGCACCTTAGCTTCATTGCGGTGGCGGGACTAGACGCTATAATGAAGAAAGTATTGGAATTAGGCCCCATGACTCTCGCCAAATTCATTGTCTGCCTCAGTTTGCTGGGCGTACTCCCCTGCGGAGCGGCCAACTCGAACGCCCCCTACCGGCTGCGGCTCTATCACCTGCATACCGGCGAGCATATTGATGTCGTCTACCGCGTGGGCGATCAGTACCTGCCGGAGGGTGTCGCGGAGTTAGACCACTTTCTGCGTGATCACCGTACCGGCGACGTGAAAGAGTACGACCTGAAGGAGTTCGATCTTCTCCACGATCTGCTGGTCAAACTGGGCCGCCCGGATGGAGAGATCGACATCGTCTGCGGATACCGCACCCCTTGGAGCAACAACTACCTTCGAGAACACGGCCATGGCGTTGCCGAACACAGCCAGCACATGGAAGCCAAGGCCATCGATATTCGCATCCCGGGAGTTTCGAGCGCGGAGGTCCGCGATGCAGCATTGTCGCTTGGCCGCGGCGGTGTGGGCTACTATGAGCAGTCCAATTTTGTTCACGTGGATGTAGGCCGGGTTCGCCGCTGGTAACGCTTTCCTTCCTCAGGGATAAGGCGGCCCCTTGGCCAGCACGGCATTGAGCGCGCGATCGTGGCCGTAGATGTCGTCGAAGAAAAAGACCTCGCCATCCTCCTCCACTACCGCGGTGAGATAGATGATCACCACCGGGATTGGCCGGTCCAGATTCACCTGCTGATTGTCCGGACCTGATTGCATCGCAGCCTTCACCGCGTCGAGGGTCCATTTAGGCTGGTCCTGTAACAGCCAGGCGGCAAGCTCCGCCGGTTTTTCCACGCGTATGCAGCCATGGCTGAAATCACGCCTCGACTGGGAAAACAGTTGCTGCGCAGGCGTGCTGTGCAGATATACATTGTGCTCGTTGGGAAACATGAACTTGACCAACCCGAGGGAATTGGTTGGTCCGGGCTTCTGCCGTACCAGCAGCTTGCCCGACCGCAACTGGGCTAGAACATCGGCGCTCACCGCTCCGCTGGTTACGATGCGCCCGCCCTGGTCGGTCACTTCAAAGTTCTTGGCTGCCAGATAGCCGCTGTTCTTCTCGATCGCAGGAATGATCTCAGAGCGCGTAATGCTGTAAGGCACATTCCAGTAGGGCCGGAAGACGATGTACTTCATGTCCTTTGCGAAGACCGGAGTTTCGTTCCGCACCGCTTTGCCCACGACAACATTCATGCGCAGGGCAACGCGATGATCGGGCGAGAACACCCTTAAGACAAACTCAGGGATATTCACGGCCACGGGCAGCGGTGAAAAGTCGACGGGCAGCCATCTCCACCTTTCCAAAGCATCGTCCAGCTGCTGAACGCGAAAACTTAGGGGCACATTCAGCTGGCGCAACGTATCTTTGCCCAGTCTGCCATCTGCACCCAAGCCGTGGCGATTTTGAAAGTGCTTCACTCCGTCGACTAGCGCGCCCTCATAAATCCCTGGCTTTATACCGGCGGCCGCTCCCTGGGGCAGATCACCCAGCAGTTGAAGGCGCTGCGCCAGAGCGTCAGCCCCGGCATAAGCATCACCGGGCGCGAGGGTCTTTTGTACCTCCGGCAAGGGCGCGCTATGATCCTGATCGGCAAGGGCGAGATAGGTTTGGAGCGCAGCCTCGTTGCGCCGATAGCCGTAGTAGGGCGGTTCTACTCCGTTCAATGTCTGCTGTAGGTCGCTGGCTTGAACGACTTTCTGCAGCAGAAACTGCGACAGATCATAGGTCTTTTGGGAGATGTCGATACCGAACTTGAAGTGCTTTGGATTCACCCGCCCGACGCGCAAGTCAGAGATATAACGCATCGCACTCACAGTAAGCGCAGCATCAAAATGCGCGACAGTGGTTGGATCGCCTGGGGTATTCTTCAGCGCGTTGAGACGCTGGGGCCAGCGCGATGCATCGTACTCTTCCGGGTTAAGTCCTTTTGTGCGGCTCGCCTCTAGCGCGGTAATGATGGCCTGCGCCTGGCTGGTCGCTTGTCCATCGCGCACCCACACGGGCGCATAGCCAACCGCCTCGTAGAGCGCTTGAACGGGTTGGCTATAATCAGGGAAACCGGGCCAGGTAAGATCTGCCAGCGTTCCGGCGGCGGCAATGGTTCGCAGCTGCCCGGTAACCGCTTCCGTGCTCGATGTATTGGCCGCCGGCGGCAAAGAGGGCGTACTTTGCGAACGGCATCCGAGTGCCATGAACCACAACAAACAAATAGGAAGGCTCAAGACTATGCGGCGTCTTGCTAAAAGCATGATCTATTAAAGCATCGGAGACGAGTCAAGTCAGTCCGAACCTGCAGCGCAATGGGCAGGAAGATGACGAACGCCGGTGGCCATGAGCTCTTCGATGACCTCGACCGCCCGGATGCCGCCCCTGGCTCCGACCGTAGTGCAATTCAACGCGGCCGCGGCACAAGCAAAGTCGAGCTGCCGTTCGAGTGGCCAATTCTGCAAGAGGCCATAGATAAACCCGGCGTGGAAGATATCCCCTGCGCCGGTGGTATCGACCACGGGAACAGTGTAGGCAGAGACATGGTGCAACTGCTTTCCGTTCCAGGCGAGCACGCCGTTTTCCCCCAACGTTGCGGCCGCCAGACGGGAACCATAGCGGCGCTGCATTTGACGCAATGCCATCTCGAGATCAGGCTCGCCAGTCAGCCGGCCGGGGATATCCCTGCTTACGATGAGATAGTCCACATTTTGCAGAAGCTCCTCAACGCCGGGATACAGCTCATCCAGATCGGCAATCACAGGGATGCCGGCGGCACGGGCCCAGCCAGCCGCTACCGTCGCCGCCGCAGTGTCGAATCCATCGACGTGAAGGGCTCGGGCATTCACAATCCATTGGCGGTCGAGATGCTCGGGCCTCAGGGCAACCCGCGGATCCCGTCGGTAGAGGATCGTCCGCTCGCCGCCGTCGTCGACCATGATCAGCGACTGCGGACTTGTACCTCCGGCAACGGTGGTGATCTGCGCCTCGACCCCTGCGTGGGTGAAGGCCTGGCGGTGAAGATCCGCAGCGGAATCGTCACCTAATATTCCCACGTAACGGGTCGACATACCCCAGATTTGACAAGCCACCACGGTCGTCGCGACCTGCCCTCCCGGCAGCACCGTGGCCCCGCTGTATTCCACTTTAGAGCCGCGTTGTGGGTAGTCTGCCAGCGGGATCAGGGTATCTGTCGCATTCAGGCCCACGCCCACAAGGTCGACTTTTGCCGGTTTCGTCATCTTGCCAGTGTAACCGCGGCGACGGAGAACCCCCCGGCCGCGAACATCTCCTCGACTTGTGGCTGCAAACGGTTGAGCACGAAGCGAAATAAGCGAACTAAGCGAATTAAGTTACTTTTGGTTACCACCTGCATAGGCCTAGCCAGCATTTTCGGCTCACACATAGAGAATGCACACCTCGTTAGATACAGATTCAGCATACTTCTCTCTACAGGAACGATATTTATTTTGTCCAAAAGCCTTCGTGTACTTTGCCGGCCTCGTCCTCGAGTAAGGGCCCGGCGACGATAATCTGCTTTTGCCCACGGGCAAAAACTTCGCGGCAAGGGAGATCGAGGGTTGGATTTTGCTGGTGGCTGCCCGTGTAGCGCAGCAGGCCGGTTTCGGCCAAGGCAAAGACAACGCGGCCCAAGCCGGTCCAGTAAATGGCGCCGGCACACATGGCGCAGGGTTCGGTGCTGGTGTAGAGCGTGCAGCGCGCCAGTTCGGCTTCGCTCAGTAACCGGGCAGCCTGGCCACAGGCCAGCATTTCAGCATGCTGTGTAGGGTCTCCATTGGGCCGCACCGCGTTGTTGCGTGCGGCCACCACCGTCTCACCCCGTTGGTTGACGATCAACGCGCCAAATGGATGGCGGCCGTCATTCCGCGCTTTGCGCGCCAGCTCTATCGCTTGTCTCAGAAAGGCCAGGTCTCGTTCCGTTACGTGTTCCACTGTTTAGCTCTCCGTTTTCGAGGAAAAGAAAAGGTTGAGTAGGACCGCGGTCGCAGCGGTGAGGAAAATGCCGCTGTTCAGAAAGAGGCGGGCGGCATCGGGAGCGCGGGCAAAAAGCTGAGGGGAAGCAATGGGCAACACGCCCATGCTCACAGAGACGGCTACGATGATCGCATTGCTGGTGCCGTGGTAGCGGACGCGGGTCAGTTCCTCAATGCCAGCCATCATGGTCATGCCAAACATCACGATCGAGGCCCCGCCCAGGACCGGCCGTGGGATGCCGGCAATCACGGCTGCAAGCTTAGGGAGCAACCCCAGGAGAACCAGCAATCCGCCTCCTGCGGCTACCGCAAAGCGGCTCTTGATTTTGGAGAGGGCAAGCAGGCCAGTGTTTTGGGAATAGACATTGTAAGGAAAACTGTTGAATAGACCGCCGAGCATGGTTGATAGCCCGTCGGCGCGAAAGGCCGCGGTCAGGGTTTCAGGGCCTATCTTGCGGCCGGTAATTTCGCCGATGGCCAGACAGTTGCCGGTGGTCTCGGTCATGACTACCAACATGGAAAGACTCATCACCAAGGCGGGCAGGAGCACAAAATGAGGCCGGCCAAAGAGCAAGGGATGCGCCATGGCAAACCACGGCGTTGCCGGTACCTGGCGGAAGCTGGCCTGGCCGGCCAAGGCGGCTAACGCGGTGCCACCTACCAGCCCCAGCAATACGCTCAGATTGGCGACCATGCCGCGACCGAAGCGCTGGATGGCTACGATTAGCACAATCGTGGTCAGCCCCAGGGTGAGATGGACGAAGCTGCCGAAGTCCGCCGCAGCAGGGTCTCCTCCGCCCAGCCATCCGCCGGCCACCGGCAACAGCGACAGACCGATCACGGTGATCACGGAGCCAATCACCACGGGAGGGAAAAAGCGCAGCATACGGCTGAACCAGGGTCCGACCAGGATGGTGAATAACCCGCAACTGATCACTGCTCCGTAGAGGGTTGGGATGCCGTAGTGAGTGCCGATCAAAATCATGGGGGCGACGCAAATGAAAGAGCAGCCCTGAATCAGCGGAAGACGGGCTCCAAATTTCCACCAGCCCAGTGTTTGTAACAGGGTTGCGAGACCTGAGGTAAATAGATCGGCGCTGATGAGCGCGATTACTTGCCTGGGGGTGAACTGCAGCGCGCTGCCGAGGATCAAGGGCACCGCAACCGTGCCGGCATACATCACCAGCACATGCTGCAGGCCGTAACAAAGCAGGCGCGGAAGGCTCTCCGTATGATCGATCGAGTCAGCCTTCGCGTTTGCTGTCATGGGAGGTTACATGATAGCGCCCTCCGGTTAACGATTCCCCACGAGCAAAAAACGTCGAGGTTCGCTGTATCCCACATCTCGCGAAAAACGAGCGAGACGTGGGGCACCCGGGGTTTGTGGAAGGGAGAGAAAGGATTGGTTTTTTGTTGTTCTGCGTTGCGGTCTCGTTTAGTAATTGGCAATGACGACGAAAGCGCTGAGGACATTTTGTTTGTTGGCGATGCTGGCCTGCGCATCACTGATGTTCGCGCAGGCCCCGGCAAAGCTGGTGGTCAAGAATGCCTTGATTTTGACCATGGCGAACGGTCAACGCGAACCAGTGAAGGGCTACCTGGTGGTTGATGCAGATGGGCGGCTCTCCGCAGTCGCCGCGGGCGATCCCCCGTCCGGCTTGCAGGCAAAGGACAGCCTGGATGCGGGTGGGCACTGGGTTATCCCGGGCTTTATCTCCGCCCATAGCCATCTGTGGCAAAGCGCCTTTCGCGGGCTTGCAGCAGATAAGACCCTGATGGCATGGATCGATGCGCTCTACATCCCCGCAGCCAAAGCCAAGCCGGAAGATATGTACTGGTTCACCCTGGATGGGGCGCTCGATCATCTGCAGCATGGCATCACCGGGGCTTACAACTTTAATTTTGAGGCGAGGACACGGGGGAAAAATGCTGTCACCGCGGATGAGTATGACCAGAGCGGGTTTCGCGCGGAGATGGACTCCGGCATCCGCTTCGTTCACGGCATGTCAGTGGGCCGCGCTACTCCGCTGGGAGTGCAGCCCAGCTATGGGGCGGAGCAGGCGCGTTTGCCGTTGAAGGACTTTCTGGACTGGACAAGCAAGCAGCCAAAGTCGAGCAATTTTCTTTCAGTGATGATCAGCGGCTTAACAGCGTTCAACAATACGTATCAACAAGCGCTGATGGAGAAGCAGCTGGGGGATGAATTCCACCTGGGCAATCAAACCCACTACCTGGAGCCGCCCGAGACGCAATATGAGCAGCAGAGCAAGTTCCGCTGGTTTATGGAAAGCGGTTTGCTGTCGAAACAGCTTATCTTCGGGCACTTCATCCACACCAACAGCTTCATTCTTGCGGAGAGCGGAAAAGCGGGCGTAGCGATGTCATGGAATCCGCTGTCGAATGGGCGGCTGGCGTCGGGAGTGGCGGATATTCCCGCCTGCCTGAAGGCCGGCATCCGGGTGGGCATGGGGGTCGATGGCGAGGCCAGCGCGGACGTCGCAGATCCCTTTGAAAATATGCGTACCGGGCTTTACGCCATCCGCGACAAGTATGAGGATGCAACCATCATGAGCCCGTACGACGTGCTGCGGCTGCACACCATGGGCAGCGCGGACGTGCTCGGCGTGGCTGACCGGCTGGGTAGCCTGGAGCCAGGGAAATTTGCCGACTTCCTGGTGATTGATCCGACGCGCTTCCGGACCGTCTTCGATCCTTATGCTTCACTGGTGTTTGTGGCCGGGGAGCGCGACCTGGAACGCGTTTACGTGGGCGGCGATTTGCTGGTGCAGAACGGAGCGTTGCTGAAGCAGGATATCTCGAAGGTGAGAACAGAAGTGAACCAGCGGGTCGCTGCTTTGCATTGAGAATTTACGGCGTTGTGCGAGAATCGGAATCCAGCCCCAAAATCCGAAATGAGACCAGGAAAGTTGATGCCTGAAAAAGCCAGTCCTCTCACGCTCGAATTCACCCGTAAAGGCAGCACTGTCGTTGTGAAATGCAACGGCCGGCTGGTGTCGGGGGTAAACGATATTCTCTACACCAAGGTCCACGAGTTGTTCCCGGACACGAAGCGAATCATTCTTGATTTAACCGAACTTACCCGCGTCGACAGCATGGGGTTGGGCACATTGGTTCGCCTGTCGGTCTCGGCGCGATCCGCAGGGTGCAGTTTAGAACTCATCAATCTTGGTAAACAGGTTCGCCAGCTGCTGGGGATGACCAACCTTATGTCGGTATTCCAGATCATCGGAGAACACGGCATCAAGATGGGCTGAGATCGAATGTTTTCTCAGCGAACACCCGGCTGCGGCGCAAATCCTCTTCCAACGACCGAGTGACCGTGGTCCCTTCGGCATAGGCGAGCTCCACTATTATCAGGGGTTTGAGCCGCTCTTGCTGGAGGAAGGCGGCAATCGGCCCGTAGTCAACATCACCACCAGGCTCGACGGATTCCTGCCACACAAGATTGCGGGAACTCCTAACATGAATCTCGGATACACGAGATCCAGCCTCGCGTAAAAGGTCCATTGGCTGGTATCCGGCCTGACGGACCCAATCGATATCAAGACAAACAGATACAAACTTTGGATTGGTGTGGCGGAGCATATAGCGCCATTCTCTTTCGCCGGATTTCAGTTCCGGCGTGTGATTGTGAAAGCGCAAATCTGCACCCTGTGCCGCCAGTTTCTGCCCAAGTTGATTCACGAACATCACCTGGGTGGCGAGTTCCGCATCCGTCTTCTCCCCGGCAGGCTTGGGGTTGGGATCGCAAACGATGGCTTTGCAACCCGCTGCCTTGGCAATGGCAAAGACGTTCAGGGCTCGCTGCTCCGTCCCCTGACCGGAGGCCGTGTCATGCATGGCCCCGCCCACGTAGATCGACGGAGTACGAAGGTGATTGGCTTCGAGGAGAGATAGCGTGCGAGCGCTGAGTTCAGGAGTAAAGAAGTCGGCATTTAACTCGATGTTGTGGAAACCCGCGGCTCTGGCGGTCGAAAATATGTCCGGCAGAGCTTCGCTCAAGGGCCGATGTTGCCGAGCCAGAAGCTCGAGCCAAATGTACACTTCGACCGAAAGACGGGACGAATCTCCCGCTGCAAAGAGGAGCCGGGAACGATCAAGCAACAAGTATGGGATGCCAATCAGGGACGCCTTCAGAACGTCGCGACGCGATTGGGCCGGGATCCTTTTCATTCCAGCGGAGGGTTTCATGGAAGCAATCACCGTGTCAAGACGCGGCGCTTGATTTCGCTGGGGAACTTCTCAGAAAACAAATCTTATTCCGAACTGTATCTCCCGTTCTGAGGATGGGGTGGCGGGTTGGGTGGTGGTCGCAGCCGGAAGGCCGAAGGCGGTAGAGCCGACAGGACCGCCGCTGGGGTTACTGATCGTTCCGTTCGGTGTGCCTATGGTGGGGTGATTGAAAATATTAAAGAATTCCGCGCGAAATTCCATGTTGAGCCATTCCAGCAGCTGCGTCTGCTTTACCACCGAGAAGTCAAAGTTCCACCACGCGGGCCCAGTGTAGGTGTTACGTCCCAGACTTCCCGGCTCTGTCTGCACAGTGCCAAGGCCGTTCACCGTGCTGGTGGTGGTGGGAATACCGAAATAGTTGCCAGGATTCTCAATTACATCGTCAGTGAAGAATTGGCGCCGATGCTGCGGGTCTCTGGGAGCCGTTTTGATAAAGAAGGGACGCGCGCCTACACCGTTGAAGGTGTCATATCCGTATTGATAGGTACCGTAGGGCCCGACAACGGTGAAGGGGAACCCAGACTGAACGTTATAGATCCCCAATGCCTGCCAACCGCTGCTGAGGGGCGTGGGCACAAAGCCCCAGCGGCCGGGAACATGGTAGGCAAAGTTTGCCGCAAAACGTTGCGAGACGTTGTAACTCGCCCGCGCATACTCGCAGCGGATGCAGGTCGGATTATTCTGTGTGACTCCACCGCTGCTACCGGGGGCCGCCCCACTCCATATCGCGTCCGCATCGGTAAGATCTTTGCCCCAGGTGTAGTTGGCTTGAAAAGTGATGCCATGCGCGGGAGAGATTTTTCTCAGCTGGACTTGCAAGGCGTTATAACGAGATATGGCATTGTTATAGAACAGCTCAGTTTCACCCAAACCCGGGGTTATGTTAGTGAAAGGCGTGTTCGCAGGCTGGGCGCTGGTAAATGCGTTGGGATAGCTGCTCTGGTTGACGCTGTACCCGTTGTTGAGCAGGTATGACATCTGCAGCGCCACGTCTCCCGGCAGCTGTTGCTCGATCGTGAGGTTGCCGGTGAGGTTGTAGCCGTTCTTTAACTTGTCCGATGCCCAGTCACCAATGATGTCTCCCACCACCGCAGCAATCGGCGCCAGGTTTACCGGGGTGTTGGGAGGGATGTTCTTAGTTCCTCCACTGGGGGGCATGACAGCGCCGGTGGTGCTGGTAAGAACAGGCAGGGTTACCGGGAGCGGGGTGAGCGAGTACGGGGGGTTGGTAAGCGCACTGTAACTGGCGAGAGGAAAGTTGACCGCCGACTGGTCGGGCTCGACCAGGGGGATTACGGTGGTGAAGACAGAGAGCCCGCCGCGCACCACAGTATTAGGTGCCGCCCTGTAGGCGAAGCCAAAACGCGGGGCAAAACTCGTCTTATCCGGTTGATAGAGGGGTTTCGGGTTAAGTAGAAACTGACCGTAGGTAGCGCCGGTGTCGGAGACTGCACCCAGCCGGTTTTGAACTTCATAGGGCACGGAGTTGTATTCGTAACGCAAGCCGAGATTGAGAGTGAGCTTTGGGTTCACTTTGAAGTCGTCCTGGATGTAAGGAGCGACATGCCATATGCGCAATCCCCACCAGACGCCGCCACCGCCGATCGGGCCGTAACCGGGCATGGTGGTGGCACGCTTGTAGTTTGTGGGATCCCCAGCCATGATGCTGACCAATCCACTTGGGCTGCCAGTGCCGGCCATAATGGCCGGACCGCCATCGGTTGACAGGATATCGGTGGTCAGCGGCGTGCCGGAGTTAAATGTGTATTGCCCGTTCGGTCCGGCGCTGGTTACGCCGAAGCCATTGTCCTGGCCATAGCGGTAGTCCGCGCCTATGGTGAACACGTGCCGCCCGTGCGTCCAGTCAACCTTGTCGCTGGTGATGTAGTAGGTCTCGACATACTTGGTAATGAAGGTGTCTGGCCCGTAGTTGGCCAGCGAGCCATCCGCGGTGGAGGTTTGCGTAAGCGACTGCGAAGGCGGCACATCACCCTCGACCTGGCGATTGCCGGTGAAGATCAAATTGTTGATCAAGTTTGACGAAAAGATGTGGGTCTCGCTGATGGCGAAGTTCCGGGGATTGTTAAACAGTTCCGGAGACCACAATGCATTTTCAGCGGCGGCAACAGGATCTGTTTCCAATTGCGAATTGTTGATCACCGAGGCCCGGCCAAAGATGCTGTCCTTCTCTGAGATTTTGTGATCGATGCGCACGGAGTACTGATTGTCGGTTGTGGGCTCTTTCAAGATGATGTTGAAGGTGTTCGCGCCGTAGATGCCATTGGGTTGATTGGGCATCGGGTAACCATTCAACACTTGCTGCGACACGGAGCTGAGCGGCACCTGATACTGATAGGAACCGATCGTCACCAGCCCTGTTCTCTGTGCCGCGGTGGGCACTAGCATGAGCGTAGGTGTACCCGTCAGCTGCCGGAAGCCGGCATATTCGCCGAAGAAGAAGGTCCGATCGCGGATGATTGGCCCCCCGATGGTAGCTCCGAACTCGTTTCTCTGCAGGGGTGAGACACCAGTCGAAGAAAAATAATTGGCGGCGTCGAAGTAGCTGTTGCGGATGTATTCAAACGCGCTTCCGTGGAAGCGGTTGGTGCCGGACTTGCTCACGATCTGGGTGATGGTACCCCCGCCTTGCCCGAATTCGGCCGAGTAGTTCGCCTGCTGCACCTTGAATTCAGCGATGGCGTCAAGATTGAAGTTCCAGAATTGCACCGTGCCCATCTCGGCATCCGTGGCGTCGGATCCATCCAAGGTCGCCACTTCTGTCTCGCCGCGATTGCCGTTGCTGATCCATTGTGGCGCAAGCCAGCCCATGTTTCCCTGGTCTTGAGCCATGCCTGGCTGCAACATCACCAGGTTCTGGATGCTGCGTCCATTCAGGGGCAGCGATTCCACCTGTTGCTGGGAGACGAGACCGGCAAGGGAACCGTTGGTGGTGTTGATCAATGGCGGGGCTGCGGTGACGCCGATAGTCTGCACCACTCCGGCGGCCGATAACTTGAAATCAAGGTTGCGCTGCTGGCTCACATCCAACGTGACGCCGGCAATGCTCTGCGGCGCGAAGCCGGCAACCTCCACCTTCACGGTGTAAGTGCCCACATCGAGATGCGGGATGGCGAATGTACCGGCGCTGCCTGTAAAGGTTGACTGTGCAACTTGTGTAGCATCACGAATCGCCGTGACCTTTGCCTGGGGAATCACCGCTCCACTGGAGTCAGTAACTGTGCCCTCGATGGTGCCAACTGCCTGGCTCCAAAGCGGAGCCGGAAGCAGGCTCATCAGGAGAAGCATACAAAAGCATCTAACCCGACCCACACATGTCTTTCCTGGCATGCAGTTCTCCTTATTGGGAACGGCATTCCGACTGATCAGCCGGTCCCGTGGCACTCCGACTGAAGGTCCCAGAGAAATCGAGTATTTTAGCGAAAATGTACTTTGGCCCGCGAGTCGTGGACGCCGTTCTATTGAAGAAGGAGAAGGCGAAAGCGAACAAGCTTCTAACGTGCAGGAAACCGATAGCCGCTACCGGATGAACAGATTTTGAACGGGGGCCTCTCTGTTGTCAACTTTTTTCGTTGATTTACGGACGCTTTCAGACCGCCACGCGATTGGCTTGCGAATCGGCAACGGTAAAATTACTTCGCCGCTCAACGGATCGGGACCGTGGGTCTGGGCCTTCCCGCACAAGAAGAGGATGATATCGTACGAGTCGGGCAAAGCTTTTGATGCCGGCGTAGCAACCCGGCCTTCACGCGAGTTCTAGCACTGACAGGAACGATCGATGCATATGGAGAGGAAATTCCGATGAAGAATCGCAGGGTCTGCCTTCAGTTGTTTTGGATTCTTGCCGCCTCGCTATTGTTCTCAGCATCCGCTTGGGCACAGTATCAAAATGGCGTCCAGCCTGGACCCGGTTGGCAGGTAATGAAAGCGGATTGGGGCGCGGGCAACCGATGGCAGGACGTCACGAATCGGGTGCGCGCGCTGCTCTCGGGGAACGGTCGAATCGTGATAACACCCGCTACTATGGGAGGCGATCCCGCATATGGTGTGATAAAGACCCTGAGAATTCAGGCGCGAAACTCCCGGGGGCAATCGCAACAATTCAACATCAGGGAAAACAATACTCTTGACGCCAGCCAGTTCTACAACTATGGCGGGGGCTCGGGATACCCAGGAAACCCGGGTTATCGGCCGCCTCCCGGTCCCGGTTATCCTGGAGGCGGGGGTGGCGGGGGTAACGGCAACCTGCAAATCGTCCGCGCCTACTATGGATTAAACAATCGGACCAACGACGTAACGCAGCTACTGCGCGGCATGGCGCGGAACGGAAGCATCAACGTGCAGGTCACAAATAACAACATGGGCGGTGATCCTGCACAAGGCGCAGACAAAGTACTTACGGTCATCTATCGCTACGGTGGGCGGGAGCAAACTTCCACGGTCAAAGAGGGCAACACGCTCAGAATACCGTGAGGCTTGACCTGGACCTTGCCGAGGCGGGCGATTGGATGATATGGCCGGTACGGTGACTTGCGGGCGTTCGGCGCAGTATCGATCAGCGAGCAGGTAGAGTGCCGCACCTACGGCGCTCGGATCCGTCGTTTGAATTCCCAGCCCTTCCGAGTCTGTGTGAGAACTCCGCTTACGGCCTGGTTCCGTCACCAAGGCCGGGTGCCCCACATCTCGCTCGTTTTTCGCGAGACGTGGGATACACCAGATGTTGACCGCTAAGTGCATCAGTTAAATCGAGAGTCAGAGGGAAAGAGCAGTGGTATCCCACATCTCGCGAAAAACAAGCGAGATGTGGGGCACCCGGCCTTGGTGACGGAACCAGGCCGTAAGCGGAGTTCTCACACAGACTCTTTCCGGGCTGGGCTATGTTTGGCAGGCGGCCCTCCGGGCCTTGAGTCGGTTGCACATTCCACTCGTTCCATCTAAGCCGGGACCGGCGAAGCGGTGCAGCTAAAAATCTAAAATGTTTTTTCTTATCTGGTTACTGCACCACGATCTGAAGAGTAACCGAGTGCGAGAGTTTGCCGGTCGAGTCGTTCGCCGACACCGTAATTGTTTGCATGCCTGTGGGCGTACCGGGCGTGCTCGGCGCACTGGATGTCGTGTCCCCGCTCGATGAAGAGTTGGACCCGCCGCAACCGGAGAGCGAGATCAAAAACAGCACCAGCAAAGGGAATAGATGCGATGCCGACAGCGTTTCAACCAGCGCCCTGGTAAGAATAGGAGGAATACGACGCTGGCCCACACGATTGGTTCAAGAGATCTAACTGCTCCTCGCTGAGTTTCAGCAGAAGGCGCCGTGGTCGTAATCGTAAGCTTGGTAGTGGCTGCCGTCCCATTGCTCGGCGTGACCGAAGATGGGGCAAATGCGCAGGTCGCTAAACTTGGCAGCGTGCCACAGGAGAAACTCACGGTCCCGCTATATCCCGCAACCGGGGTGATGGTGAGCGTGGCTGCTACCGATTGACCCGCGGTGATGGTTGCTGTCGCGGGGGAAACAGCGACGGTGAAGTCTGGTGCTCCGACTGCAATCGAAACCGCGTTGGATGTGCTCGGCTGGTTTTCGCTGTCTCCCGAATAGCTGGCGGTGACCGCATAAGTGCCGGCAGCGGCAAATGAGGCTGAGAGAGTCGCGATACCGTTCGTGACCGATCCGGTTCCCAGCGTCGTAGCGCCGGAGGTAAACGACACGTTGCCTGTGGGAGAAAATCCCGTGACCGTGGCGGTGAAGGTGAGTTGCTGATTTTCGTCGGCAGTGTTCGCAGAGACGGCAAGGACGGTATTCGAGGTCGCTGGCGCTGGAGCCGTGGGCTTGGGATTGTTCTGGTTGAGCAGGGGAATGACGGCGCCGACAGAAAAGCTCAGATAATCCAAGGCGTCATCATCAGGCAGCTTGGGCGCCTGATTATTCAAGCGCGCAAGCACCCCACCCGGAGATTGATCACTGAAAAAGCTGGCGTTGTAGGTATTGCTATCGAGAGTGAACTTTCCTGTTCCATCCCCGAAAAGAACGGTGATCACGTTAATGCTTTCGGTTGTCGATTTCTGCAAGATTATGTCCGGGTGGCCATCCGCATTGACATCACCGATGGAGGCCGACGCTGCGGTCAAATATTGATCCGGCAGGGAAACGGTATAGAAGGGCGTCGGCTGGAAGGTACCATTGCCATTCCCCGCGTAGATACTGGCACTCCCGGGACCAGTGGATCCCATCAGTAAGTCAGGTATTCCATCTCCATTGAAATCAGCAATGGCCAAGGGCGTACCAGCCAGGCTGAGGGGTGCCTGCTGAAAGGTTCCGTCTCCATTGCCAAGATAAACGGCGGCATTCCAGACCAGATCCAGCTTCTTATCGTTGTTCAGGTCGGCAACGAGAACTCGCTGGGTTATGGAGGTATTCTGCTGAGAGAACAAAACGGGGCTGCCAAAGGTGCCATTTCCTTTGCCGGGCAGAAAGATCAGTCCGCTTCCCATCGCAGGAAAGCTGAGGCTATACGGAAGCACGACATCGAGATTGCTGTCACCGTTGAAATCGCCGGTCACGGGGACCTGCGCTCCGGGGGCCTTCAGATCAACTGCAGGAAGGCTTGGTTGAAAGGCGCCATTGCCGTTTCCCGCATACAAAAAGAGTGCTGAATCCTGGTTGCTTTCAGAGATGGCTACCACGTCGACTTTCCCATCTCCGTTGAAATCTCCCGTGGCAAGGCTCCCGAGAGAGCTACCGGCGATGGTATAGGGCGAAGAAAAGGTTCCATCGCCGCGTCCCAGCGCACTGACAAGGTTGCCGGTGGCATCTATGCCGATCACGTCGGTGAGGCCGTCGCCATTCAGGTCTGCAGTTGCAAATTGCAACATTGGTGCTGGTGGTGGAGAAATTGCCCTGCCCCAGAAAGATTCGCAAAGTGCCTTGAAACGTGCCGTCGCCATTGCCTTCAAGGACAGAAAAGCCGGGTGAAGCATTCACGACCAGGTTCGTCTTTCCGCCGGTTCCAGGTTCTGTTCCAGCAGGGAATCCCCCCAGGTCGTAAGAGTTTCCATAGGTAAACCCGCCGTTGCCGTCGCCGAGGAGAATCGAGGTATAGTTGCCAACGAGTGCAAGGTCCACATTGTTGCCGCCATTGGTGGTTCCCACAACGAAGAGGCCCGGGTTCCCTAGCCAGGAGTCGAGTGGCAGGTTCATGCCAGTGGTGAACTTTCCACTGGAAGTGCCGAGCAGCACCTGCAAGGAGATGAGTCCTATATCGGATTGCCCTGCGAGGTAGGCTATGTCGGTCAGGCCATCATGGTTGAAGTCCGCGGTAACCAGGGTCGGACCACCGGGAGTGGTTTGCGCGGTTTGCAGCGTGCCGTCGCCGTTGCCGTAGTAAACGGCGAGTGTGGAACCGCCGACAACGATGTCCTGCTTGCCATCGCCGTTGAAGTCGCCCGCAGCTGTTAGTCCAGGATTTCCATCGGTCGGACCAGGGTAGGCTTTGGCCGTCGAAAGGGTTCCCGACGCTGTGCTGCCTTGATTCAGGAGCACAGAGACTCCTGAAGCATTATTGAGCAACGTCGAGACAGCAACGTCGAGATAGCCGTCTCCATTCAGATCGACCGGAGGAGCCAGCGCTACCGGCCCTGACACAGCATAATAAGCCGGGCTCTGAAAGCTACCGTCACCATTGCCGATCAAAACCACAACGTATCCGGTGGGACAGGTGAGCACCAGGTCGAGCTTGTTGTCTTTGTTCATGTCGGCCGCAACCAACGAGTAACGCTGTGAAGAGGGCGAGCAACCGGTCAATGAATTGGTTGTAACCGCTATAGGAGATTTGGCCGCCCCTTGATTGAGGAGCACGGTCAGCGTTGGCGAGGGGGTTCCGGATCCGGGCACAGAAAGATATGCGAGGTCTGGCTGACCATCTCCGTTGAAGTCGCCGGTGGCTAAGGTGGAGACCAGCACACCCACCTGGGGAGTGAAGCTTTCGAGTGGGAAAGACCGGGGTTTGAGCCCCTGCGGCAGAAGCGACAAGCAGCAGGAGTGAGATCAACAGGACGGCTCGCATCTTGCCAGGAATGTTTCGGGGAGTTGCAGACATTTGAACAGTCCTTAGGCCCGCAGCAGTCCTTTGGGCAACAGCTAAAAAGTCTAATGAAGATAGCCGCGATTTGCTACAGATTCAACGGCGGACTATACACGGAAGAGTGTTACCCGGCGCGTGTCGATAGGGACGGTTATCTCCTTGACGACGTGGGTGCTGGTTGCGGTGTTAGGGTTCTGCCTACGAGGTTGAGGTTGCGCGGAATGCCCGATCGGATTTGTTTGGGTTGATGGAGTTAAAGCATTTGAAAAAGACGTTTTCGGCCCATGTACGCTGGTGCGACCCGGATTTTCTGCACGCTGCATCAGACAGGTTCGCGTGTGCGGCTTTCTGTAAGGAAAGCCGCATGAAGTTCGCCAGCGCCACCAAGCTCGACAGGAAATCCGGGGGAACATGGGGCACCCGTCCATCGCGTCCGGATTTTGATCCCACTCTGGATCTGTCCAAACATTCCTTGGAGAGGTCCTGGACCGCATGCGTGTGCGGTGCATGCATTTTCCCATGTTTACTATGTACCGGCAGAGATTGGACCTGAGGGTGCTAACAATAGCGTCCCAAGCCGATAAGCAAATCGGGACCGCAAAGATTGAGTTATGAGAGCAGGAACTCTGGCAGCAGCCGAGGAGTAAGAGAGCCTTGCCATCCAGTCGATAAGAGCGGCCGTAGGAGTAACCGATGCCGGAACAAGACCAACAGCCGCTATCCCACTGCAATAAATATGCCGCAGATTCCGCCTGTGTGCACTGTGAAGGGATTATTCGTCACGAATCCTGGTGCGCCACACAGAATATTTCCGTTCATTACGCGTATCAAGCAATCCAGGACCCTAATTACCTGAGCCTTGGAGATTACTTCGTCTTGCACGCTCTAGGCGTCGCTTGGGCGAAGGATTTCGTCAGACTTCCGGATCTTTAGCCTGGTTGGAGCCAAAGGAAGGTGAATTGGTGGGAAACGTGGTATCGTGGTTAGCTTTTCTTGCGTGACTTGTTGGATTGAGGAGGTAGTAGAGTGGTTTGGCTTGTTCTTATTTTTGTGGTAGTAATGGAAGGAAAGAAGAAGGTGGTGTGGGCGGATGTTTGAGCTTACGGTTTGGTAATGGTGAAAGCGGATGACGTGCAACGAATACAAACAACGACGCAGCGAGATGTGAGAATGTGGTAAAGTGGGGAAGACTGGACGGTAAAGATGCTATAGGATTTGATATAGTTGGAAGGGACGGAAGATCGCTGATCTTAATTGGCGGTACATAACAACATAGGTTATGAGGAGGGAAAACGGGGATGGTGTTGTGGTGATAGGAAATCTGGCTTGTGGCGAGGCTAATGGCAATCTCATTTCGAGGCTTAGCAGACAGAGCTCGGACGCGCGAGACCGTTTGGTTTATCGTGGCACTCACTCAATCGCTGGATGCGAGCGGGTCGCTATCGCAAAGGGCGCTCTTGTACGGATATTCGGCGGTGGAGGCGTTTGGAAAGCTGGTTGCGAATGGAGAAACAACTCGCTACAATCGTGATCGTTTTGTGGCTTATGTTTTGCTGCGTGCTTGCTAAGGCGAATCATCGTCGCTTTCGGAATAAGGTGGTTTGAGTGAGCAGGCGCTGGCTATTTGCAGTTCTCGTGAGCTGGCTTTGCGTTGACAGGTTGCGGGGGCAGCCGGACTACTCTGCTCACCTCAACACAACCGTGTATTGAGCAGTGTCGTAGATCCGTGGTGAACGCCGCAATGAAGCAAGAGGGCATTCCGGGAATGAGGGTGGCTGTCGGAAAGAACGGACCCCTGGTATACGCCCAGGCTTACGGCAACTCCGATATCGCTACGCACTCGGCCACACAGACGGGCACTATTTTTGAAATCGGTTCGATCACCAAGCGGTTCGCGGCCGCCTTGATCATGGAACTGCAGGAACAGGGTGAATTGCATGTGGATGACTCACTTTCGGCGTATCTGCGGAATATAAATTTCCATCTGCGATTACCCTTCGGATGTTATTGACCCACACCTCGGGTTTGGCGAATTACACAACTTTCGCTCAGTATCCAGGTTGGGCCACTGACGGTGTTTCAGAAGCAACAATTCTGTCAGCTGTGAGCCAGATGCCAGTGTCATTGCACCGGGAACGCAGTGGTGGTATGCAAATAGCAACTATTTCGCCCTTGGGGTGATCATCGAAAAGCTTACCGGCCAATCGTATGCAGCGAATCTCCAGCAGTCCATCTTCCAGCCGCTGGGTTTGACGAATACGTATTTCACTCTCCCTCCGCCGGCGCAGTCCGCGCGGCTACACATGGGACGGGAAAAGCGCCGTTCCTGCGCTGGTGGCAGATCGCTTGATGGCATTCGCCGCGGTAGCCTTGAGTTTGAACGTCGCCGATTTGGTTGCGTGGGATAACGCGCTGATTAATGGAAAAGTGGTTTCTCCTGCGTCCTTCACAGATATGACAACCTCGGACGGCTTTGGGGTTCCAGAAGGGGGTCATACGGGTTCGGATTATTTACGCTCGTTGGATAACCACCCGACTATTTGGCACGGCGGTCTGATCAATGGCTTCACGGGAGAAACCAAGTGTACCGATAGCGGCCTGGCCGTGGTGGTGCTCACAGATTTGGATACTGCTGACCCGACTCCATCGCAACGGAGATCATGGGTTCGGTCTGCACCTCTGCCCAGTTCTCGAGTAATTGTTGAGTGCACGCCCTTCCTGGAGACAGTTCCCGCAGGGGAGAAAGAGTCTGCGTGAGAACTCGCATCTGCAACTGAGTCCCGCAGGGACGACTGAATGTAGCCCAGGACGACAGCTCTGGGCTTAGTGCAACTCAGATCGAAAAGTCCCGTAGGGACGACTAAAATTACCCAGGGACAGAGCCTCGGCGATTTTCAGCCGTCCCTACGGGACTCTTCGCGCTTTCAAGGTTTACCCAGGACTGGCGTCCTGGGCTACACTCAACCGTCCCTGCGGGACTGTGTCTGGTTTCTCACGGGACTCTAAAAAGCCCTGGTCTTTTGTTGCCCTTGACGGCCCGACTAAAGTCGGGCCCTGATACAAAGCATCGATATGGTGCACCTGTCGTCAGCTGGGTCAACGTCGCTGCTGCGCCGGTCAGTGTATTCGGCTAAGAGATCGTCAAGTTGCTGCAGATCGATTGGTTTGGAGAGATAACCATCCATACCAGCCGCCAGGCAACGTTCGCGATCACCTTTCATCGCCAAGGCTGTCATGGCAATGACGGGTTGATGAAGTCCGGTTGATTTTTCCTTCTCACGGATGGCGATGGTTGCTTCGATGCCGTCCATGTCAGGCATATGCACGTCCATCAACACCAAATCGAAAGAATGCTTTAGTCAAGGCCTCAAGGGCTTCTTTGCCGTTTACGGCCAAAACCGCATGATGGCCACGTTTTTCGAGCAAGCGAAGTGCGATCTTTTGATTGACGCGATTATCTTCAGCCAATAAGATGCAAAGGCTCTTCAAGAAATCAACCTTATCGCGCAACGAGTAACGAGTGACCAACGGCACGGCCAATCCTTCCTGCCTGGCGTACAACACGCGAATGACGGCTTCGCGCAGCTCTGCCTGGCGTACCGGCTTAGTCAGATAGGCAGCGATTCCCAGTTCTTCGCAACGTGCTGCATCGCCCCGCTGGCCACCGGAAGTGAGCATCATGATGGTCGGCGTCGAGAAGACCTCCTCTCCTTCAAGTGACCGACAAGGCCGAAGCCATCCATCTTGGGCATATGCATGTCCGTCAGGATCAACCTGAAGGCATCGTTCGCATTCTGCGCTGCCGAAAGCTTCTCTAAAGCTTGCTCGGCGTCTGAAACCACGGTCGGGTTCATTCCCCAACTCTTGACCATGTTGTGAAGGATCAGCCGGTTGACGCCATTGTCATCGACGATCAGGACCTTCACTCCTTGAAGTATTGCGGGGGAACCCAAGGTCTCTCTGCCACAGCAGCGCTGTCCGTCTCTGTGATCAACCGCACGGTGAAGTGAAAGCGTGATCCCGCGCCCAATTCGCTCTCCACCCACAAACGTCCGCCCATCATCTGAACCAGGCGCTTCGAAATGGTCAAGCCCAACCCTGTTCCTCCATAATGCCGCGTGGTTGAGGCATCGGCCTGGTTGAAGGAATCGAAAATCATATTGATTTTCTCCGGAGCAATGCCTACTCCGGAATCGGAAACAATAAAGTGCAAGGTCGAGGCCTTCTCTTCGATGACATCAGCCACCACCTTCAGGCGCACTTCGCCTTCATTGGTGAACTTGATGGCATTCCCTACCAGATTGAGAAGGACCTGGCGAAGACGTCCCGGGTCGCCTCTGACCGCATGCGGCACTTCGGCGCCTATATCGCACACCAGCTCAAGTCCCTTTTCATTCGCACGAAACGTTTATTGTCTTCAAAGCGCCTTCAATGCAATCGGCCGGCGAAAAGATTATTTCTTCCAGTTCGATCTTGCCCGCTTCGATCTTGGAAAAATCAAGTATGTCGTTGATCACGTTCAGTAAAGCGTCTGCGGAGAACTTGGCCGTCTCCAGATAGTCCCTCTGCTCCAACGTCAGGTCGGTCTCCAGCGCGAGGTCAGTCATCCCGATGATGCCATTCAGGGGAGTACGAATTTCATGACTCATATTGGCCAGGAACTCACTCTTTGCGGCGTTCGCCAGGTCTGCCACCGCTGTCATCTCGTTGGCCCGTTGGTTCGCCTCCAACAGCCGGGCATTCGTCTCCTGCAGTTTTACGGCGGCTTCCGTTTCAGCGTCGAAAGCCCGCAATGTCTGGTCATGAGTCGATTTCAGCTGTTTTATGGCATCCTTCAGTTCCTTTGTTCTATGGTTCACGGCTTCTTCCAACAGATCATTCTGTAGCCGCAATGCTCGCTGGAGATGGTGGAGCTTGAGATGGGTCAGAACACGGGCCTGCACTTCTTCCAACTGGAATGGCTTGGTTATGTAATCCGCACCGCCGGCCTGAAATGCTTTGACCTTGTCTTCAGTGGCGCTGAGCGCGCTGAGGAAAATCACGGGCGCAGCCGATACCGCTGGATCAGACTTCAAACATTCGCACAGTTCGTAGCCATTCATTTCCGGCATATTGATATCAAGCAGAAAAAGATCAGGCGGATTTTGCACAGCGGCCGCAAGTGCCAGCCGGCCCCGGGGAAAAGAGCGCACTTTATAGCCGCGCACCTTCAGCATATCTTCCAATAGCTTTAGATTGGCAGGTTGGTCGTCCACCACCATGATGCTGGCATTTTCGCTAGGCGTCATTCGGCTGTGCTTCATGGGAGCAATTCTCGTTTTGAGTCTTCCAACAGACGAGTCAAAGCATCGTACTCATAGTTTTCCGCGAGCTGCTTCAATGCTGCGCCTGCTTGTCTGTCCAAATCGCCGACACCACGTATCAGTTGGTCCAAACGGTCCTTCTCGCCTTTCTGAACCGCGTCGTGCAATTCGTTAATCAATTCCACCGGCATTTGCATAAGCTTCAGTGGACTGAAGGCGGGAGGTATCGCGGCCATTTCAGCGCGCAAGCCGGGTGCATTGATGAGTGAGGGCGCCCCCGGATCGATTTTTAAATCGTCAGACTTTATTGGGATGTCGAACCGGAACGTCGAGCCCTCGCCAAGAATGCTGGTAACTGTGATATCCCCTTCCATCAGGCGTGCGTAACTGCGGGCAATAGCCAACCCCAGACCCGTTCCCTCCTGGGCCTTCAAACCTCGCTTTATTTGACTGAACGGCTTGAATAACCTTCCTTGCTCCTCATCCGTAATGCCTGGACCGGTATCTTTTATTTGCGCTGAGAGCCAGAGCTGACTGCCGCTTTTTCGGTACAGAGTGAGGTGCAGCGTGATTAGCCCACTGGCGGTAAACTTGATTGCGTTGCCCAGCAGGTTGATAAGCACCTGGCGCACCTTGCCCTCGTCTGCGACTACGTGCACCACGGATTCCCCGTCAAACAATACTTCGAATCGCAGCGCCTTCGCCTGGGCAGATAGCCTGAACATTGACGCGAGATTGTCGACAAGCCGGGGGAGGTTGAATCTGACCGCATTGAGCTCGGTGCGGCCGGCCTCGACTTTGGACATATCCAATATGTCGGTGATGAGGGCTACGAGATGCTCGCCGCTCTGGCAGATGATCTCGAGATTTGCTTTCGCGGTGGTTCCCAATCCCGGGTCCTGCGACATTAGCTGTGCGTAACCAAGGATGGCATTCATCGGGGTTCGTATTTCGTGGGACACGGTGGAGAGAAACATGGTCTTAGCGCGGTTGGCAGCCTCAGCCTCCTCGGCCGCTACTTCAAGGCGCCGATCAATTTGCTTGCGTTTGGTGATGTCGCGGACGGCGGAGACAACCAGGGCTCCCTCATCTGTTTCCAGCGGGCTAAGGCTTATCTCAATGGGAAATTCGGTGCCGTCTTTCCGCAACCCATAAAGTTCTGCGCCTGCCCCCATGGGCCGAAGCGTGTGGATCGGAGAAAAAGCCTGTCCGGTGGCCCGAGGTGCTCGCGACGAAAGCGTTCCGGCATGAGCATTTCCATTGTTTGCCCCAGCAATTCTTCTCGCCCATATCCGAATATGGTCTTCACTTGTGCATTGACCAAAACGATCGTGCCCCGCGAATCCACCACCACCATTGCGTCTGGAGCTGCCTCCAGCAGCTTCCGGAACTTGAGCTCCATGGCGAGCGTTTTGGTACGGTCCGCAACTTGTCCAAGCTGATTTCCGACAAGTGTCATTATTTCCAAAAGCGCATCGTTGCGGCTGGAGTAGTCAGAGGAAAAAAACTCCAAGACAGCAATGACCTCATTTCCACTCAGCACAGGAAAAGCGAATGCTGACTTTATCCCGGCTTGCCGGGCCGCCGATTGGCGAGCGAAGTGTGGATCGTTCGCTACGTCTTTTACCCAAATCGCGCGCGCACTGGTAAAAACTTTGACCGGCAGATCCGACGCTATGGAAAATCCGCCGGCCTCGGAAACCGCACGGAATGCATCGAACCGGGGTTCTTCGATCGAACTCCAGATGTGCCACGAGGCCAGATGCGATTGATTAACGGTGGGCATACAGGCATGCCCCAGCGGCCAAGCAGTAAACTCACAAACTCGATCTACTGCGAACTGCATCGCCTGGGCAATGGTGGCTGCCTGGTTAGCGGTTGTGGCAACGTCCTTCAGCAACTCGAGCTGCTCATTCTTCTCGAATAAGGATTGTTCGTTTTCTTTCAGGTTGGTGATGTCAAAACCTACTCCTTGAATGGCCCACGGCCTGCCATCTTCCCCGCGGAGCATGCTTGCTTCGCATTGAAACCACACCACCCTGCCATCACGCGAAATAACGCGGTATACAGATTTCAAAGGAGTGCCGGAAAGAAACATTTCCGCCGCTTCGACGCTCCATCTTTCCTTGTCTTCTGGATGTATGTGCTGGTACCAGCGTATGGGGTCTCGCAGCCATTCGTCTTGGGAGAATCCAAGTGCTGCCTCGATTTGCGGACTGACGTAGGCATCCCCTATGCCACCCTCCAGAGGAGCCATAAACACCACCGCGGGGAGCCGGTCTACAAGGGAGCGATACTTGAATTCCTCACTGAATGGACTTAAGGATTCCGATTGGTTAAGTAGGGAGTTCAAGGCCGGCGGACCATGCGGACTGAACACATCGGCCAGGATTTTTAGAGTGGCCTCTGCACTGACCAGATCGAGCACCGATTGGGCGGATGACGACGGCAAATCAAGCTCTTGCTGGGGGTCAAACTTTGTTGAATTTTCACGCATCGTAGCTTGCCAACTAATCGTTGCGCCGAGTACTACGTTATGCCCATGCCACCGTTCATCTGTGCCGCCAGGGCGGCTCTTTGTTTAGCGACGACTGGGTGAACCTGCGAAGTGCGTGAATGGCTTTTCCATATGTGGCCACTGCGCTGGCGGAAAGCAAGGAACCAGGTGGCTGGTTCATGAATGGCATAAATTTGTCAGGAAAACCGGGCATGGTGCAACCGATACAGATGCCGCCAATATTGGGGCACCCACCGATACCGGCCATCCAACCACGCTTGCCAACATTACACTGGACAACCGGTCCCCAACAGCCCAATTTGACGATGCATTGAATATCGCCGTACCTGGCGGCGAATTCGGCCTGTTCGTAGTAGCCGCCGCGATCACACCCTTCGTGGACGGTTTGACCAAATAGCCAGGTAGGGCGAAGAGATTCGTCCAGAGGGATCATGGGAGCCCGCCCGGTGGCCATATGAAGCAAATAGAGTAGTGTCTCCATGAAATTATCGGGTTGAACGGGACACCCGGGAACGCAGACGATAGGAATATCCGAGCTCGATCTCCATTCCCATCCCAGATAATCGGGGAGCCCCATGCATCCCGTCGGATTGCCCTCCATGGCATGTATACCGCCGTAGGTTGCGCAGGTTCCAGCAGCCACGACGGCCCACGCCTTGGGCGCCAAGCGATCGATCCAATCGCAGGTGAGGATAGGCTGGCCGGTTTTCCGATCAGTCCCAAATGACGCCCAGTAGCCCTCAGTTTTATTGTGTTCGTTGGGAATGGAACCTTCGATGACCAGAATGAATGGTGATAAGGCCCCCGCGGCGGCGCGATGAAACGGTTCCAAGAAGTCTTCACCGTTGGCATAGGCCAAGCATGGATTGTGGAGTTTTACATTGGGAATCCAGGGTATGCCGCCGAGGAGGATATCCTCGAGACTTGGCTGCGTAGCCGCAGTCATTGAAATTGTGTCGCCATCACAGCCGAGGCCTGCCGTAATCCATAGGACATCGATTTCGGGGAAAGGCGGAGTGTCGCGCCCGGTCGGTTGGGTCATCATTCAGCCGGTTCCTGTTCTTGACCCGTGCCGGGGTCGATTTGCCCGGAACTAAGACAAACAGTGATCGGGGGTTTCGACACGGGATTTGTTCCCAATGGCCACTCGTCACTCAGGCCTACGCCCAACTCGCCGAAGCTGCGTTCTACAGAGAGATAATCGGCCGAAATGGCGCAGGCTTTAGATCCGACTCCTGTTCGGTACACGGCTGGTCTTAATCGCCGCAGAGGTGATGGGATCGATTCAGGTCGGCCCTTCGTCTGCCAAGTAGGATTTTATCCGTTCCATCGCCTCTGGGAGGGAAGGTAAAGATTCTTTAACTGTGAGTTCAGAATTTTTAGCTGCGCCGGTGGCCGATTCTGTTGCGTTGAATTCATTGGACGAGGTTGTGCCGGGACCGGGCATGGGTAAATCAGGTTGGAGGGGTAGCGCTGTTAGAGTGCCGCGCCTACGGCGCTCGTCGTCTTCCCTCGATATCCGAGCCCTTCCGGGCTGGGCTCAGGTTTAGCCACCGGCCCTCCGGGCCTCGACTCGATGGCACACTCATCGTTCGCAGCCAAAGGTAACGCGCACCAACTCACAGGGGAACAAAGCTCGTCATTCTCCCTCGATATCCGAGCCCTTCCGGGCTGGGTGACAACCTCCTGGATAAGAGGATGGGTGCCCCAGGTCTCGCTTCTGAGACCTGGGATCCCTCACGCAGGCCCCGGACAGACCAATTGGAGGACTCTAACTGCGAGAAGGCCCTGGGTACTGGTACCACTCGATGAATTCTCACGCACACTGAGAACTCGGTTCCGCCGGCATTTGCGTGGAGGATCCCAGGTCTCAAAAGCGAGACCTGGGGCACCCATCTTCTTATCCAGGAGGTTGTCACATAGACTCTTCCGAGCTGGGCTCAGGTTTAGCCACCGGCCATCCGGGCCTCAACTCGAATGCAGATTCGTCGTTCGCAGCCAAAAGTAACGCACACCAACTCACAGGGGAACAAAGGCCATAACTTCCTTGTCGATGGCTCCCGCGCGGGCATGGTTTTCGAGCCTCATGATCAACGCGCTGGTCAACTCCTGACCCTTGGCTACCAGAAGCACGCCCTGAGCATTCTTGATCTCCTGATCGAGGACCATGCCCGCCCGCAGTCTGGCAGTTGATACCTTGCGCAACTGCTTGGTTGCCTCAAGGGGTCGAAAGTCGGAGAGAGTGTCGATCATGCCGGGATCGAACTCCTTACTTCGCTCTCGCAGGCGCGATGAGGCCGCACCCTTGGCGGGAAACTTCTCTCTTAGTTGCTCGAAGGCGACTGCGAGTTTGAGAAGCTTTGGCGGCGCTCATCAATTCCGCCGCGGAGAAGGGCGAAAACGGTGGTTCAGCTTGTGGGATGTCGCGTTTGAGTTGCTGGCCAATGATCCATGCGGTCGATTCCAGCCTTGGAATATTTTTCAGAAGTTCCATCGCCGCGTTTGGGTGCGCGTTGAAGCCAGCTTGTTCTTCCTCAGTAAGGGCCGCGCCCGCAAACGCGCGCTGCATGAGGTCCGATTCCAGAGTAATGCATCCGAGTTGCGAGAGGGTGGACGCAGCTTCGATACACCAAGGTGAAGGTAGTTTAGTTTTTGCCAGGATGTGACGGACGCAGTGCGCAATCCTCATCGATCGTCCGAAAGTTTCGGGGCTCGCGGCACTCAAGACATCGGCTAACACCTTAATGCTCCCGACCAAAGTCTTTTCAAGAAGTTCTTTTTCGGCGGTGATGAGCCGGTAGAGCTCGATTCCGGCGGTGATTGCGTGCGCAAGCACTTCCGTCTCGCATGGCTTGGTAAGAAAGCGAAAGATGTTTCCCTGGTTAACGGCCTCGATCGCAGCGTTCAGGTCGGTGTAGCCAGTCAACAACATGCGTACAGTGTCAGGAGAGCTTTGACGAACTTTCCCGAGAAACTCGGCCCCATTCATTACGGGCATTCGCATGTCCGAGATCACCACCGCATAAGGTCCATTTTTCTCCATGACAGCGAACGCGTTAGCGGCGCCTTCGGCTATATCGATCGGAAACTCGGGGTACAGGATGCGTTTGTATCCTTCGAGCACCGCGGGTTCGTCGTCCACAAACAGGATTCTGTCGGCCATGATGCTCCTTGGGTCATACGGGGAGCCGCCCTGGTAACTTATCGGCGCAACTTTGCCAATTGGTTACCGTTTGAACGTGCCTTTTAGCGACACAGGACCAGAATCGAACTTCTGAGGCTCTCCGCCGCCGATAGATCACTCATGAGCACCCCTTCCTTTGCAGGAGCCAAATCAAGATGAGCCAGCCATTCGTCCTTGAAGGTTCCTATGACTATCGCTTGGTGGCACTCTCGCTGGTCATTGCCTTCGTCGCTTCGTACACTGCCATCGATATGGCGGGGCGCGTCACGGTGACTCGAGGCTTTGCCCGGGTGCGGTGGCTGCTCGGCGGCTCCTTCGCGATGGGCAGCGGCATCTGGTGCATGCACTTTACGGGCATGCTGGCGTTTCGCTTGCCTATCCCCGTCTACTATGACCTTTCCACGATGGTGGTCTCCCTGCTGGCAGCCATCGTGGCCTCGGGGATAGCGCTGTATGTCGTCAGCCGTCCACGCATGACGCGCGTGCACTTGCTGGTGGGAAGCCTGCTGATGGGAGCCGGCATCGCAACCATGCATTACACCGGCATGGCGGCCATGCGCCTGCGCGCGATGCACTACTATGACCCCACGCTATGGACCTTGTCCATCGTCCTTGCAGTGGTCATCTCCTTCGTTGGTCTGTTGATTATCTTCGATACCGAGAGGGAAGGATCGTGGCTGGCAGCACAAACTCGCAGCCGCATCGGCGCTGGCAATCGCCATCCCCACGATGCACTACTTGGGAATGGCGGCAGTCCACTTTGTGCCTTCAGGCATGCCGGTGGATTTCTCCCACTCGCTGGACCTATCGGGCGACTCCAGTTCGAGCATATTCGGCATGACCCTTCTGGTCTCAGGCTTCGCCCTGTTTGCCTCGCTGGTGGACCGGCGGCTCTCCAGCCAGTTAGCCATGCTGGAAAGCGAGCGCGAGATGCTGCGCGCGCTCATCGACAACATACGCGACTTGATGTATGTGAAGGATAGTCGAAAGCCGCTTTGTTGTCGCTAATCGTCAGGTCGCGCGAAGCCTCGGAGCTGGTAGTCCCGAAGAGTTGATCGGAAAGAGGGAGTCTGACTTCCTTCCATCCGCGCGGGCGAATAATTCCTACGAGAATGAGCAGAGGGTCGTGTGCTCCGGGCAGGCGATGTTCAACCGTGAAGAAATGATGTTGGACGGCCAGGGGAATCAAATACCTGTCCTCACAACCGTCGTACCGCTGCAGGACAGCAGAGGTTACATCAACGGTATCGTGGGCGTGGGACGCAATCTCAGCGAACGAAAACAGGGGGAAGAGGCGCTTGCAGCGGCAGAAAGAAAGTACCGGGGCATGTTCGATCAGGCCCTGTTCGGCATATTTCAGGTTGATATCGAAGGCCATCTCCTGAACCTGAACCAGGCAATGGCTAATATCCTTATGTATGCAACGCCGGATGAGATGCTCGAGAGCCATAGAGCTCCGCTGTGGACCACCGCAGTATCGCCGGAACGGAACGCGGAGTTCCTGGCGGCAATGACCGAGTTCGGACAGGTGAGAGCTTTCGAGTTGGAAGTCTATCGCAAGGACGGAAGCAAGATTTGGATTTCCGCCACCGTACGAACAATGGTGGACAAGGGTGTTTTTGCCGGCTTCGAAGGAATGTTCGAGGACATCACCGAGCGGAGGCTGCTACGGGAACAGTTGTTGCAGGCGCAGAAGCTGGAATCTGTGGGTCAACTCGCCGCCGGCATTGCGCACGAGATAAATACCCGACACAGTACATCGGGGATAACATCCGCTTCCTCAAGAAATCTTTTGCCAAACTGACTTCCGTTCTCAGTATCTCTGTCAGGTTGTGGAAGGAGACCTGTCGCGATACCGTGACTTCCAAAGAAGGAGATGGCCGCGGCTTTACAGAAAATCGATGTGGAGTTTTTGATCGAAGAGATTCCCAAATCGATCAATGACGCCTTGGAGGGGGTCACACGCGTTTCCTCCCTGGTAAGTGCAATGAAGGAGTTCTCTCATCCTGGCACCAAGGAGAAAGTCGCTCTCGATTTGAATCACGCGATCCAAAGCACCATTACGATGGCCCAGAACGAATGGAAGTACGTTGCCGAGATGGAGACTAACTTTGAACCCACTTTGCCGCTTGTCTCTTGCATGCCGGGGGAGTTCAACCAGGTGATCCTTAACCTGATCGTCAACGCGGCCCACGCAATTGGTGATCGCAGCAAAGAGAGGAACGGCGAAAGGGGCAAGATCACGGTGCAGACGGCCAGGATCTCGACCGGGGTCGAGATCCGGATTGGAGATACGGGAGGGGGGATTCCGGTGCAGGCGAGGACCAAGATATTCGACCCCTTCTTCACTACCAAGGAAATAGGAAAAGGCACTGGTCAGGGACTCGCCATTGCGCGGTCCGTAATTGTGGACAAGCACAGTGGCAGCATCGAATTCGAAACTGTGTTGGGGGAAGGTACTACGTTCATTATTCGTCTTCCGCACAAGGGTAGCCCGTCGGTGGGGGAGCTGGTTTGTGCATGAAGCGCGTTCTGTTCGTGGATGATGAAAAGCAGATTCTGGACGGCATTCGACGCCTGTTGAGCGATCAGGGTGATGCTTGGGAGATGCGGTTTGCTCAAAGCGGTGAAGAGGCGCTCAAGTTCTGTCAGGCATCCAGGTTCGATGTAGTGGTTTCCGATATGAGGATGCCTGGGATGGACGGGGCGGTGCTGCTGGGCCACGTTCGAGATCTCTTTCCCGATGCGGCTCGCCTTATCTTGTCGGGTTACTCGGATGTCGCTCTCTCTACCCGTGCTATTCCTGTGGCACACCGCGTCCTGTCGAAGCCTTGTGACGGAATCGAACTGCAAACAGCTATTGAAAGCATCTGCGCGCTACAAGACCTTGTTTGCTCATCGAACTTACGTCGAGTGATCGGGACGATTGGCGAATTGCCCTCGTTATCGCGCACCTATATGGAGCTCGCACAAGCGGCCCAGGATCCCAATACCTCATTGACAGCGGTGGCCGAAATTATGGGCAAGGATGTCGCCATGGCAGCCAAGGTTTTGCAACTGGCTAACAGTGGATTCTTCGGATTGGCGCATACGGTGACCAGCCTGAAGGCGGCTGTAGCTTACCTGGGAATGGAGACGATTAAAAATCTTGCGCTGGCGACAGACACGTTCAAAGTCTTCACTCCAGCGCCTTGCATTGCGCCTACTTTTTGCGAAGACGTGCAGCGCCGTGCACAGCGGGCGGCCCTAATCGTGGGGACACTTCCCCTGCCCGCCAGGCTGCGTGACGTTTGCATTGTTTCCGCACTTCTTCACGATATTGGAGAACTGGTGCTGGTTTGTAAATTGCCACATGAGTTTTGCGCGGCGCTTGCCTTGACGAGAACCACTGGTTGTAGCCAGGTAGAAGCCGAGGAGCAAATCATCGGAACATCCCACGCGGAAATCGGAGCCTACTTGCTCGGACTATGGAGCATCGACAGTCTGGTTGTTGAAGCGGTTGCCATCATCATCGGCCCGACCGCATACCGCATACGTCTTTTAACGCTTCGACGGCCCTGTATGTTGCAGATCGTCTCGCTCGCGAACTGGACGAGCACCCGGATAATGCAAAAGGCATTCCTTGGCGTGAGTCTGAGGATGCGCTCATAGGAGCTCTGGGACTGTCGCAGCAGTATCCTGCGCTCCGAGAGCGGGCAATGGAACTCTTCACGTAGCTTGCCGCCATCCGGCTTTTTGATCGGGCCTTTCTTGCGCGTTCTCAGCCTCCTTGGTATTGGCGTCGTCCAGGGCCTTTCGTTGCAGCCTATCTGCCTCACTTAAATAGAACATTTACCGAATGGTATGCTACCAAGGCCTCACTGCTTGGCGTGAGACGCCCTGTAAGGTCATAGAACATTGATGTGAACAGGATTTCAATGCTGACCGCATTCATAACATTTAGCGACGGCCGCACGACGCGCACCACTGATTCGGCTGAGCTCTCAGTCGCCTTCAACGACCCGTCCGCTCAGTTCTGGGCGGACCTTATGCGCTCCGACTGAGGCTGAGTACGCGCTTCTCAAGGACCTCTTTGGCTTCCATCCCCTCGCTGTCGAGGATGCTGTCCAGGATGTACAACGGCCGAAGCTTGAAAGCTATGCGATGGTGGGGGACAAACTTAAGACCGACTATTTTTTCCTGGTCATTCACGGTCCCGACCTTGATCCGGAGCCCGACCACTTATTCCGTACCACTGAACTGGACATCTTCTTTTCGAACAGATATTTAATCACGATCCACGACGACCCGATGGGGTCTGTCAACGAGATGTTTACGCGTGTTCAGACGTATCCCGAGAGCAGACCGACGTGGGAAGTCGATATATTGCTCTACGAGTTGCTTGACCGCCTGGTGGATAGATATGTACCGATCCTTGATGATTTTCAAGAACTACTCGATAAGCTGGAAGAGCTGGCAATCGGGGATCCGCCGGCCGAATTCCTGGTGACCATTTCTGACCGAAAAACGGACTTGCTGAACCTTCGCCGGATTATGACCCAGCAGCGAGATATATTAGGCCAACTGACACGGGGGGAAGTGCCCTTCATGGGACAGTTGTCACGTATCTATTTTCGAGACGTTCTCGATCATTTGAACCGCGAGGTTGAGACCATCGATATTTATCGGGATTTGTTGATGGGCTGCCGCGATATTTATATGTCGAGTATTAATAATCGACTGAACAGGATCATGAAGACGCTGGCAATCATCAGCATTGTCACCTTGCCCCTGACGGTGATCACAAGCTTCTTTGGAATGAACTTCGCGGACACGATCCCGGGATTCACGAAGCCAATTACGTTCGCCGCCGCGATGCTGCTCATGATCTGTCTTCCGTTTGTTTTTCTTTTTCTTTTCGGCAAGAAGGGATGGCTCTAAGATTATGAAGGGCTTTTAAACAGGAGGTGGTTCCGGGATGACAGATGAGATTTTGCATACGACCTGTTGCGTGGTAGGTGGTGGGCCTGCGGGCATGATGCTCGGGTACCTTCTGGCACGCAGCGGGGTCCAAGTCACGGTGCTGGAAAAGCACCAGGACTTCTTTCGCGATTTTCGCGGCGACACGGTGCACCCGTCCACGCTCGAGGTTCTCAATGAGCTAGGCCTGCTAGAGGAATTCCTCCGTTTGCCACATGAGGAGGTGACGTCGCTTGGAGTGATCATAGGAGGTTCCTTCTTTGATGTGGCCGACTTCCGGCATGTGCCCGTGACGTGCAAGTTCGTGGCACTCATGCCGCAATGGGATTTCCTGAACTTTCTTTCCGACAACGCGAAAAGGTTCCCTTCGTTCCGACTGCTCATGCAGCACGAGGCTACAGATCTATTAAGAGATGGCGAACGCATCACTGGAGTGGTGGCGCAGCACGAAGGGCAAACCGTGCGGGTGCACACGAATCTGGTGGTGGGCTGCGATGGCCGCCATTCCGTCACGCGCAGAGCGGCCGGAATGGAAGTCATCGAGCATGGAGTGCCCATCGACGTGTTGTGGTTCCGGCTCAGCCGCAGCCCAGGCGATCCGGCCCAGGTGCTGGGAAACGTGAATTATGGAAAGGGACTGATCCTGATCAATCGATCGGATTATTTTCAGGCGGGCCTCATCATCGCCAAAGGCTCCTATGAGGAGATCAAAGCGGGCGGCCTGGATGCATTTCGCGCCGACCTTCGCAAGCTTGCTCCATATTTGGGCGAACGAGTGAACGAGGTGCACGATTGGGAGCAGGTCAAGATTTTGACCGTGCAGATTAACCGTCTTCGGCGCTGGTACCGGCCTGGCCTGCTGTGCGTCGGAGATGCGGCTCATGCGATGTCGCCCGCGGGTGGGGTGGGGATAAATCTTGCGATTCAGGATGCTGTTGCGACCGCAAACTTATTGACCGGACCACTGCAGGAGCGATGCATTCCAGAGGGGGCGTTGGCCGCAGTGCAAAAGCGGCGCGAGCTTCCAACACGTGTTACGCAGGCGGTCCAGATGCTTGCTCATCGAGGCTTGGCTCGCGTGTTCGAAAACCCCGGGCCAATCCAAGCTCCCTGGCAGGTGAAGGTGGTTACGCGAATTCCGGGCATTCATCGCGCGATGGGATACGCGGTGGGGATCGGCATGCGCCGGGAGCATGTGGGCGAGAAAGATTGGGCGAGGAAGCGGTGCCCCCGCCTAGCCACGGCAATCTTCGCCGGGATTGGGATCGCGGCGGTGACAGCCGGGTTTAGTTGGGCAGCCTGGAAGGCGTGCCGCAGAGTCACCTAAGGGAGCAAGCTGGGATCGCGTTGTAGTAACGCTTAAGCCTCACTAACTGCTTATGATTTCCGAAGTAAGCGCATCGTTGGTCGCCGCACCAGCATGCTTCTCGCAACGGGACCTGCTGGTGATATTGATCGCCGTCATGACCGTTTGTCAGTAAATTACTTCGACTCGCTCAACTTGATACCGAATTGACTCTGGTGCTCAATTTCCTGACATGGTCACTCAAGGGTGACACCCCG
The DNA here is from genome assembly GCA_963805955.1 of uncultured Acidobacteriaceae bacterium. GTDB lineage: Bacteria > Acidobacteriota > Terriglobia > Terriglobales > Acidobacteriaceae > PALSA-350. The sequence continues at coordinate 384,153 of CAWDVZ010000005.1, forward strand.
CTCATCTATTTAGCTGTTAGAACCTAGTGGCTGTGTACGAGTTCTACAAGCTCCGCATCGGCGCCTCACTCCTGTGGGACTGGAAACCTTCAATTGGTCATCAGACGTGCCGCGATTACGGCGCCGGAGCTGGGTCATTGCAATCCTCCTTGCTCTGGCGCAACGAACCTCGATCGTCTCGATGCTATATCTGCTTGTTGCAGCTCCTCTATGGGCTGACTGAGCTTGGCCGGGAACGCTTGTCTGAAGAGTTCCGCAGCTTGGGAAAAGCAGGAATCGCGGGAGAAGAATTTGACATGGTTCACCACGCTTTCATCATGTTTCTCTACGGAATGATGGCATATGCCTTGATGAGCGCCATCGTAGTCGGCTTTTGGGGCATACGCTCGCTCCGTTTCAGGCAACCTGAAGTAACTGCCAGCAACCTGGAAGCGGCGATTCTAGGTTGGCTCGAAGATTTTGGTATGCGCACGAAACCCGCCTCCGATCCGGCTTGGAATTTTGGAGTGCTGACTGCGTTGCCGTACGGCGGCTCTGTTCACATCATCCAGATGAAAGAGCGTCCCGGCTTCGTCACCTTTCAAGCTAATCTAGCCATATCCGCCGAACATCAAGCAGTTCTCAAAGCGCTGCCAATTGCGTATTTCGAGAAATTGGCGCAAGAGGTAGTGCTAGGGGTTTTCCTGGCTAACATGGTGCTTGCAATTCGAACGCGACTCAGCGATGTCTCCTTCTTTTCCCAACTTGCGATACGTGAGCTCACAAAAGGGGATCTTCTTAGACATCTTAATGATATGGACGATGCCATCATCTTGGCTCGCGAAGCCATATTGCTTGGCGTGGAACGCGCGCCGCGGTTGGTAAGTCCCCGAAATATCCGAATGGACAAGCTCCGCTGAGGACGGATGGGCGCTATACGCTCCTGGAGACAAGCTATAGAGAGCAGCGGGTTGATACGATCTATACTGAAAGTCCCCGTTATTGGTTCGGTCGTCCGGAGGCTACATGGACCCGCTCTCAGATGTGCTGTCGCTGCTGAAACCACGTAGTTATGTATCGGGCGGCTTCGAGGTGGATGGCGACATGGCCATCCAATTTCCAAGACATCAAGGCATCAAGTGCTATGCCGTGCTCGCAGGCCAGTGCTGGTTGTCTGTGGAAGGCGTTCCCGATGCCGTGCTCCTCACTGCTGGGGACTGTTTCCTTTTGCCGCGTGGGCTGCCCTTTTGCCTCGCAACCGATCTGTCACTCACTCCTGTCGACTTCCAGACGCTTCTCGCCACACGTAGGGCAGGCAGCACGGTCTCCAGCCATGAAAGCGGGGGGCGCTATATTGCCGGCGGGCACTTCCTTCTTAGCGGCAGTCATGCGGACATGCTGCTGGGATCTTTGCCGCCCATCGTGCATATACGGAAAGAGTCGGACAAGGAGGCGATGCGCTGGTCGCTGGAACGTATGAGGGAGGAGCTGCGCGATCCGCAGCCGGGCGGCTCTCTGATCGCACAGCAACTCGCCTACATGATGCTCATTCAGGCTCTTCGCCTCCATTTGGCAGATGAGGCAAGACGGGGTGTTGGTTGGCTTTTCGCCCTGGCCGATAAACAGATGGGCACGGCGATCACCTGTATGCACGACAATCCAGGGCACCCGTGGACACTCCAAAAACTGGCGGAGCGCGCCGGTATGTCGCGATCGATCTTTGTTTTGAGGTTCAAGGAGACGGTTGGGGCGACCCCCATGGAGTACCTGACCCGTTGGCGAATGCTGCTGGCCGGTGACAGGCTGAAGAATTCCGACGATTCTATTTCCGGAATCGCCTTATCGCTCGGCTACGAGTCCGAGAGCGCCTTTGGTAAGGCCTTCAAAAGAGTCATGGGCTGTTCGCCGAGACAATACAGTCACAGAAGTAGTTCTACTCAGCGTTCTTTAGACGGCAATGAAGCTAACTACGACCAACAACTGGAACTGACCGTGGCCCGGTAGATACTCTTCCTGATATGTACGGGCTTTTCCGCAAGCTGGCTGGGCTGTCGTACTGCCACTTGGACAGGTCTGAATGCTCAATAGCCATTTTAGCTTTGCCATTCAGCCTTGCCGAGCCATCGCAAGGTCCACGATCTCGCCGATCATTTGGGTATAGGAGAGGCCTGATTTCTTCGCGGCCATGAAAAACTCCTGCCCGCTCGAGAGCCATGGGTTCGGATTGGCTTCGATGACGTAGACCTCGCCCTTACTCGATATGCGCATGTCAATGCGCCCATAATCGCGAAGCCTGACGGCACGATAGGCCTTGACCGCGATCTCAGTGAGTCTGGTTGCCGTTTCTTCATCAAGGTCTTCGGCGATCGCCGATTTGGTCAGCTTATAGGCTTCCGAGTCTTTCTCGAATTTCACATCCGAGCTGGCGATCCTGGGCACGCCCTTGGGAAGCTTCGAAAGATCAAGTTCCACCAGCGGAAGCGGATATGGGTTCTCGTAATTGCCCAGAACGGCGGCGTAAATCTCCCGTCCTTCGATGTACTCCTCAATCAACGCGGGAGAATCGAATTCCGTTTGTATATAGGAGAGGCGCTCCATCAATTCCTTCACGCTGTTAACTACGGCAGCGGCGTCGATGCCGATGGACCCATCTTCGGAGGTGGGTTTCACGATGAGTGGGAACGAGATGTCATGTGCGTGGTCAATGGTTCCGCGATAGGCTGTCGCGAAGTAGGGCGACTGGATCCCATAAAAAGCGAACATCTTCTTGGCAATCGACTTGTCCTGCGCAAGGATGTTCGCATGCGGTCCCGAACCGGTGTAAGGGATATCGAGCATATCCAGGAATGCAGTGACCTGCATCTCCTTGGTGTTATCCCCCGCATAGGACTCGGTGAGGTTAAAAATAAGATCAGCGCCACATTTGGCGAGCCCGACCAGTGATTGCGTACGGCCGTTGAGAACATAGTACGACGGTTCATGACCGAGCTTCTCCAAGGCCTCGAAGACCTCTTCGCGATCGTGCTTGACCGGCTTCTTCTTGCGTTTCTTTTGGGCCGTGCGCTTGCGCGGTGCAGGAACTTCCTCCTCCACTGCAGCAGGTTCTTCTTCCCACAAATCGTACAGCACAGTGACTTTCAACTTCGTTCCATTCATGCAACCTCCAATCGGAGCGACGACAGCTTCCGGAGCAAGCTTCAGGGATGAAAGAACTTCCCACGGATCAGGTAATTCATGGAGAGTGCGGTGGTGTAAACCGTGAACTCCGTAAGATACTCGGACTCGCGCCGAACGTCCACTCGCAGACCCAGGTCCTCAACACGCTTGCAGATGGCCTCCACCAAGCGCTTGACGATCGGACGTTGCACACCGCTCCAATAGGCGACCTTGTCGACAATGAGCTTGCGATGCTGATGCAGCATCTCGTGGGCGGGCCGCACGCCCTTACGCCGCTTGGGGGAGATATTGAAGATATCCGCCAGGTCGGTATCCAGCGCGAGTTCCTGCAACGGAACCTCTTCCGGCACGCTGAGATGATAGAACTCGCCAACCGTCGATTCCATCTCATCGACGGTAATGTCGGTGAGACCGCGACGCCGGATGGGTTCGACATCTCCTAGTTTTCGCGCCGCGCGATCTACGTAATGGAGCTTCTCGAGCGCGCCCCAACCTTCGTAGCGCTTTCTCCATTGCGAGCGAGGCGTGAGCCAGACTGCAAATGTTTCAGCAAAATCTTCATCCGGATGCTTCTGCGCGTACCAGCCGGCCATGTGGCGAACAAACCTCCGCGAGAAGGGTATGGGACGGTAATTATCGCGATATGCGCGGCGAAACGGACCGAACAGATCGCGCCACTCGGCCGACTTGTGTAGCTGGTAGGCGTAATTAAATGCGTGACCGGCCTCATGACGCATGTACATCATGATCTCGCGAGCGTCTTCCAGGTCGTTCATATCGCGCTCAAGCTGTGCGAGCTCCGGATTGGCCAGATAGAACGGAATACCGATCACGGGCTCGCCGGAAGGACATCCCCATTCATCGGTGAGATAACAAAGCGGGCGGAACCTGTGGATGCCCTTGGCGTTCAGTTCACGATAAAGCTGCTGAACGAATCGTTCGAGCGGAGAACCCTCGAGCTTGAGCCCGAGTTCTCGAATGGGCTTGGCGAGGATCTCCTGGAACTCCGTTCGGGTTTTCTCGAAATTGCGCACGGGGCTATTCAGAGTTCTATACCAAGGAACCAGATTTGGCACGGCAAGGCGTATCGCTTATGCACATAGTATTGTGGGCACGCCTGGTTCTGGAACATTAATCTCATACACGCTGTTGTCTCAACGGTCAGTGTTAAGAAATCTCCGTTCGCGTTTTATGCCTCACCGGCGTCGGCCTGCCTGAGCGGTCTGAAAGCCCTGCCGGTTCTCCAAATCCCGATCCGGTTGATGCCAAGGTATTCTGGATCGTTGGTCACTAAGGTTCAATCCTAACGGGGTAAAGCATTGAGAACGGAGAAAGCTATTCTGCTGGGTTTCCTCCTTTGCTTTTTGGCTTTCATTCGTGTGCCCGGTGTTGATGGTCAAGCCGAAACCTCGCAATCTCCATCGCAAGCCGTCGTGTCGCCTGAAGCAGCGGTGATGCTGCCAAACGCTCCGCCGGCGGGCCTTATCCATCTTGATGGTAAATGGCGGAGACAGGAGGGCGATCAATCTTTCATTTCCCCTTAAAGCCAACGAAATAGTGGCTTTCGCCTATATCCTCATATTCCTCTGCGATCGTTATGCCAGCGGCTTCAAGCAGCTTTTTGTACTCTTCGGCCCCAAGGGAGATTGATTCCAACCCTGTCATCGCATCGTTCCAAACGTTAGGTTTGGCGGTTGAGGTGAATAACAGACGGCCGCCTGGCACCAAAGTATCGGCGAACCTGCGGATCAGATGATGCTGCTCTTCTACCTTGAGAAGGAACATCAGGCCGATTGACAAGACAGCATCGAAGGTTTGATCAAAAAATGTGGACTCTAGAACGGATTCGCAAACAATAGGCGTGCCGGGGAGATTGCGTTGGAATGCCGAAACAAACGATGGCGCTGCGTCCACCCCGAAGACTTGAAGTCCTTCTTCAACCAGCACCACCGTGATGGGAAAGCCGGGCCCGCAACCCAAATCAATCACGCTGCTGCCGTGCGGCAGTGTTTTCGCCCACTTCCGCACTTCTTTCACTCCGATTGCAGTAGAGCGAGCCCTACTATTGCCACGACGCGCAAGAAATTCTTCCGAGACTGATTCATATCCGTTGGATAGATCCATAGGAGTTAGCTCCGCTAGGGCGTATCCTTGGTTAGCTCTGATCGCAGCCGCGCAGTCTCGGCTCTGGAAATCGCAATAGCACTCTTTATGAAACCGTCTATCAGGGCCATTTCCTCTGTGGTGTATTTGGACGAGAGAGCTCTCATCTTCTTCCGAAGAGGTCCGAAGAGGCCTTCCATCCGCGCATTAAACTCCAGACGGTTCAAGGCTTCGACGTTAACGTTGCGCTTGTCTTTGGGATTGCGAACTCTTCGAGCATACCCGTGGCGCTCGAGCCGGTTCAACACACTTGTAATCGCCCCCGTTGTAAGCCCCGTCAATTCTGCTAGCCTTCCAGCGGATAAAGGACCCATCTCACAGAGCATTCCCATGCACTTATGATCGGTTATATGCAGACCTAACCGCTCTGCGACCGTCTGGTGCAGCATCACGCCGGCAGTACTGGCATCGCGAAAGCTTTTCTCGAGCGAGTCGAGTAACTCAGATCGCGTGGCTGACGTTCTCGAACCCGGTGTACTTTTAAGTCTCTTAATCACCAAGAAAGTATCACGGCGGGGAGCCAGAATTGCAATCCGCATGCGGGCGATCAGCGGGGATAAGGCCCTCCTTATCACTGTCGTTGGCCGCCAAATCCGAGGCTGCGCTTCGGGCGGCGTGCATTATCTTAATCATTAAGATAATATGCATGGCGGAGGTAATTCCATGAGCACAAAATCTGAACTCCAGCCGCAGGAGGCAGTGCGTAATGTGATGGTCCGTCTCTGCGAGGCCTGGGAGCGGGGGGACAGCGAGGCATATGCCGCGCTGTTTTCTGAAGATGCACAATATGTGACCGCCCCAGGCGAGCGCCTGAACGGCCGCAAATCGATCGCACAATCGCATCAAGAGATATTCAATACGCTCTTCAGGGACACGAAACTCGGACGCAACTATCCGAACACCCTTCGACCCATCACGCCGGACGTCGTTTTGGTGGAATCGGCCGGCTCAGTTCTGTTTCCCGGAGAAACTGAGAGCAAGATCTCGCCAAACGGCCTGATGACTCTCGTTGTGGCGCGGCAAGCCGACGCGTGGCGCATCGTATCCTTCCAAAACACGCCGACCGGCCGGCTTCGCAACGTTAGATTCATATGGCGTTATCTTCTTTCGCGGCTTTCGGTATTTCGTGCTGATTGGTCCAAGAGGGCACAGACACATGCCGGAGAACAAGCACAGGGAAATGAGGAGGGGAGCAAGAGGTCAGAGGAGAAGAGGCGATGAACGCAACAAGCCGCCCATGCACTCATACAGGAGCCCAGTCCAATTGTCACGAATGCTGCCATGTGGTTATAAAGAAACAACGCTTGTTGGTTGGCGATACGATCACAGCAATATCTGACAATCCACACGCTATGCGGTTGCGTTACAGTCGGGCTACCCGATCGGAGCGGGTTAGGTTTGCAACACAAGGCCAGGTTTCGGAGAAGCGCGATTGGTTTCCTCATCCTGCAGATGTGGTTCGTGTGGCAGGCCCTGGCGCTTGATCCGCAGGCAAGCAGCTATCTGAGCCGAGATTTCACCGTCGAAGAAGGCTTGCCCGACAACGAAGTAAACGCCATTACGCAAACCCGGAATGGATTCCTTTGGGTGGGAACGGACGGCGGACTGGCCAGGTTTGATGGAGAGCACTTCACCCAGATTCGCCTGCGCGCCGGAAAGCGAAAAGAAATTCCGGTAAGTTTCTTAGTGACCGCGGAGGACGGCGCTCTGTGGGTTGGCACCGAATCCGGGCTTGCCCACATACCTGGCGCAGCCCTGGACCACTTCGATCGCTCGCTGGTGACCATGTATCACCCGGGCGTGGGCCCGAGCGACCGCATCGCATGCTTGTTGATGCGCGACGGCATTCTGTGGGTGGGAACCTCCCGCGGGCTTTATCGGTTTGATCGCGGACACTTCGTCACCGTAATCCCAGACGAGTCGATTAGCACGATGGACCAAACCTCAGATGGCCACGTGCTCATCATCACCGAACACGGATTCGTGGAGTGGGACGGTGCGCGCATCCTACGGTATCCCGAACTTCCCCGGCAGCTTGGTGTGCAAAGCGATGGAATCTTTCAAGTGCACGAAGATCGCAACCGTGTTCGATGGTTCTGCACCAGTGCCGGTGTTGCACGCCGAGTGAACGGTTCGTTCCAGAAGCTCGCACCCTATGGCAATTCCGGGGGAAGGGCGGCCTTTCGGATCTACGAGGACCCGCAGGGGAATTTGTGGACCAACAAAGAGTCAGGACTCTTTCGAGTTAGCGACAAGAGCGGCGAAAGTCTGGCGTTGGGCCTGCGCGCGAGGTACATGTACTCGGATACGAATGGCGATCTATGGGTGGCTACGGGCAGCGAGGGACTTTATCGCTTCACAGACCGCACTTTCAAGATGTACACCCACGCCGATGGACTACCCTCCTCCAATATCCCTATGGCCGTTCTGGCGACGCACGACGGAACGCTTTGGGTGGGCAGCAACTGCGGGGGCCTTTCACGTTTTGACGGCAAACGCTTCAAGACCTATAGCGAAAAGGATGGGTTGCTGAATTCCTGTGTATGGAGCCTGGCGGAAGACGCTAACCACGATCTTTGGATTGGCACCTGGGGTGGCGGGCTCTTCCGTTTTCGCAACGGCCGCTTCACCCAGTTTTCGACTCCACAAGGGCTGCCGAGTGTGGTGGTGCTGAGCCTCGCGCCGGCTCAGGACGGATCGCTCTGGATTGCGACCAGCGCGGGCTTAAGTCACATGCAGAATGGGCATGTGCACAATTACGCCAGCGCTGACGGGCTCTCCAGCGACCGCATCCTTACCGTGGTCCAAGATCGCGGCGGAGGCATCTGGGCAGCGACCGATGCGGGTGTCAATCACCTCGTGGGTGAGCACTTTGTGCCGGTGCTGGGAGCGCCGGAGGAAGGAGAGGTTCCCTACGGTCCACTCACGGAAGACTCCTTCGGCACCCTCTACGCGTTTTCGGTGGTGAACGGGATCAGCCGCATCGAAGACAATCGGCTGGTCACCGTCAATAGCGCGCTGCAACCGTCGGGTATGGTCGAATCTCACGATCATGACCTTTGGTTTAGCGGAAGAGACGGCATCTATCGGATTGCCGCCGGTGACCTCAGACGCGCCGAACTGGACCCTGATTCACCGGTCGATTACACCTCCTACGGCCCCGCCGACGGTTTGAACACCAGGGAGTGCACGACGGGGCAGCCCAACCTTGCGATCACCCCGGACGACAAGCTTTGGGTCGGAACCCTGAAAGGGCTGGCGATGCTGGACCTGCGGCGCCAGCCCAAGAGGAATCGCAAGCCCGCGATCTTTATGGAAGAGATCGAGGTGGGAAAAACAAAGAAAAACCCCGGCAGCGAACTGGTGCTCGAGCCGGGCAAGGCCCACGTAGCGCTGCACTTTACGGCAGTCGACCTGGCATCGCCGGAAAACGTCCGCATGCAGTATCGGCTCGACGGGGTAGACACGGCATGGTTCGATGCCGACTCAACGCGCACCGCGACCTACACTGACATTCCTGTCGGGATTCATTCCTTTCATATCCGTGCGACGAATGGCGATGGCGTTTGGGACCGCGAGGGCATCGTCTACAACGTCACCCAGAAACCCTTTTTCTACCAAACCACTACCTTTTGGGTGGTGACCGGGGTGGCGGGAATTTTACTGCTGGCTGGTTTGTACCGACTCCGGCTGCGGGAGGCCGCGGCGCGGTTGAACGCGCGGCTGGAAGAGCGGCTGGCGGAACGGGAACGTATTGCGCGCGACCTGCACGACACGCTGTTGCAGGGCTTCCAGGGTCTCATCCTGCGCTTTCACGACGCGATGATGACTATCCCGGAACGCGAGCCGGCGCGGCAGCTGATGGAATCCGCGCTCGACCGCGCCGATGAGGTCCTGGCGGAGGGGCGGGACCGGGTGGTCAACTTACATGCATGCTTCGACGAGGCGGGCGACCTGGCGAAATCGCTGGCTCTCGCCGGCGACGAGATTGCAAACGGAAGCGAAGTGAAGGTCTCTGTGACCGCGGAAGGCCAGGCGCAAACGCTGGATCCTATGGCTTTGGACGAAATCTACTGTATCGGACGGGAGGCAATGGTTAACGCCGTTCGCCATTCGAAGGGACGGAGTGTCGAGGTTGAAGTAGACTACGCCGCCTGGGAATTGCGCCTGAGGATTCGCGATGATGGCGGCGGCATTGACCCGAAAATTTTGCAATCGGGCCGGGCCGGACACATCGGGCTGGCGGTGATGCGGGAGCGCGCGGAGAGAATCGGCGGCCAACTGGATGTCATCAGCGGCCCAGGTGCGGGGACGGAAATTGAATTGAAAGTCCCGGCCGCGAAAGCCTATCGGGGGATTCTGGGTGAGTCAGCGTGGCGACGTTTCTGGAATGCGACTTTTAACGGACGCTAATCCGGGGACCGAACTCGCTCCCCCGGACTGAAGGAAAACTCAGTTCTCGAAGGGTTAGGCCTTCAGGCCGTACATACGCAGCTTGAAGAGAATGCGGCTTCAGCCGCTGAGGTGACGATTTGCACTTGATAACGCTGCCCTCAGGGGCTAAAGCCCGGTGTTCTTCGTTGTAATATGTACGGGCTAAAGCCCGTACCCTTCAAACTGGAGTATTTCCGCCCCTCGAAAGGACTAGCCAAAGTTGACTCAAGATGAGGTTGGCAATTTCTTGGTGATACCTCAATATCGGATCATCCGGAGGCTTCCCGATGGCAACTGTTCATTCCCAGGCATGGCGCGTACGGTCTGCGCGCGGCTCTGCACGTGTGACCCCAGCCATGATGAGGCGTCTGCAGGGCTACGGCTCGGCTGAGTCTGTCAGACCGGGAGCTCATCTGTTCCAGCAGGGCGAGCGGTTGGTGGATTTTTTTGTCGTCGTTCAGGGCGAACTTGAACTTTACGAACGAAAAGGACGAACCTCGTGCGAGGTGGCATCCACCCTGGCCAAGCTCCAGTTCAGTGGTGAACTGGACTTGTTGAACGACCGGCCAACGCTGCTCAACTGTCGCGCGGTAAAAAATAGCACTGTGCTGCGCGTGAGCCGGGAGTCGGTTCGGAAGTTGATGCGCACCGAACTCGACATCGCTGAATTGATTCTTACTGAGTGGATTATTCGCCGTGCTCACCTGGTCGACCATCGGCAAGGGGGCATCATCGTGGTGGGAGACAGCCATGCGGCCGAAACCATGCGCATCGAGCGATTTTTAATCGGCAATGGCCATCCCCACCAGTTGATCGACTCCAACCTGAACCTGGAAGCAGAAGTTCTGCTGCGGGCTTTGGAGGTGGAGCCAGACGAGTTGCCAGTGGTATTTTTCTCCGACGGCACGACACTGCGTAAGCCAGAAAATACAGTGCTGGCCAACAAGCTGGGATTCGACCAGGACCTGGGTGAGCATACGGATTATGACCTTGCGGTTGTGGGCGGCGGCCCCGCTGGACTGGCCGCAGCGGTGTACGGTGCTTCGGAGGGCCTGACGACTCTGGTGATCGAGGGAACAGCCCCTGGAGGGCAAGCGGGCACCAGTTCGAAGATTGAGAACTATCTTGGCTTCCCTACCGGGGTATCCGGTCACGAGCTGGCACAAAACGCCACCGTGCAGGCGCAGAAGTTTGGCGCGCGCTTCGCCATCTCGCGCGAGGTAACCGATATTCAACCGGCCGGCAGCGGGTACTCTCTTGCGCTTGAGGGGGGCAAGACGATCTTTGCCCGTGCAATCGTTGTCGCTACGGGCGCTCGCTACAGACGTCTGGACGTGCCTAACTACAGGAAGTTCGAATATCAGGGTGTGCACTATGCCGCCACCGCCATGGAAGCAGCCCGGTGCGTGGGCAAGGAAGTTGTGGTGGTAGGGGGCGGTAACTCTGCCGGCCAGGCTGCACTCCATCTTGCTCTCTCGGCCAGCCATGTTCATCTGCTCATTCGCGGCGATGGTCTCAAGGCCACCATGTCGGCTTATCTTATCCAACGGATCGCCTCTTCCAATCGCATTACACTTCATCCCAACAGCGAAGTGGTTTCGCTCGACGGAGACACGCATCTGCGCAGCGTGACCTGGTGCAACCGCAAAAGTCATAAAGCGCGGAGCTGCCAGACCGGCAACATGTTTGTCATGATCGGAGCGCTCCCCAACACCGAATGGCTGCACGGCCGGCTGGGACTCGATGTGAACGGCTTTGTGATCACCATGCCCAGCGATGGAGACGGCTGTGTTTTTCAGACGAGTCTTCCCGGGATTTATGCTGTGGGCGATGTGCGAGCGGGCTCTGTAAAACGCGTTGCCAATGCGGTGGGAGAGGGATCCGTCGTGGTTTCGTACGTGCATCGCTATATCGCGGCACAGAAGGCACAGGAGATGGAGAGCCAGGCGATCCTCGCGTAGATAAATTTGGGGGCACCCCAAAAATTATTTTGCATATGAAGTGAAAGCATTCGAAAAACACGTTTTCGGCCCATGTACGCTGGGGCGAACATGGGGCACCCGTGGTGGGATGTTAGAAAAGGAAGTCCGCTTTTTCAGAAACCACCGGATTGATTGATCGTCATGAGACGGGCGATTTGGGTTAGCCTTCGATGAAGCCACGTTTTACGGCGATCATTACTGCGTGCGTGCGGTCGTTCGCGTTCAGCTTGGAAAGAATGCTGCGCATGTGACCCTTGACCGTGTCCTCAGAGATTTTAAGATGGTCGGCGACCACTTTGTTGGAGCAGCCCTCTCCAACCATGCGCAGCACCTCGATTTCGCGGGCCGATAGCGCATCTGAAGTGAGGTGACTGGCTAGCTCAGAAGCGATCTCGGCGGGGATGCGGCTCTTGCCGGAGTGAACCGTGCGGATGGTGTCTATCAGATCTTTGCGCAACATGCTCTTAAGCAAATAGCCTTTGGCGCCGGCCTTCAAAGCACGCGTCGCCTGCACATCACCGGCATAGGTGGTGAGCACTACGCAACGTGCACCCGGCCACTTTTCAAGAATTGCGATAATCGTATCGATCCCGTTCATACCCGGCATCTGCAGGTCGATCAACGCAACATCGGGCCTGAATTTGCCGAACGCCTCAATCGCCTGGTAGCCATCCGAAGCTTCACCCACCACCTCCATATCAGGTTGCCGCTGCAGGACGTTGGCAATGCCTTCGAGAATCAGGGGATGATCGTCTACGGTCAGAATCCGAATTCTTTTTGCGGAGACGGGTGTTGTGCTCATGGCGTCCTACTCTCTTCCAACTTACCGCGCGGGCCGGCCGACCACCAACCTGCGCCTTCCATAGAGCCTGGCATCGATCGAATAGGCACCCGCGCCTAACAATCCGATGGCAACCAGTATAGCGATCATGAGCACATTGAACCCGAGTTCGCGCCATACCCAGAAAGAGCACAGCGAAACCAGCGCCGCCGATACCGCCGCCAGGGGCGTGTACCAACCCACCACGATCAGAACTGCAGCTATGCGCGAAAGGGCCAACAGTATTTCTGCCTGCGGTCCGGGACTAAACCGAGCCCCCGACACCAAGGCTGCAGCCACCGCGAGGCGCAAAATCAGGAGCGCCAAACCCGCGCCCCGATTGGGAAACGTCCCAAAAAGCCGTTGCATATTCCACTCCAAAAGAAATGCTACGTACATTGCAATGGAAGCGGTAACTGCTTTCGGACTCCTATGGGGTAGTCATTTCGTGTAGTCGTGGCGGGTTCCCGGGGGGAATGTGGAACAAATCGTGCCGTCCCTACGACTCTATGAAGTGTGTGACGCAGTTAACGGCTTTCGCCACACGCGGTCGTCATCGACGCGGTCCCAGTTTGAAGGTGCAACGTCCGACTTCAGCGAAACCATGACGAGTGTAGAAGCGTTTTGCGCGTATATTCTGATCGAAGACGGCCAGATAGATTTCGGGTGCGCCTTCAGTACGTGCGGTGTGAATCGCCCAGTTCATGAGTTACGTCTGCTACTCCTCTTCCGTGCCACAGTCTAAGGACGTAGATTTGTCGCAATTCGATCGCCCCTGGCTGAGGTGCCGGGGCGGGCACTACAGCGGAGATAGTTTGACATAGCCGATTGGCTGTCCGCCGATTGCCGCAACTCTCCAGCGAATGGAAGGATCCGCGAAATCGTGCTCCATCTTGCCGGATGGCCCAAAGGCTTTTCTAAGAATTGCGCGAATTGCACCGGATCATAGAGGTGTGCAAAGGCTTCGGAGAACGCCTGACGTGCCATCAAGCCGAGGGCAGAGGCAAAGCCTCTGGACGGTGCGAAAAACTGAATGGTCTCGTTCATCATTGCCTCTGTCCATCCTAAATCGGCAAAGTAATGGATTTTATGGATCTGGCGGCGACCGCCGCAAACTATACAGAGGTTCGTGGTGGTGGAATACTTCTTCGACAAGTAAAACGGGCGGAACCTAGAACTACATTCCTGAAACTTAGAGGGCAGCGAGTTGCTGAGCTACTGGTCTGGACCGGATGAGCCGCTCTGGGAGAAGACGATTGGGCAAGTGCTCGATCAGACTGTGGAACACTCGGGCGATTGTCTGGCCCTCGTGTCCCGTCATCAATCGAAAAAATACGACTGGTGCGAATTGCGCGAGTTAGCGGATTGAGTTGCGCGCGGGTTGTGGGGCCTAGGCATCAAGCCCGGAGAGCGCGTGGGTCTGTGGTCGACAAACTGCGTGGAATGGGTGATGGTACACTTGGGTTGCGACCCGCGCGGGAGCGATACTGGTAAATGTGAACGCTGCCTTTCGCGCACATGAGGTGGCATTCACGCTTCGCAAGTCAGGAATTAAGGCTCTATTTCTTTGGGAACGCGACAACCGTGCAGAGTATGCCCAGATCCTCGAAGCGGCGCGATACGGTCAAGCGCTGCCACTCGAACACGTGGTCCTATTAGGGTCGGCGGCGTGGCAGGAGTTTCTGCAATCCAAGTTGGAGGTTCCCGTATCGATCCAGCCCGAGGACGTCGCCAATATCCAGTACACGTCGGGTACCACGGGCATGCCCAAGGGAGTGATGCTGACGCATCGGAATCAGGTCAACAACGGCAAACTGATCGCAATCGGTTTGCGTTACACGAATCGCGATCGCATCTGCATCCCGGTTCCGATGTATCACTGCTTCGGATGCGTAATCGGCACGATGTCGGCGCTGGCAAGCGGAGCTGCGATGATCCTCCCTAACTGTACCTTTGATGCACGCGCTACCCTTGAGGCAATCCAGGCGGAAGGTGCCACATCGCTCTATGGCGTGCCCGCCATGTTCATTTCTGAGCTGGGCCACGCAGAGTTCAGCGACTTCGATCTGACGAGTCTGCGCACGGGGGTGATGGCGGGTGCGCGTGTCCCATAGAGGTGATGAAACGGGTAGTGACCGAGATGCACTGCCCGGAGTTGACCATCTGCTACGGTCAGACGGAGAGCTCGCCTGTGGTAACGATGTCGGCAGTCGATGATCCGGTGGAAATCCGAGTGTCAACGATTGGCAAGGCGCTCCCATGCACGGAGATGAAGATCGCGTCGATACCCGGTAACCGCACTTTGCCCACTGGAGAATGCGGTGAAGTCTGCGCCCGTGGGATATATGTGGTCATGAAGGGTTACGACGACGAGCCTGAGGCAACGGCAAGAGCGGTGGATGGCGAAGGGTGGCTGCATACGGGGGATCTCGGCATGATGCGCGAGGATGGATACATTCACCTCACAGGCCGGGCGAATGACATGATCATTCGCGGCGGAGAAAATGTTTATCCGCGGGAAGTAGAAGAATTCTTGTACACGCATCCAAAGGTGGCCGAAGTGCAGGTGGTTGGAATCCCCCACGAGCGGCTGGGTGAGGTCGTGGTCGCGTGGATACGGTTGAAAACCGGCGAGACTACCACAGAGGACGAGGTACGCGAGTTCTGTAGAGGCCAGATTGCGTACTTCAAGGTTCCTGAGCATGTCCGGTTTGTGGATGCATTTCCGATGACGGTAACTGGGAAAATCCAGAAGTTCAAGATGCGGGAACTTGAGACCAAAGAGCGCGGATTGGAGCGCTTGGCGAAGCGGGAGACGGCGTAGGACGCGATGAGAGCGTATCAGCAGAAAAGGGACTTTATGAACTGGCGAACGGTGCTCATTCAAGCTGCCGGCAGCGCGTTGCTGGCAAGCGCTCATCTGGGAATCGCTCAGAACAACTGCGATGCTCTTAAGAACATGACGCTCGATGGTGAGGAGATTGTCTCTGCCAAATGGGTCGAGGCCGGGACAACCAGGTCCAGCTTGGCACGCGACCGAAGTCAGTGACTGTTCGGTGAAGCGGCATTGTGAGATCACCGCGGTGTCGCGGCCAACCACGGATTCGGTGATTAACCTTACGTTATGGTTGCCGCCACTGGAGGACTGGAATGGAAAGTATCTCCAGCTCGGTAGCGGCGGCTGGGGAGGCGCTATTCCTGCGTCGGAGTTGATTGAACCTCTGGCGAGAGGATACGCGGTTGCTGCAACCGATGACGGACACCACAACCAGGACCCTTTGGGGGCGGTAACTCCGAACTGGGCCACAGGGCATCCGGAAAAGGTGATCGATTTCGGTTATCGAGCGGTGCATGAGACGGCGACCAGTCGAAGACGACTTGCAGAGGTACTTCAACAAGCCCGCATCACGCGCCTACTTCAAGGGATGTTCAGACGGGGGCCGCGAAGCTCTGATGGAAGCGGAGCGCTATCCCGAGGACTTTGACGGCATCATTGCCGGGGCGCCTGCCAATTACTGGACGCACCAATTTGCAGGATTTCTGTGGAACGAGTCGGCTCTCAATGCAAAGCCGGAGAGCCAGATCACGCAGAACAACTCCCTGCGATAGAGCACGCTGCGCTCGCGGCCTGCGACGCGCTGGATGGGGTCAAGGATGGCCTTATTGAAGACCCGCGGATGTGCCACTTTGATCCTACGATTCTGTTATGCCGAGACGCCTCTGGTCCGGATTGCCTGACGCAGCCGCAGATCGACACCTGAAACAGATCTACGCGGGCCCGAAGAACCCTAGGACAGGCGAGCAGATCTATCACGGATATGAACCGGGCGCCGAGGGCGAACCTGGCGCATGGCGGGATGGATCCTCCCGTCGCCCAGCTTTCCCGGAGCTCAATTCAGAGCCTTTTCGGGAACGGGTACTTCTCTGGTGGTCTTCGAAGATCCCAAATGGGATTGGCACACGATGGACTTTGACCACGACGTAAAGGCCGCGGAAGAGAAGACAGGATCGATCATCAATGCATACAATCCCGATCTGCGGACCTTCCGGGACCACGGGGGGAAACTGATTCAATATCACGGCTGGGGCGATGCTGCTGTTGCACCTCGGGACCGATCGACTTCTACGAGAAGGTGACAGCTTTCCTGTCGCGCTACCCTGATCCGCGGGCTACAGATGCCAAGGATGTGCAGACGTTTTACCGGCTATTCATGGTTCCGGGCATGGGACACTGCACTGGTGGTCCCGGACCAACGAATTTCGGGAACAGTGCCTCTGAACCGGGAACTCCCGTCGATGCCGAACATGACGTGCTTTTGGCCTTGGACAAATGGGTCATGCAAGGTACGGCCCCGGACAAACTCATTGGAACTGGCAAGATCGGCGCCGATCCCAAGAGCGGCTCGGGAGGAGTTACGCTCACGCGTCCCTGTGTCCATATCCAAAAGTGGCTCGCTACAAAGGCCGCGGTGATACGAACCTGGCCGATAATTTCGAGTGTGTAGAGGACAGGGCAGCGGGCAAGCAGCCAAAGACTATCGAAGTGGTGCCGGGAGGGGGGGTCGAACCCCCACGAGGTTGCCCTCGGTGGATTTTGAGTCCACTGCGTCTGCCAGTTCCGCCATCCCGGCTCGGCACGTGCATCCTAGTTTAAACCGGACGCCGATATCCCGCACCTCTTGCCCTGGCTGCGGGCGCCGCGTCGGTTTCTGCAACAGGCATGTCTTCGCGGGGACGACTCAGCCACTTGGATATTAGGTTGTTCTAATCGAGGCGAGGCGGCGGTACTTTGCTCTGTACGCGAGATTAAATATAGTAGGATTTAATAGGATTCCATCCTGTCGACAGAGGCACTCATGCGTTCAACCCAGCAACTCAGTATCACGCTGCCCAATGAGATGGCTGATCTGGTGCGAGCCAAGGTTGCTAGCGGCGAGTACGCTTCTGAAAGCGAAGTGATCCGCGACGGACTACGCACCTTACTAGCGCGTGATCGTGCCGTGGAAGATTGGCTACGAGATAAGGTGGCGCCCGCATACGACGCGCTTAAAGCCGATCCGGCTCGTGCGGTATCCGTGGACCGTGTGCGCGCAGCATTATTGGCCGAGCACCGGAAAGCCACCGCCAAGAAGCGGTAATGCGCGACATTGTCTTCACTCCCGAGGCAGAAGCACAACTCATCGAGCTCTACGGCTACATCGCTTTCGCAGCATCTCCAGGGATTGCTGCACGGTTCACCGATGCCATCCTGACATACTGCGAAAGCCTACGGACTTTTCATGCGCGAGGCATACGGCGCGACGATATCCGGCCCGGTCTACGAATTACGAGCTATCGAAAGCGCGTGGTCATCGCCTTTCATGTAAATGCCAGCCGGGTAAACATAATCGGAATCTTCTACGGCGGTCAGGACTACGAAACGGCCTTGCAGGAAGATGAAGATGAGGTGTGAGATTCACGTTTTGCGTTTGGCGTGCCGGGTAGCTGCGGGGACCATGGCGCAAGGTCGAAAAAGGTAGTCGAAAAGGGTTATCTTGGACAGGCGTTCCGGAGGAGCCTTCCATGGGACATAAATACGCCAGCATTCTCGAGACCGTCGGCAATACACCCGTGGTCAAGATCAACAATCTCGCCCCGGCGGGCATTAACCTGTTTGTCAAAATCGAGGCTTTCAACCCACTCGGCTCGGTCAAGGATCGCCTTGCCCTGGCAGTCATCGAGGACGCAGAGCGGAAAGGACAACTAAAGCCAGGGCAGACCGTGATCGAGGCAACCAGCGGCAATACGGGTATCGGACTGGCTATGGTGTGCGCTCAGAAAGGCTATCCGCTGGTGGTCACCATGGCGGAAACCTTCAGCGTCGAGCGACGTAAGCTGATGCGGTTCCTGGGGGCGAAGGTGGTGCTTACCCCCGCGGCCGGCAGAGGCTTGGGCATGGTCGCTAAAGCCAAAGAATTGGAAGAGACCCATGGCTGGTTTCGCACCCGGCAATTTGAGAATGAAGCCAATGCCGATATGCACTCGCGCACAACAGCGCAGGAGATATTGGAAGCGTTTCAGGGGGAACGACTGGATTACTGGGTCACAGGGTTCGGTACCGGGGGCACGCTCAAAGGCGTGGGGCGGGTGCTGGCTAAGGAACGGCCGGAGACGAAAATCGTCGTGTGCGAACCGGACGACGCGGCCATGCTGTCGAGCGGGATTGCGCAGGAACGCAACCCGGACGGGTCAGCGATTTCAAGCCACCCCGCGTGGCACCCCCACCCACAACAGGGTTGGAGTCCGGATTTCATTCCCAAGCTTACCGGGGACGCGGTCGACATGAAGGTCGTTAGCCAGGTCCTGCGTATCAGCAATGCGGAAGCAATGCGTCATAGCAAGGAGCTGGCACGCAAGGAAGGGATCTTTGTGGGCATCAGCTCGGGCGCGACGTTTGCCGGCGCGATTCAGGTCGGCGCTAAAGCTGCCCCGGGATCGACGATTCTGTGCATGCTGCCGGATACGGGAGAACGGTACCTGAGTACTCCGCTGTTCGCGGATGTTTCGGTCGACATGACCGCAGAGGAACTGGAGATCGCGCAGTCTACTCCCAGTTTTCAACTGCAGCCGGCTTAGACTAGGTTTTGTGAAGGGTACGGCCTTCAGGCCGTACCCTTCAACAGCCTGAGGTTCTCACGTCGGGGCCTCCAGGGAGCAATGCGTTCGGTGCGACGGAAACAATGGAGTGTTGCAACGTTCCCGATTCTCCTGGGGTGAATGTCTCCCTCAAGAGCACATCTGCTCTCTCAATGTCGTGGTACTCAATGGTTAGCTTCTCGCCCTCGAAGAGGAGGACGACGTGGCCGTTGTATCCGACCATCGTTTTAAGGTCCCGGTCATCGATTGGGTGCACTCTTGGGTCGTAATAGAGTATGTCCGGGTTGGGCCGCGTGAGCTTCGTTACTTTCACCGGCATGCCCGCGTGGCCGATGCAGCGCGGATAAGCTGTCATCGAACCGGCGAGGCGCTGTTTGTTGTAGATAGTCAGACGATGCTCGTGGCCAAAGAGCCATACGAATTCCCGCCCGTCTGAAAAGCTTGCTTCTGCCAACTGCTTCACAGGCTTGCCAAAACAACGTTCAAATGCACTGAACGGTTGGTGGTGCGTGAGCACGGCTATAGGCTTTTTTTTGAGTGTGAGCAGCGTCCGCTGCAGCCAACGCATCATTATGTCGTCAAAGCGGGCGTTGACGTTCAGACACGGGATGGAGCTGATTCCTGGAAAGTCGGATAGCGCAGGGATTCCCCCCGCATGATACCCGGTGTCCAGCCCCAGGATCACCCAGTGGTCTGTCTCCAGGCAGAAGAAGCTTGCGCTCTGCGGGCTGATTATTTTCTTATCGGCGTCGAACAGCCCTAGCTTGGGAAGGAAGGTTTTGAAATAGCTGCGTCCTCCGGAATACATCTCGTGATTGCCCATCAGGGCAAAGCTTCCCTGACAATCCATGGGCCAATTCACTCCGTGGTAGGGGCCTCGCTGCTTTCCAAAACAGTTTTCCTCTATCTCCGGAGCTTCCCCCATGTGATATACATCGCCGAGATGCAGAGTGTAATGGGGATGGCACGCTTTGATATTGTTCGCGACCCGATTCGCTTCCATCGTGCCCGTGGCCCAGTCCGACGCGACGGCAATTCTCAATGGACCATTGTCCGGTGCGGCAAGCTTGAAGATGCCGGTCTGTCCTGCGGAGTAAGACTGATAGGGAGCATTCCTGTGAAAGAAGTTTCGCAGGTAAGGGACCAGCCATTTATCCACCTGGAGAAACGCTTTCGGTCCCGGGAAGCTTACGTCCGGCGGCGCCTGAGCCGCGACCTGCTGCACGCGGGCCATCCAGACACTGCGCCCGATGATGGGGAGATTGCTTAGTTGGGCGATGTGACGGGATCTGTGTCCTGCCTTACGAGACCGGGGAGGCGCTGAAAAATCGATCGGCGACATAGTGGTGGGTTCTTTATCTTACCCGCTGTGCGACAATCGGCGGAATGAGCAGCAACACGATGAGCCGGTTCGAGGTGGAGGAAAACGGCGAGACCGCATACCTGGAATTTGAACTCGATAACGCTGGATGGATCACGCTCTGGCATACCGAAGTGCCGCCAGCGTTGCGCGGCCGCGGTATCGCTGGGATGCTGGCGCGAACGGCGCTCGAATACGCCCGGGATAACAAATTGAAGGTCGATGTGGTGTGTCCGCTGGTGGCGAACTACCTGTCTAAAAATCCGGAGTTCCAGGGCTTGGTGGGGAAGTAAGTTTCGCTCCAGTGCAATCCTGGACGCAGGGGCTAAAGCCCATTCTTTGGGCGTCAACGGCCCGACTAGTCGGGCCCTGATAAAAGCGAAAGAGATTCTCACACGGAACTTAAAGAGGCGGGGGAAATCGCGAGGATCCCTCGGTGGCTAAAGCCGCATTCGTTGCAACTAATTACGTAACGGCGCTGAAGGCCGTACCCTTCAGAAACTTAGCTTTTCCCGCCCGAATCTGATTTGCTGATCACGGGATGACTAGATATTGCTCCAGCTTTCCGTCGGGCATTTCGTAGATGGTCACTTTCAACTCGCGCTCAGGAAAGGTAACGGTGAAGACACGGAAGGTCATGCCGCCACGGCCTTCCTCCCTCGTCTGCTTGAAGCTTAGAGGCGGCCCCAGCGGTTTCAGACTGGAGGCGTAGTCCTCCAACGTCTGCTGGTTGAAGTAGGCGTTGCAATAGTTGGTGAAGAGGCTGCGGTCAATGTGTCCGTCCGCTAGCTGATTGAAAATGGCGAGCGCCCGGGCTTCCGCCGTGGTCGGAGCAGAGGCTGGGAGGTTCAGTACCTCCGGCTTGATGCGATCGGCAATCAGGCTGGCGGCGTTGGTGGCCATCTCATTGGTCAACACAACAATGGCCGCCTTGTCGTCTGGATATACCTTGTTTTCCGAGACAAAGCCTGAGACTTCCCCAGAGTGCTCAATGTAGGCGCGGCCATCGCTCTTGCCCAGGAAAACTCCCAATCCGTAACCGCTACTGACACCATTCTTGAGCAGCACCGGCTTGAACATCTGCGCATAGGAAGCCGCGGAGAGCAGCGAACGATTCATCAGGCTGATGTCCCAAAGGGCCAGGTCGTGAGGCGGCATGGCGAGTTCTGCGGCTGCAAACATCCAGCCCGCGCCTTCCAGGGGCGAAGGGCGCTGGGGGCCGAGGGCGTGGCGCTCATAGCCGGTGGGGTCCGTGGCAGGCAACCTGGCGGCATCCGAGTCGTAAACGTTGTCCATGCCCAGCGGCAGGAAGATGCGTTTCTTCAGCAAGTCGATCAGAGGAATGCCGCTTACCTGCTCGACGATCCGACCCGCAATTACAAAGTTGGTGTTGGAATACTGCCATTGCGTGCCGGGGTCGAAATCCAAGGGTCTTTTTGCCCATACATCCAGGATGTGCTGGGACGTTGCCGGAACCATCATGGAGGTCATGACGTAGTCCTCCGGCCAATAATCCTGATATCCCGAAGTGTGCGAAAGCAGCATGCGGATGGTGACTTCGCGGGACCGCGTGAGCTCGGGGAAATATTTCGAGACAGGGTCGTCCAGGGTCAACTTGCCTTCCTGCGCCAACAGAAGGACGGCGGCCGCGGTGAACTGCTTGCTGATCGAGCCGACGGAGTACTGCATCTGCGGTGTGGCCTCCATGGGCGGAGACAGCCGCGCCAGGCCATAAGCCTGGAGATAGGCGATGCGGCCATCCTTGACGATGGCAATCGAGGCGCTGGGCACTTTGGTCGAGGCCAAGACCTGGTTGACGGCGGTGTCGATCTTGGCTTTCGCGTCTTCAGTGAGCTCAGCACGGAGGGTGAGCGAGAACAAGGCGAGGAAGAGGAGTGATTTGCGCATGCCAGCTCCGATTGTAAGAGGAGAAGCAGGCGTCTACACTACTCCGGGATGCTTACACGTAGAGAGTTCACTCGCCTGGCTGTGGCCGGGGCGGCGTCACAGGCGGTTTCACCGTTGTTGGCGCAAGGCGGCGATCGCAAGATCGGCTATTGCATTATTGGCCTGGGCCGCATTTCCATGGATCACTTTATGCCTGGGACGCTGACCAGCAGGAATTCGCGGGTTACCGGAATTGTCAGCGGACATCGCGAGAAGGCGCTGGCCCAGGCGGCTAAGTATGGAGTGCCGGAGAGCTCCATCTACAGCTACGAGAACATGGATCAGTTCAAGAACAACCCGGCCATCGAGGCGGTGTACGTGGCATTGCCCAATAGTATGCATGCCGAGTACACCATCCGCTCCGCGCGCGCGGGCAAGCACGTGCTGTGCGAGAAGCCGATGGCGACCACGGTCTCGGATTCGATGGCGATGATCAAGGCCTGCAAGGAGGCGAACAGGAAGCTGATGATCGCCTATCGCTGCCACTACGAGCCGACCAATTTGCGTGCCATGCAGCTTATTCGCGATGGCAAGCTGGGGAAGATCCAGGCGATCGAGAGCGCCAACGGGTTCAAGGAAAGGGCCGGCGAATGGCGGCTTGACCGCAAATTGGCCGGCGGGGGGCCGCTGATGGATATGGGCGTGTATTCGCTCAACGCCTGCCGCTATCTCACGGGCGAGGAACCGGTCGACCTCAAGGGATATTCGTCGGTCATCGACCACGACGGACGATTCGACACGGTCGAAGAGAATGTGTCGTGGACGATGAAGTTTCCTTCCGGAGTGGTGGCCAGTTGCAACACCAGCTATGGCGCCCCAATGAACGGCTTTTACCGGGTGCATGGGTCGCTGGGGTTCCTGTATGCCGAGCCGGCGTTTCCCTACCAGGGACTTCACCTTACGGCCGAGTTCACCGACCCGGGTGGGGGCAAGCCTACGTTGCTCGATGAGCTTAATCCGGCTGTTGATCCATCGCAGTTCACCTCTGGAAGCAAACTACTTCTCCGATTGCATTCTGCAGACAAAACACCTAAGACGGCGGGGGAAGAAGGACTGCTCGACATGCAGTACATGTCGAAGATTTACGAGTCTTGCGGGTTGCCCGCGTTGTAACCTGCGGGGCGTTGCTGTTGATCGGCAATTAAAGCTGATCTAGTATTGAGCCTCCCCCCGCAGACGACCCAGGCAACGATCCCGGTGCTATATCTTACCTCTGGGGATGAGACCTAATGGTCACGGGCAGCGCCAGTCCCAATACCGCAAAAGTAGGGCCGCCCGGGCCCTTGGATAACGCCGGTTACAACTTTTTGCCACCGCGGCTAAGGGCGCAGATTGTCGTTCTTCCAAGTTTGATGCGCAATCCGCCGGATTACTTTGCGAAGACCGCCGGGAAATTTGGAGGGGTGGTCACGCTGAGCCCTAACCGCGCGTATCTGGTTACGGATCTGGACGGGATCAAGCATGTTCTGCAAGACAACCATACAAACTACATCAAAGGCCCCTGGTACCAGGTGCTGCGACCCTTGATGGGGGATGGATTATTCTCCATCGACGGCGAACATTGGAAGCGGCAGCGGCGGCTGGTTCAGCCCGCGTTTCAACGGAAGCATCACGCCAAGATGGCCGGCATTATGGTCGATTCCACGTCTCGAATGCTCCAGCGCTGGGAGGGGAATGCATCGCGTGCCGAAGCACTGGATGGGCGCGCCGAGGTCATTCTGCTCACGCTCGAAATCCTCTTACGCAACATGTTCAGCGGGGATTTGATCGGTTCGGAGCAAGTCATACGAGATGCCATCCTCGATTGCTCCCGTCACATGGACCTGATTGGCGCGGTGAAGTTGGTCAAATTCCTGACGTGGTTTCGCTTTGCCAGGAGGCGTCGCTTCGAGCGGGCCGTCCGTATCCTGGATCAGTTCGTTCTTCGCGTTATCGAGGAGCGAAGGCGAAATCAGGTCGACAACGGTGACCTGGTGTCGCTGCTTCTCTGGGCCCGCGATGAGCAGACTGGGGAGTCAATGAGCGATGGCCAGCTCCGCGACGAACTCAAGACCATGCTGCAGGCGGGGAACGACACCGTCGCCGATGTTATTGCGTGGACGTGGTATCTCCTGGCCAAGCACCCCGAGGTACGGGAACGGGTCGAACTGGAGGTCGATGCGACGCTGAAAGGCCGGTCGCCCGGGTTCGAAGATTTGCCCGCTCTCGAGTACACCCGCCGCGTGATCATGGAGGTGATGCGGCTTTACCCGCCGGGCTGGGTTTTTGCCCGGAGCGCGGTGAAGGACGATGTGATTGGCGGATACCGAATTCCTGCCGAGGCACTCGTCATCATCAGCCCGTACGTGATGCAACGGCTACCGGGCTTATGGGAAGATCCGGAGAAGTTCGATCCCGATCGCTTCCTGCCGGAGAGGTCGCAAGGGCGGCCTCGTTTTGCCTACTTCCCTTTCAGTGCGGGGCCACGCCAGTGTATCGGGGCCGATATCGCGATGATGGAGGCGCAAATGATCGTGGCCATGGCCGCGCAGCGGTACCGGCTTTCGATGCCGGCAGACTTTTCTCCCGGGCTCAAAGCCCGCATCAGCCTGACTGCGGATTGTGCCATCGCGTTGACGCCCATTGCTCGCCAACCCCACCTGGCCACTCAGATTCCAAGCGGGACTGTTTAGCCATGTGCGGAATTGCCGGCGAGTTCATCTTCGATCCAAAGGGACGAGTAGACGAGTCGAGCATCGTGCCCATGGTTTCGGCGATCCGCCATCGTGGTCCCGATCAATGGGGGTACTATCTCGGCTGCTCGGGCTCGGTTCTGCTCATCAACACGCGGCTGTCTATCGTCGATCTCTCAAATGGCCGTCAGCCGCTCTCGAACGAGGATGGCTCGGTCTGGGTAGTCCTGAATGGCGAACTCTACGGATTCCAGGACATTGCCAAAGATCTCGAGTCGAGAGGCCATCGCTTTCGCACCCGCAGCGACACCGAAATCATCGTTCACCTGTACGAAGAATACGGTGAAGATTTTGTATCTCACCTGCGTGGCGAATTTGCTGTTGCCCTTTTGGACCAGAGGAATGAGGTCTTGTATCTCGTCCGTGACCGTTTCGGCATCAAGCCGCTGTTCTATTCCCGGCTGAACGACTCGCTGGTGTTCGGCTCGGAAATCAAGGCAATCCTGGGGCATGGGAAGGCTCGAGCGCGGCTGGATCACATCACTCTTTTCCATATGCTGCACGGGCTAGTGCTGCCGGAAGCAACGTGTTTTGAAAACATTCGGACGGTTGAGCCCGGTTGCATGTTGCGCATCTCGCGGTCCGCGGTCACGCGGCGCGCTTACTGGGATCTACCCCTTGGCGGCCAGGTGGTACCTGGCAGCGAGGAAGAGGCCGTTGAAGAGTTCCGGCGATTATTCGATGAAGCAGTACGTTTGCGGTTGCATGGCGATGTAGAAGTCGGGGCCTATGTCTCAGGGGGTCTGGATTCGACTTCGGTCGCCGCGACGGCCGCCGAGATCGGTGGGCGGCCGGTCAAAGCCTTCACTATAGAGTTTGACGACAAAAAACTGAATGAGGGAGAGGCAGCGGCCGAATTCGCGCAAGCCAGAGGTTTTGCGCACCACACGATCCGGATCGGTCCCGGAGATCTGGCGCCTCACTTCGAGCGCTCCTTGTGGCACAGCGAAATCGCGGTGAGCAACAGCCACGGAACAGCCAAGATGATGCTGTCAGAGCTGGCTCGGCGCCATGTGAAGGTTGTGCTTACCGGCGAGGGCGCTGACGAAGCGCTCGGCAGGCTATAACGTTTTTCACCACATTGCTCTGCTCGAGGAAGTTCGCGCCCATCCTCAAGACCGGGAACGGCGTGCCGCGCTCGAGACCCTCCTCAGCAAAGAACATTCAGGGATCGCGCTCCTCAACACCGGGATCTTACCGATACGAGCGTTGCCAGAATACGATCGCATCACCGGCTTGTTTGGCGCCTACCCCTATTCCATGGCTCGCGCGCTGCGAACCGCGAAAAAAGCTCGATTTGTCATGTCCGGCGATTTCCGCCGGGAGGTCGCCGGGATCGATCCCATCGCCGAAATGGCGGAGCGGATCGGCCGTGGCAAGATGAAGTCCCTCTCGGCGGTCGCCGCGCACCAATACTATCTTTTCAAGGCCGACATGCCGTCCTACAACCTCAACTTCCTTGGCGACCGGGTTGAAATGGCCCACTCCATCGAGGGCCGAGTGCCATTTCTCGATCACAAACTGATTGAGTTTGCGTTCTCGCTTCCGGTGTCGTTCAAGCTGCGGAACGGGCGCGGCAAGTACATCCTGCGCCGCGCCCTTGAAGAAAGGCTGCCCTCCGCGTTCCAGGTGAAGAAGCGGCCGTTCGTAGCAGGGTCGAGCGAGACGCTGGGACTGGACAGGAACTCTGACCTTTCTGCGCGATATCTAAATAGCCGCGCCATTCGTGAAACCGGCTTGTTCAACCCCCAGGTCCTGGGAGGATCTGCGCCGGAGTCTTCCCTACCTTCCCCGTGGCTCCCGGCTCTTAAGCCTGACGGAGACGCTGTTAACCGCCGTGGTCTCCATTAACGCTATCAACGAAATGTTTTGCGAGCGTTTTGAGGATTCAGCGGCTGCGTTTTAATCTTGCCCGGCCCGACTCTGCTTTGGCGGACGGGCGGATCTGATGTTTTCTGGGGAAGGATGAGATTTTTCGGTTTTGATCGACTAATATAAGCCGATTCACTAATATCTCTCTGTCTACCGATCCTATGCTGCAACGTTGGGAGCACCCTCCGCTAAGGCGTGAGCCGTTGCAGGCGTGAGGGTGGAGGATGAGATGACGAGAACGATCAGCACCGAAACTCCTCCGTCGGTGACATCAACTTCAGAAACAAACGGGGCCGACGGCAACGCCCCGCAGCGACGCAATCCATTACCCGTTATCGCCAAGGTGGGTATTGTGGCGGCGGTCGTGTTGGCTGGTTACTTGATCTGGAGTAACTTCGTCGCTCCGCCGAAGATCCCTCGCAGCATGGTGGCGCTGAGCGGGCGCATCGAGGGAGACGATTCGGCGGTGGCGCCCAAGACGACAGGACGCATCCTGGAAATCCGGTTCCGGGAGGGAGACTCGGTCAAGGCCGGAGAAACGATCGCGGTGCTCGACGACGAGCAGGTTTTCGCCCGGGCAGATCAGGCTCGTGCGGCGGTGACGGTGGCCGAGGCACGCTTGAGATCGTCACGCGATCAGATCGAAGTGCTTCAGGAGCAACTGCAGCAGAACGACTTGCAGACGGAGCAAGCGAAACTGGATGCGAGCGGCCGGGTGCGGCAGGCGGAGGCGGACGTTGCGGCTGCGGAGGCGGACCTGGCGAACCAGGAAGCTGCCTTCCAAATCGCCGACTTTGACCGGACCGCTTATAACAAGCTACGCAAGACGGACGCGGTGTCGGAACGCCAGGCGAGGCAGGCCAATGCCACGGCGGAGCAGCAGGCGGCGGCAGTGGCTGCGGCTAAGCGTAGGTTGGAGTCGGCGCGGGGCATGTTGAATATGGCCCAGGCGACGCTTTCGAATCCCGGGATTCGCGGGTTCCAGGCGGCTACGGTACGCAAGCAGCTGGCACAGCAAGAATCGGAGATTGCCTACTCCAAGGCGTTGGCGGACCAGGCGCGCTACCAGCTTGTTGAAGCACAGGCGACGCGCAGCGACCTGACGGTCAAGGCGCCCTTCGATGGCACGGTGATGACACGGGCGGCGGAGCCGGGCGAGGTGGTGCAGGCGGGCACGGCCATCGTGACGCTGCTGGATTTGAGCAAGGTCTATCTAAGGGGTTTTATCCCCGAAGGGCAGATCGGCAAAGTCAAGGTTGGTCAGCCGGCACGAATCTACCTGGACTCCGACCCGGCAAGACCCCTCGACGCGTACGTGGAGCGAATCGATCCGCAGGCCACATTTACGCCGGAAAATACCTACTTTCGCGACGACCGCGTAAAGCAAGTGGTGGGGGTGAAGCTGCGACTGAAGAGCGGCATCGGGTTCGCCAAGCCGGGCATGCCGGCGGATGGAGAGATTCTGGTTGAAGGCAGCACCTGGCCGCCCGGCCGGTTCAACCGATGAGACGCACGTGGTGACCTCAGCGCCTCCGGTGCCCTTCGAGCCCGCGATTGCCCTGGGGTCCGTCGCGATCCGGATCCACGACCTGGTAAAGCGATACGGTGCCGTGGAGGCGGTGCGCGGGCATCTGTCTGGACGTGCACGAGGGCGAAATCTTTGGCCTGATCGGGCCGGATGGAGCGGGCAAGACCTCAACCTTCCAGATCGCCGCCGGAGTGATGGAATCGACTTCCGGCGGGGTTGAAATTTTCGGCGTGCCGGCGCGCGAAGCTCGTGCGCAGACGGGCTATCTCACGCAGAATTTCAGCCTGTATCCGGATCTTACGGTTGAGGAGAACATTCGCTATATCGGGGATTTGCGTCGCGTGCCGCGGGCAGATATCGCGTCGCGCGGGACACCGCTATCTGCAGATGTTCGACATGGATCGTTTTGCCTCATCGGCTGGCCGGAAAGCTGAGCGGCGGGATGAAGCAGAAACTTGCCCTGGCGTGCGCGCTGGTGCCGGAGCCGCGCGTGCTGCTGCTGGATGAGCCGACAACCGGCGTCGACCCGGTCTCACGGCGTGAGTTCTGGGACACGCTGGCGCACCTGGCCGCTGACGGGCTGACGATTTTACTGGCGACGCCGTATCTGGACGAGGCGGAACGATGCCACCGGGTCGCGCTCATGCATCAGGGGGAAATCCACGACCTCGGGACTCCGCAGGAATTGCGCGAGAAACTGGGCGCACGGCGGATGGAGCTGCGGGTGTCGAATCTTGCGGTGGCGGAAGAGATTCTTTCACCGTTGGCAGAAAGCGACGGCGAAATTATCGATGTGCAGCGCTTTGGCGACCGGCTGGATCTGCTGGTGCCGCATCCGGATTTGGCGCGGGCGATCGCCGAACGCAGTCTGAAGAGCGCGGGGCTGGAGATTCAGGAAATCCTGTTGGATGAGCCAACGCTCGAGAACACATTCGTGGCGCGGCTGCGGGCGCTGGGGGAGCAGGTGCACGACGAGTCTTTCCCGGCGCGCCATAGTCATGCGGAGCATATGGGCCAGGTGGCAATTGGAGCCTCGCAACTGAGCAAACAGTTCGGCTCCTTCACGGCTGTGCGGCAGTTGAGCCTCGAAGTTCACTACGGCGAGATCTATGGATTGCTGGGCGCGAATGGCGCGGGCAAGACCACGACGATCAAGATGCTGTGCGGCTTGGTCGAACCGAGTGGTGGAGGAGTTCAACTCGCTGGATGGACGAAACATCTGCGCTCGGGCGAAGTGCGCCAGCGCATTGGATACATGTCGCAGAAGTTCTCGCTCTATGACGACCTCTCGACTTGAAGAAAACCTGGAATTCTTTGCCGGGGTCTACGGCGTGCCACGCGAGGAACGCGACGAAAAGAAGCGGTGGGTGCTGGAGTTTTCTGGACTGCAAGGGCGCGAAGAGCAGCTGACGGGCAGCCTGCCGCAGGGCTGGAAGCAGCGGGTGGCCTTCGGCGCGGCGATCATGCATGAGCCGAGCGTGCTGTTTCTCGACGAGCCGACGTCGGGCGTGGATCCGCTGGCGCGGCGATCTTTCTGGAAGATGATCAACCGGCTGGCGGATGCGGGCACAGCGATTCTGGTGACCACTCATTATCTAGAGGAGGCCGAGCAGTGCAACCGGCTGGGGCTGATGGTGGCCGGGCGAACTGGTGGCCGAAGGTACGCCAAGCGCAATCAAAGCAGCGCAGCCAGGACAGCTGATGGAATTCACCACCGATCAGCCGCAACGAGCGCTCGACCTTTTAAAAAGTGACCAGGAGCGTTGGGCGGTTTCGCTATTCGGAAACCGGCTGCACATTATCTTCAACGAAGACCAGGCCACCGGGTGAGAGGTTTTATCGCGACAAGCTGGCGGCGGCCGGGATCAGGGTCATCTCTGCTAAACCGGGGCGCTTCTCGCTGGAAGACGTGTTCATCAGCGTGGTGGAAAAGGCCCGATTGAAGGGCAAGGTGGGTTCGGAGGACTGACGCCGTGCGACGGATTTTCGCCCAGGCCCGGAAAGAATTAATCCAGATTCTGCGCGATAAGCGGGCGGTCGCCCTGGCGCTCATTCTGCCTCTGACCCAGTTGATTCTGATGGGAACATCCATTTCGCTGGACGTGAAAGATATGCCCCTGGCAGTGCAGGATTTCGACAATTCGCCGGCATCGCGGCAGCTGATTGATGCGTTCCGCGGATCGATTACTTTCAAAATCATCCCCTCTGCTGTGGACCAGCGTCCGGAAGCAATCGTTTCTGAGCAATGAAGCGCGTGCGGTTCTGATTATCCCGGAAAGGTTTGGCAGGGACGTGGCGCGCGGCGCGAACACCCCGATACAGGTCCTGGTGGACGCCTCGGATTCCAACACTGCGCGCTTGATCGACGGGTACGCATCGCAGATCACGAACGCGTTCAACACGGCAAACGGAGGGGCGGCGAAGCCGGTTCCGGTGCAGGCCGCGATTCGCTTCTGGTACAACCCCGGCCTCTCCTCGATGAAATTTTACGGGCCGGGAGTCTTTGTGCTGGCGCTGTCACTGTTCCCGCCCATGCTGGCCACATTGGCCATGGCGCGCGAAGGAGAGCAATTAACTATTTTGCAGGTCTACGTCTCCAGTATCTCGGCGCATGAGTTCCTGCTGGGAAAGATCATCGCTTTTATGGTGGTGGCCGTGGTGGACAGCGTTCTTCTACTGGCGCTGCTGTTCACTTATTTTGGACTTGGGATCGCCGGCGACCCGACGCCCTTTGTGGTGGCAACGGTGCTGTACGCGTTTTGCGTGGCGGCGTTTGGAACCATGATCGGCGTTCTCATTCCGAATCAGGCGGCGGCCATGCAGGCAGTTGCGCTGGGCGGGTTCCTGCTTGTGTTCATGCTGGCCGGTCTTATTTTTCCCATTCAGAATATTCCGATCCAGATTCGCTGGATTTCGAACTTAGTCTGGGGCCGCTATTACATCGACATTGTGCGTGACTTTCTGCTGCAGGGGGGCGGCTGGCCGGCAGTGTGGTGGAAGGTGATCATCATTGGTATTTTGGGGTCCGTTTTCTACCTCCTGGCGTGGCGCAAACTCCGCCGCATGCAGCTGGCGGTGTAACCATGAAAGCAAGCTTCCAGGTGTTTTCGAGTCGCCGGCTTGGTGCGCTGCTGCGCAAGGAGTTCGCGCAGATCCGGCGCGACCGGCGGCTGGCGATGTCGCTGATACTGCCACCGATTTTGCAACTGTTGCTGTTCAGTGTAGTGTTGAACGCCACGGTGTCCGATCTGAGGCTGGGCGTCATAGACGAAAGCCGGACCGCACAGAGCCGCGACCTGACTTCTACACTGACGGAGAGCCGCAGCTTTCGCCTGGCCGGCTATTACAACTCGGTGGATCAACTGGGCGATGCCATCAGCCGGGGAGATATCGATGCGGGAGTCGTCATCCCGCGGGATTTTGCCCGTGACCTGGAGCGCGGAAGGCCGGTAACGGTGCAGTTCCTTCTGAACGCAATGAATGCCAACACGGCAACGATCGCTCGCTCCTATGCGCAGGGGTGATCCAGCACCTGGAACGAGGGGCTGTCGGGGAACGGACTGCACGCGCGTTTTTCTCAGGTCGACGCGTCACCGGGGAGCCGCCGCGGGCTGGTCATCGTGACGCGAGCGTTTCTTTTCAATCCGGGCCTGGTCAACAGTTGGTTCGTAGTTACCGGAGTTCTTGGGCTGCTGCTCATCCTGAATGGCTCCATTGTTGCCTCCGCCGCCATGGTGAAGGAACGAGAAGCAGGCACGATCGAACAACTCGTTATGTCGCCAGCGGAGACATCAGAGATCATCGTGGCCAAAATTGCACCGCTATTCTTGCTGTTGATGCTCATGACGATTTTCGCCACCGGCTTTATGAAACTGCTCTTCGACGTTCCGTTTCAACGGAAATCTCTTCGTCGTTTTCTGCGGGGCGTCGTTATGTATACTTGTCCGGAATATCGCTAGGAACTGTGATTGCGACGTTTTCGAGGTCTGCACAGCAGGCACAGCTGACCAGCTTTTTTGTTAATCCATTGCTCACGACGGCGTCGGGCGCGGTCACGCCGGCGGAAGCTGTTCCGCATTGGCTACAGCCGCTGGTGTGGATCAATCCGATTCGCCATTTCAGCGTGATCGCCCGCTCCAACATGATCAAGGGCACGGGTTTCGCTGGGCTGTGGTCGAATTTTTTGGTCCTGGGCGTATTCACGCTGATTGCTGGTGGTGCTCAGCGTCTGGCGGTTTCGTAAAATGCTCAGCTGAGCTGCTGTTCCGGCGAGGGTACATCTTTCCAGTGGGCACGCTTGACGCCCGTTGAGATGCGCTTTCGAGACATCTAGTGCGATGCCATGTCTTTTCGCGTGGAGTCTGCCACAGACGATGGAAAAACGTACCTCAGGGGCTAAAGCCCGGTTTTTTGTTGGGCCTTTACGGCCCGACTAAAGTCGGGCCCTGATACAAAGCAAACCCGGTTTTGTCTGGCCAACCTCAATCGAATGAAATCAACAAATTGCATTTGCCAAAAGCTGGATTTCTTCGCTAATTTGGACAGCTCTGACACTCAACCGTGCTTGCGGGACTGGGTTTCCAGATGAGATTCTCACGCAGACTCTAAGGTCTTGCCCTATACAAAGCATCAAAGACGTGACGCGGGAAATACCCGCGCGTTCCGGAGAATGAATCTAGACAGCAGCAACAAGTTGGATGCTTCGCTAAGTTTGGACAGTTCTGCCGAGGATATACTCCGACGGTTCAGACGCCGGGTGTCTTTCCAGTATTGGGAGGAGAGACCTGGCCAGAGGATGGTTCCCTTGCCGGTTTCGTCGAGGTACCAGCTTTTGCAGCCGGAGGCGTAGACGGTTCGGGCCATGCGCTGCTGCAGGCGGGCGTTGAAGCGCGTTTGTTCTTCGGGCACGCGCCTCGATGGAGTGGGCAGCGCTGCGCGCGCATTAGTTTCAGGCACTGCGAGGATGTAGCGGGTCTGGGCTTCAATCATGAAGACGATGGAGTTGTAGCCTACACGGCTGTTGGGCCCGATGAGCAGAAAGAGGTTGGGGAAGCCAGCGACGGCTAACGCCGCGAAAGGCCTCGGCGCCGGATTGCCAGGCTTGATTGAGAGAAACGCCGTTGCGGCCACGGAAGAGTACGGGGGAAAGAAGATCGGTGGTGCGGAAGCCGGTACAGAAAATCAAGGCATCCACTTCCCTTTCCTGCCCATCGGCTGTTAGTACACTTCGCTCGCGGACTTCGGCGATTGCCTTCTGAGATTACTTCGACGTTGGGCCGGCTGAGGGTTTGCAGATAGTCGTTGGATAGAAGCACACGCTTGCAGCCGATCTGGTATTTCGGGGTAAGCTTTTCCCGCAAGCGCGGGGTCGCTTACGCTTTTGCGCAGGTGCCGCCGGGCATATCGCTCGAGCAGGCGCATGTATTTTGGTTTCACAGTGTAGCCGAGGCCGACGGCTTCCTGCCGCAGATAGAGCCGGCTGCGGAAGAGACGCATGTAGCCTGGCAGCCAGCGGAACAGGAAACGTTCAAAGCCGTAGAATGTTTCGATCCAGCTTGGGAACGATCCACGGGCGGCGTTCTCTGGAATACGTGAAGTCGTTCCATCTCAGGCGCAATTTTGGGTACGATCTGGATGGAACTGGCGCCGGTGCCGATCAAGGCGACTCGTTCTGCCCTTCATTCCGCTTCGATGATCCCATTCCGCGGAATGGAAGACGGCGCCGCGGAATCGCTCCAGACCTTTGATCTTCGGGTAACTGACGCGGCTGAGGCCGCCCATCGCGGAGACGACGATGCGCGCCGTGTAGGATTCTCCGGTTTGGGTGCGGACCTGCCAGAGCTGACCGTCTTCGTTGTAGCAGGCCTCGCGCACTTCTGAGTTGAAGCGAATCTTAGGGAGGACGTCGATACTTCTTCGCGCAATGCTGCAGATACTTCCAAATCTCCGGCTGTGTCGGGTACATGCGCGACCAGTCGGGGTTGAGTTCGAAGGAATAAGAGTAGAGATGGGAGGGGATGTCGCAGGCGCAGCCGGGATAAGTATTCACGCGCCAGGTGCCGCCGACGTCAGAGCCACTTTCCAGTACGACGTACGAGCCCAATCCGGCCTGCTCCAGGCGAATGGCGACGCAAAGGCCGCCGAAGCCGCTGCCGATGATGAGACACTTCAAAGTCAGGAGTCATGGTAGACATCAATTTAATGCGATGGCACTGGCTCAATCGCCGTTTGGGGCAGCGCGCATCAGGGAATAGGATTCGCGCAAGACTCTCCACCAAAGTATGGGGAAACCAATGAACTGGAGTGATGAGGAATTGCTTGCGTTGGCGAGGCGTCAGCAGGCTAACGACATGGCGGTGCAAGCAGAAGCTGCTGATACCAGGGGATGCTGGCAACCAAGTGGTGCTCCCAGTGACAGGGCGTTCCCCAGGGGCCTCCGCCGATGAGCATTCCCCAGAACCCGAAGCCGAAGCTGCGCGAGCCGTTCAGATTGTCCAGCGGCATCAGGTTATGCTCGGTGAACTGGCGCAAGCGATCGAGGTAGAACCCGAGATGGGTGAACAACAGAAGCACCAGGATTGATGAACCAACCTCCCCAGAACCTGTAAATCAGATACATGTAGGGCACGTGATAGAGCAAGCGCCAACGCCAGAGCTGATCCAGCGGCTCCTGGGTGTAATTGAACGGACGGTGGAGCACGAAGTCCGAGAAATTGATGACCACGGCGAAGGGAAGAAACGTCATCCAGAAGCGGCGTGGGGTAACGAAGTTCAGGAATTCCGCATCTTCATCAGTGCCAAATTTGGCGTGATGGATCATGTGTTTTTCGGAGTAGAAGTCGGGGACTCCGCCGGTGATGCGAGCAAGATGATAGGTGGCGAAGTTGCCGAAACGGCTGAGCGGGCCGCGGGGCGGAAAGATGATTTTGTGAGCGGCGCCTTCGTGCATGGTGAAAACGCCGAGCGAATACATAAGCCAGCAATGGAGCAGCGCCACAGATTAGGCCGGCAATCACGATTGGCACCAGCGGCGTTATGGCTCCTCGCTGTCAGCCATAGGCCAGGAAGCTTGAGCAATGCCAGGTAGTCACCGCCCAGCAGGACAATCAACACCAACAGGTTGATCAGGCAGTGGATGGCGTGATGAGATTTATACCAGCGATGCAGCTCTCTGCCGCGCTCCATGATGGAGCGGACCTGGTCTTTGGTGAGGGGCTCGAACGGCAGCTGTTTTTCGTTGACCTGCGCCCAGCGGATTTCTTCCGGATGAATATGCATCGGCGTCTCTCCCGTTAGGCTTTACCTGTCAGCTTGGCAAACCACCAGCTGAGGCCGACAAACAGAAAGCGCCAGTCTTTGAGGAACTCCGGCGGTTTGCCCTCAAAGGCGTGGCCGACAATCTGGAACACCCAGCCGACCACGAACAACCCAGCCACCACCACCAGAGTTGCGGCCGCCAGATGGCGAGAGGAATCATGAGCATGGAAACGGCGATCATGGGGATGCCGATGGTGTGGCATGCGCGATTCACCGAATTCTGATGGCTGGTCGAATATTGCCTGATCCATTCTTCCCGACTTTTGCCCAGCATGGTGTATCCCTCGCTATGTTGTTTTTCCGGTTGCTTTGGAGAAGGCGTTAGCATCGCGCACGACGCGCCAGAGCAGGTGCGGAAAACCGAGCCCCGGTGGCAGCAGGAACTGCCGTCTTTGTTTCTCTGAAAGCAGCCCCACCATGTAACGATGCAACGCGATTTGCTGATACCAGGGAATGCTCGCGACCAGATGGTGGACCATATGGCACGGCTGCCCCAAGGGCCGCCGCCCACCAGCAGCCCGGAGAAACCGGCGCCGAAACTGCGCGCGCCGATCTTGTTTTCCAGAGGCATCAGGTTGTGCTCGGTGAACTGCCGCATGCGGTCGAAATAGAACCCTACGTGCGGCAGCAACAGGAGCACGACGACGGTAAACAACCCACCAAAGCGGCGGTAGAGCAAGTAGGCGTAAATTCCGTTGTAGAGCGCGGCAACCAGCCCGGAAATCACCCGGCCGCGGGTGTAGTCGAGCGGGCGGTGGATGACGAAATCACTGTAGTTGAGAAAGCTGCCCAAAGGCAATAACATGCGCCAAAAACGGCGAGGCTGGACGAAGTTGAGAAACTCCGAATCCTGCTCGGTGCCGAACTTGGCATGATGCGCCATGTGGCAGGCTGCATAGTAATTTGGCTCGGCAGCCGAAAGGCGACACAGATTCACGGCCAGGAATTGCGCTACCTGGCTCAATCGGCCATTTCCCGGGAAGATGAGCTTGTGCGCGGCGCCCTCGTGCAAGGTGAAGATGGCCAACGAGTAGAGGAGCCAACTATGGAGAGCGCCGGTTATTACCGCCACCGCCACCAGCAAGCCCGATCCCGGCCGCCCGCTCGAGGGCAGAACCCAACGGGGAAGCTGCAGCAGGACCACCCAATCCATACCGAAAACAAATGCGATCACCAGCCCATTGATCATCGCGTGGGTGCGCGGGTGGGCTTTAAACCACTTATACAGCTCTCGCCCACGGTTCAGGATGAGCCGCACTTGTTCGCTGCTCAGATCCTCAAACGTATGCCCTTGGGTGTAAGCCCGCGCCATTCCCAACTCTTCGAGATGGATTTTCATGGCCGCCTCACGACTGCACTGCCCTGATTTCGCGAATTCTTTCGCCCAGGGCTCCGTTCAGACCTTCAATTTTCTCCATGGTGTGGCGGTAGCTTTGGGCGACAATTTCATCCGCGAGGTGCCAATCGGTGCGCTTGAACCCGAGCATTTCCGGCTGCAACATTAGATCGGCCGAGCCCTCGCGTGTCATGCGATAAGAGATCCCGCCAAATTCGAGCGTGCGCATCAGGATCAGGGGGATGCTGGGCATGAAAGACTTCTTCGAGCCCCACAATCCGAAACGGCTGCGCAGCGCCTGAAGACCGCTTACGGTGTAGCCGTAGTCTTCCACGTCTTCCAACTCGTGGGGAGGCGAAACATCCACTCCGATGGTGATTCCATT
The DNA here is from genome assembly GCA_963805955.1 of uncultured Acidobacteriaceae bacterium. Taxonomy (GTDB): domain Bacteria; phylum Acidobacteriota; class Terriglobia; order Terriglobales; family Acidobacteriaceae; genus PALSA-350. The sequence continues at coordinate 421,821 of CAWDVZ010000005.1, forward strand.
TCCGCAGAAGACCCGCATCAGATCCACGGGCACGTTGTTGATGGAGCCGCCGTCGACGTGCAGTTCACCGCCGTAGACGATGGGCGGAAAAATTCCTGGCGCCCTGCTACTGGCTAACGTCGCCTTGGTCACGCCGCCGCTTTTATGCATCGTGAGCTCGGCGCGATTCAGATTGGCCGAGACGCAGAAGAACGGGTGCCACAGGTCTTCAATACGAGCTTCGCCGAAGAAGCGTGTGACCAGATCGCTGAATTTCCGGCCGCTTTTGAAGGCGATGAACGGCAACGTCATGTCGTTGAAAGAATCGCGGCATCCGGTTCGGATCTCTTCGATGATGCGCTCGTTCGACCAACCGCTGGCCCACAGGGCGCCGATCAATCCGCCCATGCTGGCTCCTCCCACCGCATCCAGTGGGATATTGCAATCCGCCAGTGCACGGAAGACGCCTATGTGCGCCAAGCCACGGGCAAAGCCACCACCCAAGGTGAGCCCGACGGCACGACCGGTCAGGAATCTTGCCACCCGAGCGAAGTCACCCCGGTTGCCGAGCCGCACGTGATGGTGACGGTCTACATTTCGCGAGGCCAGCCAGCGCTGGGTGCCGGAGGGCTTGTCATTCTCCTGGATCAGGACCAGGGTTTTCGATTGGGTTGCGTCGGCGGGCAGGCGGGCAATCAGTTCTGTTTCAATTTCGCCCGGCGCGGGATCCTGACCGGCATGCCCGACGATCACCCCTCGGTCAGCCTGGCGCACGCAACGCTCTGTCCAGGGGGTAAGAGTGTCGTCGGCTTCGTAAACCACATAATTGTGGTTGTTTTCCAAACCGCTTAGCCAATCGATGAAAAGAATGCGGTTGCCATCCCAGTCTGACGTTTGCGCGAAGCCCGGCACGCCAAAGGCCTCATCCACGCGGGTACTGGACACCCGGGCGACCGAACCATAGACGGCTAGAGCTTCACAGAACTGGTCGCAGAAGGTTTGGAAGGCCGCACCCGGGGAGGCCGGAATGAGGGCAATATTATCAATGCGGGACGACGCCCTAAGCGTGCCCGCGGTGATCTGCTGCACTCTTCGCGCCACCCGGGAAACAAAAAGGCGCATCACTTCCTGGGGAAATCTGGTCAACAGCTGGTCGTACGCGGAAGAGGACAATCGGCCCAGGTAGGTATCGCGGACGGCGCAGATGGATCTCGATCGTGGGTCGCCGGTAGCCAGCCCGAGCTCACCAACCGTTTCACCTCGGCCCAGTTCGACCGGCAATGTTTCCTGTGCACGATCTTCCGGCAACACCCGAATTCGACCGCTGAGAATGATGTAAAGGGCGTCGCTCGCGTCTCCCTTCAGGAACAGGAACTCGCCACTGTAGAGCGTCATGGGCTCAAGGGCCACTTCCAACGCCTGGCGAAATGCGTCACTGAGTGGACCGAGGAGTTCTCCGTCGTTGAGGGAAGCGTGGAGCGTCTCGCGCTCCAAAGTCGAGTGGATCAGGTCGGCAAAGGTAAGGCGCGCGTCCTGATATTGATCCGCAATTTCACCCAGCGCTTTCCTTGAGATGACGCCTACCAGGGCGTTTCCGCGACTCGCAAGGTGAACGGGATGCGCCTCGGCCCGGGGATCCCGGTTCAAGAACACAGTCGCCTGCGGTTCCAGTTCTCGAACTGTTTCTCCGGTCGTGCCGGAGATCGACACTTTTCCCGACAAAACAATCAAAATTGCGGGTTCGGTTGTTTCCGGAAGAACGAGGGAATCACTGTTAAGGCTGGTCACCGAAAGTTGGTCGACGAATTGTTCCAGGGCAGGTCCCGCGATCCCTCTGAGAACCGGCAGAAGGGAGATAGTCTGAGCAATCTCTAAGCGGTTCGGAAACATTGGTAGAGATGCTACCACTCCGCTCGCCCAGGGCAGTACCCAATTAAAGATGACCATAAGCCCGGCGAGGCCGAGATTCCCCGCGGGTTAGTCCGCACTCTTAAAGCCAGTGCCGCGCCTACGGCGCTCGGTTGCTTTGTAAAGATATCCCAGCCCTTCCGGGCTGGGCTATGTTTGGTAGTCGGTCCTCCGGGCCTTGAGCATCGCGATTTTTTCGGGGTCATTTCTCCCTTAACTTGCCGTCAGATCCCTCGGCACGCCGGAGGCTGAGACTTTTTTAGTTTCCCTTATAGTTTGTGGCCGGAAAGCTCGGAAGAGCATCGTGCCAACAAGCATTGCCGGGGTCCTTCGACTTCGCGCCATAAAACTCTCTCGGTATGCGTTAGATTCAGACGAGGCGCTTCGCTCAGGATGACGCCTTTGTGGGAGGGATTGAAAAACATCTGGCCGAGTCAAAAAACAGGAAGGTCGAAAAGTCCTACGCTCGGGATGACAAATGGGAGATCGAGGTTTTTATTTTGAATTCGTTGCAAGGATCCCAGGTCTCAAAAGCGAGACCTGGGGCACCCATCGATTACTTACCGGAAGAGGCTTCGGTGAAGAGAGTGGGACTACCTTTACTTGCTGGGTGTGCCCCCGGCAATGGAGGGGATTACTAAGACTTCGTCTCCATCCTTGAAGGCGTAGTTCTCGTTGCCCAGGAAGCGGATGTCTTCTTCGTTGACATAGAAGTTGATGAAGCGGCGCAGCTTGCCATCGTTGTCACGCAGATGCGGCTTGAGCGCGGGGAAGTTGGTCTCTATCTCGGCGATCAATTGGGGCAGATTTTGTGCCGTGGATTGTATCTCCCGCGCACCGTTGGTGTGTTTCTGGAAGGCATTCGGCAATACCACTTTAACGGACATAAACTTCCTCTCTCTCCTCGACCATGGCCTCGAAGTCAGCCAAACGAGGACGAATCGCCTGCTGCGCTTCGAAGCTGCCCCGCAGCACGTCCATGGTCTTCAGGCCGTTGCCGGTAATGGCAACCACGGTTAGATCGCCAGGAGCAATACGACCATGAGCATACAGCCGGGCAGTCGCAGCCGTGGTCACTCCACCCGCCGTTTCTGTAAAGACACCCTCAGTCTCGGCCAGTTCCTGAATTGCCGAAACAATCTCCACGTCGGAAACATCTTCAGCCCAACCACCACTCTCGTTGATCGCGCGGATGGCATAAGGCCCGTCGGCTGGATTGCCGATGGCCAGCGAACGCGCAATCGTATTTGGCCGCTGCGGCTCGTGGTGCGCTAAACCATTCTTGACCGCATGGACGATGGGGGAACAGCCAGTGGCCTGGGCTCCGAAAAAGCGCACCGGCTTGTCTTCCACCAGGCCAAGCTCGATCAGCTCGCCAAATGCCTTGCGAATCTTGGAGATCAGGGCACCTCCCGCCATGGGGACCACCACGTTGTCAGGGAGACGCCAGCCTAGCTGCTCGGCGATCTCATAGCCTACGGTCTTTGAGCCCTCAGCATAGTAGGGACGAAGATTCACGTTCACAAAGCCCCAGTTGTATCGCTCAGCAATCTGCGAGCACAGCCGGTTCACCTGGTCGTAGTTGCCATCGATCCGCACCAGGTTCGCGCCGTAGACCTGGGTGTTCAGAATCTTGGCGGGCTCGAGGTCGGTCGGTACCAGGATGTACGTCTTCAATCCCAGGCGCGCGGCGTGCGCAGCCACGGCATTGGCCAGGTTTCCGGTCGAAGAGCAGCCAACGGTATCAAAGCCAAAGATTTTGGCCGCCGCCAGGGCCACCGCGACCACGCGATCCTTGAAGCTGAGCGTGGGCAGGCAGACAGCATCATTCTTAATGTAGAGATTGGTGGCGCCGATGCGCTTGCCCAGCCGCGGTGCGGCCATCAGGGGCGTCATGCCAGAAGGGGTGGTGGGCACATAGTGGTCGGGCAGCGGCAGCAGGGCCTGGTAGCGCCACATGCTTTGCGGCCCGCGGGCGATCGCGTCGCGGGTAAACGTCTCTTTGGCCGCAGCCAGGTCGTAGGCTACTTCGAGCGAGGAAAAACACTCATCGCAGACAGAAAGCGGCTGATTGGGGAAGCGTTTGTCACACTCCCGACAGCGCAATTCGTAGAAAGATGCCATCATGCCCTCAATTTGAGAGCGACAAATGCACGGGCACTACGTGACGAACTCTAAACTGCCGTATTGCATGGAATTAGCGAGATGCGCTTACAGCTGCACCCCGAATCTCATGTTCCCCGTTTCTTTTCAGAACGCAGGAGAGAGTTGACACCATACTCCTGGTTTGCCCAGGCAGGTTGTCGTGGCGTCACAGGGCCCGTCCCTCAGCCACTCTTCATGAAATTCAGGCCCGCTCACAAGGAGCAAACTTGAATAATCGATTTCTAGCATAGTCGGCTCCGAGTCGCAAGTAGCACTTCTATCAACGCCTCAGCCGCCGTCCTAAACGTGGACCTAGCCAACAAGGCAAGCGGGAAGTGCATCTGATTGGTAACATTAGTAAGTAAGCACCAATGCCTGCGGAGGGTCTGGTCCGCGATAAGAACGGAAATCCATGACCGAAGTCAGTCCACAGTCCGCCCGCAGTGCGTGGCGCGAGCGGGTGCAAGCGCTGAAGAACGTGCCGCCGGTGCTCGGCATCTTGTGGGATTCAGGCCCGGCCGTCGTGACGTGGGGAATCATCCTGCGCGTCTTCGTGGCTGCCCTTCCCTCGGCGATCGCCTACATCGCATCAAAAATCATCGACGGAGTCCAGCACGTCTTCAGCCACAAGGGGCTAGTACCCCACTTCTGGTGGCTGGTGGGTTTGGAAGCAGCCCTCAACGTACTCTCCGGCCTGCTGACGCGCGGAGTCGATTACAGCGATAGCCTGCTGGCCGACCGCTATACGCACTCCGTCAGTGTCCGTGTGATGCGTCAAGCGGCCGCGCTGGACCTGACCACGTACGAAGATCCTGTCTTCTACGATCGCCTGGAACGGGCGCGGGTGCAGGCCACGGACCGACTGGCCATGATCCAGCAGATGGGGCGGCTGTTCCAGCAGACCCTGACGACGCTGATCTGGACATCCATCCTGCTGTGGTACTCGCCGTGGCTGGTGCTTCTACTGGCCTTGGGCGTGCTCCCCACCTTCCTGGGAGAGACCCATTTCGCGTTCCTTGGATATGCGAAGAACTTTCGCCAGACGCCGGCCAAGCGGCAGATGGACTACCTGCGCCAGGTGGCCGGCAGCCGCGAGGGGGCAAAAGAGCTCAAGCTGTTCAACCTGAGCCCTTTCCTATCCAACCGTTTCACCCAGCTCTCCCAGGGTATCTATGAGGAGAATGTTGCCCTTTCGCGCAGGAAGCTGGTAGCCGGCGGGCTGCTGGGCGTGATCGCTACCCTGGGATACTACGGCGCCTATGCTTTCGTGATCTGGCGCGCGGTCACCGGCAACTATGACAGCATTGGCGAGTTCTACTACCTGACGAATGCGATCATCCAGGCCTCCAGCAACTTGCAGCAGGTGTTTTCTACCGCTTCCGGCATCGCGGACCAAGCCCTTTTCCTGACGGATTTGCTGGCCTTCTTCGAGATGAAGCCGACGGTGGTCTCGAAGCCGGATGGGTTGCCGATGCCGCGCCCCATTCGCCGGGGCTTTGAGTTCCGCAACGTCAGCTTTGCTTACCCCGGCACGACTCGGAGGGTGCTAAGCAACTTCAATTTCACCCTGGAGCCGGGAGAGCGGATCGCGTTGATCGGGGAAAATGGACAGGGCAAGACAACGGTGGTCAAGCTGATCACCCGGCTGTACGACCCGACCGAGGGGCAGATCCTGCTCGACGGCAAGGACCTGCGGGACTACAAACTGGAAGATCTGCACCACGAGATCGGTGTCATCTTCCAGGACTTCATGCGATACGAGATGACCGCGCGGGAAAACATCAGTGTGGGGCGGGTGGAAAGCGAACACTCGCAACAGGAAATCGAAGACGCGGCGCATAAGAGCCTGGCGGAAAGCGTGATCGCCAAGCTGCCTGGGGGGTACGACCAAATGTTGGGCCGCCGGTTCGAGAGCGGAGTGGAGCTCTCCGGCGGGGAATGGCAACGGGTGGCACTGGCTAGAGCTTATCTGCGCGACGCTCAGTTGCTGGTGCTGGACGAGCCTACTGCCGCATTGGACGCGCGCAGTGAGCTGGAAGTGTTTGAACGTTTCGCTGAACTGACTACGGGGAAAATGGCGCTGTTGATCTCCCATCGGTTTTCTACCGTACGCATGGCAGATCGAATCGTTGTACTCGAGGGTGGACGGCTGGTAGAAGAAGGGACGCACCCGCAGCTGATGGCATTGGGCGGGCGCTACGCAAGTATGTTTGAAATGCAGGCGGCGAGCTACCGCTAGATATCGAAGAACATTTCCAAGGATGCTCCGCTGAACCGCAGGTCCCTCGGCTTCGCTCGGGATGACAAAGGGGAGAGCGGCGCTGGCATGGAGAGCGGTTGGTAAACGAAAGCCGTTTTGCGCATCCCACGCTTTGCAGAAGTGTAAGAGCATGAAGAGAGAGAAATATGACTGATACAGATTTGGCGGTGCACTCATGGTCCGCCGATTCTTTGCGCGCCTACGCGGATCGGGTCGCCCCGGGCTGGCATGTCGCGCATAAACCGGAAGGGGCGGGCAGTTTTGGACGCCGCATCGAAGCGACTGGGCAGTCGCTCGACCAGCTTTATGTGATTCTCGACGCGAGGCCGGTACCAACTTACCTTCCCGGAGAAAAACTCGACCCGCTGCTCGAATTGCGGCAAAATCCGCGGCTGCTGCGCGCCGTGGTGGCTGAGGTTTATACCATCCGGAAGAAGCTTGGCCGTCTGCCTCGTGTCGTCCGCGAGCAGGGAAACGACGAGCCGCGGATCGTAACCGTGGCGGACGCCTACCTGCAGGCGACGGGCTCGGAATATCACGCCGATGCGATCAAGATCTTTATCACCCAGGTGCAGCAATACGATGCGCTGGAACTCGAAGAGCTATGGTCGCTGGCTTCGGTGATGAAATTCCTGCTGCTGGAAGAGATCATCATGCAGGCGAATGGTGTGATCCAGGATGAGGCATCGCACACCGAAGCGGGCGCAGAACTGCTCAAGACGCGCATGAGAAGCCTGCGCGATGTAGGCTACGCCGACTGGTTCTCGATGATCGAACCGCTGGTGATGTACGACCCTATCCTGCAGCAGGATCCGGCCAACGCTTACAAGTTTATGGACTTCGACAGCCGGGAGTCCTATCGCAAACGGGTGGCGCAGATTGCCCGCTATTCTGATTGCACTGAAACGGAAGTGGCACAAGCGGCGCTTACGCTGGCGCTGGAATCGAAGGAAAAGCACCGGGTCGAAGACCCGCGCCTGCGCGCTCGCCGCGCTCATGTCGGCTATTACCTCATCGACCGCGGGTTTCCCCTTCTCGCGCCGCGAGTTGGTTATCGGCCGCGGTTTATAGACCGTTTGCGGCAATCGGTCTGGAACAACGCGGATGACTTTTATATTGGCGGCATTCAGATCATCACCGTAGTGCTGATCGGCCTGATCCTGGCTCCCCTGGTGCCTACCTACCCCATCTTCGGTGGTCTAACCCTGGCCTTCCTGCTGTTGTTGCTGCCGGTCACCCAGGGTGCGGTGGACCTGATTAACAACACGGTTACCGTGCTCTTCAAGGCGTATGCCTTGCCTAAGCTTGACTTCTCCAAAGGGGTGCCGCAGCCGTTCACTACCCTGGTGGTGGTGCCTACCCTGCTGATGAAGGAAAAGCAGGTGCGCGAACTATTCGACGATCTTGAGGTTCGCTACCTGGCCAACCAGGATCGCAACATACACTTCGGCCTGCTTACCGATCTTCCCGACTCGGTCACACGCCCCAGGCAAAACGACACCGATCCCCTGGTTGAGCTGGCCATTCAGCTGACGGATGAATTAAATGAACGCTATGCCGATGCAGGCGCCGGATCCTTCTTTCTGCTGCACCGCCACCGCATCTTCAATGCGCGACAGGGCGTGTGGATGGGCTGGGAGCGCAAACGCGGCAAGCTGCTGGACCTGAACAAGCTGCTCAAGGGCCAGTTCGATCCTTTCCCGGTGAAGGCCGGCAACCTCAGCGCACTGACCCACGCGCAATATGTCATCACCCTGGACTCGGATACGCAGCTTCCCCGGGGCACGGCTCATACCATGATCGGCGCCATGGCGCATCCGCTGAATCGGGCCATCATCGATCCCGAATTGCGCATCGTCACGGAAGGGTACGGAATTCTGCAGCCGCGGGTCGGCGTCAGCGTGCAGTCGGCCTCGCGCTCCCGCCTGGCGTCCATCTACTCCGGGCAAACGGGCTTCGACATTTATACCCGCGCAATTTCCGACGCCTACCAGGATTTGTTTGGCGAGGGCATTTTTACCGGCAAGGGCATTTACGAGATCAATGCCCTGCACGCGGTTCTGGATCGCCGCTTTCCGCGCAATTCCCTGCTCAGCCATGACCTTATTGAAGGATCGTACGCCCGGGTCGGGTTGACCACCGACATTGAGGTCATCGACGATTACCCGTCGCACTACAGTGCCTACACCCGGCGCAAACACCGCTGGCTGCGCGGCGACTGGCAGATTGCGCAATGGCTCTTCGGCAAGGTTCCGGATGAATCCGGCCGGTATGTGCGCAATCCTATCTCAACTATCTCGCGCTGGAAGATCTTCGACAATCTGCGCCGGTCGCTGGTAGAAACCTCTACCTTTGCCCTGCTGCTCGCCGGATGGCTGGGCCTGCCCGGTGGTGCGCTCTACTGGACAGTGGTCACGCTGTTCCTGATGTTCGTGCCCACCATGGTGCAGCTGGTCTTCAGCGTGGGCCGAGCCTACGTCACCAAATTGCCCGGCGCCATGCGGGATGCAGTCAGCGGCTTTTGGCAGGGCACATTTATCGCCCTGCTGAACCTGGTCTACCTGCCCCACCAGACGCTGCTGGCCCTGGACGCCATTATCCGCTCGCTGGTGCGCAGCTTTATTACTGGACAGCGATTGCTGGAGTGGGAAACGGCTGCGGAAGCCGAAGCGGCGGGGAAAAAGCGGACGCCGGTCGACCGCTACCTGGCGATGTCTCCGCTGGTCGCACTGATCGTAGGGGTGCTGGTGTTCTTGCGCCATCCGGAGTCGGTGTTTGTCGCGCTGCCGATCCTCATCCTGTGGGCGCTGGCCGGGGGGATCACGGCGTGGCTCAACAATCCGCCTCAGCGGACCCGGGCGGAGCTCACGGCCGAGGAAGATACTTTCCTGCGCCAGCTGGCGCTGAGGACGTGGCGTTACTTCAACCAGTTTGGAGGCGAGAGCCACAACTACCTGATCCCGGACAATGTCGAGGAAGAGGGCTTGTTCGAGGCCGGCCGAGTCTCGCCTACGAATTTCGGGCTGTTGCTCAATGCCCGGCAGGCTGCCAGTACTTTCGGATATTTGACCATCCCGGAGTTTATTGAGCTGACCGAGCACAGCTTGCAGACTTACGACAAGCTGGAGAAATTTCGCGGACACATCTACAACTGGTACGACACGCGCACGCTGGTGCCTATTCGCCCCATCACCATTTCTTCGGTCGATAGCGGCAACCTGGCGGCGTCGTTCTATACCCTACGCACGGGTTGCCGGGGCCTTCTGCGCGAACCGCTGCTCGATCCGGGCCTGTTCTCCGGTATTCGCGACCACTGGCAAATGCTCACCGGTATGCCGGATGCACCCGCCGGCCTGAGTGCGCTGGCGCCGCCTGCGTTAAAGGCGGGCGCTGATAAGTGGATTGCCTGGGCCCTGGCGACTGCCGACGCGCCGGAGTTTGCGGTTGCGGCGGCCGGGGAGACGGCCTGGTGGCTGGCGGAAACCCAGCGGCGGATCGGCGCCCTGGCGGGTCTGGTTCGCGACTACATGCCGTGGCTGTTGCCTCAGTTTGCGCCGCTGCTCGCCTTGCCTCAGTTGCAGGGTGTGGCGGAGACTGCAGCAACGATCCAGACCGGGGCCGCGAGTGGACTCGCCGCGATCTGGATGCACGCATCGCCCGGGCGGCCACCAGTCTGGCGGCCGATTCCCCCCTGGTGGTGCTGGCCGAAGAGCTGCGGCTTGCTTTAGGCTCAGCCCGGGAAGGGCTGAAGGCAATCGCCAACGCACTGAAGGACCTCTCGTCGGAGTCGATGCGGTTCGCCACCGAGATGGACTTCGGCTTCCTCATGGATAAGTCGCGCCTGCTGCTGTCAATCGGGTATGAGATCGAGCGCCAGCATTTGCATCAGGCCTGCTATGACCTGTTATGCAGCGAAGCCCGCATTGCGGCGTTCATTACCGTGGCCAAAGGAGAAGCACCGCAGCAAAGCTGGTTTAAACTGGGCCGCATTCACACCATGGCCTATGGGCAGCCGGTGCTCATTTCCTGGACAGGGACCATGTTCGAGTACATGATGCCGTCCATCTGGATGCGCAGTTATCCTGACACGCTGGTGTCGCGGACCCTGAGCGGGGTAGTGGAGATCCAACGGGCGTTCGGCAAGGAACACGGCATCCCGTGGGGTATCTCGGAATCCGGCTGGGCGGGTATGGACGACCACGGTCATTACCATTACCAGGCGTTCGGGATCCCTCAGATTGCACTGAAATGGGACGCGGTGGCCGGACCTGTGATTTCGCCGTACTCCACCTGCCTGGCGTTGGGCATCGACCCGGTCGAGGCGCTGAAAAACCTGAAGCGCATGGCCAAGATGGGCTGGACGGGGGCTTACGGTTTCTACGAGGCGGCGGATTACCAGGAGTCGCTGAAGACGCCCAAGCTGGTCAAGGAATGGATGGCTCACCACCAGGGAATGTCGCTGTTGGCCGTGCTCAACCTGCTCTACGACAACATCGTGCAGGATTGGTTCCACGCCAATGCGCATCTGGAGGCAACGCAGTTGTTACTGCATGAGAAGCCGGTGCATGAGGCGGCGCTGAAGGCGGAGTTCCAGGCGGCGCAGCCGCGGAAGAAGGCGAGCTGACCGGGCTCGGCCGGCCACCAGGGCTAAAGCGCCTCGATGTTGTATATTGGAGCAGTTTCGCGGGTTGAAACCCAGCTCCCCCGGACTGAAAAAGGCTGCGGAAAAAGTCTGGCCGTTAAGGGCAGCGGTATCAAGTGAAAGATGTCCCCTCAAGCGGCTGAAGCCGGATTTCGTTCAAGGTAGGTATGTACGGCCTGAAGGCCGTACCCTTCAAAAACTGAAGTTTTCCGCAGCACTCTAAAAGTCCGGGGCTGGCACGGCTCAGTGCTCTTTTTCGTTGGTTTCCAGGGCGTCTTTTACTCCTCGGACCAAGGCCTCAGGATTGAATTCTGCGCGGATGATCTCGTCGGGACAGTCGCTCTCGATGGCTACCCGGTAATTGCAGACAAAAGCAACATGCGCCCCCGGCTGAATTTTCTTGATCTCGTCACATAGTTCCTGGGCGCTCTGCACCTTGGCGTCCGCCTCAACATCGATCAACACCAGGTCGTAGTCCTTCTGGGCAATCACTTTTGCCGCCTGCTTCGAATAGACGGTTGAGTCCACGTCGAAACCCGTGCAGCCGCAGGATTTCGTCGCGCAACCCCATGATGTTCATTCGGCTGCTGACGTGAAAAATACGCTTCGGTTCAGTCTTACCTGTTTCAGAGACGTGCATCAGCCGATGCTATCGCACCGCGGAATTTTTCACCACAAAGTAGTTACTTCACCGAATCCGAGTGCGCTTCGGTTCTACCCGGAAGCCCGATCGAGGGAACCAGCATGTCTTCCTTGCGATGGATCAGGGTCGTTGCGTTGAGCGAAGCCAGCTCAAAGCCATGCCCATGGGTGATGGCATCGGTGGGGCAAGCTTCTACGCAGTAACCGCAAAAGATGCACCGGTTGTAGTCGATGTTGTAGACCTTGGCATAGCGTTCGGAGCTGGAGATTCTTTGCTCGGCCGTATTCTCGGCAGCCTCGATGTAAATGCAGTTGGCTGGACAGGCCGCCGCGCACAGGAAGCAGGCAACACACTTCTCCAGACCATTCTCATCCCGCTGCAGGATATGCGCGCCGCGGAAGCGATCCTGAAAGTGAGCGCCACGGTTGGGGCCCGGTCCATCCGGGTAGTTTTCCACCTCGGTCGGGTTCAGCATCTCGCGAAACGTGATGCTCATTCCCTTCGCTACTCCCGCTATGTTGCGCACAATGGACATAGGACAAGTATAGCGGCTATTTGCGGAGCCTGGAGGCGAAGAGGATCCAGGTGATGCCGGTGAATAGCTCGAAGGCTGAAAGGGCCTGGGTTGTGGGACGAGCGGCTTGGTTGAAGTGAGTCAGAAACAAAACCCCCACTACCAGAGAGACGGCTCCGGCTACAACGAGCAGGAATAAGCGAAACCGGTCGCCTCTCATGGCAACCGCCAATCCCCCCTGAAAGCAGCCTAAACCGCAGGCGTGGATCCCAGCCAGGAAAGCGAGGGACTGGGGAGTGAGCCAAAGAGAAATGCCGATGTAAACACCCAGCAGCAAGGCGAAACAACTCTCACACGAGCATCAGCCACCAGCAATGCAATTGATGCTCGAAGGAGAAACCAGCGGCCACGGCTAAGAGCAAGCCGTTGCCCAAAATGAAAGAGCCGAGCAGCAGGCTGAGATAGATGAGGGTGACCCGATCGAAGAAGAATACGCCGAGGAAACTACTGGCGAAAAAGAGGACGGCGGCGAACACAACCGCGAGGCCTCCTCTGACGGCAAACACCCACCAGAAGATTCGCAGGGGATTCATGGGAGCGCTTCCAGAGCATACCTGGCAGGGCGGTCAGGACGGCTGCTTCGAAAGAAGAAGTAGATGACAACGCTCACGACCGCGGCGTAGGCACACCAGAGGGAAGTGAACTCGTAGCGCCGCACCACCATCACGGTAAGGAGACCGATGAAGTTGAGCCAAGCAAGAACAACCAGAGGGCGAAATCCCGAGAAAAACAAAGCGCCGCAGGTCGCGGTCACATAGAGCATCGCAACCAGAGTAGTCGTGGTTATGCGGTTGAGATAGACGATGCCGTTATCGCCCGCGGAAACCTGGAGGGGATAGGCGATAAGCCCCCACAGAAGGTACACGGCGAGCCCGCCTCCCAAGAGGGCGAAACCAAGCATTCGCCGCCGCCGGTCCCGCGTTGGCTCGATCAGGAGAACGCTCAGCGGCAAGAGAAACGGCAGCAAGCCCTGGGCATATAAGACGAAGGCCGCCCCCGCGTCGTGGGCCACGATGGGCGGCAGCTTGTGATCGAGGCCCAGCCACACAAAACCCTCGGTAAACTGGTGCAGCGCGAAGAGCAATGGCATGGCCGCAAATAGCAACTCTCGCCTGTGCTTCACCTCGGTCAGCGTCGCCACGCCGATGACTCCAAGTACCGCACTGCCTACAAAGTTGGCGCTCGCGGAAAAACACACAAAAGCCTCCACCGGATATCAAACGAATCATACGTGAGCGTACGCGCAGGAATGGGTGGGATATGATTTGTCTCGCGTCCCGAGGAGCCATAGCTGGTGTTTGCAGAAGGCCACAGCCGGAAGAGATTTCTGCTCGCATTCTGGCTTTTCGTTCTGAGCGCGATCTCTTTCCTGGACCGCACGAATATTTCGATTGCGGGACTGCAGATCAGTTCTGAATATGGGCTGGGAAACCAGCGGCTGGGATGGATCTTCAGCGCGTTCCTGATTGGCTATGCAGGTTTTCAAGTGCCTGCCGGATGGCTGGCGTCGCGCTTCGGTCCACGGCTGGTGATTTCGCTGGGCGTGGTGTGGTGGGGAGTGGCCACTGCGCTCACTACGGTGATCCCGGTGGGCATCTCCCAGGCAGTGCTGCTGCTCATCGCGGTGCGCTTCACGCTGGGCGCCGGAGAAGCCGTTATTTACCCATCGGCCAACCAGCTCGTCGCCCGTTGGGTGCCGGAACAGGAACGCGGATTCATCAACGGACTTATCTTCGCCGGGGTGGGCGCCGGCAGCGGGCTTACGCCACCAGTGCTGACGTGGTTCATTCTTCGCTACGGCTGGCGTTCCGCCTTTTGGTTCAGTGCCGTGATCGGAGTGATCGCGGGAGCGGTGTGGTGGTGGTTGGCGCGGGATACTCCGGAAGAAGATCCCCACGTCTCGCCATCTGAACTGCGTATTATTCGCGCGGGCCTGGTTGAGGATGCGGCCTCCGGCTCCGCTCCTACGGGCATCTCGTGGCGAGCCATCCTGAGCCGCCGCGACCTGGCGGCGATGAGCTTCAGCTATTTCGCTTACGGTTATACCGCGTGGATCTTCTTTAGCTGGTTCTTCGTGTATTTGGCCCAGGTGCGCGGTTTGAATCTGAAGGCCAGTGCTCTGTTTACTATGCTGCCGTTTTTGTCGATGACGATCGGCTCTCTGGGCGGCGGCGTCCTCAGTGACCGCTTAACCCGACGCTATGGGCTGTGGGTGGGCCGCTGCGGCTTGGCTTCGGTCGCGTTCTTCTTTACCGCTGTTTTCCTGGTGCTGGGCTCGCGTGCGCAGAGCCCTCAGGTTGCGGGTGTTATTCTCGCCGGCGGTGCGGGCGCGCTGTATGTGTCACAAAGTTCATTCTGGTCAGTCTCCGCGGACATCGCGGGGCGTAGTTCGGGCGTTTTCTCCAGCATCGTTAACATGGTGGGGCAGATTGGGGGAGCGGTGACTGCGTCGCTCACGCCCTGGGTAGCCCAGCGGTTCGGGTGGACTACGTCGTTCGCCATTGCAGCCGCACTGGCGGTGGCCGGCGGTGTGCTGTGGATGACGGTGCATCCTGAGCGCCCACTGAATGCTTGAGGACGAACATGAAAATACGCTATGCCGTGATTTTGCTGTTAGTCACCGCAGCTGCATTGGCCGCGGATGTGCGGACGCCAACCCAGGACGGCATTGTCTACGGCGTGGCGGACGGCCAGCAATTGACCATGGACTACTACGCCCCCAAAGGACCAGGACCGCATCCGATAGCCATCATCATTCATGGCGGCGGCTACCAGAGGGGCAACAGCAAGAGCGGCAGCGAAGCGTATTGCGCTGATTTTCTCGCTCCTGCGGGGTACGCGGTCTTCTCCATCAACTATCGCCTGGCGCCGAAGTATCCGTATCCCTACATGGTCTATGACGTGGAGCGGGCGATTCGTTTTATCCGGCACAATGCGAGCCGTTGGGATGGACAGCCGAATCGTATAGCGCTGATCGGTGGCTCGGCGGGCGGGTTTCTGAGCAACATGGTGGGGTTGTTGAATTTGCCCGGCGATCCTAAGGCGGCCGATGCGGTGGATCGGGATAGCGCGCAGGTGCAAGCGGTGGTGACCTTGTTTGCACAGAGCAGCTTCGCCACCGTGCCGCTGAATGCGGACGTACATGCCCTGCTGGATCCGCTGATTAAGGAAAAGGGCGAGGCCGAGGCGCTGAAGGAGGCGTCGCCGATTACGTATGTTGCCAAAGGGGACCCTCCGTTTCTGCAGATTATCGGGGATAAGGATGAGTACATCCCGTTTAGCGAGGCGACCAATCTGGATGCGGCGCTGCGTAAGGTTGGCGTGCAGAGCGAGATCATCCGGATTCCTGGCGGGATGCATGGAACTGGGGGGTGGAATAAGCTTCCCGGGGTGCCGGACTGGGAGGTGCAGATGACGGAGTGGCTCAATCGAACGCTTGGGCACCAGGGGCCGGTCGGGGAGGGTGTGCGTCCACGGGCAGTGTCCCACCGGCGTGATTGTTACCGGTCTTTTCCTCTCCTCCTACGCGTAGCGGCGCACTTCGGGGACGCACTGTTAAGGTTCGTGGTATCCCACATCTCGCAAAATACGAGCGAGATGTGGGGCACCCGGGATTCGTTACAGCCGGAAGTAAAAGCAATTGATGGCTTCGCCCTTCGTTTTCGGCCCACGTACGCGGGGGCGAACGTGGGACACCCGATCTGCTTTTGCTTAGATGCCTGGGTGTCGCATGCGTACTGCATAGAGCGAGTGGTCGGTGAGGAGGTAGAGAGTGCGGCGATCTTTGCCTCCGAAGAGGATGTCGTGCGGACGCTCGGGCACTTCTATAGTGCCTAGAAAGTTGGCTCCGGGCGAATAAGTAAATATTTGACCGGCGGCTAGATAGACGTTGCCTTCGGCGTCTTGCGCCAGGCTTTCTCCTCCCTGCTCTACAAACGTAGTGATGTGGGATAAGGAGCCGTCGGGATTGAGCAGACCTCGATAAGTGCGCTGCTCCGCTTCATTGGTGGCGTAGAAGGGTTTTCCTTCCACTCCTTTCACTAGACCATAGGCTTCGAGGATGGGCGCCCATTTGGTGCCGAAATAGGGTTCGCCCTGGACCAGAGGCGCATCCGTCGGGATGAAAAGACTCTTGTCCGGAGAGACGAACTGAAAGGTGGTGCGACTGCCCAGGCCCTTCTCAAACATCTGTCGCAGCGATGTATACGTATACGGTTGAGTGGCAGACAGGGTTTCGGCAAAATCTCCGTTGAACCAGTAATCGACCGGCAATGCTGCGATGAGCCCCGGGCGATCGACGGCAGGCTCGGGGCGCAGCAATGTTACCTGTCCTGAATCGGGGCGCAGGGCGAAAGCAGTCAGGTCCTTGCCACCGGAAGACAGAACAATGAGATCGCCGGCCTTATCGAACACAAGATTGACCGGATCGAGTGGAGCATCACTTACCACCACTGCTCGTTGTGACTCAAGCGACCAACGGTAGATTCGCTGGAAATGGGCGTCGACAAAATAGAGCTGGCCTGCTGCGTCGATGGCGGCTCCGGAAATATTGTAGAAGCCGGTGGCGAGGCGCTCGACCTGCGCTCCTTTCTCGGTGAGGTTGGAAACCAGGTGGGTTGCTGGGATTGGCTTGTCGTCCGAAATATCGAGCCAGGCGAACTCGCGGTCACGCACCTCGGCGTGCAGGGTCTCATCTACGATGGTGTCCTCATAAGGCACCTTGTTGGAACGCACTGCCTGGCGGCAGGCGCCGGAGGCATCGCAGAGCGCGATGGAGCTGTTGGCATCCACATGCACATTGCGGAAATGGATGTTGGTGGAATCAGCTACTCGCACCGCGTAGGGAAATGGCTTCTCCATGTGGGTCACGCGATAGCCGTGATAGTTGGCAATGGTCAGATTGCTGGAATTGTCAATTTCAAGCGAGGACGCATTCTGGCTTTCGCCGCTTTCCTCTTCTGTCTGCAGCGCGTAGAGTTCCCAGTTCGCTACATGCTTCAGCTTGATTTCCGCGCGCACGTGGTGCTCGCTCGAGAGCTCGTAAACAAAGCCGGGGACGGTAGTGTTGGAGACCAGGAGGCCGGCCTGCGCGAAGGTGTCGGGGGTCCAGATATTGGCGAAGGTGCCGCCTCCTCCATCAACCCACAGGCTGGGGTACTGCGAGTCCCACGGACGATGCGGGTTGGGGTCAGCAGAGTGGGTGGCGTTATAGGGATTGAGGCGGGTGCCGTCGGGGGCGTTCGTACCGTGACCGCCTAGAAAGCGGACGTCGTCCACACGCGAGTCTTTTCCCGAACGCCAGAGCAGGCCGACGGCGCGGGGGTTGAAGCCGCCGGTAAAGATGCCGAGGCCGGTGATGATGTTGGCGCCGCCGGAAGGCGCCAGCAGCAGCGGCCTGGGTGCATCCGGACCCTCAAACGCAATCGCGCCGTCAGGGAGATCGAATTGCGTGGTGCTGGGGTGCAGGCCGATCAATACAGTATCGGCACGAAGGGTGAGCGTGTCTTGAAGCAGATAGCGCCCGCTGGGAAAGTAAAGTACCGGATGCTGGTCAATTGCTTTCTGGATGGCGAGCGTGTCATCGGTATGGCCGTCGCCTTTGACGCCGAGGGTATGAACGTTGACCCAGGTGGCAGGGTCAGGCAGCGGGCTGATCGCAGGCGGTGTAGGGGATGGGAAAGCGGCTAGTGGCGAAGACTCATAGCGCGTCTGAATTGCGGCGGGCGCGCCCGGATACGCCAGGCTTAAGCCGTGGGAGAAGACGTTGACCTGATACGTATCAGCGACCTGGCGGAATTCGCGGCCGCTCTCGCGCAGTTTGGCAAATATGGGTACGTGGCTGCAGAGCACATTCTCGAAATTGATTTCCGTCATGCGGCTGGCATCATTGCCGATTAGCGACGGCGGGGCCGGTGATGTTCTCAAAGCGGCTGTCCTTGATCCAAAGCTGATCGGAGTAGTTCGGATCGATGGAGACGGCAGTGGGGATGTTGCGGAACTCGTCGTGCACCAGGGTGAGGCCGGCTTCGTTTTCGCGGATAGCCGCTTCCCGCTGACCGTCGAAGGTGGAGTCGATGAGCGTGAACTGCCACGCCGGCGAGGGTTTGCGCGCCATGATGCCGAACTGGCCGCCGTGGAAGTGCAGGTCCTCAGCTTCGTTGGCAACCTCATGCACGCCGGCGAATCCGGAGCCGATGGAAAAGTCTATGTGGCTGAGAAAAGAATGCTGTGCGGCATGAAAGCGAATGGCGACTGCGCCCGCATTGCCGGGGCCGATTTCGAAGTCGACGTTGCTGATGGCGGAGTAGAAAGTACCCGGGTTGGCGTCGGGAACATTGCGGCTGGGAGGCACGACTCCCCGCGGAGTAGGCGGAGGATAATACGGTGACGTGCCGCCGCGCCGGGGGCGGCCGCCGGCGAAAAAGAACATGTAGGCAATGCCGTCCTGGTAACCGGGGGTGTTTTCGCCCAGCACAAAGACGGGCCGTTGAGAACCGTAACCAATGACACGCACGCCAGGCCAGAGATAGATGGTGCGGCTGATGCGGTAGCGCCCCGGTGGGATAAAAACGACGCCTTCCCCTTTGCTGGACTGCAACTTGTCGATTGCTGCCTGAATGGCTGCGCTATCGTCTTCTTTGCCGTCGCCATGGGCGTGGAATTCCTCTGCGGTGAGGTACACCGCCGCGGGGTCATCCAGGCGCGTGGGATAGATCGAAGCGGCGAAGCAGGTCGCCGCGATGAAAAGAGCTTAGAAGCGGCAGGAGAAACACTTTCATCGGGTTAGTTTATAGCCGCTATTAGGATTTCTAGTTTGTCCCATGCTACCTGCCGGGTAAATGCGTTATCCTTCTCCTTCCCGTTAGGGCGATGTGGCCGCGTGAAAGCGGAGAAACAAAAAGGGAGAAACGTAACCATGTCAGATCTTTTTCGATCGAAATTCAATCGGCGCGGGTGTGCTAAAGTCCTCGATGGCCGCGATGGCCGGCGGACTTCTGAGCCGTTACGGGATGGAAAAAGCCGCGGCCGAGTCGGAGCCGGCGGTCAAGAACGTGAATCTGAACTCCAGCCCGTCGACGCTGAAGATCACGGACATGCGCTACGCAATCATCGTCAAGCCCGGCCCCAGCCCCTGCCCGATCATTCGCATCGACACCAACCAGGGAGTTTATGGATTAGGCGAAGTACGCGATGCCGCTGGTTTTCAATACGCCATGGTGCTGAAGAGCCGCATTGTCGGCGAGAACCCGTTGAAGGTCGATTTTCTGTTTCAGAAGATTCAACAGTTTGGCGGAATCTCCCGCCAGGCTGGTGGCGTCTGCGCCGTCGAGATGGCGCTGTGGGACATCGCGGGCAAGGTTTACAACTGCCCGGTGTACCAGATGCTGGGCGGACAATGGCGCGATAAGGTCCGCATCTATGCCGATACAACCGAGTCGATGGACCCGAAGGAGTACGGGGTTCGAGCCAAGGAACGTAAGGCGATGGGCCTTACCTGGATGAAGATGGATCTGGGTATCAATGTGCTTGAAGGAATTCCGGGCACAGTGATGCAGCCCTCGGGTCTCAGCCAGTGGGAGCTGCACGACCAGCCTCATCCTTTCCTGGCCACCGAGGTCACCGATAAAGGCGTTGACCGGTTATGCGAGTATGTGGCCGCGGTGCGGGACGGGATCGGCTACGACATGCCACTGTCGATGGATCACCTGGGACACATCGGGGTGAAGTCCTGCATCAAGCTGGGCAAGGCATACGAGAAGTTCAACCTGGAGTGGATCGAGGATGTAATTCCCTGGTACTACACGGATCTGCTGAAGCAGATCACCGATAACAGTCCCACGCCGACCCTTACGGGTGAGGACATCTACGAGGTAGCGGACTTTGAGACGCTGTGCAAGAACCACGCGGTGTCGAAGATCCATCCGGATCTGGCTACGTCGGGCGGTATTTTGCGGACGCACAAGATCGGCGATATGGCCTTTGGCTATGGGGTGCCGATGGCGATGCACTTTGCCGGGACGCCAGTGAGCTGCATGGCCAACGTGCACTGCGCGGCCGCGACGCGGAATTTTCTGGCGCTGGAGAACCATTCGCTCGATGTGCCGTGGTGGCAGGATCTGGTCACCGGGATTGAGAAGCCCATCATTAACCAGGGCTACATCAAGGTTCCGGCCACTCCAGGGTTGGGGGTGGCGTTGAATGACGAGGAGTTGAAGAAGCACGTGAAGCCCGGGACGGGGTATTTCGAACCGACGCCGATGTGGGACGAGCCTCAGTCTCGGGACGACGCGATCTTCAGCTGACGGTGAAATGTGCGACCCAAAAATTCGTCAAGGCCCGGAGGGCCGGTGCCCCATATTTCGCCCGTCCCGGAAGCTGGGATATCGAATGGAAGATGATGAGAGCGCCGTAAGTGCGGCATCCAGGATGAGGTAGAGTGCCGCACCTACGGTGCTCGATCATCCTCCATCAATACCCCAGCCCTCCCGGGCATGGGCTACATTTGGACCACCGGCCCTCCGGGCCTTGACGAATTATTAGGTCGCAGATTCCATTCTTCCGAGATATCGCGTCGTCGTGCCCGATGCTACGAAATTGGGAAGGAGCTAATTTGGATACTCTGACTCTCGACATCCCTACGGGACCAAGCGAGATGTTGGGCACTCGGACTTCTTGTGCTATTCGTCGGTTACGCAGCCTAGGGCGGCGCTCTTGACGGAGCGGATGTACTTGGCCAGTGTTCCACGCTCCGCTTTGTAGGGGGGCATGCGCCATTCCTTGCGGCGGGCTGCGAGTTCGCCCTCGGGCAGTGCAACGGACAGCTCGTTTGCCTTGGCATCGATGGTGATCACGTCGCCGTTGCGAACCAGTGCGATTGGTCCGCCCTCCTGGGCTTCGGGCGTGACGTGGCCGACGATAAACCCGTGCGAGCCGCCGGAAAAACGGCCATCCGTAATCAAGGCCACGTCCTTCCCCAAGCCCGCGCCCATGATCGCCGAGGTCGGCGTCAACATCTCGGGCATGCCCGGGCCGCCTTTGGGGCCCTCGTAGCGGATGACGAGAACCTGGCCTTTGGCAATCTTGCCTTCTTCCAGGGCCTTCAACATCAGCTCCTCGGAGTCAAAGACATTGGCCGGACCGGAAAACCTGAGCCCTTCCTTGCCCGTGATCTTCGCCACCGCACCCTCGGGCGCAAGGTTGCCCTTGAGTATCTGCAGGTGGCTGGTCGGCTTGAGCGGGTTGCCAACCGGCCGCACGATCTCCTGTCCCGCTCGCAAACCGGGGAGATCCTTCACGTTCTCCGCAAGCGTCTTCCCGGTGACGGTGACGCAGTCGCCGTGCAACAGGCCTGCTTCCAGCAGCATCTTCAGAACCGCCGGCAGGCCTCCGACAGATTGCAGATCTTCCATGACATAGGAGCCGCTGGGCTTGAAATCGGACAGCAGCGGCGTTTTGTCGCTGACTTTCTGAAAATCATCAATGGTGAGAGGTACGTTGACCGACCGCGCCATGGCAATCAGATGAAGCACAGCGTTGGTCGAACCACCCAACGCGGCGACGATGACCATGGCGTTTTCAAAAGCCTCACGGGTCATGATGTCGCGGGGTTTTAAATCGAGTTCCAGCAGGTTGAGAATGGCAGCTCCCGAGCGAAAGCACTCGTCGAGCTTTAAGGGATCTTCGGCCGGCGTAGATGAGCTGTAGGGCAGACTCATGCCCATGGTCTCAATAGCAGAGGCCATGGTATTCGCGGTATACATGCCGCCACATGCACCGGCGCCAGGACACGAATGCCGGACAATTGCCTGGCGCTGCTCTTCGGTGATGGTGTGGGTGATGAATTGGCCGTAACTCTGGAAGGCCGAGATGATATCCAGCTTCTGGCCATTTTGATGACCGGCGCGGATCGTGCCCCCGTAGACCATCAAGCTGGGCCGGTTCAGTCGGCCCATGGCGATCAGGCAGCCGGGCATGTTCTTGTCACAACCCGGGATCGAGATGTTCGCGTCATACCATTGCGCGGCCATCACGGTTTCGATGGAGTCGGCAATCAGGTCGCGCGATTGCAGCGAATAGCTCATGCCATCGGTGCCCATGGAGATTCCGTCGCTGACCCCGATGGTGTTGAAGCGCAGACCCACCATGCCGGCGGCGATTACACCTTCCTTCACCTTTTCGGCAAGATCGAGAAGATGCATGTTGCAGGAATTTCCTTCATACCAAACGCTGGCGATGCCGACCTGCGGTTTGGCCATATCCGGCTCGCGAAGGCCGGTCGCATAGAGCATCGCCTGGGAGGCCCCTTGAGCCTTGGGCTGTGTAATCTGAGAGCTGTACTTGTTTAACGTTTGGTCGGTTTACTCATAACGACCAGTGTATCGTCTGATTATGCCTTCGGCAGCCTGGTGGCAGTACGGCATTCTTTATGAGGTTTATCCGCGGTCGTTCCAGGACTCAAACGGCGATGGCATCGGCGATCTTCAGGGTATCCTGCAGCGGCTCGATTACCTGGCGGACCTGGGCATCAAGGCGGTGTGGATTGCCCCCTTCTATCCCTCGCCCATGGCGGATTTCGGCTACGACATCGCTGATTATTGCAACGTCGATCCCATCTTTGGCAACTTGGCCGACTTTGACAAACTGCTCCAGCTATCCACGAGCGCGGTCTCAAGCTGATCGTCGATTTCGTGCCTAACCACACTTCCGACCAGCATCCATGGTTCCTGGAGAGCCGCTCCTCGACTACCAACCCGAAACGTGACTGGTACCTGTGGCACGATCCGGCCCCGGATGGCGGTCCGCCTAACAACTGGCTGAGCAATTTCGGCGGTCCCGCGTGGACAAAGGATGGCAGCCAGTACTACTACCATTCGTTTCTCAAGCAGCAGCCGGATGTGAATTGGCGCAACCCGGAGCTGCGTGAAGCGATGTACAACGTGCTTCGATTCTGGCTGGATCGCGGGGTGGATGGATTTCGCGTGGACGTGATGTGGATGATCATCAAGGACGATCAGTATCGCGATAACCCGGTCAATCCTGCGAGCACTCCGGACAGTCCCGCATCGGTCCGGCTGCTTCCCGTGTACAACACGAATCGGCCTGAGGTGCACGCGATCGTCGCGGAGATGCGCGCGGTACTGGACTCGTATGGCGACCGATTGCTCATCGGTGAGACCTATCTCCCTTTTGATCAGCTTGCGACCTACTACGGTCAGGATCTCAAGGGCGCGCAGCTACCCTTTAATTTTCATCTCATGCAGTGCCCGTGGAACGCGGATGCGATTGCCGAGGTGATCAAGGAGTACGAGGCTGCATTGCCTGCGGGTGCGTGGCCGAACTGGGTGATCGGTAACCATGACCAACCCCGTATCGCCACACGCATCGGGCGCGCCCAGGCGCGCACCGCGGCGATGTTGCTGCTTACACTGCGGGGACGCCGATGATGTACTACGGCGAGGAGATCGGGATGACAGACGTTGCTATCCCGGCGGCGGAAGTGCAGGATCCGGCGGAAAAGAATGACCCGGCAAGGGCATGGGACGTGACCCGGAGCGCACGCCCATGCAATGGGATAGCTCGAAGTCGCCGGATTTACGGCGGGCACGCCGTGGCTTCGCTGGCGGCCGATCATGCGACGGTGAATGTGCTACGCTGTCCGGTCAAAGTGATTCGGTGCTCAGCCTGTATCGCACGCTCATCGGCCTGCGCAATTCCAATGCGGCCTTGAATAGTGGCCGGGTTGAAAAGGTGGCCAGCAACGGCCGCGTTCTTCGCTATGAGAGGATCGGCGAGGGGGACGGTTTACGATCCTGCTCAATCTGAGCGAGGGACAGGAAGAGGCGGCGACGCTGCCGGCAACATTGTGGTTTCGACCCATATGGATCGCTCCGGCGAAGTGGTCGCGTCAAGTGTCTCGCTGCGCGCCTTTGAAGGGGTCATCGTTGAGCTCGAGTGAAAGCTTCATCCAGGAATCGTGTCCGGGTGCCCCATATCCCCGTTCCTTACTATGTCCACTCACGTCCTCTTCGCTTATGGTTTCTTGCTGGTTTTTTGCGAGATATGGGAGATCACCGCTCTAGATGAGACCGCTTTTTCGTTTCTATAAGGACGGAAGGGGTTAAGGTTCTGCGGTATCCTATGATCTTCGCAAAAAACGAGCGAGATATGGGGCTTCCCACGATTGCTTGGCACGGACAGAGGTTAGCTTATCAGAGGCGCTATGTCGAAATCACGCAGGCAGTTCCTGGCCAACGGCTCCCTTGGTCTTCTGGGGATCGCTGTGAGCTCTTGCAAACTGAGGAGCAGAAGGCCGCAGCTCCTGCCTTTGCGACGTGGCCGCCGGTCGGGCCTGAGGTATCTCCGCTGACCTTTGCGGAAGCGGAGAAGCTGGTGCAGGTGGAGTTGAGTGAGGCGAGCGCAAAGAGGCGGTCGCCAACTGGCGCAGCGGGATGGCGCCGCTGTACGAGAGGCGCGTCGGGCCGCGCAAGGTCGCGCTCGAACCACACTAGCCCCCTGGTCGCACTGCGAAGCGGCGTTGCCCGGGCAGCCGGCCGGCCCCACGCGCAACCTGTTTCTGCGCAGCAAGACTGATCCAGGTCCGCTACCCAGCAATGACGAGGAAATTGCCTTCGCCCCCGTCACCCGGCTGTCCGCTGGATCGAGAAGCGCCAGCTTACCTCGGAGCGGCTTACCAACATCTACCTGCAGCGAATCGAACGCTTCAATCCCACGCTGCTGTGCGTGATCACGCCGACGCGCGAGTTAGCCATACAGGCCAAACAGGCGGACCAAGAGATCGCTGCAGGCCACTACCGCGGACCGCTGCACGGCATTCCGTGGGGCGGCAAGGACCTGCTCGACACGGCGGCATTCCCACCACCTACGGCGCCGAGCCTTTCAGGAACCGCGTGCCTACGGAGGACTCAACCGTGGTCAAGCGCCTGCATCAGGCCGGCGCGGTGCTGGTCGCCAAGCTGAGCATGGGCGCGCTGGCGCTCAACGATGTCTGGTTTGGCGGGCAGACAAAAAATCCCTGGCTGCTCCAGGAAGGTGCGTCGGGCTCGAGCGCGGGGCCCGGCTCGGCTACCGCCGCCGGGCTGGTGGGCTTTTCCATCGGCAGCGAAACCGGCGGCAGCATCGTAAGCCCCACCATGCGCTGCGGAATTACCGGCCTGCGGCCGACCTACGGCCGGGTGCCGCGGACCGGCGCAATGACCCTGTGCTGGTCGCTCGACAAGCTGGGTCCAATGACACGCAGTGTCGAGGACTCCATGCTGGTGCTGGAGGCCATTACCGGGCCGGACGCGGCGATGTGCGAGCGTGCCCAGCAAGCTGGACTACGACGCCGGAGCGAAAGTAGAAGGTCTGCGGTAGGCTATTTCCCAAATGGATGAAGGAGAATCCGGCCACCGACGTCGATCGCGCCGCTCTCGAAACGGTGAAGAAGGTGGGCATGGTTCCAGTCGAGGTGGCTATCCCCAATCGGCCTTATGATTCACTGCAACTGATCCTTTTGCCGAGGCGGCTGCGGCCTTCGAGGAGCTGACCCTCACCCACGGCGTGGATCAATTGAAAAGGTAGGCGCCGACGCGTGGCCCAATTCTTTTCGTCAGGCGCGCTTTCTTTCCGCGGTGGATTTCGTGCAGACCGATCGCTTCCGGCGCAAAGTGGCCAACGAAATGGGCCGTCTTTTCTCCCAGGTGGACTTGCTTCTGGTTCCCTCTCTGCGCGACGAAATCCTCACCATCACGAACGCTACGGGACATCCCTCGCTTACTTTGCGCGCCGGATTTATCGAGGTCTCGGCGGCGCGCAGCGATTGGGCGCCGGATCCGGCCAACCCACCAGCCAAATTCTCGCCGCCGCGGCGGGTGCCCCACGGCATCACGCTGATCGGCCGGCTTTTCGACAAGGGCAGGTCGGGAGCGCCGGCTGGTGGAACGCAGCTTCGGCGTTGTTGACCAGGGCGGCCGGGGTAAGTGAGAGTTCTCGACTCCATCCGCGTGATTGAATTCACAGAAGCGCTGGCTGGACCCTATTGCGCCATGATGCTGG
This sequence comes from uncultured Acidobacteriaceae bacterium, assembly GCA_963805955.1. GTDB lineage: Bacteria > Acidobacteriota > Terriglobia > Terriglobales > Acidobacteriaceae > PALSA-350. The sequence goes on from CAWDVZ010000005.1 coordinate 448,027, forward strand.
GAGATCTAGGCGCCGACGTCATAAAAGTCGAGCGGGGCAGAACGGGGACCAGTCGCGGAGCTGGGGTCCTCCGTTTGTGGGAACGAATCCGCTTACTTCCTGGCCGCCAATCGCAATAAGCGTTCGCTGTCGCTCGATTACGATCAGCCTCAGGGTGCGGAGATTCTTCACCGCCTGCTGGCCACGGCAGACGTGTTCCTCATCAACCAGCGCAACCTGGCCTCGCTGAAGCGGCGCGGACTGGATGCGGAAACAATCTGCGCGCGCTATCCGCGGATCATCTACTGCGCCATCTCCGGTTATGGGCACTCCGGACCCAGATCTGGTTGGCGGGCTACGACATCATCGCCAGGCCCAGGCAGGGATCATGAGTTTTACCGGTGAGCCGGAGGGGGAGCCGATTCGCTATCCGATCGCGATTGCCGATATGACCTGCGGCCTCTACTCCGCATTGGGGATCCTCGCCGCCTTGCTGTCGCGGGAGAAAACCGGGGCCGGGCAGGCTCTCGACATGGCGCTGTTCGATTCCCAGCTGACATTGCTCATCAATGCGGGTAGCAACTACCTGAACGCCGGCGAATCACCGCAGCGCTGGGGAAACGCGCATCCCAGCATTGTTCCTTACCAGGTCTTCCGGGGGAGACGGCCGGTATTTTGTCGCCGCCATTGGCAATGATGCGCTATGGCAACGGTTTCTGCGCGTCATCGAAGGAGGAGACGCTGGGGGCCGATGCGCGGTTTCAAACCAATGCTTTGCGCACGAAACATCGCGACGCGCTGATTCCTGCGCTATGCGAGATCTTCGATCGGCCGGCGAGCGAGTGGCTCAGCAGGCTCATCGCGAAGATATCCCAGCTTCCTCTATCCAGACTGTCGGCGAAGCCTTAAACGATCCGCAGGCGCTGGCGCGAGGACTGATCGTGAGATCAAGCACCCCACTCTCGATCTGGTGCGCAGCATCGCTAACCCGGTGCGGCTTTCCTCCACTCCCGTGTTGTACCGGCTCCCGCCGCCATTGCTGGAGAACACAGCCGTAGATTCTGCAGAGCCTCGATTACTCGAGCGAGCAGATTGCAGCGGCCGTGCGTGATTGTGTGATCAAACCAGCTAGCCCACCGAGGCCTGTGCGATGCGCCACTCTCGCTTGCGCTATAGTTTCTACAAATGGAATCGAGATTACGGATCGCGACGTTCTGTTGGTGGTTGACGTACAGAATGATTTCTGCGATGGAGGGGCTCTCGCCGTGCCGGGCGGGCAGGAAGTGGTGCCGGTGATCAACCGGATCGCTGGCCCCTTCCCCCATATGATTGCGACCCAGGACTGGCACCCCCGTGATCATCATTCTTTCGCCTCGAACCATCAGGGACGCGCTCCTTTCGAAACCATGCAGGAGGGAGCATGGAGAGGAGATGCTGTGGCCCGACCATTGCGTTGAAGGAACCGAGGCGCAGCTTTCCACGCCGGTCTTGAGCTGCGCACGCACGGCGGAGCTGATTCTCCGAAAGGGTTTCCACAAAACCATCGACTCCTATTCCGCTTTCAGGGAGAACGATCGCCTGACACGTACCGGCCTACCGGCTATCTCCGGGAGCGCGGCTTAGGACGAATCTTTCTTACCGGCTTAGCTTACGACTACTGCGTGCGTTACTCCGCAATTGACAGCATGCAGGCGGGGTTCGAAACCTATGTAGTGGAAGATGCCTGCCGGGCAATTGGTACGGGAAATTCCATCGCCGACACCAATCATTATTTTGAAGAAGCCGGCGTGCGCCGCATCACCAGCGACATGCTGCTGAACAGAAACTCTTGATGAAGGCTGAGCGAACCGCTGAATGAAAGCCTCAGTTATCATTCTTGCGTTTAACTCTTCCGACACCATAAGGCGACGCTGGAGCAGGCGCAGGAAATTTCCGATGACCTGCACGTGGTGGATTCCTTCAGTACAGATGACACGATCGCGCTTTGCCGGCAGCACGGAGCCCAGGTGGGACAGCATGCCTTCGAAAATTATGGCGCACAGAGAAACTGGGCGATCGATAACCTGGTTCTCCGCTACCCGTGGCAACTCCATCTGGACGCCGACGAGCGGCTGACACCCGGACTGATCGCTTCCATACGTTCGTTGCCGGAGAACCCAACCGACTCCGGCTTTCTTATCGGTCGCCTGGTGCAGTTTCTAGGGCGGCAGTTGCGCCACGGGGGCATGTCACCCACCTGGCATCTGCGACTGTTCCGCAATGGGGTCCGCGCGCTGCGAAGAGCGAAGATACGACCAGCACTTCTATCTCTTGAGGGTTCGGCCAGCAACTCTCCGGCTACATGATCGACGAGATCCGCATGTCCCTTTCGGAATGGACAACCCGGCATAACCGTTGGTCCGACGCCGAGTACTGGAGCAGACCGGCGCCACGCATGGAGACAAAATCCGGCCGACTTTCAGGGGAAATGCTCTGGAACGGAAACGCTTTCTCCGCCGCTTGTACAACAATGCCCCACTGTTTGTACGGCCCTTTGCTCTCTTCTTCTACCGCTATTTTCTTCGACTAGGCATCCTCGATGGCCGGGAGGGTTTCATTTTCTGGACCCTTCAGACATTCTGGTTCCGTTTCCTGATCGACGCCAAGCTCTTCGAGCGCCGGAAAAGCAAAACGATTTAGAATTCGGGTGGAGGAACTATGCTTCAAGTTTGTGTAGTCATCGGGGGAGCCCTGATCGCGTTCGTCTCCATGGTATTGTGGGCGAATAGCGGCCGCTTCAAGAGCGAAAACGACTCCGATATTTCTAATGCTCTAACGGCCATAACCTTTCTCATATCCGCGGACATACGCTTCGCGGTAGATGTTCTTGTACTCGTCGCGTCTGATCGGCGGGTGGCCGTACTCCGGAGCATGCTTGTAGGCGCCGTCATGGGTGGGCCTGAAGCTGTGACCGGTCGCTCGATCATGGCTGCCATCCGCAAACCCATCCTGGTAGCCCCAGTGAGCCGCGTCATCAGGTGACTGGCTTTGCTGTTGATAAGAAGAGCCATAGCCCTGGCCATACTGGGCAGATGCGATCGCGGCGGTCCCACCGATAAGCAGGAACGCAACCGCCGTACGCCAATTCCTCTTGATGTTCAACTTTTTCCCCCTTGCGACTGCTGCTAACTGACAAAACGCAGTTCTGTCAGAAGGTTGCCGGCATCTTTTCGCTAAGATTGGGGTTGGCGGGAAACTACGAAACGACGGGCAGCTTAACGGTAAATTCGGTCTTTCCAGGAACGGAATCTACGTTAATTTGTCCGCCAAACTTGTCCACCACGATGTGGCGAACAATATCCAGACCCAGACCAGTCCCCTGACCTGTGGGCTTCGTGGTAAAGAAGGGCTCGAAAATCAGCTTCCTGTTTTCTTCGGGTATGCCCGGACCTGCGTCGGCGACAGCAATGTAGACATTGTCGCCTTCTTCCCAGGTACGTACGGTGACGGTGCCCTTTTGCGGCGAAGCATCGATTGCATTGTCCAGCAGGTTGGTCCACACCTGGCTCAGTCCTACGCCGCAGGTAGAGAGCGGGGAAAGAGTGCGGGCGAAGAAGCTTTTCCACGGTCAGTTCTTTTTGGCGAAACTTGTGGCCCAAGATCACGAGAGTGCTTTGAATACTATCGTGGACATCGAGTTGATGCCGCTGCGGCTTGTCATCATGAGCGTATTTCTTTACCGCTTTGACCAGGTCGGTGACTCGGGAAACGCTTTCTTCGATGGTTCCCACCAGCTGGACGCTAGAGACCAGGGCCTCCATCCAGTTCAGCGGGTCGGATAAGGTGTTTCCGGGAAACTCGTGCTGCGCGCATTCGAGGGTACGGGCGTCAAAACCAATTCCGGACAACGTGGCGCCAGCTTCCAGGCGTTTTCAATGCCGTGGTCTTCCAGCCATGACTCCAATTCGCCTTCTGCATCCGCCTGGTCCATCGAACTCATTGCATTTGGTTTTTGAGCAGTTAACGCCTGCTCCTGCAGTTCGCGCAGGCACTCGGTCTGGCCCTTAATCACTTCGCGGCCGCACATTCGCAGGCTGATCTGTTGCAGACGGCTGAGGTTTTCCCGCATTTGCGAGGCGGCACTCTTCGCGGCCGCTCCAGGATTATTCAGCTCGTGCATCAGGCCCGCGGCCATGGTACCCAGCGAGATTAGTTTTTCCCGATGCAGCTCCTGGGATTGAAAGAGTTGCAGCCTGCGTGCCATGTTTCCCAGAACTTCAGTACGTACCCGGGGGCATGAAAACATGAGGTTCCAAAAAAGTTCTTCCCGCAGGAAGACGGCGGTGCTGGGCTGGAGAACAGTAATGACCGCATCCGCGTCCCTACCCATTAACAAAGGGAATTCCCCGAAGGTCTCCCCCGCGCTGATGGTGCCAATGAGAGTGAGATCTCCATCGGGATGGCGTTTCTGCAGCCGAAGCTCGCCCGAGAGCAGGATCCAGAAGCCGCGATGTGTACTGGATATTTTCCAGGTCGGCCCCGGCATCGGCCTGGATCAGTTCCACTGAGTCAAGGCAGCGAAGTCGTCCAGAGAGACGCCGGCAAAAATTGAAACCTGCTGCAATTGAGCGGCAAGGGTGGGGGCGGGACTTCTTCCACCTTCGCACTTTGTTGAACGTCGGTCATGGTTTAAAACCGCGCCAAATACTGGTGGATAAACTGCACTGAAATTGAGCCCTCGCCAACCGCGGAAGCTACCCGCTTGATCGAGCCATGGCGCACATCTCCAGCGACAAAGATTCCGGGAACGCTGGTCTCCAGAAGGTAGGGTTCCCGGGTTGGTTCCAACTTTTTACCAGCTTGCCGTCTACTTTTAGATCTCAACCGGAGAGCAGAAAGCCGTTCGCGTCACGCATAATTGAGTCCGGCAGCCAATCCGTGTTGGGCGCTGCCCCGATAAAAATAAACAATCCACTAGCCGGCACGGTTTCTTCGCCCTCCGGGCTACAGAGTCTCAAACAAGACAAACGGCTTTCGCCCAACGCTTCTACCACCTGGCATTGCGTCTTAACCTCTATATTCGATGTTCCGGCAATCTGATCGATTAAGTATTTCGACATGCTGTTCTTAAGTGACTCCGCCCTTACCAGCATGGTTACTTTTTTTGCATACTTGGAGAAGTACATGGCTGCCTGGCCGGCGGAATTGGCACCTCCGATGATGAACACGTTCTCATCGAGGCACGCCCTGGCTTCGGTCATCGCAGCCCCGTAGTAGACCCCTGCGCCGGTCAGGCGCTCCACTCCCGGAGTGGTCAAACGGCGGTAATAGACCCCCACAGCGATCAGGCATGCGTGACACGAGACTTCCCGGCCGTCAGCCAATTGCACGATGTTGTAGTTGCTCTCGGTGCGCACCCCGGTTGCTTTTTGGGTCAGCATTTCGGCGCCGAAACGCGTCGCCTGGATAAGGGCACGCTCAGCCAGTCCTGGCCTCTTACGCCCTCGGGAAAACCGAGGTAGTTCTCAATTCTGGAACTCGAGCCTGCCTGTCCTCCCGGCGCTTCGTCCTCAATGACCAACGTCCGCAGTCCTTCCGAGGCGCCGTATACTGCCGCGGCCAAGCCGGCCAAACCCGCACCGATAATCACCAGGTCATATAATTCCTTGGCCGCCTGGGTGCGCAAACCGATCTTCCCGGCCAATTCCATTTGGCCCGGTTGCACCAAAAAGGAGCCATCCCCAAAAAGGACCACTGGCAACTTGTGGTCATCCAACTTGAAACGGGTCAGCAAATCCACGCCTTCGGCGCTTTGTTCAGGATCGAGCCAGACATAGGGAACGCGATTGCGGGAAAGGAAATCCCGCACCTGGTGATCGCGCAGGGTATAGCGCGGTCCCACCACCCGCAAGCCCTCAAAGGGAGCTCGATAGCCCTCCTTCCAGGTCTCCAGGAGATCGTTGAGAACCGGGTAGAGGCGCTCCTCCGGGGGGTCCCAGGGCTTGGTCAGGTAATAGTTGATTTTGGCCGTGTTGATGGCCTGGATGGCTGCCTCGGTGTCGGCGTATGCCGTTAGCAAGGCACGCTTCGCATCCGGGTAGATCTCCATCGCTTTCCCCAGGAACTCCACCCCGGACATTCCAGGCATGCGTTGATCGGAGACGAACAGGGCGACGGTGTCGCCGCGCTTTTTCAATTGGTCACAGGTGTCGAGTGCCGCCTGCCCCGAGGCGGCGCGCTGGATGCGGTAGGTCGCCCCGTATTGGCGGCGCAGATCCTGCACCACCATCTCAAGCACACTCACATCGTCGTCTACCGCGAGGATAACTGGCTTGCCCATGCTTCTTTAGTGTATTGCCTGCGCGCAACGGTGACGTCCGCACCACTTTCGCTACACCCAAATCCAGTCGCGACAGCAACTTGAGAGCGTGACCCTGCCACTTTCGTGGAGTTTCATTTCCTGCCCGAGCCGCTAGGCTTGAAGTCACCAACACCTCGCCGCTCTCGGCGCAGGCAGCAGAGAGAAACGTACTAGAGGTGTAGCAAAACAAGACATTTTAGAACGACTCGGGGCCGGTGGTCGATAACCGGATCACGCGGCCGGTAAAGATTGCGAATACGAGCGACACGAGGCACAAGGCAGCACGATGAATAAAATTATCCTGGCTGACAACCAAGCAATCTTTCGCGCCGGCATTGCAAAGGTCCTGGCGAGTGAAGAGGACTTCCGCGTAGCCGCGCAATGTGCGGACCTCGAACGTCTTTTACTTTCGGTCGATGCGTATCGCTCGTCCATCGTTCTGTTTGCTTCCGCTTTGAGGCCCGAATATCAGGATCTGATGTCCCATGTGAAAGCCGCCGGAAGCCGGGCGGTCGTGATTGCCGAGAACGGAGAGCCGGCCCAGGTATTCACCGCTCACGACATCCGTGGAGTGGTTTACCGCAATACGACCGGCCAAGCACTGGTGGAGTGCGTGCACAGGGTGATCAAGGGCTTCTCGTCGATTCAGCGGCCCGCTGAGGCGATCGGGTCGGAGGAAGAAGATTCCGTCGGGGCGCGTGTCCGGGACCGCCTCACCCCGAAAGAAATGAAGATCGTCGCCCTGATCGTGCAGGGCTGCAAGAACAAAGAGATCGCTCTGCGCCTGGGCACCACCGAACAGGTAATCAAGAACTATCTGCGCAGCGTTTACGACAAGACGGGCGTTTCAGACCGCCTGGAGCTTGCCCTTTTTACCATCCACCATCGGATCCTGGCAGCGGCGGCGGCGGAGGCGGGCAACTCGGTCCAGATGCGCACCGCGTATAGACCGTGTTCGGCCTGCGCCAACCCGGGACAGGCGACCCGGCAACGCTAGCCTACTTCCCCAGGGCTTAAAGCGCACGCTTTCGGAATGAATTGCTTTTCCGCCGGACTGAAGTCAGCTCCCCCTGCTGAAGCGGGGCTCCCACGTACCGCAGTCATCGCCCTCAGAGTTGCTGTGTTACTGTTGCGATAGACACTTTGCTTGTCGTCTCTGGCCTAAGAAAAAATGCCGCAACAGTCGAACCTGTTTTCGTCCAATTCTGCAAACGGCTCGACCGTGCAAGATCGGCAACGTGAGCCTCAGCGCCCCGCTCGGGTTCCCCTTTGGCTTCGCCGGGTGGAACTCTACCTCTATGTTGTCATCCGCATCTACATCGGCATCATAGTTCTGGTGCTTCCTTGGTACGCGCCGCTATGGGCTGATAATCAGCTTCTCAACCATTTCCCGCGCCTGGCTACGTTTCTGATGTATGGAGCGGTGCGAGGCATGGTTTCGGGCCTCGGCCTGTTGAATCTGTGGATCGCGATCGTCGAGGCGGTGCACTTCCGCGGATCTACCCCCTGAACGCATGAACCAAAACTGGCACACCGCCCGACCTTACCCGCGCTCCCCTGTCTTACCAGAACCCTGCGTTTGTCAACAGTCCCGACGGCCGCCTGGTGCGCATCCTCTCGGAATACTCTGAGCCGCTGGCCCGCTTCCCCGCGAACAAATCCAGGACACGATCGTGTTTTTTGGTTCGGCGAGGTTCCGTGCCCACGAAGACGCGCGCCAGGAACTCGAATCTCCTGGACAAGCCCGGGTCCGCTGCGCCCGCGCCTGACGACGAGCAACCAGCGACCGACGAGGAGATCGCCCAGGGTACAGCTACCGAACTGCCGCCGCCGAGCCGAGGCCGGGGTAGAAATGGCCCGCTATTACGAGGACGCACGCCAACTCGCCTCCATGATGACAAAGTGGACGCAGACTCTGAAAGGGCGCCGGCATCGTTTCGTCGTCACGTCCGGCGGTGGTCCAGGGATCATGGAAGCCGCCAACCGGGGGGCGTACGAGGCGGGGGGTAAGAGCATTGGCCTAAACATCAGGCTGCCTTTCGAACAGGCACCGAATCCATACATCACCCCTTCGCTCAATTTCGAGTTTCACTACTTCTTCATGCGCAAGTATTGGTTTGCATATCTGGCCAAGGCACTGGTTGTTTTCCCCGGCGGCTTCGGCACTCTCGACGAAATGTTCGAAGTGCTCACCCTGGTTCAGACAGAAAAGCTGGCCAAGAAGATCAGCATCGTGGTGTACGGCTCCACGTACTGGAACAGCATCCTGAACTTGGATGTACTGGTGGAAAGGGCGCCATTTCAGCAGAGGATCGCGCGCTCTTTCAGATGGCCGATACCCCAGAAGAGGCCTTTGAAATCCTCAAGAACGATTTGACCCGTATCAACTCGAACCGGAAGCCCGTCGCCGGGGCCAGCCGAATGTGGAAGAGGAACCTCTCCTCAACCCCGACATTACGGCACACGATAATCAGCAGCCAGTTACTTTGGTCGCAAGAATCATTTCCCCAGCATAGTTGAAAACGAAATTTAGACGTTAATTCGCGTGCCAGTAACTCGCTGTTCATGAGTTGCACCACATACTGGGCACATGAGAGCGATCACACAGTTACCGTGTGGCACAAGGCCAGGTGCGGTTGCTCCAACAGGAGGAAGAGATGACAGGTCCTTATCTCGTATCTCTGGAACAACCAGCGTTCGGCAAGGGCTACGCTTCGGGTGTTTCGCTGCACAGCCATACTAATCGTTCGAAGGAGACGCTCGACTTCATCGTTAAACTTGCCCACGAGTATCGCTGCTTCCATGGAATCATGGCCCGTGAAGAAAAGCGCTGTCGGAAAAACCATCGCCTGAAGATCGACTACGCCAAGAGTTATTGGACGCCTCCGCTCACACCCCGCTTAGCCTTTGACCTGGAAAGCCGTCAGATCGCGGAGACCCTCCAGGTGCAGCCGCTGGTCTCGATAACCGATCATGACGATATTCAGGCGCCGATGCTGCTGCGCACGGTCGCCAGCGCTCGCCACATTCCGGTGTCTGTAGAGTGGACGACACCATTCGGGCAAGACCAAGCCTTCCACCTCGGCATCCATAACCTGCCGAGCGCCACCGGCGCCGAATGGATGCGTCAATTTGCGGCGTTCACTGCGAATCCGAGCGACTCGCGGCTGACGGAAATGCTCTCTGCGCTTCACGAATTTCCCAACGTACTGATCGTCTTCAATCATCCACTGTGGGACCTGTACAAAATTGGCTCCGATTTGCACCAGCAGCGGGTGCAGGAGTTCCTCACCCAGAACAGCCGTCGATCCACGCGGTGGAACTCAATGGGCTACGTAATTGGGAAGAAAATCGGCAGGTGAAACGGCTCGCGGCTCAGTGGAATAAGTTGCTGATCTCCGGCGGCGATCGGCACGGGCTGGAGCCGAACGCAAACGTAAACTTGACACAAGCGACCAGCTTCAACGAGTTCGTCTATGAGGTCCGCCGCGAAAATCGCAGCCATGTGCTCTTCATGCCGCAGTATGCGGAGCCCTGGAAACACCGGATCATGAAATCCACGCTGGATGCCATTCGCGACTACCCTGATTTCCCTGAGGGGTCGCGCCGTTGGGACGAGCGGGTCTATCACCCGGACGTGAACGGTGTCGATCGCCCGATTAGTCAGCTTTGGCCTGACGGCGAGGCACCGGCTTATATGCGTATGATCCTTCAGTTTGTCAGGTTGTTGGGGAGCAATCCGGTAAGCCACGGCTTGCGTTTTGCATGGAATGAATCGCACGAGCTGCAATTCGCGTTGGGCGAGCAGGAAGCATTTTAACCCCGGAACACGTCGACATGCCAGGTGCAGATACACTCTGCCTACGCGAACGGCGACCCCAAGGGTGGGGGCACCTTCCGGACACGTTTTACGAAATCAATGGGGTAGCCCATACCAGCAGGCATTTTGAAGCTTTTGCGCAGCGTAGGGGGCTGCCTTTCTTTTGTCTCCACCCGGGAAAGCGGGAAAGCACAAATAAGTGAGAAACAGCAGGGCGAGCTGACTACTCTCGAGATTCCGCGCGGCAGCGCGATTTCATTCCGTTTGGAAAAAGATCTCACCTTTGATCCGGCCTTCCTGCGCCACAAGGATTTCCTGGAACAACGGCTGCGCGCCTTCGGGCCAAACATCGTCCACGTAACAGGGCCGAGCGAACCGGGTATTTTGGGGCGTGGCTGGCAAAGCATCTGAAGGTTCCGCTGGTTGCCTCCTGGCATACCAATCTGCACGAATACGCCGCCCAGCGTTCCGCATGGCTACTGCGCAGGCTTCCCCCAGGGGAAGAGGCAGGCCGCGGAAAAGAAAATCGAAGATGTTGCGCTGTTGGGTTGCGCACGTTTTTATCGGCTGGCTGAGGTTCTTTTCGCGCCCAATATCGATTTATGCAACCTGCTGGAAAAGGTCACCGGCCGCCACTGTGCGCTGATGCCTCGCGGAGTGGATACGATTGCGTTCTCGCCGGAGTATCGCGACCGCAACGAGACAGAGGGGGCATCGTGCTGGGGTTTGTGGACGGCTTTCTATCGAGAAGAATGTGTTTCTGCTGGCCCGCATACGAACCGAACTGATCGAGCTTGGTATTACGAATTTCCGGTTTCTCATCGTAGGCCACGGCAAAGAAGAGAGCTGGCTGCGGCAACACTTGCCGAACGCGGAGTTTACTGGTGTGCTTCGCGGCGAGGCGCTCGCTCGCGCTTACGCCAACATGGACCTTTTTGTCTTTCCTTCCGACACCGACACGTTCGGCAATGTAGTGCTTGAGGCTTTGGCTTCCGGGGTTCCTGCGGTTGTCACGCCTGACGGTGGCCCTCGTTATATTGTGCGGGACGGTGAAACTGGCTGCATAGCGACGGACGATGGCTTTTCGGCTGCGGTGGCGGGGATCATTCGAGATCCGGAGCTTCATGCGCGGATGCGCAAGGGGGCGGCGCGGCTCTATGCGCAGTCGGCGTCCTGGGATGCGGTTTTCGAGGGTGTTTACAGCACTTATGACGAGCTGCTCGCAAAAAAAAAAAAAAAAAAAAAAAAAACACGCGCGCGGGCCGATAGCTGTGGATTATCAGGGCCCTAGCGCGTGCTGTCTAATCTAAAAAAATATTAACGCTAATCTCCCGTTTTTTTTTTTTTTTTTTTTTTTTTTTTTTTTTTTTTTTAAAAAAAAAAAAAACTATTCAACCTGACCAATATAAACTCCGTAGGGTGGTAACTTGATCGACGCTAATGATTGAGGTTCGGCGCTGCCGGGCGTCTGCAGTAATGACTTGAGCTGCTGTCCTCTCATTCCCTGCGAGGCCAAATCGAAGGCCACCTTCTGCTCATCCGCGGTAAAGTTACAGGCAATAAGCACCGCCTTCCCATCCGCTGTTTTACGTAACCATGATAGGACGTCATTGTCATTCACATTTAGCATCGTCAGGGTGCCATCGCGGAATGAAGGGTTGTCGCGGCGCAATTGTATCAGTCTTCTGATACCATGCACAGCAGGCAATCGTCGTCACGCGATTCCAGGGCGACGTTCACCGTCTTGTACGAACCCGGCACCGGTAGCCAGGGGGTGGCTGAAGCCGTGGTAAAACCGGCGTTTGGGGAGCCATCCCACTGCATCGGCGTGCGCTCACCATCGCGCCCCCTTTCTTTTGGCCAGCCGATCTTGCCGATCGGGTCCTTGACATCCTCTACCCGAGTGGGAACGGTGGTCGTCATGCCCAACTCTTCGCCGTAATACATCATGGCCGTGGAACGCGTGCCGAGCAAAAGGGTCGCGATCACACGGGCAATATCCAGGTTGTGTTTGCCGTCGCCATAGCGATTCCAACTGCGGGGATTGTCGTGGTTATCGAAGACAAACAGCGGTTGGTCGTGATCAAGATCATGCTCGGCCTGATCAATGCGGGTGCGAAATTCCGCAGCATCCATGCGGTTGAGGAAGCCCACCATCATGTCCATGGGCAATTGCAACTCGTCGTGGTCAGCACCGTACCACTTGCGCAACTCCGCGATGTCAGGCAGATAGGTCTCACCAATCAGGACCCGGTGGCCCGGATAGGTGTTGGTCACTTTGCGCAGATCGCGCATCACCTGGTGCACTTCAGGCAGATTGTTGGTTCGCGCGTCATCGAGGCTCTGGTCACCGTAGGCATTGGTGCCGGGCAACTCCTTCTCGTCCCGCAACTGCTCGTCCTCGAATAAGGTCGGTATGGCATCCAGACGGAAGCCCACCACCCCCTTGTTCAACCAGAATCGACACGCTCCAAACACGGCTCGCTCGACCGCCGGATTCCTCCAGTTCAGATCGGGCTGCTCGGCGTAAAACTTGTGGTAGTACCACTGTGACGTTTTTGGATCGAACTTCCAGGCGGAATGGCCGAAGTCCGATTGCCAGTTGTTTGGCGGCACCCCAGGCCCTTTGCCGTCACGCCAGATGTACCAGTCACGCTTGGGGTTGGTTTTGGAGCTGGCGGATTCAATGAACCAGGGATGCTTGTCCGAGGTGTGGTTGGCCACGATGTCCATGATGATGCCGATTTTTTGCTTTTCTGGCCTCTTGGCCCACGAGCCGGTCGGTACCAGCCATGGTGCTGTACTGGGGATCTCATTGCTTCTGAGTGTTGTGGGATATGTTGCAGCCTAAGTCAACCTGTGGCGAGGGATAAGATGGCTGACAGCGATATGGCGTCTATTATCAGTCCCTTAATGTAGTCAAGCCGCGCTGGGGTTAACGCCGTTCGACCTCGCCTATGCTGTCGCTGTTCGAACCCTGGAAGCTATGGCAGCAGAGACCCCTTCAATGAGCTCATGCCTCCACCATGGGCAATCACCTTGACTTCTGTAACGGCCTGCGTCCAGGGACACCACAGGCTGAGGATCTGCCCGGCAAGTATCCAGAAGTAATATTCGATGTTCTGGCGCATAGGCACAGAAACAAACGCCACCATTTCTCTCCGTTGCCATCGAAGCCAGGCCGAAATGAGGGCTCTGACTTGGTCCCATCGAACTCCCAACGACTCCTTGCACCAGTGCTGTCTCCTTCTGCAGGCACATGCAATCGAAGGGCACTCAACAGCATCTCCTTCGAAATCCCTGATGATATGCCAGACACGGTGGTTTGCATATCGGCTGTTCCGGCCAAAGTTGAACCCAGCGTGATCCAACTTATAAACGCCTGGAAGCTTCATGCCTACTCCAGGGACTGTCCCAATGCAGACTGGGAAGATTGAAGCCTGGGATCCGCCAGCGTGCAAGTCGCGATGCAGCTGGTGGTTCACCACTCGCCCCAACTTCCCGTCCCTGCTGCTCCTGGGGCGGAGCAGTTCCACCTGGCCCTGGCTCCGGAAAACTCAGCTGGTCTACACGGTTCTGAATCTTGTCGCTGCTGAAGCGGCCCGTCCACGCATGGCAAACCGGCCCTCTCAGCCGAAGTCTGCTAGCCACATCCGCAGGCCGAAGGGGCAGATCGAGGCCCTGGGGCTACCCAGCTTGACCTGAACCTCCAGGCACCGGGGGATCGGGCGCACCCCCAGGCGGAGCAGATCTTCGATCCGCGCCTCATCCATGACAACACCCAGGTAGACGTGCAGCCTCCCCGGCCCTCCCGAGACACGGACCACGTACCTGCGCGCGGTCAGGAAGGAAATGGAGGAAGTGTGCCTTGATCGGCGGCAGGTAGGCGTCCCGATCGGGCCCGTCCACTCGGGTGTGAAAATCCCCACGGAGCGGTGGGTCGCGGCTGCTTACTTTACCTGGCAGTCTTTTGTGTCTGTTCTGCCATTGACTCACTGATCTCTGTCCAGTGTCTCCTTGTATCCCCCCTGGGGAGGAGAGGATGCTGCTGATGCCCTTGACCTGGGTGCTTCCATCAGTGTTGCTGGAAGCTGTGGGAGCCTTTTTATGCGGTGGCGCCTGTGGCTTTAGGGGTTTCAGCTACCGAAGCCTGCGGGCTGGTCTCTATTTGGCCTGACAGTCTTGCATATTGGTAAGCATGGTGGTAAAGTCAAAGGGCGGGCCGGCCTCGGTGGAGCAGTGAGAAAGGCTCTGGATGACAAAGTGGAGCGGAAGCCCTACCGAAAGGTCTGTGCCCAGGATAAGCACGGAAATCACTGTAGTCTGACTGGCAATCAAGAATGCTGTACCTTGTCTGCTCCAGATCCAAGGCTTTGTTGCTCAGACTGGGGCTTCTCTCCCCAGTGGCTCTTGGGTGAGAGGTCCAGATATGCAGCTCTTCTACCTTAAATGTGAATCTGGCCACCGGGTGCATGGGAGAGTGAAAAAGGTGCCTCCTGAGAGTGAATAACAGAATGGAAGGCGAACTGCCTGAAAAATTAGGGAGAAGGTTGGTGTGCCTGCACGGAACTTTGACCAAGGGCAACATGGCGCAGGTCCCGGCCCGAGACCTCTGAGCTGTGCAGCGTAGAGAAACGTCCAACTCCCCCATCTCCACCCGGCCAGCGATGGGAAATGGGCCTGGAGAAGGCTTTGCAAGCAAATGCGTGCCTAGGATCGGGCTCTGCCTGGAAAAGGAGGAGATTCCAAGGTAGCTGAATGCAATACGCGGACCCACCAGGGCGTGTGAGGCCGAACCCAAAACAACGCCCTATGCTTCGGCCCGCCACGTGAAACGCTGGGTGAACCCCGCACGTGACAACGAGGCGCTCCGCGCCACGTACCTCCTCCCCATGGAGGAGACAAACCTGCGGTGAGCGCCCGCACTCTGTGCCCGCGGGCGGCTCCAAGTCCGCGGTGCAGGGAGTTTGGCCCCAGGCCGAGCCCGGGCGCCGGCACCCTACATTGAACGCCTACATTCAGAATGGGATGGGGTAGCCTCTGGTGCCGACGTCGTAGTGCTCATATCTTATCGACCCTAAAGTCACCACTTCTGCTGGTGCTCTTTCTTCCTGACGGCGCGTCGACTCCAATCGATTCTAGGGCGCCATTGTAAGCGAACCGTTAGATCAAGATCGACGATCTGCCGCATATTGCCGCATCGTGGACCTGGGTGACGTCAGGTACGCGGAGCTTCCTGCAGCAGGGGTCGCTCTGGGTGCCGAATCGCTACGTGGTGCTCGGGGGATGGTTCAACGACATGTTCGGGCTGGGGAGAGCGACTCGACCATCCTGGGCCTGCTGCAGGACGGGTAGGTTGACCGGGCGCGGGGGGATGGTGCGGAACCGATGAGGAGATTGAGAGAGTTATGGAGCCATAGACCGAACGCGGGCCGCACCACTCCCGACCCCGTCCCAACTGTCTTTCTTGAGCTCAATGATCGGCGCCGTGTACTACGTGAAGATCGGCGCGCTGGATCCTCGCCTGCGAACGCCGCGAAGAAAAAGGAGTGGTCTGGCCGTGTGTGTATCCTTTTTCCTTGCCGTGATCATGATCTCTGGCTGAGCAAGCACGGACCCAAGGTGGAAAAAACCGGGCCCGGCCCTGTATTTTGATATCGGCGAAGTGGTCCGTGCGCCATATTCGCCGACGACAGCAGCTATTACATCGATGTGATCGAATGGTTGGCGGTGTATACTGTTGTCCAGGACCAAATCCACCGGATTGCTGGCGCCAGAAACAACCTCCGCCCGCGGAAGCAAGCCGGCGCTGGCGAAGACCAGCCGCTCGATGCGTCACATTCGTTCGTCTGCGTGCGCTCGCCTGGTCTGACGGACATCGGTCTACCTGCGACTTCTACAAGGGCGATCGCGCCGTGCGCGAGTCCGGTCTTCCACATCGCTGACCGTTTTTGGTCCTTCCAGCGGCTTCATCTATCACGTCGCCGCTGTGTGCCGGAGCCTCCTGTTTGACAAGAAAGAACGCGACCTGGGAGACCCTGCCGATGATGCCTGGACAGCCGGCTGAAGTGGCCCGAGTGGAAGAGCGAGTAGCGGATGACCGCTGGCGGGCCATCATGGAAGACCTGGGGAACCCCGCAAAGGGGATGTCCTTCCATGACGAATTCACTACCGGCGAGCAATCCAGCTACGTTTACGCGACGATCTTTTATCCTCTTTGGAGCGGCCTGGCAACCAAGGAGCAAGCAGCGGCAGTCGATAGTCACCTGGCCCTGCTCGATCGCCCCGGGGGCCTGGCTACCAGTACAACCTCGACCGGCCTGCAGTGGGATTTGCCCTTTGGCTGGGCTCCGCTGAACTGGTTGGCCGTCGACGGGATGAAGAAGTATGGCTATGTCGATGATGCCCGCAAGGTTGCGGGAGAATTCAGCAACACCATCCTCAAAAGCTTCAAGAAGGAAGGCACCATCCACGAAAAATATAACGTTGAGACCGAATCCTCGACGTGGAGCTGATCGCCGGGTATCAGAACGTGATCTGTTTCGGCTGGACGAACGCGTTCTATGTTGCGATGAAGCACCTGCTGAATGACCATCAAGCACGTACTGCCTCCCCGGAACGCCGCGCCTTTGGGCAATCGCGGCGCAAGCAGGTTCGCCGTCAGGAGCAGAACCGATGGCGTTCCGCCGACCGGCAGACCGATCCCATCGACGCTCTTGCCGTCTCGGCCGTGGGGCGGGTGCCGGCGCTGCTGGCGATCAAGTGGGAGCGGATGGCAGCTTCGCCCTTTGGGTTTTTTCGCGGCGCGGTTCCGGTGATGGCTGCCGACCTGGCGGTGCTGCCGCATACCGGCATCTTTACCCAGCTCTGCGGGGACGCCCATGTTCGCAACCTGGGCGCCTACGCTGCGCCCGATGGACGGCTGGTGTTCGACATCAACGACTTCGATGAGACCATCCGAGGGCCCTTTGAGTGGGACCTGAAGCGGCTTGCGACCAGCATCATGCTGGCCGGGCGGGAAGCGGGCAGCAAGAGCGCCGCGTGCGCGGCGGCGGCGGCTCTCTTGCTGAAGAACTATCGGCGATCGATGCACGCGTTCGCGCGGATGCCGGTGCTGGATGTAGCGCGCTTTCAGGTGCATCGGCTGCAACGTATTGCGCCGGTTTCGCAGGTGCTGCGCAAGGCCGAGCGGGCGACCCCGCAATATAATGCGGAGCGTCTGCTGCAACATCCCAAGAAGAACGCAGCCCGCACCGCATCTTCGTCGAAAACAAGCCGCTGCAGTACCGCCTGCCGGCCGCCAAGGCGCGCACCATTCTCGATTCGCTCAGCGTGTACCGCGAAACTCTGCTGCCGGAGCGCCAACACTTTTTCGATCAGTACCGCCCGCTCGATGTCGCTTTTCGGGTGGTGGGAACCGGCAGCGTCGGGCTGCGCGATTACATCGTCTATCTGGAGGGCAACGGCAGCGACGATCCTCTTTTCCTGCAGATCAAGGAGGAGCCTGGATCCGCGTATGCCCCGTATCTGGGGGAGATGGGGCGCCGCAACACCAGGGCCGCCGCGTTGTGCAGGGCCAGCGGCGATGCAGTTTCTGTCGGACCTGCTTCTGGGCTGGACCACGATCAATAATCGCCAGTACCTGGTTCGGCAATTGAATGACCATAAAGGGTCGATCGAGATAGAGGATCTGAAAGGCGAGGGCTTAATGCAATATGCTGAGATTTGCGGCGAACTGTTGGCTCGCGGCCATGCTCGCTCTGGCGACGCGGTCGCGCTCGATGGCTATATTGGCACCTCGGATCGATTTGTGGATGCCATTGCGGACTTTGCGGTGGATTATGCCGACCAGACGGAGGCGGATTACAAGATGTTTCTGCATTCGCGCTTTGCTCCGCGCACCGCACGCAAGAAGGCGCCGGCGAAGGCCAGGCGGCCAAGGCGAACAGAACGTGATCAAGGAAGCGGACCAAGGGCTGAGCTGCGAACCGCAGGTCCTTCCACTAAGCTACACTCCGGTCGGGATGACAAGGGGGTGCGGTTTGTGTCTGAGGATAGCCGCTTGTTGAGAAAAGTGCGATGATTTGCATCCCGAGGAGCGTAGCGTAGTTGAGGGCCTGCGGTTTATTTTTGTGCACGACAAATGCGACAATGAGAGCAGCGCCTTGGCGCTGCTTTTCTTATGCTCCAACTTTCTGCTGCCGGCAAACGATTCGGCCCCCGCGTCCTGTTCGAGAATGCCGACTGGCTCATTACGCCCAATGAGCGCACCGCCCTGGTTGGCGCCAACGGTACCGGCAAATCGACCCTGCTCAAGGTGCTCGCCGGGTCCGAATCGCTCGACTACGGCAGCCTGCAGCGCACCCGCGGCATGACCATCGGTTATCTTCCCCAGGAAGGTCTGGCCCTGTGCGGCCGCAGCGTTTTTGCCGAGTGCCTCTCGGTCTTTGCCGAACTGCGCAGCATGGAGCAGGAACTGGAAATCCTTTCCACCGCTGGCGGAGTTTGACCCGGCGACGCCCGAATATGCTGCGGCCGCTGACCGCTTCTCTCATCTCGACTCCCACTTTCGCGCCCACAATGGCTACGCACTCGATGCCCAGGTGGGCACGGTGCTGGGCGGCCTGGGCTTCAGCAAGCATGACTGGTCACGGCAGACGGAGGAGTTTTCCGGCGGCTGGCAAATGCGCATCGCGCTGGCCAAGCTGCTGCTGCAAAAGCCCAGCCTGCTGCTGCTCGACGAGCCCACCAACCACCTCGACCTCGAAACCCGCAATTGGCTGGAGGGCTACCTCCACAACTATCCCAATGGCTACATCCTCATCTCCCACGATCGCTACTTTCTCGACGTTACCGTGGACAAGACCATTGAGATCTGGAACAAGGCGCTGCACGTCTACCACGGGAATTACGAGAAATACCTGACGCAGAAAGAGGAGCGGCGGGCTCAACTGGCCGCAGCGTACAAGAACCAGCGCGAGCATATCGAGCATCTCGAAGCCTTCATCAGCCGCTTTCGCTACCAGGCCACCAAGGCCAAGCAGGTGCAGAGCCGCATCAAGGAGCTGGACAAGATCGAGCGGATCGAGATTCCGGTTGAGGAGCAGGCGATCCACTTCAACTTTCCCCAGCCTCAGCCTTCCGGCCGCACGGTGGTGGAGGTCTCAGACCTGGCCAAGAGCTACGGCCCGAAGCAGGTGCTCGAGGACGTCAGCTTCACCATCGATCGCGGCGACCGCATTGCGCTGGTGGGCGTGAACGGGGCGGGCAAATCGACGCTGATCCGCATGCTTTCGGGCATGGAGCCGCCCTCAAGCGGCAGCTTGCGACTGGGCCACAATGTCACCGCCGAATATTTTGCCCAGGATCAGTACAAGGTGCTGGATGGCGACGCGCGCATGCTGGACGACATCAGCAACACCGCGCCGCGCGTGTCGACAACCGATCTGCGCAGCCTGCTGGGTTGCTTTCTCTTCTCCGGCGACGACGTCTTTAAACCACTGGGCGTGCTTTCCGGAGGGGAGCGCAATCGCTATGCGCTGGCCCGCATCCTGGTGAGCCCGGCAAACTTCCTGCTACTGGACGAGCCCACCAACCACCTCGACCTGCGCGCCAAGGATGTTCTGCTCGAGGCCATCGCTCGTTTTAACGGAACCGTGGTCATGGTCTCGCATGATCGTTACTTTATCGATCGGCTCGCGACCCGCATTTTCGAAGTGGAGGGCGGCCACGTGCATGTCTATCCCGGCAATTACGAAGACTACTTGTATCGCAAGCAGGCGGCGGAGACACAAGGGAGCCGGTCGAACGGTGCGGCCCGCGGCGGCGGAGCCGGATAAGCCATCACCCGAGGTTGCTGCCGCCAAAGTGCGCCGGCTGAACCCGATCAAGCTGCGCCAGATGCAGGAGCGCTGCAGCTTTGTCGAAGAAGAGATTCCGCGCGTCGAGAGCTCCATTGCCGCGGCGGAAGAATCTCTGGGCGTGTATGAGAGCGCGGAGGAGACGCAGCGCCTGACCCAAATGCTCGAAAACCTGCGCGAGCAACACGAGTCGCTCACCGCCGAGTGGGAAGAGCTGGTGCTGCAACTGGAGCAGCAGGCCCTTGACTAAACGCGCTTCGCGCTCCTCTGCATTTGCTGTCAGCGCCGGATTCTGCTCAGTCGACTCATTGGGCTGGTACGCGAGCGGGTGTTTGCGCACTATTTCGGCAATTCAGACGCGGCGGATGCTTTCCGCGCCGCTTTCCGAATTCCCAACTTTCTGCAAAATCTTTTCGGCGAAGGGGTTCTCTCCGCCTCGTTTATCCCGGTGTATGCGCGCCTGCGCGCGGAAGAGCGGCATGAAGAGGCCACGCAGCTGGCGGAAGCGATCTTCGCCATCCTCTTTTTGATCACGTCGCTGCTGACGCTGGCTGGAGTCTTTGCTGCCCCCTGGTTGATCGATGCCATCGTGCCCGGATTCCACGGGGAGAACCGCCTGCTCACCATTCGCCTGGTGCAGATCCTCTTTCCCGGGGCAGCGCTACTGGTTATTTCGGCCTGGTGCCTCGGCATTCTGAACAGCCACCGCAAGTTTTTTCTCTCCTATTCCGCACCCGTGATCTGGAACGTGGCGATCATCACAGCGCTGCTATGGAAGGGTGGGCAAGTGACAGAGTCTCGACTGGCGATCGTGATTGCCTTTGCCTCGGTGATCGGCAGCGGACTGCAGTTTGCGGTGCAAGTGCCGACGGTGATGGGCTTTCTACGGCCACTCAACCTGAAGCTGAGGCTGGGCAGCGAACACGTGCACACCGTGACGCGAAACTTCTTTCCCGTGTTTGTCAGCCGCGGGGTGGTGCAGATTAGCGCGTATGTCGATTCACTGCTGGCTAGCTATCTGCCTACGGGCGCGGTTTCTGCACTGGCCTACGCGCAGACTTTGAATTCCCTGCCTGTGAGCTTATTCGGCATGGCCATCTCTGCAGCTGAACTGCCCACCATGTCGAGCGCGTTAGGCACCCATGAGGAAATCGGGACAGTGCTGCGGCAGCGCCTGGAGACTGGTCTCAAAAATATTTCTTTCTTCGTCGTTCCTTCGGCGGTGGCGTTTGTAGTTCTGGGCGATGTGATCGTTGCCACGATCTACCGAGGAGGCAACTTTACCGGGCACGATGTGACGTTTGTGTGGAGTGTGCTGGCCGGCTCGGGTGTGGGCCTGCTGGCTACCACATCGGGCAGGCTCTATTCCTCCGCGTTCTATGCGCTGCGGGATACGCGGACACCGCTTAACTTCGCTATCATTCGCGTGGCGTTGACGGTAGTGCTGGGATATTTCTTTGCTCTGCCACTCCCCAGGCTGCTGGGGATCGATCACCGATGGGGTGTGGCGGGGCTTACGCTTTCGGCCGGAATGGCGGGATGGGTGGAGTTTGCACTCCTGCGCCGCGCGCTCCAGGCACGCATTGGTGAGGTTGTAGCTTCGGTTTCGCGCGTCGCCCGGCTTTGGGTGGGTGCGCTGATTTCCGCCGCTTTTGCTTATGGGGTGAAGCGGGTGCTGCCGTTTCATCGTCCCGAGTTGGTTGGATTGTGCGTGCTTTCGACGTTTGGTATTGGCTACCTTGTGTGCACCCGGGCGCTGGGGGTTGCGGCCCCGGGTAGTTTAACCCGCTTGCTCGGTAGACGAGCTTAACGACCCGCATCTGCCAGGTGCCCCACATCTCGCTCGTTTTTCGCGAGATGTGGGATACCACGGACCTTAACTTGAGTGCTCGTCGGGGTCCAAAGCCTGAAAGTTTAGCGCTGTGGTATCCCACATCTCGCGAAAAACGAGCGAGATGTGGGGCACCCGGCAGATGATGCGACCGACGGTTTAAGGAAAAAACGATGATTGGGGCTTCGCCCGTCGTTTTCGGCCGCGTAACTTGTGCGACAAATTTGCAACCTAATCCGGCAGGCCGAAGGCGATGATGCTGGGACCCATAGCGACGGCAATGTATTGTTGGTTGTCGAACAGATAGGTCATGGGCGAAGCATGAGGCGGCTCGCTGCCCTGGAAGCGCCACAGCGGCTTGCCGGTTTTCGCATCCGCGGCAGCAAATGCACCGTCATCGGCCCCGTACATAACCACGTCCCCCGCGGTGCTGAGCACGCCGCCGAAGGAGCTCCCATCACCGGTCTGGGGAAGCTCCCAAATCGCCTTTCCTGTCTGAATGTCAAATGCTCGCAGCACTCGCCGGCCGGGGTCGGCCGGATCGCCGCTGAAGGAGCCGCCCATATAGCCGTGGCCCAGCTGAAACGTTTCGTCGGTGCGAGTGTAAATGCCGCACTTGTCGTTGGTCTGCACGTAGTAGAGCGAGGTCAACGGATTCCAGGAAGCGGAATACCAATTGGACGCACCATTCAGCCACGGGCAAACCATGGTGCCCTGGGGCGTCGCCTCATGACCGGGAGCCACGATGGGCCGGCCCTCCGGGGTCAGCCCGGTGGCCCAGGTCAACTTGGTGGTGTAGGGCTTGCCCAGTAGAAACTTGCCGTCAGTTCGATCCAGGACATAGAGAAACCCGTTGCGATTGGCCTGGACCATCAGCTGGCGCGGTTTACCCTGCCAGTCGGTATCGACGAGCGACGGCGGAGCCATGGCGTCGTAGTCATGCACGTCGTGCGGCGTGAACTGGAAATACCACTTCAGCTTGCCGGTCTTTGGGTCGAGCGCGATGACGGAATCGGTGTAGAGATTGTCGCCCAGCCGGTTGTCTCCAATCATGTCGTCGCCCGGGTTGCCGACTGGCCAGTAAAGGGTATCCAACTCCTGGTCGTAGGTGCCGGTCATCCAGGTAGCGCCCCCCGGATGATCGATGCCACTGCCCTGCCACGTCTCCGAACCCGGCTCACCGCGCTTCGGCGTGGTCCAAAAGCGCCACATCTCTTTGCCGGAGGCCTGGTCGTAAGCGACCACAAAGCCGCGCGCGCCGTCATCTCCGCCGGCGATACCAGAAACCACCATCGTACCCACTACCAGCGGCGCGCCAGTGGCGCTGTAGTTGTCGTGCCAGTCAACCATGGCCGTCTCCCACAAGAGGGCGCCGGTGGTTCGATCAAGCGCAATGAGGTGGGCAGTGTCAGTGACCATGAACACACGATCTCCCGCGACCGCCACTCCGCGATTCACGCCCTGCGCGGAGCCGCCCTGGACCCCTGGGTCCGCCCGCGCTCGTAGTGCCAGATTTGCCTTCCACTGCCCGCGTCGAGAGCAAAGCACTCATTCGCTTTGGTCACATACATGACCCCATTGACTACTACCGGAGTGGTCTGCGCTTCCTTGATATCGGGCAGGGTAAAGATCCACTTGGCCTGTAGCTGGGAAACATTGGCATTCGTTATTTTCTTAAGGCCGCTATAACGGCTGCCGACGGTCTCCCCGTTGTAGCTGGGCCAGTCGGCCTGGGAAGTCACGCTACGGTACACGCCGGGATCAGTCTTGCGCAGCAGATACAGCTTATGGTCATCCCCCAGCAGCTGCATATCGACCGCGGAACGGTTCAGCGCGGTGCCCTGCAGAGTTTTTCCGCCCTCCAGCTTGACCGTGGTGCGCGCCGCGGCAGCTCCCTCACGCGGCTTCAAGGTGCGCAGGTAGCTGATCAAGTTGGCCCGCTCCTGGTCAACGATATCCGGGAACGGCGGCATGCCCGAAGAGGGCAGCCCATTGTGCAGCAGCCTTATCAGTTCGTCGTCGGAACGCAGGGGTACCCGCTCCACAATCGAGGGCGCAAATTCGCCCCCCATCGCGTTGGTGCCATGGCACGATGCGCAGCGGGTGGCGAAGACATGCTGGCCCGCGGCCTCGGGTGAACTTGCCGCGGGAGCAGGACCCTGCCCGGCTGCGGCCGATACGAAAAACCCCAAAAGGTAGCTCAACAGTACAGCTCGCAAATTCCCCGGCACTCCCCGCATTCGTTTCCATCCCCCCCTCTAGAATAATTTGCTGGCGCGGCCCACATGACAAATGTCAGCGAATCGTTTTGACAAAAGACACTAGGCCGCCGCGCCAAGCCCCTGCATGATGGTTGCAGTCAGCACATGGAGGAATTATGGCCGCGAGCGTCCTGATTGAGCCTTGGCCCAACGCAGTCAAGGAAAGTTCTGCTATTGCGTCGTTGGAGAACGTTAGCAAGAAGTTTGGCCGGCAAATAGCGCTCGATTCTTTCTCACTGGAGCTTCGGGCAGGAGAAGTGGTCGCACTGCTGGGCCCGAATGGCGCGGGGAAGACCACCGCCGTGCGGTTGTTGCTGGGATTGAGCCAGGCGACATCGGGCAAGGTAACGATCTTTGACGGCAACCCGAGAGACCGTGCCAGCCGGCTGCGGCTGGGCGCCATGCTGCAGGTAGGCCGCATGCCAGAGATGCTGCGGGTGCGCGAGCATCTGCAAGTCTTCAGCAGCTATTACGCCCAACCGCGTCCCCTCGATGAGTTGCTGGCGATCGCCGGCCTGGAGGGTTTGGCAGAGCGGTTCTTTGGCACCCTCTCTGGCGGCCAAAAACAGCGCGTGCTTTTTGCGCTCGCGCTGTGCGGTGATCCCGACCTCATCTGCCTCGATGAACCCACGCTGGGCATGGATGTGGAGGCACGGCGGGCAATGTGGGAGCAGGTGCGCAAGCTGACTGCAAGGGGAAAGACCATTCTGCTCACCACCCATTACCTGGAAGAGGCAGATGCCCTGGCGAGCAGAATTGTGGTTATCCAAAGGGGCAAGATGGTTGCGCAAGGCACCCCTCAAGAACTTAAGACCGCGGATGGTTCGCGCTCCATCCGCTGCACCACTTCGCTCCCGGCTTCACTTGTTTCCGCCTTACCGGGGGTTACAAGCGTGGAGCAGGATGGAGACGCGATGCTGGTGCGAACGCGCACGCCGGAGGCGGTGCTGCGTACCATGTTGATGCAGGACGCAACACTGAGCGGCCTCGAAGTACGAGCCGCTGCGCTGGAAGACGCCTTTCTTGCTCTCACCAACCAGAGTGTAACCGCCACTGAATAGGAGGCATCATGGCCACTGCAATTGCCATCCATCGGACGCATCCGTCGCTGCCGCGCATCTACTTCAACGAAGCGCGCTTTGAGTTGCTCAAGCTGTCGCGCAATCGCAGTTACCTTTTTTCGATGATTGGCTTTCCCGGTTATTTTTTATCTTCTGTTCGGGGTTACCAACAAGAATTCTGTCTTTCACGGCCATACTATTGCCCGTTACCTTCTCGCGGGGTATTCGTGTTTTGGCGCCATGGGTTCTTCCCTATTCGGCATCGGCGCCGGCCTGGCGTTTGAGCGGGGGCACGGATGGCTGGAAATGAAACGGGCAAGCCCTATGCCCGCGGCCGCCTACCTGCTGGCGAAACTGTGCGTCAGCATCACCTTCGCGGTGGGGATCACGATTCTGCTGATCATCCTGGGAACGGCTTTGGCCGGGGTGCAAATTAGTGTTATCGAAGGTTTGCGGCTGCTGTCGGTGATCGCGGCCGGCGTGCTGCCGTTTGCCAGCCTGGGATTGGTCATCGGACTGCTGATGCCATCCAATGCAGCACCGGGAGTGATCAACCTGATCTACCTGCCACTCTCGTTTTGCGGAGGCTTGTGGATGCCGATCGAGACGTTACCCCATTGGTTGCAATTGATCGCGCACGGGTTACCATCGTTCTGGTTCGCCCGCCTCGCGCTCGGAAGTTTAGGCTACAGTGACAGTTCCGCTGTCCTCGCCTGGGCCCTGCTTGCCTCCTATACAGTAGTATTTTTGCTAGCCGCGGCATTTATCTTCCGCAGGCAGGAGGCTCAGGCCTAAGCATGACGCGACGATCGCATCTGCGCTGGAATGGTGGGTTCGGCAAATGGTTCGAAACAGATTGCCAGAACGCAGGCGCAGACCCCGCAGATCGGTATCCACTGCGAAGCTGGAGACATTGGATCGACTTTGACAACTCCATTTGGCTGCTGTTTCTAGGCTTTTGGTTTATTGAGCCCGCGGCGGGTCACCAAGCGCTCAGCAAATGGGTCTGGCTGGCCGTTGTTATTGCGCTCTTCATTCCTTTTTGGCTGTTAGCGCATCGTGGACCCCGCAAATTCCGTTGGGTTTGGGTGCTCGCCATGTTTGTCTTGGCCATGGTCTATGTTCCGATCAACGACGCCGCGTGGGGAATTTATATCTATATAGCGATCGCGATCGCGGAGATATTTGAGTCGACCAACACGGTGATCGGCCTTCTCCTTCTGCAGTGTGCAGCGATCCTTGTAGAGAGCTGGTTGTTTCATCTCTCTGCCTGGGTGTGGACCATGGGCGTGGGGTTCACCCTGTTCTGGGGGATGAACCGGCTCCGCACCAGGCAGAAGGAGCGAACTGACGCCAAGCTGCGCATGGCTCATGAAGAGATTGAGCGACTGGCGAAGACCGCCGAGCGGGAGCGTATCGCTCGCGATATGCACGATGTGCTCGGCCATTCTCTTTCTCTGATTGTGCTCAAGAGCGAGTTAGCCCGCCGCGTGCTGGCCAGCGAACCGGGGCGGGCCGCGCTGGAGATCGCGGAGATTGAGGCCGCCGCCAGGCAGGCTCTGGGTGAGGTACGCAAGACACTTTCCGGCTACCGAAGCGAAGGCTTCGCCTCGGAGCTGACCCGCGCGGCCCAGATATTGGAGACGGCCGGAGTGCGCTTAAACAGACCGATTCAGGCGCCCTATCTCACGCCACGTCATGAGGCCACACTTTCGCTCGTCTTGCGGGAGGCGGTAACCAACATCGTGCGCCACGCAGGCGCCAGCGAGTGCTCGATCGAGGTGTCTACAGCAAAAGATGGCACACAACTGGTGATCGCCGATGACGGGACGGGGTGACATCCGGCAGGAGGGGAATGGATTGCGTGGCATGCGGGAGCGGGTCCGGGAGTTGGGTGGCAGTCTCTCGCTGGAATCCCATCGCGGCACACGCCTGCGCATCGAATTGCCGCAATTCAGTGGAAGCGCGGAGGTCGGTTGAGCCGTGAGCAAACAGATTCGTGTAGTGCTGGCAGAGGACCAGGCAATGGTGCTCGGCGCGCTCGCTGCTTTGCTGGAGATCGAGAAAGACATTTCGGTGGTGGCGCGGGCGCGGAATGGGCGAGAGGCTATGACACTGGTCGCGGAGCACTCGCCCGAGGTGTTGATAACCGATATTGAAATGCCGGAAATGAGCGGGCTTACGCTGGCGGCGGAGGTCCATAGCCGTTATCCGCGCGTCCACATTGTGATTCTCACTACGTTCGCGCGCGCTGGATATTTGCGCCGCGCGATGGATGCCGGCGCCCAAGGATACATGCTTAAGGACCGTCCTGCAGCCGAACTGGCGGATTGCGTACGGCGCGTCTGTCGTGGGCTGCGCGTGGTCGACCCTGAACTCGCGGCAGAGGCGTGGACGCAGGAGCCGGATCCGTTGAGCGAACGCGAGCGGCAGATTCTTTGGCGGGCGGGGGAAGGTAAGTCAGGAGCCGAGATTGCGGTGGATCTCCATTTGTCTGAGGGCACCGTGCGCAATTATTTGTCCGAGGCGATTAATAAGCTCGGGGCAGCGAACCGCATCGAGGCTGCGCGCCTGGCACGCAGCAAAGGGTGGTTGTAACGCCCGAAAGAAACCGCAGGTCCCTCGGCTCCGCTCGGGATGACAAAGGGGAGGCTGGAGATTCCCTGGACCTTTGATGATGGTTGAGAGAATCGCGTTCCCTCCACTGCGTTATGGTGCTTTGTATCAGGGCACGACTTTAGTCGGGCCGCGAAGGAATGAAAGAGATTGGGCTTAGCCCCTGCCAAGGCCATACTGCAGAAAATGCGCGAGAGAACAGTTGCCGAATGGGGCGAAAGAGTCTGCACGTGAACCGAAAGTCAGTCCCGCAGGGACGATTGAATGTAATTGAATGTAGCCCAGGACGACAGTCCTGGGTAGGATTTGAATGCAGGAAGAGTCCCGCAGGGACGGCTGAAAATCACCAGGAGACTCTTGTCCTCGGGAAACTTTCAGTCGTCCCTACGGGACTCTACGGTCTGAGTTGCACAGACCCAGGACTATCGTCCTGGGCTACACTCAGCCGTCCCTGCGGGACTGAGTCTAAAACCTCGAGGTTCTCACG
The DNA here is from genome assembly GCA_963805955.1 of uncultured Acidobacteriaceae bacterium. Classification (GTDB taxonomy): domain Bacteria; phylum Acidobacteriota; class Terriglobia; order Terriglobales; family Acidobacteriaceae; genus PALSA-350. The sequence continues at coordinate 476,282 of CAWDVZ010000005.1, forward strand.
CATACGGTCTTCAGCCGAAGCGGGGGCTAAAGCCCAGATCGTTGTTGCCTCAACGGCCCGGTCGGGTAGGAGGATGGCGCGGACCGGGCTTCGTATGATGCCGACGTTTCCATCATCCCCCCTAAAATTCCGTACGGCGGGTTTTCCCCAGTACGGCTTCAAGGCTGGCGTATCAGCGGGCGCCTTCCCGCGAATGGCGCCCACGTGTCGCGCCCTCTCGGTTTGCTTCCTGCCTTCGTGCCCACCGCTGCAAGCGTGACTTTTATCGGCCCAGTGTCGGAGTACGCTGATGCGAACATGGCACGCCATACAAGCGGCTACGCCGCTCTACCCCAGGGGCCCTCGCTCCGGTCCGGGTTATGCTGTCCCGATCCATCCACACTTATGCGGCCCCATCCGACCCACTCGCAGGCACAGTGCGATTTCACTGCTCTGCAGCTTATACGCCCTGCCTTCGCTGTGCGTTGCCGCCTAGGCGACCCACGACTGGTTCCGTGCTTTCACTGCGCATTCTTTCTCAACATGTCGCCCTCTGCGACTCCGGGGAGTCCGGCGGTTGTGTACACCCAGTTCCTTCACCGCCAACGCTGGCCTTCGTCCCTTTAGTACAGACTCGGCACTCCCATCCTTCCCGCAAATCCGTTTCACGCGGGGGGCACCTTTCGGAGCTTCACTACGGTTCGCTTGCGCTACAACCTGCTGATTTGTTCACCCTCCTGACGGATCGAACCGGATTTACACCCAGCCCGCGAGGATTTTTACTACCGGGCTTTCGACGGGTTGGTCACCCGCCCCGTCGCCGGTTATTGCTACGGTGGCAACTGGGTAATTTCCACCGGCGGGACTTACACCCGCAAGAATGGCAGCTAGCATCGCTGCACACTAAAGTCGTGCCCTGATACAAAACACCGTAACGTAGCGGAGGGAACTGCGGTTTCTTCCTCCCATGACACTTGTCATCCGAATTCAGTGACAACCTGCACTGTTTCGTTATTACTCCAGATGCGATTCTCAGCTTGTAAGTCGAGGCTGAGATATGAATCGATTGACTTGCATATTCCTTTGCGCAGCACTAAGCGCAGGCGGAGAGATTGCCGCGCAAACCTGCGCGGTTAGCGGTACGGTGCTCGACCCCTCAGGCGCCGCCATCGTTGGCGCTAACGTCCAGTTGCAGGCCACTTCTCCGGAACAAACAACAACTGACCAGCACGGCGGATTTCTTTTCCACTGCGTCCGCAATAATCCTTACCAACTGACCGTCCACGCCGAGGGCTTCGCCGAAAGCAAGATGAGCGGCAAGGGTCCCGCGAACTTCACGGTTCATCTGCGCATCGCGGATGTTCACACCGACGTCGAGGTAGGAGAAAACAGTGGAGTCTCGGTCGATGCCGACCACGGCGCCGGCACACACACGCTGACTGCCCAGGACATTCAAGGCATGGCGGATGATCCCGATGACTTCAAACGACAACTACAGGTGCTCGCCGCCAGCAGCGGCGGTGCTCCCGGGCAGGCCATCATTACCGTGGATGGCTTTCAGAACGGCAGCACGCTGCCGCCTAAGTCTTCCATCGCTTCTATCCGCGTAAACCCAGACATGTTCTCGGCCGAATACGACCGCCCGCCTTACCAGGGAGGCCGGGTTGAGATCTTCACCAAACCGGGCCGGGACGCGCTGCACGGAGCTCTCTTCTTCACTGACAGCGACTCTGTGTTCAACGCCACCGATCCCTTCGCGTTGAGTGCCACTCCAGCGGGCAAGCGGCGATATGGATTTGAGCTGGGCGGTCCTGTTCGCAAACAAAAGAGCGACTTCTTTCTGGCCCTCGAAAGACGCGACATCAACGAGTTCAATGTCGTGAACGCCGTCGTGCTCAATAGCCAGGGAGAGGAGACACCGCTCAGCGAAAATGTTTCGGCGCCGCAGCGTTTGTGGATCGGTAGTGTCCGCACCGACTGGCAGTTGACTCCAAAAAATATGCTGGCGGCCACGTATTCCGCCAACGTCAACGATTCCGACAACGTCGGCAGCGGTGGACTTGTCCTTCCTGAAGCGGGTTATAACAACACCGTAAGCGAGCAGAACCTGCGGCTGACCGACGTATTGACGCTAAGCCCGACACTTCTCCACGAAACCCACCTCGGCTTCACCTGGAAAAGCACCACTGACGTACCGCTCTCGACCACGCCCAGCCTGCAGGTGGCCGGCGCCTTTATCGGAGGGGGCGCCACCGCGGGCTACCTGCAGAATCGCGAGCGTGATCTCGAAGTGGACGATGACGTCCTTTGGACCCACCACAAGCACTCGGTGAAGATTGGCGTGGCCTCGCTGGGCATCATGGTTCACGACTTTGATCCAGACACGTTCAACGGCGCCTTCGTCTTTGGCGGCGGACTCGCTCCAGCTCTCGACAATAGCGGGCAGCAGACCGCGATCTCAGGGCTGGAACAATACCGGCGGACCCTCTTCAGCCTGCCCGGCGGTGTTCCGACAACATACAACATCACCCAGGGTGAACCGCTGGTGCCCTTCACGCAATGGCGGGTAGCGTTGTTCGCGCAGGACCAATGGAGTGTCAGAGCCGAACCTCTCTGCTGGCATTGGGATTACGCTATGCCCTGCAAACCTCGCCCGACAGCTTCGGAAACCTGGTTCCAAGAGTCGGCATCGCATGGTCGCCCGACCGCAAACAGCGCTGGGTCATCCATGCACGTGGCGGACTGTTTTCGAGCCCTGTCATGCCGGATGTAACCACCGAAGCGTACCGCTTGAACGGTGTGCGCCAAACCGAAACGCTTCTGTACTCGCCATCGTTCACCCAACCGCTGGTGCCCACGCCGTCCACCATCGCCGTGTCCACGACGCGCCAATTCGCCGCCAACCTGGGACAAACATGGTCGTTCCAGTCTCAGCTGGGCGTGGAGCACGAGCTGCCGCAACACTGGCATGCGCAGGCGAACTTGTTTGACGCGCAAGCCTGGAGCACACTTCGTTCCCGTAACATCAATGCCCCCCTGGTGAATGACAGCACAACCAACCCCCTGCTTGCTCCGCGGCCGCTCGCACCCGGCAGGAACATCTTCCAGTTTGAACAGTCGGGCCACCTTCATGGCCAGGTGGTTTTTGTGGGCGTAGACCAGCACAGCTACAAGCGCTTTGGTATCTTTGTCGGTTACTTATTTTTCAATCTGAAGACGGACGCGGACACGGCCACACTCTTCCCTCAGTCCAGCTACTCCGATCGCGGAGAAACGGCTCGGGCTTCGTGGGAGTCAACCCATCGGCTGTTCGCCATTGGGCAGCTAAACCTTCCGGCGAAGCTCTCACTTAACCAGCCAGTTCGATGCTTCTTCCGGCGACCCGTATAACCCCACCACCGGCTTCGATAACAACGGAGACGGCGTCTTCAACGATCGGCCGTCGCTCACAACACAGCAGGGCACCGGCACGTACCAAACGCCCTTCGGGCTGCTCAACACCACCGGCATCAATGGGTAGCCTGGGCCGGAACGCAGGAACCATGCCCGCGCTCATTCACCTGGATAGTAACCTGAGCCGCACCTTTGAGCTCCATTCGCACGGACTCTCTGCCGACCGGCACCAGACCATCACCCTGAACGCGCGCTCGGCTAACCTTCTCAACCACACCAATGTAACGACCGTGGGTAGCGTGGTCGGCTCGCCCACCTTTGCGCAACCGCTAGCCGCGGAAGCCGCACGACGGGTGGAATTCGGTATCCGCTACACCTTCTAATCCGAAGTTCTGAAAGGAAACATTATGTTCAAAGCTCTTGCCGCTTCACTCCTTCTCGGCAGTGCGGTCACCATGTTCGCCCAACTTCCGGCGCCGATCGCTCCAGAACAGATCGTCTACCGGCACTGGCCGGAACAGTTCGTTCAGTGGGTTGGCCCGGAGCTGCCCTATACGATGATTGAGCTTTATGTCGATCCGGCCGGGGCTACGCCTCTCTATGAAGCGGTGCTTACCGAGCGCGCAACGGGCAAGCGCGTGCACTACACGAACCAGCAACAGATGGTGGACATCGACCAGCGCTCGGGCGCCGCAGCCTACCTGACAACGATCCAACTCGACCGGCCGGCTAACGCGGACAAGGGGGCTACCTACCTGCTGCGGTTTGTCGATCACGCAGGCCAGCCGGTGTCGTGGCAGTTTGTCCAGGGTTCTGATATCAGTGAGCGCGGCGGTGGCAGCTCGCCAGCCGGTCTCGATCCGCCCGTGCTGATGTATCGCGAACTCGGCGGGGTTGCCGGTGAAGGCACCGCGCTCAAGATCGGCAATACAGTCAGCACTGCCGATGTTTGGAACGAGATTAGCGTGCCGCCCTTTTTTGTCGCCTATCGTGGCGCGCACTCAGAGAACGTCGATATCGCTGTGTTTGCCGGCGGTGGGCAGCATTGGGCCACCATCAGTGCCCCACCCAACCTGGCCGTCGGCGCGGAATGGAAACTTAAGGCGCAGGATGGCCTGGGATGCACTTTGCGGGTACAGACGCTGGCCGGCGATCGTGCGACCATACTCGACACTGACGAACATCTCCCGGGCAGACAAGTGACTATCGAAGGGGTCTGGACAAACGGAGCCTGGTCCATCGAGAAGTTGCACTACGCGGCTGTGGGAGAGGACGCGAACCATGGATTGACGTTCTCGTTTGCTCCTGGCGGGAAATTCGATGTTACCGCCGGGAAAAAGACACGCATCGCCAGCGGTACGGTGCATGCAGACGAAGCGCAAAAGCGCGTCGGGTGGGAATTCAAGGATCCGCAATGGCTGCGCGGTAAAACGGCATGGGTGAGCAGTGCTGTGGTGAGCCCAGGGCCAGCAGTCGCGCAAACAGCGTCCAAGTGAGGTTGAGCCGAAAGAAACCGCGGGTTCCTCCACTGCGCTACGCTCCGGTCGGGATGACAATTCTGTTGGAGGAACCATTTTCCGTGTTCCCACGAAATTGTCATCCCGACCGGAGCGTAGCGTAGTGGAGGGACCTGCGATTTCTTTCGGCTCTCAGCTGCGTGACTCGGCCTCTGCCAGCCAGCCTCTGCGCAACGTCTCCGCAGGAATGCTCGACAGGTACGGCTTGAGGTCGAGTATGGGTGTTCCATCGAGCATGTCTACGCCTCGCACATGCAGCACTCCTTGTTCACGGCGAAGCAACGCCACAACCGTGAGGCCGATGGGGTTGGGACGACGGGGAGATCGAGTCGCAAACACTCCGTGCGGTCTGTCGTCGAAAGGAGGCGTGCCGATCAAATCGAAGCTCTTGGGCTCGATGGAACTCCCAAATAACGAACAGATGCGAAAAGCCCTCGATGTCAGTGAGCCCTATCTCGAATTCCGGCAAGATCCTAAGCTCACCCTCTGCCTCGTGTTTGGCATGAGGACCTTTGGGAATTTCAGATGTAATTTGGTACGGGCTGCTGACAAAACCAATCGGCTGGGAAACAAACATATACACTGGTGCCTTTCGTCCTCATCATAGCTGCGCAGCGATGGTTGATGGCGCTCAAGGATCATGAGACGGTGGTATTGATGAAAATCGCCAGCTGGAATGTAAATTCGATTCGTGCCCGGATGGATCACGTCACGGAGTGGCTGAAACTTCACCAGCCGGATGTTCTCCTGATGCAGGAGCTGAAGGCGGAAGAATTCCCGGCCTTAGTGTTCAAGGCGCTGGGCTATGAGAGCGCGGCAGTGACCCAAAAGGCTTACAACGGAGTCGCGGTCTTATCGCGCTATCCGATCGAGACTCTCAATACGACGCTGGCCGGCGATGAAGCCGACAGCCATGCACGATATCTTGAGCTGACCATCGAGGGCATCCGCGTGGTCAATATTTATCTGCCCAACGGCAATCCCGTGGGAAGCGAGAAATTTGCCTACAAGCTGGCCTGGATGGACAGGCTGATCACGCAAATGAGCGCGTGGCGCGAGCAAGAGCTACCGGTGGTGGTTGGCGGCGACTTCAATGTTATTCCGGAGGACATCGATTGCCACAAGCCTTCCTCCTGGATCCGCGACGCGTTGTTCCAGCCCGAGCCGCGGGCGCGCTATCGCACGCTGCTCAGTCTCGGCTATACCGATGCGTTCCGTTCGCTCCACCCTGACGAGGCGGGCCAGTTCACGTTCTGGGATTACTTCCGGCAAGCCTTCGAGCACAATCGCGGCATTCGTATCGACCATTTTCTACTGTCGCCAAAGCTGGCCGATCGCCTGCAAAGCTGCGAGATCGATCGCGGGCCGCGAGCCCAGCCAAGGCCGTCCGATCACACGCCGATCATCGTGGAATTGCGCTCCTGAGTTCAGCTGGTCAGGTTGTAAATCAATCCGAAGGAATCCTGGATGTAGCATCGCGGAAAATCCGGCTCATCCTTGACGATCTTGCAGCCTTGCTTCACCAGCCGGAGCTTGGCTTCCGCAACACTCTCCACCGTGACTTCGAGCACGGGCCCGAGCGCCGGGCCTGGCTCGATAAACAGGTTGATGTGTTGGCCGCATAAACTAATCATCTGCGGCGTTTCTTCGGTTATCTCGAATCCGAGACACTCAACGTAGAAAGCTGCCGCACTCTTTGGGTCTGGCGCTTGAATCAGGATATCTGTGCCAAAGCTGTTTGCCATGAGGCTCCTTTCTCAATCGCTTTCGACAAACTTCTTCAATCTCTCGAGCGCCCCATCCCACTGCTTTGAGACCAGCTCAAGATACTCCTTCATCTCAATCACCGGCCGCGGATCGAACGCAAATAGACTCTCCCGCCCCGCGCGTGTCCCATGCACCATCCGTACCCGCTCCAGCACGCGCAGGTGCTTGGTCACCGCCTGGCGGGTCAGCTTCGTGCCTTCCGTCAGCTCGGCAATCGAATATTGCTTCCCAGTACACAGCTTGGCGAGCAAGGATAATCGGGTCTCGTCCCCCAGCGCAGCAAAGACTGCCGCCTTTGCTCGCGTGCTGCTATGGTGTTTTGCTGACATAGGCCTGAATATTCTTCATCTGCTGCGCCCACCCGCTGTCATTGCGGAGCAGCGCCTCTGCCCGCCGTGCGGCAGGAATCTTATCAAAGCCGGTCTCCGTCACCGTCAACAAAGTGCCGCCCGCGATTGGCTGCAGCCGAAACTCGATCAGCGTGGACTCTTCCTGCGAGTAATCCACTTTCGGGTCGACTGCGTACGGATGCCAGGTGAATGAGAAAAGCGTCTCCGGCTCGATGGCCTTCACTACGATCTGCATCCGCACATGCTCGTATCCCGGATGAGTAATCTGGCCATCCGCCGGCTGCCCGGCCACAAAGGGCCCATCCATCTTGACCAGGAACCACTCGCCGAACTGGCGGGAATCCGTCAAGGCGCGCCACACCCGCGACACCGGCGACGCAATCTCAATCCGCTTTTCAATCTGGTTTTCCATTTACGCAACCTCCTGGTTGCAGATTAAGAGCAGACGGAGGCAAACATGCAACCATTAAGTTGCCCTTTTTCCGGGAAGCAATTCTCCGTCGAAATAGAGGATATGCGTTGCGTCCGGGCTGGCGATGGGAGCAAAGCCCATGTTCTCGTAGAGGCGCGCGGCGCCGGCGTTTTCAGCGCGTAGGCGCACACAGCGGAAGTGGGTGGCCGCCTGGTCGATGAGAGCTTTCATCAGCGCTGTCCCAATGCCCTGGTTGCGCCATGCAGCCCTGACGTAAACCCGGCGGATACGGCCCATGTCCGGACGTCCGGCAAAGGGATCACAGTTAAGCCCTCCCACGGCGACCAGCAGGGTCTCGTCCAGATGGCCGCACAAGGCTTCGCCCGGAGCATCAAAGCGGTTCGTGGCGCTCGCCCACTCGTCCACCAGGGTGTCAATAAACTCGTAGCCCTCTTCCCGCGCCTCCGACTGCAGACGCTCCAGGCCCGGGACAGGCAGCTCAATTTTCCGGATCGAAATCATCTCCATCCCCGCATACTTATGAGGTTGAGTCGCTTTTTGGACAGGTTCATCTAACTCGGCATGGGTAAAAGATTAGCTGTTTCGGTACTGGATCTGGTGGGTATGCGGCCAGGCGAGCCCGCGGGCAGCGCCATCGCAAGGTCGGTGGAATTGGCGCAACACGTAGAGCAGTTGGGCTACCAGCGCTACTGGCTGGCAGAACACCACTCCATTCCGGGACTCGCCTGCTCCGCCACGGCGGTGCTGATCGGGCATGTGGCAGAGGCCACCAAGACGATCCGTGTAGGCAGCGGCGGAGTCATGCTGCCCAATCATGCACCGCTGGTGGTGGCGGAACAATTTGGAACGTTAGAGGCCATGTACCCAGGGCGCATCGACCTGGGACTGGGACGGGCTCCGGGCGGCGATTTTGCCACTATGCGGGCACTGCGCCGGGATCTGCACCAGAGCGGAGATGATTTCCCGGCCCTGCTGGAGGAGCTGCGAACCTACCTGGGGCCAGAAAAGCCGGGACAAGCGGTCAGAGCCATTCCCGGGCAGGGGAGTAACGTGCCGATCACCCTGCTGGGCTCCAGCGGGTTTAGCGCACAACTGGCTGCAATGTTGGGTTTGCCCTTTGCGTTCGCGGCTCATTTTGCTCCTGAATATCTTTACACTGCGGCGCAGATGTATCGCGACCGGTTTCGGCCAAGTGCGGTGCTGAGCCAACCTCATCTCATGGTGGGCGTGCAGGTGATTGCCGCAGAGACGGATGCGGCAGCCAGGCGGCTATTCACTACTCCGCAGCAGCGTTTTCTGCAATTGATCCGCAACCGGCCGGTGGAGTTGTTGCCGCCTGTGGATTCCATGGAGCCGCTCTGGCAGGATTTTGAGCGCGCAGCGGTCGAGAGCAAACTGGGCGCGGCCATTGTTGGATCGGACGCAACCGTGAAGGCGGGAATGGAAAAGCTGATCGCGGACACCGGCGCCGAGGAGTTGATCGTTGTTACCGACACCTACGAGCCTGCCGACCGGTTGGAGTCTTACCAACGCGTAGCCCGCATCGCCAAGACGATCGAGCTCAAGTCAGGAGTACAGGTGAACGCTTAAGGGCTTATCGGCTCCAGGTACGGGGGCTTACCCCTGAGCGCCCGAACCGGGACACCCGTCGATCTGTTACCTGAGTCGAGCCCGAAAAGCCTCGGAGCGCGGACAGTGCACCAGCTTTCCCGTACCTCCCACGTTACTGTTTCTCGACGACCAGTGGCATCCGCTGTAGGCCTTCGCCGCCTCTGCCAGGGGAACGGCAGCATTCACATAAGTCTTGAGTCTGCCCGGCATCAAGCAGCTTCGCTACTTCGCTCAATTGTTTCTGATTCGGCTCGACGATAAAGAAGTCTGGGCTACGGCCGTCTACGATCGTCACTATCCTGCCGCCGGGTTTGAGGATGCTGGCCGACCTGTCGAGAGTCTCACCCCCGACCCCATCAAACACCACATCGACTTTCCCCGTCCGATCCTCAAAGCGCGACGCCCGGTAGTCGATCACTTCCTCTGCGCCAAGTTCCGCGACCAGTTTCAGGTTGTGTGCCGAGGCGGTCCCAATCACATGCGCCCCATGAAGGGCCGCGAGTTGTACGGCGAATATGCCCACGGAACCCGCAGCGGCATGCACCAGCACTCGCTCGCCCCGCTGTATCCTGGCGCGATCCAGTAGACCCTGCCACGCAGTCAAAGCTCCGATCGGCACCGTGGCCGCGTCTTCGTGGGTCAGTGTTGCTGGTTTGGGCGCAATGCTCTCCGGCTGGGTCACACAAAACTCCGCCAATGCACCGTCGGCAAACCAGTCGTTCATTCCGTATATTTCCTGCCCCACCTGGAAGCCTTTGACATCCCGGCCGAGCGCAGCGATCATCCCGGAGAACTCGTGGCCGGGTACAGCCCCCAGGCGCGGAGTTCCGTCTTTTGCATGGCTCGTGGGGTCCCAATGCAACTCGGTGGGGGTTACGCCGGCAGCACGGACACGAATCAAAACCTCGCCGATCGCCGGGTATCGGCTGAGGGAGCTCGGCCGGGATGAGCGCGGGTTCCCGGCCCGAATCGTTTACCTGCATGGCTCTCATATCAAGAGAAAAGATGATCGAAAGAGGAGAGGAGTATCACGAGATTTTTTTGGGGAGCTTGCGTCCCCCCGACCGGACGCCACCGCCTTGACGACGCTTCCTGCATAATCAAAGGCAATGACTTTGCTTTGGAAACCGGAGAACTGGTCTCTTCGGCTGGCTGAACTGGAAGCCCGCACGAGCGACATCAAAGAGGCTCCGCTGCGGCGCGACGTGCGCTCGCTGGGCATGCTTCTCGGCCAGGTTCTGCGCGAGCAGGCGGGCGATGAACTCTTTGCGGAAGTCGAAGAGTTGCGCCAGATCGCGATCCGCCGTCGCGAAGCCGATCCGCAAAAAGGAGGCAGCGAGCCGTTCGTCGCCGCGCTGGGCAGCGCGCATTCGCTGGACCTGGTGCAAGCCTATCGCCTGGCGCGGGCCTTTGCCTTCTACTTTGAGCTCATTAACCTGGCCGAGACCAACCATCGCAAGCGCCGGCGACTCTCCCTGCAGCTTTCCGGTGAAGCGCAGCGCGGTTCGCTGCGGGGAACGCTGCGGACCATGCGCGCTGCAGGCATCTCGGGTGAGGAAGCGCTCAATTGGCTTGGCTCCATTTCCATCATTCCAGTATTTACGGCGCACCCCACCGAAGTGGCGCGGCGGGTAGTGATGTTCAAACGGCGGCGCATCGCAGATCTGCTGGAGCAGCTCGATCGCATCCCGCTCTCGGACGAGCAGTTGGAACTGTTCGAAGAAAGCCTTGCCGCGGAAATCACCGCGCTATGGGAAACCGACGAGGTAAGAACCCGCAGGCCCACGGTACGCGACGAAGTGAATATGGGCCTCGACTACTACGACGCTTCCATCTATGCCACCCTGCCCGGTCTTTATGCGGAGGTAGCGGCGGCCTTCGAGGCAGAGTATGGGTTGTGCCTAAGCTTGGCCGAGATGCCGATCCTGGTTTCCTTCGGATCGTGGATCGGCGGCGACCGTGACGGTAATCCTTACGTCACGCCGCAGGTCACACGGGAAGCTTTGCAAATGGCTCGTGAACATCTGCTCAGGCACTATCAAAAGCAGCTGGGCCTGGTTCTCGATTTGCTCACGACTTCGGCCCAACAGGCGCCTATCAGCGTGGCTTTGGAGGCGCGGCTGCAAAGCTATCTTGACTCACTCCACACCGTCGGCTCGCAAGTCTTCGGAGAGCAATATGAGCATGAATCGTACCGGCGATTCGTGAGCTGCGTCCGGGTGCGCCTGGCTGGGGTTGGCAAATCCTCCAGGGCTCACGACACCGCGCTGGCGGGCTTGCCTGCATACAAATCCGCGCAGGAGTTCCTGGCGGACCTGGAGATTCTGCGCACCAGCCTGGTAGAGAACCGCGGTCCGCGCGTGGCGCATGCGCTGATTGATCCGTTGATACTCGAGGTGCGCACCTTCGGTCTTCATCTCCAGACACTCGACGTCCGCCAGCATGCGCGATTGCATGCCGCTGCGCTCCAAGAAGCATCTTCCTGGAAGGACGACCCGGAACGCGCTTCGTCGGTGCCGGCGCCGCTGAGCGCGCCCTCCGCGGACGTGATCGATACCTTCCGCGCCATTGCCGAGTTGAAAGCATCGAGCACACCCGAAGCCATACGTCATTACGTGATCAGCGGCGCTGCCAGCACCGAAGATGTACTGAATGTGATCTGGCTTGCCCGCCTGGGTGGCGTGCGCGTGGAGGGCAGCGGGGCCGACCCTGGCCTGATGCCGGTTCCGCTGTTTGAATCCATTGAAGACCTGCGCAATGCACCCGCCATATGCCGCGAGCTATGGCAATCGCCCAGCTATCGAAAGCTGGTCGAGTCATGGGATAACACGCAGGAGATCATGCTGGGATATTCCGACTCCAACAAAGACGGGGGCATGCTGACCAGCACGTGGGAGATCTTCCGCGCCCATCGCGCCCTGCACCAGGTAGCGGCCGAGGCCGGCTTGAAGCTGCGGCTCTTTCATGGCCGGGGTGGAACTGTCGGCCGCGGCGGCGGCCCTACGCATCGCGCCATCTATGCCCAGCCGGCCGGCGCGTTTACCGGCCAGATCCGCATAACCGAACAAGGCGAAGTGTTGAACTGGAAGTACTCCGATGTCATCCTCGCCGAGCGCAACCTGGAGCTTATGATCGCGGCCTCTCTCGATGCCCTGGCGCGTCCCAATGCTCGCAACCCCGAGGGCCACTTCACCGGGGTCCTGGCGCCTGAGTGGGAGGCCGCCTTTGCAGAGATGTCGAGCACGGCGTTCTCTTTCTACCGCGAAAACATTCTGGACGATCCGGATGTGCCGCAGTATTTCGAGGAGGCGACGCCGGTAGCTGAATTGGAGCACGCAAAAATTGGGTCCCGCCCATCGCGCCGCGGCGGCCGCCGCGCCTTGGCCGATCTGCGCGCCATTCCCTGGGTCTTCGGCTGGACGCAGAGCCGGCAGCTGGTTCCCGCGTGGTTTGCCGTTGGACACGCTCTGGATTCGTATAGTCAGAAACCCGGAGGCGCTGCCATCCTGGCGACCATGGCGCGCGAGTTCCCTCTGTTCATCGACCTGATCAGGAATGTAGAGACGGCGCTCGCCAAATCCGATTTCGGCATTGCTCAGCTGTACGCTTCGCTGGTGACCGACGCCGGGGTTCGCGATCGGGTATTTGCCAAGCTCGAAGCCGAGTTCCATCGCACCCGGCGAAGCATTCTTTCGATTACCGGACAAACCGAGTTGCTGCAGAACAACCAGGTGCTCGCCCGATCTATTCGCTTGCGCAATCCTTACGTGGATCCTATTAGCCTGATCCAGGTTGACTTGCTGCGGCGCAAACGTGCAGGCGACGATTCCGACGCTATCAACCGTGCTCTTTCCGCAACCATCAACGGGATCGCCGCTGGTTTGCGAAACACCGGTTGAGGAAGAGCATCTCTTTTCAATTCGCGTTGAAGGGTACGGGCTTCAGCCCGTACAAATTACCAACCAGATCCCGGGCTTCAGCCCCTGAGGGCAGCTTTGTCACGGAAGAGCGACCGCAGACGAGGGCTGAGACAGTCGGAAAGTGTTGCCAAATCGACGGGATCGTCCCTCAGCGGCTAAAGCCGCATTCATTTCACAGCAGTACGTACGGCCTAAAGGCCGTACCCTTCAAAGCAAACGATTTACGCGGTTATTGGTTCCCGAGCATTAGCTTGGCGATCGTCGCGAGCTGCATGTTCGACGTGCCTTCGTAGATCTTGCCGATCTTCGCGTCGCGATAATACTTCTCCACCGGGTAATCCTTCACAAAACCGTAGCCGCCAAAGACCTCCACCGCCTGGCTGGCAACGCGTCTCCGCTACCTGGGAGGAAAAGTACTTGCACATGGCCGCTTCCTTTAAGAAGGCGAGGCCGTTGTCCTTGAGGCGGGCACAGTTATAAACCATGAGCCGAGTGGCTTCGATCTCGGTGGCCATCTCGGCCAAGTTAAATTGGACCGCCTGAAACTCCCCAATTGCCTTGCCGAACTGTTTGCGTTCGAAGGCGTAGCGGGCCGCATGGGACCAGGCGCCCTGGGCCAAACCGAGCATCTGTGCACCGATGCCGATACGGCCCTCATTCAGGGTTTCGATGGCAATCTTATAGCCCTTGCCTGGTTCGCCCAGCACATTCGCCGCCGGCACTTTGCAGTCTTCAAGGATGATTTCGCAAGTGGAAGAAGCGCGAATGCCGAGCTTGTCCTCTTTCTTGCCAATGGAAAACCCGGGTGTGCGCTTGTCTACTAGAAAGGCGGTGATCCCTTTGTATCCGGCGTTTGGATCAAGGGTTGCAAACACGATGAAAAGGCCAGCCTCGCGCGCGTTGGTGATCCACAGCTTCTGGCCGTTCAGCAAGTAAGAGTCGCCTCGCTTTTCGGCCCGCATCTGCAGGGCGAACGCGTCGGAGCCGGAACCGGCTTCGCTCAGAGCGTAAGCACCGACGGTATCGCTTGCAAGACGCGGAAGATAGACCTTCTTTTGCTCCGGCGTCGCCCAACGCAACAGGGCATTGATGCAAAGCGTGTTCTGCACGTCGATCAGAACGCCCACCGATGGATCGACTGCGGAGATCTCTTCGACGGCCAGAATAGCCTCGAAAAAAGTTCCCCCGGAACCACCATATTCGATGGGGATTTCAATGCCCATCAGGCCAAGATTAAAGAGCTGGGGAATCAACTCGGGGTGGAAGTGCTGCTGCTCATCCATGGTACGGACCATGGGAGCGATATTTTCCTGGGCAAACTGGCGCACGGTTGCGCGAAAGAGTTGTTCGTCTTCCGAAAGCAGGGTGAGCGGAGGAGCGGATTGCGAAGCGAGAACGGAATCTGCCACGGGAATAAGCTATCGGTTGCAGTGCCTGCCTGTCCAATGGGCGCATGAGCTTGGTGATACCCCGGGTCACCGCGTAAGGGGCGATTTAGTCGGGCTTAAAGATCGGAAGAAATTGCTGGAGCCGGGCCCACCTGGAAAGGCCGAGGTGCCCCACATCTCGCTGGTTTTTCGCGAGATGTAGGGGAGGGTGACCACCGATGATTGACCGCTAATTGCATCGGATAAATCCGATAGTCAGAGAGAAGGTGCAGATGGCCTATCCGCACATCTCGCGAAAAACGAGCGATCGATGTGAAAGGCGCAAGAAGCCTGCCACGCCGCCTTGGTGAGCACCTCGGAGCGCTTTTAGGGCACAGACCAATGTTCCCGGACAAGCTCGAGTGCCTGCTCCCGGGTGTGCACAACTCCTTCCAACTGTGCGTCCTCCGCCAAAGCAAGCATCTTTGAGAACTGCGGTCCGGGACGATATCCAGCTTCGATCAGATCCTTGCCACTCAGCAATAAGTGCGGCCGAACCTGCTCCTCTGGCAGGGTCTCGAAACGCTGCCGGGCAAAGTCGTACAACTCGAGAGACCCGTGACTGGCAAGGCAATCGAGGCGGTGCAGGGCGAGGTGCTGATCAAATTGCTGCAGGCGGAAGAAACGCTTCAGCGTCGATTCCTTCATTTTTTGCACGTCGGCAAAACGCATGTGGTTGGCGATCAGCGACAGAATTTGCTCCGTCTCATAATTGGGAAATCGCAGACGGCGGCAAATCTCTTCAGCAATACGCACCCCAACGTCCACGTGACCGTCGAAGCGTATGCGGTCAGGCGCCACTCGAAAAGTGGCCGGCTTGCCAACGTCGTGCAGTAACGCCGCCCACGCCAGGGCCATGGGGCAACCGGCAGGCAGCCCGTCAAGTAATAACAGCGTGTGGACCCACACATCGCCCTCAGGATGGTATTGCGGCGGTTGCGCTACGCCCTTCATCTTGACCACTTCAGGCAGCACCTGGGCCAGCAGCCCAGTCGCATCCAGCAACTCGAAGGCCCGGCGCGCGTGACCCTCGGTGAGCATCCGGGTCAATTCTTCACGCACCCGCTCGCGGCTGACCTGGTCCACCGCCGGCGCCAATTGCTCCATTGCCCTGGCCGTAGAGGGCTCCAACTCGAAAGCGAAGCGCGCCGCAAAACGTACACCGCGCAGCAGGCGTAGCTTATCTTCGGTAAACCGCTCGGCGGGGTTCCCAATCGCGCGTATTAGGCCAGCGTCCAAGTCTTTCTTGCCGCCCACAAAGTCCAGCACGGAATTGTCGACGGGATCGAGCATCATGCCGTTGATAGTGAAGTCCCGGCGTTTCACGTCCTCTTCCGGGCTGGCGGAAAATTGCACCGCATCCGGCCGCCTGCCGTCGGAGTAAGCGCCATCGCTGCGAAAGGTAGCCACCTCTGTCACAATTTCTCCGCTGCAGACCAGGACGACGCCAAAGTGCGCCCCTACGGCAAAGGTCTTCTCGAACAGGGTGAGCACCTGCTCCGGCGGCGCGCTGGTGGCGACATCGAAGTCCTCGGGCGAGCGGCCCAGCAGCAAGTCGCGCACGCAACCGCCGACGAAGTAAGCCAGGTATCCAGCGGCGCGCAACCGGGTCACGATCTCTGCTGCCGCGTCCTGTGCTGCGTTGCCTGCCATGTCTACTACTATAGAAACGTGAGTCAATCCAGTGGCCTGATTCTCGCCATCGAAAGTTCCTGCGATGAGACTGCGGCGGCGGTGGTGGAGCGAGGGAGACGCGTTCTCTCAAGCATCGTGGCCTCGCAGTTCGCAATCCACGCACCTTATGGTGGCGTCGTTCCGGAACTCGCCTCCCGCGAACATCTGCGCAATATCGTTCCCGTAGTTCGCGCAGCGGTAGCCCAGGCCGGCGTCAGCTTCTCCGATCTCGACGCGATTGCGGTCACCGAAGGCCCTGGCCTGGCGGGTGCCCTCCTGGTCGGGGTGGCCTACGCCAAGTCGCTGGCATTCGCCTTGAACAAGCCCCTCATTGCTGTCAACCACCTCGAGGGCCATATCCACGCCGTTCTGTTGGCGCACAGCGAAACGCGTGATCTGGGTGATCACCGATCTCTGGCCCTGGTGGTTTCCGGCGGTCACACCCACCTCTATCTCGTTCGCCACCAGGGCGAGTGCTTTGCTTACCAGAACGTTGGCGCCACCCTCGACGATGCGGCCGGCGAGGCGTTCGACAAGGTCGCCAAGCTGCTGGGACTGGGCTACCCGGGTGGTCCCTGGATCGACGCGCTGGCCCCGCACGGGGACCCTACCGCCGTCGCCTTTACGCTGACCCAGGTCAAACAAAAGGCTCATCGCCCGGATTCTCCAGTAGCGCGATTTCCCTTCTCCTTCAGCGGCATCAAAACTGCCGTGCTTCGTTATGTGCAGATCCACGACCTTTACCCTTCGATTGAGCGAAGGCGTAAAGCCCTGGCCGACCTTTCCCACGCGGGACCCGCTGATGTACTCCCGCTGTGCGATGCCAGGACGCTGGGGCTGATCGCGTCGTTTCAGCGTGCCGTGGTCGACGATCTCAAGCGAAAGACCTTTCAGGCTGCGGAGGCGCTGGGGGCGGAAAGTATCCTGGTTTCGGGCGGCGTCGCGGCTAACCGTGAACTACGGGCGCGCTTCACCCAGGAAGCCGAACGGCGCGGACTGCCGATTGCTTTCCCTTCGGTTGCCCTCTCCACCGACAACGCGGCCATGATCGCGGCTGCCGCATGGCCGAGGTTGCTAGCGGGCGAGTTCGCACCGCTGGATCTGACCGCCGAGGCCTCCCTGGCCCTGGGGACGAAATGATCCTGAAGATCAGAGCGGCCGGCGAACCCGTGCTGCGGGGGCGGGCGCGGCCACTGCGGCCCGAGGAAATTCTGCTGCCCAGCACCCAGGAATTGATCGCCTCCATGCGCGAGACCATGCACGACGCGCCGGGAGTCGGCCTGGCCGCGCCCCAGGTAGGGCTGCCATTGCAGCTAGCGGTCATCGAAGACCGCGAGGAATACATGAAAGACCTTAGCCCGGAGATGCTGGCCGAGCGGGAGCGTAAGCCGGTGCCGTTTGAGGTCATCATCAACCCCGTCCTTACGCTTGAATCACCGCTGGAAATCGAGTTTTTTGAGGGCTGCCTGAGCCTGCCTGGGCTGGTGGCCCTGGTGCCCCGCGCGCGCAAGGTGAAGGTCGAGTGCCTCGATGCCCAGGGAAAGGCAAAAGTGATCCGGGCTAGCGGCTGGCACGCCCGCATCCTGCAGCACGAGATCGATCATCTGTCGGGCGCGCTTTACGTGGACCGCATGCGCAGCGTGAGCCTCTGTACGGTCGAGAACTTCACCCGCCATTGGAAAGGCAAGTCTATTCCCGAGGTGCGGCGGCTTTACGGTGCAGTAGAGTCGGTTCGAGTACCCTGGTTTCCAGACGAAGGCCGGGAACCAGAGTCAGAACCGCATATGGACGCTGATCGCCTGAGAAGTTACCATGAGGGTCAGGCAAGCTCTGCAACCGGATGACCATCCGTCTCTTCAACACACTCTCCAACACTGTCGAAGACCTCGAGCCCTCTGATGGCGAGACGCTGCGCATTTATGTGTGCGGGCCCACGGTCTACGATTACGGCCACATCGGCAACTTTCGCACCTTCCTGCAGCTGGATGTATTGCGCCGCTTTCTCAAGCAACAGGGACGCAAGTTATTGCAGGTAATGAACATAACGGATGTCGACGACAAGATTATCCGCAACGCCGCGGCGGCAAACCTGCCCATAGAGAAATACACCGAGAAGTACGAGCGCGCGTTCTTCCAGGACCTGGACGCACTCAGCTGCGAGCGCCCGGAGATCGTGGCCCGGGCCACGGAGAACATCCCGCAGATGGTGGCCCTCATCCAGCGGCTGGCGGCCAAAGACCTTGCCTACCAGACCCCGGACGGATCCTGGTATTTCCGCATTGCGGGCTTTCCGGAGTACGGGAAGCTGGCCAAAAAGGATTTCTCCGCCATAAACGATGGGGCACGAGTCGATGTGGACGAATACGACAAGGATTCAGCCCGCGATTTTGCTCTATGGAAAGCAGCCAAGCCCGGGGAACACCACTGGGATACGCCGCTCGGTTCAGGCCGCCCAGGCTGGCATATTGAGTGTTCGGCCATGGCGCTGAGGTATTTGGGGGAGAGCTTCGACCTCCATGCCGGGGGTGAGGACCTGATGTTCCCCCATCACGAGAACGAAATTGCGCAGTCCGAATCAGCCACCGGGAAGACCCTGGCCTACCACTGGATGCACGTGCGTTTTCTGCTGGTGGATGGGCGCAAGATGTCCAAGTCCGAGGGTAACTTCTTCACTTTGCGTGACTTATTGCTCAAGGGCTATAAGCCATCGGCGATCCGCTTTCTGCTGATCTCGGTTCCCTACCGGCACCCCTTGAACTTCACCCTCGAAGGTTTGACGGAATCAGCCAGCGCGGTGGAGCGGGTACGAACCTTTGCCCAACGAGTTCGTGGAGGCACTTGGCCGGCGGGCCTCAATTCTGAGTTGGAAGCACAGACGGCAAAGGCGCAGCAGAACTTCTGCGCGGCAATGGCCGACGATCTGAATACCTCGGAGGCCCGAGCTGCAATTTTTGACCTGGTGCGCGCGGGTAATATCGCTGCCGACTCGGGCCGGCTGCATACCGGCAACGTCGCGGCCATCATGGAGGCACTCCGGCGCTTCGATGAGGTCTTCGCCGTTCTGGAAGATCGCGACGCGGAGATCGCTCGTGGCGCTCTGCAATGGGCGCAGGAGGAAGGGCGGAGCGAGCAGGCGGCGCCCGAACTGGTGGCTGCCTATTCGTTGAGCGACCAACAGATCGACGCCCTGCTGGCAGAGCGAGAGCAGGCTCGTCGCAGCCGCAATTTCGCCCGGGCTGACAGCATTCGTAACCAGCTGGCTGCGCTGGGGATCCTGATCGAGGACTCCAAAGACGGCGCCCGTTGGAAACGAAAGTAAGGACTCCCCTAAGTTAAACAGGGGGTACCCCGGCCTCTCAGTAATGGAGAATCAACCTGGGGGCGTGCTAACCTTGAGGTGCAAGAGGGTGCATGCAATGAGGGTTGAAAACCAGAGACCGCGCCGTCCGTATACCGGCTCTTACCCCATGCCTCGCCCCGCCGGCACCCGACCTAGTCTCTTCGGCGGCGACTAGCTTCCCTCCGCCGAAGCTCTGCCCTGACTCCGACCGCCCTGCGGTCGATCGACTCGTTGAAGTACTTCCGAGAAAGCAGAGAAGCCTGATGCAAAAGAACGGTCACAAAGACAGCACTATCCTTGCCCAGTACGGCCCGAAACTCCTCGGCCCGGTACCGGGTCCGAACGCGCGCGCGATTATTGAGGGTGATGATCGCTACGTCTCCCCCAGCTATACCCGTTCCTATCCCATGGTGGCCAAGCGCGGCCGCGGGGTGCGGGTAGAAGATGTAGACGGAAACGAGTTTCTCGACTTTGCCGCCGGCATTGCGGTGGTTTCGACCGGACATTGCCACCCCGAGGTAGTCGCCGCCATACAGAAACAGGCCGCCGAGCTGATCCATATCTCCGGCACCGATTTTTATTACGAGCATATGGTGACGCTGGCCGAACGGCTCTCGGCGATTGCGCCCATGCCCGGACCACACCGCTTCTACTATGGAAATTCCGGAGCGGAAGCCATCGAGTGCGCACTGAAGCTAGCCCGCTATCACACTGGCCGGCAAAACATCATCGCCTTCTTCGGCGCCTTCCATGGACGCACCATGGGTGCTCTTTCGCTCACCGCTTCCAAGCCCCAGCAACGGCGGCGCTTTGCCCCGCTGGTTCCGGGGGTCACGCACGTGCGCTATCCCTATGCCTATCGCGGCTGCAGCGGGGGACCGCAGGAAGAAGAGCGTTTTGCGCTGGGCTGTGCCCGCTACATCGAAGAGAAGCTTTTCAAGACCACGCTACCCCCCGAAGAGGTCGCAGCTATTTTCGTGGAGCCTATCCAGGGAGAAGGCGGGTACGTGGTGGCGCCCGATATCTTCATGCAGGAGCTGCGCCGCATTTGCGACAAGCACGGCATTCTGCTGGTGGTCGATGAGGTGCAGTCGGGAGCCGGGCGCACCGGCAAATGGTGGGCGGTCGAGCACTCCGGGGTCCAGCCGGACATGGTTTGTATCGCCAAAGGCATCGCCTCGGGCATGCCGCTGGGCATCTGCATGACGCGGGCGGAGTTGATGGATTGGATCCCCGGTTCGCATGCCTCGACGTTTGGCGGCAATCCGATTTGCATCGCGGCCGCCCTGGCGACCATGGATGTGCTCCAACGCGAAGGCATCGCCAACGCGGCTACGATGGGCGAGGCATTCTTCTCTCGCTTGCATGACTGGCCCACGAAGCATCCCATCGTGGGCGACGTCCGCGGCAGGGGACTGATGATCGGCCTGGAGATCGTCAAGAGCCAGCAGACCCGCGAGCCCGCCCCGGCATTGAGGGACCGGATCGTAAGCCTGGCATTTGAAAAGGGTCTTCTGCTCCTCGGCTGTGGAGAAACGTCCCTTCGCCTCGCGCCGCCGCTGATCGTAAACCAGCACGAAGCTACCATTGGCCTCGATATCCTCGAGCAATGCGTGGCGCAAGCTGAGCAGGAGCATGCGCAAGCCGCAAGCTTTGCCTCGGCAACTGTTTAATGCATGAGTAGGTGCCTCATCTGAGGTGGGGCACCCACTATCTCTGGGTTAATCTGGAATCTCTGGAGACCGCCCCGTGCAGGCCGCAGGCATTCACCACCTTGAGCTGACACTCCTCTTTCTGGTGCTCCTGGTCGCTGGGCTCACCACGCTTGCGCAACGCTTCAAAATCCCTTATCCCATCGTGCTGTTCATCGGCGGCGTGGTCCTCTCTCTCCTGCCGCATTTGCCCCGGATCGCGCTGGATCCCGATGTTGTCTTTCTGGTGGTTTTGCCTCCGTTGCTTTACGTCGGCGGGTTCAACACTTCATGGCGTGACTTTCAGCACAACATGGTCAGCATTCTTATGCTGGCCTTTGGCCTGGTCGGATTTACCGTGTTCGGCATTGCGCTGGGCACGTCGTGGCTGATTCCCGGCTTCGACTATCGTCTGGGCGCAGTGCTCGGAGCAGTAGTCTCCACCACCGATGCCATTGCCGCTACCGCGATCGCCAAGCGGCTTGGCCTTCCCCGCCGGGTGGTTGACATATTGGAAGGGGAAAGCCTGGTCAACGACGCCAGCGGATTGCTCGCGCTGCAATTTGCTGTGGCATTGGTGGTCGCCGGTCGCCGGCCCGGACCGGGGCTGGCCATGCTGGAGCTCTTGTGGTTGATAGCCGGAGGAGTATCGATAGGCCTTTTTGCCGCCTTCGTCATCCACAAAGTTTCGCTCGAGATTGAGGACTCTCCGGTTGAAATAACTCTGTCGCTCGCTACCCCTTACCTGGCGTATCTCGCGGCCGAAGGGATTCACGCATCGGGCGTGCTCTCAGTCGTGGTTTGCGGTCTGTATCTGGGTCGCAAGAATTCCGAGATAATGTCTATCAACGCGCGGCTGGAGAGTACGGCGGTATGGAAGACGCTTGAGTTTGGGCTCAACGGCCTCGTTTTTATCCTCATGGGCCTGCAGCTCCGTCTCATTCTCGGCGGTATCCACAACCTTTCCATGGGGCAGCTGGCGAGATATGGGGCGACGTTCGCAGTCCTGGTTGTGGCGCTGAGGATTATCTGGGTATATCCCGGCGCTGTGATCGCGTACTGGATCCGCCGCAACCTGATGCACCAACCAGAGCCCTATCCCAGTAACAAGCAGGTCTTTATCGTAGCCTGGACCGGAATGCGCGGGGTGCTGGCGCTGGCCGCTGCCATCTCTTTGCCCACGATGCTGCAGAATGGTGAACCTTTCCCCCAGCGTAACGTCATCATATTTCTCACTTTTTGCGTGATCTTCGTGACCCTGGTTTTGCAGGGGCTCACTCTACCGGCGGTTATCAGGAAACTCGGACTCGCCATCGACGGCAGCCACAACATGGAGGAGCAACAGGCCCGGTTACTGATCGCGAACACAGTTTTGGAATACCTCAAGGATCTGTCGCGGCAGGCGAAGTCAGAACACGCAGCCATTTACGAAGACAAGATCCGCCACTATCAGGCGCGGGCCACCCTGATTGAAGGTGGAGGCGAAGAGATCAAGCCGGAACGAGAGATCGCGCTGGCCCGCTATGAGCGCAATCTTACCCAGGAGCTACGCGCACTCGAACGCTCGACGGCGATCATCTTGCGCAATGAAGACAAAATTAATGACGAGCTGCTAAGAACCATCGAGCGCGAATTAGACCTCGGCGAGGCTCGGTTTCAGAACGTCTGAGAGCTGCGGACAAATAAGGCTTGTGAAGGGTACGGGCTTTAGCCCGTATATATGGCGACCAAGAACACAGGGCTTTAGCCCCTGAGGGCAAGTTGCCATTCGACTGGACTCGTCCCCTCAGCGGCTAAAGCCGGATTCATTTCACAACTGTACGTACGGCCTAAAGGCCGTACCCTTCACAAAGTTTAGTTTTTCCGCAGCCTTGATGCCCTTACCCTTCAAGCCTGAACCCGCGTGGGCTCTAGCGCTTTTCGGTGCTCTTCACCCACATGATTCCGGCGGCGAAGAAAACACAGGCGACGGCCAGCGCCAGAACGGCGTGCGGGGTGTTGCCGTAGTGGACCGCGACAGCGGCATCAATCCACCAAACCACCGCTCCCACGAACCAGATGAAGGAAAGTTTCCTCATTCGCATCGAGGCTACCTCAAAGACATCTGTTCACAATGCGACAACTCTTCTACTTTCCGTTACTTTGGGAATCGCAACGCAAACCAGAGTTCCCACTCCTGATTAATTCTAAAACTAATTCGCCTGCTTATGTTTTTCCAGCAGATCGCCGCTTGACCCAGACCTTCTCTGCCGCCGGATGCCCCAAGGTAGAGCGGCCGGCGCCAGTCTCGATCGAAATTGTCCGGTCGTAGTTCTTCTTGAGGACACTCACGCGGCCACCAGGAGCAATGCCCGCCTGGTGCAGAAAAAGCAGAAGCTTCGGATCGCGCTCATAAAGGCTTACCACGGTGTATCCGGCATCCTCCCGGGCTTCAGAAAGCAGCATCATCCCGCGTTTAGCGCGTTGTTCAGGACTCTCCGGCAGCACCCAATTGCCATGCGGGCAGGTTCCTTTGGCGCCCAGCCGCTCCAGCAGCTTAGCTTCAAAGGCCGGGGACACCGCATGCTCCAGGCGTTCTGCTTCATCGTGAACCTCATACCATTCCATGCCAAACACCTCCGCCAGCATGCGTTCGATAAGGTGGTGGCGCAACGCCGTCCGGTAAGCTGTCTCCTTGCCTTTGGGCGTGAGCCGCACGATCCCGTCCGGCTTCACCTCGAGATATCCGTCACGCCGCAAACGTTTGAGCGCCATGGTGACCGCGGGAGGCGACACGGAAAGCCAGTGCGCCAAAGTTGCAGGGATGACCTCCTGCCCTTCGCTCTCTGCTTCGAGAACGGCCTTCAGATAGTCTTCCTTCGAGATGGTGATCGGAGATTTCACGTTCGCCTTCAGTAGTCTAGCCCGAGCGGGATTTCCTGCACGCTGCATCAGCCAGGTCCGCGTGCGCGGGTTCCTTCAGGAAATCCGTACGAAGCTGGCCCGCGCAATCAACCCGGAAATGCCAGATTGCGCATCTTAGCAAGTAGTGTCGCATTACCTGCGCGAGTGCGCTCGTAAGTTGCGGCGAGAGTTTGCCCATGTTATTCATAGTCCTGCAGCAAAAAGCGCGATGGATGGGCGCAGGCTTTCCTTTTTATTCTGACCTACCGTCCGAGGTGGGGAAGAGCCTTGATCAATTGAAAAAGCGGCGGCGAAATGCCGATGTTGATCATGCGTCTTTGCATGATGCGCCGTGATCGTTTTTCCAACTGGAGCCTATCGTGAGTTCTCTCCTTGCCTTGCCGTTTTCGGGTGCACTAGCAAGGCCGTTGCCTGATTCAGCGTTTGAAGTCGATCGGTCTCATCACAGCGCAAGGCCGGTGGATGAAGATTCGCTGGTCTCGATTATCATTCCCTGCTACAACGGTGAAGCCTACCTTCAGGAGGCGATCGAGAGCGCCCTGGCGCAAACCTACTGGCCAGTCGAAGTCATTGTTGTGGACGATGGGTCGACGGACCGCAGCCCCGAAATTGCGCAAAGGTTTCCCGTGCGATACATACGCCAGCCCAATCGCGGCCTGACGAAAAGCCGCAATTTGGGTGTTCGGAAATGCCGAGGCAGCTACGTTGTGTTTCTGGATGCGGACGACCGTTTGAAGCCGAACGCGATCAAAGCCGGATTTCGCGTTCTCGCCGAACACCCGGAATGTGCCATGGCAGTTGGGGACCACATATTCGTCTCCCGCGAAGGCCGCCGACTGGCTGGTTCCCATAAGAAATGCCTGCCTGCATCGCATTACGAGGCGTTGCTCAAGAGCAACTTCATCGAAATGATTTCTACGGTGCTCTTTCGCAGAAGTGTGCTCGAGGATGTGGGGGGATTTGATACCGGGCTTCGCGTGGCAGAGGATTACGAGCTCTACCTGCGCATTGCCAAGGACTACCCGATCTGCTGCCACCCTACGGTGATCGCGGAATACCGCATGCACCAGGCAAATGTCTCCCACAATTCAGCACTCATGTTGGCGACGACGCTGCAGGTGTTGAGGAGCCAGCAGCGATATGTGCGCGGAAATGCGCGCCGCTTGTTTGCATTTCTGGCGGGCATTCGCACCTGGCGTAAACAGTACGGTCGCCAGCTTGCATCGGAGCTGGCGCGTTCCTATCGCACGTTGCCGCTGGATGATCTGCGACGCAAACTTTTGCTCCTGGTCACGCACTACCCGCAGGGATTGCTGGTGTTTCTTCTTTTGCGGCTGGCGCCGGCGCTGGACAAGCGCTACGCCGGCAGCCATGGCGGCTACACGCTGTCACAAAGGCTCCAGGCATGGACAGATGCGCCCAAGCCGCAGTCTTCGAACCAGCTCGGCTAAAGCTCCAGAGGAAACGCCGATCAACGTTCCGCAGAACATTCCGTTTCGAAAGAATCTTAAGCAGGCCGCCAAAGGCTTCCATCGTTGGCGGACTTTCTTTCAGAAGAAGACGATGATCCTGGTTTACCACCGGGTGGCCGAAGCCAACGTAGACCCCTGGGCGTTGGGGGTGAGTCCCGCGCATTTTGCGCAGCAGTTGCAGGTTCTCAACACCATTGCCAACCCGGTTTCGCTGCGCGATCTGATAAGCGCGAAGGCGGACGGCGATCTTCCGCCGAGGCCTGTCTGTATCACCTTCGACGATGGCTACGCGGACAACCTGCTCGCCGCCAAACCTGCTTTGGAGACTTATCGCGTACCGGGAACCGTGTTTGTCACACCGGGATATCTCGATGTTCCGGAAAATCTTTGGTGGGATGAGCTGGCAAAGCTTGTCCTCGACCCGGCTACCAGGAAAGATGAAGTAAGTTTCAGCCTGAACGGCAATCAGTATGCCTACACGTTTCAGCCACAAGCCGGGCCTGATACCAATAACAAGTGGAGAGCCTGGGAGCCCGCGCCTGGGCCTCCGCAGATTGCCTACCTGGAAATTTACAACCTGCTGGTTAAGCTGCCGGACAGCAAACGGGAACAGGCTCTCGAACAAATGCGCAGAGGGGCTACTTACGCCGACCGGCGGCAGCATCGGTGCCTTACCCGGACCGAACTGTGTGAGCTGGCCCAAGGGGATTTGGTGGAGATCGGCGCGCACACGCTGACTCACCCTGTGCTCGCAGAGTTGCCGGTTGAACAGCAGCAGCATGAAATCGGCGGCAGCAAGCAGCAACTGGAAGCACTTACCGGAAAAGAGATCACTAGCTTCGCCTATCCCTACGGGAAGAAGAATCATTACACCCGGCAGACGGTCCAGACGGTGCGGGATCATGGATTCGCGTGTGCCTGCTCCAACTTCGGCGGACTGGTGAGCCGTTCCTCCAATCGCTTTGCTCTGCCACGGTTCCAGCCTATGGATTGGGACGGGGATAAATTTGCCGATGTAGTGGAGGGCTGGTACCGGGAATAGAATGAAGCCATGCTTGCGCTCCGCCTGCTCGAGAAATGTGTACATGCCAGCGACTATCTCGCCACTCGCCTGGGGAGAGGCCAGGCAGCGCACCTCGAGCTGGGGCGCCGAGGAGAAGAAGCGGCTTTTTTTTATCTGCGCCGGCACGGGTATACGGTTGTGGCCCGTGATTGGCGCAGCGGAAAGGTGCGTGGCGATCTCGACTTGGTGGCCTGGGAAGGCACCACTCTCTGCTTTATCGAAGTAAAAGCACGCAGCAGCCGGAATGTTGCTACCGCCGAGTTCGCAGTTGATGAGGAAAAGACCCGGGTTCTCCGCCGGCTAGCGCGTCAATACCTTCTGGCGCTGCCTATCGATCCCGATCAGGTTCGATTCGACGTCTTATCCATCTACTACAACGCCCAGAAGCATACGGAGATTGAACTCTTTCGCGATGCTTTCAGTTGGCGAAGCCGCTGAGTAGACATTTGTTTAATATCGAGGGAAACCGCAGGTCCCTCGGCTTCGCTCGGGATGACAAAGGGGGAGAAGGGCTTCCATCAAGGTCATCAATCGGGCGAGAACCCCCCATGGAAGCGTTACCCTCACTTTGTCATCCCGAGCGAAGCGAGGGACCTGCAGTTTAGCGGAGATTTCTTGGAAATGTTTTTAGGAACTCTGGGCGTCTTTGTACTCTTCGTGCCAGGCCATTTGGATAGCCTCAAGCTTGGACTCGTTCGACTTCGCCGGATCATCGGCAAAGCCCTCCAGCTCGGTTACGTATTTGTGCAGATCGGTGAAGCGCACGGTTAATGGGTCCAGGTCAGGAAACTTTTCCTGCAGCTGAATACCTATCTCTTCCGCGTCATTCCAGGTAATCTCGCGCGCCATCGTTGACTCCTACTTCTCTTCCGCCAGGCTTAACGGCTTGCCCTCGGATACATAGTTGCGATTCCACTTGGGGATCTCCACCACGTAGTTCCCCGGCCCGGTGATCACGGCCTGGCAGCCCAGGCGTGAATTGAGTTGCAAATCCGCCGCCATATCCAGCCGGTCCAACTCATCGTCATCCGCCGGCGTCAGCGCGTCGCTGCCGTCCTTCGTCCATAAATGACAGGTGGTGCAGGCGCAGGCTCCGCCACAGGCATGATCGAGAAATATGTCGAAATGCTCCGCCACATCGAGGAACGACATGGGCTTTCCATGGTGCCCATAGGGCAATGTGCCGTATTCGAACTCAACCGTGCGGCCCTCGGGAAGAAATGTGACGCGGACCATATTGTCATTCATCGCTTTGCCATTACTTTCTTTCCATGAACTCCGCTTGCGCAATCGGGTGTGGCGCAGCGGGACCCTGGCCCACTTTGTCATCCGCGGAATCCATCGTTTGACCCTTGATTGCGCTGGTTACTGCCGCGTCCATCATGAGCTCGGCAAAACGGTGGGTTGCCTTGTCCAGCGCTTCGGTTCCCGCCCGCAGAGCCTGCAGATCATCTCCCTGCTTGAGCACGCTTAGCTCCGCACTCAGCGAGCTGATCTCAGCCCGCTCATCGGACTCGAGCAGCTGCCACGCTGGACTCGAAGGAGCTTTTTCCAACGCATTCAGGATAGTGTCGGCTTCGTTCCTGGCTTCGACCAATTGGCGCAGATGAATATCCTCTTCTGCATGATCGAAGGACTCGAGAATCATTGACTCCACTTGTTCGTCGGTCAGACCATAAGCCGGCTTTACCGAAACCTCCGCCTGCTTGCCACTGCGCTGCTCCAACGCGGAAACATGCAGGATACCGTTGGCGTCGATGAGGAACTTGACTTCGATGCGCGGCAATCCCGCACTCATCGGCGGAATTCCCTTAAGATCAAAGCGCGCCAAGGAGCGGCAATCTGTAGCCATCTCGCGTTCACCCTGAAGCACGTGGATGGCGACGTTGGTCTGACCATCGACTCCAGTGGTAAACGATTCGGAGGCTGAGGCTGGGATGGTCGAGTTGCGCTGAATGATCCTGGCAACCACTCCACCCAGGGCCTCGATGCCCAGCGATAACGGGGTGACATCGAGCAGCAGCATGTCCTCGGTGGCTTTCGATCCACCACCTAGAATATTGGCCTGCACCGCAGCGCCGAGCGCAACTACCTCATCCGGATTCAGCTCCGTCCGCGGCTGCTTGCCACGGCGCGGCAGCTCGAAGACGTCACTGACCAGCCGCTGCACGAGAGGAATCCGCGTTGAACCGCCCACCAGCACTACCTCGTCAATCTGATCCGGGGTAAGCTGCGCATCGCGCATCGCATCGCGACAGGGGGCGATGGTGCGAGCCACGATCGGTTGGACCAGCTGTTCGAATTGTTCCCTGGTCAGTTCCCTGCGGTAGCTTCCTCCGCCCGGGAGCTTGACGTCCATTTGCACCAGCGGCTGCGACGAAAGCGCAATCTTAGCCTCGATCACCGCCTTGCGAATGGCCTGAATCGCTTCCGGCTGCCGACTCAGATCGGTCCCCGCATCACCAGCAATATCGTCCAACGCAATGGCAATCAAGAGATTGTCAATGTCGTCGCCGCCCAAATGGGTATCGCCATTGGTGGCGATCACCTCAAAGATGCCTTCATGGAGCTTAAGAATGGAGACGTCGAAAGTTCCGCCGCCAAAGTCATAGACAGCGATGATGCCTTCTTTTTGCCGATCAAGACCGTAGGCCAGGGCTGCGGCCGTAGGCTCGTTGACCAGGCGCAGAACCTCAAGGCCAGCCATGCGTCCCGCATCCTTGGTGGCCTGCCGCTGAGCATCATTAAAATAAGCCGGCACGGTGATCACGGCCTGGGTAACAGGCGCGCCGAAATAACGCTCCGCGTTCCGCTTGAGCTGGCGCAGGATGTGCGCGGAAATTTCCGGCGGTGTGAATTCAGTGTCTCCCAGGCGAACCCGTAATACCTCGCCGGGCTCGATTCCCTCCGCCAGGCGGAAGGGAAAGAACTTTAGCTCTTCGGCAACATCTTCTACCCCGCGGCCCATCAGCCGCTTCACCGAGTAAATGGCCCGCTCCGGCGACTGCAATAAGAGTTTGCCGCGCTGCGTTGCCCACCAGCATGGCCGGCCGAGCTGCCATCACGAGCCGGCCCCAGTGCCACCACTGAGGGCACCAGGTTCAGGCCATCTTCTCCGGGAATGACAACAGGCTTCTCCCCTTGCATAAAAGCGACCAACGAATTGGTCGTGCCTAAGTCGATGCCGACTACGCGCTCATCCGCCATAATTCTCAGGACCCTCCCAGGGTCTCGTCCACGTCGCGCACCAGGTTCTGCAGGTAACTCCGACGCTGCAGCAGCGCGGTCATCGCTTCTTTGGCCGCGGTTTTCTTTGCTTCGTCGCTTTGCTCCCAGGCGGCATCCCAGGCCGACCATCGGGATCGTACTTGTTCGTCGAGCGAGCTGAGCTGCCCGGCAAACTGATTCTTGGCCACTTCCAAATCGCGGCGCAGTTGCGGATCGTCTTCGCCCACCTTCTGGTTCTGGCGCATCTCCTCCAGTTGCATGTTGAGCTCGAAGACCTCTTCCAATAAATCAGCCGGAACCTTCGACGGATTCGCGCCGCGTGGCTCCTCGAACTGAACCCCTTCGAGCTTCAGGAGATATTTAGTCCGCTCCAGGGGATTTTTCAGCGTGCGGTAAGCATCGTTCAGCAGCGAAGCCTGGGCGAGGCTCCATTCCTGCTCCTGCTGCGTGGCCCGCGCATATACATCGGGGTGCAGCTTACGGCTGTAGCGGTAGAACTGCTTTTCCAGCGCCTGCACATCGAGATCGAGCTTCGGCGGTAAGCCAAAGATGCGAAAATAATCCGCCTGCTGCGGCGGTTGTACCTTACCGCAAGCAGGGCAGAACGGCTGTCCGTCCGTGACCTCGAGGGCGCAGGACCAGCACTTCGCCGGGGCACTGACAGTTTTCAATGATTTGCATAGAGCGGAGCAGGACCCGGGCCGATTCAGGCCGAAAACGACGAACCGCAACCGCACGACTTAGTCGAATGGGGATTGATGAAGTTGAATCCCTGCCGCATCAGCGTCTCTTCGTAGTCGAGGATCATACCGTGAAGGTAGATAAACGACTTGGGATCGACGAAGACGCGAACATCTTCAAAGTTGTAAACGCGGTCGCGTTCCCGCGGCTGAGAGTCGAAGCGAATGTTGTAGGAGAGACCGGAACAGCCGCCGCCCTGGATGCCCAGACGGAGTCCCCCCTCTTCAGGGGAAACCCCTTCTTTGGCCATAGCCACGCGAATCCGTTTGAGGGCGCGCTCCGTAACCTGGATGCCCTTCTGATTCGGCGCAGCATTTTCCGCGTTGAGTACGGCTGATTCCATTTTGCCTTCTTGTTTAGTGGACCATGGAAGCGGTGGTTTCGGTCGCCGCCTCGGTCACGCCGTTCTTCTTCTTCCAATCGCCAATGGCCGCGCGGATCGCGTCTTCCGCGAGCACCGAGCAGTGAATCTTAACCGGCGGCAACGCCAATTCCTTCACGATGTCGGTGTTCTTGATCTGCATCGCTTCCGCAACGGTCTTGCCCTTAACCCACTCGGTAGCCAACGAAGAAGACGCAATCGCCGAACCACAGCCAAAGGTCTTGAACTTTGCTTCTTCAATCACGTGGGTTTCGGGGTTGACCCTGATTTGCAGGCGCATCACGTCGCCGCATTCCGGGGCGCCGACAAGCCCTGTACCTACCTCGGACTGGCTCTTGTCCATCTGGCCCACGTTCCGCGGGTTGTTGTAGTGGTCAATTACCTTGTCGCTATATGCCATTTGTATCTCCCTTGCTTCGTATCCAGCGCCATCCTGCGTGTACACCAAAACTGAAGCGTCTTAGTGCGCCTGCCACTCGATCTTCGAAATATCGATGCCTTCTTTCACCATTTCGTAAAGTGGTGAAAGTTCGCGAAGTTTCTGCACCACATCAATCACTTTGTCCGCAACATAATCAACTTCAGCTTCCGTGTTGAAACGCCCTAAACCAAAACGGATCGAACTGTGAGCCACGTCGTCGCCCAGTCCCAAAGCCTTCAATACATAAGATGGCTCAAGCGACGCAGAGGTGCAGGCCGAACCACTGGAAACTGCTACGTCGTTAATGCCCATCAGCAGCGACTCGCCCTCGACATAAACAAAGCTCACATTCAGGTTCGCCGGCAGCCGATGTTCCATGGAGCCGTTCACGTGGACATAATCCAGGTTCGACTCCAGCTTGTTCTTCAGCTTGTCCCGGAGCTTGCCCAACCGCTCAGCCTCAGCGGCCATTTCCTCACCGGCAATCTCGCAAGCCTTGCCCAAGCCCACGATGCCGGGCACATTGAGCGTTCCCGAGCGCATACCGCGTTCGTGGCCGCCACCGTCAATCTGTCCCGAAATCTGTACCCGGGGATTGCGCCGGCGAACATAAAGGGCGCCACATCCCTTCGGGCCGTAAATCTTATGCCCGGTCAGTGACAGGCAGTCGATGTTCATGGCGTTGACGTCCACCGGAATCTTGCCTACCGCCTGCACCGCGTCGGTGTGGAAGATCACATTGTGCTGGTGACAGATTTTTCCGATCTCAGCAACCGGCTGTATCACGCCTATCTCGTTGTTGGCGAACATGATACTGACCAGAATGGTCTTGTCATCGATGGCCCGCTTCAAGTCTTCCAGATCGATCAGCCCATCCGCCTTCACCGGCAAATAGGTGATGCGGTAGCCGTACTTTTCCAACCGCTTGCAGGCATCGAGTACCGCTTTGTGCTCTGTTACCTGGGTAATGATGTGATTGCCGCGTTCCCGGTACATTTCGGCGATGCCCTTGATGGCCAGGTTGTTACTCTCGGTCGCGCCGGAAGTAAAAATAATCTCCTTGGCGGTGGCGCCGATAAGCTTCGCTACCTGCTCACGGGCACGTTCGACACCCTGCTCCGCTTCCCATCCGAAGGAGTGGTTGCGGCTGGCCGCATTGCCAAATTTGTCGCTGAAGTAGGGCAACATCGCCTCAAGCACGCGAGGATCCATCGCTGTGGTCGCGTGGTCGTCCATGTAAATTGGCAGCTTCACGTTAGCCGGCGCCTTCACTGCATTTTCAACGGTGCTCATCAAGCTCTCCTGCTCCTAAACATTCCTTTGAATTCTTCTTTAGCCGCCCAGACTTACCAACATGGATTCCATCGGCCTGCCGTGGTATCTCCGCCCCGGTTCGGGCTCACAAAGGTCCGAAACCCGAATCGCCTTCAGCACATCCCCGATACTCTGGTTGACCTTGCGCAAGGGCTCGCGGATGGTGCAACTATCTGTCAGGTCACAAGCATGGGGCCCGGTCTCGCAAGAGGTAATAAAAAGCGGGCCATCGATGGCGCCGATCACCTCAAAAGCCGTAATCTCCTCAGGCGGCCTCGATAGCGCATATCCGCCGTTGGTGCCGGCGTGGGAGCGAAGCAGCCCTGCCTTGGTGAGCCGCTGCAGAATCTTGGCCAGCAACTGTGGGGGTATACCGTAGGCCTCGGCAATATCCTTTGCACTCAGAGAGGGCATGTCGGGTCGTTCGGCGAGGAACTTCAACGCCATCAGACCGTAATCCGCCTTCTTCGTTAGCCTTAGCATTCCCGCTTACCTTGAGATGCAATTACGACCTTCGAGGTCGCATATTCAGTATACGACCGATTTCCCAACAATCACAACCTCCAAACGGCGAATCCGAAACCGAGGTATTACGCAACTCTTACACCACCCCCGGCGTGCCCCAACTAGCCTGTTAGAAGAGATTTGGAGTGTTAAGAATGGCGACGGTCACGGTTCCGGCGGGCGCAGCGACAGAAGCAGCCGAATTGCAGGCTGCCCTGGAGCCGCATCAGGGTAAATTTCAGTGGGATTTTGCACTCATCATAGGCGCCTTCCACCTATTAGCGTTGGCGGCTTTGTTCGACTTTCGGTGGTCCGCCCTGGCGGTCTTTGCGGTTACCTGGGTTCTTACCCAGAATGTAGGGATCGGTCTGTCCTACCATCGCCTGTTGACCCACCGCGGCTATGTGGTTCCCAAGTGGCTGGAGTACACCATGGCGATTTTTGGCACCATGGCCCTGCAGGGGAGCCCGGTCTATTGGGTCGCCGTGCATCGGCTGCACCATCAGTTCACCGACAAACCGGGTGACCCCCACTCCCCCCGAGACGGCAAGTGGTGGTCGCATATGGGCTGGATCCTGAATGGCTCGCTGCACAACAGCAGCGGCATCCTCAAACGCTATGCCCCCGACCTGATGAAGCAAGGCTTCTACCGCTGGCTCAATCGCTTCCACTGGTTACCGGTAACTGTCCTGGGCTTTGCGCTTCTGGCAGTGGGCGGTTGGTCGTGGGTACTTTGGGGTATTTTCTTTCGGGTAACGGTTGGGCTGCATGTGACCTGGCTGGTGAACTCCGCCACCCACATCTGGGGATCGCGGCGGTTTGAAACCCGGGACGATTCGCGCAATAACTGGTGGGTCGCCCTCTTGACGGGCGGCGAAGGCTGGCACAACAACCATCACGCGCACCCGGTTTCGGCTCGCCACGGGATGGCTTGGTACGAGCTTGATGTGAACTACCTGGGAATATGGATGCTCGAGAAACTGGGCCTCGCTACCAAAGTGAACGCCAAGCGCGTTTGATCGTTTGGCGGTACTCGAGGTAGGGCGAATAGGTGCGCTCGTGAGAACTCCTACACCCAAACAAAGGCCGGGTGCCCCATATCTCGCTCGTTTTTCGCGAGATGTGGGATACCACTGCACCTTCCTTCTGACTCTCGATTCATCCGACGCACTTAGCGGTCAACATCGGTGGTACCCGGCCTTTGTTTGGAGACCGCGCTCAGCCAGCCTTGAGAATTCGCCGTTGGGGAACCGGCGCTGCCGGGCTAAAGCAATCGACCGCACATTGCTTCAAGCCGCTATCCAACTTATGTATTTCCCGCTCCACAATCGCTCGCACCTCAGCCGGGTCACCCACCGCTCGCAGATTAAGCAATAGCTCCAGCTTGCCGGCAGGGGAGGCGTCAAGGTCCCCCTCGACGATTGGTTCCTGCCCATTTCCGCAGATCGCCGCCTTAAGGAAGCCTGTGGGCGCAGTGACGATTGCTTTCAAATGGGCAATCCGGATCCCAGCCACGGTAAGGCCGGTATCGAGATGATCTAGCAAAGGACCAAGCAGCAGCGCGGGGGAAAGCGGGCTTCCCGGCTCGAACACCGCCCGCAGGTTCAACCAGGCGAGGGCCGCCTCAGCCCGTGCATACTCTGAATAGTCGATCTCCAACTCCTGATCCCCGATGGCGATTGTGCCCGAGAGGACCTCGTTTAACCAAGCCGCTACGCCTTGACCGGACTTCGCACTTAGCTGGCGAACATGAGCGGCGCCGATCTCCGGAACCTCCGGGTTGAGATCTGACTTGGTAAAACAGACCAGATCCGCTTCCTGCAATTGCTTATCGAACAGGTAACGCATATCCGGGTCGGCGTCCCGGCTAAGCATGCTACGAGCACAGATTGGATCTACCAGCACGGTAAGCGGCGAAAGCTGATAAGTTTCGCTGTACTCAAGCAGCGGCCGAAGGACAGTGGCCGAAAGATCGGTACAGCTCCCCACCGGCTCGGCAAAGATCACATCCGGCGCGTGCGCGCGCAAAGCGCCGATGGCGTCGATCAGATCGGAAAGCCGGCAGCAGAAGCATCCCCCGGTAACTTCGCCTGAGGAAACCAGGGTGACCATCTAATTCCTTCAAAACTCCACAGAAGAAAACCTAATTCGGATCAAGTCTGACACGCAGTCGTCCCCGCGGGACTCAGGTCCGATACAACCTAGGCTAAAAGGCACTCAACCCCGTTATCCTTCAACATTTGCCGGCTTTCCTGGTCGAGATCTTTATCGGTGACCACCTGATCGATGTCGGCCAGATCGGCGACGTGGATCATGGCGTCGCGGCCGAACTTTGAGCGATCCGCGACGATGACCACTTTGCGCGCGCATTGGATCATCGCCCGAATCGACTCGACAATCAGGCTGTTGGAATCGCTGAGACCAGATTTGGTCACGCCCATGATGCCCATGATGAGGATGTCGGCGGAAACACTGTGCAGCATCCGTTCGCAGATCGGACCGAGCTGCACCCCAAGCCGGGGATAGACGTAGCCCCCGGTGAGCGTGACCTCAACTTGCTTGGACTCCCAGAACACTTGAGCAACAGGCACGGAGTTCGTCACTACCTGAATTGGCTTTTCAGTCAGGTTCCTGGCTACCTCGACAACACTGGAACCACCACCCAGGATGACAGTTTCCCGGTCTTGAACCAGCGATGCCGCCATCCTTCCGATGCGCGCCTTCTCGTCGTGATAGCTGACCGACAGACGATTAAAGTCCAACCCCTCGTCTCGTACCTGGAGAGAAATTGCTCCGCCGTGAACCCGGCGGAGGACGCCCTTTGCCTCCAGCTCAATCAGATCCCGTCGAATACTCGATTTGGAGGCACTGAACTTCTCGCACAGGTCTTCAAAGTTCACGAACTCTTCCCTGGCGAAGAGCTCCTGGACTTTGTGGATGCGTTGGGCCTGCCTCATTGCAGGCGATCATATAACAGCGAATGATCCGGGGTCCTGAAGATTTAGTGGTTGATCATGAATCGAGATGCATTTATAGTGGTCCGCGCGGGAGGGGCTTGTGGCGCGGACACATCGATGGCAACCGCCCGAGCCGGCATCCGTACCCGTCCGCACATCGCCACCGCGTATGCCGAGTCTGGCATCGTACGGGTGGTGACCCGATCCCCCGAGCAAGAGGTCTTTGTGGGGCCGCTTGCCTTGGCCTCTTACAGGCGCGCCGGCGCTTAGAGTAAGGTCCCGGCCAAGGAGAATTGCAGATGTCATCCTATGCTGTCCCGGTTCTGGAATCACCCGCGCCCGTTGCCCCTGGCGAGATTCTTCTCGTCGCCAGCGGCGATCTGCGCCAATCCGCAAATAAGGTCTGCTGGGCCGCCCAGGCCGAGATGGAAAAGCAACTGACGGAAGCCTTGCGGGAGGAGGGCTTTACTCTACGCCGCGCGCACCCATACCGCGAGGATCTCGAGCACGGCTTCATCTATAACCAGCGCATGGGCATGGATGTTTTCACGAAAATCCACCCCGACGCGCCGATCATTGTCGCCGAAGCCGTATGGCAGTACAGCCACAACGTGTTCTCTGGCCTCGAACATCATCGCGGCCCAATCCTCACCGTGGCGAACTGGTCAGGCCAGTGGCCCGGCCTGGTAGGCATGCTGAATCTGAATGGCTGCCTGCACAAGGCTGGCGTGACCTTCAGCACCCTGTGGAGCAAGGATTTCAAAGACGATTTCTTTCGCCGCGGCCTGCGGCAATGGCTTAAGCAACACACGATCGAACAGGATTCGAGCCAAGTGCACGAACTCGACCTCTCTGTTCTGCCGCGAGCGGAAAGAGAGTTGGGCGCCGCGCTGGCCCGCGATCTCAAGTCGCACAAGGCAATCCTCGGCGTCTTCGATGAGGGCTGCATGGGAATGTATAACGCCATCGTCGAGGATTATCTTCTCAACCCCACGGGGGTGTACAAGGAACGGCTCAGCCAATCAGCTCTGGTTGCCGCCATCGGAGCAGTGACCGACGCGGAAGCGCAAGCGATTCGCAGCTGGCTGGACGGCCGCGGATTCACCTTCGTCACCGGCGCTAAAGAGGAAACCGATCTGACCGATCGGCAAATTTTGCAACAGTGCAAGATGTATATTGCCGCCATGCGGATTGCCGACGAATTCGGCTGCGACGCCATCGGGATCCAATACCAGCAAGGGTTGAAAGACATGGCCCCGGCCTCTGATCTGGTCGAGGGGCTGCTCAATAACGTGGAGCGTCCGCCCGTGTTTGACGCCAGTGGACGGGAGCTGTACGCCGGAAGACCGCTGCCCCACTTTAATGAAGTAGATGAGTGCGCGGGCTTGGACGCGCTGGTCACCAACCGCGTGTGGAGCGCGATGCGACTCGACCCGGCTACAACCTTGCATGATGTTCGCTGGGGAGAACATTACAGCGGGGGCGATATCGACGAATTCGTCTGGGTCTTTCAGATCTCGGGCGCCGTTCCCGCTTCCCACATTGCAGGCGGTTATGCCAAAGCTCGCAGCGAACGGCAGCCGCCGATGTATTTCCGCCTGGGCGGAGGCACGCTCAGCGGCGTGTGCAAGCCCGGACACGTAGTATGGAGCCGCGTGTTTGTGGAGGGCGGTGCGCTGCATGCTGACATAGGCCGGGCGACCGCGATCGAACTGCCTGCCGAAGAGACTGCGCGCCGGCTGAAGTCGGTCACCTCGCAGTGGCCGATTATGCACACCCTGCTGCACGGCGTTACCCGTGACCAACTTATGGCCAGGCATCGGGCCAACCACCTCAACGTGGCTTACGCGCCAACCAGCCAAGTAGCCGACCAGGCGCTCGCAGCCAAGGCGGCGATGATGGCGGAGTTGGGTATCCGCGTACACCTTTGTGGAGATTAAGATGCTGGTGCCTCTTTCTACCGAATCGAAAGAAGCCAACACGCCACAGTCACTGGTGCCTAAAGGGCTGGCCGTACCTTTCTTCCTGGTAACAGCACTCTTTTTCCTCTGGGGTGTTCCCAGCA
Organism: uncultured Acidobacteriaceae bacterium; assembly: GCA_963805955.1. Lineage (GTDB taxonomy): Bacteria > Acidobacteriota > Terriglobia > Terriglobales > Acidobacteriaceae > PALSA-350. The sequence continues at coordinate 514,435 of CAWDVZ010000005.1, forward strand.
ATCTGAACGACGTGCTCATTCGGCAGTTCATGAAGTCGTTCGCCATCTCCCGTTTCCAGGCCGGTTTGGTGCAATCGGCCTTCTACATGGGCTATTTCATGCTGGCCACGCCCGCAGCACTGATCATGCGCAAACGCGGTTACAAATTCGGCATCGTGGTGGGACTGCTCCTTTTTGCCAGCGGAGCTTTCCTCTTCTGGCCGGCCGCTGTTATCGGTCGATACGGCTTCTTCCTCCTGGCGCTCTTCGTCATTGCCAGCGGACTTTCCTTTCTGGAGACAGCCTCCAACCCTTTTATCGCCCAGTTGGGGGCGCCCGAGGGTGCGGCCCGCCGCCTGAATTTCTCTCAGGCCTTCAACCCCTTGGGTGCGATTTCGGGCGTATTCATGGGCACGGTGTTCATCTTCTCCGGCATTGAGCTCACACCGCAGCAAGTGCTGGCCATGCAGGCAGCCAACACCTACGACACGTATCTCAAGCACGAGACCATGCGCGTGGTCGTGCCTTATCTGGTGGTTGGACTGATCGCTCTTGTGTGGGCCTTCCTGATCGCAAGAACCAAATTCCCTACCATCGCCCGGGAACACGAGAGCCCGCAGGAGGAACACGGCAGCTTCAGGCAGCTGTTGGGTTATCCCAGTTTTCTCTTTGCCATCGTGGCGCAATTTCTCTACGTGGGCGCCCAGGTCGGCAGCTGGAGCTACTTTATTCAATACGTGCAGGACGGAACCCAGGAGCCGGAGAAGATCGCGGGGTATTTTCTTACCGGCACGCTGGTTGCTTTTGGTGTGGGCAGGTTTAGCTCCGCTGCTCTGATGCAGTATGTGAAGCCGGCAACCCTGATGGGCGCTTATAGCCTGGTCAATATCTGCCTGGTGGCGGTTGGTGTTGCCTTTCCCGGCTGGGTGGGTCTTTGGGCCATCTTCGTCACCAGCTTCTTCATGTCGGTGATGTTCCCGACCATCTTCGCCCTGGGCATCGAAGGTCTGGATCAAAACACGAAGATTGGTGGATCGTTGATCGTGATGGCGATCGTCGGTGGCGCTGTGCTCACGCCTATCATGGGCTGGATTTCTCAGACCCAGCACAGCATCGCCAGAGCCTACCTGGTGCCGCTCTTCTGTTATTGCGGTATCGCTTTGTACTCCTTTGTTGGAGTCCGCATCAAGCGGAGAGAGGTAACGCCATGACGAGAGCAATGCTGGTCACGTCGCTGCTCCTGATGACCGGCCTGGTCGCCGTCGCGCAGCAGTCCACGCCAGATTGGCAAACCAGGTTGGGGCAAGTGATGCCCCTGCTCGGTCATCGCAACTGGATCATGATCGTAGACTCGGCGTACCCGTTGCAAAGCTCCGCCGGCGTGGAAACGATCGAAACCAATACCGACCAGATGGAAGTGATCCGCAAGGTGCTGGGCGTAATCGACAGCTCCATCCAAGTGAGGCCGATTGTCTACATGGATGCGGAGCTTCCGTTCGTGCCCGAAAAAGATGCTCCCGGGGTGAAGAAGTACCGCGAAGAGATTAAGGCTGTTCTCGCGGGAAGGCCGATAACCTCTCTGCCCCACGAGCAAATTATCGCCAAAGTAGACGAGGTAGGGAAGACATTCCACATCCTTATCTTAAAGACAACCATGACTGTTCCTTATACTTCGGTCTTCCTGCAGTTGAATTGCAAATACTGGAGCGACGATGCGGAAGCGCAGCTACGCAAAGCAATGAGCGCCGGCGCGAAGTAGGTTTCAGAATTCTGTCCCTTAGGATCAACCCTGGGTGCCCCACAGTTGCCCGTTTTTTGCGAGATGTGGGATACAGCGGATTTTAACCTTGACTTCCAATAGTGAATTAGCACTTAGGGGACAGGGCAGTGGTATCCTACATCTCGCGAAAAACGAGCGAGATGTGGGGCACCCAGGGGTTTCGGTTCATGACAAGAAGCGAACTCTGAGTTTGTTTGAGAAGTAAAAACTCCGAGTTTGTTCGACAAGAAAGAACTAAACTTCGAGCAAGGATACTTCGCGTAGTTTCCCGCCAGGCGAAACCAGAAGGGTTTTTATTTCCCAGGGCGCTAGCTCTACGGTTCGATTAAGACCGAGAACCGCACTTTGCAGCGTCGCCTGGGTAGCTTTTCCCGATCGCTCCTGCAGGCGAATGATTGTCTGATCCGGGGCCGCCTCGGCGCGCTTAATCGCTAACACCCATACATTTCCAGGCATGATCTCGAGGAAGGACTGCTCCCATGCCTGCGTTCCGTGGTGGGCGGAGTCCATCACATACTCAGCGGGCGTCTGAAGTTCCTCGGCGCGGCGATCGAGCGCAAACTCTGTATAGCTACCGCGGCCACCAAGCAGCCAGAATCTTCGCTCCTGCCGCCCCTGATCCTGCCAGGCATTATTGTCGTCGTGCGGCACCTGGTTTGGGTTGTGGCGGGCGAAAGGCGCTGATCGGATCAGGACCGTGCGAAACAGTCCACTCAGGCAGTCATAGCTATAAGTAGAGTTATTAATCAAAGCAACCGTGTAGTCGGCATTACCGATTTTCCCCTGCACCGCTGCCCAATCCTGATAAGGCTCTTCCTCCCCATTGGCGTGGCGTTCCAGCACCTGCCCCGGCACTTTGGCGTAGATCTTCGGCTGGTTCAGCGCGGTAGGAATTTCCAGCATGAGCATTTGCTCATGCTCACGCCAGTCAATTACAAAACGAAGCTCAACAAAATCGAGACCGGCGAATTCTGCGATGTCGAGAATGATTTCCGAATTCTGCCACGAGGCACGGTGACGGGTGACTCGCGTCACGGGCCCGTTCTCCACCACCGCCGAGGAAACCAGCATCGGCCGGCCCATCTCCTGCCGGAATTGGTTGATGCCGTGGGCCCAGGTGTCGCTGGTATCACTGATGGCTACCAGGCCAATGGGCCCCGCCAGCAGCTCGGTGCCATCCTTCGCCTTCAAGGAGGAAATACCGAAGCCAGAATCCGACACCGAGATGAAGTCTCGATAGGCCTCAGGGACGGGTGGATCGCCATGCGCCAATGCAAATACCTTGTAGCCACAAGGGGGCAATTCAACCCACGCCGACAAACGCGGGAAGAAGTTGGTCATGCTCGCGGAAGGCCGCCACTGCACCGCGATTCTGGCGCCATCTTTGGACGAGAGGCAGGTGATGGGGGACTTATTGGCCGGATCGCGATCGGTGTAGTACTCGACCAGGGCCTTTCTTTTCCAGGGAAGCGGATTGAACAGAAATACCGCGCCCTCTTCGACGGCGCTCAGGTCCACCCGCTTGGCCATCATTTCCAGCGCCTCTACTTTTGCAGTTTGCGCAACTTCGCAAGCGTAACCGACACTGTCTCGAACGTCCTGGTAATCGGAGTAGAGCGAGGTTCCAGCCATCATGTCGTGGAACTGGCAAAACAGCACCTTCCACCAGGCCTCGGCATATTGCTCCCCCGGATAGGCTCGACCTGCGCTTAGATTGGCAACCAGGGAAATTGTCTCGGCTTCACCCAGCCATCGTTCAGCGCGCCGGTTAAGAAACTTTCCTTCGCCATAGGCCGAATAGCAACCGCGCGCGTGGTGCTGCAATTCACTTCGAACCACGGGCAATGCTGCGAACGCAGAGTGAATTTTCTACACTCGAGAAAAAGTCACGCAGGGTGCTGAAGCGCAGTTCGGGTAAACCGGTGTCTTTCTGTAAGAGCGAGAATTTGCCGAATCTGTTCTTTGGTAACAGCGCCACCATGATCGCCGACTCCAAGGAAGAACGCCGCGTGATCGAAGCCGGGTGCGAACGCTGCGGTGGCTGCAGGTTGGATCAAGTTGGGGCCCCCGTCATAGGTGTGCCAGATCCTCAAGGTAAGAATCCGCGATCCGTCCGCGCTCTCCCACCAGAAAAGAAGGGGCAAGCTCATCTCGTGTTCCTGGGGACGCATGAAGACGTAATAGCCGTAGCCGGCATGCTTCAGGATGGCAGGCAGACCCGCCGCATGACCGAACGAATCGGGATTGAAACCGATCTTCACCTCCGCTCCCAGCGCGCGCTGGCAATAGGCTTTCCCGTACAGCGCATGGCGAACGAAACTTTCGGTCGCTGGAATGTTGCAGTCCGGCTCGACCGGCCAACCGCCTACCACTTCCCAGCGGCCTTCGCGAATGCGCTGCTTGATTTCGCTGAACATCTCCGGGTCGGCGCGTTCTACCCAACGATAGTGGGCCGAAGACGAATGGGTGTAGCAGAACCCCGGGGTTTCCTGGATCCGATTCAAAGCGCTGCGAAAGGTGGTGAGCACAGTGTCGGAACCGTCGCGCCACGGCCACAGCCAGGCTGCGTCGATGTGCGAGTAGCCGATGATGTGGATGACTTTCTTGTTCGCGGCAGGGTCGAGCGCGAACGGAGGGCTTAGCGCTGCCAGCGATGCACTCGCACCTTTGAGAAAGTCTCGCCGGGAAAGGGCGTTGCCCTGCTTATCCATGCTTTATAAGGCTATCCGAATTCAAGAGGTGCAGGTGCTAACAACCCCAGGTCCATCTAAACTCTCTTCTCGAACAACCGCCGAAGCGCTAGAACACCACTTTCCCCATCAGCACTACAAAGCGATTTCCAGAGATGAACCCGGTTCCCGAAGGCACGCTGCCTGAGTTATTGAAGGTGGTTTGGGTGAAATCCGAGGCATTCACCGCCGCGTCTCCAGTGCCCAAATACATCTGATTCAGTGCGTTATAGGCGGTCATCGAAAGTTGAATTTGGACGCGCTCGGTTATAGGAATGGACTTGAGGATGGTGGCGTCCAACTCACTGTAGGTCTGCCCGCGAAAAGGACTTCTTGACGAACCGGGATACGGATTATTAACCGACACTGCGTAAGCTTGGTTGTCGATGATCCAGCGCGTCGAGCTGGGGTCGACTGGAATCCCGGGGTTGTAGGTTATGAGATTGCCGTTCGGGTCGTAGGTTGCGCTATCGCTGTTGTAGACGACGTATTGCGGGTTACCTGGGGTCGGTGCTCCGTTAACTACGGGCCCAGTGTAAGGATTCAGGTAAGCTACGCTATTCATGGCTGCTTTGCGGTTGGAGCTGACCAATCTGCAGGTATCCGCTCCGACAGTTTGGGCATTGAAATCGCCGTCGCAAAAACTTGTGTCGCCGGTGATGGAATCCAAAGTGAGCGGCTGGTAGGGGGTATATACCTGACCCGAGTTAAACCGATAGATGCCAAAGAGGTCGAACCCGTTGGCGAGGCGAGAGAGAAAGCCGCTATGAACAAGGTCAGGGAACTTGTAATCGAAGGAGAGGCCCACAACGTTGGGGAAGTCGTTGCCGCTTAGCCCGCGCTCTCCCTGGCTCGTATTCAATGGGTTCTGTGGGTAGGCGATCGTAATACCGGCGCCCCCGGTGCTGCGGAAGCCATCGGTCGTATTGTTCATCCCTTTACTAAAGGTATAAGAGGCGGTGGTGGTCAAGCCGTGAAAGTTGCGCGTGGTCAGATTCAGAAGTAGACCGTTGTAGTTTGCCCAGCCGCCGTTGGTTACGAAAGACTGGTTGTTAAAATTGCAGTTTGGACGGCCGAACCCATTGGCAGTAGGGTCCTGGCAAAGCGATTGCGGAGAGACATAGCTGGGGAACGCCGCGGCAACATCTGCCAGGTAGGGATTGTAATCGACCGACTGAAAATCGTGGGTGCTCTTCGAGCCGACGTAGCGCATTGAGCCGACCGCCGCCGATCCCAACTGATGCTCAAGTGCCAGGGTATATGTCTGCACATAAGGGGGACGGAAGTTGGTAGGGAAATACTGTTCGAAACCGGCTCGAGGATCCCCGCCCGTAGGCAAAGCGGGCAGATTGAGTGCGCGAACGTCCGAGCCCAGCAGGGAACCATTGTTGGGTATGCACGGAGTGGACGGCGTACAACCGATTTCCCCGAAGTTGACCACGGGTGCCGCATCGGAGGCAAGGGTAATCAAGTTATAGTAGGCGGGATTCTCGTTGATCGCATACCCCCCCCGAACCACCAGTTTCTTGTCGAAGTCCGGATTGTAAGCAAACCCGATGCGCGGTTGAAATCCCTTGTTGAAATTATTCACAGAAGGATCCGTAGTCGCGGAAAGCGGCAACGTCGGGTCCCAAAAGGCGGTAGCGGGATTTGATTGCCGCGCAACGGTTTCCCTGTTTAGCAGATTGACCGCCTGGCTAAAGAACTCCCAGCGCAAACCGAGATGCGCGGTGAAGGACGGGGTGACCTTCCAGTCATCCTGAACGTAGCCTGCGGCATCAACCTCAGTGAAAGGAGTGACAGCCGGCCCGTTGGCGATCAGGCCAAACGCATTCCCGCTGCTCCCTTGCTGTAGGTAGTCAGTAAACGTTTGATAAAACAGATCGGCGTTGTAAAAAAACAGCCCATAAAAGGGCGAGTTTTGATAGTCCAGTTCACCGCCAAACAGAATCGTGTGCTTCCCTCCGGTCCAGATGGCATTGTCCTGGACTTGGGTAACCTTTACGGTGCTGCCCTGGGGGAATACGACGTTCACGCCGAAACCTACATCGTCGTTCCCACCCAGGAAGCTGATCTGCGTGGGGCAATCGCTGATCTGCGTGGTGAGACAGTTAGGATACGAACCGCCTTCGAATGACACCTTGGATTCCTGAAAGCTGTAGCGGAGCTGATCCACCCAATGCGTGGAAAAGGTATGCGTCCAATCTGCGCCAACGGAGTGCGCGGTCGATGGCACGTTGACAAAGTCCCCGTTAGCGATTTCGCCGTTTTCGCCACCGCCTTCTCCGGTTTCAAACTGCTTCTGATAAAAATAGCGCACGAAGAGATGATCGCGTGTGGTGGGTTGAAAATCGAGGCGGCCCAGATTCTCCTCGTCGTTGAAAATGTTGGGGATGCTCCGCTGCACGCCGGCGAACGGAACGTTGACTGCGGCGCCGTTCGGCCCGGTGATTGTTTCCAGGCAAGTACCACCCGCGAAAGTGCTGTTGCCAGGACATGAGGCCGCCGACGGAACCGGACCCACCACCGGGTTGCCTGCGGTTACGCTGTAGGGACCATAGTTGCTAAGGGCTGTGACCGAAGGGCTTCCCGGGAAAGCGGACTGGAGCTGTTGCAGGCCGGCGGGAGTTGGAGAGAGATAGGGCAAGGTGGAGTCAGGCGAGGCGCCGACCCGGACGTGATCCCAAAAGGTGCTGCCAAAGAAGAACAACTTATCCTTCAGAATTGGCCCGCCGATCGTGCCCCCATAGCGATTCTCAACAAAGCGTGCCAGGGACGGGGGAATACAGCCGCTGGAGGGGCTTTCACCGGGACCACAAAAGCCGAATGCGGTACTCTTTTGCTGGTTTTCAAACGAGCTTAGAAACTGGCTCTGGTAATATTCGAAGCCGCTTCCGTGGAATGAGTTGGTACCCGCCTTGGTGATGTAATTGACCACCGCGCCCGCATTGCGTCCGTATTGGGCGCTGAAGTCGTTGGAGATAACCTGGATCTCCTGGATCGCGTCCTGGTTACTGAAGAAAACCTGCGGGCCACCGATACCATTGTCGTTGTTCGCCTGACCGTCGATCTGAGAGTTGTTGTACCGGCCGCTTTGCCCATTGACCGAAAAGTTGTCCCCGTTGGTGTTGGAAAAGCCATCGCCATGGGTGCTGACGACACCGGGAACAACTTCCGCAACTGTATCAAATCCATTGTTCAGTGGCAGGTTCTGAGAGCTGCTTGCGCGAGAAGGTCGTGGTGACCTGGGAATCGGTTGTTTGCAGCAGGGACGAAGCCGAACCGTTTACTTCGACCTGGGTGCTGGCCGGCGGCAAGCCAGCTGATGGCGTTGATACTCGACGTCGCGCCTGCATTCACCTGGACAGCGTTCACGGTCGCATTCGCGAATCCTGTCGCCGAAATAGTAAGGGTGTATTGGCCGATCGGTACCGCGAAGAACGAAAACTCGCCGTTCGATTCCGAGGTACCGTCGCGCGATTCGTACCCTGACTGCTGTTGGCCGCGGTGATCGTCGCGCCGGGCACAGCCGCGCCGCTGCCATCGACAATCGGTCCCGCTGATCGTCCCGGTTGTGATGCCCTGTCCGTACGCAAGGGGCACTAGCGAGACACCACTCATAGCGGCGGCGACAATCAAAGCAGCTGCTGAGAACCATGGGCGACCGACAAGCGTTTTCACCTTCTGCACTTAAACTCCGATTCCGCTGGATGCGGTTTGAAGTGCTGTGCCAAAGCGAGGACTACTTCTAGTGCCCAGTTGCACGTAATCCACCAAAACTCCGCGACCTCGTAATTCGGTCAAAAGCGGTTACGATCTTGTTAACAACTAAGTAATCTTCAGGCATATTTTCCGACTCCAGCCACAATAAAAGCATCCTCGATGGTTACTTATGCGGCATCTCGTGCGCTGGCCCGTTCTGAAATCCCACCCAAGGGGAAGTAAATCTCTGGAAATTCGGACGGGTTGGAGCAGGCCTACAATATTTCATATCCAGCTGGAGCGCCCGGTCATGACAGAACAGCTCCATGGACAACCGGTCTGGTTGGTTTCGTCGATAGCTTCGACGTACAGTCCAACCATCCAGGAAGGACGGACCGGCAAAGAAGGCAGACGCAACAAGCAAAAAAGAAATCGGCACCAGGGCGTGGTGAGACTCCTGATGCCGAAGATGATCGAAACGATAAGTACTTGCGCTTAGAAAGTTAACCTCAGCGCAAACTGACCGAAGCGCCGCTCGTCGTGGTTGCCGCCAAGAGCGAGGGACCCGAGTCCGCCTTTTAGTTCGGTGACGTTCACCGGAGCCGTTGTCGGGCCTCCGGAATAGTAGAGGTTGGTTTCGTTTGCGTAGTAGTTGTGGTGGTTGAAGATGTCGAATCCCTCGGCGCGGAACTCTAAACCGAAACGTTCAGTCACCTTGAATATCTTGCTGGCGGCCAAATCGGTGTTCCATGCTCCAGGCCCAGTGAAGGTATTGCGGCGGGTCATGGTTCCCGGAAACGGCCCAAGATCCGAGATCCCCAATTCAGAGTTAAGGGGGTCGAAACTAGACGGAAGAGGAACCGACAAGGAATTGAACAGATTCGGACCTACTGCCTGCGGAGTGGCTGCAACCTTCTTATTTGTAATAGGGGTTGCCGGCGTCAGACGCGGGAAGGTGTACCCAATCAGGATATTGTTTAAGTCGAATACTGAGAAAGGAGTTCCCTGTCGAGCACTAATAATGCTCGAGATGGTCCAGCCACCCAGTGCCTCACGATAAAGAAGACTACCCCCGCTCTTAAACCAAGGTGTTTCCCAAATTGGAGCCACCACGAGTCGATTGCCTACGTTGAAGTCGGAGGTGCCCCAGTCGAGCCCCGGATTTGTAAAGTCTGTGTATCCGAGAGGGCCGACGTACCCGGAGCCACCCTGCGTGTCCGATCCGAACGTGGTACTCAAATCATCGAATGAGTGCGACCAGGTGTAGTTGGCAAGCAGGCTGAGACCGGTATTGTGGAGGTTTTGTGTCTGAAACTTGGCGTTGAAAGAATTGTAGCTGCTTGAGCCCAGACTGCCGCGCATGTTGATGGCCGCATATTGCTGGTTTGGCCGAGTAAGGCAGGTCGCCGCTCCCGTGGTGTAGTTTGCATAGCCAGTGCCGGCACACTGGGGACCCTGCACCAGCGGATCGCCAAGGTTGTATTGACCGGCACCGACCTGGTTAATGTTCTCAATGTCATACAGGTGAGTACCCTTCGCGCCACTGTAAGACAACTCGATCACAGAGTTTCGCATGACCGAGCGCTGCAGCGCCAAACTCCAGAACTGAGTTTGCGCTGTTTTGATGTTGGGATTGGGCATGCGTAGCTCAACCGGGCCGAGGTAGCTTGTAGGGCCAGGAAGACCCAGAGGGCCAAGATTGTTGTTGGTAACCAGCGTCGTGCAACTAGCCGTGGCGGCGCCGCAATTAGAACTCAACACTGCGCTCGCCGGAGGATTGAAGCTGGCATTGTAGGTGACATTGCCAAAGTTGCGCTCGTAACTGATGCCGTATCCGGCCCGAATGCTGCTCAAGCCGTCGCCAACAGGGTCAAAGGCGAACCCAATTCTGGGTGCGACCGTACCCCAAGACGGAGCCCAGAAGCCCCCGACGGAACTCTGGTTTGCGATTTGGACACCGCCGGTTCGCGTCTGCTGTTCAGTGTTCGCGCCGGGACCAAAGTAGAAGTTGGAATCCAGTTGTGCCTTGTTGTTGTGCTGTACGCCATAGTGCTCGTAGCGCACTCCGTAATTCAGCGTGAGGCGCGGAGTCGCACGGAAACTGTCCTGGGCATAGGTCGCCCAATCCTGGTAGCGATAACTACGCCCGTAGCTGGCCGAAGACAGCGGCGGAGTCACCGCGCAGGATGCGCTCGTCATAAGGTTACCGTAGATGTCGAGGGGGCAAGGCAGCTTGCCTTGCGGATTGACCCTGGCTTGAAAAGAGATTAGCTGGCTGCCGCCCGGATTTCCCGCAATATTGGTTAAATCGTTGAAGCTATCTTGCGTTGATGCACCAAGCTGCTCGACTGCTTGCGCGTACGCACCGTACGCCACGTTCAGCTGTATATAAGTAAACTGGCCGCCGAACCTCATAGCATGCCTGCCCTTGGTCCAACTCAAGTCGTCCTGGGGCTGGATGGTGTTTTGCGGTCCACCATAGGGCACGCCGCCCGTGCCGGGCTGGCTTGCGTTCTGCAGCCCTGGCATTTGAATAACGCCGCCTGTCACCGGATCCGAAGGGCTAACCAGCATCAGACTCGGGGTATTCGTCAGAGATGTATCAAATGAGGTGTTGTTATTGAAGCGGGTGTAGCTGAACTTAGCACTGTCTAACAAGTTAGCGTTAAAAACGTGGTTCATTGCGTACTGGTAACTCGAGTTTACTGTGGTGCTGCCGGTATCGTACGTCGGGTAAGCACTGTAGGTGTCGGAGCCCTGGAACTCGTCCAGGTTTTGCCGCGCGACACGGACATACATGGTGGTTTTATCGGTCGGATTGAAGTCGACTCGCCCTACGAGGCTGTACGTGTTCTGGGGAACATCACCGCCCGCATCGAACGGCACCTTGAAATTGACAACGTCAAACACCGGCTGTCCAGCGGAAACCGCCGTAGTGCCGTTGATCGGGCCAACAGTAAGGCCAGCGTTGGTCAGCTGCCCAGCGGTCACGACAGCTCCGGAAGGCGCCACAGCACCTTTCCCATACGTGCCGAAATAACTCTGCGCATTGGCCGGCAGCATAGCAACGAACGACGGATCAAAGATCTCCTGGGTTTCGGAGGCTTGGCTCCGGACTCGCGTCCATTCCGTGCTCTCGTAGAGAAACAGCTTGTTCTTCATGATCGGTCCGCCGGCTCCAAAGCCGAACACGTTGCGTGTGTATTGCCCTTTAGGAGCAACGATCGAACCGGCAGCATTGTTTGCAGCGTCGTTTGCGTAGGTGTTCGCAGTGTAAGCAGCAAGCCGATTGAATTCCCATGCAGAACCGTGAATCTGATTGGTGCCCGACTTAGTGACCAGATTTACCACGCCGCCGGATGCGCGCCCATACTCTGCCGAGAAATTATTGGTAATAACGCTATACTCCTGCACGGAGTCGATCGGAGTCTGGTTGCCGATGTTGACACTGAAGATCGCCACGTTTTCGGCGCCGTCCAATAGAATTTCGGTGCCTGTTTCCCGTTGTCCATTCATGGCGACGCCCACGCCGGCGTTAGCGACATTCTGACCGCTGTTACCACCGCTGGAAGACATGCCGCCCTGGGTATTGTCTCCGGCGCTGACATTCCCTGACAACGCGACGAAGTCGTAGGGATTGCGAGTGAGACTCGGCAGGTGTGCGAGTTGTGTCGTGTCGATAACCTGTGCAAGTTCCTGCGACTGGGTATTCACGGCAACGCCGCCCTCGCCGACCACCTGCACTTCTGTGGTTTCCGAGCTGACGGAGAGCTTTGCGTCAACCGTCGTGTGGCCGCCGACCGTGACCTCAACATTCGCGCTGAACGGTTTGAAGCTGCCGGAATTTACGGTGATTTGATAGGAAGCAGGCTCCAGCCCGCTCACGAGGTAGGCGCCAGTCGAGGTCGACTGCGTTGTACGCTCAGCACCTGTGGCCACGTTCTTGACAGTCACGGTTGCGCCCGTGATGACCGCACCGGACTGATCTGAAACAGTTCCGGCAATCTGTCCGCTCTCAACCTGGGCCGAGGCGACTGCGCCGGAGAATGCCATGATGGCGAGGATGCCGATAAGGTTACGCCAAAGTGATTTCAAAATATTCCTCCCTAAGTGGGTTGGCTCGGTAATCTGCAATAAGGGCCGGTTACAGCAGGATGAACGGTAGGGTCGGCAATGTCTGCTACATGGCAGGGCTTACGATGCAGTATTCCCAAATCGGCATGTGCAATCGCATCGCCAAAGCAGCCGAGATGACGGAAGTCTTTTGGTTGCAGGAATCTAGCCACGCAATGAAAGTGCCATTCCGGAGCTACAACTCTCGTGGTATATGGGTTTCCATAGGGCTTCCTATGGGATATGGCAAAATTTTGACAAAATTTTGACAACTCATGAATACATCAGGGCTGGCGCTCTGATGTCTCTTGCTCAAGCGGTGCGCAGACGTTATTTATCTTCTTCCGGTCCGGGGTTCTTACCCAGGAACGGCGAGCAGCAAGGTTCCTTCGATGGCGCGAATTCCATGTACTCGACCCGGGTCAGGTCCGGATCGAAAAGATTGAGCTGCACTTTGCCGTCTCGCCCGAGCTTGGCATTCGTACAGTTGGGTCCCTCGCACTTGTTTTTCTGGAGCGCGGCTATGGCGTCCGACATGTGGGCTACACCCAGAGAGAAGTGGTCCTGCACGCCGGCCTGTTTCAGAGTCGGAGTAGGGGGAATGTTCAGCATGTACTCCAGCCAGTCCGTGCCATCGGGTACCTGGACGCTTGACCAGTCCGTGGTGGTATCGGTCATGCCGCCATGCCAGTTGGGTCGAAAGCCAAGCACGTCGCGCCAAAACGTATCCTCTTTTGCCGCATCCCGAACGATGAAGCCGACGTGAATGATGCGTCTGCTGGCGGCATCCGGGGAGGGCGGGGCCTGGGCAACCTGCTTATTGGATCCGCTCTGCACAAAAATCACCAGGTTGCCCTCAGGATCATGCACCCCGAATTCGCCCGCTTTCAACGGCAGATCGGCCTTGATCCCGTGGGCGGCCAGGTAGCGCTCCAATCCGGCTGCGTCCCGGGTGGTAAACGCGACGGCCGCCATGCGGACATTGGGCTTCGGGGGCGGCGGCGAGGTGAGTATCTCTATCCATTGAGAACTGTTCACGGGATAGACCCACACGCCGTTCTCCTCCAGGCGTTTGTAACCCAGGGTGTCTCCGTAGAATTTCTGCGCTCCGGCCGGGTCCGTGGTGTAGAAGCGAGCGAAAGCAATGCCGGTGATCGCGGGACGCGTGGTTGACTGGGCACCCAAAGGAGAGGCGATTGCAATCACAATAGCAAGGAGTGCGGCTCGTTTCATGAACCGAAACTCTAGTGCATTTGATGGTTGCGGTCAAAATCCGTGGGCGAAGGTCGGTCTGTTCCAAAGCCAGAACGATTGCGTCTCCGGGCAATCCTCAATAAACTTCTCCCCGGACCAATATGCGGCTGCGATGAACTATTTTGACGCCATCATCTTCGCCACCACTAACGGCGAACTGGACATGGACGCCAGCCAGAAGCAAGATTTAATGTCGTTTATCAAGGATGATGGCAAGGGCTTTGTGGCCGGCGGTGACCAAATGTCCGGCGAAGGTGGTGTTTAAAAGATGAAAAAGTTTCGGAAGTTGGCGTTGCTTGCAGTCATCGCAGGGCTGGCAGCCTATCAGGGGCGGCAATTGCACATCTACGCTGCTACCGGCCAGGCGCCGGCCACAACGCAAAATGCGGGACCCAGCCATGGGGGTGACGCAGCCCATCCTGCCGATGCGGCGGCTGCCGCCGGCGGTTCCCTGTTCCAGCAGAATTGCGCGTTTTGTCACGGCCGTGACGCCGGGGGCGGGGAAACAGGTCCCGACCTCACCCGGTCCAAGCTGGTCACCACGGACGTGGGAGGAGACAAGATCGGGGATGTCGTACTGCACGGGCGCCCGGACAAGGGAATGCCGGCTTTCCAATTCTCCAGTGAGCAGATAACGAACCTCGCCGCCTTCATTCACTCACAACAGACGAAGGCCATGGCGCAAAGCGGCAAGCGCAAAGGGGTGGATGTAGCCGATCTCCAGACCGGGAATGTGGAGGCAGGAAAGGCCTATTTCAATGGTCCGGGCGGCTGCGCCACTTGCCATTCGCCCACCGGCGACCTGGCCGGTATCGCCAGCCGATATGAGGGGCTGCAGCTGGAAGAGCGAATGCTGTACCCCAAAGATGTAAAGAGCAAGGTGACGGTGACTCTGCCTTCGGGAGAAACGGTTGCCGGGACGCTCGAGTATCTGGACGAATTCACGGTGGGACTGCGGGACGCCACAGGGACCTACCGGTCCTGGAAGGTGAGCGATGTGAAGGTCAAAGTCGATGCCCCGGTCGAAGCCCACGTGGCACTGTTCAGCAAATACACCGATGCCGATATCCACAACCTGATGGCTTATATCCAAACGCTGCGCTAGGGGTCCAGATCATGAAGTGGTTGAAGAGTAGTTTGCTTCTTGCCGTGAGCGCAGCAGTGGCGATTGCGAGTCCGCATTCGCTGCAGGCCCAGAATGTCGATGCAGCCATGCTTCTGCACCCGCCGGCGGATAGTTGGCCGGGATACCAGGGCGACTACTCCGGGCAACGCCATAGTCGCCTGACGCAGATTACGCCGCAAAATGTTGCCGATCTGAGCCTGGCGTGGGCCTTTCAGACAAATCAGCCGGCAGAAATTAAATCGACGCCCATATTGGTCGACGGCGTGTTGTACTTCACCGTGCCGGACAATGTCTGGGCGATCGACGCGCGTTCGGGCCACATGCTCTGGCACTACACCTACCCGCCGAACAAAGGCGACCATATCGGCCAGCGCGGCGTTGCCATCTATAAAGATTGGATCTTTTTCATCTCCCCGGACGCACACCTGGTCTCTCTCAACGCCAAAGACGGTAAGGTTCGCTGGATCATCGAGCTGGCCGATGTGGAGAAAGGCTACTGGGCGACCGAGGCCCCTTTCATCGTGGGCAATCACGTCATCGTGGGCGTGGGCGGCGACATGGACAACCTGCCCATGTTCCTCAAGTCGGTTGATCCGGAGACCGGCACAATCCAGTGGCAATGGAATGTCACTCCTCCGCCGGGGCCCGGCGTGACTACCGGGGGCACAACCTGGATGGCGGGGACCTATGATCCCACCCTCAACCTCATTTACTGGGGGACCGGGAATCCGACGCCGGTATTGGACGGAAACGCGCGTCCGGGCGATGACCAAAACACCTGCAGCATCGTGGCCCTGAACCCCGATACCGGCAAGCTGGTGTGGGCCTTTCAGCCTTCCCCGCATGACACTCACGACTGGGATGCAGTCGAGATACCGGTCCTGGTCGATGGAACTTTCCACGGTCAGCCGCACAAGATGCTGCTGCAAGCTTCACGCAATGGGTATTTTTTCGTCCTTGATCGCACTAATGGCAAGAGCCTGCTGACTGTTCCCTTCGGACCTGTGAACTGGACCAAGGGCATAGACAAGGAAGGCCGTCCGATTCCAGACCCGGCCAAGGAACCGGCGCCCGACGGCCGCTTGATTGCGCCGGACGAGGGTGGTTTGACCAACTACCGGTCGCCCAGTTTTGATCCCAAGACTGGCCTGTTCATCGTGAGTGCCCACCCCAGCTACAGCATCTACTTCCACAAACACGCGGATGGCGCGTATGGCTGGGCGGGCGCGGATTACGGGCTCTGGGGCAAGGGTGTGCTCGAGGCAATCGACTACAAGACGGGCAAGATTCGTTGGAGCCACGAACTCGGACCCGGAAGCTCGGGCTCCGGCGTGTTGACTACTGACTCCGGGGTCACCTTCACCGGGGACGCTCCAGGAAATTTTCTCGCGCTGGAAACCAGCACCGGCAAGACGCTCTGGCATGCCGGTTCGGGAGCGCGTATAGGAAGCTCTCCGATCACCTACGAGCTTGACGGCCGCCAGTATCTGCTGACCAGCGGCGGCAGCGTGTTGTTTGCATGGGCACTGCCGGAAAGCGAAGTCACACCGAAGAATGCCGTCGCCAAGGGCCGGTGATCAGCCGGCGACTTGGGACATAATGTTTTTCTAGCTTTATCTTTCAACTGCGTCAGACTCCGGGCCAACCAGGAAAAGCACCATCCTTCGTTGAAGGGAGGCACTGTATGCGATTGTTTAGAATTCTGCTGCCCGCCGTAACCGTGCTCGGGGCACTGTGCATATACAGTTCGCTGGCGACGGATCAATCGACTGCACAAACGAAAAGCCAGGCTTGCTCGACAAGCGATAGCGGGTTGACCTTACCTGCAGGCTTTTGCGCCACTTTATTCGCCGACAACATCGGTCACGCCCGGCACCTGGTGGTGGCGCCGAACGGAGTGGTTTACGTCAATACCTGGTCCGGAGATTACTATCCGCCCGGCGACAAGCCGCCCGCAGGAGGGTTTCTGGTGGCCCTCCAGGACAAGACGGGCGCGGGCAAGGCCGACGTGACGGAGCGTTTTGGCGACAGCATTGAAACCGGCGGAGCCGGTGGCACCGGCATCGCTCTCTATAAGGGTGCGATCTACGCGGAGGTCAATGATCGCATCGTGCGCTATCAGTTGACTGCGGGATCCATCGTGCCTCAGGGCACTGTTTCTGCTACCGTGGTCTCCGGATTGCCCCTGGGAGGCGATCACCCCATGCATCCGTTCGTTATCACCGCGGACGGTTCCATGTACGTCGATGTGGGCACGGCCACCAACTCCTGCCAACTGAAGAATCGCACCCTCAAGTCGCCCGGGGCAGACCCTTGCACCGAACTCGAGACACGCGGCGGCATCTGGCGCTATGACGCCAACAAGACCAACCAGCCGTTCACGCCGGCAGATCGCTACGCCACGGGAATACGCAATGGCGAGGGCTTCGCCCTCGACTCCGCCAGCAAGCGCTTGTTCGTGACCCAACACGGGCGTGACCAGCTGCATGCGAATTGGCCGGACCTCTACAAGCTCGAACAAGAAGCCACGTTGCCGGCAGAAGAGTTGCTGCTCTTAAAGCAGGGTGGCGATTACGGCTGGCCGGAGTGCTACTACGACGCGGTGCAACAGAAGCTGGTACTGGCGCCAGAATACGGCGGAGACGGTGGCCATAAGATAGGCGTCTGCGCCAACAAGATTGCCCCGGTGGCAGCTTTTCCCGCGCACTGGGCACCCAATGCGGCGGTGTTCTACGACCAGAAACAATTCCCGGCCCACTATCGCAACGGCGTGTTCATTGCCTTCCACGGTTCATGGGACCGGGCACCTTTTGCCCAGGGTGGCTACAACGTGGTCTTTCAGCCGCTCGCCGGGGCCAAGGCATCGGGTCCGTGTGAAGTATTTGCCGACGGTTTTGCGGGATCGGTGGAGACCCCGGAGAAGGCCGCACATCGCCCCAGTGGTCTCGCGGTCGGACCGGACGGCTCGCTGTACATCTCCGACGATTTGACCGGACGAATCTACCGGGTCGTTTATGTGGGTGGCGCCGCTGGTGGCGGATCGAAGACGACTCCCTGCCCGAGTGCCTCGGCTTCCCCCGGACCTATCGACACAGCCAACGCCAAACCGCCGGAGGGCACCAATCCCGACGCCGGGCTCAAGGTCCCCCCAGGTGCAACCTCAGAGATGGTGGCGCTGGGTGATCGCATCTACCACGGTCAAGTGGGCGGAGCATCGTGCACTGGCTGCCACGGGTCAAGCGGCAAAGGAAGTCCCCTGGGTCCCGACTTAACTGACACCAAGTGGCTGTGGAGCGATGGCAGCTCTGCCGGAATCGCCAAGACGATCACCGAGGGCGTGATGCAGCCAAAAGAGTATCGCAGCCCAATGCCGCCCATGGGAGGAGCACAGCTTACGCCTGACCAGGTGAACGCCCTGGCTGCGTATGTCTGGGCTCTGAGTCATCCCTGATGAAGCCTTGGATCCTGTATGCAGTCATGACCCTGGTGGCATGGGGCGTGTGGGGAGTTTTCAGCAAGCTGGCGTCAGGCTACACACGTCCCCGGCAGACGCTGCTTTTCCAGGCGGTCGGTGTCATGGCCTTCGGACTGGTGGTGCTGACGATGGAGCGATTCCACGATCGAGTGGTCGCCGCAGGGATTCGGCTGGTCGGCCGCGGCCGGATTTGTTAACTTCATTGGTTTCCTGTGCTTCTTTTGGGCGATCGAGAAAGGCAAAGTTTCGACGGTGATCGCCATGTCGTCCCTGTACCCGGTGGTCACCATTGTTTTGAGCGTGCTCTTTCTGCAGGAGAAGATCACCCCACGCGAAGGACTCGGCATTGCCTGTGCGTTGCTGGCCGGGTTTCTGTTAGCCGGGTGATGCGGGATTATCGGAGCTACAGCTTCTGGCTGGAGGATTCGGGCGAGCCCTTGACGCCCCGCCCGGGGCTGGCTCGTTCAGCGGATGTAGATGTGGCCATCCTCGGAGCCGGCTTCTCCGGATTGTGGACGGCTTATTACCTGCTCCGTCACGAGCCCGCATTACGGGTCGCGGTGGTCGATAAGCAGATCGCCGGCTTCGGCGCTTCGGGACGCAACGGAGGCTGGTGTTCCCCAAACTTTCCCCTTGAGCGCGGGCGTTTTGGAGAAGCGCTTCGGGGCGGAGGCGGCGCGAAATCTGCTGCTGGCCATGCGCGACTCAGTGGATGAGGTGGGCCGTGTCTGTGGCGAAGAGCAAATCGATGCGCGGTTCCATAAGGGCGGCGTCCTGACGCTGGCGCGCGGTCAACACCAGTTACCAGGTCTCCGGTCGACCTACGCGGCCCATGAACGATTCGGGCTTGCGGATCGCTACCAAATGCTCAGCGGCGAAGAGGCCGCGGAACGCATTCGTGTAACCAATGTCCATGGCGGACTGTTTACCCGTGATGGAGCAAGCCTGCATCCGGCGCGCCTGGTGCGCGGCCTGGCGCGAGCGGTCGAGGCGCGCGGAGGGGTCATCTATGAGCAGACGCCGGTGACCGAGTTCAAGCCTGGGAGCCTGGTTACGCCTGGTGGAGAGCTGCGCGCTCAACGTGCGATCGTGCTCGCCGGAGAGGCTTATCTGACACGCTTTCCGCGCCTGCACCGCGACGCTCCTCCCGGTTTATTCCCTGATCTCGCTGACGGAACCGTTGACTGCCGGCCAGTGGTCGCAGATCGGATGGCAGGGCGGAGAAAGCGTCTCCTCCACCCGCAACACCGTCGTATATCTGACCAAGACTGCGGATGGGCGGGTTCTGTTTGGCAGCCGCGGCGCTCCGTACGCCTTCGGCTCGAAAATCACCGATCAGCAGGACACCCATGATGCGACGGTAAAGATGATCCAGCGCTCGTTGGTGGAGTGGTTTCCCGCGCTGGCGGGTATCGGTTTCACGCATGCGTGGGGCGGCCCGGTGGCGATGCCGCGGGATTGGATGCCGGCGGTACGCTTTGACCCGAGCACCCGCATCGGCGCGATCATGGGCTACACCGGACAAGGGGTTTCCACCAGCAACCTCGCCGGACGGCTGCTCGCCGGCCTGATCAGCGGGCAACAGACTGGCCTGGAGACGCTTCCGCTGGCCCAAAGACGGTCTCCAAACTGGGAAATGGAACCACTGCGTTGGCTGGTTGTGCGCTATATGCAGGGCGCATTTCTGCGCATCGATGAAGCCGCGGAGGCCGGCCGGCCGCGTCCGATCGATGCCCGGCTGGCCGAATACCTGGGCAGGCACTAACAAAGGGATCTCACTCGTTCCCACACTAAAGGCCGCGGTGCCCCACATCTCGCTCGTTTTTTGCGAGATGTGGGATACCACCAATGCTGACCGCTGGCTGCATCGGATGAATCGAGAGTTGGATGGAAGGTAGCAGTGGAATCGCCACATCTCGCGCAAACCGAGCGAGATGTGGGGCACCCGACTTTGGAAGAGGACCAGAGGTACGCATGGTAAACGAGGGCACTCCGTCTGCCGCGCTCTATAATCCGCAGATGGCACAGCGGCTCTCCCGGCTGATTTTGACCGGTTTCATGGGCGCGGGGAAATCTACAGTCGGCGAAATCCTCGCCCGAGACCTGGGCTGGAGGTTCGTCGACCTGGACCGGGTTATTGAGAAATCCAGCCAACGTACGGTAGCGGAGATATTCCACGAATACGGCGAAGCAGAGTTCCGGCGGCGAGAGCAGGATGCGGTTCAGCAACTGAACCACGAAGAACAGATCGTGCTGGCGCTCGGAGGCGGCACGGTGGAAGACGAATCCACACGATCGCTCCTCGTCCATTCGCCAGGAAACTGCGTGGTTTTCCTCCACGCCGAACTGCCCGAGCTGCTGGCGCGGTGCACGGCTGAGGGAAAAACGCGGCCCTTGCTGGCCGCGCCAGAGGCGATGGAAGCCCGTCATGCCCGACGCCTGCCCCATTACCGCGCGGCCCACGTCACGGTAACAACCTCAGGCCTGGCGCCACAGGAAGTAGCCGATCGAGTACTTGCGCAGGTCTCGCTCCTGCGGCTAATCGAGATAAGGTAGTAACTCATGGTGAGTCCTGAAGTACGCGTGGAACCGGTCGTCGTCCCCACCCAGGCAACGCGAGCCCGCTCGGTGCGCGGGTATATCGTCTTCGCCTTTGCCCTCGGCTTGATTTTGGCGATCGCCTACCTGATGCGCGAAATACTGTTGTTGCTCTACGTTAGCGCGCTTTTCGCCGTCGTCTTCACCCCCGTGATTCGTGGCATTATGCGCATCAACATCCGAGGATGGCATCCCGGCCGTGGCCTGGCCATCCTCTTCCTTTTGGTCAGCATAGGGGCTGCGACCACCCTGTTTATTGCCTTCGCCCTGCCGCCGGTCCTGCACGACGTGCAAGCGCTGATCAGGGAGCTGCCCACGCGCGGGCCCCAATTGCTCGACCGGCTGCACAGATTCCCATTTGTTTCTCACATCAACCTTTCCGGTATCTATGCCAAGCTGCAGGGATTCGCCTCCAACTTCGCGGAATACCTTTTCCTCTCTATCAGCGGCTGGGCGGGGCAACTTGCCGACATCGGGGCAATCATCTTTCTCACCGTCTATTTCATGCTGGAAGGAGATGAGGCCTATCACTGGGTGCTGTCCTTTATCCCCATGCCCGCCAGAGGGAGGCTGAACAATACCCTGCTGCGCGCCGACGTGCGCATGGGTAAATGGCTCTTGGGGCAAGGCGGACTCATGCTTATCCTCGGGCTGTGCAGCCTTATCGTGTTTGTGCTGCTTAAGGTCCGTTACGCTTACGCGCTGGCGGTGCTGATGGGCGCTTTGAACATCATCCCCATTGTTGGCGCCATGGTCTCGATGGCCCTGGTTTTGCTGGCGGCAGCCATTGATTCCTGGGAGAAAGTAGCAGGGGTGGCAATTTTTTATGCCATTTATGCCCAGGTTGAGACCTCTTACCTGACTCCGCGCATCATGAAGAGCAGCGTAGACCTTCCCGCGCTGGGCGTGCTGGTCGCGCTGCTGATGGGCTCCAAGCTGGCCGGCGTGGTGGGAGCAATGATCGCGGTGCCGACGGCAGTGCTGGTGTCGGTGCTAATCCGGGAATACCTGATTCAGGACGATGTGAAAGAAGGGGACTTGGCCGCTAACAGAGTCGCACCATAGAACACGCATCATGCATGGATGACACCAAACCGCCGGCCTGCCGCCGCAGTTCTGGCTTGCTATCATGAAGAAAGCCGCGTTGATGAATCATAACCAGCCGCAAATCAGGACTTCGCTCTCGTGACCCCGGCCGCCCACGCCGTTGATCCCCTGCCGTCTGGGGCAATGCCCGGTCTGGCCCTGACTCAATCCCGGACGCGGCATTCCCGTTGGGCGGATTACCAGGAGATCTTCAAGGTCCGCGTGACCTCGATGGTGATGATCACGGCGTGGGCCGGCTTTTACCTGGGATCGATGCGCTCCGGCATCACCAGCGTGCACTGGGGGCTGGTGGAAGCGCTTTTCGGCATCACCCTGGTTTCCTGCGGAGCCAGCGCGATGAACCAGGTGATCGAACGCAAGGTTGACGCCAAGATGGTGCGGACGGCACAACGTCCGCTGGCCGCCGGCCGTTTTGGGTTGTTGCACGGCTTGGCCCTGGGCCTGGCTTGTTTCGCCGCCGGCGCATGGGTGCTGGCGTGGTTTACAAACCCGGTCACCGTGATGCTGACGCTGCTGACGGGGTTTACCTATGTTGCGGTCTACACTCCGCTTAAGCGCTATACCACGCTGGCGACCTTCATCGGGGCTTTTCCTGGCGCCATGCCTCCCTTGCTGGGCTGGACTGCCGCCCGGGGTGTGATTGAGTGGCCGGCCGTGGCCCTGTTCGCCATTCTTTTCGTGTGGCAGTTTCCGCATTTCATGGCCATTGCATGGCTGTACCGCGACGATTACGCCAAAGCCGGCATCCGCATGCTTCCGGTGGTGCAGCCGGATGGCTGGTCGACGGCGTTCGAAGCCCTGATTTATGCCGTGCTTATGATCCCGGTGAGCATGGTTCCCTTCTATCTGCATCTGACGGGGCGGATCTACCTGGTTTCAGCAGTGCTGTTGGGCCTGGTTTACCTGGTCTACACCATTCGCTTTGCACGCATCACGCGTGCGGTCGGTACGGCTGAGTCGCGCGGGTATGCGCGCGACCTGCTGCGGGCCAGTGTCATCTACCTGCCGCTTCTGCTCTGTGTGATGATGCTGAACGCAACGGGAAGGAGATAAACCATGGCGACCCTGAGCGAACATCCGGCGGCGAACATCCGGGCCGGCGACAACGTGGAAGGGATGCCGATTGAGCTCGACCGCCTCTCTCACAGTTATGGCGATCGGCTGGCGATTAATAACCTTAGTCTTGCCGTTCAACCGGCAGAGATTTTTGGCCTGCTGGGTCCCAACGGCAGCGGCAAGACAACGCTGTTCCGCATTCTTTCGACCCTGATGGTGCCCAGTGGAGGAGTGGCCCGGATCCAGGGCTTCGATGTAGCCCGGGAACCAAACCGGGCGCGCCAGCAGACGGGCATTGTCTTTCAGGCGCGGAGCCTGGACCTGAAGTTGACTGTCGCCGAGAATCTGAAGCACCAAGGCCACCTGTACGGCCTGCGCGGCCAGGAGTTGAAGACCCGGAGCGAAGAAGTGCTGCGCCGGGTAGGCCTGAGCGACCGGGCCAGGGAATTTGTCGAAACACTCTCCGGCGGGATGCAGAGGCGGGTGGAGCTGGCCAAAGGCCTGATCCATTCGCCGGCCGTGCTACTGCTGGACGAACCATCGACCGGCCTTGATCCCGGCGCACGACGGGACATGTGGCAGTATCTGGAAACATTACGCGACCAGGAGGGTGTTTCCATCCTGGTGACCACCCACCTGATGGAAGAAGCCGAGCATTGCGATCGGTTGGCTATTTTGAACCAGGGCAACCTGGTGGCGCTAGGGTCACCGGCGCAGTTGAAGTCGGCCATCGGGGGCGATGTCGTGCTCTTCGAAACCGCCAGCGCGGAGGCTGCGCGCTCGCTGGCAGAACGCATGGGCGCCCGGTTCGGCGTACAACCAAGCGTGTTGGGCAGCACTGTCCGCCTGGAGCGCCCTGAAGGGCATCGCATGGTGACGGCAGTGGTCGAGGCTTTTCCTGGCGAAGTGGATGGCATCTCAGTGGCTCGCCCCTCGCTTGAGGACGTATTTATTCAACGCACCGGGCATCGCTTTTGGACCGATGCCGAGGAGAAGGAGACATGATGGCAACCCTGGCCGCAACCGCGCCGCGCACGCGGCAGGCCGTATCGCCGGGCATCTGGCTGCCGGCCTATAGCTTGTGGCAGCGCGAGATTGTCCGTTTCTATCGCCAGAAGGCCCGGGTGGCAGGCGTGATTGCTTCGCCGCTGATCTTCTGGGTGGTATTGGGCGCGGGCTTTGCGCATAGCTTCAGCGCCGGAGAAGGAAGCTCTTCTCGCTACCTGGCCTACTTCTTCCCGGGATCGGTAGCCATGATTGTGCTCTTTACCGCGATTTTCAGCATGATGTCGCTGATCCAGGACCGGAATGAGGGCTTCCTTTTATCGGTGCTCGCGGCGCCGGTAAGCAGGTCGTCGGTGGTTCTGGGCAAGGTGCTGGGCGGGGCGACCCTGGCTGCGATTCAAGGAATCATCTTCCTGGTGTTTGCGCCGCTGGTGGGCGTGCACCTGACGCCGGCAGCGATCGGCTTGAGCATTCTTGCGGTGGTGATGATCAGCTTCGAGCTGACCGCGCTGGGCTTTGCCATTGCGTGGCCGATGGATTCAACCCAGGCTTTCCACGCCATTGTGAACATGCTCCTGATTCCGCTGTGGCTGCTTTCCGGCTCTCTGTTTCCGCTCAGCAAGGCGGCGGGTTGGATGCGCTTCTGCATGATGCTGAATCCCCTGACCTATGGTGTGGAGGCGTTGCGTGGTGCCTTGTTTCCCGATGCGGCCACGCAATTTTCTCTTCCCGTCAACCTGGCGGTGACAGCCGGCTTTTGCCTGCTGACGTTTGCCGCGGCCTGGGCCATTGTGAACCGCCGTACCACCCGCCCGTCCGCCTGAAGGAGAATCGTAGATGCTAGTGGCGGAAACCAACCGTCGCCCTTCTGTTGCACTACCGGTGGCCCTGATTGTCGCCGTCAGCGCCGCGGCGGTCTGCTTTTTGCTATGGCTGCTTTACCTTCATCATCCTCTCGATGCTTCGGCCGCGCGGTTTCGCTTCTTGCCGGCGTTGAATGCAGTGCTCAATGGGCTGTGCACTGTGGCTTTGCTGACTGGCTTTTATTTCATTCGCCAACGGAATATTCCTGCCCATCGCGTGTCGATGATCGTAGCGTTTGTTTTCTCTTCCCTGTTTTTGGTTAGCTACATCACCAATCATGCATTGCATGGCGAGACGCACTTTCCGGGATTTGGTGCGGTGAGGACCGTTTACCTGAGCATTCTGGCCAGTCACATTGTGTTGTCGGTGGTAGCACTGCCGATGGTGCTAACCACGTTCTTCTTCGCGCTCAGCGGGCGCTTCCGGCAGCATCGCAAGATTGCGCGCTTCACGCTGCCCATCTGGCTGTACGTCTCCGTCACCGGGGTGGTGGTGTATGCCATGCTGGCTGCGTGGCGTTGAACGCAGCTCCGTTTGTGATGCACCAGGCGGGACCGCGGCAGGTAAAGCCGATGCCGGACGACGGTACAGCACAACTACTGCGTGCGGGCATCTGGACCCTGTTGGTTGGCGGTGTCGCTGCGCTCTTGACCGCAACCGTGTTCGGCGGCATTGGGCCCCACGGTCCGCATACCAACTCCGGCTGGCTTGCGCTGTTGCTGGCCATGATGTGCCTGCCCTTCGGTAGCATGCTGACGGTGCTGGGGGCGGCCAAGTGGCTGCGCAACCGCCGTATGGCGCGCGTGAGAAAAACTTAATCTGATCTGTACACCGAAATAGCAAAACTGATCGCCGGCAACTCGGCCGGCTGAGTTCTGCTATCCTTCAGCCTTACCCAAAACAGAGGGAGCATCATGCCAAAAAGCGTCAACAAAGTCATTCTCGTGGGCAACGTAGGCAAAGACCCGGAAGTCAAATTCTTACCCAGCGGTTTGCCGGTCGCCAACCTCACCCTGGCCACATCCGATCGGTTCAAGGACAAAGCCGGCGAGTGGCAGGATCGCACCGAGTGGCACAACCTGACCGCCTACCAAAGAGTGGCGGAAATCATTCGCGACTACGTCAAGAAGGGCAACAAGCTTTACGTCGAAGGCCGCATCCAGACCCGCTCCTGGGACGATCAGGCGTCGGGTCAAAAGAAGTACCGCACCGAGATTATCGTCAACGATATCGTGCTGTTGTCAGGCCGGGGCGAAGGAGAGAGTAGTGGCGGCGGCTCGCGTTCGAATACCACCTCGTTCGATCAAAGGGCACCCGTGCACCATGAAGAGTTCGCCGGCACCGAAATCACGGACGACGATATTCCTTTCTGACCGGGTGACATATCTGTAACAATGATAGATCCAGGCGGGGACAAGTACGGCTTTCAGAGTGAGTGAAACTCAACTGCCGTCAGGGTATCCGCCTCGGTGCAGCACCATGGGATAGTGTGGCAGGGTCGTGGGCTTGCGTACCGACGCGCGCCAGCCGCCGGGGTGAGGATCTAATCCCCGAAACAACGGCGAAACGGAAGCCCCCGGCTCGACCAACCTTTCAAGCGGTTCCCGAAGGGCGCGCATATTATCTTCACCAAACCGCTCCCTCCAACGCTGCTCGATGATGCCGAGCAAGTGATGGTATGCAGCCTGAGCTTCTTTGCCGTTGTTCGTGAGGCGAGCGACCTTTGCCCGGCTGCCGTTTATGCCTGGCTCTACAACCACAATGCTCTTCTTTTCAAGAACACCCATCGCCATCTGGATGGCCTCCTTGGACACCCCCGTCAGGAGCGGAAGGTCCTGGATCCTGACTCCCTTCTCATCAAGAACTCGCAAGACGTTGGCGCTGATGGCAAGCGACAGGTCCGATTCGCCCTCGAACTCGATGGCAAACGCCAGCAGCACTCGCGAGAGAAGAGCCGATAGTGGAAGATGGGGATCCCTGCCATCTTCGCGTTCCGCTTTCCGCCGATGCTTGTCATCGGGGTTTGTGCTGAAGAGGGCATAGTGCAAGATCGGAAGATAGTCGGGCAACTCGGTATCAATCCGGCTGATCAGCGTTGCCAGTGACTCTCGAAGCTGGTCAATCCGCCCCTCACCGAAACGCGATCGCCAGCGTTGCTCGATAGCGTGAAAGAGGGGCCGCCATAGCTCCTGAGCCTGACGGCCTCTGGGCGTGGCGCGGATCAGGCGACTGCTCCGGGGACCGGGTTCAACGACTATGTAGCCCCACCGCTCCATCCCGTTCAGGTTCGTTCGCGTGCGAGCGAGACGTTCCAATTCGCCGACAGATAGTCCCTGCTCGCCGATGAACTGCATGCAGTTGGACCACATCACGAGCGAGACTAGCCACGGACCGCCGCGCGAGGCCGTCTTTGGGCCATGGGTCGTCCGGTGCGGCATTCGGCGTTCGAATTCGTTGTCGAATTCGATGGTGAATGCAACCAGCACCTGGGAGAGTAGCGTCGGGAGGGAGAGGCCAGACTCGTCCGGGTGAATGTTCATCTGCGAGTCCTGAGTAGCCGCCAAAGTCTAGCGGGAACGATGAAATGTGCGTCTAGGCCCGGAGGGCCGGCCACCCAAAATGTCAGCCCAGCCCGGAAGGGCTCGGATATCGATGGACGATGACCGAGCGCCGTGGGTGCGGCACTCCGTCGCCACGCCGTACTCTGCCGCTCACTACAAAACCCGATATGGCCTAGTAGCCGGCAGCAAGTGCTGACGGAAAACCTGGTGCTTCCTCAGCCTCAGGACTGGGCCTTGCGTTCCGGGCCGACGGTGAGGGTTATGTCATTCTCCTCGCACCAGTCTCGAAGTATTTCCGCAAACGCCTGGCGACGATACCGGTTCCATTCGTCCCACAGATTGTGGTTTGCGATCTGATCCTTGAATCGACGAAACGCATGGCCGCCGTGGATCGCTCCCAGAAGCGTCTCGCGAATGTCTTGCCGCTTCTGCTCATGGCAGAAGTCGTTCATGATGTTCCATTCGTGCACGTCGAATTGACTGGGCAGTGCTAGATACCGATCCGTACTTTGAATGCGGATCGCAAGCTCGGCTACTTCTTTTTGCCAATCCGGAAGCAAGTCGATCTCGTCCGGTTCAGCTTCAGCGAGCGAGAGAAACTCCTCAGAGATCTCTTCGACTTCGCCAGTCTCGCGATCCAGGAAGGCATACAAGGAGTCAGACTGCATTTCGAGCGCATCGATAAGGTCGTCGAGGACAGCAGAGGTTGGCATGGGCGCCTCTATTACTGAGAATTGCGTGATGGCCGCACCACCGGGGATGGTGCGCGCATCAGATTCTGTATGTTACCAAGACGAAAATTGGGAAGCCAAGGCCTGGAGGTTTCTGCTCTTGGTTTGGGCTGTATGGGCATGAGCCAGTCCTATGGCTCGGCAGACGACAACGAGTCCATCGCCACTATCCATCGTGCACTGGAGTTAGGGCTGAATTTCTTTGATACGGCCGAGGTTTACGGTCCCTTCATCAATGAGGAGCTTGTGGGGCGGGCACTCAAGGGCCGGCGAGAACAGGCTGTCATTGCTACAAAGTTCGGCTTCCGCATTGAGAATGGCAAGAACGTGGGAACCGATAGCCGTCCCGAGCACATCCGTGAGGTGGTTGAGGCTTCGCTGCGCCGCTTGCAGGTGGATTACATTGACCTGCTCTACCAGCACCGCGTTGATCCTGATGTGCCCATCGAAGAAGTTGCAGGAACGGTTGGGGAGCTGGTTCGGGCCGGGAAAGTGGGTTATTTCGGGCTCTCGGAGGCCGGTGTGAAAACCATTCGGCGGGCTCACGCCGCCTTCCCGATGACCGCGCTGCAAAGCGAATACTCTCTCTGGGAGCGCAACCTGGAGCCAGAGATCATTCCTCTACTGCGTGAGCTTGGAATCGGCCTGGTGCCCTTCAGCCCCTTGGGCCGCGGCTTCCTGACAGGGACCACGAAACGTGCGGAAGAATATCCCGAAGGGGATTTCCGGCGCGGCGATCCACGGTTTCAGGGCGAAAACTACGATGCGAATGTGCGCGCTGCGTCGCTGGTAAAGACAATCGCCGAACGAAAGAACGCCAAGCCGGGCCAGGTTGCGTTGGCGTGGCTATTGCACAAGGGTGACGACATAGTCCCCATCCCGGGCACGAAGCGACTGACGTTTCTCGAAGAGAACATCGCTGCTGTGTCGCTCCGCCTCGATCCGGAGGAAGTGGCGGAGCTGGATTACGCATTACCCCCCGAAGCCATTTCCGGGCCGCGCTACAACGAAAAATTGATGGCGATGGTCGACCGGTAAGCATTGCCCCTCAAGGGTAGAGGCGGGTTATCAGCCATTGACCGGCCTCACGGGTAAACAGGAACCGGTCGTGCAGGCGGTTCTCCCCGTTGATCCAGAACTCGATTTGCTCTGCGTAGACACAGAACCCGCGCCAGTAGGGGGGCCGCGGCACCTCTCCCGGATGCTCCTCAGAAAACTCTCGGAAGCGGGCTTCCAACTCTTCCCGGCTCCCCAGCGGCCTGCTCTGTTGGGAAACGGCCGCACCGATCTGGCTGTCGCGCGACCGGGTGTGGAAATAAGCGTCTACGTCGGCCGCGTCCAGCTCCGTTACCAGGCCCTCCACTCGTACCTGGCGGCGCAGCGTCTTCCAGTGGAAACAGAGAGAGGCCCGAGGATTTGACAGCAGCTCCATCCCCTTCTTGCTTTCCGCATTGGTAAAGAAGCAAAAACCGCGCTCATCCGCCCGCTTCACCAGGACCATGCGCACACTGGGATGGCCGTCCGCAGTCGAGGTGGCCAGGGCAGCGGCATTGGCATCGTTCGGTTCGCTCGCCTCTGCCTCTTTAAGCCATAGGCCGAACAGTTCGACAGGATCATTAACGTCCAGGGTGTGCTTAGCATCCATGTTTCGATGTTAGCTTCCGATCGCGGCCCATGGCGTCGATAATGAGGTTTCCATGTTGACCGAAGAACAAGTGCGGAGCGGTGCTTTTCTATGAGGACTTGATCCCGGCAATTCGAAAAGCGCTGATGGATTTTTCCGCCGGCCGGGTGCGGCAGCCGGTGCGCACCATCCTGCCCGTGCGGCGGCGGCTGGTTCGGTGTCATGCCGGCGGCCTACGGGACCGTCATGGGCGCCAAGATGGTCACCTTCTATCCCGGCAATGCGGAGCTCGAAAAGCATACGCATATGGCGATGATCCAACTCTTCCGCTCCGATACAGGAGAGCCCCTGGTTACCATGGACGGGCGATTGATCACCGAGATGCGCACGGCAGCGGTGTCCGCGGTGGCCATTGACCACCTTGCTCCCGCGGAGGCGAAAGTGCTCGCCATCCTGGGGAGTGGGGTGCAGGCGCGCTCCCACATCCGGGCCCTGGCCGGTATCCGCCGCTTTACGGAGGTCAGGGTCTGGAGCCGATCGCCGGATCACGCGCAGCAATTCGCGAGCGAGATCGGAGCCAAGGTGAAGGCCACGGCGGAGCAAGCTGTCGTCGGCGCCGATGTGGTTCTGGCCCTGACCAGCTCACCGCAGCCGATTCTCAAAGGAGAATGGCTCAGCCCGCAGGCCATGGTGTGCGCCATCGGCGCCGCCACTCCGGACCGCCGCGAACTGGATGAAGAGGCGATGCGCGGGGCAGTTGTGGTCGAGTCGCGCGAGGCTGCGATGAAAGAGGCGGGAGACATTGTTCTGGCGCGGGCGCCGGTGAGGGCCGAAATTGGCGAGCTGTTGAACGGCGCTGTACTTGATCGCGGGGACCGGGCGGTGGTGTTCAAGTCTGTCGGTATCGCGGTGGAGGACATCGCTGCCGCTAAACTTGTTTACGACAAGTTGAGCGAGGGGCGATAGTGTTCACGCAGGCGATTGTTCGTGTTCCAGGTAACAATTTTGCCCAGGGACTCAGCACCGGTCAACTGGGAGTTCCGCGGTTTGAGCAGGTGCTGCAGCAGCACGCCCGCTATTGCGAAGCCTTGCGGGAATGCGGGCTCAGCATTACGACCCTGGAGCCCGACCTCGCGCATCCTGACTCGACGTTCGTCGAGGATACAGCTGTGCTGACTCCGCGCAGCGCCATCCTGGCCCGCCCCGGCGCGCGCAGCCGTGAAGGTGAAGTGGCTGCGATGCGCTCAGCCTTGCGCAGCTTCTTTCCTGACACAGTGGAGATTGAGGCGCCCGGGACGCTGGATGGTGGAGACATCTGCGAGGCGGAGGATCACTTCTTCATAGGGCTATCGCATCGCACGAATGAAGAGGGCGCCCGGCAGTTGGCAGTGCATCTGGCGCGGGTGGGGTTCAGCTCGGCGATGGTCGATGTGCGCGGAATGAACAGCATTCTCCACCTGAAGAGCGGGATTTCTTATGTCGGCAACAACACCCTGGTGGTGATTGACGAGTTGGCCGGCCATGAGCTGTTTGCGGGCTATGACCTGCTTCGCGTCGCGAGCCAGGAGAGCTATGCCGCGAATTGTGTTCGCGTGAATGAGCGAGTGCTGGTGGCAGCCGGGTATCCGCGGTTTACAGGCGGAGCTAACCGCGCGCGGGTTCCATCCGCTGGAACTCGAGATGTCAGAGTTTCAAAAGATGGATGGCGGATTGAGCTGCCTTTCGCTGCGGTTTTGAAAAAGACCGCAGATATCTCCATTCCGCCACGGTCGGTCGAAAAACATTCCCAGGGGAGGTCCGTTGAACCGCAAGGTCCCTCGACGCGGTCGGGATGACAAAGGAGAGGGCGACGCTTCCATGAAGAGCGGTTGGTCGGATCCCAGGTCTCAAAAGCGAGAACTCGGGCGCCCTTCGATTCACTTCAGCGTCAGTCCAGGAGCGAGGGCTTCTTCCAGGAGAAGTGACGGCCGAGGATTCCTTTGATGATCAGGTGATCGGTGCTCGCTGTAGGACCTATACCCACACCGATGTTGATCTCCCACTTGGGAGAAACATTCAGGTCGGTGACCACAAAGATCTGCTGCTGTTGGTCACGCAAGGAATAAAAGTCTCCCCAACGGCCGTAGTCT
Source organism: uncultured Acidobacteriaceae bacterium (assembly GCA_963805955.1). GTDB lineage: Bacteria > Acidobacteriota > Terriglobia > Terriglobales > Acidobacteriaceae > PALSA-350. Next base: position 546,268 of record CAWDVZ010000005.1, read on the forward strand.
GCGTAGTACTCGATGCCGCCACTGATTTTCCGGTTGAAGTCATAGCTGACCTTCACTGCTGGAGAAAAACCGAGGCCTTGGTTGACGTCGGGACCATGCAAGGTTCGTTCCAGCGCGGGGTTGAAAGCCAGGTACCAACGGCCCAGGTATTTGTCGACGATCGGTCTTATTTCCCACGTCCAGGTATCGGGCGAATAGACCGCCCGCTGATACCCGATCTCCGTAGACAGGCTGACCCCTACCGGCCAATGCCACGAATCCGGCACTCGTACCCGCGGCCGGATATGGTCCCCCACCCATTGCACGCCATGCCCGTTCTGCCAGCTGGTAAAGACGTAGAAGCCCACTTCAGACCAACTGGTCAAACCCTGCGTAATCTCGAGCGTCTCGTGTTCCTGGTGGTTGGTGGGATACACGCCGTCGATCACGTTCTTCTGTCCTTCCACCGTGTAATTGGAATGAAGCTCAACCATGGTGCTCTTTGGCTCAACGGTGTCCGCGCCATAGACCTGGATCTCGTAATTGCCCTGGGCATGCGCTGCCTGCGCGCTCAGCAGAGCGGTCAACACCGCGAGCACACACAGCCAACTACGCATAGCGAAAGAGCATCATGAAGCCGGCATCCATGTGGTTTTGCTGGTGACAGTGAAAGAGCGTCAGGCCGGGATCGTTGGCCGTGAACTCCACCTCGACCTGGGTGCGGGCATCGACCAGGATGGTGTCTTTGAGGATGCCGTGGGTTTCCGGATGGCCGGGCAGGCTCCGCAACTCAAAGCTGTGCCGGTGCAGGTGAACGGGATGGTCATTGGTGCTGCGATTGATGAACGCCAGGCGATAGCGCAGGCCTGCGGTCAGCACGGGGCTGTCCGTATCCGGGAAAGACTTGCCGTTGATGGTCCAATGATCCATGGCGCCGTGCCCCGCAAACTTGGATTCAAAAACCAGCGGAATGGTCACGGTGTTTGATTGCGGCGGGGACGGCGGCCCAGCCGCAGCAAACGGTCAGATAGTCCCAGGTAAGCTGGTTGGGTTGATCCCATTGTGGCTTTCCGCTACTGCCGGCATACTCCACCACAATGCCCATGCCGGCCGCCATGATGTGCTTGCGCACTTCGCCCAACACCCAGACACCGGGATGGTTCATCTCCACCAGCGCCGTGACTCTCTCGGCCGGAGCGAGGCGGAGCATAGACACGACCTGGGGTTGAGGTACCTGGTTGCCATCGAGCGCGATCACCTTGAACTGATGTCCGGAAAAGGCGATCCAGTGGACCTCAGTTGGGCTGGAGTTAAGGACCTGGAGAAGCACCCGCTGGCCGGTCTTTACCCGCAACGGCTCGCCGAAGCCAAGCACACGGCCGTTGATGGTCGACACACCGTAGGCCGGGTCCATGGAACCGTCCGGGCTCGCGAGCAGCTCGCCATCCCAATCATGCAGGGCGAGGAAGATCTCCTGGTCATAGCGCGCCGGATTGTCGCGCGGTTCAATAAGAAGAAATCCGTGCTCACCGGTGTATTGGCCCTTGTGCAGATCTTTGCCGGCAAAGACATGGGTGTGATACCAACGGAAGCCTGAAGGCCGAGGAATAAAGGTGTAGCGCGCCCGGCCACCGGCAGGGATGGCTGGAGTTCCTTCTTCGATGGCGCCGTCCACTAGCGGCGGCAAAAAGAGGCCGTGAAAGTGAACGACTTCGCTATCGCCGGTCTGGTTGGTAACATCAATGGTGACGGCCCGGCCTTCTTTCAGCCGCAGCAGCGGGCCAGGCACCTGGCCGTTGTACGCAATGGTCTTGATTTTGCGGCGCGGGCCAGCTTCGAGCTCGTAGGCTGCGATGTCAAGGGTGTAGTCGGCAGGTGCGAGTTGCTGGGCGGGCACGGGCAGCGCCGCGGCAGCGACGGTCATGCCGGAGAGCCTGAGCATCTGTCGCCGTGTAACCAATGCCTAAGCTTAACAAATTAAGAGAGCGCCGGATCATCTCCGGCCGAAAGGCGATACTGCCAACCATGTTGTTCATCGGCAAACGAAAATACCTGGCCAAGCACTTTCATCTGGCCCAAGCAGGCTTTCCTTTCGATGGCCGTCGCGGTTGCGATCGGCACCATCCCCGCCATGCTGGCCCAGGCTCCAGGGGGCCTGAGCGGAGATGCCATCCTGGATCATCTGAATTCCGTGATTGACTGGTACCGGCATGCGCTGACCCGGGTTCCAACCGTGGGATTGCCCAGCGACGCCGTGTACCAGACCAATGCGCAAAACATGGCCGCCCAGGTTGTCCAACTGGCCTTTCAGTCTGCCCAGGCGGAAGGATCGCTCATTCCTGCGGCCAGTCCTGCCAGTGTCCCGGGAACCACCTCGCAGCAGAACCTGGTGAAGATGCAGAACGACGTGAATGCCCGCATCAGCGCACTGGAGGCGCAGATCAGCGATCTGAACCAGCAGATAGCGCGCGCTCCTAAAGCAAAGCGGGAACAGCTCATGGCGCAGAAAGAGAGCGCGCAGGGAGAGTTGGATCTGCGTAACGCCATGCACCAGACCCTCGAACAGGTGACCCAGTTCATCAGCACCAATGGCGAGGCCGGCAAGGGCGGCCTGGAGGGCAGCATTAATGAGCTGCGGCGTTCGGTTCCGGAGCTGTCGGGTACGGGCGCCGGCAAGACGGTCGCCAAGCCACCCACGACAACAGTATCGACGCCCACCTCGAACGGCGGCTTGATTGGCGAAGTGGTCGGGCTTTACGACCAGCTCCAGGGCATGCACCAGATCAGCCAGATGATTCAGGAGACGGCTCACGTGCGGGACGCGGCGAACAGGCTGCACAATCCGCTTGTGGCCACCCTGCGCGCGACCATTCAGCAAGGGCAGCAGCTGGCGGATCAAGCCGCCAAGGCGCCAGCCCAGGCGGGGCAGCCGGATCAGCAACGGCAGCAATTCGACGCGCTGGCGGCGCGATTCAAGCAAATCGCCGCCGCCTCGGTTCCCTTGAGCCAGGAAGTCATCCTGCTGGACCAGAGCAACTCCAATTTTGTGGAGTGGCGACAGTCTGTGGTTCATGAATCGAATCGTATTTTGCGGTCGATTGTGCTTCGTGTTTTCGGGATAGCCCTGGCGATGGGTGTCATCCTGCTGCTGTCGGAAATCTGGCGCAGGATTACCTTCCGCTATATCTCCGATGTGCGGCGGCGGCGGCAGTTTCTCCTGCTGCGCCGCATCGTAATCACCTTCTGCATGGGGATTGTGCTCATCCTGGGGTTTGTCAGCGAGTTCAGCTCACTGGCTACCTTTGCCGGCTTCATTACCGCCGGCCTGGCGGTGGGCCTGCAGACCATTCTTCTGTCGGTTGCTGCGTATTTCTTCCTGGTGGGCCGGTGGGGCATCCGGGTGGGCGATCGCATCAGCGTCGCCGGAGTGACCGGAGATGTTGTCGATGTGGGACTGGTCCGTTTGTACCTGATGGAGCTGGCGGGCACAGGGGTGGACCTCTACCCTACCGGGCGTATTGTGGTGTTCTCCAACTCCGTTCTTTTTCAGGCGACCACTCCGCTGTTCAAGCAGCTGCCGGGGGCGGACTACGCCTGGCACGAGGTAGCCGTGACGGTGAGCCCGACGGGCAAGTTCAACCTGGTAGAGGCACAGCTGCTCGAAGCCGTGAACGGTGTGTATTCCGGGTATAGCGGCGAACTGCAGCGGCAATTGGGGGCCACGGAACGGCGCATGGATATTCCCATGCAGGTGCCGGAACCGCACGGCCAGCTGCAATACATCGATGCCGGACTGGAGTATGTGGTGCGGTACCCGGTGGGCTTAAACCAGGCTTCAGAAGTAGACGAGAAGATCACGCGCAAGCTGCTGGAGATGTTGCGGGCACCCGAGCTGCAAGCGAGTGTGTCGGGGTTCCCTAAAATTCGGGCTGCGGTGAAGGGGTAACCTCTGGTTCACTCAGGGCGGGGTTGTTGCTGCCAGCAGGGCGACGGCATTCTGCACGGTGGTGTTCGAGGGCACCGGCTGGAAAGCCGAGCGCAGTTCGCGCTCATCCTTGCTGATGGCTTTGAAGAAGACCACACGCCCCGAGATGTGGACTTCCAGCAGGCTGGTTTTCCAACGGCCACCGGCCATTTTCTGTCGCACGATTTGAAATGTGCCCCCCTTTTCGATCTTGCCCAGCAGACCGTACCCGAAGTCAATCTCGTTCACGATATGGGCGTCAATCTTTACCAGCCGCTTGAGCTGCGGCTGGACCCAGATCTCACCCGCCAAGGCGTGATACACGCGCGCCTCGTAAGTCGCCGGACTGTAAGCGGGGTTGGGTTGGAAGGAAAGCCGCAGGTTGCCGTCTGCGGTGCCGTTGTAGGTGTAGACGAAGGCGTCAGGCATGGCAGCGATGAGCCGCTCCAGACGTTGCTCCTCAGCCTGATGGTCCTGCTTCATCCGCGCCTGCTCGGCGGGATTCCGCAGCAGGTTATTAAGGCGCTCGATTTCTTTCTTCTGTGCCGCCTGGTCGAGTGGCTTGCCTTGGCGCGCAAGCACGCGGTTTACAGTTCCGGAAACAGTCTCCACCTCCTGCTCGAGGGTGGTCTGCGAGGCTACCCGTTTGTCTACCCGGTATTGCCACAAGCTGATGTGGCGGCGTTCCTGAAGTTCGTTGTAAACCACATCTTTGACCAGGTCATGCGCGGATTCGGCAGGGTTTTGCGCCTGGAGAGTAGGCACAGCACACAACAGCAGCGCCCCGGCAAGGGGGAGGATGGCTCTCTTCATGTGCCTTGTTACACTCAACTCATGCTAGATGAGACTACATTCCGCCGCCACTGCGATGCCGCGATCGAGGCTCTGAAGAAGAGCCTGATCGAGCAGGAAGAAGAGGGCGGTTTTGAAGTGGAAGAGCAGAATGGGGTGCTCAATATCCTGTTTGCGGAGCCGCCCGGCAAATTTGTGATTACTCCCAATACGCCCCCACGCCAGATATGGATTTCCGCGCTTTCAACCAGCTTCAAACTGGATTGGTCAGAGACGGCCAAGAACTTTGTGCTTCCCAAAACCGGTGAAACGCTGCCCCAGGTGGTGGCACGGGTGATTCAAGAGCACCTGCAGTAAGAACACAGGAATGCGCAAAACGCTCTCCGTAGCCATCATTACACGCGATGAAGAAGCCAACCTCGCACGCACCCTGGGCAGCGTTGCCTGGGCAGATGAGATGGTGGTGGTGGACTGCGGGTCAAAGGATCGCACGGAGGAGATTGCGCGCAGCTTTCGTGCCCGCTTCTTCCTGGAAGAGTGGAAGGGGTTTGCCGCACAGAAGAATTCCGCGCTCGAGAAATGCTCTTGTGACTGGATACTTTCGCTCGATGCCGACGAGTCGTTAAGCGATGAGTTAGCCAAGGAAATCTGGGAGTTGCTGGAGAACGATCCGCCCTTCGACGGCTACGCGCTAGCCCGGAGGAATCTTTTTCTCGGGCGGTGGATTCGGTACGGCGGGTTTTATCCCGACCCCAAGCTCAGGCTGTTTCGCCGCGGCGCGGCGGAGTTCGAGGCGCGTCCGGTGCATGAGACGCTTCACTTTGTAGGTAAGGCTGGCCGGCTGAAAGGCGACATGGTGCACGATGCCTATCCCAGCCTGGAGGCCTACATCGCGCACATGGACCGATATAGCACGCTGGGAGCAGAGCAAGTGGCGCGCGAGGGCAAGCGGAATGTGTTCGCCGTCAATGTTGTCCTGAATCCGATCGCTACGTTTGTTTACAACTATTTTTTTCGGTTGGGATTTCTGGATGGACGCGAAGGATTGTTGCTGCACATGTATCACTCGGTCTACGTGAGCTGGAAGTATGCCAAAGCCTGGGAGCAGTTGCGCGGGCGGTAGTGGAGATTGAGATTGCTCTCTGAGCAGTCATGGGCTCTGCTTGGAGAAACTGCCCGTCGAGCGCCGTGGTATCCCACATCTCGCAAAAAACGAGCGAGATGTGGGGCACCCAATGGTTCCTCCGCACGTATGGAGCTCCGACCTAATGGTTCCTAGGAACGTACGGAGCTTCGTCCTACGGGTTTGCTTGCTATGCTGGTCAGTCGGGGTGGGGCCGTGGGGAACAGAGACAACGCCAAAGAGGCTCGATTTACCAGCATCTCTGGCGTGCCGGTTCGGCAGCTCTATACTGCGGCCGATCTGCCTGCGGACTGGACGCTTGGGCTTCCCGGCGAGCCGCCTTATACGCGCGGCATCCATAGCACCGGGTACCGCGGCAAACTCTGGACCATGCGCCAGTTCTCCGGCTTTGCCACGCCGGAAGAGACCAACACGCGCTACCGCTACCTGCTGGCTAACGGCGGCGGAGGGCTGTCCGTAGCCTTTGACCTGCCTACCCTGATGGGATACGACTCCGACGCCGCGGAGAGCGAAGGGGAGGTGGGCAAATGCGGGGTGGCCATCGATTCGCTGGAAGATATGGAGGTTCTCTTCTCCGGCATCGAGCTGGACAAGACCAGCGTTTCCATGACCATCAACTCGCCCGCCAACGTGCTGTGGGCCATGTACCTGGTAGCGGTCGAGAAGCAGGGAGGAGCTTGGGAAAAAGCTGCGGGCACGCTGCAGAATGACATCCTGAAGGAATATATCGCGCAGAAGGAATTCATCTTCCCTCCCGCGCCGTCGATGCGGCTGGTGATCGACACCATCGAGTTCGCGTCGCTCTTCACTCCACGCTTCAACCCCATCTCCATCAGCGGCTATCACATTCGCGAGGCGGGTTCGACAGCGCTGCAGGAACTGGCTTTCACCCTCTACGATGGGGTGGAGTACGTGGAATGGGCCCTGCGCCGCGGACTCGAAATCGATGATTTCGCGCCGCGGCTGAGCTTCTTCTTCAATGCCCATAATGATTTTTTTGAAGAGATAGGCAAATTCCGGGCCGCGCGCAAGATCTGGTACCGGCTAATGACCGAGCGCTTTGGCGCCCAGGATGTCCGCTCCCACCGCTTGCGCTTTCATACCCAGACGGCGGGCGTCTCGCTGACCGCACAGCAGCCGAAGAACAATATCGCGCGAGTGGCGATCCAGGCGCTGGCGGCGGTGCTGGGGGGCACGCAGAGCCTGCACACGGACGGATTTGACGAAGCCCTGGCACTGCCCACCGAAGAGGCGGCGCGCATCGCCTTACGCACGCAGCAAATCCTGGCCTACGAATCGGGGGTTGCCAATACGGTCGACCCGTTGGGCGGATCCTATTTTGTGGAACGGCTCACCCTCGATATGGAGCAGGGCGCCTTCGACTATTTCAACAAAATAGACGCCATGGGGGGCATGGTGCGCGCCATCGAACGCGGCTTTCCGCAAAAAGAAATTGCCGACGCCAGCTACGCCTACCAACGGGCGGTGGAAAACCAGGAGAAGATCATCGTCGGAGTGAATGAATACGTGGTGGATGAGGAGCCGCAGGAAATTCTCCGTATCGGAGAGTCGGTCCGCGATTGGCAGAGCGGCAAACTGGAGCGGCTCCGCGCCCGTCGTTCCGGCGAGGCGGTCGCGCGAAGCCTGGACGCGCTCCGGCGTGCGCTTGAGCTTCCACCCCACGCCAGCCGGGGCACCCTCTCGGCCGCGAACACCATGCCCTACCTGCTGGATTGCGTGCGCGCCTATGCCACCCTGGGCGAAATCTGCGCTGCCATGCGGAGCGTGTTGGGAACGTACCAAGAGGTCAGCATCTCCTAAGCCGCGTTACCAACAGGCGAAAAGGGGGGTGACCCAAACACGGTGCGAATACCACCGACGGGTGATCCGGATACAACTCTTGCTTCACTCTCGGGCCGGAGCGTGTTTAGCTAGGTCAGGCAGAAAAATTATATGAACAACCATGAAGCTACTTTCTATTCCTTGCAGTTGCGGCTGGTGAAGGCCTTTCCGGCGATCCTGCCAGCCAGAAGGTCGAATTGATTGCCTTGCCTGAGGGACCGGGCGAGCCACGCCGGGCGCACTTCGAGCAATGGGAGCCGTTGTCGCACCGCTTGTCCGCGGTGGCCAGCAGCACCCCGTTTCACCTCAAAGTGATTTACCGGACTCTGCATGCCGGTTTAACCGCTTCTTTGATCGACCGGGCCACCGGCAACCGGCAAATCTTCTCTCTCCATCAATTAAAAGACCTGGGTTTAGCCAGCTAGTCCCCGGCGTTCTCCCTGGAGCAGCCATAGGAAATCCCAAAACCTGCTTTACGCCGGGTTCAGGACAGATTATGGTGGCACAATTACATGTGCTCCACAGGGAAGCAGATGCCAGACAAGCAGCAAAGAATGCTGGAATACGAGGCAGCCGGTGCGTCCGATCAGGGGCGGACCCGGAAGAGCAATGAAGACTTCTATGGGCTGGAGCCTCCAATAACCGGAGGGCGCCTGCAATTTTGTGGTTTGCGATGGCATGGGTGGCGCGGCCGCGGGCGAAGTCGCCAGCCGGATGGCGGTCGAGGCCATGCTGCATGCCATGAGCCAGGGCCCGCTGACCCGGGAAACATTCCAGCAGGCGGTAGACGCGGCCAACCACAGCGTGCATCGCAGCGCGGAGCAGGATCCGGCCCGTGCCGGCATGGGAACCACCCTGGTGGCCATGGCGACCCGTGGCGACCGGGCATGGGTCGCGCACGTGGGAGACAGCCGCTGCTATCGCTTCCGCGACGGCGGGCTGGAGCGCCTGACCCATGACCATTCGCTGGTGGATGAGCAGGTGCGGCTGGGACAGTTGACCCAGGCGCAAGCGGAGACCTCTCCCATGCGCAATGTCATCACCCGGGCGGTGGGCACCCAGGACGAGGTGGACGCCGACGTGATCGAGTTTGCGGTCGCGCCCGGAGACCTGTACCTGCTGGCCTCCGATGGCCTGATGCGCGAAGTGGATGACGAGCGTATTGCAGGAATTCTGCGCGCCTCCGGAGAGCTGGAACAGACATGCGCCCAGCTGATCGGGCCGCCAACGAGGCCGGGGGCCGGGATAACATCACCTGCGTGCTGGCCCGGGCACGATAGCCTATTCAAGAATGAACAAAATCAAAGTAGTGGGTGTGGTAGGCGCCGGGACCATGGGCAATGGGATCGCGCATGTCTTTGCCCGGGGTGGGTTTCAGGTAGTGCTATGCGAGGTGGAACAGCGTTTTCTCGATCGTGGGCTGGAGGCGATCCGCAAGAACCTGGAGCGGGAGACGGCCAAGGGCAAAGTGACCGCGGCGGAGGCGGAAACGGCACTGGGATTGATCCGTGGCACCCTGCAAGGAAGGATTTGTCGGTCTGCGATTTTGTCATCGAGGCCGCGCCGGAGCGCTTTGCGCTCAAGCAGGAACTCTTCATCGGAGCTGGATTCGGTGCTCAAGCCGGAAGTCATTCTGGCCTCCAACACCTCTTCCATCTCCATCACCCGGCTGGCGGCCCAGACGCAAAGACCGGGCCAGGTCATCGGGATGCACTTTTTCAACCCTGTGCCCGGTGATGAAGCTGGTGGAGGTGATCCGGGGGCTGGAGACCACGCGATGAAACGTTTGCCCAGGTGAAGGCCCTGGCCGAAGCGCTGGGCAAGTCGCCGGTCGAGGTCAATGACGCGCCGGGCTTTGTCTCCAACCGGGTGCTGATGCCGCTGCTCAATGAGGCGATGTATGCGGTCATGGAAGGGGTAGCCACCCCTGCCGCGGTGGACCAGGTGTTCCAGCTGGGCATGGCCCACCCCATGGGGCCGCTGGCGCTGGCCGACTTTATCGGTCTGGACGTCTGTCTGGACATCATGCGGGTGATGGTCGAGGGTCTGGGCGATCCCAAATACCGGCCCTGCCCGCTGCTGATTCGCATGGTGGATGCGGGCTGGCTGGGGCGCAAGTCGGGGCGCGGATTTTACCAATATTGAACGCACGGGTATGCGCGTGAGTGGCACCTGTGCGCGCAACAGCCTTGTATCAAGGGCAGACAGCGTATGCTTTTCGAATGATGCGGATGACGGTGCTGGCCTCAGGCTCCAAGGGGAACAGCACGCTTGTGTCCAGCAGCCGGACGCGCATCCTGGTGGATGCGGGGCTCTCCTGCCGGGAACTGCTGAAACGCATGCAGATGGCCGACGAAGATCCGGCGGCCATCGATGCCCTGCTGATCACCCACGAACATCAGGACCATGTGCAGGGTGTGGCCGTGCTGGCCCGCAAGCTGGGCGTGCCGGTCTACTTTACCCAGGCGACCCACCGCGCCTGGATGCGCTGGATGATGCCCCACAAGCGAATGACCTACGCGGCCTGGCTGGCCCTGCGGCAGCAGGACCTGGCCAGCGGCAGCGGATGAAGCGAGGAGACCGCGGAGCGCAGAGGAGCGCTGTGCCACAATCTCCCAGGCAGGAAGATCCATGCAGCCTTCCCGGGGTGGAGTACTTCGCCGCCGGCAGCGGATTCTGGATTGGCGACATTGCCATCACCCCGTTCACCATTCCCCACGATGCGGCGGACCCGGTAGGTTTTGTCTTTGAAGCCGACGGAGTTCGCATGGCGATTGCCACCGATCTCGGATACATGCCGCCTAACGTGAAGATGGCGATCCGAAATTGTGACGTTCTTATGCTCGAAAGTAACCACGACCTTGAAATGCTGCGCGATGGACCCTATCCCTGGTCGGTCAAGCAGCGGGTCATGTCGCGGGTGGGCCACTTATCCAATGAGGCCGCCTCCGACTTTCTGGAGAAGAATTACGATGGAAACGCGTCCTATGTCGTTCTGGCGCATCTATCTGAATGTAACAATCTGCCCGAGCTGGCACGAGTTACGGCGGAGAGGGCATTGCGCGACCGTATGAGTCTGCTGGCCAATAAGCTGCTTCTGGCCCAACAAGATGCACCTCTCGAGCCGATTTGCTTATAATCGAGTAAGTTCGAGTCGGCTCAGTTCCCGAATTGATGGCCGGGTGGTAAATGTTACTATGGTGTTACGCGGCTAAATATAACAATGCAAACGACAACATGCACAGATCGAGTAGTAGGCGACATACTTTCCAGCTGGAGATATGACATCTCGGGGATTACTCCTGAGATGCGCCGTGATTACGAACAGCACCTGGTGGAGTGTGCGCATTGCCTTTCGCGGCAGCGGCTGCATCGCACCATCGATGTGGTTCTGATTGGCTTGAGCACGGTGTCGATCGCCGCTTTCTTGCTGGCCTTGGCGGTCATCCACCAGGTGCAGCCTCTGCAACATTGGGCGTTGGTGGATCTGCACTGTGTGGCAGATGTCGATTGTGTTGAGCCTGCAGGCGGCGGCTATCGCGGGTCTGCTGATCTCGCTGATGACGTGGGTGCTGGTTGCGGTGGCTACCCCGGCGCCGGTTTATCTTGCTGAAGTGGCACTGGCGCAAGCGCGGGTGCTGCAGGATCGCATCCCTGAGGAATTGCGGGAGAGATTGATGAGGAACGTGGCCTGAACGGTAGTTTGAACTGAAAGGAAAGCCCCTGGAAACAGGGGCTTTTTCTTTGCTGGGTCGCGATCGTCTCTTCCGGAGACAGTGCCGCGCCTCCGGCGCTCGGATCCTCTTCCTGGATTATCCCAGCCCTTCCGGTGCTGATGGCTATGTTTGGTGGACGGCCACATCTCCGCGCCTTGGCTCCGTATCACATCAGGAATGAAGTTGAGATCGGATCCAAGGTCTCGCGAAAAGCGAGACACGCGGCACCTCATCACCTTATCCAGGAGGTTCTCACATAGACTCTTCCGGGCCGGCTATCCGTTTACCTGCACGGCGCCTATCAGATCTTTGACCCGGGAGATGCGATGGCGTGCACACCAGCGCTCCAGCGATTCTGCGATACGCTGCACCGCGCGCGGGTCGGCATAGCTGGCCGTGCCGATCTGGACGGCGGTCGCCCCCGCCAGGAGAAACTCGACGGCGTCTTCCGCGGTGGCGATGCCGCCCAGGCCGCAGATCGGAATGGTGACCGCGCGAGCGGCTTCATAGACCATGCGCACAGCAATAGGCTTGATCGCTGGGCCGGAAAGGCCTCCCGTGTTGTTGGCTATGCGCGGGCGGCGGCTCTCTACGTCGATGGAGAGAGATAAAAAGGTGTTGACCAGCGAGAGCGCGTCCGCGCCGGCATTTTCGGCACACTTTGCCATTTGGGCGATGGACGTGACATTGGGCGAAAGCTTCACTATCAGCGGGCGCCGCGAACCGCCTTGGCTCGCGTGACCAGTTGGTCGAGAATCCCGGTATCGGTGCCAAAAACCATTCCCCCGTGTTGGGTGTTCGGACAAGAAGCATTCAACTCGTAGGCGGCAATGCCAGGCGCGGAGTTGAGTGCTTCAATCACTCCAACGTAGTCACGTATCTCGTAACCAAAGACATTGGCAATGCAGGCAGTGCCGGAGTGAGGCCGGAGCAGGGGAAGCTTCTTCTCAATGAACGCTTTCACTCCGATGTTCTGCAGGCCGATGGCGTTGATCATGCCGCCCGGGGTTTCGATCAGCCGCGGGGCCTGGTTGCCGGCCATGGGTTCCAGCGACAGTCCCTTGGTAATAAAGCCACCGATACGATCGATAGAGACAACGTCTTCAAATTCGACTCCATAGCCAAACGTCCCGCTGGCAGCAATGACCGGGTTGCGGAGCAGAAGACCGGCGAAACGAACACTCATATCGGGCTTCACGGGCTGGGTGTTCTCGCCGCCCGCGGGGCTGGAACCGAGAGGGCACGGTGTGGATGGCCTGGGTCAAGCACATTGCCCACAGAGGCCGATGGCTGATTGACGCCCAGCAGAGATGCCAGTGTGGCGGCCAGATCTACCGGCTGCACCCGGCCGTGGTAGATGCCGGGAGTAAAGGGCGCGCCATAAAAGCCAAGGGGAACGTGGCGGTCATAGGACCAGGGACTGAAATGCGTGGTGCCGCCGTTCCTAGGGTCTGCATCTGGTAAGCCTCGGGAATCACCATGACGTACCACCCGCCATTGGGGCTGTAACTGTGGGCCAGGAGAAGTCCCCACTCCGAAGGAGGCAGCAGACCCGAGGCCAGCTGTTCGCGGGTATAGGTGTGCACAACTGCGGGGATGGCCGGTTGGCGGACAGGCGGCGGGGGCGGCGGGGTAATGGGAACGGCAGTGATGGAGCGCTGTTTAGAGGAGCGCTGTCTGGAGCCGGCGGAGGGAGCGTGCGCGCCAACGGTGGGGGCGCTGCGGCTGCGGGCGGAGTAGGGATCGGCGCGGCAGGCGGGGGTGGTGCCGGCGGCAACGCAGCGATGGCAGCCGGAACTGCTTGCTGAATGGCCTGCTCCGCTTCCTGTTCATTGATGCCTGCAACGTCAAAGGACGGACGGTTGAGCGACAGGTAGGGCAGCTCCTGTTTGGGCAGCAGGTATTCGACCTTTTCTCCGGGAGAGAATTTGGCATTCATGGAGTCGTTGAGGCTGGCGACGAATTTGCTCATATCGATGGTGGCCGCAGGCATGCCCAAGGCCTGGGCCGCGCCGGGTACGGGCGCCACTCCATGGTCGGCGGAGAGGGTGATCCACATATTCCCAGGCCGCCAGGAACGTTCTTGTCCAGCCAGGAGAAGAAGCTGTCCAACTGCAGGTCGAGAGAGTCCACCATCTGCCGGGCCTGGGGCGAGTCCGGCCCGAATTGATGGCCGACCAGGTCATTGGCGGAAAGACTGATGAAGAGCATGTCGGTGACCGGATGGCTGCCGAGTTGCTCACCGGTGATCAGAGCGCGCGCGAAATCCAGCTCGTAGGAGTTCCCTGCGGGAGTGGATCCCACCGCTTCATAAAACGGACGGGTACCCGGGTCGCCGGCTTCCTGCTCGGCTTGCGCGGCACGGTCGCCGGAATTAAAGGCGGTTACCCAATCTGGAAGCGCGTCCATGTAATAACTGGAAGTGATGAAGGCGCCGGAGGCCGGTTCGATCCAATAGGCGCCATTGGCCGAATAGCCGGTAGGCAGAATGGCGGCTCGATCCTTGAGGGAGATGCCGAAGACCTTCGCCTGGCCTGCCGTCGCCAGGCGCAACGAATCGCCGACGGTGGAGGCGCGAAGATTGAGCGGCGAGGCTCCCGGCTCCTTGCCAGGATGGATCGCGCCCAAGATGCGATAGCGATCGTCCTCGACCGAGGAAACAGGACGAGTCTTGTTGCGGGTCAAGTCCCACCATGCGTTGGAAGAGATGCCATGGCCGTCGGTGTAGGCGCCGGTTCCCAGCGTGGCGTGGCCGGGGGCGGTCTTGGTGTTGGCGTAGTCGTAGTAGCAATCTTCAAAGTAGGCGCCATGGTCGAGAAAAAGGCGGAAGCCCCGGCCTTTCAAGTCGGCACGGTAACGGTCAAGGTAGTCCGCGCGAAACTGATCGACGACCAGGATGACGACAAGCCTGGGATGCCCATCGTAGGCGCTGCCCCAGGCCAGCGGCGGAAAACCAGGAAAGCGACGAGCAACTTGCAGACACTACGCGGGAAGATGGACATGGCGACCTGACTAGTATCGCAAAACATGCGGGCGACGGGAGCGGACGCAGCTAGTTCGATACGGTGGGAACTTTTCAGAAAGAGAACTCAGGGGGCCAAAAGAGCCTGCGTGGAACTGGCGAAAGCCTCACAGGTTTTCAGCAACGAGAGAAGCTCCAGTAAAGTAGAGACTTATGTTGGATTTGAACTTTGTGCGGGCCAACCTGGAGTTGGTGGAAGAGAAGCTTCGCGCCCGGGGCATGGATCCGACCACCCTGCTGGGCAACTTTCGCGAGCTCGACCTGGAACGGCGCGCCCGCATCACACAGGCGGAGACGCTCCAGGCCCAGCGGAACAAGCTCAGCCAGGAGGTGGCGCGCAGCCGCAAAGCGGGCGGACCACCCGACGCAAAAGTGATGGATCAGACCCGGGAGCTGAAGCGGGAGACGGAAGAGCTGGAGCGCCGTGCCGCCCAAGCGGAAGAGGCAATGCGCGCGGTTTTAGTGGCTATCCCTAACCTGACCCAGGACAGCGTACCCCCAGGAAAGAGCGAAGCGGAGAATGTAGAAGTAATGCGGTGGGGACAGCCGCCGGCTTTCGATTTCACGCCCAAACCACATTGGGAGCTGGGCGAGAGCCTGGGCATTCTTGACCTCCAGACGGGCGGCGAAGATTTCGGGGGCCCGTTTTGCTGTCTACTGGGGCCAGGGGGCCCGGCTGGAACGGGCGCTCGCCGGCTTCATGCTGGATGTTCACACCCGGGAGCATGGCTATCTTGAGGTACTGCCTCCATTCCTGGTCAATAGCGACTCGTTGTTTGGCACCGGACAACTGCCCAAATTCGCCGAGGATCTTTTCAAGTGCGAGGGGAGCGACCATTGGCTGATCCCTACCGCCGAGGTGCCGGTAACGAACCTGTATCGCGATGAAGTGCTGGAGGACGCGCAATTACCCCTGAGCCTGGTGGCTTATACGCCTTGCTTCCGTTCCGAAGCCGGTTCTTACGGCAAGGATGTGCGCGGAATCATCCGCCAGCACCAGTTTCAAAAGGTAGAGCTGGTCAAGTTTGCCCGCCCGGAGCAATCGAACGAGGAACATGAGCGGCTCACCGGCCACGCGGAGGAGATTTTGCGGCGGCTGGAGTTGCCCTACCGTAAGATGCTGCTCTGCGCCGGGGATACCGGCGCCGCCTCGTCCAAGACCTACGACCTCGAAGTCTGGCTGCCGGGACAGGGACTGTACCGGGAGATTTCTTCCTGCTCCAACTTTGAGGCCTACCAGGCGCGGCGAGCGAATATCCGCTACAAGCCCCAGGGCAAAAGCAAGACTGAACTGGTGCACACGCTCAACGGCAGCGGCCTGGCCATCGGGCGCACGTGGCTGGCGATGCTGGAGAATTATCAACAAGCCGACGGCTCAGTGCGGATCCCCAAGGCGCTACAGCCGTATATGGGCGGCGAAGAAGTGATCGAGCGACGGTAGAATTGCAGGCGAAATGCAGCGAATTTTAAAGAGCTACTTGTTTTGGACCTATCCCCGCGGCAGCTTCCATTACGACGTGATGGTGACCCTCATTCTGGTTTTCTTGTTTGTTTCGCCGCGGCTGATCAATTACCGCGATCGACCTCAGGAAACCCTGACCTCCAGGAAAGACATCCTGGTGCGGACCAACGGGCCAAATGCGTGGATCTACCAGATTGGTGCCGACCAGCTGGCCGATAGCAGCAACGAAGAAAAACTGAAGGCGGAGTTAGTGCGGCGCATCCAGGCAATTTCCGGCAATGTGCAGATCGACCGTTATCGCGAGGACAAGGATGCGAGCGGGCAGGTGACCCAATATCGGGTTTGGGCCCATCGTTAAACATTGTCACTTCTACTCTGCACAGGGAGTGGCCCCGGGGCCGCTTCGCCTCGTCCAACAGCCGGTAAAGGAGAACCATGGTCCAAGCAGGAAAAAGGATGGCGCTGCTTTGCCTGGGGTTGATGGTTTCCCTGCCATCGAGCGCCACAGAGCCCCCGGCGAACAGCGCGGATTTGCAGAAAGTCATTTCCCAACTGGATGCCGCGGCGGTTAAGTTTGTGAGCGCGAGGCGGATTTCACCTGGGACCAGCTCCAGTCAGTGGTGCACGAACACGATGTGCAGACGGGCACCATCTATTACGAGCGCAGGAAGGGTGGCACCCTGGTGGCCGCGTATCTCAAGCAGGAAAACGGGAAGGACGCACCCAAAACAGTGATCTTCGACGGCGGTGAGGCTAATTTCTATGAGCCCACCATCAAGCAGTTAACCGTGATTCGGGCAGGAGCCAACCGCAGCCAGTGGGAGAGCTTTCTAACCCTGGGCTTCGGCGGCAG
Source organism: uncultured Acidobacteriaceae bacterium (assembly GCA_963805955.1). Classification (GTDB taxonomy): domain Bacteria; phylum Acidobacteriota; class Terriglobia; order Terriglobales; family Acidobacteriaceae; genus PALSA-350. Next base: position 563,042 of record CAWDVZ010000005.1, read on the forward strand.
CGGGAGCGAGCTCGAGAAAAACTGGAAAGTGAGCCTGCTGGGCACGGAGTCAATGGACGGCATATCCGTGGCCAAGCTTGACCTGGTGCCGGTGCAACAAAATGTCGCCAACATGTTCAGCCACGTGACTATCTGGATCGATCCCGCCCGGGGCGTCAGCCTCAAGCAGGTGTTCTACCAGCCTTCCGGCGATTTGCGCACGGCCACGTATAAAAACATTCGCTACAACTTACCGCTTGCGGCCGATGTGTTCCAGCTCAAGAAAGCGCCCGGCACCAACACGGTGTACAAGTAGCAGGCGGCCAGCACGATCACCAGCGGAAAGCATTCCAGGGTATAGCGCGATTCGGGCGCCTCGAGTGTGGCCAGCAATAGGCTGCGTAACACGATCAGTGCCACCATGGAGCCCACCAGTCGCGGCCAGCGGAGGACGCCCAGAAAAGCAGCCAGCAAATAGGCGAGATTCAGCAGCCCGTAGAAGATCGCAACCCAAGTCTGAGCGGGATGCTGGGCATACTGCCACCAGCGCAGCGGCGTGTTCAGGGTTTCCACCCGCGGACGCAGCCACATGTCGGCCAACCGCAGCAGAGGCAGGGTGACGTAATAGCGAAAGGGATGGGCGTGGATGCGCTCCTGGGCCAGCTGGGCGAACCGGGCGTCGAGGTCGGGTGTGAGGGTGGTGGTGGCGTTGTAATCCCGCAGGAGGCGTTGGGTCTCCTGGTATTGCACGGGATTGTCGATGGCGCGAGCCGGCAGACTGCCGGGATCGATGCGGTCGGTGTTGCCGTTCCAGTAGATCTCAGTAGTGGAAGTGAAGTCGGCGGTTAGGGTTCTGATCCAGCGCACAAAGCCGGGATAGGTGAATTCGCCGGGATCGTTGGCGAAGCGCGGCGCGAGCGGCTGAAAGACATGGAAGGTCCGCTCATTGCGGACAGTCCACGCCACCAGGGGAAGCAATGAGAGCAAAGCCGCAACCCCCGCGAGGCGCACGGCGGAGACCATCCCGAATGAGTGGCGGCCATAGACAATGAGGGCCGTCCAAAGCACCACTGCCAACAAGGCGCCATCGGGACGCAGCAAAACAGCATAGGCCCAGGAAAAAATCAGCAGGGCCATCCAGACCACTCGCGGGGCTTCGAGGATCTCAGCCAAGGCGCGAAATCCGAGCGCGACGCAGAAGATGGAGAGGGTTTCGGTCAGCGGGGTCGCGACGTAGCCGGCTGTAAACGGGCAAAGCGCCGCCAGCAGCAGGGCTATTCGGCCGGCGCGGGGACCGCAAATCCTGGTCGCAAGGCCGGCAATGAGCAGACAGGTGCCGAGGTCGATAAGCGCCTGCAAGTACAACACGGCGTGGTAGTTTGCGATGCCGAACAGCGCGAAGCAGAGCGCCAGAAATGCGGGATAGCCGGGTAGACGCACCAGCGTGGGCTGAATGGTGGTCAGGCCCGACGGGCTGCCGACGGTGTGACCGTAGATACCGTGGGTAAGCCAGTTAGCGGCAATGTCTCCGTAGACGAGCGAATCACCCTGGATTTGCGGGTGCGCGTGAATGAACCATAGCCGCAGGGCGGCTCCGGCTGCAAGTACAAGCAGGGAGAAGACTAAGCGCATGTTTCCAGCATCCCACAAGCGACCGGAAACGATTGTCCCGGAAGAGGGCGTTATCAGGTTACCCGGGACAGTCTCCGCCCTGATGGCGGTGGCCGAGTTCCTGTAAGCTTTCTGCAGGCATGAATCGCCAGATTTTCTTCGATCCGCAGCGAAAACGCTGGAAACGCCTCCGGCGCATTCTGGACGCGGTGGCGGTGTTCTCCACCGTCATTCTGGTGCTGTTTTTCCTCAACGTGGTGAAGAAACAGCAACTGCCGGGGCTTCTGCTGCCCACGCCTCATCGGAACTACCGGGCTATCCAGGACCAGGCGGCCGATATCAAGGCCAAGTACTTGAGACCGGGGCGACGCAAGACCAGCCGCAAGCCTTCCGACATCTCCTTCAATTCCGGCGAAGGCCTGCGTGCTGCCTACTACGTGGACGATGATGCCGCGAGCTATGCCTCGCTCAGGAACCACATCCACCAGATCGACATGCTGTTCCCAGTGTGGCTGTATGTGTCCGGTACGGATGGCACGCTGCTGGGCGCACAAACGGCAGAGGCACCACTTCGCGTCTACAAAGTAGTAGACGAACATGGAGTGCACGGAGTTGACCCGCTCAACAAGGTTCACAACCTGATCGCCGCCGCCCACGAGGACACGGAGATCTTTCCTCTGATTAAGAACTACAACGTGCTCGCGCAGCAATGGGATCAAGGCGTTGGGGCCATGCTGAACAATCCCGTGGCGCGCAATAACCTGGAACGTCAGTTGGCAACGTTTCTGGCGGCGAACCCCAGTTACCGCGGGCTCAACATGGACCTGGAGGATCTTCCCGACGATGCGATACCTGGTTATCACGCGCTGATCGGTGAGTTGTACCACCAGATGCACCCCAAGAACCTGCGCCTGTTCGTGAACGAAGGGGTGGGCGCCGACGATGCAGAATTCGCGCAGTTGGCGCAGCAGACCGACGGCATAGTGCTGATGAACTATGACCAGCACGAGGAGACAGGCAGTCCCGGACCCATTGCAGCCCAGGACTGGTTTGAAAACAACCTGAAGCGCGTGCTCAAGGTGGTGCCTAAAGAGAAGCTGATCTGCGCCATCGGCAACTATGGATACAACTGGACCATGTCGTGGCCGAAAAAGGGCAAGCACGGCGCGCCCAAGGTGCTGGACACCGAAGACCTCTCGGTGCAAACCGGATGGCAGGCGGCTTCCGATGCAAACGCGGATCTACGCCTGGCCGGCGACGAGCTGAATCCCCACTTTACCTACGATGACGAAGACGCCCACGTGCGGCACCAGGTGTGGATGCTGGATGCAGTGACGGCTCTGAATGAGTTGCGCGCCGCGCGGCAGATGGGACTGCAAACCTTCGCCCTTTGGGTTCTGGGCGAGGAGGATCCGTCGCTATGGGCCATCTGGGATCATCCCAGCAACCTTGCGGCGCCGCAATCGCTCAAGCAGGTGCCCCCTGGCGACGACGTCGACTACGACGGGGATGGCGACATCCTGCGCATCACCGGCGAACCTCACTCCGGCTCGCGGACCATCGACATGGACGACTACAACTGGACCGTGACCGATGAGCACATGCTTACTTATCCCTCGCCCTACACCATCGAGTACTACGGGTATAAGCCGGGAGCAGTCGCGCTGAGCTTCGATGATGGGCCCGATCCGACGTGGACACCGAAGATCCTGGACATTCTTAAACGAGAAAACGTGCATGCGACCTTCATGATGATCGGGGAGCAGGCCCAGGACAATGTAAGCCTGATGAAGCGGGTAATGGCCGAAGGACATGAAATTGGGAACCATACCTGGACCCATCCTGACATCAGCGAGATCTCACCCGGCCAGGTGCAGTTGCAGCTGAATCTTACCGAACGCTTGTTCGGCAGCAAGCTGGGAGTCAAGCCGCTTTTCTTCCGTCCTCCCTACTCCATCGACCAGGAGCCAGATACCAACGACCAGGCGGCGCCCGCGTATCTGATTCAGAAGATGGGTTACACCATCGTGGGCAACAAGATCGATACCGGAGACTGGGACGAGCGGCAGCGAAAGACACCGCAAGCCATCACCGATGACGTTCTGGAACAGTTGCAGACGATGAAAACCAAGCCACAGTTCCGCGGCAGCATCATCCTGATGCACGATGGCGGCGGGGACCGCAGCGTGACCGTGGCTACGCTGCCGGTGCTGATCGAGGGACTGCGCGCGCATGGCTATGGCATCGAGCAGGTCTCCGACCTGATGGGCAAGACGCGAGCCGAAGTGATGCCGCCCCTGAACTCCAGAGAACGGTGGCAGGCGCGGGTGGATTCGGTGGCCTTCTTCGCCTGGGCCTTCTTCAACCACTTTGTGGTCACATTGTTCTTCCTGGGCGATGTCCTGATGAGCGCCCGGCTTATCCTGGTGGGCATCTTTGCCCTGATTGACCGGCTGCGCAAGCGCCAGGTTCCGGAAGTGGCCGGTGGCTTCCTGCCGCGGGTGGCGGTTTTGATTCCCGCCTACAACGAAGAGAAGGTGATCGTGCGGACCATCCGCTCGGTGCTCAATTCCGACTATCCGCATCTGCGGATCATCGTCATCGACGATGGTTCGGCTGACAGAACCTCCGAGGTGGCGCGCCAGGCCTACCCGGAAGAGATCGCGGCGGGTATGCTGACGATCCTGCGCACTGTGAATGGCGGCAAAGCAGAGGCGCTTAACTTCGCGGTTGCGGATCTGGAAGAAGAGTTCTATGTGGGCATCGATGCCGATACGGTGATTGCGGCGGATGCCGTCTCCAAGTTGGTGTGCCATTTCGCTGATCCCCAGATTGGCGCTGTGGCGGGCAACGCCAAGGTGGGCAATCGGGTTAACCTGTGGACTCGCTGGCAGGCGCTCGAGTACATCACGAGCCAGAATTTCGAACGCCGGGCGTTGGATTTGTTCAATGTGGTCACGGTGGTGCCGGGCGCAATTGGCGCGTGGCGCACCGAAGCCGTGCGGCAGGGCGGATGCTATCCCGTAAACACGGTGGCCGAGGATGCGGATCTGACGATGAACCTGCTGGAGCAGGGCTATAAAGTGATTTACGAAGACCGTGCGCTGGCGTTCACCGAGGCTCCGGCCACTGCGCGCGGACTGATGCGGCAACGCTTTCGCTGGTCCTTCGGGACTCTTCAAGCCGTATACAAGCACCAGGCCGCCTTCCTCAAGAACAGGGCGATGGGGTTGTTTGCCCTGCCCAATATCCTGGTCTTCCAGATCCTGCTGCCGCTGGTCTCTCCGTTTATCGACCTGATGTTTGTGGCCGGGGTGGTTCACTACTTGGTCGACCGCCACTTCCACCCGGAGGCGGCCAATGCGGCCAACTTTGAGAAGTTGCTGACCTTCTTCCTCGCTTTCCTGATCATCGACTTCGTCACTTCGGCGCTGGCCTTCAGCCTGGAGCGGCGGCACGCGGCCAACAAGGGCGACGGGTGGCTGCTGTTCCATATCTGGCTGCAGCGTTTTGCTTATCGCCAACTCTTTTCGCTGGTGCTGTTCAAGACGGTGAAGCGGGCAATCGATGGACGGCCGTTCAACTGGGACAAGCTGGAACGTACGGCAAAAATGTCGGCACAGACGGAGCGGCTCACCGCCACGCGATAAGCATTTTCACAAATGGTGTGATTCGAAGAAACGGTACCTTACGCGGGCGTCCCGCAAAGGACGCCTGCACATCACAACGCTCACCTTGTCACGGTTTTCGTGCAAATGCCTTAAAGAGTAAAATCGTGGTGTTATGCCTACTGCTCAGATCAGCACCGTCATTCAGCCTGTTGCGCCCCGCGGAGCCTTCCACAACGAACCCTTCATCGATTTCCACGATTTTGAAAACGTGCATTCGATGCAAGCTGCGCTGACCCGGGTGGGAGATATGCTCGGGCACGAGTACGAACTGGTTATCGGTGGGCAACGATCGCGGACGCCAGACAAGATCGAGTCGTTGAACCCGGCGCGGCCGGCGCAGGTGGTCGGCGTGCACCAGAAGGCTGGCCTCGAGCACGCTGAACGAGCGATGCAAGCTGCCCTGGAAGCGTTTGCGACCTGGCAGTACGTGGCAGTGGAAGAACGCGCGGCCTTGCTGTTGCAGACGGCAGAGCTGATTCGCAAACGCAAGTTTGAGTTCTGTGCGTGGCTGACGTACGAGGTAGGCAAGAACTGGGTTGAGGCGGACGCTGATGTTGCCGAGACCATCGATTTCCTGGAGTTCTATGCGCGTGAGGCGTTGCGCCTGGCGGGGGCCACGACGCCTATCCAGTATCCCGGAGAACGGAACGAACTGCGTTATATCCCGGTGGGCGTTTGCGCCGTGATTCCGCCGTGGAATTTTCCGTTTGCCATTATGGCGGGCATGACCGCGGCCGCGATCGTGACTGGCAATACTGTGATCCTGAAGCCTTCGAGCGATTCTCCGACCATTGCGGCGCGGTTTCTCGATGTGCTGGAAGAGGCGGGTATGCCGCCAGGGGTAGTGAACTTCTGCCCCGGCTCGGGCAGCACCTTTGGCAACGCGATCGTGGAACACCCCAAAACACGCCTGATCGCGTTTACCGGGTCCAAGGATGTGGGACTGGATATTCACGCCCGCGCTGCTCAGACAAAACCGGGACAGATCTGGATCAAGCGCACCATCCTCGAGATGGGGGGCAAGGATTCGATCATCGTGAGCGCGGATTGCGATCTTGATACCGCGGTCGAGGGCGTGGTCGCCGCGGCTTTTGGTTTCAGCGGACAGAAGTGCTCAGCGTGTTCTCGCGCTATCGTTGAAGACCCCGTCTATGACGTATTTCTGGAGCGAGTGCGGGAGCGGGTGGCAACGTTGCGGGTGGGGGATCCCGCCGGAAACGCAAATATGGGGCCGGTGGTAAACCGCTCAGCGATGGATACGATTCTTTCGTATATCGAAATCGGCAAAGGCGAGGGACGGTTGTTGACGGGCGGCCACGCGGTTACAAATGCGGAGGGTGGCTACTACCTGGAACCCACAGTGATTGCGGATGTCGCACCTACCGCACGCATCGCGGAGGAAGAAATTTTTGGACCGGTGCTGGCGGTGATCCGCGCGCGTGACTTCGACCATGCGCTGGAGATTGCTAACAACACGGAGTATGGACTCACGGGGGCGTTGTACTCCACCTCACGGGAAAAGCTGGACCACGCGCGGCGCGCGTTCCATGTGGGGAATTTGTATTTGAACCGTAAATGCACTGGAGCCATGGTGGGGGCCCATCCTTTTGGCGGGTTCAACATGTCCGGCACGGACTCCAAAGCCGGTGGCCCGGATTATCTGTTGTTGTTTACCCAGGCGAAATCGATCGCCGAGAAGATTTAAACCGCAGACATTTGTGCGTGAACCGGGGCGCACTGCAGACTTTAAAGTCCGCGAGCTGACCCTTCACTTGATAGGGACATCGGGCGGGGGCGGGAGATTGCGGTTCTTGAGCCACTGGACACTGACGCTCTGGGAACTGTGCTGAGGCGGAAGCTCGTCAAGATCCGGCATGAAGATTTCCAGTCCGGCTTGCGGGGTCATGCGAGTGGTGCCATTGATCAGCTGGGCCTGGTAGTTCACCAGGTCCAGATCGAACCAGGCGTCTTTCGACGCGTCGATCATGATGATGTCGACCTGGTGCATGGTCAACTTACCGAAGTCCAGCGTACCGCCCTTCAACGCCAGAAAGTTGTGCCATTGCTCGGTGCGGGCAACATCATTCTCCTCATTGCCGTACTTGACTACTAAGTCCGGGTTCTTAAGGAGAATCTTGGTCAGCTGGCCGTGAATATGCGGCGCCGGTAAGAGCTTTTGCGTGTCAAGATAAATATCGTTCTGCGTGGCTTCGACGCCGGCAACACTGGTGTTGCCCATCAGGTCCGCGATGGTGACGTGAATGTCGCCCAGCAGACCCTTGACCGGAAGTTTCAATACTGACAGCCGATCCACATGCAAACGGATCCGACCATCGGGTGAGGGGAAAATCGTCCCATCCAGCCCGATGGGTAGCGGAATATGCAGCTTGTGAATCGTCCCGTGCAGGGATACCTGGCTGCCGTTCCCGCTGATGGAAATATTCTGGAGCGGAGAGCCCGGTATGGTGCCGGCATTGAAGAAGTGGGCGATGTCGCCGATGTTCGCGTGGATGATTCCCTGCTGCACCTCGAGAACGAACGACTCCGGCTCGTCGAAGGAGGGAACGACGTTCTTCCTGGTCCGCACCAACTGCCCCTTGAGCCAGCGAATGTAGATGCGGAAGTCCGGTCCCTTCCTCAGAATGAGGTTGTGAGCATAGATCCGTGTAGGAGATGGATCGTCTTCACTGCCGGCGGCCTCGGGGGCCTGGGTGGTGCCAGCGGCCGCGGATTGCGGCGCCGGCTGTTTATGTTTGACTTTGGCGTACCAGGCAACGCCGGCCACAAGTATCACGGCCACGATGGCACTGCCGAATATCAGGTACGAACGCTTCATACGGGGGTTGGATTGCGGCGCGGACGGCGATTGGCTTGCAGGATTTTCTTGCGCAGGCGCAGGGACTTGGGCGTCACCTCCACCAGCTCGTCTTCGGCAATAAATTCGATGGCCTGCTCCAGGTTCATGGGTTTGAAAGGCACCAGGCGAATGGCGTCGTCAGCACTCGAGGCGCGCATGTTGGTGAGCTTCTTTTCACGCACCACGTTCACGTCCAGGTCGTTGTCGCGGGAATGCTCGCCAATCACCATGCCCTCGTAGACGTCGACTCCGGCGGTGACGAAAAGCACTCCTCGATCCTGGAGACCATTCAGCGCATATGCGGTGGTGGCGCCGTTGCGGTCGGAAATGAGGGCCCCGCTGGGCCGCTGCGGGATCTCTCCCTGGTACGGCATGTAACCATCGAAAAGCGAATTCATCACAATGGTGCCGCGGGTTTCGGTCAGCATCTCGCTGCGCAGGCCGATCAGGCCGCGGCTTGGCACACGGAACTCGAGACGCTGGCGGCCGTAACCGTGATTGTGCATCTTCACCATTTCACCCCGCCTGGGCCCGAGACGCTCGATCACGGTCCCGACAAAGTTGTCGGGAACGTCGATAGTGAGATGCTCCACCGGCTCCATAACTTTGCCATCGACAGTTTTGGTGACAATCTCGGGCCGCCCCACCATTAGCTCAAAGCCCTCGCGGCGCATCATCTCGATCAGGATGGCAAGCTGCAACTCTCCCCGGCCAAGTACCTTGAAGCTGTCGGGGCTGCCCGTCTCCTCCACGCGAATGGAGACGTTGGTGAGCAGCTCCTTATCCAGACGCTCGCGCAGATTGCGGGAGGTGACGTATTGCCCTTCCTTTCCGGCCATGGGCGAGTTGTTCACCGAAAACTGCATGGCAATGGTGGGCTCGTCGATGACAATCAGCGGCAGCGGGGCGGGATTTTCCAGGCCGGTGATGGTTTCACCGATGGTGATGCCGGTAACGCCGGCGATGGCAACAATGTCGCCGACCTGGGTCACCTCGGTATCGGTGCGCTTCAATCCATTGAACGTAAACAGCTTGGTGATCTTGGTCTTGAGCAGCGATCCGTCGCGCTTGGAGATGTTCACTTCTTCCCCGTGGTGCAGGGTTCCGTTAAACACGCGCGCGATCGCCAGGCGCCCCAGGTAGTCGGAGTAGTCGAGGTTGGTGACCAGGATCTGCAGCGGACCGTCGGGATCTCCGCTGGCCGGCGGGATGGTGGAAATGATGGTTTCAAACAGCGGCTGCAGGTTCTCTCCGGGCTCGGTCAGAGAGGTGCTGGCGGTACCCAGCTTGGCGTTGGTGTAGAGCACGGGAAAGTCCAGCTGGTCTTCGGCCGCGTCCAGATCGATGAAGAGGTCGTACACCTCGTCGAGGACTTCCTTGGGGCGAGCGTCGGGTCGATCGATCTTGTTGATGACCAGGATCGGCAGCAGCTTGGCTTCGAGAGCCTTGGAGAGCACGTAGCGGGTTTGCGGCAGGGGGCCTTCGGAGGCATCCACCAGGAGCATGACCCCGTCCACCATCTTCAGGGCGCGCTCTACCTCACCCCCGAAGTCGGCGTGGCCCGGGGTATCGACGATGTTGATCTTGGTGTCCTGGAACTGGATGGCCGTGTTCTTGGCCAGAATGGTGATGCCGCGCTCCTTCTCCAGCTCGTTCGAATCCATGACCCGCTCGGTAAGGGCTTCGTTGGCACGGAAGGTGCCGGCCTGGCGCAACATGGCATCCACGAGGGTCGTCTTGCCATGGTCGACGTGGGCGATGATGGCGATATTGCGAATGGGAGTGCTCACGGGCGCAGAATTCCTATTCTTCCGGGTCAGCGGAGAGGCGTTGGTTGAGATTAACTAGCCTTGCGGTGACGTGCTGGCTGGAAATGACAGGCAGGACTACCGGGCGTTGCCTCGCTTATAGTCTATCAGCCTGGGGGTTTGGGCTTTAGCGCCCTGGATCCCACACCAAGGCCGGGTGCCCCACATCTCGCTCGTTTTTCGCGAGATGTGGGATACCACCGATACTGACCGCTCAGTGCATCGGATGAATCAAGACTCAGAGGGAAGATGCTGTGGTATCCCACATCTCGCGAAAAACAAGCGAGATGTGGGGCACCCGGCCTTGGCGTGGGATCGAGAGGCAGCCGTCCATTCCCTTTGATTGGTTGCGGGGTCCGGACCTATTGCGGGGCGGGGCCCCGGACTACCTGGACGAAATCGTCCAGCCTTATCTGGCGGGCGAAGGCGGCCTTCACTTGATCGGCGGTGAGCTCAAAGTACTTCTTCGCTGCCACGATGGGCTCATCCAAGGGAAGGCCAATCACGGCCCGGCGCAGCAGACCCTGGGCTACGCCTTCTTCGCTTGATTCTCCTAGCGGTATCGATCGCAAAAGCATGGCCTTGGCAAGATGCAGCTCGTCGGGAGAAACATCCTGGGTACGCATCTGGTCCAGATCGCGCTGGATTAAAGCCCTGGCCTTGGAGACATTCTGCGGGTCAGAGCCATAAGTGACGGTGTAGCTGGCGCGGGTCTTCGATGCTTCCATGCCGACGTCGACGTTGTAGACGTATCCAGCTACCTGGCGCAGATCGTGGTAAAGGCGGGTGGCATAGAAGCCGCCGCCAAGTACGTGATTGCCCAGCTGAATCGGATAGTAGTCGGGATCGAAACGGTTGAGGTTCAATTGCTGGGCCAATGTCACCGAGTCCTGCACCGCCTGGGCATCGGGAACGTTGGCAGCAGAAGCCTTGTTGAGCGGAATTGGGGGCAGAGTGGTCTCCGGCTTGGGGCCATCGGCCTTCCAGTCTGCCAAACCACTTGGCGATCACCGCCTTGGCCTCGTCGGCAGTGACATCGCCGATGACCACGATGGTGGTTAAATCGGGCCGCATGGTGGTGGCGTGGTATTGCTTTACGTCGGCCAGCGTGACGGTGCCCAGGGTGGCCGGCGTGACCTCACGCAGCACCGGGTCCCCAGTTGGCAACAGCGCAAGGTCAAGGGCGCGCGAGGTGCGGTAGCCAGGGCTCTTCAGGTTGCCGGCAACGAACTGAGCAGTCTGGTCCTTGACCACGGCAAATGCTTCTGCCGGTAGCGCCGGGTGGAGTTCGTTGTCCGCCAGCAATTCCACTCCGCGGGAAAAATTCTCCTTCAGTACCTGCACGGAGAAATCGAAGCCCGCGGACTCATTGGCAGCGATGTCGTCGAGCGCCTTTTGAAAGGCCAGGCGGTCGAGCGTCTGGGTGCCATAGGAGTAGAGTCCGTCGAGCAGATCGGAGACTCCTTCCTGGCCTTTGGGGGTCTGCAGATCGGCGTTGTTCTTAACTTCACCCACTACGGTTACGGTCGGACTGGTGTGGTCAGTCTTGACGATCAAGCGGATGCCGTTGGGGAGCGTGGTGTCCGAGGCGACGATGTAGTCGGATGGGACCTTGAGCTGCGAGAGTGAGCCCGCGGCCCAGGCGGGCAGCACTACCGGCTTGGTTGGAGCCGACGTCACCTTCTCTTCTCCGCCAAAGCCTTTAGCCGCGACTGCTTCTCCCGAAGGCGAGGGCTTCAGGGTGGCGGTAATGGAATTTGCGCTTACCAGGTATTGCTTCGCTACCCGGTTTACGTCCGCCAGGGTGACGCGCCTGATGGCGTCAATGTCCTCATCCGGAGACGTACGGCCTTCGGCAGCAAGAGATTGCGACCACACCGAAGCTAGACCGGGGATAGAGTTGCGCTGAAACTCGGCAGAGACAATCTCGCTCCGTTTGGCAGCATCGAACAGGTCCTGCGGCAGTCCCTTTTGCGCATACGCTTCGATGATCTGGCGCATCTCGCTGATGGGGCCGGCCGCATCGACGCCGGCAGGGAGAGCGACCAAGCCAAAACCTACGCTGGCTTTGGGATAGCTTTCGGCAATCGCAAATTCTGCCGCCAACGCTTTTCCCGCGGGCACCATGGCGTACAGGTCGCCGCGCTGGCTGGCTAGGATGTCCGCCAGGATTTGGGTTGCCGCATAATCCGGCGAATCGGTTCCCGGCATGCGATAGGAGATGAAGCCCAGGACATAGGGCAGATTGCTGTCGAGGGTGAAGGTCTCGGGCTTAACCGGGGAAAGATTGATGGCCGGGTGCTGGGGCAAGGGATGGTTGGGGATATCGCCATACAGTTGCTTGACCTTGGCGATGGTCGTGGCGGGATCTACATCGCCCACGATCACCAGGATGGCATTTCCCGGCGTGTACCACTTCTGGTAAAAGTCATGGAGCATGGCGCCGGTGGTGGCATCGAAGGAAGCTCTCGTGCCCAGGGCATCGTGGGCATAGGGCGTGCCGGCGAACATGTCCTCGTTCAACCGATCGAGAAATTTTTGCGTCGGGTTGGAAAGGTCGCGGGACACTTCCTGTTCGATCGCGCCCCGTTCGTGCGCCCATTCCTGCTCGGAGTCATCGACGCCGCGCAGGCAGGAGGCCTGCGCCTGCAGTGCCACATCCAGGTCAGCAGCGGGAACGGTGGTGTAGTACTGGGTGACGTTCTGCTGGGTGTCGGCATTGTCCCGGCCGCCCAACTGGGCGTAGATGGCGGCGGTTTGATCCGCAGTCATGCCGGTGCAGCCGCGAAACGCCATGTGCTCCTCGGCGTGGGCTGAGCCGGGAAAGCCGGGCGGCGTCTCATCACCGCCCACCTTAAAGTTCAGTTCCACCGTGACCACAGGGGCTAACGCATTGCGTACGATCACCACCTGCAAACCGTTGGACAGGGTGGCCCGTGTCACGTTACTGGGATCCGCAGCATAGCAAGATAAAGCGGAAAGGGTAAATCCGAGCAGCAGTGCTTTTAACTTCACTATCAGTTCTCCAATGGCGCATTCCCGCCAGGCAGCTTTCTTTAGACGCGTCACTCCCAGTTTGGCATGCCGGGCAGGCTCACTCCAGGGGCATGACATCGACTCCGACTTTCAGGCTGTGTTTTGCGCCGCCGAGCAGAACTCCGCGGATGGGGCTGACGTCGCTGTAGTCCCTGCCCCAAGCCAGGGTGATGTGGCCATCGGAGGGGAGGCAGTTGTTGGTGGGGTCAAAGTCGACCCAGCCATAGCCGGGGCACCAGGCAGAACACCAGGCGTGGGAGGCGTCAGCGCCCACCAGGCGCGGGCGGCCGGCAGGGGGGACGGTGCGCAGGTATCCGCTGACATAACGCGCCGGAAGTCCCAGGGAGCGCATGCAGGCGATCTGGAGGTGGGAGAAGTCCTGACAAACGCCGCGCCGTTTTTCGAAAAAAGTTTCGACCGGCGTAGTCACCTCGGTCGCCTTGGGGTCAAAGCGGAAATCATGATGGATGCGGGCGGTGAGATCGAAAGCCGCCTCCAGGAGCGGACGTCCCGAAGGAAAGGACTCGGAGGCATAGGCAGCCAGTTCCGGTTTGGCAGAGACGCGGAGAGAGTCGAAGACGAACTGGAAGGCGTTCAGGCCGTCCTGGCTGTGGTCGGCAGGTACGGTGTCACGAACTGTTTCCCAGGCGGGCGACTCCGAGAATATGGGGTGCCCGGTTGTATCCACTTCCAATTCGCTGATGGCCTCTACGCTCATCCGGGTGTGCGACTCGGGCAGGGTGAACGAGGTTATGGTGTTGCCGAAGTAATCGATGTGAGTGGTGGGCGGAAAAGGCGGCAGCGGCCAGAAGGACAATTCCATGCTGCGGCGTCTTTGCCCGCGAAGATCGCGTGGCGTGAGGCGAACGATGTGATGGGATACGGAGACGGGTTGTACGTAGTCGTAGATGGTTTGGTGGCGCACACGATACAGCATGTTCGACTAGCCTTTCCTAAGAGCGAAGCTAAAGGGTAGAGAAACCGCAGGTCCCTTCACTCCGCTCTCCGGTGCTTTGTATCAGGGCACGACTTTAGTCGGGCCGTTGAGGCGCCAAGAAGATCTGGGCTTTAGCCCCTGCGCTTTTCTTTGCCACGTAGGTGGTGGCAGGGGCTAAAGCCTAATCTCTTTCAATCCTTGCGGCCCGACTAAAGTCGTGCCCTGATACAAAGCACTGGAGAGCGGAGTGAAGGGACCCGCGGTTTCTCTCCCCCGGTTCTCATGCAAAGCTTTTAGCGCCTGAGGTACCCAATTCATCCTCATGTGGCGCGCTCCATTTCGGCGTGGCTGAAGTAGGTGTTGGCAATGGCTTCTGAGAATGCGGGCAACGCGGCCCCCAGGTCCTCGAGCAGGTTATCCAGGCGGGTGCGGTTGCTTCCTGCTTTCCCGTCGCACAGTAGTTCGACATCCGCATGAAGCAGCCTGGCCGCGGCGGCCTCCATTTGTCTCTGCTTCAAAACCGGCCAACCCGATCCGGAGGGCATGCTGGAGAGCGCAGCACAGTGACGAGCCAGATCCTTTAACTGGAAAGCCAGAGAACGCGGATTGGCCTCATCATTCATGAGCAGATCGACCACCGGCGCAGGCTGCAAGACGGTGAAATAGCGCGAACGATAGGTGATAGAGCTGTCAGCCACCTCCAGCAGCATCTCCAACGAGGGCCAGTTCTCGGGGTCCATGTGCACAACGATCGAGCGCAGCAGGTCCACCACCTGGACGGAGCGCTCAACACGTCTGCCAATGTTGAGGAAGTGCCAGCCGGGACCGCGGGTGATGTTCTCGGCTTCGATACCGCGCAGAGCGGCAAGCGTGAGGATACAGCTATTCAGGACCGCCAGCGCGTCCGCTGCCGACACGTAGCCCCAGGCGACGCGGTCGGAGGCCCGGGCAAGGCTGCCAAGCTGGCTCACGATGCGCAGCAGGTCGGTCGAAAGACGATCCCGGACCTGGGCCACAGCACGCGTGGCCCGGCTGAGGTTGGCATTGAGACTGTCGCTGCGCTGTTCTTCAAAAATGAGCGAGAGTATTTCCTTTTCCAAGTCTCCCTGCTGATCCAGATGGCCCTGGGGATCGTCTTTTGCCAGCCGGGAGTAGGGAGACTCCAGGCACTCGTACAACTTCATCATGGATTCCCAGCCTGGGGTGTCGGGCGCCCAGGATTCGCCGGTCATACGCACCAGGATGCAACGCAGCACGCGGGCCAGATGCTCGCATCGCTCGGCATAGCGGCCTAACCAGAAGAGATGTTCGGCGGCGCGGCTGGGCAAATCGCTGCTCACCCCACGATGGAGTTCAACCGGCAAATCGCGCGGACGGCGGAGGGTGAAATTGTCTACCGGCTGGGAGGAGAGAACCCAAGTGTCCTTGCTGCCACCGCCGTGCTGCATGGAAACCACCGGGGTGTCGGGAGACGGGGAAACGCGGGTCAGTCCTCCTGGCATCACGATCCAGCTATCGCCCGCGGCGGCGATATAGACGCGCAAAACCACCCGGCGGGGCATGAGGGCGCCCTCCGACCAGACAGGGACGCTGGACAGGTTGAGCAGTTCCTGGCCAACAAAGTCGTTAGGCTGATGCTCCAACTGGGCCAGAAGGCGCGCACGTTGGGCAGGTTCGAGCCGGCCCCCGAATACCGGCTCCATGCCTTTCGCGGGGAAAGCTGGCTTAATGACCAGAAAATCCAGATTCTGGCGCACATACCGATTCGCTGCCGGCTGCCCGCACCACCAGGTAGCGACCGATGGCAGCGCCAGGCGCTCACCGAGCAAGCTGCGGCTGAGGCCGGGGAGAAAGGGAATGAAGGCCGAGGTTTCCAGCAGTCCGCTGCCCAGAGCATTCGCCACCGCGACGTTTCCGCTGCGGACAGCCTCAACCAGGCCGGGCACGCCAAGGTAGGAGTCGGACCGCAACTCCAGCGGATCGCAGAAGCCATCATCCATGCGTCGCAAGATCACGTCCACCGGCCTGAGACCCTCGAGAGACTTGAGAAAGACCCGATTCTCCCGCACCGTCAGGTCTCCCCCCTGGACCAGTGTGAAGCCGAGATAACGGGCCAGGTAGGAGTGCTCGAAATAGGTCTCGTTCAGCGGACCGGGGGTGAGGAGTACGACCCGCGGATGGGTGCGTGCCGCGGGCGAAAGCCGCAGCAGGGTTTCGCGAAAGTCGCGAAAGAAAGACGCCAGCCGGTGCACCTGAGACTCGCGAAAGAGGTCAGGGAATGTCTCCGCCATGACGATGCGGTTTTCTAAAGCGTAGCCGGCCCCGGAGGGGGCTTGGGTACGATCGGAAATCACCCACCATTGCCCATCGGGGGAGCGCGCCAGGTCGACCGCTAGTAGGTGAAGGTAGTTAGAGCCGGGAACTGGGACGTCGTGACAGGCCCGCCAGAAGGCGGGGTTGGCAAATACCAGGGCGGCGGGAAGATCCCCGTTCAGAAGCAGCTTCTGCGGGCCATAAAGATCGGCGAGGATCGTGTTCAGCAGGCGCGCGCGTTGGATCAGGCCCGCTTCCAGGTAGCTCCATTCGTCAGGAGGGATGAGCAGCGGAATGGCGTCCAGGCTCCAGGGGCGGTCGGTCCCCAGCGGATCGCCATATACGTTGTAGGTGACGCCGTTTTCCCGGATGCGCTGCCGTGCGATCTGCCAGCGGTGAGCCAGTTCCTTGCCGCCGAGGGACGACAAGGAAGCGATGTAGCGGTCCCAGTGAGGACGAAGAATGCCGGGCTCCAGACACATCTCGTCGTAAACGCCAGGGGCCTGGCGATAGTCGGCGGTCAGTAACGGGTCATCCAGTATCTCGGGCATAGCTTGCGTTTGAAGCAGTCTTACGTACCCTCAACGGCCAAAGCCGCTTTCATTACAGAGCTGTTATGTACGGCCTAAAGCTCGCTGCGGCGATGCAGGCCGTACCCTTCACAGAATCTATCTTCCGCAGATTGTGAAGGCCGTACTAATTCAAACGAAGGGCACGCCTTCAGCCGTGCCACTCTGAGCTAGGACAAAAGAGGGCTTTAGCCCCTGAGGTACGCTCTTTCCGACGGTTGATCTACATGTTCAGGAAGAGCGTACCTCAGCGGCTAAAGCCGCACTGCACCTATGTTATTTTCGGCACGGCCAAAGCCGTGCCCTTCGTTCAAAGACTTCTCTGCTACTTAGGACTTCGGCGCAAATCCAGTGTTAGGGGGAACTCCAAGTTAGGCCTTTCGCTGGGCACAGAAATGGGGCCGGGGGTGTGACCAAAACCGGTGAACCGGGCCAGGCGACGGCTCTCCGCCTCGTAGGCGTTAACCGGGTATTGCTCGTTGGCTCGTCCGCCGGGGTGCACCACGTGGTAGGTGCAGCCTCCCACTGCGTGGCCCGACCAGGTGTCCACGACGTCAAAGATCAGCGGGCTGTGAATGGGAATGTCAGGATGAAGGCAGGAGGTTGGCTGCCAGGCGCGGTAGCGAACGCCAGCCACGAACTCGCCCTCCTTCCCGGTGGGATGCAGCGGCACCGGGCGGCCATTGCATAGCACTGCGAAGCGACCAGCGACCATCCCAGTCACCTTGACTTGCAACCGTTCAACGGAGGAATCCACACTGCGGGCGGTGCCGCCGCTGGAAGCTTCCTCACCCAGAACATTCCAGGGTTCCAGCGCATGGCGCAACTCCAGGTGCATACCGCGAACGTCCACCGAACCGATAGGAGGAAAGCGAAACTCGAAGTGAGGAGCGAACCAATCACTGTGGAAGGAATATCCAGCGCGGTTGAGGTCGGCCACCACGTCCTCCCAGTCAAGCTGCACAAAGTGCGGCAGCATGAAACGGTCGTGCAAGCTGTTTCCCCAGGAAACCAGCTTCTGCCGGTAAGGCTTACGCCAGAACTGCGCGATCAGTGCCCGCACCAGCAGTTGCTGGGTCAGGCTCATGCGGGCGTGGGGCGGCATTTCGAAAGCCCGCAGCTCGAGTAGCCCGAGGCGCGTTCCCGCGCCCTCCGGCGGATCGAGCTTGTCGATGCAGAATTCGGCGCGATGGGTGCTCCCCGTCACGTCAGTAAGCAGGTGACGGAAGAGGCGATCCGCCATCCGAGATGACACCGGAGCCGCGCCTCTCTCGGGGATCTGGTCGAAGGCAATCTCCAGCTCATAGAGCGATTCGACACGCCCCTCGTCAACCCGGGGATGCTGGCTAGTGGGACCAATAAACAGCCCGGAGAGCAAATAAGAGAGCGCAGGATGGTTTTGCCAGTAATTGACCATGCTGCGCAACAGGTCGGGACGGCGCAGAAATCCGCTGTCATCCGCGGTGGGCCCGCCAATCACCAGGTGGTTGCCGCCGCCGGTTCCGGTGTGCTGCCCATCGAGCATGAATTTTTCGGTGCCCAGGCGGGTTTCGCGGGCTAGCTCGTAGACCGCCGTGGTGTTTTCAACCAGTGCGTCCCAGTTGGCGGCGGGCTGGATATTAACCTCGATCACTCCCGGATCGGGGGTCACTTTGAAGACTGAGATACGAGTGTCGTTGGGCGGGGTATAGCCTTCGATCACCACCGGCATGGAGAGATGTGCGGCGGTGTCTTCGATGGCGGCGACCAGGTCAATATAGTCCGCGAGGTAGTCGACCGGGGGCATGAAGATATAGAGCTTCCCCTCGCGCGCCTGCACACAGAGCGCGGGCCGGGTCTGGGTCAACGTCGCCTTGTCTTCCTCTTTTGGTTTGCCCTTGTCGGCGTCCGGCACAGGCGGATCGTCAGCGACAGGGGTCGAGAACAGGACCATGCGGCGGTCCGGGCGCGGGGGCAGTTTGTCGCGGCGGCGGAACGGGTCGGTTTCGAAGGAATAGGTGACATCTTCGGGCTTGGTCCAGGGCATTGCTTCCAGCGGTAGCCGGTAGCCCATAGGCGAGTCGCCAGGAGTAAGGAACATGCGTTCTGCCAAAGCAAACCAGGGCTGACTGGTCCACCGGGGCGTACCGGACCGGGTGGGGACTCTGCGCAAAGGGAGAACAAAGCCGATGGGCTGCTCCGCGGCATGTTCAAAAATTTGCGCCAGGCGGGCGCGCTCGGAAAATTCTTTGAGCTTAGGGTCAAGCGGATCAGTGAGCTCGGGGAGCCGCCGCTCCTTCCACAGGTGAAAGAAGATGTCTTCGTAGGCAGTGATGGTGAACCCGGGACTCACTTGCAGACGCCGGGTTAGGGCCTCGAGAAACCTACGCGCATCGGCCGCGCCGTAGCCGTAGTCTTTGCCGTCCTCGGCGAACAGGCTTTGGTTCTCCCAGATAGCGACTTCATCTTTACGCCAATAGCAGCCCAAAGCCCAACGAGGGAGTTCCTCGCCGGGGTACCACTTGCCCTGCCCGATGTGAAGCAAAGCGCCAGTGGAGAAGCGGTCGCGCATCCGGAGCAGCAGTTCCACTGCGAGCTTGCGCTTGGCCGGGCTCATGGCGGTGGTCGACCATTCGCTGCCGTTGCGGTCGTCCAGCGAAATGAAGGTCGGCTCGCCGCCCATGGTGAGGCGCACGTCTCCCACCTGCAGATCGACATCCACCTGGTGGCCAAGAGCCTGGATCTGCTCCCATTGCTGGTCGGTGTAAGGCTTGGTGACGCGCGGGGATTCATAGATCCGCTGCACGGTCATGGAGTAGCTGAAGTCTGTCTTGCAGAATTCGAGCGGGCCGGAGATGGGAGCAGCACTGCCGACGTCGGGCGTGCAGGCGAGAGGGATATGCCCCTCTCCTGCTAGCAAACCTGACGTGGGATCAAAGCCCACCCAGCCGGCCCCGGGAAGATAGACCTCAGCCCATGCATGCAGGTCGGTAAAGTCGCTGGAGGCGCCGGAAGGGCCTTCCAGCGATTTAACGTCGGCGGTGAGTTGAATCAGATAACCGGAGACGAATCGGGCGGCCAGGCCCAAGTTTCGCAGGATCTGCACCAGCAGCCAGGCAGAGTCGCGGCAGGAACCGGTTCCCAGGGTGAGCGTCTGGTCGCAGGTTTGTACTCCGTGCTCCATGCGGATGACATAACCAATGTCGCGCTGGACGCGTTGATTGAGGTTGACCAGGAAATTGAGCGTGGGGGTGGTGACCCGGGGAACCTGGGCTAGAAAAGCAGCCAGCTTAGCGCCCGGCACCTCGGCCTCAAGAAAGGGCCGGAGTTCACGGGCAAGAGAGGTCTCGTAGGCAAAGGGAATCTGCTCCGCATAGGGTTCGAGGAAGAAGTCAAAGGGATTGAAGATCGCCATTTCGGCAACCAGGTCAACCTCGACTGAGAACTCCGTTGTCCTTTCCGGGAATACCAGGCGGGCGAGGTAGTTAGCCTGGGGGTCCTGTTGCCAGTTGATGAAGTGATTTTTGGGAAGCACTTTCAGCGAGTAGGCAAGGATGGGGGTGCGGCAATGAGGGGCAGGACGCAGGCGGATGGTCTGCGGCCCGAGCATCACCGGACGGTCGTACCGATAGTGGGTCTTGTGATTCAGTGCTATGTGAATTGCCATAGGCCGGAGTTCCTATAGATTACATGCGCATACGGAACTGGCCATGGAAGATGCTGGTAGGGTCATTGGGCGCGCGACGAGTGAGGGGCGCCGGCCGTCTGTGTGGAACCCCCTGGATAAGCTGATGGGTGCCCCAGCCCCCCGAATTTCCTGTACTTAGTGCTGGACAGGACCGCTCGTGCGCCTTTCTACACGGAAAGGCGCATAGAGTGCGAGGAACCCACTAAACTTCGCAGGAAATCGGGGACCTGGGGCACCCATCACCTTATCCAGGTTGTCCTCACGCAGACTCGGGAGGGCTGGCTCTGCTACCCATTAACCGTCACTCAAAGGGCCGCCGGTATGATGTTTGCATGTCACCTAGTCCCGAAGTTCTTGAGCGCGCCAAAAAGATCAAACTGTTTTTAATGGATGTCGACGGCACCATCACCGATGGCAGCGTCAACCTCATTTCCCTCCCCGGCGGTGGCGGCGTGGCCGAGATGAAGGCCTTTAACTCGCAGGATGGGGCGGGGCTGAAACTTGCACACATTATGGGAATACGCACAGGCTTTATTACGGGAAGAAAATCTCCCGCGGTTTCTCAGCGCGCCCAGGAGTTAGGAGTGGAATTTGTTTACCTGGGGCAGGAAACAAAGATGGCCGCATTCAACGAGTGCCTGCAGAAAGCCGGCGTGCGGGAAGAGGAAGTAGCTTATATGGGTGACGATCTGCCCGATATGCCGGTGGCCAAGCGGGCTGGCCTGGCAGTTGCCGTTGCCAACGCAGCTCCAGAATTAAAGGCGATCAGCCACTATGTCACCAATGCCAAGGGCGGAGACGGCTCAGGACGCGAAGTAGTGGAACTTATCCTGAAGGCCCAGGGGAGATGGGAAGAGGCAGTTCCTAGGGCCCTGGCGTAATTTCTTCCCGGTCAAACCTATTCCCAAAGTAAATCGTCTCAGTAACAGAAGTTAGTTGAAGGTACGTTATAGTTAGGGTGATGCACGATATGCAAGGTAAAGAGCACGCGAGACATCCCTGGCGGATCGCCCTGGCTCTTTTCTGCGCTCTTCTTCTGATTTTCGGCGCGACCATTCAGGTGGCGCACGTGCATACTGCGGCCGAGGTATCTCACGCCGGCTGCGCCCTATGTGCAACTGCGCACGTGGTGATTTCTCCAGCTGCGCCGGTGGCGGCGCCGCTCGCTGTGAGACAAAGGGTAACGCAGGTCGTCGATCTGCAAACTACTCTTCCCCATCGATTCCTGGATTTCTCCCTATACACAAGACCCCCGCCCGCGGATATTGCTTTTTCCTAAAGCATTTTCCGCACCAAATCACAAAGATGCCCCGGGGGTTGGTGTATGTACTCGTTTCCAAGACGTTTCGTCTTTTTTTTTTCCATTTCTCCTGCTATCGCCAGCGATAAATCTGCACGCCCAGACTGCGGCCGGCACCATTAGCGGAACGGTCACGGATGCGTCGGGCGCGGTGATCCCCGCCGCTACTGTCACTATCGAGAATCCAGTGAGCGGGCTCAAACGGAGTGTCAAAACGGACGCGGCGGGGCAATATAAATTTACCAATCTGCCGTTCAACCCCTATCACCTGGTGGCGGACGCGCCTGGGTTTTCACCGTTCACCGCCGATGTCGAGGTGCGATCCTCCGTCGCCGTTAGCCCAATCATCAAGTTGCAGGTGGGAGGGGCCTCGACAACTGTCACTGTCACGGGAGACGACCTGGTCGAGAATGACACCTCACTCCACACGGACATCGACCGCAATCTGATCGAGAAGCTGCCGCTCGAAAGCTCGTCCTCCTCGGTGAGCTCGCTGGTCACGCTCTCGACTCCTGGAGTAGCCGCGGACTCCAACGGCCTCTTCCATGGACTGGGCGACCACGCCTCCAATTCGTTTTCTGTAGACGGCCAGCCGATCACTGATCAGCAAAGCAAGGTTTTCTCCAACCAGATCCCTTCCAATTCCATTCAGTCGATCCAGGTGATCGCAGGGGCGCCGCCCGCCGAGTATGGGGACAAGACCAGCCTGGTGATCCAGGTAACGACGCGATCCGGCCAGGGTGTTACTAAACCCACAGGAAGCATTACCTCGTCTTACGGGTCATTCGGCTCCGCAACCGGAGGCGTTGATATTGGCTATGGTTCGCAAACCTGGGGCAACTTCTTCGAGCTCGATGGCTTGAATACCGGTCGTTTTCTGGACACCCCGGAGTTTGCGGTCTTCCACGACAAAGGAAATGAACAAAATGTTTTTGACCGGGTGGATTATCAGTTCACTCCGCTGGATGCGATCCACACGAACCTGAACTACAGCCGCTCCTGGTTTCAGACCCCTAACGCCTATGACAACCTGAATGTGCTCGACCAATTTGGCAACGACGTCGGCAATACCGACCAGAAATCAAAAATCGAGACGTTTGATATTGCGCCTACCTACACCCGGATCATCGGGAAGACTTCGGTATTTAACTTTGGTCCTTACATCCGGAAAGACAGCTATCAGTACTTTCCCAGCGAGAACCCACTGGCGGATCTTGGGCCGCCAAATCTACAGAACCAAACCATCGCTCAGTATCGAACGCTCACCAATGCCGGAGCCCATGCCGATCTGAGTTACACCAAGGGGATCCAGAGCATCAAGGGCGGCGTGTTTTACACCCAGACCTTTCTAAGGGAGCGGGACAGTCTCGGCATCGTGAACCCAACCTTTAACTCGCCCTGTGTGGATGCGAGCGGAAACTCCGTTGACGGGTTCACTAACCCTGCTGAATGCGCGGCGGCGGGATATCAGGTCAACACCAAGTTCAACCCGGTCTTATTGCCTTACGACCTCACCCGGGCGGGCACCAATTACAACTACTTTGGCCATGCTGATATCAAGGAGCTGGCGCTCTATATCGAAGACGCGATCAAAGCCGGCAACTGGCTATTCAATCTAGGCATACGCGGAGACATGTACAACGGTCTGGCCACCGCCTCTCAGGCAGAGCCTCGCCTGGGTACTTCCTACAGCATCAAGCGGACCAACACAGTGCTGCGCATCTCGTATGCTCGCACGCTGGAGACGCCGTTCAACGAAAATCTTGTGCTCTCCAGCCAAGGTTGCGCGAATGCAGTATTGTCTCCGCTGCTTTCTTGCACCGCCGGCGTGCAGGGCACGCTGCAGCCCGGCTTTCGTAACGAGTTCCATGCCGGCCTGCAGCAGGCATTCGGGAAAAACCTCGTATTTAGCGGCGAATACATCTGGAAATACACCCATAATGCCTTCGACTTCAGCGTGCTAGGCAACACCCCGATCACCTTTCCCATCGATTGGCACAATTCGAAGGTGCCCGGCTTCGCGTTACGCGCCGATGTGCCTAACTTTCATAGCATCTCGGCGTTCGTCGTGATGTCCTCCGTGGCCGCTCGCTTCTTTCCGCCGCAGGTCGCCGGCGCCGGGGCGACCGTGGGTCAGCCTGGATTACCCTTCCGCATCGATCATGATGAAAGGTTCAACCAGACGACGCACGTGCAATATCAACTGCCCTTCCACTGGAGTCCATGGGTCGGCTTTAACTGGCGCTTTGACAGCGGCCTGGTTGCCGGATCAGCGCCCTGCTACAACCCGCTCTCCAACGATCCAAACAGTGCGTGCGTCGACACATCAACTACACTCAACGGCCAGCCGGCAGTGGACCTTAGCGGCTTGACCGCGGACCAGCAGTTCGAAGCAGGACTGACGTGCGGAGGGCTCAAGGCCACGCCGACGACGCCTCTGCCTTCTCCTTGCCTGGCATCGGAGTACGGCTCGACGCTGCTGAGGATTCCCGCCCCGGGCACCGGCGATAATGACCACAACCCCTCCCGCATTCAGCAGCGGAGTTTGTTTGACGCTTCGATTGGGGACGACAACCTGTTTAATGGCGACCGCTTCAAGTGGAGTCTGCAAGTGACGGGTGTCAATATGGCGAACAAGACTGCACTTTATAACTTTCTCTCCACCTTCAGCGGTACGCACTATGTCACGCCGCGTTCCCTGACGGCGGAACTCGGTTTTCACTTCTAAGCGGTCTGCGTTCAACCGTCTGCGTGAGAACGCAGACCTTTGTATGGGAGCCGGGGCGCACTGCAGATCCCTCCACGGCACGCCGGGACAGGTCGGCTGCGCTCGGGATGACAAAAGAGAAGGTAACGCTTCCATAGATAGTGGTTGCTGAATAGGCCGCGACCAAAACGCCGCACTCCTCGCTGTCCAGCGTCTGTTTAGCAACCGCACATGAAAGCGTTACCCTCCCCTTTTGTCATCCCGAGAGCTTGTGAGTTAATTCCGTTTAGTGGCTAGGGCAAGCGGATCGACGCATGTTTTGCTGTGGTTGGCTTGCTAAGCGGCAATCGGGCCCGGGTGGGATTGTTCACGGTTGGACGGTGTTGGATCTTTGCTGTTTTGCCGCTGAGCGCGGTTTTAGCTGAGAAGGGCCTTGCTGAAGTGGGTTAGGTTGTAAGCCAAGGCGCACCACAGCGCCACGCATTTGATTTTGTTGAGGCCCCGTACGGTCAACGGCGTCAGCCCGCGATAGGTTCGTAATTCAGCATTTACGGTCTCGCTGGTGGCGGCCCTTTGTCGGTAGATCTTCTTGCCCTCATCGCTTTCCATGCGTTGTTTCCATGCCCGGATCGCTTCCGAATCGTTCGGCTTGGGTTTTAACTCGTGACCTCGGTTCTGGGGGTTTCTGGCCGGTTTGGGAGGCACAAACAACTCCACCTCCTGCTCGTGGGCCTGCACGACGTCCTCCATGCGCAAGTAGCCGCCGTCGATCAGCTGCTGCTCCACTTTGCCACCAGTCCGTTGTTCCACTTGCTCTCGCATCGGCTCGCTCAACCCAGCCGAATCGGAAGATTCGTTACAAACATCCACCCCCAAGATGGCACGACTCTCGGTGTCGGTGGCCAACTGCACATTTGCCGCCGGGTTGTAACCGCCGTTAGCCATCTTCATCACCCGCGTGTCCGCATCCGTGGTGCTTACCCGCGGCTGCCGGGCTCGGATCTGGTCCCCACACTTGCCTTGCCCTGCTCTCTTGGCCGCCTCCGCCTGCTTCTTCTTCAGCTCCGGCAACTGTGCTATCGCCTGCTCCAACCGCTGCTGTCGCGACGCCGCCGCTCGTGTACGCGCCGCCCTCTGCCGTGCCGTCACAGCAGCCGACTGTGCCGGCGATTCCAGCTGCCTACGCAACTCCAACACTTGCTGCTGGGCTTGTACCAACAGCTGCTGCAAGCGTTCTTCCCGGCGAAAACTGCTGCTCCCGGCGCTGACGCGAATCCGCACTCCATCCTGGCTGATGCGGCTCACACGCACTAGCTTCTTGTCCACCAACGTCACTAACACCTGGGTAAAAAGGGCGTCCAAGGCGTCTGCGTGATCGCAACGGAAGTCACTCAACAGGTGATGATTTACGCTTACACCGCCGCACATCCAGCGAAACGGCGCACTTTCTTCGCAGCGACGCGCCAGTTCCCGGGCCGAACCTATGCCTCGCACACAACCGTACAGCCATAAACCCACCAGCAGACGGGGGTCGGTTGCATCTCGGCCCGCTATCCCCTCACGAGCTCGGATCGGCTCATAAAAACCACTCACGTCCAGCTTCTCCACCAACGCCATCACTGTGCGCACAGGATGCAGCGCTCTCACTAGATCATCGGCACACTGCACTACCATCGCCAGCTGACGACGTTCCGGCCTGCGCAGACGAACCGCACCTTTCTGACCTACTTCGCTCCCGATGTCGCCCATACCTCTTCTTACTACCTCAACCCGCCAACAACACCATTTATCCCACAAAGCGCACCAAAAAAGTCACAACCTCCGAGCGCAGCCGACCTGTCCCGGCGTGCCGTGGAGGGATCTGCAGTGCGCCCCGGCTCCCACACAAAGGTCCGCGTTCTCGCACGGACTCCTCCCGGGCTGGGGTTGATCGAGGATGGCTGAAAATAGCCCAGGACGCCTCTTCACGAAGCCAGGACCTCGTCGGCGCGCAGCGCCAGGCCGCGGGCGACGGATATGAATTCGTTGCCGGTTCGAATGCGCTGCTCACCAAAGCGCACCTCGAAAATGCGACGCACTGCGGGAACAAGCGAAGTGCCGCCCGTCAGGAAGACGCGGTCCACCTGGCGACGGCTTACGCCTGAAGTTTCGAGGAGCGAATCGACGCACTTCTCAATGGTCTGCAGATCTTCGGCAATCCAGCTTTCGAAAGCGTCACGGGTGACAGTGATGTTTATGTTCATGCTGCCGTCGCGGAATTGGAATTGCGCCACGTCGGCATGAGACAGCTCGAATTTCACTCGCTGCACCGCTTGATGCAGGTGATAACCGAGGTCCTCGTCGATCAGCGTAATCAGGGCTTCGATCTTCTCCGGCTCCAAAGCGCGAAGGCGAGCGGTCTTCAAAATTTCCATGACGTTCGCCGTCCGCAAGAACGACAGATAATGCCAGCGCTCCAGGTTGGCGTAGATCCAAGCGGGCACGGCAGGCAGCAGCTTGTTGAGCGAGCGCGCGAAGGACTCCGATCCAAGTGCGGGGGAGACGAGCTTGCGCACGATCCTGGCGTCGAAAGCATCACCTGCTAACCCAACGCCACTGTTGCCGAGCAAATCCTGCGGCCTGCGGCCGCGCTTGCGCACACCGGGACCAACGTGAAGCAGGGAAAAGTCGCTGGTGCCGCCTCCAAAATCGCCGATGAGGATGAGCTCGTCGTGATCGAGGGTTGATTCGTACGCGTACGCCGCCGCGACCGGCTCCATTTCGAAGTCAATGCGCTCAAAGCCGGCTTCAGTAAATGCCTGGCGAAGGCGGCCGAGGGCAAACGTCTCGTCCTCTTCGGTCTCCGCACCCACGAAACGCACTGGCCGGCCAACCATGGCGTAGCGGATAGGAGTATGAAATTGCCGTTCCGCGTGCTGGCGCAGATCGGCAAGGATGCGGGAAATCAAATCCTCGAGCGTGCAGTGGCGGCCGAATACCGCCGTTCCCGTCAGTGTGCGATCGGACAGATAAGACTTGAGGGACTGAATCAGCCGTCCCTTGTTCTCCGCCGCCAGGTAGTGCTCGATGGCATAGGGGCCTGTCCAGGTATGCGTTTTGCTGCGGCCGGCTTGTTTAACCTGCTGCAGGTAGAGGAGGGATCGAAAGGAAAAGGTTTCCCCCGCGCGGGTGGGGAAGGCGACAAGTTCGACTTGCGATTTGCCGGTGGCGCAGGCAACCGTGCTGTTGGTAGTGCCGAAGTCGATACCGATGGACGGGACCTGAGTTTGCGGTTGCCGCATGCTCATTCATTATTCCGCACATGCGAAAATGACATCATGCAAAGATCATGTAGAAGCGCGGCAAGCCTCATCGCCGCCGGTATTATTCTGCTGGGTAGTGCCGCGGCCCAGCAGACACCGGCCACCAATACCACACCACCGGCCAAGCCGCGGTCGAGCACAACCACGGCGACCCAGCACAAGAGTACGGCGGCGGCCAAACCCCTGGTACTCACGACAGAAAAAGACAAGCAAAGCTATGCCATCGGTTTAAACGTGGGGAAGAACCTGCACCGGGATGGCATTGATGTCGATCCGAAAATTGTGCTGCGAGGTTTGCAGGATGAGCTGGCCGGCGGCAAGATCCTGCTGACGGATGATCAGATTAAGAGCGTGTTGACCGACCTGCAGACTCAAGTGCGGCAAAAGCAGGAAGAAAAGACGCAGGCCCTGGCCGAGAGTAACAAGAAGGATGGCGCAGCATTCCTGACTGCCAACAGCACAAAAGCGGGCGTGGTTACCCTGCCCAGTGGGTTGGAATATAAGGTCCTGGTTGCCGGGACAGGGCCCAAGCCCTCCGCCACAGACACCGTGGTTTGCAACTACCGGGGAACTCTGCTCGACAATACGGAATTCGATGACTCCTACAAGCGCGGGCAACCGGTCACTTTCCCGGTCAGCGGGGTGATCAAAGGATGGACGGAGGCGTTGCAACTGATGCCAGTGGGATCGAAGTGGCAGCTGTTCATTCCATCGGATCTAGCCTATGGGGAACGCGGCAAACCACCCATTGGGCCTAACGCCACGCTTGTCTTCGAGGTGGAGTTGCTTTCCATTCAGCAGCCCAAGGCGCCAGCGAATCCGTAACAGCTTCCGATGCAGATGGAGCTGACAGGAGGAGAACCATGCGAAGAAAAGACGTGACCATCGCCTTGTTGTTGATCATCGCGGTTGCATTGGTAACCATCGCCGTGCAACCGATTTTTGCGCCCCGCACCGTGGCAGCACAATCCACTGTTTATCCGTTTTACATTGAGCCCGGTTACGAAATGCTGCGGGCCCCTGATGGCACCAGCCAGGTCTATGGAAAGGTAGTGGTGGATATGCGTACGGGAAAGGTCTGGGGTTTCCCGACGCTTGCGCCACAGTCCTACCCGACCGCCGGATTGCAGAATAAGTTGCCGACCTCGCGACCCTTCGAACTGGGACGGTTCGCGTTTGAAGACACTAATAAATAGCAGGTAGCGGCAAGCGGAGCAGCACTGCGGGGTCAACGTACTCTCCTTGCCAACGGGCAGCCAGATGGAGGTGCGGTCCGGTCACGCGGCCGGTCGCGCCGCTAAGACCGAGGCGCTGGCCCTTGGTGACGTGTTCCCCGGCCTTCACCTCAATCTTGGACAGGTGCATGTAAAGCGTGCTGAACTGCTGGCCGTGATCGATCACCACCAGGTTGCCTTCATAGAACATCCCCTGAGCAATAATCACCACTCCGTCGTTGGCGGCGACCACGGGCGTTCCAGAAGGAGCGTGAAAGTCGGTTCCACGATGGATGCTGGCCAGCTGGCCATTGAACATGCGGCGGGTGCCGAAGGAATCGGTGGGGGCAAAAGGCACTGGTGAGCGAAAGCTGCCCTGCCATAAGGGTTGGCTAATCAGGTGAGCGAAGGCCGCATCCTTCACCGCCTTGTCCGCGGCGATGCGCTGCTGGGTTGCGGCATCGGGTTGCACGTATTTTTCCTCTACATGCAAGGTGGTGGTCTTATAGCGTCCCGGCAGCACGGCCACGTCCTGTTTGGCGTGCTGCTCGCTGCCATCAGCCGGGGTCGCGACTAATTCCAGCGCGTAGGTTCCCGGCGCCTGCTCGACGTCGATACCGGCAAGCGCATACCAGGTGTGGCCCTGGTGGGATTTGGTGAACACCAGCGGGTGGTTGAGCCATGTGCCACGCAGTGCTTCGACGGGCTTATCCGGCTCAACCGTGAAGAGCACAGGTGAGCCGCTTTCGAGGTGCTGCGGAGACCAGCTTATGACGCGAAAGCCAGAACTTTTCTGCGCTTGTACAGACAGAGGCAGCAAAAGCAAAGCGACCCAGGAGAGAATTCTCACCCTTTGAGCATAGAACCTGTTTCGCTCGCCGGGAAAAGGATCCATCAGGGATGCACCTTGAAGGCAACCGGCCGCCGGCTACAACTATCGTTGTAGCGAATTGCGGCAGGATGCAAAATTCAGCAACTTTCACTGGCGGGTTAGGGTCTACTCGGTCGACTGCGGATGCCCGCAGCCGTATTTGAGACCACCCACCTCCCTAACCAGAAAGAAGGTACGAAAATCGTGCGCATACAAATGGCAGCTTTCACCACCTTTCTCGCGCTTCTGGGAATCATAGGCATAAGTCCCAAAGCAGCCTCGGCCCAGCAGGTTCCTGGACCACACCCCGCATACCTTCACGCGCTGTCCGATTTACGTTTGGCGCGGGCTTATCTGAACCAGATCGCCTGGCCGCCCGTACAGAAGGATGAAGAACATGCAATTCGTGAGATCGATGCAGCGATCGCCGAGATCAAGCGGGCATCGATCGATGACGGCAAGGATCTCGCCGATCATCCTCCTATCGATGTACGCATGGCTCCCGATGGCCGCTTCCGCAAGGCTTTGGAGCTGCTGGATAAGGCGCATAACGATACCGCTCGGGCAGAAGACGTGCCTCAGGCGAGGGGTATGCGGGATCGCGCCATAGGCCATATCGACCAGGCCCACGGCACGGTCGACGACGCCATCCGCAGGGTCCATTGGGAAGAATGGCACGGCATGTAAGCAAGCTCTCCGGCTGGAGCCAGCGCTGAATCCTACGGCGCTTTATCAGGGCACAAGTCGGGCCATTTACACGCAACAAGTTCTGGGCTTTAGCCCCTGCGCGAATCACCATGGCAGGGCTAAAGCCCAATCTCTTTGTACTCAGCGGCCCGACTAGTCGGGCCCTGATACAAAGCATTCGAGCTCAGTGGAGGGGATTCGCCTATTTCCCCATGGTGAGAACTACCCGGAATCTTGCTTTGCCCTGCTGCATGCGCGCGTAGGCTTCTTCGACCTGCTGGAGCGGATAGATTTCGTTCATCGACCGCACCCCGGAGAGCACACTGAAAGCCAGCGTCTCCTGCGAATCGAGCGACGTTCCTGAATACCATCCCTTCACTTGCTGGGATTTAAGCAGCATCTGCAGCGCAGGAATCTCCAAGGCGGGAACGGCCCCGACGATCATGAATGTCCCGGTAGGCGCAAGGCCCCCCAGCACCGCCTTCATCGCGTCCGCGCTGGTTGCGGTGGCAAGAATCACCTTGGCTCCGCCAAGCTTGAGCAGCTCCGCTGCCGGATCCTGCGCCGCGTTATCGATGTAGTGGGAAGCACCCAGCTTTTTCGCCAGCGCTTCCTTGTCTTTTCCACGGCCGATGGCGACCGTGTTGAATCCGCTCCTGGCCGCGAATTGAATACCCAGATGGCCCAGTCCACCCAGGCCGATCACCGCCACCAGATCCCCCGGCCTTGCACCGCTGTTGCGGAGGCAATTAAATGTGGTGACTCCGGCACACATGAGAGGAGCGCCCTCTTCGGGCGACAACTCCTCAGGCATCACAGCAAGAGCGGAGAAAGGGGTAACCATGTACTCGGCATAGCCCCCATCCCGCGTGACCCCAGTGACTTGGGTGCTGGTTTCGCAGGCGAAAAAGTTCCCCCGCCGACAACTGTCACAGTATCCGCAGTAGCCGCCGTTCCAGCCCACGCCCACTCGCTCGCCAACCACCCATCGGGGTGGAACATTGGCTCCAACCGCGTCAATCACCCCGACAACTTCATGGCCGGGTACGCGCGGATACTGAATCCCCGGAAACAGTCCCAGCCTGGTTACTTCATCGCTGTGACAGATGCCGCAGGCGTGGACCTTGATGCGCACCATTCCTGACTCGGGCTCAGGGATCTCCCGCTCCACAATTTCAAACGGTCCTCCTGCTTTGACAACTTGCACTGCTCGCATCTTTGCCATGAAATGCTCTCCCTCCTAAAGCGGCTTGAAAGTAGATGTATGTCTAAGCGAAAAAGTTCCGTGGTTTTCCTCGATGGAGCGGCCTTCATCCTACTTGGCTGGTTTGCAGGTGCTGGCGATGAAGGCGGCAACGTTGTCGTGCAACTCCTTGAGCGATTCTTCATGGAGGTAAACCATGTGGCCGGACTTGTACCAGGAAAACTGGATGTTCTGTCTCAGATTGGCCTGGAGCGGCAAGTGAGACATCTCGTAGCGGGCGGCAAAGTACGGTGTGGCGAGGTCGAAATAACCGCCGTTCAGCATGACCTTGAGGCGCGGGTTGTACTTCATCGCCGTGGCCAGATCGGGCATGACATTGGCGAAATAGAGTTCGCTGGGGGCTCCGGGCGCCTTGTGCTTGAGTACCCAGGCCTCGTCGATTGCGCCCGACTCCGGCAGGTAGGTGAGGCCTTCGCCAAACTTGAGCTGGCGCCGGACATAGTCATTAAACGCAGCAATGTAGGCTGACGCGATCGAGGCGGCCTGCGGGTCATAGGCAGCCTCTTCGGCGAGGGGGTCGATGGTTGGTCCGGAGAAACGGCTGTCGAGGCGGCCGGTGGTGAGGTCTTCATTGCCTTGCAGGGTATGGTTGAACTGCCCGGTGTTGACCCGCAGGTCAGCCTTGAGGACGTAGGCCACGGATAGGCCGGTGTACTGGTGCAGCTTTTCCGCAATGGCCTGTCGGGTTGCCTCAGGCAGCTGAGAGCCCTGGGCCAGGGCGGACGCGTAGTCAGTCATGGCAAATTGCTCTACTTCGGCAAGGAAAGGCTCGAGCGCGGCGGGTTGCGTGGGCAGGCGCTTGTGGTAATAAGCGGTGGCGGCGAAGGTGGGCAGCGCCAGTTCATAAGGAACATCAATGCCCGGGTTCCATTGCGGTTGATCGGCACTGTCGTCGAAGTTCAGGATTTGCGAAAGCAGGATGACGCCGTTCAGGTCGATGTGGCTTTCCGTCTCCAGAATGCCGGCCACGACTGCCGAGCGGGTGGTGCCGTAGCTTTCTCCGAAAAGGTATTTGGGCGAGTTCCAGCGCTGGTAGTTGGAAAGGAAGCGGGCGATAAAGCGGGCGAAGGCGTGGGCGTCTGGATCGACGCCCCAGAATGCCTTTTCTTTGTCTTTGCCGAAGATGCGGCCGAAGCCGGTTCCGGGCGCGTCAATAAAGACCAGGTCGCTCGCGTCGAGCAGACTGTCGGTATTGTCAACCAGCTCATAAGGCGCGGGAGGGGTGTGCTGGTCATCGGCAGTAATGACGCGCCGGGGACCGAATGCGCCCATGTGCAGCCACATCGTGGAACTGCCGGGGCCGCCGTTGTAGATGAAAGTGACGGGACGCGATTCCGCTGGGACGTCCTTCTTAAAATAAGCGACGTAAAAGATGCGCGCCGTGGGCGGTGCGTCGGGAGTTTCCTTGGGCAACTGCACAGTGGTGCCCAGGGCGGCGTCGGCATCCTTGGAAGCCGCCACCAGGATAGTTCCGGCGACAGCCTGGTAGTTGATGGTGTGGCCGGCGACGCTGACTGAGCCTTGCGTCGTCGAGTCCTTGGGGATTACAGGCTCTGCGGATTTTGCATCGTCCTTTGCCGGGGCATCCTTGCCGGCATCCTGTCCGACGGCAAAACAAAAAGATGCGACGAGCAGAAGCAGGAGGCAGGAGCCGACGGGAGGGACAATTGATTTCAGCACAGGGACGGGTTCCTTTGGGGGGAATGCATTCAGCCGATCCTTCGAGTTTAGACCTAGCCGCCGTCACTGGGGCACGGCCGCAATCACCGGCTCAAAGGCGATTACCTTTCCTGTTTGCGGATCGAGATCACAGGTAAACCTAAAATCCGTCCATCCCTTGGGCGTACGAAATTCGCCGGTGCCGGTCAGGCGGCTGTTGCTTTCGAGGGTCAGCGTCTTAGGATCGTCAGTGCCCAGAAAAACCCGGTCGACCGCTGCGGTTTGTTTCTTCAACACGGGGAGCGCAGCCGGCCGGCATAACAGTTCGGCAACCTTTTTTGTGTTGCTCCAACCTTGTGCCATGCGGCGATCCCCTGATGTTTTCAAGGTAGCGATCTGACGGTTGACGGCGGTAGTTTCGGCAACCGAAAGGTTAGGCTCGATTGCGCTCAGGGTGCGAGGCATCGCTGCCGTCACCAATAACACTGTAATCATCACTGTTCGTGGTTTCACCTGCGTCCTCACGGGCCAAATAGTTGCGCTAAGCTGAGCACAAATTAAGTTACCAAAGATGGGGCAACTGCTTTTCTCACATGGTGTCTATGTGGAGCGAGCGGCAAGAATGTGATTTCGAAATCCAGCCGCCAGAAAAAGGAGAATCACATGAAAGTTTTCACGGCTGTTCTTGCTTCCGCACTCTTCATCGCACCGGCGGCGATGTTTGCCCAAACACCCACCCCTGGCGCGCACGACTATAACATTAACCAGCGCAAGGTCGACCAACAGGGTCGCATTGCTAACGGGGTCAAGAGCGGCCAGCTGACCGCGGGCGAGACGTCGCGCCTGGAACACCAGGAATCGGGTATCAATAAGGAAGAGCGCGGTATGCGTGCGCAAGATAATGGACACCTGACGAAGCAGGATCGCAAAACGATCCACGCGCAGCAGAACCAGGAATCCCGCCGCATCTATCGCGACAAACACAACGCTGCCGTTCGTTAGCCCGAAATGGGTGGCTGTTCCGCCAGGAATGGCCGCCCGTTTTGACGTAGAGTTCGAACGTTCGGGGCCCCTTCGGAGTGCCGCACCTACGGCGCTCGGCATTTTGCCCATCGTTCCCAGCCCGGAAGAGTCTGTGTGAGGACCTCCTGGATAAGGTGAGGGGTGCCCCAGGTCTCGCTTTTGAGACCTGGGATCCTACACGCAAATGCCGGCGGACCCGAGTTCTCACGCACAATCCATCCCGGCTTTAGAGTGCTGGCATCTTTCTCGAAGGTAGAGTTCTAAATTTTGGTCTTCCGGCATCTGCGTGGAGGCCCAGGTCTCAAAAGCGAGACCTGGGGCACCCATCACCTTATCCAGGAGGTCCTCACAAGACTCGGAAGGGCTGGGCTATGTTTGGCGGCCGGTCCTCCGGGCCTTGACGCAGTATCAGGCCGCACATCCATCTTTACCGCACATCAATGTTAAGGCGAGATTGCCGGGCCTCTGGTGGACGTCTGCCGTGACACAACCGGGTGTTTGGCGTAGACTCAATCCCACTGCGCCTCAAACTAATTGGCTCGCCGCCGGTTGCCCAGAGTCGTGGGTCTGCCATCGCGGCTAACCTCCTGGCTGGTGTCGTGTTACGGGCCCTCTAACTGAACGAGAAAGGGGCTCCATGCCCTCTATCCAAGATCCTCGACTGAACGTCCTACCCAACCAACCGTCAGCGACATCGACTGCACCGGTATTCGTTCCCTCTCCTGAGCCTAGGTTGTCCGTTGAGCCAAGCCGCGATTCCTTCCCGCCGCTGGGGCCGAATCTCAAGGTTTTGATGGTGTGGCCAAGTTTTCCGCCGTCTTTTTGGGGCTTTGAAGGCGCGCTGGCGATGATCCCCGAGTGCGGGATGAACCCGCCGCTGGGCCTCATCACGGTCGCGGCGCTTTGTCCATCGACCTGGGAGATACGCCTCATCGATCACGCCTTTCAGGAGTTGCGGGATGAGGATCTCGCATGGGCTGACCTGGTGATGGTGAGCGCCATGCACGCGCAGCGCGCCGACGCATTGGAGACCCTGGCCCGCGCTCGCGCCATGGGCCGGCGGACTTTCGTGGGCGGCCCCTGGGCGAGTACACAGCCCGAGGTCGTGGCGCTGGTGGCCGATCACGTGATGGTGGGCGAGGCGGACGAGGTCTTTGCTGGAATTGCCACCGCACTCGAACAAGGCACCGCACACGCGTTGTACCACGTTATCGACAAGCCAGACATGACCCAGAGCCCCGTGCCTCGGTTCGATCTGTTGAAGCGGGAGAAGTATGTTTCGATGTCCATCCAGTTTTCCCGCGGATGCCCGTTCCAGTGTGAATTCTGCGACATCATTACTATCTACGGTCGCCGGCCCCGCGCCAAAACGCCGCAGCAAGTCCTGCGTGAGCTCGATGTGTTGTACAGCATGGGTTGGCACCAGGAAGTGTTTATTGTTGATGACAACTTCATCGGCAACCATCAAAAAGCTCTCGCGCTATCGCGTGAGCTGGTCGAGTGGCAAAAGGCACGTAACTACCCATTCTCATTCTGCACCGAGGCTTCGATCGACCTGGCATCTCGCGAGGAACTTTTGGAGGCCATGGTCGACGCGAATTTCATGACCGTTTTCATCGGCATCGAGACCCCCTCTGCCGAAGCCCTGAAGGAGTCGCACAAGTTTCAGAATCTGCGCAAGAATAATGTCGATCAGGTGCGCTACATCCAGGAAAAAGGGCTGTGGGTGCTGGCTGGTTTTATTGTCGGTTTCGACTCCGACGACGAGACCATCTTTGCGCGGCAGCTGGAGTTTATCGACAAGACCGCGATCCCCTGGGCCATGGCCGGTATCCTGATGGCACCGCCGACTACCGCCCTGTTCGAGCGATTGAAAAAGGAAGGGCGCCTGATCGAGGACAGTCAATCGATAACCAACTTTGGCGTGCCTAATTTCCGCACTGTTCTGCCGCTGCCCATCCTGCTGCGCGGGCTTTGCACCCTGCTCGAGGGCCTCTACCAACCGGATGCATTTTTTGAGCGTGCTTTCAACTCACTGAAAGTGTGGAAGCCCATAGCGACGCAGAAGCCACCGAATATGGGTGCGGTCTACAACACGCGTATCCTTTTGTCTTCCATATGGACGCAGGGGATCCGCTCCAATTACCGCGGCAGCTACTGGAAGTTTCTCTTTAGGACCCTGCTCACCTTTGGCCGCTCGCCGGCAAAATTGTCACTCGGCTTATCGCTGTTGCTCTCCGCCGAGCATTTCGTCGTCTACACCAAAGTGGTGATCGATCACCTGCAGGCAGAGGCGGAGAATGCTGACCGAATTGCGCACGCCGCGGCAAAGTCCACAACGAACGAATTTGTTGGGGTACAAGCGGTTAGCTGACGGGTTTGGCCCCTCCGAGTTTTGAAAAACTCCTGGATAAGCTGATGGGTGCCCCAGGTCTCGCTTTTGAGACCTGGGATCCTCCACGCGAATGCCGGCGGACCCGGGTTCTCACGCTCATTCCATCTTGGCTTTAGAGTGTGCTTGAGAATAGGGCTTTCTCGAACGTAGAGTTCTCTAATCTGGCATTTGCTTGGAGGATCCCAGGTCTCAAAAGCGAGACCTGGGGCACCCATCAGCTTATCCAGGAGGTTCTCACACAGACTTTCGGGCGACTCAAGCTTTCGCAGCGGTGACTTCTACTCCCGCCGTCTCTTCTAGAACACGGATGGAGCCGCAGATATCTTCTTCGCCATAGCCTTTTGCCATCGCGGTTTGAAAGAGCTGCTGCGTCAGGCCGGTAAGAAGAAGCGGCACTCCAATCTCCGAACCCAGGTCCAGGGCGAGCCCTATATCCTTCTCCAGCCATTTCACGGAGAAGTTGGTGGAGAAGTCGCGCTTGAAGACCATGGGCGCCTTGGCGGATATTAATCCAGAACGTGCCGCGCTGTTGTTCAGGATGTCGAGCATCAGCTCGGGATCAACACCGGCCTTGGTGCTCAATACCAATCCCTCGTTGAAAGCCTGCAGCAGGTTGCCCAAGATCAGGTTCTGGGTCAGCTTGGCGCGAAGACCCATGCCCGATTTGCCACAATAATAGAGAACTTTACCCATCGCTTCGAAGAACGGCTTGACATGGGAAAAGACCTCCTGCTTGCCGCCGATCATAAACGTGAGCGTTCCCCCCTCCGCACCGGCTTTGGAGCCGGTACAGGGAGCATCCAGAAAGTCCATGCCCAGGGCTTCGAGTTCCTGCGCGATGCGGCTGCTCTCCGAAGGAGAGACGGTGCTGCAATCGGCGATGACGTACCCCTTCTTTGCCCCTTTTACCAGGCCGTTTTCACCCAGAATTACCTCACGGGACATGGCGGTATCACCGACACAGAGAAAAGCGCATTCACTGTTCTTCGCAACCTCGGCCGGCGTGGCACAGAACAGCGCGCCTGCGGAATCTGCCAGCTTCTTTGCCTTTTCCTGGTTATGCGACCACACGGCCACGTTGTGGCCGCCCGAAACTAGATGACGGGCCATGGGGCCACCCATAATGCCGAGTCCTAAAAATCCTAACTTTGCCACGAGATTCGCTCCTAGTGAATTTGATGGAAGAGGTAGGCATACAGCATGACTTCGACCGCGATGGCAGTCGCCATCACCATGCTGTGCCGGAGAGTAAAGCGAAAGAGTTTTGCCTGGTCGGCGACGGTCATGGCGGTGGCTGCGGCCGCGACGGCGATGTTCTGTACGCTGATCATCTTACCCACCACGCCGCCGACGGTATTGGCTGCCGCCATCAGCGTGGGGTCAAAGCCCAAACGGCCGGCGGTAACCACCTGCAAGTTGCCGAAAAGCGCGTTGGCCGAAGTGTCTGAGCCGGTCAGGAAAACGCCCATCCAACCCAGCAGCGGGCTGAAGAACGGAAAGAGCCTGCCGGATGCAGCAAATGCCAGCCCGAGGGTGGCGGTTGCCCCGCAATAATTCATGACGAACGCCATCGCGAGCACGGCAGCGACGGTCAAGGTGGGCAGAAAGAGCTGACGGCATACGGAGAGCAACAGGCGGCCGAAAGCCGCGGGGGACATGCGCAGCAGACCCGCGGCCAGCAAGGTCGCGAACATGCAGGCGGTGCCGGATGCGGTAAGAAAATTCAACTGGTAAACCGCCTTGTAAAGCGTGGGCCTGGCAACCACCGGCGGCATCATCAGCACCTGGTTGTGGAGGAGCGGCCACCCGAAACTGATGGTGGCGTGATTCAGCAGAGCCTGGAACGGCTTAAAACCCCAGAGGAGGACGAGGGTTACAAGCAAGCCGTAAGGAATCCAGGCACCAAGAATATGGGCCGTGGCATGCTTCTGCTGGCCGGGGGCGAGGGCAGAGAATTTTTTCTCTTTTCCCACCGGAACTACCTGCTCCAGTTCCCTATCCCACATCTTGGCCGGACGCCAGGAACGCAGCAACAACAGCAGCGCACTGAGAGCGCAAAGCGAAGCCATAATATCGGTGAGCTGCGGGCCCACGTAGTTCGACATCAGGAACTGCACGGACGCGAATACTACGCCGACAACCACCACAGCGGGCCACACCTCCAACATACCGCGCCACCCTACCATGATGCAGACCAGATAACAGGGAACGAACAAGGATAGCGGTGCACACAGCCGCCCAACCGCACCGCTTAGTTTATCGAGCGGCAAGCCGGTGATCCCGGCCAGGGTGACCACCGGTATTCCGATCGAGCCAAAGGCTACCGGGGCGGTGTTAGCCACCAGGCAAAGCGCGGCGGCGTAAAAGGGAGAGAAGCCGAGGCCAACCAGCATGGCGGCGGCAACTGCAACGGGGGATCCAAAACCTGCTGCGCCCTCCACAAATGCGCCAAAGGCAAAGGCAATCAGCAGGGCCTGCAGACGGGCATCGCTGGTAAGGTTCCCCATCGATGACTTGATGATTTCGAATTTGCCCGTCTCCACCGTGACCTGATAAAGGGCGATGGCCCAAAACACAATCCAGGAGATGGGGAACAAGCCAAAGCAAGCTCCGTAGCCGGCGGAGCTGAAGGTAAGAGTGGGCGGCAGCTTGAAAACAAAAAGGGCAACCAGCAGCGCCACCAATAAGGCGAAAAGCGCGGCGAACCACGCCGGCTTGCGCCGGACACCCAGCAGAAAGAGCAAGGTAATGATCGGAAAGGAGGCAAGTGCCGCGGAAAGTGCAAGGCCGCGCCCGAAGAGGGTGTAGCTTTGGGGCCAGACT
This sequence comes from uncultured Acidobacteriaceae bacterium, assembly GCA_963805955.1. Lineage (GTDB taxonomy): Bacteria > Acidobacteriota > Terriglobia > Terriglobales > Acidobacteriaceae > PALSA-350. The sequence continues at coordinate 602,735 of CAWDVZ010000005.1, forward strand.
GGGCTCATCAGCGGGCGGCTCTTTCCTGGAATCAGCAGTGGACTAAAATAATAGCAATGCTCTCTGCCCCTATCGTTGCCGAGTTACGAGATGCCGTGGGCGCCGACGGCCTGATTATCGACCGCAATCAATTGCAGACCTACGAGTGCGATGGCCTGGCAGTGCTGCGAAGCCTGCCGGCGGCGGTGGTTCTTCCTCGCTCCACAGGCCAGTTGCAAGCGATCGTCCGCATATGCGCCCGCCATCGCATACCCTTTGTCGGGCGCGGCGCCGGCACCGGGCTTTCAGGGGGAGCGTTGCCCGATGACCGAGGCATCGTGATCAGCTTTGCGCGCATGACGCGCTTCCTGGCCACGGACATTCCCAACCAGCGCATCACCGTGGAAGCGGGCGTGATCAATGCCCACGTTACCCAACGAGTGACGCCGGCAGGCCACTTCTACGCGCCTGATCCGTCTTCGCAGACAGTGTGCACGATCGGAGGCAATGTTGCGGAGAACTCCGGTGGGGCACACTGCCTCAAGTATGGCTTCACCACCAATCACGTGCTGGCACTCGAAGTGGTGTTGCCTACTGGAGAGCTGGTTCACCTTGGATCACCCACGCTTGATCCCCCCGGTTACGATTTGACCGGCGTCTTCGTGGGCTCTGAGGGGACACTCGGCGTGGCTAGCTCCATGACACTGCGCATTGTGCGCCGCCCGGAGACGGTGCAGGTGTTGCTCGCTGCCTTCGACTCCATCTCGGCTGCGGGGCAGACCGTTTCCGACATTATTGCCGCCTGCATTCTGCCTGCGGCCATGGAAATTATGGATCGCCTCTCCATTCAAGCCGCCGAGGCTGCAGTGCACCCGCATTACCCGGAATGCGACGCGCTGCTGCTGGTGGAGGTGGATGGCCCGGCGGCCGAGGTCGATCTGCATATGAAGCAGGTGCGGGAGCTATGCAAAGCAAATGGCGCGTGGGAGGATCGGCTGGCACAGAGTGAGCAGGAGCGGGTGCTGGTGTGGAAGGGCCGCAAAGCAGCGTTTGCCGCCGCCGGGCGCCTGTCGCCCGACTACATCGTGCAGGATGGAGTGATCCCGCGCACCAAACTCCCCATGGTGCTGGAAGAGATTGCAGAAATGGCTGCGGCCGCGGGGCTGCGGGTCTCAAATGTGTTCCATGCGGGCGACGGCAACCTGCATCCCCTGGTGCTGTATGACCGGTCCATCCCGGGCCAGGAGGAGATCGCCATCGACCTTTCGATACGCATCCTGCACCTCTGCGTCGACCATGGCGGGTCGATTACCGGTGAACACGGAGTGGGCAGAGAGAAGCAGCAGGCTATGGGGTATATGTACTCCGAGCCCGACCTTGATACCATGCAGCGGGTGCGCTGCAGCTTCGACCCGGAAAATATTTCCAACCCCGATAAGCTCTTCCCTCGCCCCCGGCTGTGCGGCGAGAAAACCGGCAAGTATACCCCTCACCCACTGGAGACAGCAGGCGTCGCAGAGTTTTTTTGATCTGTCACCCATGCGGTTACCTATGCCAGACATGACTGCTGCTCTGGGATCCATTACCGGTCCGGAACACGTGCGGACTTTAGGAGAGGCCATCGCCGTCGCTCCGGCCAATAGCGAGGAGGTGGCAGCCGTTCTGCGCCTGGCGCAGGAGAATCAACTGGCTGTGGTTCCTTATGGCGGGGGCACAAAGCAAGGATGGGGTTATCCGGTCGCGCCGGCGCTGGTGCTGGAGATGCATCGGCTGAATATGCTGCGGGAACATACGTGGCAGGATATGACCTGCACCGTCGAAGCAGGCTGCACCTGGTCGGCCATGCAGTCCGGGCTGGCGCAACATGGACAGTATGTGGCGCTGGATCCGCTTTGGCCTGAGCGCGCCACGATAGGCGGCATCGTGGCCACTAATGACTCGGGAGCCCTCCGGCTGCGGTACGGAGGCCTGCGCGATCTGGTTATCGGGATGACGATTGTGCTGGCTGATGGGACCATCGCCCGCACCGGCGGGAAGGTCGTGAAAAATGTCGCCGGCTATGACTTGCACAAGCTGATGATCGGGGGCTTCGGCACGCTCGGTGTGGTTACTTCTGTTAACTTCCGCTTGCACTCACGGCCTCATTCCACACAGAGTTTTAGCGTCTCGGCACAGGGTGCCGATGCGGTGGGTAAGCTGATGCTCAAGGTGCTCCACGCGCAGCTGAGCACGGTGGCGATCCAGATGCGGGGTGGAGCGGGAGGATTTGAGCTCGATATCCAGCTCGCGTCGCTTGCTGAAGTGCTGCATACACAGGCCGCGGCGCTCGAGCAGATGGCGCAGAGCGAAGGCCTTGGTTCGCGGGAAAGCGGGGATGAGGTTTGGAATGCCCGGCAGCAGCAGATGGAGTGGGAGATTGTGTGCAAAGGCACGATACTTCCTGCGGAAGTCGCGCGGTTCGCGGAACGTGTTCGGGGATTGGGTGGTGAGTCGGTGACACAAGCTACCGGGATTATGATTGCGGGATTTCCTGCGTCGGCTGCGGCGGGGTTGCCGTTGTTGCGGAAAGAGCTGGAGGACGCGGGTGGGTCGCTGATGGTCGTCAAGCAGCCCTCGGAGGAGCTTGATTGCTGGGGAACTCCGCCGGATAGCCTTCCCCTGATGCGCGAGATCAAGCGCCGCTTTGATCCGGACGGTATTCTCAATCCCGGACGCTTCCTGGGAAAGATTTGAGAGGGAGTAGAGGCGCACCGCAGATCCCTCGGCTGCGCTCGGGATGACAACTCATTGGAAACCGGGAAGTAGTTCCTCCAACAAAATTGGCATCCCGACCGCAGCCGACCTGTCCCGGCGTGCCGTGGAGGGACCATGTGGTTTCCTTCTTACTCGTCGACCCTGCAGGAAAAACTGGAGGGGTGCCCCAGGTCTCGCTTTTGAGACCTGGGATCCGTGCAACTCATATCTAATGGAAACTCCGCCCTCCCCTTTGTCATCCCGACCGGAGCGCAGCGTAGTGGAGGGATCTGCGGTTTCACCTTCCTGACGATGTAATCTACTGGAACGCAGCCATGGCTCAACTCACCCAGCTCGAACCAGCTAAGCCTTCCAACTTCGACGCGCATAAGCCGCCGGAAATTGCGCTGATCGACGATTGCGTGCACTGCGGCTTCTGCCTTCCCGCGTGCCCCACGTACGTGCTGTGGGGTGAAGAGATGGATTCGCCCCGCGGCCGCATTTACATGATGAAGAAGTCTTCGCAGGGGGAGGCTCCGCTCGATCAGCGGTTTCGCTTGCACATGGACAATTGCCTCGGGTGCATGGCCTGCATGACCGCATGCCCCTCAGGCGTGCAATACAACAAGCTCATCGAAGATACCCGCGCCCAGGTGGAACGCAATATCCCACGCACCACCAGCGATAGCCTGTTCCGCAGGCTCCTGTTCGCCACCTTTCCTTACGTGAAACGCCTGCGCCTGCTGGCACTCCCCATGCTGCTCTATCAGCGCTCTGGGCTGCAGAGGCTGCTGCGCGCCACTGGCCTGCTGCGGCTGTTGCCTAAACGAATGGCCCAGATGGAGTCCCTGCTACCCCGCGTGCCTACAGGCTTTTTGCATGGCCTGCCAGCTCAGGTCTCACCCCTGTCGGAGCGGCGACGACGGGTTGGCATGCTCTCCGGGTGCGTGCAACAGGTTTTCTTCCAACACGTAAACCAGGCCACTGCCCGAGTCCTGGCCGCAGAAGGCTGCGAGGTGATCATTCCCCGGGCGCAACAGTGCTGCGGCGCCCTCATGCTGCATTCCGGCCTGGACGAGCAAGCCGCAACCCTCGCGCGCCGGATGATCGCGACCTTCGAGGCAGCCAACGTGGACACGATCGTGATCAACGCCGCGGGCTGCGGATCAACGATGAAGGAGTATGGTCACCTGCTGCGCGACGATCCTGCGTGGGCCGCGCGCGCCGCTGCCTTCAGCGCCAAGTGCAAAGACATTTCAGAGATCCTGTGCGAACTGCCCGCACGCGCGCCCCGGCACGCTCTGTCCATGCGGGTGGCCTACCACGACGCTTGCCACCTGCGCCACGCGCAAGGCATCCATGCTGAGCCCAGGCTTCTGCTGGCCGGAATCCCGAACCTCGAGGTGGCGGAGATCGATGAGGCAACGCTGTGCTGCGGCTCGGCCGGCGTCTACAACCTGCTTAACCCCGAGCCGGCAAATCAACTGGGCGACCGCAAGGTAGAAAATCTATTGGCAACCAAAGCAGACGCGGTCATCTCTGCTAATCCTGGTTGCCTGTTGCAACTGATGAGTGGGCTGCGCCGCCGCGGGCTCAATGCCATGCCGGCCTTCCACATGGTGGAGTTGCTGGACGCGTCCATCCGCAACGTTCCCCTCGCCAGAGAGTAAAATGTGCTATGGCCAACCCTACGGTAACCGTTCCCTCAGTCACGATTAAAGGATCACAGGGAGCCGCGGAAGCGGAGATCCTTACCCCGCAAGCGCTCGAGTTCCTTGCCGCCCTGTCGAGCAATTTCGAGGCCGAGCGTCAGCGATTGCTGGCGGCGCGGGTGACCAGGGGAGAAGCGTTACGCAATGGGCAACTCTACGATTTCCTGCCGGAAACGGCATCGGTTCGCGGGGGTGAGTGGCGTGTCGCTCCGATTCCGGCCGATCTCGAGGACCGCCGGGTTGAGATTACCGGGCCGGTCGATCGCAAGATGGTCATCAACGCGCTTAATTCCGGCGCCAATGTCTTTATGGCCGATTTTGAGGACTCGACCGCGCCCACCTGGCGCAACGTAATCGATGGCCAGGTGAACCTGCGCGATGCGGTGCGGCGCGAGATCAGCTTCGTCAGTCCAGAAGGCAAGCAGTACCGGCTGAACGATAAGACGGCTACCCTGTTCGTGCGGCCACGCGGCTGGCATTTGCCGGAGAAACATCTTCTCGTTCAGGGCCAACCTATTTCCGGCTCGCTGTTCGATTTTGGTCTTGTACTTCTTTCACAACGCCGCGGCGCTCAAGGCGCGCGGGACCGGTCCTTACTTCTATCTGCCCAAGATGGAGAGCCACCTCGAAGCACGCCTGTGGAACAACGTCTTCAACTTCGCCCAGGATGCGTTGGGCATTCCCCGGGGCACGATTCGCGCCACGGTGCTCATCGAGACATTGCCCGCCGCGTTTGAAATGGATGAGATTCTTTTTGAGCTGAAGGACCACTCCGCCGGTTTGAACTGCGGGCGATGGGATTACATTTTCAGTTTTATCAAGAAGTTCAGCTACCGCGAAGATCTGGCGCTGCCTGACCGCTCGACCATCACCATGGACCGGCACTTCCTGAAGTCGTATGTCGAGCTGCTGATCGAGACCTGTCACCGCCGCGGTATCCACGCCATGGGCGGCATGGCGGCGCAGATTCCCATCAAGCGGGATCCTGCTGCGAATGACGCCGCAATGGAACGCGTCCGCCAGGACAAGCTGCGCGAGGTAAGGGCTGGGCATGACGGAACCTGGGTGGCCCATCCTGGATTGGTGCCTGTGGCCAAGGCTGTCTTTGACGAGTACATGCCGTCCGCCAACCAGATTGGACGCCGCAACCCTGGCATCCATGTCCAAGCGTCCGACCTGCTTGCCGTGCCTGAGGGCGACATCACCCGCAAGGGTTTGGAAATGAATATCGACATTGGCTTACGCTACTTGGCGGCGTGGCTCGATGGCCTGGGATGTGTTCCGATCTACGACCTGATGGAAGATGCGGCGACAGCCGAGATTTCGCGCGCGCAGCTTTGGCAATGGGCGCACCACTTCGGCCGCATGACTGATGGAATAACCCTGGATGTTCCCGTGGTGCTCTCGACGATTCCAGTGGTTCTGGATCGAATCAAGCAGGAACTCGGCCCAGAACGCTTTGCGGCGAGCAAGTTTACTGCGGCCGGCAAACTCTTTGAGCAGATGACCGAGGCCAAGCAAATGCCGGAATTTCTAACGTCCATCGCTTACGCGTCTATCGATTGAGCTTATGCTGGATGCTTTCAGGATGCTTGCTCGCTACAATCGGATTGCGAATGAGCGACTATACGAACAGTGCGCCAAGCTGGAGCTTGCCGAGTATCGGCGGGAGCGGCGCGGGTCTTTCGGCAGCATCCATGCCTTGCTAAATCACATCCTTCTTGGCGATCGGATTTGGATGTCGAGGTTTGCCGGGGGCGGCAATACGACACCGCCACTGAATACTATCCTGTTCGAGACCTTCGTTGAACTTAGCGCAGCACGAAGCCAGGAAGACGCGAGCATCGAGGCGTTCTTCGAAAAAGCCGACGATGGCTTTCTCACCAGGCCGATGCACTACACCAACAGCCGAGGCGAAGGATTGCGTGGATGCAGCGCCTATCGCCGTGCTGCATTTCTTTAACCACCAGACGCACCACCGCGGCCAGGTGCATGTAATGCTCAGTCAAACGGATGTGCCGCCGCCCGCACTTGATTTGCATCGCATTTTTAATCCGTAGTCGATGCTGCGGAAAGAACAAAGAAGAGCCCCTTCATCTGGTTCCCTCACCAAGGTCGGGTGCCCCACATCTCGCTCGTTTTTCGCGAGATGTGGGATACCACCGATGTTGACCGTTAAGTGCATCGGATGACTCGAGAGTTAGAGGGAAGGTGCAGTGGTATCCCACATCTCGCGAAAAACGAGCGAGATGTGGGGCACCCGGCCTTCGCGGGGAGCGAATTCCGCTTGGCTACTTGGCGGACATTGAATTGTCGGCACGATCGTCATCCGGCAGGACGTGATCGGGATCTACGGTCACCGACGCGACCGGCTTATCGCCTTGCCAGACAGCCTCCGATTTGGATTCCCAGGTCTCGACCGGCAGACGGAATCTTGTCGTGGTGCCATCCGTGTACCGCACCTCCACGGTTGCGGGCAGTACAAGCTGCCCCTTGTTCACGAACGTTACCTTGTCGCCTTCGATCTTGGTCACAGCCAGGTTAAAACGCCAGTTGTGCATGTACCAGCCGCGCCAGAACCAATCCAGGTCCTCTCCGCCCTCGCTGCTCATCTCGCGGAAAAAGTCCGAAGGCGAAGGATGCTTGAACGCCCAGTCCCGTATGTATTTGCGAAAGGCCCAATCGAAACGTTCCTTGCCCAGGATTTGCTCCCGCAGCAACACCATTCCGTACGCTCCCTTGAAGTAGCTCACCGGATGGGTGATCGGCCAAGTATACGCATCCGCCGGCATCAGCAGAACGGGCGCAGCCGGGTCGTCCAGCACTTTCAGGATAGTGTCGGGCGGCTCGCCTCCCTGCTGAATATTCCGAATCTCGCTTGGGCCCGTACACGCCGCCCTGAAACTCGGCGGACTCATCGATATCAATGAAGGTATTAAATCCTTCATCCATGAAGGCATTCCGGCGCTCGTTCGATCCCACAATCATGGGAAACCAGGTGTGCCCGATTTCGTGCGCCGAAATCCAGAACAGCGTCTTTCCCTTGTCATCAATGCCATCAAAGATGATGCCGGGATACTCCATGCCGGTAGAGAAGCCGGCCACGTTGATGGCTGCAGGGTACGGATAAGGAAACCACTGCGCCGAAAACCGCTCCACCGCATCCTTCACGTACTCAGTCGATCGCCCCCATGCCCCATCGCCCACGCTCTCGGGCGGGTAGACACTTTCCGCGAGGCTCTTTTTCCCTTCCGGCAGGTTGATCCGGGCCGCATCCCAGACAAAGACCGGGCTCGCGCTCCAGGACACATCCCGGGTGTGGTCCATGCGAAAGTGCCAGGTCAGCGTACCGCCCACCTTCGGCCGGCTCGCAGGGTCGTTCACCTCGTCCGCAGTGCGGATCATCACGGTCTTGTCGCTATTCTGTGCCTGCCTCCAGGCGCGCCATCTGGGTTTTGGTCAGCACATCTTTGGGATTGACGAGTTCGCCCGATCCGGCAACGATCATCTCGCTGGGCACGGTAACGTAATAGTCAAAGTGTCCATACTCAAGGTAGAACTCGCTGCCGAGATAAGGAAGCGTATCCCACCCGCGAAGATCGTCATAGACACACATCCGCGGATACCACTGCGCGATGTCGTAGATGTCTCCCTGCTTCGACGATCCCCACGAGGTGCGGCCTCCCCACACACCGGGTATCTGGTAGTGATACTTGATGTGGATCTTGAGCTCGCTGCCTTTGGGCGACATGGGCTGCGGCAGCCGGATCTGCATCCGCGTATCGTTCACCAGGTAGTCGGCCTTGAGCATTTCCTTACCGTTCTCGATCTCGACTGATTCCAGCACAAAACCCTCGCTCGTACGCCCGTTAGGGTTATCTTCGCTGTCGGGGACCTGGGTCTTGCGCCGCAGTCCTCCGCTCACTATGCGAGCGCGCGAATCCTGGCGATAGATGTTCTGGTCCAACTGGATCCAAAGGCTGGTCAGCGAGTCAGGGCTGTTGTTGGTGTAGGTGATTACCTCGTCGTTGCGCAGGACCTTAGCCGTGGTGTCCAGCGCTGCCTGCATCTCATAGTCCGCCTGGTTTTGCCAGTACGCCGGCCCGGGCGCCCCATCGCTCGAGCGATACGCGTTGACTGGATCGGGCAGAGTTAACGGCGCGAACGTGACCCGCGGGTCATACGCTGGACTAGGGGCCTGCGGCCACACAGCCGGAGCCAGCAAGAGAACAGAAACGGCCATCCACAAGCGGTCAAAGCGCATCGATTCGAAGCTCCTGGCTTTTAGGTTCTCTCAGCATACCTTTACGCGACCATCAACGCAGTATCACCAGCTGAAGCCTCCGGAGGGCGGCGGCCATGCTTGAGAAAGCTGGCGAAGAAGCACGATGCGCCCGAAATGATACGCATTGTGGGCTGCCAGGCTCTCCAGTTGCTCGCGCACGGTCATGATGCGGACGGGGTTGCCCGGTCGAGACGGGCAACGGACCGATTTCTCTAATCGACTCTCGTCACCGGCCACAGCAGCGACCTGCTGAAGACTGCGGAAAAAGCGTTGCCGTAATTGATCCCAGGACTCGGCGCCCGCATCGCCGATTTGTGGGAACCCGGCTGAAGCATGAGCCGGAAAGGGTGTCTCAATACCGTTCACCCAGTCCAACGTGACCTGCTGCCAGAACGTGATATGCCACAGCTCCTCATAGATCGTGTGGGGAGCAAATTGCAAAGCTTGATGCGCCAGATCCTCGGCTACACCTTCAAGGATGTGGGCCGGGGGCGCCGCTGCGCTGTCGCCAATAAGGGCCTGCTGCAGTTCGTTCAATGCTGGTTTACCTCGTCATGGGTGTATTTTCTCGTGCCTTTCGAGCATGGCGACGAATTCAGTAATTTTTCGCGCTCGCGTCTCCGTTTTTTTTACCGTCTGTATGCGGAACAAAATTGCATAACGGTTGCGGCTCTCCAACTTCTCGAAAAATGCGTTGGCCTTGGGGCTCTTATCCAAAGCTGCCTGGAAATCCTGAGGAACAGCCGCATTGCGGGGAGAATCATAAGCTCTATCCCAGCGTCCATCCTGCTGGGCGCGCAGCATCTCCTGGCGCCCACTTTCTTTCATCCGGCCACATTCCACCAGCGCGGTCGCCTTCTGCCGGTTGATCTTCGACCAGATGCTTTTCCTGCCGCGCGGGGTAAACCTCTGCAGCCACGCGTCGCCGCTTTCCGGCTTCTTTTGTGCGTCGATCCATCCGTAGCAGAGCGCACAATCCAGTGCTTCAGCATAGGTCATCGAGGCTAGCTTCGATTGCTTCTTCGCCAGCCGAACCCACACTCCAGAGACCCGATTGTAATTTCGCGACAACCATTCTTCCCACGCATGGTGGTGCTGGAAAAAGAGAATGGGCGGATCCTCAGCCGCAGCCTGTTTAGATTTCATATGCTTCCAGCTCGGATGTGCGGCGGCGGAGATAGCGCAGTTCGACGGCATTGGTGGTGAGCGCCATCGCGCGATAATAACTCTTCAGTGCTTGCTGGTTCCTTCCCATACGGCGGAGCAGGTCGGCACGGGCCGCATGATAAAGGTGATAAGTGTCGAGTTCCCCGCAGGCACCCAGGTCGTCGATCAAGGCTAAACCCTGCTCCAGGCTTTCGCTCATGGCGATGGCGACGGCATGGTTGAGCGAGACAATGGGTGAGGTCTGATCGGCGTTGAGGATGGTGTAAAGAGCGGCAATCTGTTTCCAATCGGTTTCCCGGGCCGTCCTGGCTTCGGCGTGGACGGCGGCGATGGCTGCCTGCAGCTGATAAGGACCGACATTACGGCGGCCCAATGCACGCTCCACCAGGCGGATACCTTCAACGATCTGCTCTTGATGCCACAGACTGCGATCCTGCTCTTCGAGCAGGATCAGTTGGCCATCAGGGGTGCAGCGAGCGTCGCGGCGAGAATCATGCAGGAGCATGAGGGCCAGGAGCGCCATGTTTTCCGGGTTGTTCGGCATGAGCTCGAGCAGCGTGCGCGCCAGGCGAATGGCTTCGGCACAGAGTTCCCGGCGCACGAGACTGTCCCCGGAGCTAGCCGAGTAGCCTTCGTTGAAAACCAGATAGAGAACCGCCTGCACAGCAGAAAGGCGCTCAGGCAAGGACTCGGGATCGGGCACTTGATAAGGGATGCGCGCCTGCTGAATCTTGCGCTGGGCGCGTACCAGGCGCTGCGCAAGCGTGGCCTCGGGAAGCAAAAAAGCGCGCGCGATTTCCGGAGTGGTGAGTCCGCCGAGCGTACGGAGCGTGAGCGCAACCTGCGCTTGCATGTTGATGGCAGGGTGGCAACAGGTGAAGATGAGACTCAGGCGGTCGTCTTCGAAAGGGCGGCTCATTTCTTCGTCGAGTACGTTGCTGCGCGATTCGTACTCGTACAGCAGCTGGTCTTCGTGATTGCGGCGGGTCTGTTCACGGCGTGCGTAGTCGATGAGCTTGCGGCGAGCGGTGGCCGTGATCCAGGCCGCGGGATTATCCGGCACACCCTGGGCCTGCCAACTTACGACCGCAGCAGCAAAGGCGTCTTGCATCGCTTCTTCGGCCAGGTCGAAGGAGCGGGAGACGCGAATAAGACCGGCGATAATGCGCCCCGACTCGGCGCGGAAAACTGCTTCGACGGTGGCGCAGTGGTCAGGCATTCATGGGCTGAGGAAACTCGCGGAGGGGCCGGATCTCGACGCATCCAGCCCCTCCCGCGCAAGCGGTTGGGATTTTGGCGGCCCAGGCCAGAGCTTCGTCCAGATCCTGACAGTCGAGGATGTAGTATCCGGCTAACTGCTCCTTGGTTTCCGCGTACGGGCCATCAGTGACGAACGCTTTGCCATCCTGCAGGCGAACGGTGGTGGCAGTGGAGCTGGCTTGGAGCGGGTCTCCCGCGCGAAAGATGCCGCGGCGGCGGGTCTCGTCCATGAGGGCTTTGTGGGCCATGGCGACCGTGCCCATATCCTCGGGCGTGGCTGCCTCCTCTTCATGGGAGTAAATCAACATCATGTAACGCATGGCGGCCTCAATCTTAGTTTGCGGGAAAGTTGGGGTTAGCCTTCACTTCGCGAATTTGACCGGCGTGCCTGGCTCCGTGCGATGCGCTTGCCAATAGCCATTGGTAGCCGTCCCACGGGCCGAAGAGCGGGTGTGGAAAAACGTGCGCGCGGAGCCGCCGGGTGAGCAACAGGCGCTGGCTCTGTTCCCGGCACTGCACGAATAACTGCAATGCTTCGGGCCCACTCCAGCGGCCAGTCGGGCATGCATGAGCGGGAGATTTACCCTTCCTGGATCGAAGTGGAATTTGGTTCAGGATGAATTCATCCATTTCGTTTCGGTTGCCTTCCGGGGTGGTCTCGGGGCTGTTGCTCATGCCTTCGATAATCCCATGAACGCCGCTTTCGATATGCACGACGTGTTCCAGGATTTCGGCGATCGACCAGATGTCATCGGCGGGTTTGAAATCCCATTGTGCCGCGGACAGCCCGCTCGCTGATTCGAGCACGAAGCCGCGCGTGACCGAGAGGTGGCGTGAGGCCGTGGTGATCTCTCCCGGGGTCAGTCCGGTGTCTGCAATGATGGTGGACGAAGTATTGTTCACGGTGCCTCCTTGGAAGCAGGTGCAGGTTGAACCTGGCAACGCCGGAGGGTGATCCGGCGTCGCGCGAGAGCTAGGAAAAGACCATGATAGGCCGTACTTCGATGCTGCCGTAACGAACAGCAGGTATGCCGGTTGCTATGGAAGCTGCTTCGTCGATGCTTGGGGCTTCGATCAGGTAGTAGCCGCCAAGCTGTTCTTTGGTTTCCGCGAAAGGACCGTCGCTGGTAAGGACCTTCGTGTCGCGGACGCGGACCGTCTTGGCTGTGGGAGTGGGTTGGAGCGCGTTCCCTCCCTTGATGGCGCCGGCGTGCTTCTTGCCGAAAGCGCCGTACTCGGCAAATTCGTCTTCGGGATATCCCTTGGCGAAACGCTTCTCGTCTTCGTAGATCAGGACTAGATATTGCATGATTTTCTTCCTCCTGCGAGTACGACGCGCAGGTTCGGCTGAATCGACAATTGCGAAAAATATTTTTCAGGGCCGGCACGACGACATGATTAACCGGAGCGCCGGTGGCTAAACGATATCCCACCCCGGGACAGTGTCTGTGTGAGAGCGTCCGGGATAAGAGGATGGGTGCCCCAGGTCTCGCTTTTGAGACCTGGGATCCTTCACGCAAATGCCGGCGGACCCAGTTTTTCACGCACATTCCATCTGGGCTTTAGAGTGCGCTGACGGTTCGATCGAGTGGCATCAATACCTGGGGCAATTTCCTGCATTTGCTTGGAGGATCCCAGGTCTCAAAGCGAGACCTGGGGCACCCATCCTCTTATCCACGACTCTCTCACACAGATTCGGGAGGGCTGGCCGGGCTAGCGCGCCAAAAGTAACCTCCGAACGATAACCGGCAGCGCAAGAAAAGAGTCTCGGTGGCCAAATACGGTTTCTCGAGTGCTATATCCTGTTAACAGACGATTTCGGCAGCCGGCGGACTCTCGCGTCTCCGCTCGCTGGTCGGCAGTTGCCGGTAGTTTCGGCCTTAGGCGCGAGCGAAGGACAGCTTCACCGCTGTCCGGTGTCCCACCCGATCCCTGTCCACAAATAAGGCAGTCCAACCATCCCGCCGCCGCGGGATTTTTTATGCTTCCCCGTCCACATTTCAAATTCCCGGAGCCACCTATGCCCAAAAATAAAGTCAGCGACCCCATCACCGATCAGGAAATAGCCTTTGCCCGCCAGGTCCTCTCTGGCGCCATGACCGACCGTCAAGCCGCCGAAGCCGTCGGCCTCAACCCCGACTCCGCCGCCTACACCAAAGCCAAGCCCCGTGTCCGCGCCTACATGCTTGAGTACCGCGCCGCCGTGCAGCAGCAGCTCGTCCAGCAAGAAGCCGAAGGACTGCACCGGCTGAACCTCGACCGCGAACAAGTACTGGCCCGCCTCTGGGAAATCGCCAACCTCAGCCCCGAGATGACCCGCGGCAGCATTACCGGCCAGGTCAAAGCCCTCTCCATGATCGTGGCCATGCAAAACTTCATCCCCGACCGTCAAGCCGTCTCTTCGGAGAAAAAATCCCCGCCTGCCGTCCCCGAGCCCGCTCCCAGCTCAACGGAAGAGGCGACTCCGAACCCTGGCCCCAGCCAGTCCGCATTCGTCAAACCCTTTAATTCTTCTGAAGCACCGCCGGTGGCCCCTTATGTCCCTCTTTACGCTTCTGTTCCAGACCTGAGACTGGGTTTCTCTATAAAGAACCCTTTTGTCCACCCCCGCTGACCTGCCAATCCACAAAACGACCCAAAAATATCAAATTTTAAAAATGCTTTTGAACAGCAGCGCATTCCCTGTCAGGTGAATCTGTAGGCGATCGTGTGCTTAAAGGGGTGCCAGCCCCGGACTTTCAGTCCGGGGGGGCGGGTTTTCAAACCCGCGGAAACGCTCGATATATAAACATCCTGGGCTTTAGCCCTGGTGCCTGCACAGCCCAATCCGGGAGCACTAGGGTTTCTCCTATTTGGCCTGGAGTTTTTGCATCATGGCCTGAAGGTCCATTTGATTCCAGCCCTCCATGACCTGGTTATCCTTGACGATTAAAAAGGACGAGCCGTCCAGAATCGTTTTCTTGCCCGAGGCGGGGAAGCCGAGGTGATCGCCCAGATGCGTCGAGGAAACCTGCCAGCGAACCGCTACACGATCACCCTCGGCGAGTATGTCCTTAAGGTCAATGTGCAGGTCAGGAAAGGCTCCGCAGAAGATGCGATGGACGGCCTTGAAGGCTTCGGGTCCGACAAGAACCGTGTCGGCGTCAGGGAAACCATAGGACTTGCCCTGCTGGTTAAACATTTCGTCTATCGCCGCTTCACTCTTCTGGTTCCAGACCTGCTCGAACCAACGCTTCAGGAGAAGTTTGTTCGCTTCCGACATAGCTGCCCTCCAATGTGCGGAGAAGCTTAGAGCATTTCTACGGAACAGGCCAGGGTTTCATAAGGAAAGGTGACCTGGGCCTTGCCGGCAAGCTCGGGATAGGTAGCGATGATTTCCTTTAACTGGGATGTAACCTGCTCCTGCTCCCCAGGCGGAAGAGCCGCCATGAAGCTCACCGACAAGATGCGGTCGATAATCACCTTTTCGGGCGGACCTGTGTGGGCATTCCGATAGCGCTTCTCGCGCAGCGGGCCAAAACCCTCAGCAGGAAAGACGCTGCGCCATTTTTGGGAGTGGAAACGGGGAGCATCGCCCTCATAGGGCTGCATGATCCGGCTAAGTGCCGCGACCCATGGCACGCTATCGTCGCGGACGTTCCAAACCAAACCCAAGGCGCCCCCTGGCTTCAAAACGCGATGGATTTCCTTGAGCGCTTCAGGGGTGGCAAACCAGTGAAACGATTGCGCGCAGACGACCGCATCTACCGACGCGTCGTCCAACGGTATGCGCTCGGCAGAACCACTCCTGGCATCGATCTCGGGATATTGGCGGATCAGTTCATTGAGCATCGCCCGCACCGGCTCCACGGCGATCACGGCCGCGCCCGTCGCCACCAGCCGGGGGGAGAATTTGCCCGTACCTGCGGCAAGATCCAGGGCGGTCTTGCCCTTGCTCAAAACGAGGTCCTGGGTGAGCCACGCTTCTATTTCAGGCGGATAATCCGGCCGCCCGGCTACGTAGGCAGCCGCACCAGCCTGAAACCCACCGGCCGCCACGGGATGAATGTCGGTCACGGTTTGCCGGTGTAGAAGCTGTAGTTTGCCTTGTAGGGCACTCGCTGTTCGCCGCTGGTGCACGGCTTGCTGTCCGCAGCACCCCCATGCGTGTCCGTCCGCCCGATGTACGTGACATTGGCCAGCTTGCCCGTCCCACTTCCAGGGACAGCTTGTAACAGCAGCGATGGCACAGAGGAACCATCGGACGCAGGCCGGCTCGCGATCACTTTGCCTTTTACTTCGCTGCCATCGTTCAGCCGCCAGGTTGGCCCCGCAAAATGCGTGCCGATGACCTGGCCATGTTCGTCCAGTAGCTTGGCATCCGGAGCCTTGAGGGTCCAATGTCCCTCGGTGCAGGTGTAAACCTGCGCGCCATCTCCACTCGCTGCGAGAAGCAAGGTCACCCCGGCGGGAGGTTCCACCGACATGGCCGCTGGTTGGCTTAAATAAAACGCGATGTCTTTAGCCGCCTTCGTTTCCACGCCGGGCGGCTCGAGAAAACCAAGATCGTGGAACCAATCGATGAAGCGGAATTGCCAGGTGCCGAATGGTATTCCGCGGCGATCGGTGAGGCCGCCGCTCATATGGCTGCCATCGCGCAACAGGTCGCCGGGGTGGCTTCCGTTAGCGTAGATGTGCATTTCGAGATTGGGCACACGAACCGCCAGCATGGCAGCAAAGTATTCATCGGCCCAGATGGCGTGGATCTGATCGTCGGAGCCGCCGGAGGCAATAAACGATGGCGGGACGTTGCGCGGAATAGGCGGAGCCACACGGTTGCGGGCAAAGGGCGTGGGGCCGGGATAAATGACGCCGACAAAGTCCGGGCGCGAGGAAACGCCGGCGAGAGGATCGCCGGGAGCGCTGTTCTTTTTGTCAAAGTCGTCGTACAACACCGCCGCCGCGGAGGCTAGTTCGGCGCCCGCGGAGAAGCCCATGATGCCGATCTTGTTGGGGTCAATGTTCCATTCCTTGGCATGCGCGCGCACCAGGCGGATGGACTGCTGCGCGTCGTAGACCTCGTCTGTGCGGGGATTGTATCCATCGCGACGCAGGCGGCTGCGCAGGATGATGGTATTGACACCGTAATTGTAGAAAAAGGGAACAAAGTCCGCGCCTTCAGAACCGACGTTCAGGAAGTTGTGCCCGCCTCCGGGCACCAGAATTACAGCAGCACCAGTGTTCAGCCCGTGATCGACGGTATGCACTTCGATGGATGGGTTGTGTATGTTGACGATGTTGTTGATTCGGCCTGGCACGGCCTGGTTCATGTTGTATTGCTCAGCCTGACGAACCTTCTCCATGTTGAGAAAGGGCGAGCCTGGCGGGTACAGAGTGACTACGATGCCGCCCGGCAAGATGGGCAAGGGAGCATAGGGTGCGTCGGTTGATGGGCCGGGTGCGGGGACCCCCAGAGGAGCAGGCACTGGAGGAAGCGCGTTTTGCGCGGCGCAAAAGGAAGTTGCCAAAAGCGCCAGAGTCGATGCTCTTTTTATCATTCTCACGGGCTCACTTAGCCTCAGGCAACATATGAATGGTGTGCAGCCATATCTCTACAAGCTGCGGCCACGTCGTTACCGGAAGAGCAGTCCGCCGCAAGCCATAGCCGTGCCCGCCTTCGGCGTAAATGTGCAACTCGGCCGGTACCTTGGCATTCTTGAGCGCGAGGAAATACACGACGGCGTTTTCTACGTGGACTGGATCGTCCTCTGCCTGAACGATAAACGAAGGTGGAGTCTGAGCGGTGGGATGAATGTCGGCATTGAGTGCAAAGTTCTGGTCTGCGAGCGCGAGATAGGCGGGATAAACGATGACGGCAAAATCGGGACGGCAACTCAGCTTGTCGGCCGCGTCTACCGGATCGTAGAGTCTTTGATCAAAGTGGGTGCTCAGAGCAGCGGCAAGGTGCGCCCCGGCGGAAAAGCCCAGCACCCCGATACGGTTTGGATCAATGTGCCACTCGGCCGCGTGGGCGCGCACCATGCCAAAAGCACGCTGCGCGTCTTGCAAGGGGGCGGAGGATTTTGGGTAAGGACCAGGCTCGGGAACCCGGTATTTAACCAGAATGCAGCTGATGCCTGCCGAGTTCAGCCAATCGCAGACTTCGGTGCCTTCCAGATCGATAGCCAGGATGCGGTAAGCACCGCCGGGAAACACCACCACGGCGGCTCCGGTGTTATTGGTCTTCGGCGTGTACAGCGTGAGCGTCGGATTGGAGACGTTACCGAGACGGATCACCCGCTTTCCCCCGGTGCGATTATCTTTATCGGTTGTAGTGTCTCCCTCCGGTTGCGGATTCGCCTGGGCGCCAGGCGCCGCATTGGGCCATAGGTTGAGGGTCAAATGATCAGGGCTAGGCGGCCACGCGGGTGTTTGTGCAAAGAGACTGGTAGAGGCCGCCAGCAGGGCAGAGAGAATCAGCACTCGCATTCAAGGAACCTTTCGAACCGCAGTCATGATCGCAGCCTCAAGGTCTATGCTGCAAGGCCGTGTCTCGGATCTGCAACCGATCTCGGGTGCCCCACATCTCGCTCGTTTTTTGCGAGATGTGGGATACCACGAATCTCCACCTTAACTGCCCATTGTGAGTCGAAAGCTTGCGGATCTAGAGCTGTGGTATCCCACATCTCGCGAAAAACGAGCGAGATGTGGGGCACCCGAGGTCTGTTGTACGTACGGCTTCAGACCAGCAGGTCTTCGATGCGGACTGGCAGTTCGCGCACACGGACACCGGTCGCGTGGTAGACGGCGGAGGTGATGGCTGCCGCTATTCCGGCAAGACCAATCTCTCCCACGCCGCGTGCACCTAGAGGGTTCACCGCCTTGTCGGGGTGGTCAAGGAAAGTGACATCGATTTCCGGGGCGTCGGCGTTGGTAGCGACAATGTAGTCGGCAAGGTTGTTGTTGATCGGAACGCCAAAGCGCGGATCGTACACCGTCTGTTCGAAGAGGGCCATGCCTACACCCATGACCACCGCGCCCTCAATCTGGTTGCGGGCCGGCTTGGGATTGAGGATGTGGCCGGCATCGATCACGGTCACCACGCGAGAGACACGAAGGCGCGCGGTCTCAGGCTGCCAGGTGACCTCAGCAAATTGCGCTCCAAAGGAGTGGGTGGAAAATTCGCGCTTTGGATTACCAAAGGTGCCCTCGGACTTTCCACTGCCGGAAGCGGCGCGAATGTTGCCCGCACGGAGAATCTGCTCGAAGCGCACACCCGTGTCGGGAGACTTGTCCTTGAGGTGAACACATCCATTGGTAAAGGCCATCGCTTCCGGCTTCTGATCCGCAAACGCAGGGTCCTTTCCCTTGCTGGCCACCATATAGAGAGTCTGCTGCGCTTTTTCAATGGCTTCGAGGACGGGCGGGATGGACGACGCTGTCGCCCAGGATCCACCGGAGATTGCCCCCGGCGGCAAAGCACTATCGCCGAGAACGACCTCGATCTTATCCAGGGGAATGCCGGTCTTCTGGCTAACGATCTGGGAAAGCACGGTATAAGTGCCGGTGCCAATATCCTGCGTGGCGCTGGAGACGCGGGCAGTACCATCATCGCGCAGGTCCACCGTGGCTTCGCTGCCCATGCGTTCGGCAATCCAGGAGCAACCGGCAACTCCCCAGCCCAGAATCAAGCCGTCTTTCTTCATCGATCCAACCTGGGGCGTGCGCCGTGACCAGCCAAACTTTTCCGCACCGACGTTAAGACACTCCACCATGTGGCGCGAGGAGAAAGGCAGGTTGATGCCTTCGTCCTTCTGGGGCTCGTTGAGGATTCGTATCTTGACCGGATCCATGTTGAGCTTGACGGCCAGCTCATCGATTGCCGACTCAAGTGCGAATAGGCCGGGAACGGCGCCCGGACCGCGCATGGAAGTGGGAGTGCCAACGTTGCGGCGCACGATGCCCGAGGTGGCGCGAAGATTGGGCGTGCTGTAGCTGTATGCGGTCGCCTCACTGCAACCCTCGGAGTAGTCGTCGAGGATGGAGGTGTGGTTGAGCGAGTCATGCATCACGGAGACCAGTTTGCCGTCAGGCGTGGCGCCGAGGCGCACGCGCTGCTGGGTCCGCGGGCGATGGCCCACGCTCTGAAACATCATGTCGCGGGTCAATACCAGCTTGACCGGACGGTCGAGGTCGCGTGCTGCGGAGGCGGCGATCATACAGTGCGTCCAGGGCCACAGTTTGCCGCCGAAGCCGGAGCCGAGAAAACGAGAGATGACACGCACGTTCTCTGGTTGAACTCCCAGCACCTGGGCCATCACATCGCGATGGTTGACCACCGCCTGCGAGGTTTCGTAGAGGGTGAAGTTTTGTCCATCCCAGGCGGCAACGCTCGAGTGCAGCTCGATCGGGTTGTGGGTCTCGGTGGGGGTGACATAGCTCTCGTCTACCTTGACGGCGGCTGAGCCAAAGGCTTTATCGGGATCGCCGCGCTGACTGTCCACCTTGGGCTTTTCATCGCTTTCGAGGTGCGTGCGAACGTCGGGCTTCTCGCTTTGATAGGTCACCTTAACTGCATTGGCTGCGGCGACGGCCTGTTCGAAGGTACTTGCCACCACGGCGGCGACGTATTGTCCGTAGTAGCGGATCGTGTCGTCCTCGAACGGAGGCCGGCGTTCGTCCAGTATTCCGGAAAAATCTGAGGCAGGCACGGTTCTGAAAAGCTTGCCTATATTCTGGCGGGTATAGACGGATTTCACGCCGGGCATGGACTGGGCGCGGTTGCTATCGATGGCAGTGATGGTGCCTTTCGCGATGGTGGCGCATACCGGTACGGCGTACAGCATCCCGGGCAGATTGTGGTCCGAGGTGTACTTAGCGGAGCCGGTGACTTTGAGCGGGCCATCGACACGGGGCAGGCCGAAATTAGTTCTGGGAGGAAGGTGGAGTATCGATGCCATGGGTTCGTCTCCTCATTACACGGTTGCGAGGGTGAGAGCGTGGGTAATGCAGCGCTTGGCCAGGGAAACCTTGAAGGCGTTTTCGCTTTGCGGCTGTGCGCCGCGAAGAGCCGCTTCGGCGGCCTCACGGTATGTCTTTTCGTCAGGCGTCTTCCCATGCAAAACCTTCTCCGCCTCGAAGGAGCGCCAGGGCTTGGTGCCCACACCTCCAAGAGCGACACGAACATAGTCCAGCTTGCCGCCGTTAATCACGGCCACGATAGCCGCGGAAGAGAGGGCAAATTCGTAGGAAGCGCGGTCACGCAGTTTTAGATAAACCTGCTTGCTGCCGGCCTTGGGCGGGGGGAGGGAGACAAAAGTGATGAGCTCGCCCGGTTCGAGCACAGTTTCGCGCTGCGGCGTGCTGCCAGGAAGCAGGAAGAAGTCGCCGATCGGCACCGCGCGCTCGCCTTTTGCGCCCTGAATATGAATGGTGGCTTCGAGCGCGGTGAGGGCCACGTTCATGTCGGAGGGGTTGGTGGCGATGCACGCTTTGCTGGTGCCCAGGATGGCAAGGGTGCGGTTGTCGCCCTCGATGGCGGAACAGCCCGATCCGGGTGCGCGCTTGTTGCAGGCCATAGCATCGTTGCGGAAGTACATGCAGCGGGTGCGTTGCAGAAGATTGCCTCCGGTGGTGGCCATGTTGCGCAGCTGCGCGGAGGCTCCGGAGAGCAAAGCCTGGGAGAGGACAGAGTAGTCGCTCTGGACCGCGGGATCATGAGCCAGATCGGAGTTACGGACCAGCGCTCCGATTTTGAGGCCACCCCCGGGAAGCTTCTCCACCTGGCTGAGCGGCAGCAGATTGATGTCGACCAGTTTGTTGGGGCGCTCGACGTTCAGCTTCATCAAGTCAAGCAGAGTTGTTCCGCCGGCGATGAATTTGGCTTGTGGCTGAGCTGCGGCCTGAAGTGCCTGTGGTACTTCGGCAGCCTTGGTATACGTAAACATCTCCATGATGCAACTCCTATGCCTGCTGACGAACGTCCTGGATGGCCGCGACGATGTTGGGATACGCCCCACAGCGGCAGATGTTGCCGCTCATAAGTTCCTTCACGTCGGCGTCGGAGGGGCCGCACTTCTCTTTGAGAAGAGCAACCGCGGACATGATCTGGCCCGAGGTACAGTAACCGCATTGGTAGCCATCGTGCTTGACGAAGGATGCCTGCATAGGGTGCATGTTGCCGGGTTGTCCAAGTCCTTCGATGGTGGTGATCTCGTCGCCTTCGTGCATCACTGCAAGCGTCAGGCAGGAGTTGAAGCGGCGGCCGTTTACGTGCACTGTGCAGGCTCCGCACTGGCCGTGGTCGCAACCTTTCTTGGTGCCGGTCAGGCTGATGGTTTCGCGCAGGCAATCGAGGAGCGAAGTGCGTGGATCCACGTGAAGGTCGAACTGCTTGCCGTTGACCCGAAGGCTGACAGGGACTGCTCCTTCAATGGTCTCGGAGGGAGTGGCGTCCGAGGAGGTCATGGGCGGGGCTGTTTGTGCCGTGGCGATCGCCGGGCCGGCCGTAGCCACCACCCCGGCGGCGCCGAGCGAGGAAAGGAAGGAGCGACGGCTGACTTGGGCTGCTAAGATTTTCCTCTTGTTCATCTTGTGGGTCTCCAATTTGCCCTCGACTTTCATGATAACGTTCTCCCGAACTCTCTGTATCGATCGCGGTGAGGTCTCGGAATGCATATTTCCGTTATTAGGCAGATATCCGTCGCATGTTGCCTGACGATTGCGCTGGCGGCCAGGGCCGCCACTCCCTCTCTGGGCATATTTCAGGATCACCAGGACGTGGGTATTATTTTGCACCCGGGGTCGGTGGAGTACGACCCGGCCCAGCAGACCTACACCATAGGCGGCAGCGGCTGGGACATGTGGTACGCAGAGGACGACTTCCATTATCTCTGGACGAAAGTCTCGGGGGATGTATCGCTCACGGCGGATATTGCCTTTGTCGACAAGACGGGAGTCAACCATCGCAAAGCCGTGTTGATGATCAGGCAAAGCCTGGACAAAGGTGCGGCAAGCGTGGATGTCGCCCTGCACGCGGACGGCCTGGTCGCGCTGCAATACCGGGAGTCGGCGGGCGCCAATCTCCAAGACATCGAGCCCCATGTTTCCGCGCCGCGAACGCTTCGTATTGAAAAGCGGGGCGACTATTTCTATGCCTTCGCAGCCGGAAGCGATGGGAAGCTGCAGGTCCTTGGGGCGTCCGCCAAAGTCTCCCTCACGGGGCCGTTCTACATAGGTCTCGGCGTTTGCTCGCACGATAAGGACGTGGTGAAGAAGGCGGTGTTTTCCAACGTGAAACTGGTATCGCTTCCCGCGGCAACCGGGAAGCCGGTTTTGTACAGCGCGCTCGAGACCATCGACGTCGCTTCGACGGTTAGAAGCGTGGCCTATGTAGCGCCGGTCCACTTCGAAGCACCAAACTGGTCTCGCGACGGCGGGTTCTTTATCTTTAACGGCGACGGCAAAATACACCGTTTGGCGGTCAAGGGGACGGAACCTGCAACCATTGACACCGGCCCGCAAAACCGCTGTAACAACGATCACGGTATTTCCCCTGACGGTCAGTCGTTGGCCATTAGCGATTCGTCAGGAAGCAATCAGAAGTCGTCCATTTACATTGTGCCGATAACCGGTGGAACGCCGCGACAGGTCACGCAGTATTCGCCGTCCTACTGGCATGGATGGTCCCCGGACGGGAAAACGCTCGCCTACGCGGGCCAGCGCAACGGGGAGTTCGATATCTACACCATTCCCGTTAGCGGCGGCCAGGAAACGCAGCTGACTACTGCCAAAGGCCTGGACGACGGCCCGGAATATTCACCGGACGGCGCGTACATTTACTTCAACTCAGAGCGCAGTGGATGGATGCAAATATGGCGCATGAAGGCAGACGGAAGCGGGCAGGAGCAGGTTCTCTCCGATGAGACCAACGATTGGTTCCCGCACATTTCTCCGGATGGAAAATGGATGGTCTTTCTCTCCTACGACAAGAGCGTAAGCGGCCATCCGGGGGAGAAGGACGTGGCGCTCAACCTGATGTCGATGAGCGATAAGAAGGTGCAGGTGCTGGCCAGACTATTTGGCGGCCAGGGAACCATCAATGTTCCCTCGTGGTCGCCGGACAGCAAGAAGCTCGCCTTTGTGAGCTACGAACTGCTGCCGGAAGATAGTGTGAATGGAAATTAGGAGGCGATGCTCATGATTCCACGTCGTGCCTTTGTCTTCGGCGCCGCAGTCTTGTTGGTTGCCGGCACATCCGGATCCAGCGCGGCAGACAAGAAGGCCGGTACGGTAGCCGAATCACCGGGCTGGAACGATGCGCAAATGCAACAGCCTGCTACCGAGTCGCTTGACCTGAATACTTACAACTTGATCCGCGACGAGGGACTGCAGCACTCGCACGTGATGGATTACGCCGGAGGCCTGGCCGACGGAATCGGGCCTCGCTTGACCGGCTCGCCCAACATGGCGAAGGCCAACGCGTGGACGCGGGACCAGCTTACGAAGATGGGCTGCAGCAACGCGCACCTGGAAGATTGGGGTGAGTTTGGCATGGGATGGCAACAGCTCAACACCTGGGTTCGCATGACAGAACCGGATACGGCTGTCTTCGTGGCACAAGCCACGCCGTGGTCGCCCTCCACCAACGGGCCAGTGACTGCGCAGGCCGTCTCCGCGGTGATCGAGGAAGAGAGCGACATCGCTAAATACAAGGGAAAACTTTCCGGCAAGATTGTCCTGCTCGGCGCTATGCGCGATGTGCCGGTACCCGACAAGCCATTCTTTGAACGGTATAGCGATAAGGAGCTGAAGGATTTCGAGTCCCTTCCGCTGGAGGCCGCGGATGTCAAGGCGCGCAATGAGCGCTATGCCAAACGCGCCAAACTTAAGAAGGATATTCTTTCGTTCCTGGCCACGGAGAAGGTTGCCGGCGTGATTGTTCCCAGCCGTGACGGCCTAAACGGCGGAGGTACCGGGATTATCTTCGACGATAACGGCGCCGCGCTGGGCATGACACCTTATCACCGCGATACTGCCGTTCCCGTTCCCCGTCGTGGTAACGCAGATAGAAAGTTATGGCCGGGTGTTCCGGTTGCTGCAACATCACGTTCCCGTGTCCATCGAGATGGACGTCGAGACCAAGTTCTCGGGAGACCACGAGCATGGCTTCGACACCGTGGCCGAAATTCCCGGAACCGATCCCAGGCTGAAAGAGGAAGTGGTGATGGTGGGGGGCCATCTGGATAGCTGGATTGCGGCTACAGGCGCGACGGACAATGGGGCAGGCTCGGTGGTTGCCCTGGAAGTCATGCGCATTTTGAATGCGCTCCAGGTCAAGCCGCGACGGACGATCCGCATTGCCTTGTGGTCGGGCGAAGAACAAGGGTTGTTCGGCAGCAAGGGATACGTGGATCAACATTTCGGTAGCTTCCCGACTTCCACCGCGGCCGATCAGATGGAGCTGCCGGAATTTCTGAGGAAGCCGGGAGGACCGCTCACACTGAAGCCGGAACAGAAACTCATTTCAGCTTATTTCAACGTCGATTATGGACCAGGCAGGATTCGCGGTGTCTACACCCAGGGAAACGCGGCGGTGGATCACATCTTCGAGCAGTGGATCGCCCCGCTGAAGGACCTGGGCGTAACCACCATTAGCAACCGAAGTGTAGGTGGTACAGACCACCTGTCGTTTGACGCCGTCGGGATTCCGGGTTTTCAGTTCATTCAGGATCCGATGGATTATGCGACACGCACTCACCATTCCGATATGGATACGTATGAGCATCTACAGCCTGCGGACCTGAAACAAATTGCGGTGGTGGAAGCGATATTTGTTTATAACGCCGCAATGCGCGACCAGATGATTCCGCGCAAGCCATTGCCTCATCCCGAGAGGCTCGAACAACAGGACCAGCCGCTGCCGGATCTGTACCCAACGGCGGTTTCTCCAGATGCAGACAAGGGACCGGAGACAAAGTAGTCTTTGCACGCGTTCTGCTTATGAGTAGATGCGCACCCCTCAATCGCATCGGCGCAACAGTCCCGCAGGGACGGCTGAGTGTAGCCCAGGACGCAGTCCTGGGTAGGCCTATTCGAAGTTAGGATCAGTCCCGTAGGGACGGCTGAAAATTGCCGAGGTAGCCCAGTCCAGGTAGCCAGTTCTGGATGCGCTGAACTTTAACGCATAATCGAGACTGGCGTTTTTCAGCCGTCCCTGCGGGACTAGTCTGCTCTCGCAATCCTACCCAGGACTGCGTCCTGGGCTACACTCAGCCGTCCCTCCGGGACTGATTGGTAAATCCAGTTCTCTACACATGCTCTAAAGCCCGTCCCTGTCGAGACGGATCGGATGTCCGGCCAGTCGAAGGAAAAGATGATTAAATAGCCAGCGTGCAGTTACCACGGTCCGAAAGGTCTCAAGATGTCTTCCATTTCCCGTCGCAGTATGCTCAAGAACACCCTTGCAGGCACCGCCCTCGCTTCTAGCTCTCCCATGGCATGGAGCCAGGAAAAAACTGAGAGGAAGGGCCGCATCCACCAATCTGTGAGCCGCTGGTGCTATCCCGGAATGACCCTGGACGATTTATGCATCTATTCGGCACAGATTGGATTGAAGGGAGTCGACCTTCTGAAGCCGGAAGAGTTTGAAGTGCCTAAAAAGTATGGATTGATCTGTACCATGGGCTACGTTGACGCCGGTACCATCCCCGATGCACTCAACGTGGTGGCAAACCACGACAAGATCGAGGAAGGAATGCGCCGCAATGTTCCATTGGCCGCAAAGGCCGGAGTGCCTAATGTCATTACGTTTTCCGGAAACCGCCACGGAATGTCCGACGAAGAGGGCGCCAAGAACGTAATCATTGGACTGAACCGGGTGAAGAAAATTGCGGAAGACAATAACGTCATCCTTTGCCTGGAACTGCTGAACAGCAAGGTCAACCATAAGGACTATATGGCAGACCATACCGCCTGGGGTGTCGCAGTGATGAAGGAAGTAAATTCTCCCCATGTCAAACTGCTTTACGACATCTACCACATGCAAATTATGGAGGGAGATTTGATCGCCACCATCCAGGCAAACATTCAATGGCTCGGCCACTTCCACACTGGCGGTGTGCCCGGACGCCATGAGCTCAACAATACGCAAGAGGTGCAATGGGATGGCGTGATGCGGGGCATCGTGGACACCGGGTTTAAAGGATATGTGGCGCACGAGTTCGTGCCCACCGGGGATCCACGCGCCTCACTCTTGCAGGCCGTGGACCTTTGCGACGTGTAACAGCCGCTGGCGCTCAATTTTCAGCCCCACGCAGGCAAGCAGGAAAATCAACGAGCCAAGATGCTTGGGATCAAAGAGAAAGCTTTCGTCAAGGTTGTAAATGAGCGTCAGAACGACGATGGTGAGATACCACTCCACCGCCCTGAGGTGGATGTCGTCACGAGCGCGAAGAAGGCAGACCACACCGTCGCGGAAGGCAAAGCCGAAGACCAGGAGTACGATCACCAGGCCCAGCATGCCCATCTCCAGCATGACATCAAGAAAGCCGTTCTGGGCCTGCGCGAGTACCCACGACACCGCGAGAATGACACGATAGGATTCGCCTTCGAGCCCAAGCCAGAACGCCTGGTAACCATAGCCCAACAGCGGGCGCTTGGCAATTGAATCAGTCACTGCGTCCCATATCCCGGTTCGCCCGGTCAGGGTCAGATCTTTTCCCAACATGGTGACCAGGAAATCCGGCCAAATCACGATGGTCCCAACGACAGCGGAAAAGAGCACGAGCAACACCAGGCAGACTACAAAGTAATCTTTCTTCCTGAAGCCGTGCAGCGCCTTCATGACAGTAAGAAGAACGATGTAGATTGCGGTCAGCAGCCAGGCGGTCGCTGCTCGCGAAAAAGCTATCGCGATCAGGCAAAACATGATTTGCGAAAGGCGAAGGGAACGCAGAAATGGAGTGCGCCCACGATAAGACACTGCCACGGTCAGAAAGAACAATCCCATGTTGCCCAGGTAATTCTTGGCGCTGAAAATGCCTTTCCACGCTTCAGAATGCTCCCCCATCTGATCCAGGCCATACTGCGGCAGCGCAAGGGCAAACATGATACTGGCCACAATCGCGACCGTGCCCAGGACAAGCAATAGCTCCAGCACCTGGTCAAGGCTGTATCGGGACATGATGTAGTACAGAAGCAGAACGCCGGCCAGAAGCAGGGCGCCGGAGCTGATCGTCCGGGTTGGTTGTTGCGACACAGGAAAGAGCAGCAGGGCGAGGACGGGGAAACTGGTTACCAGCTTCATCTGCATGCTCATGCGGCGAACCGATTGATGCCGCTGAAGGACAAACATCATGCAGGCCGCAATGATCAATAGCTTGATCAGGCGATCCACCAGCGCAGCACCGGCAGACCCGGTTTGGACCGCCCGGGTGGCCGTAGGTTCATTGACAAACGGAGACACACCGGCCAGAGCAAAATAGAACAGCAGCAATAACAGGCCCCAGGTGGAAGCATGTCCCCAGATATTTACTGACTCTTCAGACTCAGGCATTAGTGGGTGTAGATCACGGCGGAAGCAGCGGAAGCCAGAATCCCCTGGCTATTGACGCCGAGGTTACGCGCGAAGCTGAAAGGAACATAGATCACGTCGTCGGGTAGCAAGGCAACATCGGCCTTCTTGCCTTTCTGCATCTCAGTTACCGGCAGGTCGATCTCCTTTACACCCGCAGGCGTCTCGCGCACCAGCTTCGATTTGCCCACGGATGCGGTGTGATTGGCGTAACCCGCTAAGGCGATTGCCTGCAGCACCGTCATCCTGGAATCGTTGGTACTTATGGGATAGCCACCGGGCTTTGATACATCGCCCAGTACATAGACCACCGCGGCTTTGGGCACGATCACAGTATCGCCGGGGTAGACCATGGGGTCGTCAGAGAAGGCAACCTCGGCGGCATTGGAAAAATAGTATTCGACCCTTTGTTTGGCGGTCCCGAAGCGTTCAATCGTAATGTGGCGATCCGCCATGTCCGTGAGTCCGCCGGCCATGGCAAGCACTTCCACTACTTTGCGGGCGGTATCGATTTCATAGACTCCCGGTTTCTGTACCTGGCCCATCACCGATGCGTTCTGGGTCGCGTAGGCTTCCACGCGCACCGTCACCTGCGGGTGCAGCATGATACCGGCAGCGATCAGCCGCTGCTCAATCTGCGCCGCCGCCTGTGCCGGCGTCAAGCCGGATACTTTGACAGTGCCCAGAAAACTGAAAGGTATAGTTCCGGCATCGGTTACCCGGGCGCGCTGTTCCATCTCTGGCGTGTCGTAGACCTGAAGGTGTAGCAAATCGCCGGATCCGATCAACAGGGTCTCATTCTGCGCCAGTAAGCCGGCAGCGGCGCTGAACATGAGGAGCAACAGGATGCAGACTCTTGATTGATTTGTCATTATGCGTTCGCAGCTTCCATCGCGCGTTTCTGGTAGGAGAGAAATCCCTGATCAGGCTGCTCTTTCACACCGTTGATCACGATATTGATTTTGCGGTCGCGGATCGATTGCACCTCCTCGAGCATGCGGTAGCTCTTCCCGAGCGCCGCTAAAGGCGTCTGCTGATGCCGCGCCACGAGCAAAACCGAGTTGACGATGGAGCTTAGGACCACCGAGTCAGTGAAGTGCATCAACGGCGGAGCGTCTAATATCACGAGATCATATTGACCTTCCCAAAACTTCAGCAGGTTCGCCATTTCAACCGATGCCAAAAGTTCTGCAGGGTACGGAGGCAGAGGGCCTGCCGGCAGGAGATACAGGCCTGGAACCTCGAGCACAGGAATGATTGCGGAGGCACCAAGGTCTGGTGAGAGGCCGGCTAACAAATTGCTTAACCCAACCTCTGGGCTCGCCTCAAGGCTGCGATGCAGCCATGGGTGGCGTAGGTCTGCATCGCATAACAACACTTGCTTGCCTTGTTGGGCAAAGAGGATGGCGAGGTTCCAGCTCAAAAAGCTTTTTCCCTCTCCCACAAAGGGACTGGTTACCAGGAGCGAACGCGGGGGCGCCCCACTGCGAGACAACAGGAGAGAAGTTCGGAGCGAGCGAAGCGACTCAACAAACAGAGAGCGCGGGCTGGTCAGTGCGGGCAGCGGCGATTTGTCATTCAAGCGGACCCCCCTGCTCAGGGCAGGCTGTTCCCGTTCATATGGCAGCACGCAGAGCGGCGTCGGGCCGAGTTCACGTGATATCTCCCGCAAGTCATGAATTTTTGTATCCGTCACGTCCCGCAGCAGGGCGGCTACGGAACCGATCACTAATCCCGCCAAGATCGACCCCCCAAGGTAAAGCGGGATGACAGGCTTTGCTGGAGTATCGCCGGCTCTTGCCCAGTCAACGATAGAGATGTTGGTGGAATGCAGGCCGGCGAGAAGACCGGATTCCTTGAGGCGGCGCGACATATCGTCATAGAGCGCCCGGGTCTGGTCGGCTTCTTGCCGAGCCATTTGATATTCGATTGTTTTGTTGTTGAGGGCCTCCGCTTCGCTCTTGTCCACAAGGAAGTCCCGGCGCGTTTTTTCCTCGGTCTGCTCGGCAACGGTGAAGTCATTTTGGGCTCGCTTCGCGACCCGGTCCACCTCCGCCAGGATCGCTTTCTGCATGGCATTGAGGTTGCCCTGCATCTCGGCCAGCTTGGGATAGGCTGGACCGAACTTAGCGGAGACTTCCTGCAGTTGCCCCTGCAGAGTTGCCTCTTGCAAACGAAGGTTCTGAATCAAATTGAGAGACGTGCCGATCGCGGAGGAAGAACCCCCGGTGAGACTATTTCCAGCTAACCCCGAGATCAGCTCCGGGTTGCCACCCTTCACCACTTCGTTGATCGCACTCTTCAGGATACGGTTGGACTGTGCTTGCGCTTCAGCCTGCGTTGCCATCTGAAGTTTCTCGAGTGTCGGGCTGTAGACCTGGTCCCTGCCCTCGCGATCGACCTCCCCGAGAGCAAAGACACCCGACTCCTGTTGAAGCTTTACCACTTTGGCTTGCAGTTGCTGCGTTTTGTTGCGCAGATCGTTCAGCTGCGAGCCTAGCCACGACGATGCCTGGATGGTCGCATCGTATCGTGCCTGGAAACCCTTCTCAATCAAGCCTTGCAGCAGGTGGTTCACCACTGCCGCCGTGAGCTGCGGATCAGGATTGAGAAACTCCACATCGATCAGCCGCGTTCCGGCCAGCGGTTTCACGGTCAGCTTGCGATGAAAAACCTTCAGCACTCGCGCCCGCCGGTGAGGCGAGTCCTCCAGCGATGCGCCCTTGGGATCAGGCTTGGAAGTGGGATTGAAAAGCCCGAGAACCCAACCAACAGGAGACCACTTCTGCTTGTAATCCTCCGTTTGCTCGAGGTGAAGATCTTCGATGACTCGCAGTGCAAGCGAGTCCGACTGCAGGATCTTCGCCTGGGTCTGGATGATCATGTTGACTTCGAGGGCGTCGGAGGGAGCGTCTGCACTATCCGTCTGGATGCCCAGGGAATTATTGGACTCCTTTTGGACTTCGATCTCACCCACCGACTTATAGCGCCTGGTGGAACAAATGAGAGCCAGGACCGCGAGCAGAAAGAACGCGGCCAGACTGGTGTAGATGATCGCGCGGCGGCGCACCAGCATCGTTCCGACCTCTCGCAGGGTAAGTTCGGGGCGCGATGGGCTGGGCGCAATCACAACACGCGAAGGTTGGAACGTTAGCTTATCCAAGGAAGACCTCCACTTACTTCAAACTGGCCGGCTAAGTACGGTGGCGAAATGGTCTTTGAGGCGCAGGAAGGGCGACTCGACCCAGCGATACGACGCAAACGCGAGGATTACTGTCATGACTAGTGCGAGTGCCTTGGTGCCCAGTAGTTGCCAGCCCCAGACCGGATGAAGCAGGTTTTCCAGCATGAGAATCGCGGTCAGGTGGAGCAGGTAAAGTCCGTAGCTTCTTTTGCCCAGTTGCACCACCCAGCGACCTCTGAGCAGAGTATTGCGACTGTAGAGGCATCCGTACAGAATCGCCGCCGATGCCAGCGAGATAATCAGACGCCCCAGCGGCATAGCCATGGTGACCGCGCCGGGCCGATCGGCGAGCCATGCCGAGGCGGCGATCCACCCCAGCACTCCCGTGCCCACCAGCAGCCAACGCCGCCTAGTGGTCAGCCGGGGCAGACGTTGCGCAAACAGCGCCAGCAGAACACCGAGCGCGAGCGAGCCGCAACGCGAGGCACTGCCGTAATAGATGTAGCCTCCGCTCAAGCCTGCGAGCACGATGCTGACCTGGCTTAGCGTTGAAAGCAGCACTGTAACAATCGCAGCGACGATCATGCCGCGGCGGTCAAGCATTCGCATCAGCGCGGGCCATAGCAGGTAGAACTGCTCCTCGATGGAGACAGTCCACAAGGGAGAGCAGATGGAGTGCAGATGTCCGAAAACTGCATTGACCCAGTTACCAACGAAAAGCAAATAGCCGGCGACGTAGTACCAGGGAAGGTGTTGGCCGGGCACCGTATGGGCCAGCACGACGCCCAGAGCAACGACGGAAAAATAGAGCGGCCATATACGCAGGATGCGGCGGGTGTAGAACAGGCGGAGCGAGATGCCGCCCGTAACCTCAATTTCCCGGAGCAGGAGGGAGGTAATCAGGAAAGCGCTCAAGGCGAAAAACAAATCGACTCCTGCCGCACCTGACTTGGAAATCGCTGCCCACAGAAATGGCAGCGGTAGGTGCAACCTGACATAGAATCCGGGCTGCGAGGGTAACGTGTGGCACACGAATACGCCCAGGAAGGCGTAGAAGCGCAACCCGTCGAGTTCCGGCTGATAGAAGCGTTGAGCGGCATGCGACGTCTGCGGCGGTGTGGCGGGCAGTGCTTGAGCCAATTGCGCCATCGGGTCAGCCTTCTGCCAGCAGCCGCTCGAAAACGTCTTCGAGACGCGCGGTTTGGTGCACCAGGTTGAATTGGTCCACAACCCGTTCGCGGCCGGCAACGCTCAGGCGCTTCCATAGTTCTTCGTTCTGCATCAACTGCAGAATGGCCTCCGCAAGGGCGGCAGGGTTACGCTCGGTGACCAGCAGGCCCGTCTCACCGTGCTTGACGGCCTCCGGGATTCCGCCGCTCACGGTGCTTACCACCGGCAGGCCCATCGCCTGGGCCTCGATAAAAACCATGCCGAAGCCTTCGGCATCACCGTTCGCGGCAACCACACTGGGCACACAGAAGACAGCAGCCCGAGCCATCCACTCGCGCACGACAGCCGTTGGCTGGGTGCCAAGAAAGCGGCAGCGAACCTGTAGCGCTAGCGCCTGCGCCTGATACGTCGGGCGCAAGGGGCCACCGCCAATCACCACCAGCTGAGCGGCGGGATTTTGACGCTGCACCGCGACCATGGCTTCGATCAGGCTTCCACAACCTTTCTTCTCTACCAGGCGCCCGACAAACAAGACGACTTTCTCTCGCGGCCCGGTCAGGGGCGGTTGGAATCGCTCGACGTCCACACCAATCGAATGCACGATAGTACGTTCTTCCGGATACCCAATCTCGAGGCCGCGCCGGCGGATATAGGCGGAGCAGGTCAGGAAGAGGGCGCCCTTCTTCTGCAGTCTGCTGCGCCCTCGCAGATACTCCCTGCCCAATCGAGTTGCGGCGATTGACTGGTCGCCCATGGTTACGTCGAATCCATGTAAGGCCGTCACCAGCGGCACCCCAAGCTGTTCGGCAAGCTGCATCGCCGCGTAACCATCAGGTGCGAAATGGGCATAGACCAGGCGCGGAGCTCGCGCCCGTAAGCGCGCAACCTGTTCCCGGGAGGGACCCATATAGCGAAAGCGAAGTTCGCGCAGTTTTCCCCGCACGCCGCCGCCATCAACTGTCCAGCTGGTGGCGGCCGGCAGCTCGATGCCAGCGGTCCTGCGCCAGCCGACAAAAAAGGGCGAAAACCTGCGCATAGCGGCTGCTTGCGCCGTAATGAACGTCTCTGAAGGCGGTAACAACTGGATGCGGAAGACCACGATCGTTCCCTGGTTTGCTGTTTGGTTCATGAGGCCTGCGCCGCTCCGTTGGTTAAAACCTCGCGATAGAGTTGCTCGTAACGAGGCGCGATCTGCATCCAGGAGAAGCGTCTGGTCGCCTCGCGCGCCGCCTCGCCGATCTGCGCCAGTTTCTCTGGCGGCAGCGTGAGAACGTGTTCCATGTGGGCGGAAAATGCCGAGGCGTCCTGGTCCATGAGGAAGCCGCTCACTCCGTCGCGAATCACGTCAGCATGCGCTCCCACGGCGGTGACCAGAACCACGGTTGCCGCGCTCATGGCCTCGATGGTCGCGAGGCCGAAGCCCTCGTAGCTGGAAGCGGACACAAAGAGGTGAGCGCGCTCCAGCAGCCGGCACAGCTCTTCGCGGCTGACGGAGCCATGAAAGTGTACCCGGCCGGCTAAGCCAAGCTCGACCACGCGGCGCTCGAGGCCGGGACGCAGCGATTCGAAATCCGCCCCTACCCACTCGAGGCGCAGTTGCGGATGGCGATACTTGAGCAGGGCCATGGCCTCCAGCACTTTGTAGACTCGCTTGTTCTCGGCCAGGCGCGAGATGCCCAGCATCAGGCCAGGCTCTATCATTTTGTGCAAACTCCAGAAGCGATCAATATCGGCTCCGTTCTCGATGACACGGATGCGACGGGACGGCACAATCCTCGAGAACATTTCGCTATCGCGCCGGCTCACGCAAACCACCGCTCGCACGCCGGCAAGGGAGCTACGAGTGACGGTTTTGAAGTAGATTCTTTTCAAGGCTGTGGCCCACTCGGTATGAAAGAACCCCCCGTGCGTACTTACGACCAGAGGGGTGCGGTGCAGTAAACGCAGTAAGCTTAAGTAATCGACGAAAAAGTCTATGGCATGAATGTGCACCAGATCGTAACCGCGAATGAGCTGGAGCGCGGCTGGCGCTACCGGGTAGCGGCGGGGGCCCCAGTGGCGCATGCGGTGCACGGTGAGGCCGGCTTCGACTGACTCCGCGGGCGCCAGGGCACCGGTCGAAAAAACCAGGCGCAGGGTTGCCACCTGCACCGTATGGCCGTTGAGCTGCAACGCTTCACTCAGCCCTTGCACCACGCTCTCAGTGCCGCCCTGTGCGGGCAGAAACTGCCTGGTCAGCTGCAGGATCTTCATACCGGCTGCACCAGCCCGCGTAGCCGTGGGCGTTGCGCCATCCAGTCGCGCAAGCGGCGGCGGCGGCGGCGGGGCAGCAGCCACATGGCGAAAAAAATCGCATAGTCGAGCGGTGAGCTCTTGCCGTAGCGCAGGCATTCCAGCAGTAACAACGGGAAGGCACGCCACTCGCCCTGATCTGAAGCCTCAGAGGCGATCTGGTGCAAGACAAAGCCGGCGAGAGCACGCGGTGTGAACAGGTGGCGATCGCGCCGTACCCAATCGAGCGAGTAGCGCCAGTTGGACTTGCTGCTTACCGTGGCGCGGTCTTCTTCTATATTGTGGATCGCCAAAAGTTGGTCGACGATGATTACCTGGACCCCGGGCAGACGGCCCAAACGCAGGACCCACTCCGTATCCTGATGCTTTTTTTGGCCGCTCTTGAAAGGCTGCGCCTGCATCAACGCGCGACGGACAAAAAAGGTCGAGGTCTGGATGTAGCCTTCGCCGCGGGTGAGTGAATGCCGTGCCAACAGATACTCACCCAGCTGTTCATCCTGGCCCGGGATGCGGCGCGGCCACACATAGTCTCTCCCCGGAGTGCGCGCTATCATCTTGCAGGAACCAATCAAGGCGGGCGCCGTCGATGCTTTCACAGCGTCGAGCTGGGCTTCCAGCTTGCCGGGAAGCCACTCATCGTCGTCATCGAGAAACGCGATCCATTCGCCACGCGCCGCATCCACGCCGCGGTTACGCGCGTCCGATCCGCCGACGCTGAAGGTTATGCCGATCACACGCACACGATCGTCCTCGAACGTCATTTCGTCGAGGATGTGATGGGTGGCCGAGTCCTTCCCATCGATCACGACCACCACTTCGATCTCGCGCAATGTCTGAGCCAGGGCGCTGCGTACGGCCCGCTCAAGGAGCTGCGGACGTCCACGGGTGGGGATTACGGCAGAGACGATAACCATGGTCTACCCTTCTGAAGTGTCGTTAGCTTTCGCGACCAGGCGCGGACTGCAACGTTTCCGCGATGGCGTAACTCGCGGCTTTGGGCTGAAAGTTGGCGTCGAATGGTAGCGGCCGTACCGGCAAACCATCTTTGCGGGGGCGATAACCCGCGATCCACGTGAATGAATCCGCAAGCCCCCAGGTGACGATTGCTTTTACAGCCGGTTGTTGCAGGCTGGCGGTAAGGAATTTGCTGTACAGGGCGGCCACTGCCTGATCACGCGCCCCGATATCCGCGGGCAAGGTCGCATCCTGCACGTCCAGCTCGGTGATGATGATCTTTAAGCCGCGGTGCGCCAGCTCGCCCAGAAAGGTTTGGTAGCTCGCATCGCCCAGCACCGCCGCCTGGTCGGCGCGAAGATGGGCTTCAATTCCAATGCCGTGGATGGGAACACCGCGAGCGAGAATGCCGTCGAGCAGGGTAAGCATTGCCTTACGCTTCGCCCAACCGAAACCGTTCGACACCTCGAGATAGTTTTCGTTCCATACCAGCAGAGCGTTGGGGTCGGCCGCGGCTGTGACGCGAAAGGCCTGCTCGATGTAGTCAACGCCGCAGCCACGCAACCAGGGACTGTCGCGCAAACCATCCGGCCGATTGCTGCCCGGATCCAGAACCTCGTTCACGACGTCCCAGGAGTGCAACTTGCCGGCGAAGTGTCCGGCTACCGCGCGAATATGGTCAGTCATGATGCCCTGGCCATTGCCCGCCGTAAGCTGGGGAGCTACCCAAGCGGGGAGAGCCTGATGCCAGAGCAGCGTATGTCCTCGTACGCGCAGGCGGTTGGTGACACAAAAGGCGACAAAGCTGTCGGCACTGCTGAAGTCGTAGACACCAGGTTGCCTGCTCAGGGAGTTCCAGGTCATATGCACTTCCGGAGTGGAGATGTTGCACTGCGCCAGAAATAGTTGCTGATAGGCCGGCGATTGCACGAAATACTTCAGCGCCAGGCAGGAACCGAATAAAAGCC
Source organism: uncultured Acidobacteriaceae bacterium (assembly GCA_963805955.1). Taxonomy (GTDB): domain Bacteria; phylum Acidobacteriota; class Terriglobia; order Terriglobales; family Acidobacteriaceae; genus PALSA-350. The sequence continues at coordinate 638,991 of CAWDVZ010000005.1, forward strand.
CCTTCTCCGCGGCCAGCAGCTGGAGGGGAACTGCTGCAGCTTGCGCCAAGGAGGCTGCCGCCGCCCATGGGGCCAAGCCCAGCGCGCCCAGTTCCCGGATGAAGTCTCTGCGATTAATATGGATCCTGTCTGTTCCTGGTGTGATTGCCGGTTTCGGATGAGTGGGTTCGCTGTCTCAGTCCCCGGTAACTTCCCCGGCGCCTGCTCTAAACTTTCCGTCATTGCGGTGGCGCGGATAATCGAGCACCAGGAGCAGCAGAATGTACCAAGGCTCGACGAAATAACGGCTGAACAGCCGAGCCGGATTATGCGCCAGGCGGAAAGCCCATTCCAAGCCCAAACGGCCCGACCAGCGCGGCGGCGTTGGTACTGCGCCCGCAACATAGTCGAAGGCAGCGCCAACGGAAGACAGGATCACATCCGCCTTCAGCCGGGGAAAATTCTCGTGAGTCCATAGTTCCTGCCGGGGCATGCCCATTCCCACCATCAACAGGGCTGGCGCATAAGCATTGATGCGCTCTAACATGGCCTCATTTTCAGAACTTCCGTAGCGCGCATCAAAGTACCCCCCGCTCACTTCTATCTGCAGGGCTGGGAAGAGCTTTCGCAACTGGGCTGCTCCCTTTTCGGCCGCACCTTCTGATGACCCAAGATGGAACACACGCCACCCATTGTTGGCCGCAAGCTCCATCAGGGGATAGGTCCAGTCCACCAGGGTCACACGATGCTGACGTTCGAGTGGATAGCCATAGAGGCGTCCCAGAGCTACGAGCGGCATACCGTCAATATGGGTCCAGCGCACGTTCGCATAAAATTCCCGCAGCTTAGGGTGGCGATGAAGAAGGTAGAGGCTATGCAGGTTATGGTTGGCAATGATCCAGTTGCGATGGTCGCGAATTCCCTGTTCCACCAGCAGATTAAGTTCAGGCAACGACCTGGGCTGGAGCGTCATCCCTAAGAACGACACGGTGTCGGTGCTATAAAGCGGGACCGCAATTGGCACTTTCATTTCAGACAATTCTCCCTAATAGCCGCAGAGCTACAGTGCTGCTTCTTACTTCAAACAAAGGCGGAGAGTCCAAAGCAGGAGTGGTTCAGAAACTATTAGCACTATCGGGTCATTACGTTTGTTACTCACCCTAGGCAAAAGGTGACAGAGCGGCGGACGCAAAGCAACATCGGTCTCGCGGTAGATACTGTACTAGCAATGTTCCATGTACTAAGTTGGCGTCGGGACGTGTCATTTTGAGGCAGCATAAGTACCGCTGGCACAAAAGCGGGCGATTGCCGCCACTATCCATCGCAGTTACTTGTTTACGCGAGCCTTGATTTAGCGGAGGCGATTGGCGAAATGTTCCGACTACGGCAGATGCAAATAGCTTAAGATGGCTAACGAAAGCGGAGACTCTCTGCTACTGAAATCCCCTTTACAGCATTGGTGGAGCTCGATGCACGGCACTACTTATCACCTTCTTACCGAATCTGAGCCATTCTCCGAATTCCACGGCGGCGCGATTTCACGCTGGGCCGCCAACGTACTTCGCGACGCAACGCACTCCGTGGTTGTCTGTCCCTCCGCGGATAACACGTGGAATGCTCCGCCGGAATCCATCCAGCTGCTCCCCGGCATGAAACTGCTGAAACGCCTGCGAAGATACCTTCCTCACTTGCCTTGGTTTCTTCACTGCCGGGTCATACGGAGCATCTTCCGTCCTCTGGTCCAGCGGCTTCGACCTGGGGACATCGTGTGGATTCACAATCGACCGGAGTTCGCAATCGCTCTCACCGCGCAGATTCATCGCGCCGGCGGTTACGTTGTTCTTCATTTGCATAACTCCCACCTGGCGAATGGGCCCGAGCGGCTGATGCGCCAGGTTGGCGTGGATCGCTTGATCTTCATCAGCGAGTTTTTACTCGAAGAGGCACGGCAGAAGTTTCCTTCGCTCGGCGCCGCGTCGGTACTTTATAACGGCGCGGATGAAGCGATCTTTTATCCGGCCACAGGCGGACGAAAGAATGCAGTCCCTACCGTTCTTTTCGCCGGGCGGTTGGTCGAAGAGAAGGGGGTTCACATCCTGCTCGAGGCGATGAAGCTGTTGGAACAACAGGCTGTTCCCATGCAGGCCCAAATCGTGGGGTCTTCGCATTTTGGCAACGGTAAGGAGACGAACTACATCAGGCGCCTCAAGGCCGACTCACCCGCGTCGGTTCGATTCCGTGCCTATTGCAGCGGCGCTCCATTGGGCGATCTCTTCCGGGAGGCTGACATATTTTGCTCACCCTCCGTTTGGGAGGAGCCCTTCGGCCTGGTGAACGTCGAGGCGCTGGCATCAGGCCTCCCGGTAGTTAGCACTCGCGGTGGCGGCACGAAGGAAATATTTTCCGGCGGGGGAGGCATCCTGGTGGAGCGCGGTTCTGTTGAGCAGCTTGCCAATGCGCTGCGGCGGCTAGCCGAGGATCAACAGCTTCGGACACGGCTTGGACAGCAGGGCTACGCTGCATTTCTCGAACGATTCACATGGTCGAACGCCCGCGCCCAGGTGCGGCAGGTGCAGAAGGCGCTCTCCGCATAATTTGCGTGGATAAAGGATGCCTGGAAACAAACCTCAGGCGCCCTGGTGCCCTGAGAGTCTGACCCCTCGCTGCTGAGTTCTTAAGTCGGTTCTCTTACACCGGACATAATGTCGGGCCGTGATACGACGCAGTGGAGGTGACTGCGGTTTCTTTTCTCTAGTTCTCACACAGGCTTATCCCGTTGCCAATCAAGCTATCCCCTATTGCGGCGACTCCAGAAATTAAGGACTCATTTCGATCCGTGCTTAGTACCGAAGGTCGCTGGGGCAACCAATTAAATCAGGTAGAGAGAATTTCTAAGAGAACATCAAACTCTGGCCATTCGTGACGCATGCTGACAGCACGAGCTTAATCCTCACCCGGCGTGAGCTCCTCCAAGGAGCGGCGTCTTTAGCTGTTTGCTCCGCGCTACCTGGTTGCGGCTACGCCTCCAATCACAATTTAGCTTTTCCGGAAACTCCGCCTTCCGCACCTATCGGACTCACGACGCAAGGCGCGCTTAAGGTGACAAACACACCCATCGGGATTATTCCGCCGCGCTTCATGGGTTTGAGCTATGAGAAGCTGGCAATGACCTATGGTTATTTTCATCCCTCAAACCACAATCTCATTGCCATGTTCCGGCGGCTCGGCGCCGGCGTTCTACGGGTCGGAGGAGGGTCCGTCGACCAGCTGCTGTGGACCTCAAGCAGCACTGGCACCCACGCGGAGATCTCTTCTACAAACATCAAAAATCTCGCCGGCTTTCTGCAGGCGGCCGGCTGGTTGTGCATCTACGGTGTCAACCTGGCTACTTCCACCCCTGCTTGGCAGCGGAAGAGGTTGCCTTTGCAGTGTCGGCGTTGGGCGAGAATCTTCTGGGAATCGAGATCGGCAACGAGCCTGACGAATACGGCGTGGCCGGCCACTTTTTCGCCGGTAACTGGACCTTTCAGGAATTTCTCAGCCGCTGGGTTTTGTTTCGCGCGGCTATCCTGCAGTCTGCGCCCCATGTCCCCATCACAGGCCCGGCTACCGGCGGTGGCAACCACATCTCCAGCTGGACTTTGCTGTTTGCCCAGTCGGTTACGCCTGCTGAGCTCAAGCTGCTGACTCAGCATTACTATCGCGCCAGCGGAGCCAGCCCTATCTCCACGGCCGCTTTCCTAATCAGCCCCGACCCACAACTCACAGGCGAACTGGCAGGACTGCAAACAGGGACCCGGCTGCTGGGCTTCCCTTATCGCATCAGTGAATGCAATTCTTTCGCCAACGGCGGGGCTGCCGGCGTCAGCAACAGTTACGCTTCCTCGCTATGGGTGATCGACTTTCTCTTTGATGTGGCTCTCGGTGGCGGTACTGGAGTCAACATGCATAGCGGCGGTCAGGCACCTGGGTATACTCCGATCTCAGACGACTCAGGTGCGGTGATCGCAGCGCGACCTGAATACTACGGCCTGCTGTTATTCGCGTTGGCCGGTTCCGGCACTTAGCTCGAAACCCAACTCTCGGTGGGCAGCGTCGACGCCACAGCTTACGCTGTGAGGACCGCGAGCGGAGGCCTGAACCTGATCGTGGTGAACAAAGATGAGGTGCAGAATCTGAGCCTGACGATTCAAACCGGCCAGAAAATTGCGACAGCAACTTTGCAATTGATGACCGGAGGAAGCCTGGCAGCCACCACCGGTGTCACTATACAGAGCGCTGCGGTGAACCAGAACGGCAGTTTTTCCCCAGCAACCCCCGAGATCCTGATTCCCTCTGCAAATCTGACCACTTGCCATATTCCGACGCTCAGCGCGGCGCTTATCAGCCTTACCTGATTTTGAGTCAGAGCCCCTTCATGGCAAAAAACAAGGTGTGAAGAAGGATCGCGAAATCGAGAAAGATGCCGCGATTCTCAATGTAGTACAAGTCATACTCAATGGCTTTATGGATAGTGAACTTGCGGTCTCCGCTGAGTTGCCAGAGGCCGGTTAGACCCTGAGGAACGGAGAGCCGCCGGCGCTCGAGCGGTGTGTAGGTGTCTGTGATGTAGGGCATTTCCGGACGAGGGCCAACCAGAGACATGTCTCCCATCAAAACGTTGAAAGCTGCGGAAGCTCATCCAGGCTGGTTCTTCTTAGAAACCTTCCGGCCGGTGTAACGCGCGTGTCTTTCGGGCTTTCGGGAGAGCGCCCATACTTTGGAGTATCCACATACATGCTGCGGAATTTGAGCATAACGAAGTGCTTCCCGGACTGGCCTGTGCGCTCGTGGCGGAAGAAGACCGGTCCCCGCGAAGTAGCCTTAACCATGACGGCGGCGGCCAGCCACATGGGCAACGTCAGCAGGATGAGCAGAGAAGACAGAAGCAGGTCAGTGCAGCGCTTGAATGCGATATAGGAGAGGGGGTGGTCACCTTCAGCGTCGAGGGTAGTGACCATGAGCCCGTCGATCATTTGCACCGACGTGGAGTGCTCGGCAAAGTACGGATGACCCGCGCCCACAAGAGAGACCCTGACTCCCGCCGCGGCCGCCAGGGCCATAAGTTCGTCCATGCGCGGCTGCGGAACGGTGGAGGGAACGAAGATCTCTTGCACTTTAAGAGACCGTAGAAGAGATTCGGAGAGCGGTTCAGAAATGACCGGGACATGGTGTTTGAGGTTGTAATCATGGCTGTAGATAACACGGCGATTCTCGAAGCCGCTTTCATCGACAAATCCAACCGGAACCTGGCCCAGTTGGGGGGAGTGAAGCAGGTAAGAGAACAGGCGCCTGGTTTCGCAAGTCGTTCCGCAGATGAGCACTCTGCGCTGGCCAGCGGTAGACGGTCTCCAATCGCGAATGAGTCTGCTGGTTGAGTACTTCTGTATGACTAGCAGGAGGGTTGCGAACACCCAGAAATAAGCGAGCAGCAAGCGTGGCATCTGCGCCTTGGTGAAGTAATTGCCAACCGCGAGAATGGTCAGGCCACAGGTGGACGCGCTCAGGATCCGTGCCGTGTCGGCTACCTGGAGCAGCGACGCGCGTTGGGTGTAGAGCTGATGGGCGTGGGCGAGGATAACGAAAGCCGCGCCATACTTGAGGGAGATCTGCGTCCATAGCAGCCAGGCGCCGCGCCCATCGAGCGGCCTATGCAGTTCGTAAAGCAGGATCCCGGCAATACAGGCAATGACAATGCAGCAGAAATCGAGCAACGCGGGAATCGCCAATCCCGTCGCGCTCCATAAGAGTTTAACGGGGTGGGTCGGCACCGAGGGAGGACGGAACTCAATCGGCTCTCTCGCTGGTAACGGAAAATCGCTCGCCATGAACTACCGCCTGTGGTTGCAATTGGGTTTGATTAGATTGCCGGCTGCTCGTAGCGTATCAACCGAGTTTACTTAGATAAGATCGCTCGCTAATGCCAAACGGTGACAGAAGGAGCGGTGGAAATCAAAGCCCACATGTTAGAAGTTAGATAAAGCAATCAACACTGTGCCGATTTGGACCGAGTGCCGCCCTAATATGCGACGTTTCAATGACTGCTTAGCGTCAACGCTTATTTTTCCGGAGAGGCGCGTTCCTCTTAGGGAACCGATTGGCGCAACCGGTATTCCAGCCGATGGAGTTTGCATCTGGGTTCCTGGGAAGAGATGATGGGCAATCAGCTGCGAGGCAGACTGGCGAAGAACGCCATCTGGATGTTCCTCGGCCAGGGAGTCAGTTTCGGGGTGCAGGCGTGTTACTTCATCCTGCTGGCTCGTTTGCTCGGCGCCGACCAATACGGAATGTTCGTCGGAGCCACGGCCGCCGTCTCCCTGCTGAGCCAGTACAGCACGCTCGGCTCAGGCCTGGTGTTGGTGCGCCAGGTAAGCCGCCATAACAGCGAGTTTCCGCAGTATTGGGGTAACGTGCTGGTCACCACCCTCGGTGCCGGTCTACTGGTAATTTTGGTTCTGGCGCGGCTGGGTAATTGGATGGTCGGTCCAGCGAGCGCGTCGGTCATTGTGCTGGTCGCCGTGGGGGAGTGCACCTGCGTGCGTCTCGCCGAGGTGGGTGGGCAGGCTTTTCAGGCCTTTGAGCAGCTCAAGCTCACCGCATTGCTCATGTCGCTGACCAACATCGCCCGCATGCTGACCGCCGCGGGCATGGTGCTCGTTCTTCGGCATGCTAGCGTGCGTCAGTGGGTGATCGCTTCGCTGTGTGTTTCTGGTCTCTCGGCTGCTTTGGCGCTGGTTCTGGTTACCACCCGTCTCGGCTGGCCAAAGCTCGACCTGCGCTTACTTCGGGATCGAATGCTCGAGGGCATCGGCTTCTCCATCGCGGCCAGCACTACTTCCGTTTACAACGACATCGATAAGGCCATGCTCAGCCGCTACGGCATGCTGGCGGCAGATGGAACTTACAGCATGGCCTATCGAGTCGTCGACATGAGCTGTACACCCATCCGCTCGCTACAGTCAGCAGCCTTCCCGAGGTTTTGTCAGACCGGGCGGAACGGCGCCCGGGGGTCCATCGCATTCACCCGCAAATTGTTGGGTAAGACTTTGCCCTTCGGTCTGCTGGCTGCGGCAGTTATGTTTCTTGCCGCGCCCGTCATTCCTCACCTTGCAGGCCGCAGCTTCGCCGATAGCGTTGCTGCCCTCAGGTGGCTGTGCCTGTTGCCTGTCTTTCGCAGTCTGCACCTCAGCGCCGGCGACACACTCACTGGTGCCGGCTACCAGCGTTATCGCACCGCGGCACAGCTCGGCGCCGCTGGGCTGAACTTCGGCCTTAATCTGTGGTTGATCCCAGCCTATTCATGGCACGGGGCGGCCTGGGCCAGTCTGCTTACCGATGGTAGCCTGGCGGCCGGCAACTGGATCCTCCTCGGGTGGTTGATTCGCCGGGAGGATAAGCTCCTTCGCAGCCTGACTCCGACCTTCGTCGCTTAATTCCCGGCGGATCACGGGTGTTCCCCACATCTCGCTGGTTTTTCGCGAGATGTGGGATGCCACTGCGCTTAACCGGGAGTGGTTCAGGATGTAAAGGCTAGAAACGGACCTTCGCGGTATCCCACATCTCGCGAAAAACCAGCGAGATGTGGGGCACCCGGGATCCGCGGCAGGACCATTGCCCCCACTGGGCGAGTGGTGATCAGTATGATATGGGGATGCTTTTGAGGAACAGGTTGCAAATGATGAGGACCC
>CAWDVZ010000006.1:0-15811 GCA_963805955.1 uncultured Acidobacteriaceae bacterium
GCGCTAACTTGTTGATCTGATTGGCTCATGTTGCCAAACATATCAGCCGTTTCGGCCAACAACAAAGGGTTCCCCTGCCACCCCCCGTTTTTTTAGTGATTCGACGAAGTTCGCGTGCCCCGCAAGCAAAAGCTGGTGGGGCACACGAGCGGGTATATGTACAACGTCTCCTTTTTGGAGGGAGACCCGGGCGCCGCCATCAATCGAGGTTCCGCGAAACTCGCCGGGACTCACGGTTTTTTGATCGGGAACGGCGCCGCCCGTGACGAGGACGGCCTTGCCGCTGACTACGAAAAAGAAGTCGGCGTAGTTTTGATGAATCTCCGCGGCACCGCTCTTGGTGCGCAGCGAAATCATGGTGAGGTGGTTCGGATACTCGTTGAGTGTGGCCGTGGCCAGGCCGGTGGATTGAGCCTGCTGCTCCAGCTGTTGCGCCTTTTGAAGCAGGTCGCTTCGCGAAAGATGGTCGACGGCAGGCTGCTGAGCCCAAGCCACCGACGCGAGCATTGCGAGGGCAAGCTCGCATGCTGTTCTCATGATCCTGTTCATTGTTTGTTACCTCCGGTTGTATGCGGCGATCGGTGCGGCGCCGCGGAAGTCATGTGCATCCGTTCTGCTGAAAAGCTGCCAAACTCTGCCGGGGATGAAACGCGATTTCCGGGACACAGCAGAAGGAGAAATGCTTTAGCGGGCCAGCCATCCGCCATCGACGCAGAGGATATGGCCGTGGATATAGCTGCTGGCCTCGGAGGCGAGGAAGACGGCCGCGCCGCCAAGGTCGGAGGGAGTGCCCCAGCGCCCGGCGGGAATGCGCTCGAGAATCTGCCTGCTCCGTTCGGGGTCATTTAGCAAGGGCTCGGTAAGTTCGGTCGCCATATAGCCGGGGGCGATGGCGTTGACGTTGATGCCTTTGGAGGCCCATTCGTTGGCGAAGGCCTTGGTCAACTGGCCTACGCCACCCTTGGCCGCGGCGTAAGCGGGCACCCGGACACCGCCCTGAAAGGTGAGCACGGAAGCGATGTTGATGACTTTGCCGGAGCCCCGGGCCAGCATGTGCTCGCCAGCCAGTTGGGTGATGCGAAAGACACTGGTGAGGTTGGTGGCCAGGACCGCATTCCAATCCTCGATGGACTGCTGGACGGCCTGGGCGCGGCGCGTGATGCCGGCGTTGTTGACCAGGATGTCGATTGCGCCCAACTCTTCGAGGACCTGGGCAACCAGGCGGCGGCAGGCTGCTTCGTCGCTGATGTCGGCAACGAAGGCGGCAGCGCGGCCGCCATGGCCGGCAATCAGTTGCCGAGTAGCTTCAGGCGAAGACTTCGAACTGTGCACCGCCACCTGGGCGCCCGCCTGGGCAAGCGCCAGGGCGATGCCCGCGCCAAGGCCCCGGGAAGACCCGGTGACCAGAGCTGTCTTTCCCTGCAAACTGAAACAATCCAGATTCACTGTGCCTCTCATTGAACGGGTTTTTTAGAGTAGGTCCGCGATGGCGAGCTTGTCCATGTCGTCGTACTCCTGGTTTTCGCCGCCCATGCCCCAGCAGAAGGTATATCCGGCGGTGCCGACGCCGGCATGGATGGACCAGCCGGGAGAGATGACCGCCTGCTTGTTGGCGACGACCAGGCTGCGCGTCTCGTTGGCCGGTCCCATGAGATGAATGACCCGTTCGCCGGAGGGAATGTTGAAGTAGAGATAGACCTCGGAGCGCCGCATGTGGGTGTGAGGCGGCATGGTGTTCCATACGCTTCCCTGGGCAAGCTGCGTGAAGCCCATGACGAGCTGGCAACTGGGCACTCCTCCCAGGTGGATGAGGCGGGTGATGGTGCGGCGATTGGCAGTCTCCGCGGCGCCGATGGTTGTCTGGGGCTGATCGGCGGACTTGATACGCCTTGGGGGGTGTGCGGCATGGGCGGGATAGCTCAAGAGATAGAACTCGGCGGGAGTGTCCTTGCTGCGGCTCTCAAAAACGATTTGCCGATCTCCGCGGCCGACATACAAGGCGTCGAGATTGTCGATATCGAAACGCTCATTATCGACTGTGACGGTTCCAGGCGCGCCGATGTTGAGGATACCCAGCTCGCGCCGCTCGGTAAAGCAGGAGGCTCTGAGGGCGTCGTAGGCGCCCAGAGCAAGCGGCTCATCGGTGGGCACGGCGGAACCGAGAATGGTCCGATCCTGATCGACATAGGTTAGATCGATCCGGCCGGGTTGGAAGAGGTCGCTTACGAGGAATGTCTGGCGCAGCTCTTCCGTGGTCATGTTTCGATAGCGGACGGCATCTGCCAATTGAAGCAGCTTCATGGCTTTTCGCTCCCTCTCTCAGCATATAGACTTTGGGTCTTCGATCGCGACGGGGGCGGGATTCGGCGCGACGAATCGGCTTTAGAAAGAACCGGGGATTGCAGGCGGTACAACTTTTCATCCATCACTCTGCCGACAGTGCGCGCGCCCGCTTCTTGCTTAACCGAGGCGGCGAGGCTCGTTCTGCGATCGGGAAAAGAGGCGCCTCTGGGGGCCGTCTCTCCGCCGGGCGAGGGTTGGCGGGTTCGTTAATTCGATGGGCGGGAAGGGGGGATAGTGTGCGGACGGTTTGATGGCGAGATGGGCGGAGGCTTTGGACGTTCCGGGGTTCCAACCCTTGAATCCAACCACTCGGGCTTTTTGTAGTTGGACGGATCTTTGGAGAGTTTTAGGTGGACTATCCGGCGCGGGGCTGCGGAAGCCAAGTGGAGTTATGGCGCTGGGTAAGTTAAAGATAGGCATGGATAGGCTGGAGGATCAGGCGATGGATGATTATTCTTTTGCAAATAAGCGGAAATAGACTCGAAAGGTCCCACCTGCGGAGGGTGCCGGCCGCCAGCGATATGGTTGCAGGAACTGTCGTATACTATTGCCGCTTTCAAAACTAAATCGAAGTTACTCGAAGGGCGCAGGACTCTTTGTGCCTTCTGCCGGGAGACGGAACGGGAGTTTGTCCATGTTTGCATTGGTATCCGGTTGGGCGTGCCGACGCCGCTCGATGGCGAGTAGCGCGATAGCACGGGGGGTGGCTGCCGGGTTTCTAGTTTGCGCTGCTTCGGCAGTTAGCCTGGGTCAGAATGCGGGCGGGCAGAACGAGTGGACATGGATGGGCGGGAACAGCTCAGTCCCGGGATCTGGGGAAGGCCGACCGGGCGTGTACGGAACCATCGGAACGGCGGCCAAGGACAATGCGCCAGGCGGCAGGTGCGTAGCGAGGGGGTGGGTCGGCAAGAACGGGAACCTCTGGCTGTTTGGAGGGCTGGGTTTTGATGCGGCAGGCACACAGGGTTTTATGAACGATCTTTGGGAATTCGATGTTTCGACAAACCAGTGGACCTGGGTGAGCGGAGGCAGCACGGTTCCTGGAGGGGGCAAAGGCAATCCGGGCGTTTATGGGACGCTTCAGGCACCCCTCCCAGGGAACACTCCCGGCGGCCGGGATGACGCGATCAGCTGGACCGATAATCAAGGTAATTTCTGGCTTTTTGGAGGCAACGGGTTTGATTCGGCGGGAGTTGAAGGCTACTTGAACGACCTTTGGAGTTTCAACTCCTCCAAGCAGGAGTGGGTATGGATGGGTGGAAGCAATACGGTCCCTGGATCGCAGGCGGGCAGGGCCGGCATTTACGGCGTGTTTGGTAATCCTGGTACCGGAAACATTCCAGGGGGCAGGGCAGGAGGGGTCAGTTGGAGGGACAGCAGCGGAAATCTATGGCTCTTCGGCGGTTACGGATTCGACGCGAATGGTACTCCAGGCAACTTGAATGACCTTTGGCGGTTGAGTGTCTCAACCGGTCAGTGGACATGGATGGGAGGAAGCAGCACACTTCCCGCACCGACAGATGTTGTGCCAGGCGTGTACGGGACTCTTGGAGTGCCCAACTCCATGAACATCCCAGGTGGCCGGTATGAAGCGGTCAGTTGGACGGACGGCAGCGGAAATTTCTGGCTCTTCGGCGGCGAGGGCAGCGACGCAGTTGGCGCTTATGGTTCGCTGAATGACCTGTGGGAGTTTCAGCCCTCAAACAACCAGTGGACATGGGTAGGCGGAAGTAGTACGTTAGCCCCGCTGAAACAATTGATCGGTTCGACCAGCGTTGACTATTGGGGCCAGCCGGGCATCTACGGCATTTTGCAGATACCGGGTGTTGGGAATGTTCCCGGTGGTCTCCGCGACGCGGTTACTTGGACTGACAAGAACGGAAACCTGTGGCTCTCTGGTGGGTATGGTTTCGATTCCGCGGGCGTCATAGGCAACCTGAATGACCTGTGGGAGTACCAGATTTCCAGTGGCGAATGGGTCTGGGTGAGCGGAATTGAGAATCTGTCCCAGGTTTCTGGATGCGCTTCGGGGGTCTATGGCACGCTTCAGACACCCGCTGGGGGCAATATTCCGGGAGGCCGCTTCGGCGCGGTTTCCTGGACCAGTATCAATGGCGGTCTCTGGCTCATGGGTGGAAACGGCTGCGATGCGAACGGTACCTGGGGCTCCCTGAACGACATTTGGGAGTTTGAGCCAGCCACGACAAGTTTGCCGCTAGCCGCAGCGCCAACGTTTTTGCCGGCGCCTGGAACGTATAAAACCGTCCAGACCATTTCCATTTCCGACTCAGCGCCGGGCGCTTCCATCTCCTACTCCATCAATGAGGGCGCTGCGACAACCTACACGGGACCGTTTTCTCTGTCCACGCCTGCAACGATTGTTGCCGTTGCCCGGGCGACAGGCTACGCAAGCAACAGCACCTCGGCGACCTATGTCATCGACCTGCCGGTTGTTGCGACCCCAACCTTCAACCTTTCATCTGGAACCTACACCACTCCGCAGACAGTCGCACTCTACGATGCGACTCCCGGCGCCACGATTTACTACTCGACCAGGGGAGTTCCCACAACCAGTTCAAACGTCTACACCGGGCCGATCATAGTGGCCTCATCGGAGACGATTAAGGCCATTGCAGCGGCAGAAGGCTATGCAACGAGCGCGACGGCCGCGGCCGACTACGTTATATGGCCTTCGTCTTCGACCTTGGAGTGGGCGTGGATGGGCGGATCCAATTTGGGCGGCGTGGCCCCGGTGACCGGTACACCGAGAACACCGGCCGTCGGAAACATCCCTCGGGCACGCTACCAGGCCATGACCTGGACGGACAAAAGCGGGAATTTCTGGCTTTTCGGAGGCGACGGCGGGTTTGCAGCTGGCGGCGTCGATCTGGAGCTCAACGACCTCTGGGAGTTCAATCCGTCCACCAAGGAGTGGGCGTGGATGGCGGGAAGCAGTGGGGGCGGCCAGGCCGGAGTCTACGGCACAAAGGGAATGCCTTCTGCCCAGAACACCCCCAGCGGCCGTGAGGATCCCTCTGGATGGACTGACAGCAAGGGAAATCTATGGCTGTTTGGGGGCTATGGCCTGGATGCCAGCGGCGCTTTCGGTTTCCTCAATGACCTTTGGACGTTCAGCCCTACCAGCGGCGAATGGACATGGATGAGTGGAAGCAACACGGCCAGCAACTGTTTCCTCGATGGGTACGGGGCAAAAGATTGTGCTCAGGCAAGCACGTATGGAACTTTGGGGGTGCCCGCTGACGGGAACACACCTGGAAGCCGTGAAGGCGCCATAACCTGGACGGACAACAAAGGAAACCTCTGGCTCTTCGGCGGCCGGTCTTTCGATGTCAGCAGCGGAGTGCAGTACCAATTTAATGAGCTTTGGGAGTACGACACATCCACAAATCAATGGGTGTGGATGGGCGGAAGCAGCACGAGAAATGGGAGCGCCTGCGACCGGAATGTCAATGTCTGGTACTCCACTTGTGGCGAGCCCGGAGTATACGGAACGATGGGGAAAGCAGCTTCCGGGAACATTCCGGGAGGGCGCTCAGACGCCGCAAGCTGGACCGACCGTAACGGCAACTTCTGGCTCTTCAGCGGCATTGGCTTCGACTCCATTGGCTATATTGGCGATCCCCAGGACCTTTGGGAATACAACCCATCCACGAACCAATGGACGTGGATGGGCGGAAGCAACGCGCTTTCCCCCGCTTACCCCTGTGACAGCACCTACATAGGCGGCGCTTGTAGTGGTCCCTCCGTATTTGGTGTGCTGGGGACCGCCGCAGCCGGCAATATTCCCCAGGGCCGCGATCACGCGGCCGCGTGGAATGACAGCAATGGCAACCTCTGGCTCTTTGGAGGCGGAAGCGAACAGGTGCCAAACAATATCGGGAATGCGAATGGGGAGTTGAACGATCTTTGGGAATTCAATCCTTCCACTAACCAGTGGACGTTAATGGGCGGAAGCATCCAGTCCTTATGTGGCGTCTATTGTAGCGCGAACACGAATGCAGTATACGGCGCATTGGGCACGCCCGCTCCCGGAAACAACCCGGGAGCTCGATTCGCGCCTTCAGGCTGGACCGACAACAACGGCAATTTCTGGTTGTTTGGAGGCGAACCCCCACCTGTGCAAGGCAGATACCTCTTTAACAACGATCTTTGGGAATATCAGCCGTCGACTGGCGCTTTGCCCACAACTGCAATGCCAACCCTCAGTGTTCCGACCGGAACATACGCCTCGGCGCAGAGTGTCACCCTAAGTGACGCCACAAATGGCGCGTTCGTCTATTACACAACCGATGGAACCGCTCCCAGCGTCAATTCAATGGTCTTCGTCCCCTCCAACTCACAACCCATCAGTATTCAGCACAGCGAGACACTAAAGGCAATTGCCGTGGCCCCCGGATGCTTTCCCAGCCTCGTCGTAACCGGGGTGTACACATTGCCGCCGCAAGCAGCCACACCTTCCTTCAGTTTGCCCGCCGGGACGTACACTTCGTTCCAGACCGTGGTCATATCCGATACCACGCCGGGCGCGGTCATCTATTACACGGTCGATGGAAGCACGCCGACTGCGAGTTCGAATGTGTACCGAGGGCCCATCGCCGTCGTCAATGCCTACATGTCATTGCAGGCGATCGCGACTGCCAGCGGATATTCCCCTAGCAATGTCGCCGGCGTAGCTTACACGCTCAATCTGCCTTACGCATCCGCGCCAACCTTTAGCGTGGCAAGCGGAACCTATAACACGCCGCAAACGGTGACCATCTCCGACTCTACGCCTGAAGCGACAGTCTATTACCAAATCAACACGGGATACCCAACGACGAGTTCTCCAGTCTACAGCGGCCCGATCACCGTCTCGTCGACGGAAGTGATATGGGCAATGGCGACTGCGCCCAATTATTTTGAGAGCAGCTACACGAGCGTCACTTACGAGATTAACCCTCTCGCACCTCAAACCGCCATTCCAACCTTTAGCGTAACGTCAGGAACGTATACCACGTCGCAGACGGTGACAATCTCCGATACGACGGCCGGTGCATCCATCTACTACACCACCGACGGGTCAACGCCGTCCGTAAGCTCGACTTGGTATACCGGGCCGATAATCGTTTCGTCATCGGAAACGCTTCAGGCGATCGCCGTGGCCAGCGGCAGCACGAAGAGCGCGGTGGCTTCGGCTTCATACGTCATTACGCTGTCTGCGGCAGCAACTCCGACGTTTAGCCTTGCGAGCGGCGCCTATACCGGATCGCAGACTGTGACGATCAGCGATGCGACAAGAGACGCAACTATCTACTACACCACAAACGGAACCACTCCAACGACGAGCTCGTCTGTCTACAGCGACGCGATCACAGTTTCGGCCTCGGAAACCATCGAGGCTCTTGCCGTGGCCAGTGGCTACGCAAACAGCTCGGTTGCGTCTGCCACGTACACAATCAACTCGCCCGTACCAACGTTTGCATTCGCTGCTTCGCCGACCTCGATCACCGTCAATTCCGGTGCGCAGGGGGCGACAACTCTGACCGTGACGCCGCAGAACGGGTTCGACTCCGTGGTAAGCTTTGCCTGCTCGGGGTTGCCATCGAATGCAACCTGCTCGTTCACTCCCACGACCGTGACGCCGTCAGGTTCGGCGGTGTCGACGCAACTCACGATCACGGTGAGCGCGCAGGCGAGCGTTCTGCGGCCTGGCTCACGTCCATTCCTTCCAGAAACCGGGTTACTTGTTGCGGCCTGCTTCTTTGTTTGGAAACGCCGGCGCATACAGGCTGGAGTTTTGGTGGCAGTGCTGTTTCTCGCTGGCGCTGGACAGCTATCTGGGTGCGGAGGGGGACCGGGTGCTGGAGGTGGCGGCGGAGGCAGTTCGCCGCAGAGCTACTCGGTGAGCGTGACAGCAACATCAGGGACGATCCAGCAGAAAGCGGCACTAACGCTCATCGAGAATTAGGGGCGAGCGAAATCCTATCGATAACGTGGAAGGATTGCAAGTCTTCTGTGTCCGCGCGGGCAACACCATGGTTGACGGGTCTGGGTAGCCAGGGATAGGCTACTTTGCCATCCTGGCGGCGTAGGCAGCCGGGGTGAGCTCGGCCAGGGACTGGATGGAGCGGTCAGCCAGACCGGGCAGCACATCGAGAAGATATTGGCGAATGGGCACATTCAACTTGCGGCAACTCTCGACGATGCTAAAAATAGCGGCGATTTTTGGCCCTGCTTCTTTGCTGCCGAGGTGCAACCAATTTTTCCGACTATCGAAATATTTGGCATAAATATACTTGACTCACCACTTGTTTTGGGGTAGTCTGAACAGGCTATGAAGAACGAATATCCAAAGAGTTTACTTGAGGCTACCCGGTACTTTGCGAGCCCTGATGTATGCGTGTCGTTCGTGAAGGATATGCGGTGGCCTGCCGGGGCTGTGTGTCCGCAGTGTGGTGGGAAGAAAGTCTCTTACCTCAGCACTCGGCGCATGTTCAAGTGTATGGCGAAAGACTGTCACAAGCAGTTCTCCGTGAAGGTGGGAACCATCTTCGAGGATTCGGCTGTGCCGCTCGATAAATGGCTTGTGGCCGTGTGGCTTGTCGTCAACTGCAAAAACGGGATCAGCAGCTACGAGATCATGCGCGACTTGAATGTGACTCAAAAGACTGCTTGGTTCATGCTGCACCGCATTCGCGCCGCTCTACAGGATGGCACCTTCGAGATGATGGGCGGAGGCGGTCCTGTCGAAGTGGACGAGGCTTACATCGGCGGGGCACCTAAGAACAAGCACCTAAGCCAGCGCATGAAGACCGCTCGGACTGTAAAGAACGCCCAAGGCGAATGGGTCTACAATCCCGAGTTCAGGGAAGCGCGGGGACGCGCGACGAAAAAGACTCCGGTAGTTGGGATGATCGACCGCGAAGCGCGGCGCGTTCGCGCCCAGGTCATTCCAGAGATCGAACGCAAGGTGCTACAGGATCTGATTCTCGATAACGTGTCAAAGGGAAGCAAGGTATTCACTGACGGATTGCCTGAATACAAGAACCTAAATGCGATGGGATTCGTGCACGACACCGTCAACCACATCTACGAATACGTGCGCGGCGAAGTCCATACTAACGGAATCGAAAACTTCTGGAGCCTGTTGAAGCGCGGATTGCGTGGAACCTACATTGCTGTCGAACCGTTCCACCTTGACCGCTACATCGGAGAGCAGGTATTCCGCTACAACAATCGCGCCACCAAAGAAATCCGTTGGACGATGCGACCGCTTCATGCTGGCAGTATCGCAGATATAGGAAAACGACTGACCTATGCAGAACTGACTGGCAAGGTGGGAGAAACGAGCAGAGCCGTTCTAATCTGCCCGCATGGGTCAATCGCCAGAAGCGTGGGAAGCGGAACTCTTAGGCTTCGGCCCGCGCTTCTGGCCCGAAATCCATCGCCCGCCGTTCTTCAATCCGGCGCATCACTTCGGCCTTGGGCACACTGACGATCTTCCGCATCGCTTCCGTGAACTTGGCAAATTCAGGATTGTCGGGCGGTGGCTTCATGGGAGTATCATAGCGCAAACCTGAAAATCACTCTCGGAGTCACTATGGAAAACATTGACCAATCGACACTGATCAACTTGGTTTGCGGATACAAGCATCTGTGGCTCAAATATCAGGAACTTCGATACATGGAGAAGCATCCAGACGACGATCCAGAGACGGTTCGCGAAGCTGTGTTTGATGAAGTTGACGAGCTTTTCGCTCCTGCACTCGCCGCTCTATCCGAATGGCGACCCGCTCAAGAGCTTGTTCAAGAGATTGTTCAAATTGTGGAGAGAGCGAAGGAACTTCCGTTCTCTGGCTAGACATTTCGGCACACTCCATGCGATGATTCGCGTGTGAGCGTCGAACCGAAGCCGGGGTGCCACCCCCGGCTTTTCTATTTCCCAAGAGTATACTCCTACCATGGAAAATCAAGCCGCCACTGCACAGCCTCAAAAGAAGAGCCTCGTTTCGCGCAAAGCGTGGATTGTGATCTCGGTTATTAGCCTATTGGTGGCACTCAGCAACGCATCAAAGAGCGGATCGAATGGACCATTGGAGTTTCTTCCCCTCGTTGCGGGCGGATTCATCGGCGGACTGTTACTGCTCGGTGGAGGGTGGGCGCTGATTATGGGAGCCTCCCGCTGGCTTTCGCGCCGCCGGTCGGTGGCAGCAACGCGCAAATAGGACACTACCCAAGAGACTCGTGATTCCGAGATCGGCCATCACTTGATGGTCGTGAGGCCAAGGCTGCGCGTTACCTGAGTGGCCTTCTTGACTCGAATCCGAGCATCAGAGTATTCCATGAGAAAGCTGGCAAGTTCCTCTTCATTCATCAAATCGCTCGCCTTAGCCCCGCTCCAACCCTCGAAGACCACTTTCCCATCTGCAATTCTGATTCTGGATTCAGTGTTGGTCTTGTCTAGCTTCCGAGCAGCCTCGCGATAAGCACGGAGTGTGCGCTCAAGTTTGTACTCCAGGTGCCCAAACTCCACTTTGGCGTCATCAAGCTCAGTGGCCGCCATGCCCTTTTGCTTTACCTTCTCATCTTCGCTCATGCCCAAAAGTATCAAGGAATAGGAAATAGAAAACAACGCCGTTTTCAATCTGTTGTGTCCTTTGTTGTGATTCTTCGGACGAGATTCTATCTACCGCTGAAAACATATCCCCACGCCGAATTGCGAATCGGCTCCAGTTTAACGTTGATTACCAGAACCGCATATTCCTTGCTGTACTCGTGCTCCGGAGGAAATTGCAGCAAACGATCGGTAGTCACGGAAACATCCGCGATGGTCTCGTCATCCTCCAAAAGCACGTAAAAAGGATTTTCGTCTTCCTTCGGCTTCTGCTCGCCGCACTCTTGAAACGGAGAAGGCATCTTCAAAGCATCAAATAAAGTCTTGAGCCGGTTATCGATGTCGCCGCGCATGAATACCTTGCCAGGTTTCTCCCGCCGAGAAAAAGAACATCTATACTGCATCGCAAAAAGAATTTCTTTTGGGAGAGCGGGAGAAACCGGGAAGTCGCCGATCCTTCCCGCTAGAGTGTCAATCCCATACTCGAATGGATTGCTCGGATCATGCGGCAAACCGATTCGCTCGCACGCATCTCGCAATAGCGGATTTTCCCGCCATAGGCGTCGCAGTTGGGGATGCAACTGGCGCCGAATTGAGAACTTATCCTCCACTGATCCATTAGCACGGAGGATTCCCTGATAGAGCAGCCGGAGTTCCACAACGTCTTCCCCTTGAATGGGACCGCGCCCATCCAACTCGATTATCTCAGTCGCGGGAAGTCGCTCGATTTGGGAAACGGTACACTTCTCTAGTTTAAGTCCATTGTCAATGGTGAGCCTTATATATTATTACCAAATATTTCGATAGCAGAAATATGCTGTGCACTACATATTCGGCGGTTTGGGCTTACACCCCCATTTTGAAATGAGATTGCCCTGGTGATTATCTGGATACGAGTTGACATTGTATAATGTGACAACTCATAATCTGTATTGACATGACCATCAAGCCAGACCCTTTTTATGACCGGAAGCTGGAACTTGCAGCCTTGGACCGCACCTGGAAGCGCCGCGGTGCCGGTGGGCAGATGCTGCTCCTGTATGGACGCAGGAGGTTGGGCAAGACATTCCTCTTGCAGCGTTACTTCACGGTTGGCGTAGAGGGAAACGAACCCGAAAAGCCACACTGCTACTTTCTAGCAGAGCAGTCCACTGCCGCTTCACAACGGCTCACGCTTGCCCGCCAATTGATCACAGCCCTTCCTACTGAAGGCGTCTCCGCCGAAGATATTGCAGTTTCGTGGAACGCTCTTCTTCGCTACGCTTCGCAACAGGCAAAGGGGGGCAAGAGAGGCGCAGGCCGCTTCGCTCTTATCTTCGACGAATTCCCGTACCTGGTAGCCCAGACTCCGGAGCTGCCTTCCATCCTGCAAGCATGGTGGGATCGTGAGGTCGTGCATTCTCCCCTCTTTGTAGTATTGTGTGGGTCGCAGCTCTCCGCCATGGCCGCTCTCGGGCAAGAGAGTGCCCCCCTCTTCGGCCGATTCAATGCCGGAATTTTTCACCTCGACCCGCTTCACTACGAAGACGTGGCGGCCTTCTACGCAGGTAGCCCCCATTACGGAGTTGTCGAGAAGCTGCTTATGTACGGAGTTTTTGGCGGAACGTCCCGCTATCACGCGCTCGTCGATACTTCGCACCCTCCAGCCGAGGAGATTATTACGCTGCTCATGCAGCCCCGCGCAATCCTCGAGAATGAAGTACGGTTCCTGCTCGGCAGCGAACAAATCCGCGACCCGGCTCCGTACAATGCCATCCTGGCCGCGATTGCCGGGGGCGAAACAAAATTCAATGGCATTCAACAGCTGATTGGCGTGGAGCGCGGTGCACTTTCCGGCTCCCTGCGAACGTTGCTGGAACTGGGGTGGATTCGGCGTGAGTTTCCCTTCGGCGAAAGCTCTGAGCGCAGAGCTCTCTATCGTGTTGCCGACCCCTTTCTGACCTTCTGGTATCGCTTCGTTGCACCGTTGGCCAGCGCCTTGCAATTCTCCGACCCGACTTCGGTATACGCTGCACAGGTAGCCCCGCGACTTTCCGAATACATGGGTTGGTCGGTTTTCGAAGAGATATGCGGCCAATGGCTGCAACGGAACGCACAACAGCGCCTCGGCCTCAACGTTCGGCAGATGGCCCGATACTGGAGCCGGGATGGCCGCACGGAGATAGACCTCATGGCAGAACTCGACGACGGAACATTTCTCTTCGGCGAGTGCAAGTGGCGCACGGAGAACGTAACGCGGCTAAACGACCTGAGCGTCTTGCAAGCCAAAGTAGCGAGCCTTCCAGAGGCGCGCTGGCGCAACCAGCCCCGTTACATTCTCTTTGCTTTGGGCGGTTTCTCTCCCGAGGTTCAGCAACTCGCTGCCGATCCAGCAGAACGATTGTTCCTAGCCAATAAGGCGGACATGCTGATTGCTGATAACTAAGGCCTAAAGTACCGGGTAGGCAGAGCGCTTCGATGTTTCTGCCAGCGCACCGATAATGTTGGATTATCGGGCGTTCCAACCTGAACCAGGTCAAAACTCCCGAAAGTGGGCTTCTGCTCCCGAACTCCTGCCCGCGGACCCGCCCGGCCAAAAAACAGCCAATCCCAACATCGCTGCCACCGGGGGTAATCCGATCCCCGGATTCCTGGCCGGGAAGGCAAACCTGCCAGCTGAACGGACCCCGGCTTGGTCCGAATTGAATTTCGCATCCGGGCTGGCGCCGCGCTAAAGTGGGCTGGGACAAGAAAGGCCGCCGATAGAGCGCTGGACAGAGGATAACCTTGGAGAAATACCAAAAAGAGATCGAGCAGCTACTCCATAGAACAGGCGCAAAGTTGCTGCGCCGAAGACGCCATGAGATTTACCGGTTGCAAAGCGGAGGGAATTTCGTCCAGGCAAGCACGCCCAGCGATTGGCGCAGGTCGCGCAATTCTTTGGGAGTGCTCAGGCGAATACTCAGACCCCATCCGGATCAGGGTGGAAGCGATGCTGTCGCTCCAGCCCGTCCCGACCCTGAACCTCAGAAGAAGATGCGCAGGAGCCTACCCAACTGGGAGCCTCGGGCGAAGGCTGAAGTCAGGATTCCTTCGCTGGGCGGCAATCGCCGGGTACAAGAGAAAACAAGTCGGGGTTCCTTCCCTATACGAGGGGTTTACGACCTGGTTGATGCCGCTGAGCTTTGCCCGCTTTGGTGGTCGCTCGACGTCTGCGGCCGGATTCGCGTGCTTCTTAAACTCTCCAGCGGGTTCGCAAAGACCAAGGTTGTCTCGATCCGTTATTGCGGTGCCACTGATGAGCAACTGAGGTCCTGGGAAGATGAAGCAATCTTCGATGATCCGCCCGTCGACGACACTGGATCCCTTATGTTCCGTTTGCATTCGGAGAGCGGGGGGCGATGGGAACCGGCTCTCCTGATAGAAGATGCCGATGAAGGCCTCTTGCTGGTCGAGACAAGCGCCACGAGATAATTCTCCGGAAGGCAAGAGATTATGGTGTCGGAGGTGAATCTCATAACAGAGGAAAGCTCCATCTTTACCCATAAAGTTTTCGGATCAGAAAACTTTCCAGGCGATAAAGGCGCCGATGAACCTCGTGAAATCAATATCGTTTTTCACTTCCTGACCGCCGCCGGAATGCAATACAGCGGCCGGCACTTCGACGCATCGGAGAGTTGGACCAACCCTGCGGCAACTCGGGCGGCTCTCAAAGAGGTGCGCAATGCTCATGCGGGTTTGCGCATAGCGGAAGCGTTCCGTCGTTATCTCGACGATGATGAGAGCGATTTGCTGGCAAAGGAAAGGGAGGAGGACGCTCCGGGCGAATACTCGGGTTCACCTCTGGCGATCCGATATCAAGCGCTGGAAACCGCATTGTCTAAAGCGGCTGAGGACTTGGCGGAAAAGCGCCACCTGGAGTTCAAATATGACCTCACACCGGAATTGGCTAAACTCACGGTGGCGAAGCGCATCGAGGATCTCAAAGCCCCCTTGCGAATCTGCATGCCATGCGAAGCAGCATTTTGCAAAATCGACGACACAGACGCCGGCGAGTCTGAAGACGTGTTGTTTCGGCCCACTACTTACCATGCAACACGCGCTCACGTCGCATTTGATGACAATCAGTTGACCGCAGAGCTGATTGGGACCGGCATTCCATGTGATCACAACGGAGATATGTTCAATCCAGACGGTTATAGTTTCTCCGACCTTGATCTCGTCTGAATTTATTGGCAGCTGAATTGGCAACGGAGGCAATATCGTCCACGTCGAAGGCGTGCGGGAATGTTGACCAAAAGGGAATTGCCGTGTAGCCGGTGAACTTACCGAAGCGGGCATTCCGGGAGCAATAGAACAAATATGGGAATCTTCCGTTATCCGTTCCGCCGCGCCTCAAACCTCATACTTCTATGCCGCAACCCGTCGACGCGCAGTCTTGGGAGTGGCCTGAAGCGCAGGGACCGTCCCCTTCGAACCCACTCGCACGACTCAGCCATTGCCGCTTAGCGCGATTAGAATTCCGTTTCGTGTCTTCTCCTCATAGGGGCTGCCCAACTGGAGATCCAAGGCGGCTGCGGACAACCTGCAAAGATAACCGGCTCCGGCGCCTCCAATCCGGAAGAAAAGGCCTGCATGAACGATGAATCCAGCACGCAGATGCTCGAAGAATTCCCTGACCTGTCGGATCCCGTCCGGAGGGAACGGCTCAGCCCAGCGGCGGTTAAGGAATACGTCAGAATCGCCCGCAGATGATCGCTCGATGATGCTCAGGCCCAGGGCCTGCTCGACTGCGCCGGCTTCGCCAGCCTCGAGGTTTGGGAGACAGCGGTCGGGACCGGCCCACTTGATCAGCGGACCATCACACGCATCTCA
>CAWDVZ010000007.1:0-238102 GCA_963805955.1 uncultured Acidobacteriaceae bacterium
GCGGTGCAGCAGTAGTTCGTTCTGCCGTGTGATGGCAGTGGTGACCGAGCTGCCATTACGATTGATCACCAGCGTTGGCTCCTCCGAGCTGACCGCCGCCAGCGCCGCCAGGGTGCTGGGTAATACCGCGCCCGGCTCATAGCCGGCTTCGCGCACTGCACTTTCGTATTCCGCCAGAACTGCGGCCGGGGAAACAGCGACAATCACCCGCACCAGCCCCGCTTTGCCGGGCATGACCTGGTAGCTGACGGCCGCATCCTCCACTTCAAAAGGGACCAGTTTGCGCAGCCTGAAGCGAATAATAGGCAGCGCTTCTGATGCTTTCGAAGGCAGCTGATCGAAGTCCAGCAGCAGGACGCGGACCGCTGCGTCGGGGATAACCACAGTAATCTTGGTTTCTTTGACGCTGATTTCATCCAGGGACTGGCGCACTGCGCTGGCCACCGCCGCACGGTCGGTAAAGTTGGGCGTTTGCAGCCCAGCGGCGAGTACCCCAGGCCGCAGGGGAGCAAAGGAGGAGACAATTTCATGTTCCCCGTCGCCGGGCCGGGCTGCGACCACGCCGGCACTGGTGATCTCGCACGCCAGGCGAGGACGAAGCGCGTTCGCTTCGGAGGGAAAGATGCGGTTGGCAATATTGGCGAGCATGCTCTAGCGGAAGGCCTCGATAAAGGTAACCTTGTTGATTTCTTTCAGTGTCGTCAACCCACGGCTGGCGCGGTCAACGGCCGATTCACGCAGAAACTGCATGCCCTGCTTCTGGGCCAGCTTGCGAACTTCCGACGCCGGTTTTTTGTCCAGAATAATTTCCCGGATAGGATCGTTCAGCTCCAGCAGTTCATGGATGGCGGTCCGGCCGCGGTACCCCGTACCCGCGCATTCAATGCAACCCGCCCCTTCGTGAAAGTCGAAGCTGCGCCACAGATCCGGGTCCAGTCCGCTGTTGCGTAAGAACTCATCGTCATAGCGCACGGGGTGGGTGCAGTGTTCACAAATCGTGCGCACCAGCCGTTGGGCTAGGATGCAATTCAGCGCGGAGACAAAGTTGTACGCTTCCACGCCCATGTTGAGAAAGCGGCCCAGCACGTCGACCACGTTGTTGGCATGGACTGTGGTGAACACCAGGTGTCCGGTAAGCGCGGAGTTGATAGCGATCTGCGCCGTCTCCTGGTCGCGGATCTCACCCACCAGGATCTTGTCCGGGTCATGACGGAGGATGGAGCGCAAACCTCGAGCGAAGGTAAGCCCCTTCTTTTCGTTCACCGGGATCTGGGTGATGCCGCGAATCTGGTATTCGACCGGGTCCTCGATGGTGATGATCTTGTCCTCGTCGCTCTTGATCTCGTTAAGCGCGGCGTAAAGGGTCGTAGTCTTGCCCGATCCGGTAGGGCCGGTGACCAGCACCATGCCGTACGGCTCGCGGATGTAACGGCGGAAGCGGCGTAGATCGTCCTCTCCGAAACCGACCACGTCGAGCGTGAGCTTGCGGAACTTCTCGCTCATCGACTCCTTGTCGAGCACACGGAGCACGGCATTTTCGCCATGCACGGTGGGCATGATGGAGACGCGGAAATCGATCAGGCGCCCCTTGTAGCGGACGCGAAAACGTCCGTCCTGGGGTACGCGCCGTTCGGCGATATCCAGTTCGCTCATGACCTTAATGCGGGAAAGGATGGTGGAGTGATGCTCGCGCGCGATGGGCGCCATGGCGGCCTGCAACACGCCGTCGATGCGGTACTTGACCAGCAGCGAGTCGTCGTAGGTTTCCAGGTGAATGTCTGAAGCGCGGCGTTCCAGGGCGGTGAAGATGGTGGTATCGACCAGCCGGATGATCGGGCTGATGTCCTCTTCCGAAGTGAGCTTCTCGATGGAGATGTTTTCATCGGGATTGTCTTCGGCAGAAATGACGTCAAACGTGAGGCCTTCGGACGCCTCGTCGAGCACCCGCTGCGACTGCTCCGTCTTTTTGAGCAGATCGGTGATCTGCGAAAGCGTGGCCACCCGGGTGGTGATTCGTTGTCCCAGCAGCCCGCTGATCTCATCCAGCACCATGAGCCGGCTGGGGTCGCTCACCGCGATGATCAGGCGGTCTTCCAGCTGCTCCAGGGGCACGAAGTTATAACGAAACATCATATCCACGGGCACGCTGCGGAAAAGCTCGTGCTGAATGCGAAAGTTCTTCAGATCGACAAAGTCACAGCGGTAGCGATGGGCGAGGGCCTGGGCGCGCGTGGTTTCGTCTGATTCCGATACAGTCGTGGTGACAAGTACAGTGCTGTCGGCCATGCAAAACTCCTAACGGCTAAACGGACAAAGAGGCCTCAGTGGCCCCCCATGGTGCTCGCCTGTCCTAGCGAGAAGATGGGCAGATAAAGTGCGATCAGGATGACGACGACAACCGAGCCCATCACGATCAGGATAGCGGGCTCAATTAGCGCCAGCGCGGCGGTCAGAGCCGTCTGTACGTCTTCTTCGAAAAACTCCGCCACCGAGTTGAGCATTTGCGGCAAGGCCCCGGTCGATTCGCCGACATCGATCATCTCTACCGCCAAGTCGGGGAACACGCCGGTTTTCTCCAGGCTTTGAGACAGGCTTTTTCCTTCGCGCACGGTTCCCACCGAGGCCATCACGGCCTTGGCAATGGTGCTGCTCGAGATCGAACGCGCCGCCGTTTCAAGTGAAGGCACGGGGGGCAGGCCGCCGGTCAGCAGGCTCGACAGGGTACGCACAAACAGCGCTACCTGGTACTTGCGCCAGATGTTCCCAAAGATGGGCATGTTGATGCGCATATGGTCGATGCGCGCCGCTCCGGCCGGGCTCTGGCTGTAGCGGAAGAGCACGTAGACGATTAAGGCGAACCCAGCCAGCATCCACAGGATGTAATGCTGAAAATTGTTGCCCACGGCCAACAGCATGCGGGTGGCGGCGGGCAGGTTCGTGCCCAGCTGATCGTAGAGCATGGCAAACCGCGGCACCACAAAGGTGATGAGGAAAACAAACAGTGCCAGCACCATGGTGATGAGCAGGCAGGGGTAGAGCAGGGAAGCCATCAGCTTCTTGCGGAAGGAGAGCGAAATCCGCTGAAAGGCAAGGTAGCGTGACAACACGTCTTCCAATTGGCCGCTGCGCTCGCCAGCCAGCAGGGTAGTGGTGTAGATAAGCGGAAAGCCACCCTGGGCTTCAAAGGCGCCGGACAGGGATTCGCCGGTGCGTACCCGGGCGGCAACGTTTTCCAATTGCGCGCGGAAGGTGGGGTTCTTTTGACCTTTGACCAGCATGTCGAGCGAGCCAACGATGGGCAGGCCGGCGCGGATCAGGGTCAGGAACTGCTGGTTAAAGATGATGAAGGCTTCGAGGTTGGCCTTCTTGCGGCTGCCGCCCACGCCGCGCATGCCGCGCGGCCGCACGGAGTAGACGTAGTAGCCGGCCTGGGAAAAACGGCTGCGCAGCTCTTCCGCGGACGCGGCGATCTGCACCTGCTCCTGTATGCGTCCGCGTTCATCTGCCAGCTTGACTACGTACTCTGCCATGGGCCCCTTACCAGTTTACCGGGATACGCCAACCGCTGCCGCTGGCTTGGCCGGAAGCGTTCCCAGCTTACCAATCTGGCCATTGGGACCGACGGCCCAAGGCAGGCTGAGAGCGTTCCAATTACCACTATCGAGCCATTGCCACGTATCACCATCGTCGTAGGAGATATCGGATCCATTGCTGCCCACCGCGATCCAGGCTTTGTCTCTTGCGTCCCACGCCACGGCAGAACGATACCCGTGGGGTGGTTTGCGAGGCGCGCTCCAATGCTCTCCACCGTCTGAGGTGTAAGCCGCCGTGCCGTTTGCATCCCCAGCTTTGCGATAATCTCCACCCACAGCAATCCCGTGCTTCTGGTCGCGAAACGCTAAGGAAAAGACGCCGGACGAGTCATTTCCGCTTGCCAGCGGGGTTTGCGCGCTCTGCCAGTCGCTCATCGCGCTAGCCCGCAGGACTCTCCCCTTGCTGGTTCCCAACCATAACCATCCTCGTTCATAAGCAGCCATGGCGCTGTTGCTGGCAGCGAACAGAGACTCGCCGGGGAGCGGCTGCGGACTAAGGCGGTCCAGCATCCACGTGGTCCCTCCGTCCAGCGTCATGCGCATTGGGAGCACAGAATGAGTACGTCCGGCGTCCGGCACTGGATCACCGTAGATGATCCCGTGTTGTTGGTCGACGAAGAGGATCCCATCCCAAAAGCCGCTCGCATCCGGGTTGGTGAGCATCAGTTTCCAGCTGCTACAGCCATCTGTGGACCGGTAGAGGCGGGATTGGTCGCCGGGTCCGCTGGACAACACCACGACATTTTGCGCGTCCCACGCCCAGATACCGCGGAAGTCCAGTTTGCCGGCCCCGGGTGGTGTGGCGCACTGTTGCCAGAGGTAGCCGGTATCCTCGCTGCGCAGCACCGTGCCGCCCGTGCCGCTGGCCCACACCACGCCCCCGCCCACGGCATGGACGCCTCGCAGGCCGGCCGTGGATCCACTCTCTTCAAGCTCCCACGGACCGCTGTGGGCCGTGCTTTGCGCCCCGGCAATGAGCGGCGCTAGTAACCAAATCAAGGAAATGACAAGGTTCATAACCACGCTGGACGGTTGACGCTCCTGTACGGGTGCCCCATAATCCCACCAGCGTACATGGGCCGAAAACGAGGTTTTTTCAAATAGCGTTATCACTCCATGATGTCACGGGGATTCCGTCCCAGAACGTTGGAGGGGCTACGCCCGTCTTTTTCGGATCTCAATGTACGTTAAGGCGAACATGGGGCACAAGTAGAAGTCGCCTTCGAGGCTGCCAATTTCCAGAAAGTATCCGCTCTGCGTGTGAAGAGGCTGCGCGTTAAGCGAAATATGCGAATTAAGCCCATGCCGCGCTACACCGGTGGCAAGCCATCGACCACGGGAATCCCCGGCGGCGGATGGAAAACGAACTCCCCATCCGGGGCAGGCGCATCCGGCTGGCTATCTTTGAAGGTGAATGCGGTTTCTGCGCCGTCAGTTTCGAGGATGCTCATGGAGTGGATGATTCCATCGGCGCTCACCCCCAGCACAATCTTCGCCACCCGGTTCTGCATGCCCTTGGGCACTCCAGAGAGTTGCAGTCCGTCACGGAGTGGTCGAGAGAGTCAACCCGTCGAGTTCCTTCTGCAGCTGCGTATGGCCGAGGAGAAAGCGCAACGGCGAACGCAGATCATCCATCTGCGAGGCCGCGACACGTTCTACCTGCGCATCCCCGGGGGAATAAAACCAGGCGTACTTGCCATCCAGCAGAAAAATCTTGCCCGCCGGATTGCTATAGCTCCAATGCATCTTTCCCGGTTTGCGCAGCAGCAGAGTGCCGCTCTCTTCGCGGTCGATGCCCATTCCGCGAAAGCTTTCGCTGAACTCGGTGCGCAGGGAACGCAGGCCGTTGTAATACTTGTCCACGCGCTGCGCCAACTGCTGCGCGGTGTCGGCACACCATGCTGTTCGCGGAAACAGGGTAAGCGCCAGCAGCGCAAGCCGGGCGCTTATTGAATAGGCTGGGTGCAATTCGTGCCCCCGGCAAGGTCAGCCTTGATCTCCCCGGCCTGATCGATGCAGAAGCCACGGTGGCCCGATTTTCCTACCGACTGTGGAACCGCAGTCGCCTCATACGAGGTGTACATGTCCTGGTTGTTGACCGTGACTTTGGTGCAGTTGACGATGTTGAACGTGTAGCCGGATTTCTGTCCCGCGGCCAGATCCCCCTGCAGAAACTGCGCCGCCGTCGGGCTGGGTGGACCTGCGCTCGTGTTGCCGCCGAGTGCGGGCAACGAGCAGGCAAAGCCGTTGGCTGGGAAATTGGTCTGATACTGGATCTGTGCCTGGTAGATGGCCCGCAGCGACTGCATGGCCGACGTCTCGTTCGCCTCGCCCCTCATGCTGATGAAGTTCGGAATGGCGATCAACATGAGAATGATCATGATGGACATGACGATGAGCAGTTCCATCAGGGTGAAGCCGCGCTGACGCTTGTGGCTGGTATTGCTGATTTGAATCATGGGTGTGCCCGTTGGATCGCTTACCAGTCTATCAAGACGCAGCGGGCAGCGGAAACGCTCAAGCCCGCGGTTTCCTGCTACCCGCACCAGCAATGGTAGTGACTTCAACGGGAACGAGTGGTCAGCAGGCCAGCTGTCCGCGGCTTACCTTGAGCCCATCCAGCCGGCCCAGCAGCGTGACCGCAACCTTATCCGGGTCGAACAGGTAGTTGGCCATGGCCATCACTTGCTCACTGGTGACGGTCTCGACCTTGTCCATGATCTCGTCTACGCCGAAGAAATGCTCGAAGTACATTTCCTGGCGGGCCAGGTTCGACATGCGTGACATCGAGCTCTCCAGGCCCAGAATGATGTTGCCCTTGAGCTGGTCCTTGGAGCGGCGAAGCTCCTCTTCCGGAAGAGCTTCGCACTTGAGCCGGCGAAACTCACACATGATCAACTCAATCACCTGCAGGCAGTGGGCGGAAGATGTCCCCGCATACACGCACAGGGAGCCGGTGTCACGATAAGGGTTCAGGTCGCTGAAGATGGAGTAGGCGAGGCCATGCTCTTCACGCACCGTCTGAAACAGTCGTGAACTCATGCCGCCGCCAAGAACGGTATTGAGCAGCAGGGTCACGTAGCGAAGATCATGCGCGATGGGCGGAGAAGGCACGCCCAGGCAGAGCTGCACCTGCTCCAGGGCTTTCTTATTGCGCAGGACAATCTTCGAAACCGTGCGCGGCTCCGTCTCGGCAAGATCGGCGCTGGTGGGCCCGATGTGGTCGAAGCGGCGCGCGACCAGGTCGACAAAGGCATCGTGCTCCAGGTTGCCGGCGGCGGAGAAAACCATATTGTTGCCGGAGAAGCGCTTGCCGTAGTAATCGAACAAAATATCCTGCTCGAAGCGGCGTACCGTCTCCTTGGTCCCGAGGATGGGTTTCCCTAGCGGGTGGTCCTTCCAGAAATTCTGGGTAAAGATCTCGTGCACCAGGTAGTCGGGATTGTCTTCATCCATCTTGATCTCTTCCAGGATGACGCCCCGCTCGCGCATGATGTCGTCATTGTTGAAGACCGGGTTCAACACCAGATCGGAGAGGACATCGAGCGCAGTGGGAACATGCTCATCCAGAACCTTGAGGTTGAAGCAGATGGTTTCTTTGCCGGTGAACGCGTCCAGGTTGCCGCCGATCGCATCCACCTCGCGCGCAATGCGCTTGGCGGAACGCGATTGCGTTCCCTTGAAGACCATGTGTTCGACGAAATGAGAGATGCCGTTCACCTCTGGCGTCTCGTGTCGCGAGCCGGCACGGATCCACACACCCATGGCAACAGACCGGATGTGCTCCATGCGCTCGGTCAGAATCGGTTAAGCCGGAGGGAAGGATCGTGCGTCGAATGCTGCGTTCTGTCACCATCTCAGTGTAGCGGCTTTCCCCGGGGTAGCGTGGATTTCCTGCTGCCAACCGGATGCTATGCTGCGAAAAGTGCCTGGTGGCCTTGTAGATGCCTGGTGGGGGAAATCTCGTCCGTTTATTAGACGGACCAGCCACGCCCGCTGCAAAAAATCTTTTTGGCCTTTCCCATCAACAACTTAGCGTTCTAATGGCGGAATTGGGCCAGCCTTCGTACCGGGCCGGGCAGCTGCTCCAGGCCATGTTCAGGCAGCGAACCGGCTCCCTGGAGGAGGTTTTTACCCTCCCTCGGGGGCTGCGCCAGGAATTGGCCCAGGCCGGCTGGGTCATGGAGCGGCCGCCGATTGTGGAGACTTTTCGCTCGGTCGACGGCACCGAGCGCTACCTGGTGGCGGGCCAGGACGGGCAGACGGTGGAGACGGTCTGGATGCCGGGGGGCGACGGGGCCGAGCAGGGGGATGGTGACGGGCTGCAGCGCGCGACCATCTGTGTTTCCAGCCAGGTGGGTTGCGCGGTGAATTGCCAGTTCTGTCTCACCGCGAAACTTGGTTTGCAGAGGAACCTCTCGGCGGGAGAGATCGCCGGCCAGGTGATCGCCGTGCTCGAACGGCAGGCGGTGCAGGTGGGCCGCGACCGGATCAACCTGGTGTTCATGGGAATGGGCGAACCCTTTCTGAACTACGACGAGTTCATGGCCGCCGTGCGCTTGCTGGTAAACGAGGCGGGCCTGGCGGAATCCCGAATGACGGTTTCTACCTCCGGCATCGTGCCCGGCATTCTGCGCCTGGCTGCGGAGCCGGTGCGCCCACGCCTCGCGATCAGCCTGAACGCGCCCGACGACACGATCCGGGAATCCATCATGCCCATCACTCGCAAATGGAAGATTGAGGAAGTCATTCAGGCGGCCGGCCAACTGCCTTTAAGGCCGAGGGAACGGGTGACCTTCGAGTACGTGTTGTTGGGAGGCCTCAACGACGGTTTACAGCAAGCTGAGCAGTTGGCCGCCCTGGCACGCAGTGCGCCGATGCCGGTAAAGGTAAATTTGATCGCCTGGAATCCTGGCCCAGGGATCAGCTACTCCATGCCCGAGCCGGACCAGGTGGCGGCTTTCCAGCAAAGACTCATCGCCCGCGGTGTTCCCGCCTTTCTGCGCCGTCCCCGGGGCAGAGACATCTACGCCGCCTGCGGCCAGCTAAAGCGCACGGTAGATAGCTAAAACCAAAAGCCGTCTCGCGAAAGCGAAAACCCACATCTCGAAACAGCACGAGATGTGGGGCACCCAGGGTTGTGGTTGGGACAGGGTTTTAGCGCAATGCTTTCACGCATGGTTGTCGTTGGACAGAGTTCCAGCGCGACACTTTCTTCGTTATCACGCGGGGTGTGGTTCGGGCAGCTTTAGCGGTTCACTCCGTTGGTCTCTGGAGTTGGTAAAAGCGAAAAAACCTCGCATCTGAAGCTCCGTCCCAGCCACAACTCTGGGTGCCCCATATCTCGTGCTGTTACGAGATGGGGGTTTTCGCTTTCGCGAGACGGTTTTTGGGCTTCTCTTACCGCCCCTTGACGCCTAATCTCAGCACGGCATCTGCGACCCGATCCGCCGCGTGGCGGACTACGTCCCCTTCGGCGGCAAAGTCGCCGGCGATACAACGCACCCCAAGAGCTTCGATCGCCTCAATATCCGCGACGATCGGTGAAGCCCCTTCCCCGGCATAGCGATCGAGCAAAGCCCGCGAGACAGGCGCCGTATTCACCAGGGCGTAGTCGAAGATGGGGCCGTGCGCGTGCTCATAAATGCGCTCAATATGCTGCGATGCAGTGAGGTTGAGGCTCTCATTGGCCTGCGTCATCAGGTTGCAGATGTAAACCCTGACCCCACGGGACGAGGCCAGCGCCTCGGAAACCCCTTTGACCAGCAGGTTGGTAATAATACTGGTGAAAAGCGAACCTGGGCCAATGGTGATCAGGTCGGCTCGTTCAATTGCCTCCAGCGTTTCCGGCAGCGGCGCAGCGTCCGCCGGCTCCAGCATAAGTTCAGCGATGCGTTGCCGGCTGGCGGTAATATTCGTCTCACCGCTTACCAGCGAACCGTCATCCATGCGGGCCGCCAGCGACACGTTGGCGTTGGTTACGGGATAAATGTGGCCGCGGGTGGCAAGCACCTGCGAGGAGAGTTTGATCGCCTGGGCGAAATCCCCGGTAATTTCCAGCAACGCAGCGACAAAGAGATTGCCGAAGCTATGGCCTTCGAGCCCCTCACCGGCAGTAAACCGATGACGGAAGAGGCGGGAGATCAGGTGTTCATCTTCAGAAAGAGCGACCATGCAATTGCGCAGATCGCCGGGCGGCAGCATGTTAAATCCGCGGCGCAGCCTTCCGCTCGAGCCCCCATCGTCGGTTACAGTGACTACCGCAGCCAAGTCGGATATGAGGCAGGGCGCGTCATTGCAGTCGGCGGAAGATTGGTGAGGGGATGCGACATAACGCCGTAGCCCACGCAGCAGAGTGGAAAGGCCGGTACCTCCACCGATGGCCACTACCCGGATACCGGGAAGGTCGGCGCTCCTCCGAACCGCAGGGCCTTAGCGGACCTTGGCCTGGCCAGGGTGGGGGAGAGAGTTTTCACCATAGAGCAATCACACAGCTTGAGCGAGGCCACATTGGCCGGAGTAATCGTCGCATCGCTCTAACCTAAGCCCGCAAGCAACGCGGCGATTCCCTGAAAGCGGGAGCGGGGCGATTATGGAACTTCGGGGTAGAGCAATTCGGTGAAACGGGGATCATCCGCCATGTCCTGAAAATCTGAATCGCTGCGCGCCTGGATGCGGTTGCGTGGGCTTAGTTCAATCGCCTTGGCCAGGTGCTCCAGGCAGGGTTCAGCCAGCCCCGTCATGCTTTCCAGGATGGCCAGTCCATAATAGGCATAATCGGCAGCAGGGTTGGTTTTGAGAATCCCCTGAAACTGATCGCGAGCCTCTTCATAGAATCCCGTATTCAAAAGGGAAATAGCGTAGTCGTACTGCTCCTCGGTGTTATCGAAGGAGAGACCGCTTTGTTGAGCACGGCGTTGGCAGGCGGCAAGATAGACCCGCGACCGCTCCAATATCTCCGCCGGACCTTCCTCGCTGAGCCTTTCAAAAACCGCCCGTGCTTTCTCGTACTTGCCTTCATGCATCCACTGCAGCGCGTTCTGATATTCGTTCAGGGCCTTCTGATGCGAAGCATTGGGCATAGGGCGCGCTTTGCCCTCGATGGTGCGAGGATTGCGCCGAGCGGGAGTACCCTGACCTGTGTTTTGCATACCCACTCTTCTTTCGTTCAAGATGCAACTGGCTGTCAAATTCGTCTTTATACGCACCCGCGGGGCGTACGTCAACCCGGCAGCCCTTGGCAAGACTGTAGCACGGGCACACGCGAACCGCTTCATTATAGGGGGAACGGCTCACGGCCTCGCTCAGGACTTCGTCCCGTAGACCGCCGGGTTAAGCGCCGGATCGTTATACATCTTGAGCTGGCGATACAGCTTGAAACTGCGCCTGCCATGGAGAACCTGCTGCCAAAGCTGTTCCAGCGATGCGGCTAAATCGTCTCGCTGCTCCAGCAGGATACTCAGACGTTCGCGATTGCGCTCGGCATGCCCGGGGGGCGCCTCCGGCCGTTCGATCTCTTCCCGGGTATGAAACACTTTAAGCGCAAGAATCGAAAGCCTGTCCAGGATCAGGCCGGGAGACTCGGAATGCAGTTCAGCGCCCGGAGCGGGCAGGTTCTGCCTGCGGAGGAAGTCCAGCAGCATCCGTCGCACTGTTCGGTGAGATCGTTGCGCCGCTGGTTGGCGCGGTCGATGAAGCGCTTGACGCGGGCAATATCGTGGTCGCTGGCTTCCGGAGTGCGGGCCTCGTCTTCCGCGTGCCATAGCTCGAAATTGGCCAGGTGCTGCTCGGCCATCACGCGCTCGAATCCTGCGAGCGACGCGGCTACAGCCGGAAACTCCTGGTGCCAGGCCGCGGTGCAACGGTCGTGCAGCAAAGTCACCTGCGACGCGTTGAGGAGCATGGTATGTCACCGGAAAGAGCCTCAAATGTGCTGCACCCGTGGCGCAACCAGATAGCTCCGTTACGTGGTGAGCTCGGTGGGAATCGAACCCACGACCCACGCATTAAAAGTGCGTTGCTCTACCGACTGAGCTACGAGCTCATTCTCTACTTAGTTTCCAAAGTACCACAATGGGCAGACGCAGTTGAGCGGCCCAACCGGTAGCATGGCGGCCAATTGCAGGGTATGTTTAGGAAACACTCGTGAGGCGCGAAATGACCGGGGGACGATCTGAGCCGGATCAGCGCGCAGAGCCGGAGGATATGGCGACGCTCTACTCCCAGGCCCACAAACAGGGGACCAGGTACGGGGATTTCTCTGCGTCGCGCCAGGAAGTCCGTGGCCAGTTCCGGCAGCGGACCGTGCGTAAGCCAGTCACGCCACCTGCGGCTGTACCGCCGCGTCAGGCTGAAGAACAAGTCCGCACAATCGAAGAGCCCCAATTGCCGGTCCCACCGAGGCGTGTCCACGCGATGGTATGCGTTGCAGTCTGCTTTTAGCCCGGCGGAGATAGCCGAGGAGCCGGAGCTGGTGAGCCTGGAAGGTGGGCCACCCGTGCTTTTGGTTTTCTCGCTTGCCGGCGGGGTGGGAAAGACCTGCCTGGTGGCCACCCTGGGGCGTGCCCTGTCGGCGCTCGGGGAGCACGTGCTGCTTGCCGATACGGCAGCCTGCGGGCTGCTGCCGTTCTATTTCGGTTCGCGCGAGTTCAGGCCCGGGGTGGTGCGCACCTTTTCTCCGCCTGGTTCCGCTTCTGGATCCGAGACGATGCGCCGGTGCAGGTTCTGAACCTTCAGGCAGAGCGATATCCCGCGAACGGCGGAGAGCATGACGCATTGCTGGCAGAGCTGTTGCGCGATGGGCGGGGAACAAGCCGCATCCTGGTGGATGTGGCCACGGCCAGCCGGGAGGTGACCAGCCGTCTGTTGCTGCTTCGGCCGACGGTTTTGGTGCCCGTGCTTCCGGATATGAGTTCGGTGGCCAGCCTGGGATTGCTGGATATATTGCTGGCCGACGAGGAGGAGTGCCGTCAGCGATTCTCTATCTGCTGAACCAGTTCGATGCCTCAGTACCGCTCCATCTGGACGTGCGCGCGATGCTGCAGCAGCAATTGGGTGATCGTCTGATACCTTTTGTGTTGCGCCGCAGCTCCGTGGTGAGCGAGGCGCTGGCCGAGGGAATGACGGTGATTGATTACGCGCCCGGTTCGGGGGCGGCGGAAGATTATCGGGCTCTGGCGGGTTGGCTGCACACTTTCATCCCGCCCGCGGTGGCTGGGCACGCCGGGGTGCGCTGGAGCGAACGAGTAGGGTATTATGAAGGCTATACACAAAGGGTTGATTGCGGCGCTCATGCTGATGTTCTTGCCTGCGCGCATGGCGAATGCCTGGCTCCGACCGAGATCGAACGTGGTTTCCAGAGGATGTACAACCTGGAATTCGAGCAGGCCCATCAGGATTTTTCACCTGGGAAAGGCTGCATCCGGAGGATCCCCTCGGACCGGTTTCGCAAGCCGCCGGCTACCTGTTCGGGGAGTTTGCCCGTCTCGGCATCCTCGAAAGTCAGCTCTTCACCAGCGACAAGAACTTTGAAGCTCGCACCAAGCTTGCTCCGGATCCCAAGGTGCGTGAGCAGTTCAATCGCGCCGTCAAAAGGCGATCAGCTTGCCGACGCCGCGCTCAAGCAGCATCCCGAGGACAGCAACGCTCTTTTTGCCAAGGTACTGGCGCTGGGCTTGCGATCCGATTATGTTGCCATGATCGACAAGCAGGATTTTGCCGCGCTCCGCTACATGAAGCAAGGGCGAATTCTTGCGCAACAATTACTGAAGCAAAAGCCGGACGCGTACGATGCTCTGCTGGCCGTCGGTGTTGAAAACTATCTGACCGGCATCAAGCCGGCCCCGGTTCGCTGGATGCTGAGCTTGGGCGGGATTGATCCGGATAAGCAGCAGGGCATTCGCGAACTCCAGGAAACGGCCGCCCATGGAAACCTTTTGAAGCCATTCGCCAAGCTGTTACTGGCGGTAGCCGCGTTGCGCGACAAGAACAACACGCAAGGCTGCGACTTGCTCCGTGAACTAGCCACTGCTTATCCGCGCAATGCCCTGTACCGCGACAGCGCCCCGGAATGCCACGGCGCGGCCAGCCATTAGCAGCAGGTGTGCCACCCCGGCCAAAATGGTCAGGGCTTCGCAACGAGCTCAGCGTGAGAACCTCTGGGCTTAGTCCCTAGGGACGTCTAAAGTGAGCCTAAGGATCGAAGAGTCCTGGGCTTTAGCCCTGCACGTCGATCAGGCAGGGTCCCGCGAAGACCTCAGGATGTGATGATAAGTGCCCAGGTCTCTATCTTCAGCCTGGGATCCTTCACGCAACTGCCAGCAGACTTATCATTTAACCCAGGACTAGACGTGTCCTCGGCATACTCTTTAGCTCCTGCTATGGGACTATAGTGCAGAAGGTTCTCACGCAGGGGCTAAAGTCCAGACTTTTTCTGCGCCTCTTACGGCACGACTAAAGTCGTGCCCTGATACAAAGCACAGAACGGTATCCTCACGATTTGTGGAAGGGAAAACTTATCGCTTGGCCTTACTGATTGGAACCACCTGCACCGTGGCATCACGAACTTCGGCGAGAAACCGATTGAGCACCGAACCCCGCAAAAGAATGTCAAACCGCGAGCGGGCAGACTGCCCGAAGACCACGTGCGAAATGCTCTCCTGCTGCGCAAACTCGATCAGGGCGTCAGCGACATTCTTGTCCTTCAACACCACCACCTGCGCGCCCAACTCCCGCGCGAGTCGCTGATATTCTTCCATTCGCTGATACTCTTCCGCATCTCCGTGCCGCGCATCTTCGTCCGGCGACTCGACCCGCACCGCGTACCAGTTGGTGGCCAGACGGCCGGCGATTCTTGCTCCCACACGCAACAGCCGTTCCGCTCCCGGACGGGGCGAGAGGCACACCATCACCTTTTCCGGTATGGGAGCTTGCTCCAGGCCCTGGCTTCGGCGATATTCCGCTGCCTGGGAGCCGACTTCTTCGGCCGTAGTGCGCAGCGCAAGCTCGCGCAACATACTCAGATTGCCTTTGCGGAAAAAGTTGGCCAGCGACTGCTCGATTTTCTCCGCGGCGTAAATCTTGCCCTGCTTCAGCCGTGACCGCAGTTCTTCTACGGTCACGTCCACATTCACGACTTCGTCCGCCCGCTTCAGAAAACTGTCCGGAATGGTTTCCCGGATCTGGGTATCTGCGGAACGGGAAACCGAGTCGTTAAGCGTCTCCAGGTGCTGTATGTTGACCGCGGTCATCACGTTGATGCCGGCGTCCAGCAATTCCAGCACGTCTTCATAGCGCTTGCGATTTTTCGATCCCGGCACATTGGTATGCGCCAGTTCATCCACGATGCAAAACTGCGGATGCCGGGCAAGAATGGCATCGAGATCCATCTCTTCCAGAACAACCCGGTAGGGAATGGCGCGCCGGGGAATGAGTTCCAGATCCTTGATCTGATCTTGCGTATCTTTCCGGCCATGGGATTCAATCAACCCAATGACGACATCGATGCCCTGCTTCCTCATCAGGTGCGCGTCTTCCAGCATCTGGTAGGTCTTGCCCACCCCGGGCGCGGCCCCGATGTAGACGCGCAGCTTCGCCAACTCTGGCGCAGGGGTGTGATGTCGGTCGAGAGGTCAGTCATTAACCGATCTCGATGGGGTGCCGCGTGGCCACGGCGGTGGCGACCGGGAGAGTAAAGGTGAAGGTTGCTCCATGGCCAAGCCGGCTTTCCACCGAAACCTGGCCCCCGAGCAGTTCCACCAACCGGCGCACCAGGGCGAGGCCGAGGCCGGTTCCCTGGTCGTGCGCGGCATTGAAGCGGCCGAAGAGGTTTGGCAGCCGCTCTGCTTCGATGCCCCGGCCGGAGTCACGGACGGAGAATTGCACCTTCTCTTTTTGCTCCTTTGCCTGCAGCAGGATGGTGCCGTTCTCCGGCGTGTAGCGGACGGCATTGCTCATCAGATTGTCCATGATGCTGCGCAAAGCCCGGCGATCCCCATTCACATATGAGAGGTCGGCGAACGCCTCGATCTGCACATCGATGTTCTTTTCGCGGACTTCATCGCGCGCCCGGGAGACAGCGTCGCCAAGAATATCCATCGGCCGGAATCGATCCATACGGATTTCGCGCCGTCCGGTATCGAGTTCGGAGACCTCGATCAGGTCGGACATGAGGTCGTTGAGACGCTCCGCGTCCTCTTCGGCTCCGTGCAGCACGTCCGCCTGCAAGGGCCGCAGTTCGCCGGCAAAGCCCGAGGTGAGTGTGTACAAGCTGAGTCGAAGCTGCTCCAGAGGTTGACGGAGCTTCTGCGACGCGACGCTGAGAAAGCGAGTCTTGAAGCGGTCGATATCCTGCATCTCGGTGATGTCTTCCAGCACGCTGACGGCTCCGAGTAGTTTGCCTTCGAGATCGCGCATGGGCGTGGTGCGCAGGCGATAGCTGCGCTGTCCCTCGCCCAGCTTCATGGGCAGCATGGCGGCTTCGTCCTCGCTGGCGATGGATTGGCGCATGGAGACCGCGTCGCGCACCGCCTGCAGGATCCGTTCTCCCCCGGGGTGTTGGTCAACGCCATGCGATCGGCGGCGGCTTCGCCGAACACTTCACTCGCCGCCTGGTTGAGCTTGAGCACATGCCCCTTGGCGTCGGTGACGATCACCGGCTCAAAGATGGACTGGACCACGGCATCAGATAGCTGCTGGTCCATCTGTTTGCGGCCATATTCGGTGTCGCGCAGGTCGCGCAGCCGCACCGCCATGCGGTTGAGTTCGGTGGCAATCGTGCCCAGGTCGTCCCGGGTTCGCCACTCGATGCGTTGTTTCAACTCACCCTGGCCGATGCGCCGTGCGGCAGCCGCGGTCCGGCGGATGGGCCGGATAATGGAGAACAGAAAGCCGATGGTGATCAGAAGGCCGCTCAGGGTGCAGACGATGGTGATGGTGGTAGCTCGCTGGACAAGCACCGCGCGCTCCTGCGCCGCTGCGGCGGGTCGGGGGGTGGTCGAGCCTGGAGGCATGGCGCAGCGAGAGGGTACCGTGCAGGCCGACTGCCAGCAGCAGGCCAAGAAGCAGCACGTAACCGAAAATAAGTCTCTGATACAGCGTCAGCATGGACGATCTCCGCACGATTGTTATTTCTAGCCGGCAAACCCGCACCCGCGCGTTTGTGAAGGGACAGGGAAAGCCAGTGCTGGCCTGGGCAGGCAAGACAATCCAGCTGACGCCGAGGGGCCGAAGTCGTGCCCATCGCTGTTCGTCGGTGGCGCTGTTGAGTCATGGGTGGCCTGCGACCCTTGCCACCAGGAAACGGCAGCCGCAGGAAAGTTGCTGGCGATTCCGCCGTCCTTGAACCAATCGGCGACGGCGCTTCTTTCCGCGGTAGCGCGAAAGCCCTGTGCATCTTCTCCGGCGCTTTCAATGTAGTCGTTATCGAGCGCGAAGATCGCGTCCCTGGGCGTGTTCGCGCGAATCCAGAGGAAGGCTTGTTGCCAGCGATTGCGCGGCGTCAGCCCCGGCCATTCCACATGGTTGGACTCCGGATACGTGAGCCTCTGACCGGCGAACATGGCGCCGACCAGCAATAGACCAAGCAGTGCGACGGTGCGCTTATGCCGTTTGGCCAACACTCCTCCCGCAAGCAGCACGCCGGCAATATAGACGAACTGGAAGGCGCGCAACACTTGTAGTCGCGCTAGCAGAAGGCTTCCGCTGCGATGGACAAAACAAAGCGACACGAGCAGTGCGCAACCGCCCAGGACAGTTGCGGCGATGGCGAGCGCCCGCGCAGGCCACGGCGCTCGGCGTTGGCTGCCCCCAATTCCCAACAGGAGGAGAGGCATCACCAGGCCCGGATATTCAAACCACTGCCAGCTGGAAAGGAAAAAATACGAACGGCTAAGGACCGCGCGATTGTAGACAGGCTGGCATCTGCATGACGTGTGGCCAGGAAGATGACCGCACACAACAGCCACCCCAGCCCCGCCCACAGGCCAACAACCGCCACTGCCTGCGGTTGACGAGCGCGAGAGTGAACACGGCGATGGCCGCATAGCCGGCCATCAAAGGATGCAGAAGCGCGGCCAAACCGAGCCACAGGATAGATTCTGCCCACTTCTCGTCGAGCACGGCTGCCAGCGCGAAGAGACTGAGCGGCGTGGAAAAGGAACGCGCCGTAACGTAGGGATCCATGATGGAGAGCGATGTGCCTGCAACCGGTAGCGTGAAGCAGCAAGCAGCCAGTAACACTGCTCCCCAGCAGGCGTG
Organism: uncultured Acidobacteriaceae bacterium; assembly: GCA_963805955.1. GTDB lineage: Bacteria > Acidobacteriota > Terriglobia > Terriglobales > Acidobacteriaceae > PALSA-350. The sequence continues at coordinate 17,850 of CAWDVZ010000007.1, forward strand.
GCGAGTGACGAATATTCGGTTCGCTACTCGCCAGGAGCCGAGAAGAAAAAGAAAGATCGAAGCCAGATGGCAAACCAGCAACAGGACCGGGAGTGAATGCCCCCAGCGCACCAGTGCAGCCAGAACGTGGGCAAAGATTGAGAGATGCGTGGGCGATAAGGCGAAGACAGCGTCCGCTTGGTAAAGGCTGGGGTCCACCAGCTTCTTGATCCCGGTTACGTAGACGGCGCCGTCGTCAGCCAGCGGATGATAGCCATGGACAAGCAACACCGCCCGCGTAAGCAGAGCGGTAGCGCGGGATTCCGATCGGAAAGCGATCCCGATGAGAGAAGTCCGCAGATCCGCACATCCCTACGCTCCGCTCGGGATGACAAAGGGATGACAATGTTTCCATGGACTTTGCTAATGGCCATAATGACTTCGAACGACTTGGGGTTGGCCCGGTTCTTCGTCATGAAAGGCTCGAAAAAATCATTTCATCAAGAACTGCCCTCAATGGAAGCGCCACTCTTCCCTTTGCCATCCCGAGCGAAGCCGAGGGATCTGCGGTTCAACGGGTCTTTCCTGGAAATGTTTCGCTACTGCTGCTGGTAACGGCCGAGCACATCATCGAGAGACACGATGCCCTCGAGCGTGCCCTTGCTGGCTCGATTTTGAATGGGGAGAACAGGCCAACGAGCCAGGTAGGGAATCGCGCTATCCAGCGGAAGATCCGGGAACACAGCGGCATCCGATCAGGTTTGAGTGTTTGTTCGAGAACAGTTTCCGGAGTTTGCGTTGCCGCAATCGAGGTGTACTCGCCTCGATTCATCGAGTACCACGAACCATCTCTAAGCCTGACCAGCAACACCGGAGCATCGGCGACAGCCAGTTGGGCAGATACCTCCTGGAGCGTCGCGGTGCCGGGGAAAAATGGGAATTCACCGGACGCAAGGCGTCCTCCAGATGCAGCACACTTTCCTCGCGCTGTTCCTCCATCGAAGGCAAGTCGAGGCCATCCTGGTGAGTGAAGGTTTCAAAGATAGGATAGGGCTGCAGGCTCCGTGAGACCAGGTAGGCAATGGTGTTGGCCAGAATAACCGGAAGCACAATGGAGTAGTTGCCGCTGACTTCGAGCACCATGAAAACGGAGGTCAACGGAACCCGTAAGAAAGCCGCGAACAGGACTCCCATCCCCACCAACGCATAGGAACCGACCGAGATGGGGAAGCTGGGGAAGAAGATCTTCTCGAAGGTTCCGATGGAAGCTCCCAGCATCGCCCCAATGAAGAGAGTGGGGGCGAACATACCTCCAGGGGTGCCGCTGGAGAAGGAGATCGTCGTGGCCACAATCTTGAGCAAGGCAAGAGCGAGAAGAAACTTCCAGGTAAACTGGCCGTGCATGGCCTGGTCGATGACGTTGTATCCCGGACCCATCACCTGGGGAGCACCAAAATAAGCGATCGCGCCCACGATGAGCCCGGCAATCGGTGGCTGGATATACCAGGTCCAGCGGGGAAGCCGGCGAAGCCGAGGCCGGGAGTAGCCCAGCGCCTTGGAGAAGATAAGCGCGGCGATGCCACCGGCGACACCAAGAACGGCGTAGGCAAGCAGTTCCTGCGGGCCCTTCAACGTGACCACGGGGATACGAAACATCGGTTCCGCTCCCCAGAACCAGCGCGCGACCACGACGCTGGAAATAGCGGATAGCACGATGGATCCGAGAACGGCCGCGCTCCATCGTCCGATCACCTCTTCGACAACGAACAGGATGGCCGAGATCGGGGCGTTGAATGCTGCCGCCAGGCCCGCGGCAGCGCCAATCGGCGCAAACATGCGCAGCCGGTCGCGGGAGAGATTGAGCCGGCGGCTAACCATGGAAGCCACGCCGGCCCCGATCTGCAGAGAAGGATCCTCGGGGCCCAGTGAGAATCCGCCACCAATGGAGAGAGCCGAGGTGATGAATTTCCCGATGACCGTCCGGAAGGAGATATAGCCGTTATAGATATAGAGCGCTGCCTTGGTCTGATTGATGCCGCTGCCGCGCGCTCCGGGAAACACCAGCTGCACCAAAACAGCGACCAGAGGCCCAACGCCCATGGGCACAAAAAACAGCCGCAGCTGTCCCGGGTGAGGCGAGGACCCGAGCGTGAGCACCTGGATCCAGCTGATGGCGACCCGGAAACAGACCACCAGCAGGCCGGAGAGGACGCCGATAAAGATGGAAAGGACGAGAAAAAGCCGCTCATCCCGATTAGGCGCCAACCGCTGCACCTCCGCCGGGTTAGGCCGGTAGCGCCTTTCCTCAGCAACCGTAGCCAGGTCTATTCCCGTGGCCGTGCTCATTCTTCCTCCACTAGGTTGGGCGCCTGGGCAATCCTCAGTAGCAGGGCATCGTCTCCAGCCGGCGCTCCGCAGACCTGTTGCGTGATCAGCTCGGTGTCATAGATAAGTTGGATTTGCGCCTGAGCCAGTTCCGGGTCTTTTTCCAGGTTGGCCAGGGTGAGCCGGACGGGCAACTGCTGCCAACGGTTCAGGGCCTGCAGAGGATCGACCGGGGGAGGGGCAGCAGCTTCGCTGCAGGTTTGGCGGATGGGGGTAAAACGCGATGCCAGGTTCGCTAACGGATTGGAGGGACTTGGGTCCCGGTGGAGTGACCTGCCGCATTCTTTGCCGGCGCGGAGGCCTCGTCCTGCCTGCACTCCGCTAATCGCGCCATGGCGAGCTTGCGATCGTTAAGAATGCGGGTGCCCCGCTCAGCGTGCTTAAGCGCGAAGACGGATAAGGAGTACAGGCGGTTGCGTCGCTCAGGCATCGCGATCTTGTACCGCGGTAGCGGCTCTGGTCGACCCCAGGGCCCTCGAGCGCATGCCCGAGATATCGCTTCGCTTCCAGGTAACGGCCCATCTGGAAGGCTGTGCGCCCGGCTCCTCAAGAGCCTCGCGCAAAGAGGGGTGATGGCGGAGAATCGTCCTGTAGAGGTGCAAGGCGTCGCTGGGGTCGTGCGCCTCCTCCATCAAGCGGGCTATTTCCAATTGGACGCTGATGTCGTCCTCGGGGGCATTCCCTGAAGCCACCAGTAACTCGTTGCGGGCCGGTCGAGACGGTATGGGCGATGAGATAGTTGATGAGCTCAAAGCGAACTTCCCGCCGGCGCACATAGCCATCCCCCTCCCAGCTTCCGTAAATCGCTCTCTGATAGTCCTCGATAGCCTGGCTCTCGTTGCCCTGGCGGGCCGCCAGCCGGGCAAGTTGAAGATTAATCAAGCCGCTGCCCTGCTGATTTTCCAACAGTGCGTTGAAGTAAACCGTGGCTTCCTGGATGCGGCCGGCGGAGGCGAGTGCTTCGGCAAGTTTAATCTGGTGCTGCGATGACTGGGGGCATAAGCCAAGGCGGAGCTCAGAGCGTCGATCGCCGCCTAGGGCTTACTCTCGTGCATAGCCTGGTCCCCACGTTGAAGCCAGCGATTGGCCAACTCGACCTGATGAGAGGCGTAAGATTGGTAGAGATAGTTGGTCAGCACGGCCAACAGGGCCGTGATTGCGAAAAGGGTGACGAGCGATAGTGTATCTGCCAGGATCAGACGGCGCCGCTCAATCCGGTCGTTGGCAGACAACGGAGACTTCAAAGCGAAGAACGACATCGTAATCCATTTTACTTTGTGAAAATGTTGAGGCTTCGATATCGACGAGCCCGTATTCCTTCATCCTACTCGTTGACTTCGGTGGTTTGCATCATAGGGAGTGTACTACCATCATATGAACCATGAAGCCCTTGAGGAAAAGGAACGAGCGCTGCAAGCCAGATTGCGTTCGCTCAAGAGTGTCATCGTGGCCTATTCGGGTGGGGTGGACTCCGCGTACCTGGCGTACGCAGCCCATCAGATGCTGGGCCGCGAATGCTCGCGATCATCGCCGACTCCGCAAGCTTGGCACGGTCGCAATTCAGCGACGCGCAAGAGTTCGCACAGGAACATGGAATTCCCCTGCGGTCGATCCAGACTCGCGAATTAGAGCGGAAGGAATATGCCGTGAATGGGCCGGATCGTTGTTTCCATTGCAAGGACGAACTCTTTGGTGCGCTGGAACAGGAACTCGAGCGCACCGGGTTTGAAGCGGTGGCCTACGGATTAAACCTCGATGATCGGCAGGATTTTCGTCCCGGCCAGAAAGCTGGGCGCAGCATCGAGTGTCCGCCCCGTTGGCGGAGGCAGGTCTTAGCAAAGCCGATATTCGCGCTCTCGCCGAACAGGCGGGGCTGCGAGTTTGGGATAAGCCCGCTTCGGCGTGTCTCTCCTCGCGATGGAGTATGGCCGGCGGGTCACACCAGAGGCCCTACGCATCGTTGAACAGGCAGAGGATTCCTTGCGCGGCCTGGGCCTTAAACGATTCAGGGTGCAGCATCACGGCACCATCCGCGCATCGAAATTGCAGAGGAAGAAATGGCTGCCGTACTCCAAATGGGAAGGCTGAAGGCGATGGCCGCGGTGGTTCGAGCCGCCGGATTCCGTTACGTCTCGCTGGATTGCGAAGGTTACCGTTCCGGGTCGATGAACGAAGTGTTACCCGTCGAGGGACTGACAGGTTTCACGTGCGGGCGTGGGTGAGTAAACCGATGCGGATCGGCTACCTGGAATGCTTTGCCGGGATCAGCGGCGACATGCTGATGGGTGCGTGGTGGAGCCGGTACACCCATCGAACGGCTACAGCGAACCGCTGCTTCGCTGGACCTCGGGGGCGGAGTTACGCGTCACCAGGGTCACCGCAGCGGCATTCAGTCCAGCAAGATTGACGTCATCGTCCAGGGCGAGCTCCATGAACCTGTCGCCGTGAGCGGCCCCATTGAGCGTGAGCACAATCATGACCATCATCACCATCATCATGATCATCAACATGAGCATACTACGCCAACACCGCATGAACACGGTCGCAGCCTGGCACAGATTCGCAGCCTGCTTACGCGGGCGGATCTGACCCAGCGTGCCCGCGACCTAGCCTCAGCGCCTTTAGCTTGCTGGCGCAGGCAGAGGGCCGCATCCATGGTGTTCCGGCGGAAGAGGTTCACTTCCACGAAGTGGGCGCGATCGACGCCATTGTAGACATTGCCTGCTGTGCGGCTGCAGCGGATGCCCTCGCTCTGGACAGGTGGTATTGCTCCCCGGTGAATGTCGGGGGTGGCTTTGTCAAATGTGCCCACGGACGCTTTCCCGTACCGGCTCCGGCGACCGCGGAGTTGCTCAAGAACATGCCGGTTTATTCCGCGCACGTGCAAGTGGAACTGGCCACACCGACCGGCGCGGCTTTGCTCCGCGCTTTGGAATGCCGCTTCGAATCGACTCCCGTGATGCCATCCAGTCGATCGGCTATGGGGCGGGGACACGCAACCCGGAGCGCTTCCCCAACGTGTTGCGCGTGAGCCTCGCCGAGGTAGCGCGAGCCGTTGGGCGAGGAAAAGTTACCGTGCTCGAGTGCGCGGTGGACGATCTGAGTCCTCAGGTCCTGGCCCACACCGCCCAGTTGGCATTGGAGCGGGGCGCGCTCGATGTGATGAGCGCCCCGGTGACCATGAAAAAGGGCCGCCTGGGAACTCTGCTCACCGTGCTGTGTAAGGCTGGTGACGCGAGCATCTGCAGCAGTTGATATTTCGCGAGACCACCACCCTGGGCATCCGGGTGCGGGAGGAGAATCGCGTCGTCCTGGCCCGGGAGATTACGCCGGTGGAGACGGATTTTGGCGTGATCCGGGTCAAGACCGGTTCCTGGCAGGGAGAAGAATGGAACGCGGCGCCGGAGTTCGAGGATTGCCGAAGAGCGGCCGCCGCCTTCGATGTGCCCCTGAAGACAGTGATGCAGGCGGCGTTGACCGCATGGCGCAGCAAGGCGGTTTCGACCCCGCGAGCAACAAGCCGGATCCAGATCATGACCACAGAGACCATCCTCGAAATGCTGCAGCGGGTACGCGATGGGGGGCTGCGCCGGAAGAGGCCATGGAGCGCCTCGCGAACCTGCCTTACGAGGAAGCGGGCTTCGCCAAGATAGACCATCATCGCCGCTTGCGCACCGGGCCTGCCGGAGGTCATCTACGCCGCCGGCAAGACGGCTGAGCAGGTGGGAGAAATTTTCTTTCGCATGGCGGCCATGGGTGGCGATGTGCTGGCTACCCGCGCCGACGAGGCGGCGTTTGCCGCGGTCAAATCCCTGGTTCCGGAGGCGCAACATCACCCTGTTGCGCGCATCATCGCGCTTCGCCAAACAGCCCCGCCGGCGGCAACGCCGGTTCGGTGGCGGTGCTGTGCGCGGGCACCAGCGACCTGCCGGTCGCCGAGGAAGCGGCGGTCACGGCCGAGGTATGGGCGCCGACGTGCGCCGTATCTACGACGTGGGGGTCGCCGGCCTGCACCGGCTGCTCGCCCACCGGGAGATGTTGCGCGAGGCCGAGGTAGTCATTGTGTGCGCGGGGATGGAAGGCGCGCTGCCCAGCGTTGTCGGGGGAATGGTGGGGCCCCGGTAATTGCGGTTCCTACCAGCGTGGGTTACGGGGCGGCGTTTGGGGGCATTGCCGCCTTGCTGGGCATGCTGAATTCATGCTCGCCCAATGTGACGGTAGTAAATATCGATAACGGGTTTGGGGCCGCCTACGTTGCTTCCATGATCCTGCGCCGGATTCACATCGCGGCGCGGGCGCATTCTCCTATAACCAGGTAAGCTGATTTTCTGGTTGCCCGCGTTTGCACCAAAAACGTATCTTATCTCCCCATGGCATCCACAGTCTGGAAGGGCTACATTTCGTTTGGCCTGGTTTCGGTGCCGGTGCGTCTCTACGCGCCGCGCGCGAGCAGCACGTCAGTTTTAACCAGATCCACGAGGTTTGCGGCTCCCGAATCAAGCAGCAGACCTTTTGCCCGGTCTGTGAGCGCGTGGTGGAGCGCAACGAGCTGGTCAAGGGATATCAGGTTGATCGCGACACCTATGTTCTGGTGAGCGGCGAAGAACTCAAGACCCTCGAAGCCGATCGTCGGAAGCCATGGAGATTACCCAGTTCGTCAGCTTGAACGAGGTAGACCCAATCTATTACGAGGCATCTTACTACTCCGCCCCTGAAGATCCAGGCCGCCGCGCCTATGGATTGTTGCTGCAGGCCATGGAAAAGCTCAATGTGGCCGCCATTGCCAAGGTGACGCTGCATTCGCGGGAGCAGATTGTCTTGATGCGGCCCTACCATCAGGCATCGTCTGCACACGCTCTATTTTCCCGCCGAGGTGCGGGAGTCGCGAATACGGCAAGGCCGAAAATATGACCCTGCAGAAGCCAGAAATGGACCTGGCCGAGCAGTTTATCCGGCAATTGACGGCCAAGTTTGATCCCGAGCAGTACAAAGACGAATATCAGGAGCGCGTGCTGGCAATGATCGAAACCAAGCGTGCCGGGCAGATAGTCGCGGGACAACCCGCGAAGCCAAAGCTGGCTCCGGTCATCGACCTGATGGAAGCTCTCAAGAAGAGCATTGCGGATCGCGGCGCCCCAGCCGCAGCTCCCGCCCTGGTCGAGGCGCCCAAGAAGAAGGCTCCAAAATCCGCCCCAGCGGCAGACGCCAAACCAGCTCGCCGCAGCAAAACGGGCTAGTTTTTCTTCCCTCGGCATTGCCTGCCCGACAAGTGTTTCAGTTTTGGGAACGATCGCATCGTCATTCCAGGCCGAGGTCTTGACCTACGAGTCTTAAGAGGCTAAGCTAGTCGCAAGGATCTAAATGGCCACCACACCTGCGCTTCCATCTGAGACCGCTCCGCCTGCTCGTGTTGGTCCTGCTTTTCAGCCTTGGCTGTGCAAGCTACGCACAGAGTCCGGGGACCATCAGCGGAACGGTGCTGGACATCAATGGCGGAGTGGTTCCGGGTGCGCAGATAACGTTGCTCGCGCTGGATCATGCTAGAGCCGAGTGGTTTTATCGGATGATCCCGGAGAGTTCAGCTTCCCGCAGTTGGCTCGGGAAGGTTTCAGTTGACGGTTACTTCGGCTGGGCTCGAGACCTATTCCTCGTCCGAAATCGTCTTGCTCGCGGACGAGCAATTGATCGTGCCGGAGTTTCGGTTGTCACCTGCCGCCATCACCACGGATGTCCAGGTCTCGGTCACCCAGATAGAGTTGGCAACGGAGCAGCTGAAGGCCCAGGAGCAGCAGCGTGTCCTGGGCATATTCCCAAATTTTTACAGCAGCTACCTTTGGGACGCGGTGCCGCTGTCTTCCGGTCAAAAGTATCACCTTGCCTTGCGTTCAATCGCAGATCCGTTTACATTCGTCGGGACGGCGCCGTTTGCCGCCGTCGAGCAGTGGCAGAACACCTTCCCGGGATACGGCCAGGGCGCGCAGGGCTACGCCAAGCGATACGGCGCAGCCTACGCGGACGAGGCGCTCAGCAGGATGATTGGCAGCGCCATCCTGCCTTCGCTTCTGCATCAGGACCCGCGGTATTTCTATCGCGGCAGTGGAAGCAAGAAATCGCGCGCACTTTACGCCATCTCGTCAGCGGTCATCTGCAGGGGAGACAACGGAAGGTTGCAGCCGAACTACTCCTACAGTGCGGGGGCTTTCGCCGCCGGTGGAATCTCAAACCTGTATCATCCCGCAAGTGATCGCGGAGTCGGCCTGACGATCGGCAACGGCTTTCTCAACGTCGCGGCTCACGCCCTGGATAATCTGGGGCGCGAGTTTCTCTTCCGCAAACTAACGCCAAAAGTCCCTGACTACGCGCAGGGCAAGCCGTAGTAAGATCTGATTTCAACACTAAGGCCGGGTGCCCCACATATTGCTCGTTTGTCGCAACAGATGTATGGGATAAGCGATCTTGATAGCATTTCCCTTTGTCGGATCCCGAAGCGAGAGCCGAGGGAACCTGCAGTGGTATCCTCGGACATCTCCTGGAAAAGTTTTTCGATCGGTGTGGGGCACTCGGTATTGGTGGGAACTAGAGGCGACATCGCAAGGCTTCAAACCGCGACTTGTGTCCAGCCCACCACGGAAATTCTGGCCGCAAGCACAACCAAAGCGATCCACAGAAGGTCCGCTCCCAGCAGATGAGTAATCTGCAGCCACAGGGGAGCCAGCAGCACCACATCGGCAACGCCAAGCGCACACTGCAGGGCCAGGAGCACGAGCACTCCGATGGTCAGCCGTCGATCCGGCGGGCGGGAATACCGCGCAGCAGCAGCCAGCAAATGAACAGGCCGGCAACCACTGCGGTGACCGGGTGAAGAAGGCGCAGGCGCTCCAGCCAATTGGCGGCGCTCGAGAAGTCCTGGGCCAGCGCGGCAGCAAAGGAGCTGGCCGGGAAGAGCGTATCGCTCAGCGCGGCCAGCGTTCCGGTCATTCCCACCGCCAGGATGGCCACCAGTCCGGTCACAACCTAGTGGCAGATGCGTAAAACGCACCGTGCGCCGATTGAAGCCCTCGCGACGCGAGAGAAAGTCCGCGGAGAGGGCGAGTGCGCCCAGCAGAAAGCAGAGTATTGGCCAGGTGCAGCGAGAGATAAACCGCGCGGGCAGGAGAGTGGTTATCGGCAGTGAGCCGCAGCAGAACCAGCAGAGCGCCCAGCAGAGCTTCGTTGAAAATGAGCACCGTCGCCGCGACCACAGTAATGCGAGCCAGGTGTCCCGCCACCGTGCTGCGGAAGATCCACACCAGCAGGATCAGGATCGCAATCACGGTGACGCCACTGGTCATGCGGTGGGCAAGCTCGATCACAGTAGCCAGCCGCGGATGGGTCTGCACCACGACCCCGTTGCACAGCGGCCAATGATCGCCACAACCAGCGCCGGAGCTGGTGGCACGCACCACCGCGCCCCACAAAACCACCGCCACGTTGTAGACCAGGACCATCCAGGCAAAACGCGGCAGCAAACCCGAGCCGCAGGGGTCTTGAGGGTCGCGGAAGCCGGAAGGGCGTGGGCAGAACTCATCATTACCCCCTTCTAATCTTACCCGGCTAGTTCCTTGGCGCGCTGCGTGGCGCGCATCACGGCTTTGATCAGGGTCACCCGCAGGCCGCCCTCTTCCAGCTCCAGGATGCCATCGATGGTGCAGCCTGCCGGCGTGGTGACCGCATCCTTGAACAATGCCGGATGGTAGCCGGTTTCAAGCACCATCTTGGCCGCGCCGAAAGTGGTCTGGGCCGCTAACAGGGTCGCAATGTCGCGCGGCAGGCCGACCTTGACCCCGGCTTCCGCCAACGATTCCAGGATGATGTAGATAAAAGCCGGCCCGCAGCCGGAAAGACCAGTCACCGCATCCAGATGCTTTTCTTCCACCACCACCGTGCGGCCGACCGTCGCGAAAAGAAAGCCGGCGAGATCCAGCTGCTCCTGGGTGGCAAAGCGTCCGCGGCTGAGCGCCGCAATGCCTGCGCCCAGCATGGAGGGAGTATTCGGCATGGCCCGGACCACACCGATTTCCAAATCCGCGGCATGCTCGATGGCTGTCGTCCGCACCGAGGCAGCAATCGAGATCAGTAGCTTTTGCGGCGTGAGCGCGGGACGAATCTGCCGCACGACCTCGGGAACCGTGACGGCTTAAGCCCAACAGGATCAGATCCGCTGCCTGCGCGGCGGCCAAATTGTCCGTGGATACATCGACCCCCCACTGGGCGGAAAGCTGCCCGGCACGATCCTCGTGTTCCACCGTGGCCACAATCTGCTCCGGCTCAAGCACCTTGGATTTCAGGAACGCCTGAAGCAGAATTCCACCCATTTTTCCAGCTCCAAGAATGGCTACCCGAAGGCCGGCAAGCGATTGCCTGTTTGTGTATCCGCCCATGAAGTCTCCCTTTTCTTACTTTTGGGTTTTTTGTTGCGCGATCCAGTTGTCGATGCGCTCCTCGAGGTAATCGAGCGGCAGGGCGCCGGAATCAATGACCTGGTCGTGGAAGGCGCTGAGATCGAATCGATCGCCCAGCGCCTGCTGGGCCTTGGCACTCAGCTCCAGAAACTTGAGTTGCCCTACCTTGTATCCCAGCGCCTGCGACGGCCACGCAATGTAGCGATCGACTTCGGCTTGCACATCGGTCTCGCCGATAGCCGAGTGCTGATGGAAGTAATCGACCATTTGCTCGCGGGTCCAGTGCTTCGAATGGACGCCGGTATCGACCACCAGACGGATCGCGCGCCAGATGTCGTCTTCCAGGCGGCCAAAGTCGTTGTACGGGTCCTGGTAGAAGCCGACATCCTTGCCCAGCTGCTCGGCGTAAAGTCCCCATCCCTCGGTGTAAGCGGTGTAGTAGGTATTTGCGAAACTGCGGGAACGCCGGTAAGCTCCTGCGCGATGGATATCTGCAGATGATGCCCGGGCAATCCTTCGTGATAAGCAATGGACTCAGCGAATACAAGAGGCCGCGTTTCGAATTTATAAGTGTTGACGAATACCGTGCCGGGCCGGGAGCCGTCCGGGGTGCCGTGTTCGTAGTAGGCTGCTGCCTGGTCTTTTTCCTCATAATCCGGCACCGGCGTAACCACCAACGGCGCTTTGGGCAAACGCCCAAACAGTTGAGGAAGTTTCGGCCGCATCCGGTCAAGGTATCCGCGATAGGCGTCCAGCAGTTGGTCTTTGCTGGTTGGGTACAGCTTGGGGTTGTTGGCGGCGGCCGCTTCCAGCGCTTTGATGTCGGCAAATCCCAGCTTTTGCGCGATGGCGAGTATTTGCTCCTCATCCTGCTTTACCTGGTCGAGGCCGATCTGGTGAATCTGGTCAGGCGTCAGATCGGTGGTGGTGCTCTGCTTTACCAGAAAGCGGTAATACGCGTCGCCGTCAGGCAGAGACCATATGCCTGGATCATTGCGGCCGTTGGGAATGTACTGCGCTTGCAGAAACTTGCCGAAGCGGACGTAAGCAGGCGTCACCTGGCAGGCGATCACCGCGAACAGTTCCTCCTTGATGCGTGCCTGTTGGGTCGCAGAAACCGAAGCTGGAAACTTTTTAACCGGCAGCGCGAACGGGCTGTCCTGCGGCTTCTCATTGGCGATGGTATTGACCTGCCCCAGCACCTTTTCCATCAGGTATGCGGGTGGCTCGCGGTGGTCTTCCATGCCGATGGACATATCGTCTGTGATCTGCTGAAAGGCGAGCGGCACCTTCTTCAGGCGAGCGATGTAGTCGTCGTAGTCCTTGACCGAGTTGAAGGTCAGTTGAGCAACGAGCTGGGGAAGATCGACCTGCAGGCCATAGAACTGATTGACCGGCATCTCCCAGGGCTTGAACCTTGCTTCCTGCTGATTCTGGATCAATTGTCGGACCAGCAAATCTTTGCTCAATTGCTCCTGGTCAGACATTCCGGCCGCATCCACCTCGGTCAGCCGGGTGAGGAAGGCTCGACCGCGCGCCAGGGATTCGTTATAGGCCTGAACGGAGTAATCGGAGAGCTGATCGTTGTACCGGTTATCGCCGATGGAGGAGGCAAAGTCGGGCTCGTGCTTGAGGAGATCTTCCCAGTAGTCGGAGAAGATGGTGTTGAGCGTTTTTACGCGGGTGTCAAGAGGAGGATTTTGTGCCGCGCCAACGGTGCTTGCAAGCGCAATGAAGACCACAAAGTGGCGATAAGGGTTGGTATTCGTGACAAACGGATTCCTGAGCTCGCTAGAAGCTAGTCCCCGGATTCCTGTATGACTTGGTAACGTGGCGAACGTCATGCGCAGGAATCAAGGTCTAAGCGCAGTGTATCGACAATTGGCGCGGGCGAACAGGGACCGGTCGCCGTGAAGCCGAGGTACACGGAAAGTATCTTCAGTCGTGGTGAGCGATACTGGGCGATGCCACCATTTCTTCCTGCTTGGCGTCGGTCGGCTGCATAGGTAACGCAATGTCGGCTTCCAGCATGCGGTACAGCGTGGACCTGCTGATCCCCAGCTTGGAGGCCGCGCGCGCTTTATTGCCATCGCATACCTTGAGCACCTGGAGAATATGCCGCCGGATCACGCCATCGAGGGTAAAGTTCTCGGGCAGGGCCGGCTCGCCATCCTTGCTGCCGGCTGGTTCGAGCGGGCAGAATGACCAGATCAATCGGCCGCAGCCACTGGGCTTCGCTGGACAGGCAAGCTGCGCGCACCACGGATTCCAGTTCGCGCACATTTCCCGGCCATAGGTGGCGCAGCAAAATAGGAAGTGAGCCTGGACCAAGCCCCTGCAATGGTCTCTGCTGCTCTCGGGAAACGGCATCGATGAACATCTGCACCAATGCGGGAATGTCTTCTTTGCGATCGCGTAGCGGGGGCAGCGAGAAGGAGACAGCGCTCAAACGATAGTAGATCTCCGGCAAGAACGCTGCTGCAAGCACCTGGGTTCGCAGCGGCTTGCGGGCGGTGCAGATTACCTGCGAGGGGGAAGGTTGCGCACCCTGCTTTTCCGCCGAAAGCGAGGTTTCGAAGGCGCGAATGTAGCGCAACAGCTGGGCCTGAGGCTCGGCCGCCAATTCATCGATGTTGCGGATCAGGAGAACCCCATCCGCCGCCCTGCGAACGGCGGCCCGGAGAGCCTCGGAGCGAAGCTCGCTACTACTGCCCCCGTCGGGCAAAAACAAGGCAGTCGCCTCTTCCACCACCAGCATGCCCGGGGAGGCGTGGCGCGCCTGGATGTGCCGCGCCAGCAGGTGTTTGCCGGTGCCGGCTTCTCCCTCAATCAGAGCCAGCCGTACCCGCGGGCCGACCTGCTGCAGCTGCTCAGAAACTCGGCGCATGGCCAGCGATCGTGAAACCAACTCGGGCAACGGGCCGCCCGGGGGCCGCCGCGTTGGCGCCCAACGAGCTTGTTCCCGGTTCGGTTGTAACGGCTGATTGATCATTCTCGCCCCCAGCGGTGAAACCGCTCTTAGCGGTTTATCGGCGGAGGGAGAGAAGAGTTGAGCCGGGGAGACTAGGCCTTTACTGTGCGCACCCGCGAAGACACCGCGTCGGAAGCAATCATCCCGTCGCGGATGTGAACCACGCGATGCGCGTACTCTGCGATGTCCGGCTCGTGGGTGACCAGGATGATGGTGTTGCCCTTGGCGTGCAGCTCATCAAAAAGCGCCATGATCTCATCGCCGGTCTTGGAGTCCAGATTGCCGGTCGGCTCGTCGGCCAGGATGATCGAGGGCCGATTGACCAGCGCGCGCGCGATCGCCACCCGCTGGCGTTGACCGCCAGACAATTCGTTGGGCTTATGGTTCATGCGCGCTTCCAGGTTCACCGAGCGCAGCGCTGCCTTGGCGCGCTCGATTCGCTCCTCGGCGGGGGTTCCGTTGTAGATCAACGGCAACTCCACATTGTGCAGCGCGGTGGCCCGCGCCAATAGATTGAAGGTCTGAAAAACAAAGCCGATTTCGCGATTGCGAATGCGCGCCAGCTCGTCATCGTTCAATTCACTGACCAGATGCCCGTTCAGCCAGTATTTTCCCTTGGTCGGCGTGTCCAGGCAGCCGATCAGATTCATCAGCGTCGATTTGCCGGAACCCGAAGGACCCATGATGGCGACGTACTCGTTATGCCGGATGCGCAGGGTGATGCCGCACAGCGCATTCACCTGCTGTTCCAGGCCCATGGTGTACGTCTTCCACAAGTCCTCGACCACGATGACTTCTCCCTGGGCGCCATCCTGGGCCGCGGCGGCTTGCGCTGCGCTGCCGGTTTCGAGTGCCATCGTTCGCTCCTGTGCGGCTGCTGCTAAGTCTACGAGGATTCCGTGCTCTGGGTTGCGGCCGCATTGTCACGCTTTAACTTGACGTCATTCTTGAGCGTACGCAGCACCTTATACGGCCCGATAACGATTTCATCCCCTGCTTTGAGCCCGCTGGTGACTTCGATATCAGTGGAACCGGTAATGCCGGTGGTGACAGGGACAAACTCCGATTGCAGCTTGCTGCCATGAGAGCGCAGCAGGAAGACTCCTTGCGTGCCCGGATCCTGGGCGTTTGCCGTGGATCCATCCTCGCTCGATGCGGCGTTTACCGTCTGCATCGACGCCCCGGGCTTCAGCGAGGCCGGGGTGCGCATGGCCAGGGCCTGGATAGGAATGGTCAATACATTCTGCCGCCGTGCGGTGGTAATTTTGGCCGTGGCCGACAGCCCTGGGCGCAGTTCCGGCGGCGGATTGGTGAGCGTGACCACCACCTTGAAATCCTTCGCCTCCTCGGTGCCGGTGGTGCTTTGGCTGGTGGCAATGCCGGTGGAGCGCAGAATAGCCTGGTCGCCCACTTCGGTAACCTTCCCCGGGAAAACCCTGCCCGGCAAGGCATCCACCGTCACGTCCACCGGCTGGCCCATGGAGACATTCACGATATCGGTCTCATCGACCTTGACCTCCGCGGTAATGACGGAGAGATCGGCCAGCGTCATCAGCGTGCTGCCCTGGGCATTCTGAATGCCCACCACTACAGTTTCCCCCTCGCGCACCGGCATATTGGTCACAATGCCGTCGAATGGCGCGACGCTTACCGTCTTGTTCAGCGCATCGACATTGCTGGTGAGCGTGGCTTGCGCGGTCCCCAGCTTGCCTCGGGCCGATGCCGTCTGGGCGCGGGCTTGCACCAGCGCCGCTTTGCTTTGCGCCAGCGTGGCGACGTCGGTGTCGTAGGCGGCCTTCTTGGAGTCGTATTCTGACTTGGCGATAAGTTCGGCCTTGTACAAGGCCTGCGCCCGCTGCCAGTCTAGAAGCTTCTGGTTGAGATCGGCCTCGGAGTGGGCGACCGTCGCTTCTGCCGTCTTTTCCGCCGCCAGGTAGGAGGCGATGTCCGTATCCGCGGAGCGAATGCTGGCCTCCTGAGCTTCTACCCCGGCCTTGGCCTGCACACTCTCCACCGTAGCCAGAACCTGGCCCCTTTTCACCTGGTCGCCTTCTTTGACGTACAGGTGAGTGATGCGGCCAAACGAGGTGGCTCCGATGTTGACATAGGTCTTGGGCTTGATCTGTCCTGTCCCGCTGACGATCGAAACCAGGTTCTGCCGCACAACCTTGGCCGTAAGCACCTTGGTATAGCCGGATTGGGCGCGCACGATGGTGAAGCCGGCAATGCCCGCAGCCACCAGGACCGCGCCTGAGATGATCAATATTTTCTTCAGTTTCATCGGTAGAACGGTATCTCCGCCCTGTGTACATCATACGTGGATCGCTGGCCCGGGGTTCCTGGCTTTTCATTTCGGTACCGTAAAAACGCGTTACCGGGACACCCTATCGGCCAGAAGATAAAGGGCCGAAAAGACATTCCCCGCTTGAATTCGTCGTTACCGAACCTTAAACTTGTGGGTGCCGTACGGGGAGTATCGCGCAGCCTATGTTCAGGGTTCATTCCACCCTTTTCCTGTTCTTGTCGTTGGGCCTGTCACCTATAGCCGTAGCCCAGACCGCATCGCCGGCCAGCACTCCGAATACTGCGTCCACCCCCGCGCCGGATAACCAAACCACCCCAGCTAACCAGGACCCCCTGCGCCGGCCGCTGAGCGATAAGGATAAGTTCAAACAGCAAAAAGAACTGAGAAACGAGCTCAAGGGACCCTACAAGAAGTGGGTGGACGAGGATGTGCGCTGGATCATCACCGATCAGGAACTGAAAGCCTTCAAGAGCCTGTCGAATGATGAAGAGCGCGACAACTTCATCGAGACGTTCTGGCAGCGGCGCAATCCCGACCCCGATTCCCCTGAGAACGAATTCAAAGAAGAGAACTACCGCCGCATCGCTTACGCCAACGAGCATTTTGCCGCCGGTAAGCCGGGTTGGAAGACCGACCGCGGCCACATGTATATCGCCTACGGCAAGCCCGACAGCATTGAATCTCATCCCAGCGGCGGTTCGTATGAGCGGCCCATGGACGAAGGCGGCGGCGAAACCTCGACTTTCCCCTTTGAGACCTGGCATTACCGCTACATCGAAGGCATCGGCGAAAACATCGATATCGAGTTCGTGGATACCTGCATGTGCGGCGACTACCACATGACCCTCGACCGCTCGGAGAAGGATGCTTTGCTGCACGTTCCCGGCGCCGGTGCAACCCTGGGCGAACAGATGGGGACCTCGAAGAGGGCCGATCGCTTCAGTGGCGGCCTGGAGAACCTTGGCGGCGGTCCAATGGCCGCCTCGAACCAATCCAAGGAGTTTGACCGCCTGGAGCAGTTTTCCAAGTTGCAAGCTCCGCCACCGGTCAAGTTCAAGGATCTGGAATCGTTTCTGGTGAACCACAAGGTCTTGAGCGGACCCTTCTTTCCCTTTGAGGTCCGCACCGACTACGTGAAAGTCACGGAAGACACCGTGCTGGTGCCTTTGACCCTGCAGATCAAGAACCGGGACATAACCTTCAACACCAAGGACGGCGTAGCCAAGGGCGAGGTGAACGTCCTGGGACGGGTGGCGACCATTACCGACCACGTGGTGCAGACCTTCGAACAGACTTTGGAGGTCGAAGAGCCGAGCGAACTGTTGGGCCAGGCGCTGGACCAGGCCTCGGTCCACTGGTGGGCTCTGCCTCTGAAGCCGGGCCGGTACCGGGTGGATATTGCCATCAAGGACGTGAATAACCCGGACCACGTCGGCACCTGGGCGGAAGGGATCGTTGTGCCCAAGTACGACGACGAAAAACTCTCCGCGTCTTCGCTGATTCTGGCCGACAAGATGGAGCAGGTGCCCACCAAGCAAATTGGCACCGGCCAATTCATTATCGGCAATACGTATGTCCGTCCTCGGGTGAGCGCTGGGCCTGCGGTGGCCGTCACCTTCCATCGCAACCAGAAGCTTAATTTCTGGATGCAGATTTATAACCTGCAGATCGACGACAAAAGTAAGCAAAACGCCGCTACGATTCAGTACCAAATCATGGATATGGCGTCTAACAAAGCGATTTTGGATACGTCGGAGAGTAGCGCGGCAATGGGCGACAATAACGCCAACTCCGATCAGTTAACGGTGAGACGATCCGTACCCCTGGCCAGCCTGCAGCCCGGTAAGTACCAGGTCACCATCACAGTTAATGATCATGTGTCCAAGCAGCAGGTAGCGCAGTCTGCCCCGTTTACGGTTGACTAGCCCTCTGGTAAGCTCAGGAGGGTAATGTTTGTGGCCGGAGTAGAGCGGTTAGTACGGCGATCGCAGGACTGGGTTACTGCAATGCGTTCGAGTGAGTAGCGTATTGAGTGCGTAAAAGGTATTGCCAAATCGCAGCTCTGATGGTGATGACCCTGGTGGGCCTCTTGCCCGCCTCGGCCGCGCCTTTCCCGGCAACCGTCAGCGGAGTTGTGCGCGATGCCCGGGGCACGCCGCAAATGGGCGCCATGGTCGAGTTGATGGCCGCCAATGCTACCGTGGTTGCCCGCGCCTATACCAATGTCCGCGGCGCGTTTACCTTTGACCAGGTCTTCCCCGGCAATTACCAGATAAAAGCAACAGGAGAATCGTTTCTCCCCACGCTGCGTGAGGATCTCCGCTTGCATGCCCGCAGCAAAGTCATTGTCAATCTGACCCTGAGCACCCTGTTTGAGGCCATGCAGTGGCTTCCAGCCCAGCCCCGGACGCCGGATGAGCCGAGCGATGACTGGAAGTGGACTCTACGTTCCTCGAGCAATCGGCCGCTCTTGCGCTTGCTCCAGGACGGCCCATTGGTGGTTCTCTCCGGGGACGATCACGGATCAGCCCCGCAATTAGCAGCCCGGGTTGCCGTCAGCGGTCCTTCTCGCGAATTTGGACAGGGGGGTCCCCACCACGCCTTTGCGATCGAGCGATCGAGCGCCGTGGGCGGTCATCTGATTTTGCGCGCCAACCTGAGTCCGCAACCTGAGCAGGCCTCGGAATACATGGCGGGATACAACCTGGCTTTGGGGCCGGAGCGCCAGATCTACAACGTGGCCACGGTGCAGCAGATGACCGCGATCGAAGGCGGCGGAAGCCAGGGGTTTTATGACTTGCGCTTGCGCAGCGCGGAAGCAGTCAATCTCGGTCCGAATGCATCGTTGGAGATGGGCAATGAGGTCCAGTCGGTGCAGGGGGCTTCTCAAATCACCTCCAGTCTGCCTTTTGTCAACGCCTCCTGGCACGACGAAGGGGTGAGCGTTTCGTATCGTGCCGCGACTTCGCCGGAGATGCAGAGTGCCGGCGACGTTGCCGACAGCCCCACGCTCGCGCCCATGTTCTCTGAGGAAGGGGGCAAGGTACGCATCCAGCACGGTCTCCATCAGGAATTGCGGTTGGAGGACAACACCGCATCACGTCGGGCCCTGGTGGCTTTCTATCAGGATGAGGTACAGAGCCCGGTCATCGGCGGGGGCGGATGGGTATCGCAGCAGGATCTGGCTTCCGGGGACATGCTCTACGATCCGCTTTCCCAGGGCTTCCGCGTCACCGGACCCGGCTACACCACTGGTGGATTCCGGGCAGTATTGGCGCAAAAAATTGTAGGCTCCACCTGGGCAACACTCTCCTACGCTAACGGCAAGGCCTTAGCCTTTGAGATTCCTGATTCCGCGGTGTCGGTGGATGATGCCGATCCAGGGGCTCACCCAGCGCAGAACGGAAGCCGTTACGGCATCGCTCAATGGTGTGTTCACCCGCACCGGCACCGGTTGGCAAGCTTCCTACCGTTGGCAGCCTGTGGATACAGTGACGCCGGTTGCGGTGTATGACAGCTTCGGGCAAAGCGCATACCTGAACGTGCTTATACGGCAGCCACTCCACTGTGGTCACCTGCTGCCCAATGGAACAGAGGCGCTGGTCGACGTTCGCAACCTGTTGGCTGAGGGCTATCGCCCCTTCCTCACCCGCGACGGCAGTACTCTCTATTTCGCCCAGACCGAGCGCTCGATTCAGGGCGGTCTTTCCTTCTCCTTTTAATCCCGAACACGAAGGCCGGGTGCCCCACATCTCGCTCGTTTTTCGCGAGATGGGGATACCACTGCGCCTTCCCTCTGACTCTCGATTCATCCGACGCACTGAGCGGTCAACATCGGTGGTATCCCACATCTCGCGAAAAACGAGCGAGATATGGGGCACCCGGCCGTCGTGTCCAGGGGGACCGCAGCCGAGCTGTCCCGGCGTGCCTTTGCACACAACTCTTCGGTGCGCCTGATTGCGTCGGCCTGCGCTGACTGGCCCGGAAAAAACAGCGTGATTATGCTATATTTTGCTTGGACGTGAGGCACATGTGCGCGCCTCAGCCTCTGAATGTTGCTCAGCATTCAGCCTTCTAACCCTCCCGGACGCGTAGCTCAACTGGCAGAGCATTCGACTCTTAATCGACAGGTTGGTGGTTCGATTCCACCCGCGTCCACCAGAGTATCTATTTCCGCTACCTTCGGGGAAGGCGCCTCGAGCCCGAGGGTGTAAGCGCGCCATTATCAGCAGCATTCTGTGATAAATAGGTGTCACCTTGACCTCTAACAATTAGGGAGCGGGCACGTGTTCACAGCAGAAGAGTTGCGCCAAGCAAAAATCTTTGCCTGTCTTGATGAAGCCGAATGCGCTCGACTAACGCAAATTGTCGCCGATGTGCGGCTCGAGCCGGGAGAATGGCTTTTTCGAGAGGGCGCGCCCGCTTCGTTCTACGTGGTGTTGGAGGGCCGTCTCCGGATCGTTCTCGACGTCCACGGAAAGCAGACCGAGTTTGCGGAGCAGGAATTCAAGCCGGGTGACTTCCTGGGTGAAGTGCCTCTTCTGATGGGCACTCCGTTCTTCGGCTCATTGCGAGCTAAAACCTCGTGCCGCGTCGCTCGCTTGGATAGGCAGCAGTTCATCACTTGATTCGGGACTCAAACCCGGCCCGCATCCTCATTCTGCAAACCCTGGGTGAACGGCTCTTGCTGATCCAGCAACGCTCCCTTTCCTTACCAACATCGCGGGTGCAAATCTTCGGCCGCAACAAGGATGAGGACTGCCATAACATCCGCGCCTTTCTTTCCGCGAACCGTATTCCTTACGAGTGGGTTGATCGTGATTCCCACCCGGAGCGGGTGCCTGCGAGTGTCTCCGACGACCCTGATTGCCCGGGGGTCACTGTTGACGGACAACTTTTCATTGAGCCGCCGACAACGAGGGAAGTTGCCGAGGCCCTGCAACTGCAGACCAATCCCAGGCACGACAGCTACGACGTGCTGATTGTGGGAGCGGGACCGGCGGGTATGGCCGCCGGCGTTTATGGGAGTTCTGAAGGGCTAAGGATGCTGATTGTCGAGCGCTGCGCAGCAGGCGGGCAAGCAGGTACATCGACACGTATCGAAAATTATCTCGGCTTCCCTGAGGGAATTTCAGGGGAAGACCTGACCGGGCGCGGATTCAAGCAGGCGACTCGCTTCGGCGCGGAAGTTGCGCTGACGCGCTCAGTGGAAAAGCTTACTCCCTCGAGTGAAGGCTATGTCTGCGAGCTTGACGGAGGTCACTCGGTCTCAGCCCGAGCCGTGGTGTTAGCCACAGGTGTGGACTGGCGCCTGCTGCAGGCGAAGGGTGAGGACTGCCTGCTGGGACGCGGCGTATTTTATGGAGCGGCCCGTCACGAGGCGGCCAACTTAGTCGGCAAGAAAGTCTTCATCGTAGGAGGCGGCAATTCAGCAGGACAAGCCGCCATGTTTTTGTCCAGCTATGCGGCGGAAGTAAAGGTATTGGTACGTGGCGAAGGGCTGAAAGTCAGCATGTCGCAATACCTGATTGATCAGATTGCGAGAACACTCCCGGCAGGCTGGTCTCCAACGGAAACGGTTGGCGATCGAGTTTCCAGGTGGTGAGATCGCGCCCGGCGGGGCCACGCAAGCGGATTGCGGGCGTTGAAGGCCTCGATGCCATAGGCCATGGTGGCGCGGTTATCCCCGAAGTTGAGCACGATCCCCTCATTCTCGATGGAAGACGGGTACTCCGGGAGAGGCCACTCACCAGCGATGTAGGGAACCAGGGAGTACAGGCCCTGAATCAGGCCGGCTTCTCCATCCTGCTTTAGCTTCATGCCTACCGCGAAGGTCAGGTTGCCACCGCCGCTTTCTCCGGCGACGAGGATGCGCTTCGGATCAATGTTGAGGGCGGCTGCGTTGGCGTGTACCCATTTTTTGCGGCGCCGTCTCCGGAAAGCTGCGGCGCATTGAGCGGTGTTTGGGTCGGCATGTCGGTTCCTTTCTGGTTAAGAGTGAAGGCAAGTGACTTGCAGTGGGTGATCCACTTGCTTCGCGATGTCGCATAGAGCCCTGACTAACTGAGGTTAGGATGTTTTTCTCCAAAACTCCCACAAAACCGTCATCCTGAGCGGGGCGCCTCACAGATTTATCGCCTGACCCAGCGCTTGACGGCGCGCACTCGAAGGACCCCGACGGCGCTTGTCTTGCCCATGCCGTTCGGAGCTTTTCAACCACCGTCTTTTCGTTCCGGCTCTACGGTTTGACCGCGAGACCATTTTTTTTTTAACTGAATCACCGTTCTTGAAGCGAAGAATGGGCCCTCTACTAAAGCGCAGGATCCACAAGCGCTCCGTAGATGATGGACCGCGCTATTCCGCACACATTCGGCACCGGATAAGGACGCCCAGTCATCGGATTTCCCCCGTCTTGTTGCTGCAGCATGCCAACGACGACGATGTCATAAGTGGGATCGACCCAGAACCAGGTTCCGTGCACGCCGCCCTAGTAGAAAGTGCCCGCGCCGTTCGCGCCGCCGTTGAAATTTGCATGCGATGGCTCGAGCACGATGCCAACGTTCATGCCATAGCCAATCCCCACGAACGGCTGGGTGAAGTGCAGGGGCACGCCTGCGGGGAGCAGGTTGCTCGTCATCAGCTTGACCGAAGATGGCGACAGCATCCGGACGTCGTCGAGCGTACCGCGATTTGCCAGCATCTGCGCAAAACGCATGTAGTCTTGTGCCGTGGAATAAAGCCCGGCGATCGACAGCAGGAATTTCGGTTTCACCCCTGGGGGAGTTCCGGCCACGGCTGGAAATGGCGACTGGTCCGGCGCCAGAATGAGCTTGAGGTTCTGGTCCAGGGCATAGCGCGGCGCGATGCGGTCGCGTTGATCAGGCGCTACGTCGCGCCCATGAGCCTCAAGAGGATTCGAACGAGCCGCGTTTTGGCCGGTAAGCACCCATCAGCCTTGAAATCATCACCGCGAGATACAGAACCCCCAGGATCGATTCGATCATCGACAGCGAGCGAACCTGCGGCGAAGCGGCTTCAATCCCGGCCGCACCGGCCGTCGTCATGCTTCCAAAGCTGTAATAAATAAAATCGAAAATCTCAGGAACGCCACGCGGATAGATCGCGGGATCAAGATAAAAGGTGTGGGGCCGGATGATAGCAATGATGGCATAGAGCCGTGCGAACGAAAATCCAATGAGGAGATAAATACATACCGCTCCGAAAAGCGTTTCCGCGGTGGGCTCTTCGCGCGCAAAGACGCGGCGGAAGATAACAACAATAATGAAAACGTCGAAGGCGAAGCTGAAAACGATGGTGAAGGCCGACGCAGGAACCATCCTGGGGCGAAAAACGATCGCGTGCTCCACCAATGCGGGACCAGCAAGAACCAGAGCGACAAAGATGAGGCCTCTGCGAAAGCTCACCGCGTAGACGCTCATCAGGGTGACGCCGACGCCGAGCATCCGGAACATTTGATAAGGCGCGCCGCTATCACCCATGTAAGGGTAGAGAGCCAGGTCTGCAAGCAGAAACAGAAATAGCAAAAGGAACTTGTGCCCGGTAACAGGAAGAATCCGACGGGCAGCATTTTTAGCCGTGGGTGCCGGTACCGAGGTCATGGTAGAGACAATTGATCCTACACTTTTTCGTCTTTTAAGTACTCAGGCTGCCGAATAGTTAATAATTGCCGGAACCTCGACCCGTGAGGACGGTCGTTGTGTCCGCCAAGCAGCTCGACTCCGCCCCGTGAGCCCCTCTGACGCCCGAGGAACTCGGCCGATAGCCGCTCAGTCGCCAAGGGTTGCCTGGTGGATCACCACGCTTCGCACAGCCAGCCGGCAGTCCGAAAGGCGACGCTTCCCGTCTGTTTAGCGTCCTATCTGCTGGAGGAACCTGATGAAGAAATACGTGATGAAGAAATGTCCTTCCTGCTACGCCATCATGCATGAATCGACCCCTGTTCCTGCAATGCAACGAACGCCGACTGATAGCAACCACGAGGTACCAGCAGCCAGGGTCCTATACGAGTGTGGCCAATGTGGTCACATGGAGGAATTGATCGCTAAGCCGGAGCCGGCTTTGAGCCGTGGTTGAGGTGTCGCGATGCGCCGTTGGGGGCCGTGCCAGCCTTGCTTACTGCTCGGCTCTCAGCCGCAAGTAGCAGCCGCCCCGGCCCTTCTCGATCGCCCGCTCCAGCATTACTCCCAGAATCATCGGGCGGACGAAGGCGAATGCATCTTCCCATTACGCTATCTGCGGGCATCCGCGAGCGATCAAAACAACGATAACAAGTGGTCTCTGTACAGGATCTTGCTAGCGCGTACGCCGGCATTCTGGGCGGCGAGGGCGAACAGGGCGCTTGACTTTTATTATTTTCTTCTGTCGAAATGACGCCATCCTAAACGTCACCCTTATAGAGGCAGGTTAAAGGTTAAGTTAGCCTTCGAGTTTTGCGAGGATTAGCGTGGCTGTGTGCTTGCTTCGCAATCAGATATTGCCGTCTCCTGGACAGCAGGCGGCCAATAAACTACGCAGTCTCGAGTCGCGATTGCATCGCCGCAATCGAGATGGGTTGCGTGACAAGGAGGCGAGTGATGGGTGAGATTCCCAATGGCCCGCTCTTCAGTGTGAAACTCTGGTTCGCGGTTGCCTTGCTTACGTCGGTCGGCATATCCGTAGCACAAGGAACTTCCGCTCCAACGCCGGTTAGCCCGCCTCAGAAAGTAACTGCACCGGTATCTGCGCCCGAGCGCAAGACTCTCAGCCGGGAGGTACCGGCTCAGACTAAGGCCGACATCCTGATGGCCCGTGGAGAATACGCGGCCGCGATTTCCGCATACCAGCAATCCGATCTGAAGTCCGCGCTGGTTTGGAACGGTATTGGCATGGCTTACCACCACTTGTATGCCCTCGAGGAGGCGCGAAAGGCTTACGAGCACGCGCTTACCATCAATCCGCGCTTCGCCCCGGCTGCCAATAATCTGGCTGCCGTCTATTACGGCCAGCATGAGTATAAAGAGGCCGAGCATTGGTACAAGCGAGCGCTGAAACACACATCAGAGAGTGCGGTGATTTACTGCAACCTGGGTACCGCTTATTTTGGCGAGGAGAATTACAAGAAAGGGCTCAAGATGTATCAAAAAGCCTTTTCTATCGATGAACAGGTGTTTGCTCCGGACCAGTCCAAGATGGTGGAAGGTGGCGGCTCCCGCGAACAGCGTGTGGCTATCAACTACTACATAGCCGAGACGTTCGCCAGTGCAGGGAAGCAGGAACAGGCGATCTTCTATCTGCGAAAAGCAATGGATGAAGGCTTCAGGGATCGCAAGCGCCTGGACGAAGATAAAGACTTCGCGACCCTGCGCACCACTCCACAGTTTCAAGAGTTGCTCAATCAGGAGAATTTGAACTGAGAGCCCCGATGCTTTCCACTACGAGGGCAACACCAGCGCTAAAAAAACGGGTGCGATTCACATCGCACCCGCAGTCAAGCTTCTTAAATCGAAGGCTTGCGCGCTAATTCTTCTCCGAGCTGTTGGCGACCTTGAGATCGTTGGTCACTTTGAATATTCCAGGAACGGAATTGGCGCGAATCCCGGCAACATCCTTGTCCATCTGACTGTCGACTACGCCGTAGAGTGTCACGTTGCCGTTTTCCACCGAGATGCGGATGGGCTTTGCCGGGTCCATCGCGTACTTGCTAAGCGTCGGATATCCGTAGAGACTCCGGTACAGCTGGATGCGCGAGCGGTCATCCATCGACGAAAGTGGATCGACCCGGACCTCGTTGACGACACTCTTCACGCCCGGCGTGTTGGCTGCCAGCGCCAAGGCTGAGGATGCATCGACAGGCCCGTAGGCATGACCCGACAGCGTCGCTGTGCCATCCTCCACCTGGACCAAAATCGCGTTGAACGGCGTCGTGCCATATCCGATGCGGTCATAGGAAATGGCTTTGACGAGCTTCGCCTCTAGCGCGGAATCGGAAACATTTGAACCCGCGACTTGGATCTCGTTTGTCACGGCGTGCACGCCCTTGATTTTATGCGTGCGTTTATCCGCCTCTTGCTTCAGTGCGAACAGTGGTACGGTTCCGGTCAGGGTAACGACTCCGTCATGAGCGGTAGCCTGAACGCCTTTCAGGTTCGTCTTGTTCAACGCCTTGTTCAAGACTTCGGCCTGCAGGTTAGTGTCGTTCTGGGCCGGCGGCACGGCCGCAACTGCGTACGGTAAAGCGGCAACGGATGCTCCCAGGGCCAAGGCCAGTACGGGAATTAACCTAAGATTTGGACGTTTCATTTTGCTTGGTTCTCCTATGTTGTTCTTCGCCGGCCATAACAGGCCGGCCAATCATGCGACGCGAGGTCGCCACCGCATCGCGCGGTCAGGCGTGACGCGGGGTTCGGCAAGATAGTGAATGACACGCTGAAAGAAGCTAGGATGCGGGCCTGGCGTTCCCAAGTGAAGGCCGCAATAAAAGTGCTATGTCTAAGTTGCTTCCATCGGATTGACTCATCCCGCTGATTGTTTGAACCCGCAACGTGGCAAAGAGTTTCGCTCGACGACTGGCAGTCGGTAGCCCCATGACCCATCCTTCACCAGAAATGCTCGCAGAACTAGATGGGCAACCCCTAGAATAAGGCATCAGATCGCGCTGCTCGACCGTAACATTGTTGAACAATCAGCCTTCGTGTTAAGCTCGTCGCCGCTATGGCTAGTTGATCGGGGAAAAGTATCGGATGCGCATAGGTATGGGTCAACCGTTCTTTGTGATTCTCGTGGCAGGCTTTATGGTAAATACTCAGGGCCAGACCCCGAGCTACACAGCGACATCCGACTGGATAGCGTCCGAATTCTCGCAGCTCGGCGGAGAGACAAAAAACGGGGCAGAAACTTGGAGTTATGGAAACTTCTCAATGGACTCCTGCGACCTGCGCTTTCTGCTCACTGTTACAAACCCTCCCCTTTCGACCCGCCGAGAATATATCGTCACGGTTCCGCTTGGTAAAGTGAAAGATGTGACGTGGCAATTGCGAGATGACACAGCTCCCCGCAGTGGCCGCATCGTCTTATTTACAACCTCAACGTCAACGTTCACTTACAATGACGATCATCGGGGCTTTGCGGAGCTATTGTTAAATCGAGGAGATGTAGATAACAGTGATCTCGGCCCGAGGCTGGTCGAGGCTTTCGACAACGCCGTAGCGATCTGTAAAGCTCAGGCAACCGCTTCGACGAAACCATTCTGACACGTCCGGCTTGACCTGCGCGGTCAGCTTCTCGCTCACGGAGCCACCGAGCAAATAGCGACCTGGCGATTTCAGAGGTTGAATCCGACCTCTAAATTGTTTGAATAAGCGGCGGATTGAATGTCCCGGGAAAACGGGATTATAGGTAACTCCCCTGCGCCTTCCGATGCTCGAGACGCGGTCTATTTGAGCGGGCGCGAGCCCGCGATGAGGATGTCTACCAGTCTCCGGGCGCTTTGCTGCCAATCCGCGCCGGAGCCTACATGCGAGACGCCGATCAGTGCCCGAAGCAGGTCGAATGCATCCAGATCTCTTCGCAGATCGCCGCTCCTCTTCGCGCGCTTCACCAGGTCATCGATCGCGCCCTGGATCAGGCTGCGAGAACCTTCATAGAGCCGGGACGGGCCACCGACAATGCTATTGAGAGCAGGCGCAATGATGTGCTTTGCTGCGATGTAATCGACCAACAACAACATCCAGGTTCGAAGGGCTTCAATCGGAGACATCGTCTCTGCGAAGCGGCCCGCCGCCGCCGCGAGTTTCTCCACCTCGTTCCGGTAAACACCTTCGATCAGCGCATCCCGCGTAGGGAAATGGCGATATAAGGTACCGGCTCCAACGCCCGCCTGCTTCGCGATTGCGTCCAGGCTGGCATCGCCACCCTGGCGGGTAAAGGCTCCCTTCGCGACTTCAAGAATACGGTCGCGGTTGCGGAGCGCGTCTATACGCGGTTTTCGGGCGGGTGTTGGGCGCTTCTTCGTCATCTCCAAAATTCTTGCAACCGGAGGTAGTCTCCGCTTATCTATTAATTCGGAGACCATCTCCGTTTTAGTCGAAGCAGCAGCCTGTCGTCAACGCTGGTTCAAAAAAGATCAGGAGGCACTATGCGTGTATTCGTTACCGGCGCGACCGGATTCATCGGTTCCGCCGTAGTGAAAGAACTCATCGGTGCGGGTCACCAGGTCCTCGGGATGACGAGGTCGGATGCGGGCGCAAAGTCGCTGGAAGCCGCCGGCGCTCAGGCGCATCGAGGCGATCTGGGAGACCCGGAAAGCCTGCGCAGCGGAGCAGCCGCGTCTGATGCCGTCATCCACACCGCCTTCCGCCACGACTGGTCCAGCTTCGCGCAAAGCTGCGAGTTGGACCAGCGCGCCATCGAGGCCATCGGCGCCGTGCTCCAGGGCTCCAGCCGTCCGTTCATCGTCAGCTCCGGAGTCGGAGTGGCTCAAGGCCGCACCGCCACCGAGGACGATCCACCATTGCCCCCTTCCCCCTCCCTTCCTCGTGTATCAGAGGCCTCGGCTGTGGCACTCGTGGAGCGCGGAGTGTGCGCTTCCGTGATGCGCCTGCCGCAGGTCCACGACACCGTAAAACAGGGCCTCGTAACCCCGCTGGTGGCTATAGCCCGCGAGAAGGGCGTCTCTGCGTACGTCGGCGATGGTCAGAACCGCTGGCCTGCCGCGCATGTGCTCGACGCCGCCCGTCTCTACCGGCTTGCCCTGGAAAAAGGCACTGCGGGCGCCCGGTATCACGCCGTCGCCGAAGAGGGTGTCCGGCTCAAAGACATCGCCACCGCCATCGGCCGCGGGCTGAACGTGCCCGTCACTTCCATCTCACGGGAACAGGCCCCGGAGCATTTCGGCTTTTTCGGGTTCTTCGCAGGGAGAGATAGCCCAGTCTCCAGCGCGCGAACCCGGGAACAACTGGGTTGGAACCCCACCGGCCCCTCCCTTCTCACCGATCTTGGAAACATGCGCTATTCCCAGGTCTGAACGATTTCTGGTCAGAAAAATGTGGCCAACTCAACACTACCAACCAGGAGGAATCGACATGAAAAAGACATGGTTCATCACCGGAGCCTCGCGCGGGTTCGGCCGCATCTGGGCCGAGGCTGCTCTCGAACGCGGGGATCAAGTCACAGCGACCGCGCGCAAACTGGCAGACGTCGCCGATCTCGCGGAACGCTTCGGAGACACGGCGCTGCCCCTCGCCCTCGACGTCACCAACCCCGCGCAGGTGCACCAGGTGGTTCAGCAGGCATACACCCACTTCGGCAGGCTGGACGTTCTTGTCAACAATGCCGGAGTCAGCCTGCTCGCTGCCGCGGAGGAAGCCAGCGACCAGCAAATCCGCGACCTGTTCGACGCGAACTATCTCGGAATGGTCCGGGTTCTCCGTGCTGCTCTCCCTCTGCTGCGGCAACAGGGCAGCGGACACATTCTCGGTATCTCCAGCGGCCTCGGAATCGGGACGTTGCCGCTCATCGGCTTCTACTCCGCCACCAAATGGGCAGTAGAAGCGCTCCACGAATCGCTGGCGCAAGAGGTCAGGCCGTTCGGCCTCAGCGTGACGATCGTCGAGCCCGGCGCCTACGCCACCGATTTCGGTAAATCCGCAAAGATCGCCGATGTTCTGGAACCGTATGCGGACTTCCGAAAACGGTTCATGGCGAGATTGACCAGCATGGAACGCGGCGACCCCAAAGCAACCGCAGAAGCCATCCTGAAGCTTGTGGACGCGAATGATCCGCCTCTGCGGCTGGTGCTCGGTTCGGCAGTTCTGCCGGGGGCTCGCGCCTTATACGCCGATCGCCTCGCCACCTGGGAGGCGTGGGAAGACGTCTCGAACGCGGCCCAGGGCCAGCCCATGAAAACTTCAGTTGCCTCGTAATCGCTCAGACAAAGGAGCCGGAAACATATGACCGATAAAATCGCGATCATCACGGGCGGAAGCCGCGGACTAGGCCGCAGCACCGCCATCAATCTCGCGCGGCGCGGGGTGGATATTCTCTTTACCTGGCGCGCCAACCAGAAAGAAGCGGAGAGCCTCACCCGCGAAGTGGAAGCAATGGGCCGAAAAGCCGCGGCATTCCGCCTCGACACCGGTGACACGCGCCTCTTTGACGCGTTCGTCGAGGAAGTCCGCAAAACGCTCGAAAGCTGGGGACGCGATCGCTTCGATTACCTCGTGAACAACGCCGGCAACTCGCAGCACATAAACTTCGACAAGGTGACCGAGGCGGACTTCGATGCGGTGGTCAACGTTCACTTCAAGGGTGTCTTCTTCCTGACGCAAAAACTGTTGCCGTTGATCAACGATGGCGGCCGCATCGTGAATATCTCCTCCGGCCTCGCGCGTGTCTCCTTGCCGGGCAGCTCCGTCTACGGCGCCGCTAAGGGCGCGGTCGAAGTTCTCACCCGCTACCTGGCTAAGGAACTCGGCCCTCGCGGCATCACGGCGAATGTCGTCGCACCCGGAGCCATCCAGACCGACTTCAGCGGTGGTATGGTGCGCGACAACCCGGAAGTCAACAAGATGGTAGCGAGTATGACCGCCCTGGGGCGTGCCGGTGTGCCGGAAGATATCGGTCCGATGATCGCGGCGCTTCTCTCAGACGACAATCGCTGGATCAACGGTCAGCGCATTGAAGTATCGGGCGGAATGGCGCTTTAGACCAGCGATAGCTGCGCTTGGGGAAGAGGCCCGGCGATGTTATTTGCTAAGAAATCCCACGATTAGAAGCGCGAAAGCAATCGTGAGGAGTACAACACGCCAGCGGTGAAGCATATCCCATCTACGCCGGTACATCTTCCAATCGGGAGGCGGAGTGGACTTAAGACGGTTGTTGATTGGCACCAGGGCCGTGACCGAATACAAACTCGCCAACATCCACAAAACGGCCGATGTAGCGATCCAGATCGGTATGCGGCCAGATTGGTGCCATTGGATTACAACCTCGGCGAGAGTAAGTAAAAATACAAGAACGTACCAAAACGGCATGAAGCTGCCCAGCAGACGAGCGAGGGCGCTTGCGGCTGGCAGATGAACATCATCCGGAAGTTTATCGAGCGTTGGATGAACAAACGCGGCGATGGCCAGTTCACTTCCAACCATCAATCCAGCGACGATGATAGCAACGACATTCAGGACTTCCATCATGAATTCCCCCACAAAAAACCTTGGAGTGAGTTAAGGTTAATTCCTCTCAAATGGCATGGATCAACAAGAGGCCGACCACAAGCATCACCGCGCAGGTTACGCCATGAACTGAGAACGCCTTCGATTTCGATCCGCCCGACCCCAGAACGATTGACATGTCGCCAAGAGGGATAATGGCAAAAGCGATGAGAGCTATGCCTACCAACCGCCTGTCTGCGGCCAGCATCATTGTCAGCACCACCAATCCAGATGCGACGTCGCGAATTCCTTTAAGGCGTAGCCAGGCACGAGTGTCAGCATCCGATGCTGGCGGCTTAAGACCGAATGATCCTGTCATTCGTTCAGGAGATGCAAGGTAGAAACAACCGACAACCAAGATGGACACAGCCATGAGAGCAGCTAGATAAAGCGGGATAGCGTTATGCATAAATGGTTCTCCTTGTAGAAGAGGTCGCCTAAAGCTGCGCACATTCCCCGATCCAATTAATACTGGTAGAAAATCTAGCAACGCTATATTTGATGCGAAGCCTTTAAAAAACGATTCAACGTACGCCAGGCGTTGATCCTAGCGGCGCTATACTTTCTATCGATGGAAACGACGCCGGCAGCGAACCGAATTGCGGAACGAAAACTGCGTGACAAGCAGGCCCGCCGGGCACAGATTATCAGTGCCGCACGACGAATCGCGGAGCTTGAAGGGTGGTCCAACGTAACCGTTCGGCGGCTATCCGACGAAATTTCATACAGCCAACCCGTCTTGTACGCTCATTTTGGAAGCCGCGAAGGGATTCTCGCCGCGGTTGCTATCGAGGGTTTCCAGGAGTTGGGCCTGGCTTTGGAGAAGGCACGGAAACGGGCTAAGCGTGGAAATGCGGTCGAATCGGTCGCTGCCGCATATCTGGAGTTCGCCGCGTCTTCACCAGCACTGTATGAAGTGATGTTTTCGCTAAGCCTGAGCGTACCATTCGATGACGCGGCTACTCCTCCGGAATTGCGATTCGCGTTTTCCCAATTACTGGAGTTGTTTCCGGGGCAGAGCTCCAGGTCAGAGGTTCTCTCGGAATTGTTTTGGGCGAGCCTCCATGGTATCGCCGAGCTAACAAGAACCAGGCGATTTCCGCCCAGCCGTCAGAAAGAGCGCGTGAGGGCGCTCGTCGAGCTCTTCACTTTTCCATGATGAAACGGCACAGATGGTTCTTTTTGCAGGTCCGGCTGACCGAACACACCAAAACAGACGGGCGCTGCCCCTTTCCATGCTCCTGCCATGTAGAAACTGGCGCCAGGAGTGAACTCTCATGACATATTGATGCGAAAGCATTTGAACAAATCGTTATCGGCCCATGTACGCTGATGCGAACATGGGGCACCCGTCTACCGTGTTCAGGAAACGAGATCCGCCTCGTCTGCTTGAGTGCATTGCTCATGGCATCAGTTCCCGATATCCTCTCTCGACACGCAGGTCCCTAGATCAAGCCGGCCGACGGCATACACGCATCGGTGAAGAGGCTACCCCAGGAGGCATCGAGATCCAGCCAGCGTTGCGTGCTGAACCAGCTGGTCGGAATCTCAGGTATATGCAGCAACCCATGACCTCCGGCGCAAATCAGCTCAGTACCGTTCCATGCCAGGAAGTTTCGTGAAGCTTGGCCCACGCGGGCGGGATTGGAGAGCGCCCGCAGGCACACCGGGCAGCGCTTGCGCTGATCCTGCAGTATCCATCGAAAGCCTAGGAGAAATCCGGCAAATGAGGTCGCAAGCTGGATAGTTTGTGCAGCAGTGGAACTGAGCGGATGAAAACCATACGCGAAACCAACAGAACTGAAATAGACCAGGGACACTACCAGTGCGGCCTTGGTCGACAGAAAAATCCAACGTCTCGCTCGAACACTCCAGGCCAGGCGCCCACTATGCCGCGGATACTCGCCCAGAGGCAACGCCGTGGTCGCGGGCAAGGTGATCAAGGCGACAATCAGCGTGAACAGAAAGATGGAAAAGGGAAGCCGGGCACGTTGCGCCAGCGATATGCAATCGAAACGATCGTTGCCTTCCTCCCTGGGTACAGTCATGTATCGCCATCCATCGGGCCGCGCGTGAGACCCGGTTGTTCGAACGTGAGCCAGCACGAAGCCTCGCGCGTTCGGCCCCAACTTCAGATGCTGCTCGTCTTCAAGCAGCCAGGCATCCACCTGGCCCGGCATCGGCCAGCCGTCTCGCGCGACAATCCCGGCTATCACCACCCGCTGGCCTGCGATGTCAGTGAAGCTTCCAAGCATATGAGGATCGCCACCGAACCGGCTATGCCACGCCGCCTCGCTCAAAAACAGTTTCGCCGGTTTCCCGCCCTCAGAGCGCTGTGCGGTTTCAGCAGGGACCGGCACGTTCAGCAAATCAAAAAGATTGTCGCTTGCCCGGCCAATCGAAAGTTCCGTCCCTGGATGCCGGGCAATGTGCACCCGCTTGAGCATCGCTTGATAAAAAGCAACGCCGGTGAACAGATGGTGGGTGCTCGTCTTCCAGGATTGGTAATCGTGGAAACGTATGGTGGGAGACTGCGCTCCAGCATAGCCTCCACTGGAAATCATCACTAGGCTGTTCGCGTCGGGATAAAGCGATGGCCATATAGCTCGGTGGGCGCCTGGCAGAAAGAGACACATGCACAGGCTGGCTCCTGCCCATATAGCTAAGCAAAACGAACAACGGGAAGCCGAGCCGGCTCGCAAAATCCGTCGTGGGATCGATTGTGGATTGTTCCATCTGAGCCAGAAGGCGTCTTGGAAAGCACCGAGACAGAAATCAGTCGCGTCCTGACCGCGGCCGGGCCGCCGGCGATATAAGTGCCATACATGCCAGAGCTCCGCCTGCCATTCGGCCAGCCACTCTGCCCGTTCTGCAGCCGGCACCAGCCATGCGGCACATCGCAGAATCAAGAGACATGCCGGGAGACGAGCGGAGCAGGAGGCGGATGTTCATGCGTTCTTGACCTCTGGATCAGAGATCATCTTCTGCAGCAGTGGATACCGTTTGTGCATGGCCTGGAGCGTCGCCGCCCCGGCCCGCGTCAATTTGTAGTATTTCCGCAAAGGCCGCTGCTCGGCGTCGGCGATCGATTGCTGTTCCCACTTGGAGAGGATAAGCCCGTCGCGTTCCAGCCGTCGCATCGCCGGGTAGACCGTCCCGCTGGGCAGACCCGTCGCCTCCATCACGCTAAAGCCATAGATCTGGCCGGCATGAATGGTGTGCAGAATCATGGCAGCCGTGTGGGAGAGTTTTGGCTCGTTCGCCATGGTCTGCATTCTACCTATGTAGCATGCTATTGACTAGTAAAAAGTAGTATGCTACATAGGGTACGAGGACCCATGCTCGAGCTCCAAAACGTTTCCAAAAGCTATCGCGGTATCCCGGCGATCTCCAACGTTAGTTTTCGGGTCAACGCCGGCGAGGTGGTTGGCTACCTGGGAGCGAACGGGTCTGGCAAGTCCACTACCGTCAAAATCATTACCGGGCTGCTGCAACCGAATGAGGGCCGGGTACTCTTCCAGGGCAATAATATGCGGGACGATCTGGTGAGCTTTCGTGCCAGGCTGGGCTACGTGCCGGAAGAAGCGCATCTTTACACATACTTGTCAGGAATCGAGTACCTGCAATTAGTAGCCAGGCTGCGGGGACTGCGCGAACGAGAGATTCAGATCAAGGCCACCAGGCTACTCCGGCTCCTTGGCCTGGAGTCCTGGCGGCATTCCCCCATCTCGATGTACTCCAAAGGGATGAAGCAGCGTGTACTGATTGCCGCTGCGCTCATGCACGACCCTAAGCTGCTCATATTTGACGAGCCGCTTTCCGGACTGGATGTTCTTTCCTCGCGCCTCTTCAAAGACCTGCTGTTGGAGCTCACCGCGGCGGGGAAAGCAATCCTCTACATCTCGCATGTTCTCGAAGTAGTGGAGCAGGTTTGCGATCGAGTCGTCGTAATTGCGAAAGGAAAGATCCTGGCCGATGCCAGCCCCTCCGAGCTTACCGCGCTGATGAAGCACGAGAATCTCGAACATGCGTTTGCGCAACTGGTCCAGCAGGAAGACACAAAATCACTGGCCCGCGAATTGATTGAAGCCATCAAGGTGCAGAATGTTTAGCGGGCTCCGCATCCTCGCTCCGCCGGAATTTCCCGTTCTGTCACTCGGCGTGCAAGCCAAGATGCCTGTGGCCTTGGTGCAAGAGCGAAGTCAGTTAAACCTTCTGGTTCGCCACTTTCTGGAGCGATTTTTCAACAACGACATGGTTTCGGCAGATGGTGACTCGAAGGCGCGGCTTCTCCAGGTGGTGTACGCGATGGCGCTTCCTGGAATGGTCGTGGCCCTGTTTTTGTTTCCCCTATACCATGCGCCGGTTGAGCGGCCCTTCTGGTCACAGGTGAGTGATCACTATTTTTATGTGTTGTATTCATTCGTGGCGGTAGGGATAGTGAGCCTCTTTTCCTGGGACTTATTGTTCCCGGATCTGCTAGATCTTTTTGTTCTCTCCCCTCTTCCTGTTCCCGGCAGAAGGTTGTTCCTGGCCAGGTTGGTGGCTGCGTGCCTTTTTCTAGCCTTGTTTCTGTTGGGCGCCAACGCTCTTGGATTTATATTCTTTCCCGCACTGTCGGACGCGCCAGGGCTGGCACGGCATTTGTTTGCGCATCTGGCGGCAGTCATCGGAAGCGGCGTGTTCGTGGCAGCGTTCTTCCTGAGCTTGCAGGGAATCCTGGTGGCGCTTTTGGGTGAACGTCTCTTTCGTGCCATTTCACCCTTCCTCCAGGGTCTCGCCGTGATGATGCTGGTGACCATCTTTTTGCTTTTCCCTGTTTCGTCCCGATTCCTCGAAGCGCTAACCAATCTAGCTGGTTATTTTCCGCCCTTCTGGTTTTTGGGTATATACGAGAGGCTTCTGGCCGGATCATCATCCCTGCCGGTTTTCAACCAGCTCGCGAAGACGGGCTGCCTGGCAACAGGCGCTGTGGTCGTCATGGCGATCCTTTCTTATCCCGTTGCCTATCGACGCAAAATGCGTTACCTGGTCGAGGGATCCGGTAGCTCCAGTACCAGGAATCTAGCCCTCGTCCCCATTCATCACCTGTTGCACGCGACCTTATTACGAAACCGGATGCAGAGAGGGATTTATCACTTTATCAGTTACTCTTTGCTGCGGACCCATCGCCACCGTGTGTACCTGGCGATGTATGCCGGTCTCGGCCTCGCTCTCTTGACCGCCTGTGCGGTGCTTCTAAAACTGGCACATGGTCATCTCAGCTTCGTACTTTCGCCCGATGGATTGCTGGCTGCAATCCCGATCACCGCTTTCTGGATCATCGCTGGATTGAGGAAGGCATTTCTGTCCCCTATGGATAGGAGGGGCAGTTGGATCTTTCGCGTGATCCTGGGCCGGCCTGGACCGGCGCAGCTTGCGGCCACCACTCTCTGGATCCTTCCCTGGGCGATGGCTTTGACGTTGGGGATGGTAGCGCTGATACGCCTGGTGGCGCCGGCTGAAATGCGTGGCTGGGATACCGTCTTGAACCAGGCATTAGTGGCGACCGGCCTATGCCTGCTGCTCACGGATGCTATGTTGCTCAAAGTTACGAACCTACCCTTCACCGGGGATGCAAGGGCGCCGGCCACCAACCTGGCAATCATACTGCTCCAATATTTCGGATTCTTTCCGCCCCTGGTGTTGCTTATCGCTGATCTGGAACCCTGGTTGCAAGCCAGTATGTGGCACGTGGCCGGCACGATCGGAGTCATAGCGGTTGCGCATCGCGCGATGCGCAGCGTCAGCAGAAAGAATGCTGAATATCACGCCGGCTTGATTGACGTTGATGACGACGAGGAGGAATTTCCGCAAAGATTGGGGCTTCGCTATTAATCGGAGCGCGAGCCAGTCTGCTTGCGTCTTTCCTATCGGAAGCCGGGAAGACGCAGGCCCGAACTGTTCGTTAGCGGACAGCTTTGCCCACCAATGAACAGCTATCAGGTTGGACAATCAAGTGCAACCAAGGATGCTGCAATGATGAAGTATCTGCTGCTCCTGCTCGCCATTGCTTTCGCTTGCCGGATACCGTTGGCTGCACAGTCGACAGGCAGCCTGCGCGGACAAGTCCTGGATCCTAGTGGCGCCGTGGTTCCGCAGGCATCGGTCACCCTGACCCAGGGACCTACGGTATTAAGCGTTCAATCCGGCAATGACGGTGTCTTCGCCTTCAAGGCAGTGCCTCCCGGCTCCTACACACTCGAAGCGCGTGCCACCGGGTTCGCGACTTTCTCCAAAACCGGCATTGTCATCGCGGCCGGCCAGGTTCGCCAACTGAATGTATCTCTTGCCATCGCGGTCCAACAGCAGGACATTACGGTCACCGATCAGAATTCCGGAGTGAGCGTAAATCCTGATGAGAATTCGAGCGCGCTGGTGGTGAAGGGAAGCGACCTCGATGCCCTCTCCGACGATCCTGACGAGTTACAAAACGAACTCCAGGCACTGGCCGGGCCCGCAGCCGGGCCGAGCGGAGGGCAAATCTACATTGATGGTTTCACCGGCGGTCAAATTCCTCCCAAGTCCTCCATCCGGGAAATTCGCGTCAATCAGAATCCCTTTTCCGCGGAGTTCGACAAAATCGGTTACGGAAGAATCGAAATTCTCACCAAGCCCGGATCGGATAAATTTTCCGGCCACATCACATCGTTGGGCAACGACTCGGCCTGGAACACGGCCAATCCGCTGGTCAAAGAGCAGCCAAGCTACTACCTGTATTTCATCCAGACCGACGTCAACGGGCCCTTGACCCGGAACGCCTCGTATTTCTTCAGCCTGTTTCACTTTGATCGACAGAACCAAACCATCATCGATGCCGTCAACCCGGAAGACCCGAGCACCAACTTCAACCAGGCTCTGCCCAACCCGTCCTCGCTGCTGGTTGCCAATCCTCGCGTGGATTTCCAGTCAGGCAAGAACAACACCTTGTCCATCCGTGACTCATACTTTCGGTCGGTTGCTACGGCGAATGGTCCTGGTCAACTTAATCTGCCCGAGCAGGCCTACAACGTAAACAACCAGGAGAACGCTGTCCAGGCGAGCGATACGGTGGTGGTTAACCCGCGTGTGATCAACGAAACTCATTTCCAGT
Source organism: uncultured Acidobacteriaceae bacterium (assembly GCA_963805955.1). Taxonomy (GTDB): domain Bacteria; phylum Acidobacteriota; class Terriglobia; order Terriglobales; family Acidobacteriaceae; genus PALSA-350. The sequence continues at coordinate 56,269 of CAWDVZ010000007.1, forward strand.
GGCGCCGAGTCCGCAATAGCCAGGTCGCCTCCTACTTCACTCCCACGGTTACGGTGCAAGGAGCATTCACCAACGGCGGAAGCAACTCCGGGGTTGCGAAAGATCACCAGGACATTTTCGAATTGCAAAATTATTCCACTGCAACGGCCGGCAGCCACACCATACGGTTCGGGACCCGTCTGCGCGCCTATCGAGATGCCAACTATTCGACAGCCGGATCGAACGGAAATTATTTATTTACTTCGATTGATCAGTATCAGGCGCAGACACCCGCACAATATCAGGCCACCGTGATTAAGAATCCGCTAGCGCGGGCAATTCTATTCGATGGAGCCCTCTTTTATCAGGACGATTGGCGTACAAAACCGAACCTCACCCTGAGCTATGGTTTGCGCTTTGAGACCCAGAATCGTATTCACGACCATGCAGATTGGGGACCGCGATTTTCGTTGGCCTGGGCGCCTGGCCATGTGGGCAAGACGCCTCCCAAAACGGTCGTGCGCGCGGGTTACGGCTGGTTCTACGATCGATTTACCGTGCCCACCTCCTTTTTTTCGTCCACCGGAACACCCTACCTCATGCAGACGATCCACCAGAATGGAATCAATCAACAGAGCTACGTGATCAACAATCCCGATTTCTATAACCCGAATGCTGCGGCATCGCCAACCACCGTGGCGGATGCGGCCGCCTCCATTCCCTCTTTCTACAATATCGATTCCCACTTTCATGCAGCTCTCAGCATGCAGGGTGGGGTCGGGGTCGATAAGCAGGTCGGCAAGAATTTGATGTTCAACGCGACGTGGCTGTTTACCCGCGGTGTTCATCAGTACCTCACCAACAATGTGACCGCGCCGGAGTTTGATCCTTCTACTTACACCGTGGTTGGGCCGCTACCCAGCGAATACAACTACCAGTTTCAATCTGGCGGAATTTATAAACAGAATCAGTTGATCGTGACCGCCAATACTCACTTCCGTCATCTGTCGGTGCATGGTTCTTACACCTTGAACCAGGCTAAAAGTGATACCCAGGGCGTCAACTACGTTCCCTCGGTGGCGCAGGATCCCGGTCTTGACTATGGCCGCGCAAGCTTCGGAATCACCAACCGTCTCTTCCTGCTGGGCACCTACTCCGCACCCCACGGAATCATTTTTGCGCCCCTATTAGCGGCACAGTCTGGAACGCCCTATAACCTGGTGATAGGCAACGATCTCACGGCGAACAACCAGTTCAATGCGCGGCCGACTTATGGTGCCTGCGGGGCCGCGAACGTGGTTTCCACTCCCTACGGCTGTCTGGATACTGACCCAGTGGGCAAGGGAGAGAGAATCATCCCCTATGGCGCAGGGATTGGCCCGGCGAATTTCGTGATGCATATGCGGGTTAGCAAAGTGATTGGCATCGGTCCCAGAATCGAAGGCTCCAAAGGCGCTGCGGGCATGCAAGGGGGAAATGGCAGCGTGAATGGCCGTGGACTGAGTGGCGCGCAAGCACAACCGAAGCTGGATGCCACGGTCTCCCGCAAGTACAGCCTGACTCTTGTCGGCGGAGCCTCAACATCTTCAACATTGTGAATCTAGGCACGCCTAACGGCACTCTGAGTTCGCCGCTCTTCGGCAAAACGCAATCCTTGGCCGGCGGTCCCTACGGTTCGCCGACAGCCGGCAACCGCACTGTTCTCGTTCAGGCTGTTTTCACGTTTTAGGTGCGAGCTTTTGAAAAGAGCCCCGTTTATCGAACGGGTTCTGAGGTAGAACCGGGACGCTCGATGCGTGTGCCATAACCCGGAGAGTGAAAGAGCCACACGCCGACTGCTGCGACGAGCACCAACACAATCACCACACCGAGCAGCATTCGGGTGATATTGGAAGCACAGAACTCTCCGACGCGTGGCATACTAGCATAATTATAGTCACCAACAAGGCTTCGCGCGCGGCCATCGTCAGGAACTTGACCAGCAATTATCGGATTCCAACCTCCTGGTCGCCCTTTGCTAAAGGTGGAATACACCAAAGTCTATCCACCGGTGCCTGGAGAATTGTGCGCTCAGGCGACCAACGGCCCGGTTAAGCGCATCTACCCAAAAGACTTCGATCGGTGACGGCTTCAAAGTTAGGTGTTTTCAGTTTTGATATCATGACAAGTCACCGGCTGATAAACGAATGGTTTGCCAACGCAGCGACAGGCTTTGCGGTTACAGATTTGCGCGGCAATGTCATCAACGCCAACCAAACGCTGGCCAAGATCGTCGATCTCACTCCAGGGCAAATTAGTGATGCAAATCTGTTCGAGCTGACCCACCCCGAGGATCGGTCTCGGCATCGCGGCTTGCTGGAGAAGCTGGTGGCCTGTGAAATTCCCGCCTTTATCATCGAGAAACGCTATGTGCGTCCCGACGGCAGCATCGTGTGGGTTCGCAACTCGGTGAGTTTGATTGAGGATGAGCAGTCCAGCTCGCGTCATGTCGTTTCTGTTTGCGAAGACATCAGTCAGCGCAAGCGGGCCGAGGAGATTCTCGAGAAACAGGAACAGATGGCTGCGATCGGCAGATTGACATCTTCGATCATCCACGAGATTAACAATCCCCTGGAGGCAGTTCTCAATCTGATTTTTCTGGCACGGCGTTCCGCAGATTTCGGCGAGGCAGATAACTACCTCAGAGACGCCGAAGAGGAACTTGGCCGTGCCTGCGATATCACCACCCAGGGGCTGCAATTTCACCGTCAGTCTGCTTCTCCAACCTCGACCAACATGGTCGATATCCTGCAATCAGTGCTGGCTCTGTTCAAGGGAAAATTCAAGACCGCGCGTGTACGAGCTGAATTCAAAGCAGAGGACTCACCTGAATTGATGTGTTTTGCCGGCGAGATGCGCCAGGTTTTTGTGAACCTAGTGGGCAATGCCGTGGACTCTATGCCGGACGGAGGGCAGTTAATCATCAAGACGAGGCCCGGCACAGATTGGCGGAGCGGCGATCACGGTGTTCGCATTACCATTGCGGACACTGGCAAAGGCATGAGTGTCGAGACGCGCAGGCGTATGTATGAAGCGTTCTACACCACAAAGGGTTCAGAGGGCTCCGGGCTCGGATTATGGGTTACGGCCAAGATAATTCGTAAGCATCGAGGTTGTATCCATGTCCGTAGCAAATCCGAAGCGCGATCTGGCGGCGGCACGGTATTTACCCTAGTCTTTCCTTATGCTGGCGCACTCGGTAAAACTGCAGGCATTCAGGAGCACGCTGCTTGACGGTACACGACCGGCCATTTTCGCATCCAAATTCTTCGAGAGCCCTGACTGACCGGGGTTCAATAAGGAGAATTCGATGAGTGACGCCAAGAAGTGTGCTAACCCCTCGTGTAGCTGTATACCCGCTAACAAAGAAAAATTCTGCAGCCCTCACTGCGAATCGTTGAAAGGCTCTGTTGAGGTGGTATGTAAGTGTGACCATGCGAGTTGCGGGGGAGCAGTTTAACCTCTTTAGCCGGGAATGTTGAGACGGACCGGTGTTGCGCGCCGGTCCGCAAAAAATGCCTTTGTACGCAAATCGGGTTAGCGGCATCTCATTAAATCAGAGGAGACAGCATGAGAACGCAAAAGCCATCTGTCCAACTTGAAGATTGGGCGGTCGTCCCAAGCGCCGCTGTGGGTAGCTACCGGCAGCTGCAACCTGGAAATTTGTTAGTGGGCCGAGCCTTCGGCCACCAGAAGATCAAGAGAGGGATGTTTATTTTCACCTCCCCGATCGTGCGGATCGACGGCAACAACAAGGTTGTAGAGACGGAAAATACCTGCTACTCGCTGGGTGAAGCTAGCCGTGAATACCAGGCTTGGAGCCGCGAGCAAGGGGCCGGCGCCGCAGCATAAAGGATTACAGAAGCCTTGAAAGTACGGTCGTAGCTGAGCCCAAAATAACCTCATCAAAGGCGTCGGCGTTGGAAGGTTCCTCCGGGCCAACATAGACGGTGTGGATGCCTCGTTGACTTGCGATGTGGACGAACCCGGCAGCGGGATAGACAGAGCCCGACGTACCTACAACCAACAGGCAAGTGGCCTGATCCAGCTCCCGGTAAATCCCGTCCATATCGAGAGGAATTTCACCAAACCAAACGATGTGCGGACGCACAGCTTCGCCGCATTCCGGACACATAGGAAGTTTCGCTGCAGTTTCGTATAGGCCCTGATCCGGGAAAGGCATTCGGCACTGGACGCAGCGCGACTGGAAGAGGCTGCCATGCATGTGGTGAACGCGAACGGAGCCCGCCCGCTCGTGCAGATCGTCAACGTTTTGGGTGCAGAGATAAAAATTGTTGCCCAGCTTATGCTCGATCTTCGCCAAGGCAAGGTGGGCTACGTTTGGCTCGGCGGCGAGAGCGTCGCGCCGGCGCATCGAGTAGAAACGCCAGACCAACTCAGGATCGGCGTACCAGGCTTCGGGGGTTGCGACCTGGTCGACTCGATAGCCGTTCCATAGGCCCCCCGAACCGCGGAAGGTAACAAGCCCGCTCTCCGCGGATATGCCGGCGCCGGTGAGAACAAAAAGGCGATCGTGCGGAGTTAGGATCATGCAGCTACTAAGGCGAAGGAACTGCCGCCGCCGTCGCTGTTCTGCTGTCTCTGTGCTTCGTCCTGGCTTCGTTCATCGGAGCTCCCTGGCGGCAGGCTGCCGGCACGTTCTTCATCTGCTTGGCGAACATCAGGTAGCTTGTGTGAGCTGGTTGCAGAGTAACCCAGTAGCTGGAGGCAGAAAGCAGCGGCTTCCTCTGGGTGATCATCTGGTTTTCCATTATCTTCACTCCACAAAGCAAATTGTTTCTCGGGTTCAGGATGGTTTTCGCCGGATCTTTTTCCGGTAGCGTTTTATCGTGCTCCCAGTCGAAGTCGCAGCCATAACGGTCCTTGTCCATATAGGTTAGCTGCAGCAGCCCCTCGCTTCGCACCATTCGCTTGCTGACTGTATCTACTTTTGCCACTTCTGGTTCGGTATGGCGCACGTCGGTTGTCGGCTTCAGGCCGGCCTCTGCACCGGCAAGCGCCTGGAACGTATACGCCCAGAAGGCCCGTTTATCCGCATCGCTCATAGAGGCAAACCGGGGGCAAAAGGTTCTTACTCCGCTTGCGACTGAACCCGACAGCATCTCGGGAGACAGCGCCTGCTCAACAATCACATCCCACTGCGGGTCCCATGCCGGTTGTCCCAGCTCTTCTTTCTTCTCCGCAATGGGAGTGGGCGGGGCCGCCTTCATAGCGGGTTGGGGAGGGGGGGCGGCCGGTTGCTGCGCCGCTTGTTTGCTACACGCCCCCACCAGGAGCGCTCCGCAAAGGGGCAACCCGGCAAGGAACGATCGTGTGATCCCATGCATCATAGACTGTCGGACTTAGATGCTGAATTGTTGCCTGCTGCAGAGCGGCACCAGCGATTTTCTTTTCGCTCCCTGACGAAGGCTGGGTGTGGGGCACCCAGCCTTCGTCAGGGAACCAGGCTCTTGAACCGGCAGTTCGGCAGCAAGACTTTTTTCGCATCCTATACTTGGGCCTTGCGCTCGGGACCATTCGTAGTCCCGGTATGTGGCACAATCACTACAGCCGCAGATATGTCCGGATTTGTCCAAACCGGTCCCCAGCCCGCAAAACCGGCTTCCGTATGCGCATCGGTTCGACGCTCCAGTACAGTTTTAAAGCTGCAGGTACTCACCCTCTCATGGATGCTCGTCGAATGCGGGGTATCGCTGTATGCCGCTGTGGCCGCCCACAGTCCGGCCATGCTTGCCTTCGGCTCGGATAGCCTGGTCGAGCTGTTGTCCGCCGTCGTGGTGTTGGTGCAATATGCACGGCCGGCATCCATTTCTCAACGGAAGGCAGGGCGCATCGCAGCAGTCCTCCTTTTTGTGCTTGCCGCTATCGTGGCCTCTACGGCTTTGGTCTCGTTGGCCCTTCGCCAGCGACCTGAGACCAGCTTTGTAGGAATCATCATTACGGTCGCTGCCCTGCTCGCCATGCCGATTTTAGCCATGCTTAAACGACGGGAAGCACGCCTTACCAACAATGTGGCATTGGCAGCCGACGCGGTTCAATCAGCCACCTGCGCCTACCTGGCCCTCGCCACGCTCGCCGGGCTGGCGGTAAACGCCTTGTTCCATGTCCCTTGGGTCGATTCGCTGGCTGCTCTCGTCGCGGTACCGATTTTGATCCGTGAAGGCCGGTCGGCCTGGCAAGAGGATGGCTGCGGTTGCTGCTAACCAGCCCCAGGGATTTGTTGCAAACAGGATCTTTGAGTTATACCTTGAGTGAGTATGCTGCGGATTAGTATGCAGGCGCGAACCCGTCGTCCAATCTGGGTGACGCTGGCCCTTGCCTGCATTACGCTGATCTTCTTCAGCGGATTAGTTCAGGTTGCGCATACACATGCTCCGGGGCCCCTCCCGCATTCGGACTGCACGTTTTGCCTGACTGCGCATCTATCCATTCACCCAGGAGCAGTACCACCTGATTTACAACCTATCCTTGCACCGGTTTGGCGGGTCGCCGATCCTAAGCCGGTCCTGCGTCACTTTTCCATTGCCTTTTCCCTCCATAGCAGACCTCCACCTGATCAGACTGCTGTTGCTTAAGCAGTAGCTAACTCAACCATCAGGGAACTCCAGGAGGCTCTCCTATGCGCACGTCTGTGCGGCATCTCGTTGTTTTTCTATGCGGCTTTTTATTTTCTATATCCCCGCAATTTCTCTTTAGCCAGAGCAACGCCGGCAGCATCGCCGGCACGGTTACTGATCCCACCGGCGCAGTCGTGCCCGGCGCGTCAGTATCTATCAATAACCCCGTCAGTCAATACGAACGAACGGCGGTGACCGACCAGACGGGCCGGTATCAGTTCACCAACGTGCCACTTAATCCTTACCACTTAACCGTAAGCGCTACGGGCTTTGGTTCGGTGTCACAGGATGTGGACGTCCGCTCTTCCGTACCTACTACGCTGAGCACCGTCCTTAAAGTGGGTGCGGCCGCTACCACGGTGACCGTCGAAGGTTCAGAGGACCTGTTAGAGAACGACCCCACCTTCCATACCGACATCGATCGAGGACTTTTCCAGAAACTGCCTCTCGAGAGCCAGTCCTCCTCTCTCAGTTCACTGGTAACTCTATCGTCGCCAGGCGTGGCTGCTGACTCCAACGGACTTTTTCATGGTCTCGGGGACCATGCATCGAACTCCTTTTCCGTAGACGGCCAGCCGATCACCGATCAGCAGAGCAAGGTGTTCTCGAACCAGCTTCCAACAAACTCGATTCAGTCCCTTGAGGTGATATCAGGCGCGCCTCCGGCGGAGTACGGCGGAAAAACCAGCCTGGTGATTGTGGCGACCACGCGGTCGGGTCAAGGGCTGACCAAGCCGACCGGCGACATTGCCACCTCGTATGGAACCTTTGGCTCAGCCACCGGAAGCGTTGACGTTGGCTATGGCGGCAAGAGCTGGGGAAACTTCTTCGAAGCCGATGGACTGAATACCGGACGGTTCCTGGATCCGCCGGAGTTCGTCGTCTTCCACGCCAAAGGCAACGAGGAGAATCTCTTCGACCGGGTGGACTATCAATTCACGCAGGTCGATTCCATTCATCTCAACCTGAACTACAGCCGCTCGTGGTTCCAGACTCCGAACGCCTATGACAACCTGAATGTATCGAATGTGATTAGCGGGGGTGCCGGGCCTGATCCTGTGTTCGCCAATGTCGGGAACACGGACCAGAAGTCCAGGATTCAAACGTTCGACATCGCGCCTACCTATACGCGCATTTTTGGAGCGAATTCAATATTTAACTTTGGGATCTACGTTCGCCGGGATGCGATACAATTATTATCCCAGCGGCAATCCCCTGGCAGATCTCGGTCCCCCGAATCTGCAGACCTCCTCGATCTCGCAATATCGAACACTCACCAATGCCGGGCTGCGCACAGATTTTTCTTACCAAAAGGGAATCAACAACATTAAGGCGGGCGCGGTTTACCAACAAACGTTTCTGCACGAGGGCGACAACCTCGGCATAGTCGAACCCACATACCAGTTCAGTGCGCCATGCACGGATGCCAACGGCAATCCTATCGCCGGCTACTCCGATCCAAATGCATGCCCCGGAGGTAACCAGAATCCCGCATTTCTGCCGACTTTATTGCCCTACGACCTGACACGCGGAGGAGCCTACTACACATTTCTAGGTCACACCGATGTCAAAGAGCTGGCCATGTATGTCGAGGATGAGATCAAGGCCGGGAATTGGCTCTTCAATGTCGGAATCCGCGGGGACTTGTACAACGGTCTGGCGGTGGCACGCCAGGCTGAACCACGTGTGGGTATCGCTTACAGCCTCAAGCCCACCAGCACCGTGTTGCGCGTTTCCTATGCACGAACCCTGGAAACGCCATTCAACGAGAACCTGGTGCTGTCGAGTCTGGGATGTTCAGATGCCGTGCTTTCGCCCCTTCTCGTCTGTTCGCCTGGCGTGTCTGGAAACCTGGAACCAGGTTTTCGCAACGAATTCCATGCCGGCTTCCAGCAGGCTTTCGGCAAGAACTTTGTGTTCAGCGGGGACTACATTTGGAAATATACCCACAATGCTTTTGACTTCAGTGTTCTGGGTAACACGCCCATCACCTTTCCTATCGATTGGCACAATTCCAAAATCCCCGGTTTCGCGCTGCGCGCTGATGTGCCGAATTTTCATAACGTAAGCGCGTTTGTGGTGATGTCGTCGGTCTCTGCCAGGTTCTTCCCGCCCCAGGTCGCCGGAGCGGGCGCGACTGTCGGGCAGACCGGCTATCCCTTCCGCATCGACCACGACGAAAGGTTTAATGAGACCACGCATGTGCAGTATCAGCTACCCAGAACCGGGTATCTCAAGGCCCTGGATCGGTTTCAACTGGCGCTATGACAGCGGCCTGGTCGCCGGCAACGCCCCTTGTTACGGCATTACCGACCCCAACAGCCCCTGCCTTATTTCCTCCACCACGCTGAATGGGCAGCCGGCGATTGCCATGGTCAGCGCCTTCGGCCAACCGCTCACCGCCGACCAGGAATCTCAGGCCGGTCTTATCTGCAACGGTGTCCGGGCCACTCCCTTCGCTGCGCTACCCAGCGTCTGTCCGGCAACAGAGCTGACCTCCCACCTGGTCAACATCCCGGCCCCGAATACCGGAAACAACGACAAGAACCCACAACGCATTGCACCGCGCAATCTCTTCGACGCCTCGATTGGCGAAGACAACATCTTCAAGGGTGACAGGTACCGATGGAGCATGCGCTTGACGCGGCGTGAACATCGCCAACAAGTACGCGCTGTATAACTTCCTCTCCACCTTCAGCGGAACGCACTACGTAACTCCGCGAGCCTTGACGGCTGAGGTGGGCTTCCACTTTTAGGCGCCAAATCAGAAGCGCTGAGGACAGATCGCATTGACTGTCCTCAGCATTGGTCCTCAACCAAGTGGAGGATGTATGTCGAGAGCAATGTATTTCGACAGAGGCAGCAAGCGGCGGGTGCAGCAGATTCGTTGGAAGGCTTTTGAGGTTGCGACTGCGATCTTGTTTGCTCTGGGGGTAACGGCCTTTAGCGTCTATATCGCGTTGTGGATGATGTCCCACCCGTTTGATTAAAGGAGATGATCGTTTTTGATACAAGCAGATTGTTAAAAGCAGTACGGGCCACAAGAAAAGTAGTAGCGGAACGAAAAAAGCTGCGGTAGACTACGAAGAAATCAAGGACTAGTGCAATGGTAAACAACCCGACAACCCGACCCGTCTCCGATTTTGCCGGCTTGCAGGAAGTGGAGCGCCTCTAGCGTCCTTCGATTTCGATTTACGAAGGCCCTGAGGCACAGCCTCAGGGCCTTTTTCATTCCCTGGGGACAACTTCCCTGGTTGAGCCATCCGGCTCCATCTCCTCGCTGAGGTGCATCCGCCTCGCGATCTACCAGTTGTCCTGGTGAGTGATCTATGCGTGTTTCTGGAAAGAAAAGTAATGTGATCCGCGACGTGCTTGCCTTCCTGCTCCGCCATTGGCGCCGTGAAGCATGGCTGGTGGCCGGGGTGGCGTTCTCCATGATCGTCGCGACCATTGCCGACCTGTTCATGCCGGTTTTTGCTGGGCGCATGGTGGACGCCATTGCCATGCACACCGGAACCCATCGGCAGGCGCTTGCGCGCCGCACTGTCGGCTCTGGCTACCATGCTCTTGCTGGGCGGCGTCCTGGTTGCGGGCCGTCATTTATCGCTGATGGGCATAAGCCGGCTCACCATTCGGTTGATGGCGCGCGTGGCCAGCGATGCGTTCAATCGCGTGCAGCGGTTCTCGACCGACTGGCATGCCAACAATTTCGCCGGCTCCATCGTGCGCCGAGTTACCCGGGGTATGTGGGCCGTTGACCTGATGGACGACACGCTGTTGCTGGCTTTGCTTCCGGCATCACTGGTGCTGGTGGGCAGCGGACTGCTGTTGGGTTGGCACTGGCTGTCGATGGGCTTGATCGTCGGTATTGGGGCGGCGCTTTACGTCGGCCTTTCTATTACCTTGTCGTTGAATTTCGTTTCCCCCGCGGCCCGGCTGTCGAATGCTCAGGACACGCTGGTGGGCGGCTCGCTGGCCGATGCAGTGACCTGTAATGCGGTGGTGAAGTCCTTCGGCGCCGAGGCACGTGAGGATGCGCGCCTCGGCCGGGTGCTCAACAAGTGGAGCCGCCGCACCTATCGCCACTGGACCAACGGCACCTGGAGTGGAACCACGCAGATGATCGTGTTGCTGGGTCTAAGAGCATCGGTGACCTCGTATGCCATCTGGTTGTGGTGGCAAGGCCGGGCTACGCCGGGCGGCGTCACGTTTGTGCTCACCAGCTACTTCATCGTGCATGGCTACCTGCGTGATGTTGGCCAGCATGTGGCGAACCTGCAGCGCAGCGCGAACGAGATGGAAGATCTGGTCGAGATGCACGTGCTGCCGTTGGGCGTGGCCGACAGGCCGGATGCGGAGCCGATCCGCATAGATAAAGGTGAGGTGCTGTTCGACCGCATCACCTTTTGTTACGGCGCGCAGCGAGAGCCGCTTTTCCAGGACTTCACGCTGCGCATTGCGGCCGGCGAGCGCGTGGGCCTGGTGGGACATTCGGGCTCCGGCAAGACGACTTTCGTGAAGCTTTTGCAGCGGCTTTACGACTTGAATGAAGGGAGGATTCTGATCGATGGGCAGGAGATTGCCCGCGCGGCGCAGGTGTCTTTGCGCTCGCAGCTTGCCCTGGTGCCGCAGGAGCCGTTGCTCTTCCATCGTTCGTTAGCGGAAAACATTGCTTACGCTCGTCCGGAAGCGACGTTGGCAGAAATCGAGCGTGCGGCACAACTGGCCAATGCGCACGACTTTATCGTTCGCCAGCCCAAGGGCTATGCCACGTTGGTGGGTGAGCGCGGAGTCAAGCTCTCCGGCGGGGAGCGCCAACGGGTGGCGTTGGCCCGCGCCTTTCTCGCGGATGCGCCGATTCTGATTCTCGACGAGGCGACGTCGAGTCTCGATTCCGAATCGGAAGCGCTGATTCAGGACGCGATGCAGCGGCTGATCATAGGCCGCACGGCCGTCGTCATTGCGCACCGGCTATCAACGGTGCGCATGCTGGACCGCATTCTCGTCTTCGAGCAAGGCCGCGTGGTCGAAGAGGGCAAGCACGATACCCTCGTTCGCAAAACAGAGGGCACGTACAAGCGCCTCTTCGAGCGCCAGGCGCTGGGACTATTTGTTCCGGAGACAGACATGGTTGAAGCCGAAGAACTGCGCGCCTGAGGGGAGCCCTGGTTCCCTCACGAAGGCCGGGTGCCCCACATCTCGCTCGTTTTTTGCGAGATGTGGGATACCACTGCACCTTCCCTCTGACCTTCGATTCAGACGATTCACTTAGCGGTTAACAACGGTGGTATCCCACATCTCGCGAAAAACGAGCGAGATGTGGGGCACCCGGCCTTCGTGACGGAAGCAGAGTCTTTTCATGGCGCCCGTTTGCCTTTGGGGTCGTACACAGCGACGCCGACGCGAGAGTCAGCGCAGCCGTAGTAGAGAAACCACTTATCCTTGAAAAAGACCAGGCCTTCCGCAAAGGTTGTTCCGGCGGCATACTGGCCGCTTTGTTCCCACGGTTTCTCTGGCTTGAAAAACGGCTTGTCTGCGCGGGCTACGAGCTTCTCGGGATCATCAGCGGAGAACAAAGCCTGCCCGTCGGAGTACGCGTTGGCAGCGATTCCGGGCGCGCCGTCGACCGCGGCGTTCTTGCCGTTGTAGATGAGCACAATACCGTGATCGGTGAGCAGCGATGGCGGTCCAACTTCGGGGAAGGCGCTGTCGAAGAGTCGCGGCCGGTGTTGAAGTAACACGATAGCTTTGCCGGAGGAGTCCTCGACCGGCGTCCAGTGGATAAGGTCGGGCGACGTTGCCAGCCGCACCTGGATCTCTCCCCAGTACATCCAATACTTGCCGTGGATTTTAGCCGCGATCAGGCGGCCATCGGTGAGCCGGGTGACGATGCTGGCCGATTTGTAATTGAAATGCTGATACTTTTCGCCCACCAGGGCGGGGCCCTGCTTGGTCCAATGAATGAGATCAGTAGAAGTGGCAATTCCGATATCGTAGGCCTGACGATTCCACTGGGTGTAAGTAAGAACGTAGGTACCGTCTTCGCGCTCGACCACGCGAGGATCTTCGACGCCTCCCGGCCATTCCTTGCTCTCCTGCGAGTCAACCTCAGGATAGAAAACGGGAGTGGGCTCGGTTGCGAAGTGGATGCCATCATCGCTGGAGGCCAGGCCAAGGCGGGAAGTGTGCATGCCGATGGCCATGGTCCCGGAGTCGTCCTCGGCGCGATACAACACATAGATTTTTCCCAGGCGCACGATGGCGGCCGGGTTGAAAGTATGGAGCGCCTCCCAGTGCACCGGTTTGTGGGTGATCGGATCAGTGAAGACGGCCTTCGGATCGGGCTCGATGATAGGTGCATCAACTGGCCGCACAAACGGCCCCAACGTCCAGCTAAGCCCCTGCGACTGGGCAATGGCTGAACTCGCCGTCAAAAGGATGATGCAAAGGGCGGCTTTCATGTACCTGCTTTCAAGGACGATGGAAACGCCCCACCAGGACAGCCTTGGCCAGAATATGTCCGTCCATCGCCTTCATTACATCCGCCTGGGTAGCATCCGGCCCCAGGGTCAGCTTGGTATCCAGTGCAAACAGCTGGTACGTGTAGTGATGATAGGGTCCGGGTGCCCGTGCACCCATACCCATATACCCGACCTTTTGGCCGCGGTTCAACGCCTGGATCGACCCATCGGGCAGCTGCGCTTGCGCCTGTACGCCTTCCGGCAGCTCGCGTGCCGTGCCCGGAATATTGAAGATCATCCAATGAAGGACCTCATTGGTGGTTTTGCTCAGTGACGTATCCGGGTCGATCAGAATCAGCGCAAAACTAACCACGCCGTCGGGCACATTTGTCCAGGTCAGGCTGGGCGAAACAGGAGCGCCGTTTTCCGCCGCCTGAGTATATTTGTTAGGAATAATCCCGCCATCCTCAAACGCCGTGGTCGTCAATGTGAGCCCAGGCTTAGCCATCGGAGGCGGCGCAGCCGGAGTTTGTGCCACTGCCGCCATGGCTGACATCAGGGCTGCAATCACCACTAGCTTTTTCATCGTTCCTCCTCGATTACCTGCTTTTGCGATAGAAGACGCGCCAAATCTTTCCCTCCTGGCTGTCGGTGATGTAAATGGAGCCATCCGGGGCTTGAGCGACTCCGTCGGCGCGGGCCAAAGCGTCAGTAGGACTCATGAGCGGCTCCTTGCCCGCGAACCCGCCGGCAAAGATCTCAGACTTGCCCGACGGCTTGGCGCCGGCGAAGGGCTGAAAGGTCACGTTGGAAGGCGCCTGGGGCAGAGGCGCGCGGTTCCAGGAACCATGGAAGGCGATGAACGCTCCTCCCCTGTAGCGTGCGGGGAATTGGCTGCCGGAGTAAAACATCACATCTACCGGTGCCCAGTGCGCCGGATAGCTGGCGATAGGAAGCGTAAATGCGCTGCAGCGGCCCACGATTTTGCCGTCGCCGCCATACTCGGGGTTGAGCACCAGCTTCTTTTGAACGTAGTCAAAAAAGCAGTAGGGCCAGCCGAAATTCATTCCCTGGGTTGCGCGGTACATGGGCTCCGCCGGAAGCGTGGCATTCTGTTCCGCGGTAAATTTCTCGGGCCACAGAACATCCAACTGGTCGCGGCTGTTCATGACGATGTAGAGCGCCCCGTCGTGCCAGGTGATTGCCGGCTCCTGCCGCAATCCAGTCACAAACCTCTGTCCATCGGCCTCTTTCTGGTGCAGCTTATTCTCGTCAAACTTCCAGATGCCGCCATGAGTTTCAAGCAGTGGACAGGGGTCCTGGCCCACGATTCCTTTGATCCGGTCCTGGGACTGGCAGGCATTTGAGGGAGAACCGATGTTGATGTAAAGCGATCCCTTGCCGTCAAACGCGATGCCCTTGTCATGATGCTCGTGCTCGGGCGGCAGGTCCTCGACCACCACCTCCGGCGGTCCGGCAGGCTTTAGTTGACCCGGAGTCATCTTCCAGCGCTCCACTGATTCCACTTTGGCCACGTACAAATAGCCATTGCGCAGCGCAATCCCGGTGCTGCTTCCGTCGCCAAAAAATTCCTTGGTCTCGAACCGCCCGTCCCCGTTCTCATCGCGCAGGGCGACCACACCCCCGGTCTTGCCCTTGCCGCTTTGCAACGCAACATACAAGTCGCCATTGGGCGCTGCCACCGCGTGCCGCGCGGTGCCCAATCCGTCCGCGGCTACCAGCGCACAGAAGCCATCGGGAAGCGTCAAACCGGCATCTGGATCGCAGGCCAGCGGCGTAGCGGCATGCAATGCATGGCTCGCGATACAACATGCCGCGGCCAGAAGCAATCTAAGAATTTTGATTTTCATCCATCTCTCCGGAACAATGTCCAGTTCGATCAGGGTAGTGTAATCTTTTTGAGGAGACGACGCGGTGCTTGCAAAAAAGAACGTTCTGCTTTGCCTCGGACTTATTATCGGCGGATTTTCGCCTCAGCTTATTCACGGCCAAACGGCGCCGGCAGCCGGAGACGGCATATACAGCGCCGATCAGGCCCAACGCGGCGAGGCACTCTATAAGAAGCAGTGCACCGCATGCCACGGCGAAGCGCTGGATGGAGCGGGGCCGTATCCACCGCTCAGCGGGAATGACTTTCTCTCCAAATACGCGGGCAAGCCGGCAAGCAACCTCTATGACATGATCCAGAAGTTAATGCCGGCAACGGCCCCCGGCTCTCTTAGCCGCACGGACGCGGCCGATTTGTTGGCTTATATTCTCAGCTTCAACAAATTCCCGGCAGGGAAAACGGATTTTCCGAGCGACGCGGACAGCCTTAAAAAACTGACCTTGCCAACCGCTCCGGCTAGTGCCCCAAAGCCTGCGCAATAGCATGTTCGGCTAGCGGCGCCATCACCGCATACCCCTTGGCTGTCGGATGAACGCCGTCCGAGGATAGGCCCGGGAGCATGCCGCCCTTCGCGTCCGCCATGGATGTGTAGTAGTCCAGATAGACACATCCGTTGCGTGCGCAGAAGTCCTGCAGCCATTTGTTCAGTCCCTGGATCCGAGGCACCGGGTTGATCCCCGGCTTCCATGGATACGCAGCTGCCGGCGTAATCGAGGCGAAGATTACCTTGATGCCGTTCTGGGTGGCGATATTTGCCATCGAGGTGTAGTTGTCCTCGACCATGCGCTGGGTGGTGGGGCCGGTGTTTCCGGCAATGTCGTTCGTGCCCGCCAGGATAAGCACCGCTGCCGGACGCAGGTGCACTACATCCTGCTGGAAGCGCAGCACCATTTGGGCGGTGGTTTGCCCGCTGATCCCCCGGTTCACGTAAGGCTTGCCCGGAAAAAATTCTCCAGCGGAGACGGTACGACCCCACGCGTCGGTAATCGAATCCCCGAAAAAGACGACTCGCTTTTCGTCAGGACCTGCCGGGGGAAGGGCCTTGTTTTCCGCGCGGTAACGGGCCAGGTTTGGCCAATCGAGCAAATTTGGCTGTTGCGCCCAAACGTAGCCTACGCAAAGCAAAGCGCCGCATAACCATAGAGGTTTTTTTCACAGTTACAAGTGATACCAATGGTCGGCGCCAAAGACAAGTCCAAGGGTGATGAGGGCGATCACAATCTCTCCGACCGCACCGACGATAAAGGGCCGCGCCCCCTGCTTGCTCAGCTCGCGCAGGTTGGTGCGTAAGCCCACCCCTGCGAAGGTGAGCAGAAAGGCCCAGCGGGAGAGGTTGCCCACCGCCGCCAGTTGCGGCTTGGTGAAGAAGCCAACCGTGGCCAGTAGGGAAATGAGCAGAAAACCCAGCACGAACTTGGGAAACTTCTTCCACAGAAATGCGCCCTTGTTCGTCACTTCCGCGGCTTGGCCCTTCGCTGCCCAGTAGATGGCATATCCAAGAACGACGAACCCGATGGTGGCGTTGCGGCAGGTCTTGGCCAGCACCGCGACCTTGCCTGCTGCGTCCGAGTACA
The DNA here is from genome assembly GCA_963805955.1 of uncultured Acidobacteriaceae bacterium. Taxonomy (GTDB): domain Bacteria; phylum Acidobacteriota; class Terriglobia; order Terriglobales; family Acidobacteriaceae; genus PALSA-350. Next base: position 72,869 of record CAWDVZ010000007.1, read on the forward strand.
ACGCTCCGGCGGCTGTGGCCTCCGCGGTATTGTCCACCGCAAGCCCTGTCCACAGGCCGTAAGCACGATCACTCAAGTGCAGGGCGTGGCCAATGAGCGGGAAGAGAAAGAGAGAAATCGCGCCCAGCAGGAGGATCGCGGCGATGGCATAGGAGGAGTCCTCTTCGTCGGCATCGATCGCTCCCTGCGCCGCGATGATGGCGGAGACTCCGCAAATAGACGATCCTACGGCCAGCAGGCTTACCAGCTTGGGTTTGAGTTTGAATGCGCGGCCCAGGTAAGTCATGAATGTAAGGGCCAGGGCGAGTTCAATGCCAATAAGGAGCAGCGAGATGCCGCCCAGGCGGCGTACATCGCCGAGGAGAAATCGCGCCCCGAGCAGGACAATCCCCGCCTTGAGCCAGAATTCGTAGGTTGCCACCCCGGAACGAAAAAGCGCCGGAACGCCAACGGTATTCGAAATCACCAGGCCGATGAGGATAGCCCAGAGAACATATTCGATGTTGGGTAGTACCAGATGGTGCGCCTTGCCGTAATGGGCGATGAATTGTTCAATAAATTTGCCTGCATAGCCGACTACGGCTAGCAGCAGGATTCCGGGTATGAGTCCGGCGGCGCTGGCTGGCTTTGTTGATTCAATCGGTGCGGCCGGGGCAGGGGTTCGTAAGGCGGAGCTGGCCATGAGTCTTCCTCTTTCTCCGAGCTACCAGGGAACGGTTTTCAGCAAGCCGAAACGGACGAGCAGCGCCCCGGCAAACGCCAGCAGCACGGCCCAGGTGTCGAGGGAAAGGCGGCTAAGGGGCGAGGGTTTGGACATATGTGAATTACTCCTGTGAGGGAGCTGGACGGGATTGAGAATTCTGGTGTGAATTGCAGCGAGGAAGGGAAACTAGCGACAACAACAGGCGGAGAGCCTGTTCATGATCATGCGCGCGAGGGTAGGTTTACCACGGTCCACGTACCGGAGGCTAGCATAGCCACCAGTGGGATGCAAGGAACCGTTAATTGGAACTGATCGAGTAACGTACGACTACGCCTTCAACATAAGTTACGTCCACGCGCCGATCGCCGCTTGCATACTCCATCGTTTGCGTTTTCAAGCCGTCGCCGGAAACAGATTCCGATAACTGCTTTCCCTGTCCGAATAAGCTCGTGACCTCGCTCATCTTCATGCCCCGCTTTAGTTGCGCCGTTGCCGGGATATTCGCATCGGCGGCAGTGTTTTGCATCGCAGGGGGAGCTGCGGTGGGCTGCGAGCCGGCGAAGCTCACGTAATCTGCAAGCAGCTTCATTACCGCATCAGGCGTTTTTTGGTCTGCGGGTATGGAGCCTGCCAGCGCAGGTTGAATCGAGAGCCGCCGCTCAGGCGATCGACCGCGACCTTTTGTGCCTTGATCTGGCTGGCGACTTGTGCCGCGTTGCGGTTGTCGGCCTCCTGGCGCTCTCGCCTTGCTCGCTCCCGATCGAGGTCGCGCTGCAGTTTACGGCGCTGGTCGTCATCGGTGGTGTTGGAGATCTCTCTTTCCAGCTGCTTCTCGTAGTCGCTTTTGTCTACGGATTTGGCAGCGACGGTCGTGCTGCTGTCGTCCAGGAAAGTGCCGAAGCCGCCGCCATCCAGCTGGAACTCGATGCGGTCATCCTTCACCACCACTCCGGTCACCCGCGCGGTGTCTCCTTTATGGATCGCCACGCCGTTACTTTTGAGCCGGCTGGAGTATTCTTTCCAGTTCATGGGATTGTCTTTATTGAAGCGCAGATCCACGCCCTGCTGGGTGCCCGGCATGTCGATCTTGAGCACAACTTCCTTGCCCGTGAAATAGCTGGCCAGCGCGCTGCTTTGAGCGCCTAGGGGTAAGGTGCAAAGCGCCATGATAAGCAGAACTCCGCTCATTGCTGATCGAAACACGGTGCGCCTTCTCCTTATGGGGTCGGCCTGATGATAAGCGAGCCGCGCTCGGTGCTCAATCAAATTTCGTTTCCCCACCGACGTAAACGGATGCCCGATATGCCCGATTTCCTGTGGGTCTTAGTTGCTCTAGTTAGTCGATGCCCAGGTTGTGTTGCATCCGCTCCAGCGATATTCCCTTGGTTTCCGGGTAGTACTTGAGAATGAGAAAGAAATGAACCACCATCATCGCCCCAAAAAATATAAATGGGTAAGCGCCGGAAGAGCCCGCCATGATGGGAAATACCAGCGAGATGACGGCGTTGGTCACCCAATGGGACGAGCTGCCCAGCGCCTGGCCCTTGGATCGCACGCGGTTAGGAAATACTTCGCTGATATACACCCAGATAACGGCGCCCTGAGATACGGCGAAACAGGCGATGTACGCCATGAGCAGCCACACCAGCCAATGCAAATGGCGATGGGTCATGAAGACATAGGAGATTGCAGCCAGGCATAAAGTCAGCCCCGCAGTGCCAGTCAATAGCAGTTTCCTGCGTCCGAATAAATCGATGACCGACATCGCCGCCAGGGTAGCTACCAGGTTCGTCGCGCCCACCGCAACCGCCTGAAGAGCCCCCGAAACCTTGGTTGCTCCTGCCAGCGCAAAAATATCGTTCAGGTAATACAGAATGGCATTGATTCCGGACAGCTGGCAGAACATGCCCATGGTCACCGCGAGAAAGATGGGAAATCCGTACTGGCGAGAGAACAAGGGATCAGCGGATGCCGCTCGCTCCTGGTGAATGGAGGCAACAATCTCGTTCAGTTCTTCTTCCGGTTTTGGAATACCAGTGAGGCGGAGCACAGAGAGTGACTCGTCAAGCTTGCCCTTCATGGCCAGCCAACGAGGGCTGCGCGGAATGCCAAACAGGGCTAGCAGGAAAAGGGCCGCCGGCACTCCGGAGATGCCGAGCTGCCAGCGCCATTCGGTTGCGCCCAACTGCATACTGTCAATCCAGGCGTTCGATACATAGGCAAGCAAAATGCCGATCACAATGTTCAGCTGAAAGCAGCCAACCAGCCGGCCGCGCCATTCCGGTGGCGCGATTTCGGCGATATACATAGGCCCCAGGACGGACGATCCCCCGATACCCAGCCCTCCGATAAAGCGAAAGAAGATGAGTGCAGTCCAGTTCCAGGCCAAGGCGCAGCCCAGGGCGGAGACAACATAAAAGATGGCCATCACGCGCAGACTGTCCCGGCGGCCAAACTTCTGTCCGGGAATGCCCGCAGTGATCGCCCCTACCACGGTGCCTAGTAAGGCGCTGGAGACCGTCACTCCCAGCAGAGCGGGCGACAGATGGTAGGTTTGCGTCAAAGCGTTGGTAGTGCCCGAGATCACCGCGGTGTCAAAACCGAAGAGCAGTCCTCCGAGTGCGCCCACGACTGTGCTTTTTACAACATGAAAGTTGATGCTCATTTGTCTCCGGTCAGCTTCAGTATGTAGAACCTTACTCCGGAGATAGGGTTGTCGTTAAATCGGCCGGTCTCCGTAAATCCCATGGACCGGTAGAGCTGGGCCGCTTCGGGCATGGCCTCATTCACCGTATCCAGCACCACTGCGCTGTACTCGCGCGACCTTGCCCACTCGATGACGCGGCTGACCATCGCGCGGCCCAGGCCGCGCCCGCGAAAACGTGGTTCTATCCATAGCCGCTTCATCTCGGCGGCGCGCATGCCGTCTTTGAGAACTCTCTGCGCAATCGCGGCACAGCCCGCTCTTTCGCCTGCGACCCTTGCCAGCAGCAGATCTGCCTCTTTCTCCATATACTTGCCTGGTAAAGCGCGGAGTTCGGCCTCGTAGCCGGCAAGACACATACCCGCGGCGCCCACGGGAGAAGCCGCCAGGTACTGTCCGTAATTCGTCAGCAGGGCGCGCGCCTCCTCCGTGTCTTCGGGCCAGCGCGCGACGGCAATTTCGTAGTCGGCTGTCATCAGCACGCACCCAGCTTACATTGCGCTTGATGATCTACCATCCATACAATCGCAATCATGAAGATATCGGCGCGTAATCAATTGCGAGGCAAGGTAGAAGCGGTTGATCTTGGAGTGGTCACGGCGAAGGTGAGCGTGCGCGTGGGGGAGAATCTCATCGAGAGTGTCATCACCCGGCAAAGCGTGTTGGACCTCGGCATCAAGGTGGGAGACGAGGTGACAGCGATCATCAAGTCGACCGAGATTATGTTGGCGGTCGACTAACCTTGCGGTATTTGAAGATCGGACTTGGCCGCCCCTGGCTCCGCGCACAAACGGGCGCGCTCCAGCAGCAGAGTGCGCTCCCGAGCATTACGAGTGAGCGCGGCGGCCATCTCGAACTCCGCCCGGGCCTCGCCCAAGCGGCCGAGTTTGCTCAGGAGATCGCCGCGCACGCCAGGTAATAGGTGGTAGCTCTTGAGCGAGGGCTCGGTGGCCAGCGCGTCGACCAACTCGAGACCGGCTTGTGGGCCGAACGCCATCGCTACAGCGACCGCGCGATTCAGTTCGATGACCGGAGAGGGTGTGAGCTGCGCCAGGGCATCGTAGAGCGCAACAATGCGCGGCCACTCTGTGTCTTCGGGGGTTAGGGCTTGCGCATGGCAGGCTGCAATCGCCGCCTGTATTGTGTAAGGGCCAAAAGCAGCGTCCAGCTGCTGTGCCCGCTGGAGCGCGGCGAGACCACGGCGGATGAGGAGTTGATCCCATTGCGCTCGGTTCTGCTCCAACAACAGGATGGGCTCCCCGGTTGGTCCTACGCGTGCCCTGGAGCGAGACGCTTGAATCTCCATCAGTGCCACCAGCCCGTGGACCTCGGGCTCTTTCGGAGTACACTCGGCCAGGATTCGTCCCAGGCGAAGCGCATCCTCGCACAACTCCGGTTTTAACCAGGCATCCCCAGAGGTCGCCGAGTACCCCTCGTTAAAGATGAGATAGATAACCTCCAGTACGGAAGCCAGGCGGGCTGCGAGGTCGTTTCCGCGAGGAACCTCGAAAGGGACATGTGCCTCGGCGAGGGTGCGCTTGGCGCGGACAATTCTCTGCGCGATAGTGGGCTCCGGCAATAGGAACGCACGCGCAATTTCTCCCGTTGACAACCCTCCCAGCAGGCGCAGCGTGAGCGCCAGCTGGGCCTCTTTTGAGAGCACCGGGTGACAGGATATGAATACCAGCCGCAAGAGGTCGTCTCCGACCTCATCGTCCAGAGCACCGGCCATGTCTGGCACGACCAATTCCCGCGACGCCAGCTCTCTGCCGAACTCATCGAGTTTGCGTTCGAGCCGGGTGCTTCGGCGAAAGCGGTCGATGGCTCGATGCTTTGCCGTGGCCATCAGCCAGGCCCCCGGATTTTCCGGGACGCCCGACTGCGGCCATTGCTCCAGCGCTGCTACCAGCGCATCCTGGGCGAGGTCTTCGGCAACGCCGAGGTCCCGCACTATGCGCATCAAGCCGGCGATAAGCCTGGGCGACTCGATTCTCCAGACGGCGTCGATTGCCCGATGTGCACGGCTGTCGTCAAAGCTGCCCATCACGACATCTGCGGTCTCACGCCGTGCCTCTCTTGCCCTGCTGCATCTCGGGAAATCCCGCAGCAGCCTCCTTCACGTCGGCAGGAAAATCGGAGAATTCCTGCACCTGGCGCACTTCAACCACGCAGTCATCGCCGGGGCATCGCGTTGCCCACTCAATGGCTTCTTCTTTTGATTTCACCTGGATCATCCAATAGCCGCCGAGCACTTCCTTGGCTTCGGCAAAGGGCCCGTCGGTGACTTTCGGCTTGCCAGCCGCTGAACGTAACCCGCGCTCCCATTGAGGGTGGGTGCAGTCCATCGAGCGCAAGCAGCACGCCTGCCTTTTGCAGGGACTCGTTGTACTTCATCATTGCGGCCACGGCCTGCGCGCTCGGCATGGCGCCGGGCTCGGCCTTCTCGTACCCCTTGGGGATCATCAGCATCATGAATCGCATGGTTCTTCTCTTCCTCCCGTTCTGAATTCCCGACTCTACTAGAACGTCGAACAAGGGAAGATGAAATCGACGCAGGCAGCATTTTTCCGCAAAAAACTTTTTATGCTGAAAATCGAATACCCGGCTGCGCCCTATGCGGCCTTCTTGCCGGTTGCTTTCTTCTCCCGATTTTTCGCCGCCAGGATTTTTTGGTGCAATAACTCCTTGGCGTCTTCGAGCACCTTCAGCCGCTTCGCCGGCAGGTTCTTGCCCGCACGATTGATATAGAACGTCAACATGCGCATGCCGGACGAAGGACCCTTGGGCGACACCTTCTTCGACGCCAGTTCACGGGCGATGGTCTTTGCGTCCTTGTTGAATAGCCCTGCGTGCGGGTGCGTGGAATCGGTGGTCACCGCCGCGGACCATTTCCGTTTCCCATGAGAGTTGGTATGAGCGTCGCTCTTGCTGTTAGTTTTTACAGGCATTGTGCCCTCCATCCTTGGTCGGATGCAGAGCGGGCACAAAACGCTGCGATGCAGCTGCCGCACAGCGGCTCGAAGCTCGAAAAAATCCCTTAAACCGGCTGGTCATTGCTTATCTCAACCTGATAATATCCCGCTGCATTCGTTTGCGACTCGTACACAAAGGATTTTAAAAAAAGATGTGTTTTCCCTTCGGAGGCTGTAATGCAAAAACAAAGATGCTCCTCTCGGGAGTTCCCTAACGGCACCCCCTGGCTGTTGATCGCGGCACTAGCTTCTTTGATCCTTATGCTGGCCCCGCTCTCGCGGGGACAAGCGGTTTCCGCCACCCTGCTGGGCAATGTGACCGACAATACCGGCGCCGCCGTGCCCAACGCAGCGGTCCAGATTCTGGAAAGCGCCACCGGCATCGCGCGCGCCGGGGTGACGAATGAGAGCGGTAACTTCACCTTTCCGGATCTGACGCCCGGCACCTACTCTGTGATTGTCCAGGCCCCGGGCTTCAAGAAGGAGACCCGGGACAACGTAGACGTGGTGGTGAATACCGCGACCCGCGTGGACTTGGCGTTAACGCCGGGCAATGTCACGGAAAGCATTGAGGTGACGGCCGCCCCGGCAATTATGCAAACGGATCGTGCCGACGTGAGTGCAAACATCGAAGCGCACACTCTGAGGAGCATGCCGATCTCGGTCAATCAGAATTTTCAGAGCCTGCTCACTTTGGTGCCAGGCGTTGGGCCTCCGGTCTTTCAGCACTCGCAGTTTTTTAACGCCGCAAGTTCTATCCAGACCGAGGTAAACGGCCAACCGCGTGAGGGAAACAGCTATCAGATTGAAGGCATCGATGACGATGAGCGGACGGGCCTTCTGCAGATCATGATTCCTCCCGCCCAGGCCATCGAAACGGTCGACGTCTCTACCGCTAACTATGAGGCTGAACTGGGCCGTGCAGTGGGCGCCGTGACCAACGTGATCATTCGCTCAGGGACCAACCAATTTCACGGATCAGCCAGCGAGTACACGCAGAACAGCGAGTTCCAGGCCCGCTCCTACTTCAACAAGGGCGTGGGCCATCTGGTCTATAACTACTTCGGCGGCGGGGTCGGCGGCCCCATCATCAAGGATAAGCTGTTCTTCTACGGAGACTACTATCGCTCTCCCGATCATGAAGCCAACTCGAACATTCTCACCATTCCGCCACCGCAGTGGTATACCCCCAATGCGTCCGGCTTTATCGACCTGAGCGGTCCGTTAAACACCGGCACCGGCAAAGGGCAAATATTTGATCCGGCCACGGGCGACGCCAGCGGCGCAGGCCGCACTCCCTTTCCCAACAACCAGATTCCTATTTCCCGCGTGAACCCGGTATCTCTCTCGCTCATGAAGCTGTTGCCCGCGCCCAACAACAACATCGCTACCAGTACCACCGCTCCGACGAATAACTTTTCCATCAACCTTCCGTTTCAGAAGACGACCACCAGGTACGACATCAAGATTGACTATCAAATTACTCCGAAGGACCATCTGAGCGGCCGATACAACCGGGACAATGTCACCGTCTTCCAGGCGCCAGCCTTTGGACCCGCGGGCGGAGGCGCCGCGCAAAGCGCGTTTGCCGGCACCGGTACGTCTGGCATATACAGTACCGGTATCAATTATGACCGGGCCTTTTCCGGGACTCTTCTCACGGAAGCTCGAATCGGCGTGGCCAATTACGGCAACAGCGCAGTTCCTACCGGCTATGGGACGGACTACGCCACCCAGACCGGGATTCCAGGCGTCAATATCAGCCAGTTCACCAGCGGACAAGTCGGCATCTTTATGCAGGACTTTACCAACAGCACGTCGAATCCGTTTATTGGCTATTCGGCTTCGCTGCCTTGGATACGTGCCGAGACCAACATCGACGGCGTGAACCATTGGACCAAAATTATCCGCAATCACACCATCAAGTTCGGCGCCGATATTCGGCGAATCCACGATGATCTGCTGCAGGACCAGACCTTCAGTCCGCGGGGAGCGTATACCTTCGCCGAAAACAACACCGGTGAGAACCACGGCCCTCAAACCAATGTTGCGAACGAGATGGCCAGCTTTCTTCTGGATTCTCCCATGCAGGTAGGACGGGACGTTAATACTTATTTTCCTGCCTACCGCCAATGGTGGTTCTTTGCGTTCGCCGGCGATAAATGGCAGGTTAGTCCTAAATTGACGGCGGATCTGGGACTTCGCTGGGAATTCTATCCTCCCGCAACTCCCAAGAGCGCCGGGAGGCTTTTCCAATTTCGATCCGACGACGAACACCCTGGTGATTGCCGGGAAAGGTTCCAATCCTTCTAATCTCGGGATGCAAACCAGGTACACCTACTTCGCACCACGGTTCGGGTTAGCCTACCGAGCCACAGAACAGACAGTCGTCCGGGCAGGTTTTGGCATCAGCTACACCCCATTCGAGGACAACACCTACGCCTACAACTTTCCTGTCCGCTCTAATAACAGCTACCAGCAAAACAACTCGTATCAACCTGCCGTCCTGGGGGACGGAGTAACGCCTGCAACTTTCCAGGCCGGGTTCCCCGCGCCGGTTCCGTTTACCGTTCCCGAGAACGGCATCGTCCCGGCCAATACATCTTTTCTGCTCAACCAGGCGTATGTTGTCATCCCCAAGAACTATCACAACCCTTACGTGGAGTCGTGGAATGTCGCTGTTCAGCAGTCTTTGCCGCAACAGTGGACGTTGCAATTGGCCTACGTCGCCAATCATGGCGTCCACATAGGCTCAGCGCAAAATATCAATTTGCCCTCGGCGCTTGGTCTGGGCAAAGCAGGCCAGCCGGAATATATCGCCTACGGCCGCAGCGCGGCCACGACGCAGTACTTCCTGGGGTTCTCGTCGAACTATCAGTCTCTTCAAGTGCAGTTGAATCGCCGCTTCGCCAAGAGTTTGGGGGTGATTACCTCGTTTACGTGGGGTAAGGGCCTTGGTTATCAAACAGGCGACGACGGTAATCTTTTATTCTGGATTGACCAGCGCCACAACTACGCGCCCAACGATTACGATCATCGGCTGAACTTCCAGGAGAGCATTGTCTATAGCCTGCCGTTTGGTCCCGGGAGGCAATGGCTGAATTCCGGTATTGCGTCTTCCTTGTTGGGCGGCTGGCAGATATCGGCAATCGTTTCTCTCTATTCAGGCCTACCCTTCAACGTCACCGCCAATAGCGGCACGCTCAACTTTCCAGCGAGCGGGCAGACGCAGATGGCTAATCTCGTAGGCCCGTACAATGCGCCTCATGGCATCGGGCCGGGACACCCGTGGTTTAGCGCGTCAAGCTTTGGCCAACCCGCTGGTTGCCCAGCTACTGGGCCATGCCCGGTGGCGTACGGAAGCGTACTGGGCAATGTGGGCAGGAACGCGTTCTATGGGCCGGGATATATCCAGGACAATCTCTCCGTCTTTAAGACCTTTGCCATTTGGGAGAGCGTCTCACTCGAGGCGCGTGCCGACGCGTTCCAGTTGAGCAACAGCCCGCAGTTCACCATCAGTAGTCCCCAAAGCATTACCAGCACGACGTTCGGAGATGTAACCAGCACGCTTTCCAGCGGGACCGGGATCAACGGGATAGGAGGTGGCCGCTCCATCCAGCTCTCCGGCACCATAAGGTTCTAGCTATCGAACCTGCCACATACCTCGGGTGCCCCACATCTCGCGAAAAACGAGCGAGATGTGGGGCACCCGGAGGTATGTGGCAGTTCCGGAACCATCCACCAAAAGGTTGAGCTTGCCTTCCACCCTCCACACGATGACAGTCTATTCGTCGCTCAGGTACCCTGATCTGTTTCCAGGGCCCGTGACCGGGTAGGATGGGCCATATGTGGAGTGCAAACCGTTGGGGGTGGGGGGTGGCGGCTGCGCTCTCGTTCGTGTTAAGTGGCTGCCATTCCTCCAGGCTGCCGAAGCCTGCGACCCAGGCCTATCTAAACGAGGTCACCGCCTTTTATGTCGGATTGGCTGCGCTGCAGGTAGGCGACGATGTGCGCGCGGACAGCACGCTTGAGCGGGCGACGCAGTTGGCGGAAGGAGAGCCGGCCGGCTGGGCGAACTGGGGCGTGCTCGCGTTGCGCCAGGGAAACTTCGAGGCTGCGGGCCAACGGCTGGGGCGAGCGCAAAAGCTGGCGCCCGAAAATGACCAGATTCACTATCTGTCTGGGGTGCTCGAAAGCAAACGCGGCAATTCGTCGCAGGCTATCGTCGAACTCCGCAAAGCGGTCGAGCTCAATCCCCATAATTTGCGCGCTACGTATTTGCTGGCGCAGGAAGTGGAGCGTCAGGGCGACACCAACGGCGAGGCGGAGTTTCAAAAATTGCTGCAGAGCATTCTAGCCGACCAGCCGGACAACACAGCAGCTTTGCTGGAACTCGGTCGCGTCGCAGCCAAGCGTGGCGATGCGCAGACACTACACTCCGTGGCTGCCCGCATTGGCGCGCACGCTGCAACCTGGCCGCCCGAAGTGCAACAGCAATGGATCGCTTTGCAGGCTGCCGTAGCGGGTCCTGACCCGCGAGCGGCGGCGGTTCGCATCGCCTTTCTGCGCAACTCATTGATGCGGGTACCGGAATTCCGGCAAAGTCTCAGCGTGCTTCAACCGACCGCCGGCAACGAGGCTGCTCCATTTACCCACTTCCTGCTGCTGCCCACGCCATCGTTTGCCCCGCCGCCGGCTGACACCACCATCAACTTCCACACCACGCCCATCCCCAACCTGGCCGCGGCGGAAGGGAAGTCCTGGGACTGGATCGACGCTGTCTCGCTCAACGGCGCCGGCGCTCCGGTGATCGCCGTGGCCAACAGCCAGACTGTATGGCTGGCAACGGGTGCGACGTTTCCTTTTCCCGGCGGATCGGGCGGGGCAGCTCTTCAGCCCGAGTCCATTCTGCCGGTTGATTTCAATTACGACTTCAAGATGGACCTGGTACTGGTTGGCGATGGTGGTGTGCGCTTCATGCGTCAGGAAAGTCCAACGTCCTTTACCGATGTCACCGCCCAGACCAAGCTGTCCCCGGCGGTCCTCCGTGCCGCCTACACCGGTGCGTGGGCCATCGATATTGAGGCCGACGGGGATATGGATATCGTGCTGGCCGCTTCCCAGGGGCCGCCGGTGGTGCTGAGAAACAATGGCGATGGATCGTTCACTACGATGCATCCGTTTGCCGGAATCTCAGGCCTGCGCGGCCTGGCATGGGTCGATCTGGATGGCGACGGCAATCCTGATGCGTTCATGATCGATGGCTCGAACAAGCTTCACTTCTTCCATAACCAGAGAGGCGGAGTGTTTAGCGAGCTTCCGCTGCCTGGCAATCTGCCCGAGGTCAAAGCGGTCACTGTTGCTGATGTGAGCACCTCAGGATCGTTGGCCCTAGTGGCGCTGGAGGAGACCGGCGCGCTGGTCTCGATCACACGAGCGGGCGAGGGGTGGAATGTTGCCCAGCTCGGTACCGCACCTCACCTGGCGAAAGAGGTGCGCCTGCACGCCGCGGACGTTGATAACAACGGAGCCGTCGATTTGTTGATAGCGCCGGTTAGGGATTCTCCGGGTGCGTTGCTGTGGCTGGGGAATGGTGGGGGAAAGTTCACTCAACTGCCGGCGCCGGTGGGCTCAGGACGCATCCCTGAACGTGTCTTGGACGTTGCCGATCTCAACGGCGATGGAAGGCTCGATCTGCTGGGGCTCTCCGCGGCTGGGCAGCCGCAGCAGTCACTCAATCAGGGAAGCAAACAGTATCAGTGGCAGATTCTTCGCCCCCGCGCGCGGGTGGCGACCGGGGACCAGCGCATTAACTCCTTCGGTATTGGTGGGGAGATGGAGCTCCGCGCCGGCCTGCTGGTGCAGAAGCAGCCTATCAACGCGCCTCAATTGCATTTCGGATTGGGGCAGCAACCGGTTGCCGACGTGGTCAGAATTCAATGGCCGAACGGCATGCAGAACGCCGAGTTTGCCTTGAAAGCGAATCAGGAAGTGCTGACAGAGCAGCGCCTCAAAGGCTCTTGTCCGTTCCTGTTTGCCTGGGATGGTAAGCAAATGAGCTTCGTCAAGGATGCAGTGCCATGGGGCTCAGCGATAGGTCTGCAAATCGACTCCGTGGGTTCGCCCAAAATCGCAGCCACCGAGGAGTGGTACAAGATCGGCCGCGATCAGCTGGTGCCCCGTGATGGCTATTACGATCTGCGGCTCACGGGAGAACTATGGGAAACCTACTATTACGATTATCTCAAGTTGATGGTGGTCGACCATCCTGCCGGCACCGAGATTTTTACCGACGAGCGGTTTGTCGTTCCACCGGTTAAGCCTGCCGTCACCGCCGTCGCGCCTCCGCATCCCATTCTTAGAGCAACCGATGATCGAGGCGCTGATGTGACCGCGATCGTCAGCCAGCTCGATGGCAAGTACCTGGATACCTTTGGCCGCGGACAATATCAGGGGCTCACCCGCGACCACTATGTGGAAGTCGATCTGGGCCAGAACTTACCGGCGAGCGGCCCCTTGTGGCTCATCGCCAGGGGATGGCTGCACCCGACCGATTCCTCAGTGAACGTTGCCATCAGCCAGGGCAATCACGAGCGGGCGCATGCTCTTAGCCTCGAGGTCCCGGATGCGCGTGGCGGATGGCGGACCGTTCGCGCCAACCTGGGATTCCCCGCGGGGCGCAAGAAAACCTGCCTCATCAACCTGGAAAATGTGTTCCTGCCAGGAACGCCCCACAAGCTGCGTCTGCGCACCAACCTGGAGATTTACTGGGACGAAATCGAGTGGGCCCAGGGGCTGCCCAACGCTCAACTCAGGGTGACGGGCCTCGATCCCACGCTAGCCGATCTTCATTACCGGGGATATTCGCTGGTTCGGCAGGCAAATGCGTCTTCTCCCGAGTTGCCCGACTACAACCGCATCGCCGCCAGCAAACAGATTTGGCATGATCTCGAGGGTTATTACACTCGCTATGGCGATGTCCGCGGATTGCTGACAGCTATCGATGACCGCTACGTGATCATGAACGCCGGCGACGAGATCGCTTTACGTTTCCCCCAACAGCCTCCGCCCGCACCCGGGTGGGTGCGCGACTATGTGATCGCCGGGGATGGCTGGATCAAGGACGGAGATTACAACACCACCTGGTCCCGCACCGTACAACCGTTGCCATACCACGCTAAGACGCAGTACAACCAGGCTCCAGGCAACCTTGAAGATGAGTGGGTCTATCGGCAACATCCGGAGGACTGGCAAACCTGGCAAACCCGTTACGTGAGTGGCGCGCCGCAATGAAGCCCAACCTCAGCACGCGGATTATAGTAGCCATTTTGTTTGCCGCCATGCTGGCAACGCCGCTCGTCATCAAGCGGGTGTCTGCGCAACGCGAAGCCGCGCAGGCAAAACTCGACGAGGCGCAAGCCCTGGCGCGCTACGGCTTTCATCTGCAGGAGGTCTCGCAACAGGCCGGGGTGCACTTCATCCACCAGGCGCCAACTTTGGACGCCAAACTCGACGGCATTATGCCCGAGGTGGCATCGATGGGTGCTTCGGTATCCATCGTTGATTTCGATCGCGACGGCTGGCCCGATATCTATGTCACCAACAGCAAGACTGGCAGCCTGAACAGCCTATACCGCAACATGCATGATGGCACCTTTCAGGATGTCGCCGGTCAGATGGGCGTGGCTGACGTCAACCAGCAGGGGACTGGCGTCTCCATGGGGGCGGTCTGGGGCGATTATGACAATGACGGTTACGAGGATTTGTTTCTCATCAAGTGGGGCAAGCCTGAGCTTTTCCACAACGACCATGGGCATGGCTTTACACGAGCCACAGAGACGGCTGGTTTGCCACCGTGGATCAACGCCAATACTGCAGTGTGGTTCGACTACGACGGGGATGGACTGCTCGACCTGTTCGTTGGAGGGTATTACTCGGAAAAGGTAGATCTATGGCATTTGCACGACACACGCATCATGCCGGAGAGTTTTGAGTACGCGAAAAACGGCGGTCGAAAGTTCTTGTTTCATAATCTCGGCAATGGCAGGTTTGAGGAGGTCAGCGAAAAGGTTGGCATCCAGAGCAACCGCTGGGCGCTAGCCGCTTCTGCCGCGGACCTGCGCGGCACCGGACATCCGGATCTTTTCATTGCCAATGATTATGGCGTGTCGGAGCTGTTCCTGAATGAAGGCGGCCATTTCCGGGAGGCAGGGCAGGCAACTGGCGTAGGATTCGCGCCCAAGAGCGGCATGAACGTTGCGTATGGAGACATCCTGAATCAGGGTAAGTACGCCATCTATGTTTCGAATATCTCGGAAGAAGGGGTGCTGATCCAGGGCAACAATCTTTGGGTGCCCAGGGAAGGGGAGTCAACCCTCAAGTATGAAAACCTGGCGCGGGATATGGGGGTGGAATTGGGAGGCTGGAGTTTCGGCGCCCAGTTTGGCGATCTGAATAACGATGGCACCCTTGATCTCTATCTCACCAATGGTTACGTTTCGCTCAGCCGCACGAGGAGTTATTGGTATGACTTTTCCAGGGTTGCGGGCGGCAACAGCAAGATCATAGGAGACGCGGCCAACTGGCCGGCGATGGATGGCCGCAGCCTATCGGGATATCAGCAAAAGAAAGTATGGATAAACGATGGCGCGGCAAAGTTTGTGGATGTCGCCCAGGCGGTCGGAGCAACCGATACCTATGACGGGCGCTCGGTGGCGATGGCGGATCTGTGGAACCGAGGCGTTCTCGACGTGGTGGTGGCCAACCAGCTCGGTCCATTGTTGATTTACAAGAACACCGTCAAGCAAGGCAACGAGTGGGTTGAGTTTTCGCTCCTTGGAACCCGGAGCAATCGCAGTGCGATCGGGGCGCAGGTCACTCTTTATTGGAATGGCCAGCAACAGGTACAGCAGGTTTCCGGGGGAAGCGGGTTTGCGGCGCAGAACGATCGCCGGCTGCATTTTGGGCTGGGAACGAATCCGCAGATCGAGAAGGCGGTCATCCGGTGGCCGTCGGGAAAAGTGCAAACCCTCGAGAATCTGGTCCCCGGAAAGCTCTACAATGTGACGGAGGCTGAATGAGTTCCAGCGTTAGTATCACGCAACCGGGAAGGCTGCAGGCGGCCTGGAAGCGATTCTTCAGCCCCAGCAACCGCTATCTCTCTCCTTTGCTCATCTCCTGCGTCTTGCTGGTTGGCCAGCTCTCCTACGGCATCCTGGAGAGCTATACGCGGACCTTGCTGGCAATTTTCGCCAGCCTCGTTGCTGAGCTGATTCTGTCTCGCATCTACTTTGGCAAATGGCCGAACCTGGCCAGTGCCTACATCAGCGGCATCAGCGTGGGCATCCTGCTGCGTTCTCCTGCGTTTTGGCCTTACGCCCTTTGCGCGCTCATTTCCATTACTTCGAAGTACGTGCTTCGCGTCCACGACCGGCACATCTGGAACCCATCGAACTTTGGGATTGTGGTCATGTTCATTCTCGCCTCCGGCACAGTGGCGGGATTGAGCATCCAGTGGGGAAATTTTGTCTGGCCTATGATCGTGATCTGGATTTTGGGGTCGGCCATCATTTGGCGGCTGCGGCGTTTTCATATCAGCGCGACTTATGTGGTTTCGTTTTTGGGGTTTGCCTTGCTGCGCAGTTGGATCACGGGCGATCCCTGGCGATCGGAGATCGCTCCCATCACCGGCCCCATGTATCAGTTATTCATCTTTCTTCATGATTACCGATCCCAAGACCACGGTGCGCTCGAAGACCGGCCAGTGTGTGGTGGTATTTGCCGTGGCTGCGGTGGAGATGGTGCTGCGCCTGCACCAGGCGGTGTACGCGCCGTTTTATGCCCTCTTCCTGGTGGGGCCGACGGCCATGCTTCTGGAAATGTGGATGGACGCGCGCCGGGCCCGCCTGCTGGTCGCTCATGCCTGAAAATAAGCTACGTTGCTGGGCTATTTTTTGTTTGTTGTGCAGCATCTCTGCGGTAGCCGCGTCGCCGCCGCGGCCTTCCGGCCCGATTCGTTTTGTCGATGCCACGGCTGCTTCCGGCATCTCCTTTCGCCACCATAGCGGCGCCTTTGGAAAGAAATACCTTCCCGAGACGATGGGCAGCGGCGTGTGTGTGCTGGACTACGACAACGACGGATTCCAGGACATCCTGTTTGTGAATTCGATGGATTGGCCAGGTCATGGCACGTCGAAAAATTACCCCGCCCTCTACCACAACAATGGAGATGGAACCTTCACCGACCGCACCCGGCAGGCCGGCTTGGCGGTCGAGATGTATGGTATGGGTTGCGCCGTCGGGGATTATGACAACGACGGCAAGGATGACATTTACATCACCGCGGTCGGAACCAGCCACTTGTTCCGGAATCTTGGCAACGGCCGCTTCGCCGATGTGACGGCCCAGGCGAAAGTGGGCGGCAGCGGTTTTTCGAGCGGCGCGGTATGGTTCGACTACGACAATGATGGCAAGCTGGACTTGTTTGTGGCGCATTACGTCGACTGGTCCGATAGCCAAGGATCAGTTCTGCTCCCTGGACACCAAAAATAAATCCTATTGCACGCCCCAGGTTTACAAGGGGGAGAGCGCGCGGCTTTACCACAACCGCGGCAACGGGACCTTCGAAGATGTTACGCAGCGCGCCGGCTTGCTCGATGCCACCAGCAAATCGCTGGGCATTGCTCTGGTTGACTACGACGATGATGGCTGGCTCGATCTGCTGGTAACCAATGACACCCAGCCCAATAAGCTCTATCGCAACAACCATAACGGAACTTTTTCCGATGTTGCCGTGCAAGCGGGAGTGGCCTACAGCGATGCGGGCGCCACGCGGGCCGGCATGGGGGTGGATAACGGCGACTTTGATAACTCTGGTCATCCCGGCCTGGTGATAGGCAACTTTACCAACGAGGGTATGGCGCTGTACCGGACCGACGGCTCGGGCTTGTATACCTCTGCTGCCGAGGCGACGGGGATCGACCGCTGGTCATTGCAGTCGCTTACCTTCAGCACATTTTTCGTCGATTACGATCTGGACGGGCTGCTGGACGTACTGGCGGTGAATGGTCACGTGGCTGACGACATCAGCGTGACCCAACCGCATCTGAAGTATGCGGAGCCGGCGTTGATATTTCGTAACCGGGGAAAAGGTTTGTTTGAGAACATGTCTACACAGTTGGGTTCCGCGTTGGAGCGCCCGATAGTGGGCAGGGGGGCTGCCTATGGGGACTTTGACAATGACGGCGATCTGGATCTGGTAATTACCGAGGCCAATGGCCCGGCGCGGCTGCTGCGCAACGACAACGGCAATCAGAACGACATGTTGCGGGTCAAGCTGATTGGGACGCGCTCCAACCGCGATGGGATTGGGGCCAAGCTTACCCTCCAGGTTGATAAGAATCTAAAATTATTACGTATGGTAAAGACGGGCTCTGGTTATTTGTCGCAGAGTGAGTTGCCGGTGACGTTTGGGTTGGGCAAACCCGATCCGGGCAGGAGAATGCGGCTGACCGTTGTGTGGCCCAGCGGGCACAAAGACACCGTAGAAAATTTGAGGCCTAACCAGGCGATCACCGTGCAGGAGGCGAAGGGGATCGTCGCCACTCGTGCGATCGTCTTCCAGAAAGCCCGGCTACTAACCAATCGAACAGGATGCTGTAGCCCGACTAATCGGGCGGTTGTGCCGATTTCGTTTGCTAACCATTTCAGGCCGGGTGCCCCACATCTCGCACTCGTATATCGCCGAGAAACAGGATTTTCCACTGCACTTTCACCTCCGATGCGCGATTCATCCGACGTCTTGGCGGTCAGCTCGGTTGTATGCCCGCATCTCGCTGAACAACGCGCGTCATTTTCGTCACCACGTACGCTGGTGCGGACATGAGGGCACCCGTCCAGCTCGGGGTTTAGCTGAAGCCTGTCCTATCCAACATGGCGTCTATTTCCTCGCGGCTGGCTCCCACCTTACACCGCGCATCCAGCAGATCCTCTGCGCGAACCGGATAGCGATTACGAAACGCGGGATCGCCGAAGCGTCCCAGATTAAATGGCTCTATCACCCGCAAAACTTTTTGAGTGAATGCCCGGACGTCCTCATCCCCGCGCAATTTGTATGCTCGCTCGAGCAGCAGTCGCGTTGCCGGCCCAAACTCAGGATGCCGGTATAAAAGAAATCCCGTCGCCAATTCCGGCTTGTCCAGCCGCTGCGCCGTCTCCGAGAAGCTAACGGCTGCAAAGTATAATAATGAAACCGCGGTAAAGGCCGGAAAGTTAGTCCATGGTTGCGTAGAGCGCACCAATCAGCCTGCTGGCGGTCAGCAACTCGCATTCAGTTTCCTCCGCGTATGTTTGCAGCCGTTGGCCGAGATCCCCCGAGCGAAGTATCCGCGCCAAACGTTCTATCCCCAGCAGCGTGAGAGCAAATCCGGTTGACAGCAGCGGATCAACAAAACCGGCCGCTGAGGGCAACATGGCCCATCGCTTGCCCGCGATGACACCACTGCGAAAGCTAATCGCCGGCATGTGCCGGAATGGTTGGCACGCAACCGCCCGCTCGAATTGCGGTTTTAACCTGGGCACCCTCTCCAACACCCTCGCCCACGCCGGTTCGCCGTCGCTGAGCGCCAACTCCTTCGCCACAGCCTGGGTAACTGCAACCCCAGCGCTGGTCACTCCATTATTGAATCGAAGCACCCACACCCAACCGCCCGCAAATACATGATGCACCGCCGCATCCTCGACAGGATAAGGTCCATCTGCTGGCTCAATCCGCCCAACCCCGGTGAAGTGGCTATAGAGGCTCTCCGTAGCGGGCATACCGGGCAATGGAGAGTCTGCCAGCCGCAAAGCGCGGTACAGCAAACCGCGCGGGCCGGTAGCGTCGATCATCAGCCGGGCGTGGATGTGGAACGGCTCCTCGCCTGCGCGGCCAACGATCGTTGCGCCATCCTCCGCGAAATCCAAGGTCTCGATCCGTGCGCGTTCGCGGTAGTCGACTCCCAGCCGCTGCGCTTCCATGACCAGGAAGTGATCCACCTCGGCCCGGTACCAATGGGTGTCGGCGATCTCATCGCGCGGGCTTGCTGCCACCAGCAATTCTTGCCCGCTTTGATGGAAGAAGCTGAACCCGCGCTTCAGCCCGCAAGCCATTTGTGGATAGGCGCGTTGCCAGCTTCCCCATTTTGCCAGCGGTGCGATGCGCGGCAGATCATACGTCTTACACAGCCTCTCCAGCAGAAGATTGCTGAGCGGTGTGGTGGATTCTCCAATCGTCATGCGGGGATGCTTACCCTGTTCGAGCAGGACCACCGAAAGCCCGAGCTGGTGAGCAATCATCGCCATCAGGCTGCCGCCGAATCCGGCGCCGGCGATTACCAGGTCAACTTGCACCACAGCACCGCGGACATGGAATTCGATCCACTACCCTTTGCTGTAAATTCATCTGCTGCAGGCGGGCGGCGCGTTGTGCGTGGCAGTGAACGCACGACTCACGTAATCCCCAAATATCAGCAAAGACTCTGCCCGCCTTGAGACCCAAACCGTACTCCATTGCGGACTCCAATATATGCAGGGCGGGAGGCGCGAATTGTCCACTTGCCTGGAGCTCTTCCATAGCTCCGTTTCCCGCCCGCGTCGGGATCAGGACCGCAGCGGTGGCGCCATGCTCCATGGCGAATTCCAAGGATCGCTTGGCCCACGCGAGTGCCTCTGTTGTCGCCATATACGGAGGCTGTACCAGGATAAAGACGCGAAGATCGATCCCGTTGCGGCGCAGGAAATTCGCCGCCGTCGAGAACTGGTCGAGGGTCATGCGCTTATTCAACCTGTCCAGCACCCCTGCATGCGCCGTCTCCAAACCCATAGCAACTTCCAGCCTTCCGCTAAGCAGGTCGCGGAAACGCAGGCAAGCGTCCCCCACCAGCGCCGGATGATTCTCTACGATCAACCTCTCAAAACGATTGGCGCGCAGGGCAATGGCCGAGTAATCTTCGGGGGGAATTGCCCGCTGATCGAAAAAACTGCCACTGTTATAGAGCTTCAACTGTTTTGCCGGCGGTAGCTTCAGAAGCGCGTGATCGATCTGAGCCGGGATCGCGCCCACCGGCACCGTCTCGGTGAGCGTGTTACGCCACAGGTCGCACATCACGCAGCGAAACGGGCATTCCCGATTCGTAAGAAAAATCGTCGCAACCGGTTCCACCGCTCCCCCGGCCGCACACTCCTCTTCCACAAAACACTCATACGGTAGATAAGCATTACGTTGCTCACGCGCCGGACGGCGGCTCAGTACCCAGGCATCAACCTCAGCGCTCATGAATAGAGAGATAGAAATTTCTGGCGATATTCTGCCTCGCGAAAGGGAAGCCTCGACTGCAGCGTCTCTTCAGAAACCGCCCCGTGCTGGAAGCGCCGCTTGCAGAACACCGGCATATCGAAGCCGGTCACGGCCTTTACCCCGCGCGCTACGATATCGCCCTTCAGCCGGTACAGCCGCTCCACATCATAATCAGTCAGCGCGATGAACGGAATGCCTTCTGCTACCGCGACCACGGCAGGCCGCGTAAACGGGCTGAAGCCGATGAACCCGAAGTGATGAGCCGGCGCATAGGTTCGGCTGTAAGAGCGGCTAAGTCCTCCGCTATAAGTAAGGGAATGTTTGATCTTGCCGACTCCCCATCCTTCCTGGTACAGCATCGGATTGTTGATGACGCTGCGAATGGTCAGTTCAGGATTTTGCTCGATAGGATAGTCCTTGAGATTCTCGTCTCCGCCGTCGCCGTCGATCAGATAGCGCCAACCGGGATAGCGTTGGCGAACGCCCCGGCATAACGCCATCGCCATGGTGGCCGATTGCACATCAAGCGCTTTGTAGTCTTCGATCACGCGGATGGTCTCATCCACGTCGAGCGAGGACGCATTCGCGCTTACCGGTTCGAGGAAAAATCCCAGGCCCAGAGCATCGAGAAATGCGCGCGCCTGACCGCCGTCCGGGCCATCCTCCACATCAAGCACAAAAGCTTTGAGCCGCGAGGGATTTATGCCCAGCTTGAGCATGACGTGGTAGGCGGTAAGGAAAACGCTGCCGCTGTCCACGCCGCCGGAGAAGCACACTCCGATGGGTTCATGGGAAGGCACGCCCGGAAGCCATTGCGCGAGTTCGTCCGCGAGTGCGCCGATGTACGCCTGACCGATTTGATCGAGGTCAGTGCTCAGCACGCCCTGCGAGGGAGTAAAGAAACGCGTGTAGACCGGGTCTGGGTCAGGGCAACCGATGAGCTGCAGTTCCACCACGTAGTGAGCGGGAACCATGCGGGTATAGCTGGGGTGGAATTGGGCTTCGAGTCCCTCGGCCTTCAGCCAGTTGTAAATCGTATCGATGCGTGCGGCAACAATGAGCACCGGGCCTTCCTGCCGCTTGGCCAGGAAGTAGCGTAGGGGCCGGTCAAGCGAGCGTGCCATCTTCACCGTCTTGCCTTCACGCGCAACGAGGGCAAATGAGCCGGCGATGCGGCCCACGGCCTCCGCAGGTCCACGCAAAACAATCTGCTCTTGCGTCCGCGACGGAAAGGCAATAGAGGTGGTTGGCTTCCGGCTCCGTAAGATCAACCACGCGCTCAATATACTGCTGCATAGTTACCTCGCGTTCCAGCATAGCGCATCTTTTCGGAGCCAGGATCTCCGCCGAAAGGTTGACATGCGTTTCATCCTCTGGGCGGTTGACCTTTGTGCACCATTCAAGCAACCTTACGCAGACCCTATGAAACGAAATGTTTTTGCCCTGCTTTTCTTTCTGGCGGCCGCAACCAGTACTTTGCTCTCACAGGAGAATTTCTTCGCTAAATGGGAATCGCGAGCCACTGCGACCCAGGCTAGGCAGCCATCGTGGCCGCCGCCGCTGGTCGCCCCGTATCCCATGCTGATCCAGGTTTTTCGCGCCGACTTCACTCGCCAGATCACCCCCACGGAAACGTCCACCTGGAATTATGGCGCTAGCCGAGGTCTGAATCTCATCCCCGGCTTCAATAGCGAAGTCGACGTGTACTACGCGCCGTACCTGCAGCACAACACGCCCAAAGTTAAAGACGGTTTTGGGGATGTCGGGTTTCTCTACAAGTACCGCATTTCTTTCCAAGACTGAAAGGGATGGAAACTATATGTTAAGTGCGCAGCTCAGCGCGACCATCCCCACCGGCAGCTACAGCAACGGTAGCCCTGATTCCTCGATTTCGCCGACGCTTCTTGCAGGTAAGGGATTTGGCAAACTCGATGTTATTTCCTGTCTTGGGGGAACTCTGCCCACGGAGGAAACCAACAAGGTCGGCCGATCCATCGCGTGGAATACAACCGCGCAGTATCATCTCTCCAAGTACGTGTGGCCCGAGCTGGAATCAAACGCTGCCTGGTTCTTTGCCGGGAAGAATAATGGGAAGATGCAAAATTTTCTAACCCCCGGGATTCTCTTCAGCAAATTCAAGCTTGCGCCCCAGCGATGAGACTAGCCGCACCGGCGTTGCATTCGGCGCAGCCATGCAGATTGCGACTTCGCACTTCCACACCTATAACCACGAGCTTGCCTTTACCTCGAGATTAGTTTTCTAGTCTGAAGAGGCCCAAACGCTTGACTGTCCGTCTCCGCCCCATCGCGCTCATTGCCGGCCACTGGTTTTGCTGTGGCAATTTGGCCTTAGGTGGTCCTCGCTCCATATCCTGCCAACACCCTAGAAGTCCTTGAAGCGATCGGCGACCTGTTGCAGCATGGGCTGCTGCTGAAATATGTGGTCGCCTCGTTATTCCGCGTCACCTGGGGCTTCGCTCTGGCGGCTGTTTCGCGGTGCCGCTTGGGCTCATCATCGGCTGGAACCGCCGGGCAGATATGGCACTCAATCCCCTGATTCAGGTCCTTCGCCCGATCTCTCCTCTGGCCTGGATTCCGCTTGCGATTCTCTTCTTCGGCGTCGGTGATCTCTCGGCCATCTTTCTCATTTTTCTCGGCTGCTTTTTCCCTCTGTTGCTGACAGCCATCAATGCCGTGCGCAGTATTCCCGCGGTTTACCTCAACGCCGGCCGCAATTTCGGCCTTGGTCCGGCGGCTCTCGTCTCCCGGGTCCTCTTTCCGGCGGTCATGCCCCAGCTCATCATCGGCATGCGGATCACCCTGGGTGTTGGTTGGCTGGTGGTGGTCGCGGCGGAAATGATTGCGGTCAACTCGGGCCTCGGCTTTCTCATTGTCGATGCCCGGAATGCCGGCAACCGCTACGACCTGGTTGTGGCCGGAATGGTCATCATCGGACTCATCGGCCTGTTGCTGGATATTGCCATGCGATCGTTGCAACAGCTGAAGTCGCTCCGCTGGAGTTACTCGGAGGATTAGTTGGAGAAAACAAAGTTACAGGCCGGCCACGTCCACATGGTCTTTACGCGCGATGGAAAGACCACGCCGGTGCTCGAAGACATCAGCCTTGAAGTGGCCGATGGCGAATTCGTTTGCCTGCTCGGACCCTCCGGCTGCGGCAAATCGACGCTGCTCAGTGCCATGGCCGGTTTTCTTTCCCCCACCAGCGGAGAAATAAAGATCGATGGGGAAGATTGTGCGTGGACCCGACCCGCGGCGCATCTTTGTCTTTCAGGAGCGAGGAGTCTTTCCCTGGCTGACCGTCGAGGGCAATATCGCTTTCGGTTTGTTCCACCTGCCGGCCGCCGAACGGCGCCAGCGTGTCGCCCATTACGTAAAAATGGTCGGGCTCGAAGGCTTTGAAAAAGCCTATCCGCCTGCGCTTTCCGGAGGCATGAAACAGCGGCTCGAAGTGGCGCGGGCCTTGGCCGTGAACCCAGACATGCTGTTTCTCGACGAGCCGTTCGGCGCGCTCGACTCCATTACCCGTCTCGTCATGCGCGGCGAACTGCTGCGCATCTGGGAGGCAGAGCGCAAAACCATTATCTTCGTCACCCACGATATTGATGAGGCGGTGCAGCTTGCGGATCGAGTCGTGGTCATGAGCGCCCGCCCTGCCAGCATTCAGCAAATCGTGAACATCGATATCCCGCACCCGCGTGACATCAGCTCCGCGCGCTACCTGGAACTGCGCGACGGCATTTTCCAACAGATTGGTCTGGCTCACAGGATATGAACTCGCTCGCAGAACCTAAGAAGTGGGAGAGGTTTTTCTGGCCGGTTCTGGTCGCCGCGCTGGTTCTTGCGCTGTGGCACTATTCCGTCGTCTGGACGGCAACCAAAATTTTTCCCTCGCCGCTCGATGTCGAAAAGGGAATTGCCGAGCTGGTTCGCAAGAAGGTGTTATGGGGCGACATCATCGATTCCCTTCGCCGCGTAGCGATTGGCTTCGGCGGCGCGGCCGTCATCGGTATCCCACTGGGTTTAACGCTAGGCTGGTATCCGGCGGCCAACCAGGTAGTGAATCCGCTGTTGCAGATTCTGCGCCCCATCAGCCCCATCGCCTGGATTCCGATCGCCATCATCCTGCTGGGGGTGGGCGACCATGCTGCCACCTCGCTCATCTTTCTGGGCGCACTTTTCCCCATCGTCGTGGCCTGCGTCGACGGCGTCTCCAACGTTCCCTCTGTGTTCCGGCTCGCCGGACGCAACTTTGGTCTCGGGCCCACCCATCTTCTTACCCGGATCGTCTTCCCGGCCGCGCTGCCAAAAATTATCGTCGGCCTGCGTATCGCCCTTGGTATCGCATGGTTAGTCGTGGTCGCCGCTGAAATGATCGCAGTTGATTCTGGTCTGGGTTACCTGGTCATCGATTCCCGCAATTCGGGCAAGCGTTACGACCTGGTGGTTGCCGCCATGCTGATTATCGGTCTGATCGGCCTGATCCTCGATACCGGTTTCCGGCGGCTGGAAAAAATCAAATCCGTTCGATGGGGATTTCGCGATGAGTCTTAAAAGCAAATTCGCGTTGGGTGTGCTCGCCTGGCTGGTCCTGATCACCGGGCTGCACGCCTGGTTGAACGTGAACTGGAGCGCGGTTCTGAACGACTATCAACCCGCGGAGAAACGAAAAATCACCGTCGCTTATCTCCCCGCCACTTGCCAGCTCACCTGCCCGGTGACGGACTACATCTCCAGATACTCTCTGTCCGGGGAAATGTTTCTGCCTCGAATGTTTCAGGGCTTTCCGGAGATGAAGGAGGCGTTGATCTCCAACCGCGTGCAGGCCGCCTTTATCGTGGCGCCTCTGGCGATTGCTCTCGTTGCCCAGGGGGTCCCCATCAAGGTCGTGTACCTGGGGCACCGTTACGGCAGTGCTGTGGTGGTCCGCAAAGATGGCCCCATCAAGACCGTCGCCGATCTGCGCGGCCGCACCATCGCTATTCCCAGCCGTTTTTCCGACGAGCGCTTGCTGACGTTGCGCGCCATGAAGGTGTGGGGAATCAAGCCCAGCGAAGTCAAGATGGTCGAGATGGCGCCGCCCGATGTCTCCGGCGCTCTGGCCGCTCATGCCATCGATGCATTCGCCATGGGTGAGCCCTTTCCCTCGCAAGCGGAAATGGGTGGTTTTGGCCGTGTACTTTTTCAGGCCCGGGAATATTGGCCCGACTATATGTCGTGCATTCTTGTCGTCCGCCAGGATCTCATCGACAAGCGTCCCGAGGTTGTCCAGACCCTGGTGGATGGTATCGCCCGTTCCGGCCTCTGGCTCGATACCAGCAAGCCCCACCGTGAAGACGCGGCTGACTTTGTCGGCCGCTTTTACTACAACCAGAAACCTGCCTTGCTGCGCTGGGCGTTGACCAAGCCGATGGACCGGGTCACCTACAGTCCCCTAGCCCCGCGCAAGGCAGACTTCGATATGGTGCGCGATCTGATGATAGAAACGGGTGTCTTGAACAAGAAGATCGAATTCAGCGATTACGCCGACACCCGCTTCTCTGACCAAGCCAGTATCCAGACACCCTGGAGATACGAACCCGGCACTGCAACCGCCCGGTAGGGAGACACAAATATGTTTCGCAGAAGGTTTCTTCGATTAGTGACGTTGGCGGGTGTGGGCAGCCTCGCTCCCCTTGAAGCCATGGCGGCTGCAGAGAGCAAGACCGTGACTTATTTCGTCAAGGGATTCAGCTGCATCACGTGTGCCACCGGCCTCGACACCATGCTGAGCCAACAAAAGGGCATCGCTTCCAGCAAATCGACCTATCCCGAAGGCAAGGTGACGGTCCGCTTCGATCCCAGCCAGATAACCGAGCAA
The DNA here is from genome assembly GCA_963805955.1 of uncultured Acidobacteriaceae bacterium. Lineage (GTDB taxonomy): Bacteria > Acidobacteriota > Terriglobia > Terriglobales > Acidobacteriaceae > PALSA-350. Next base: position 99,461 of record CAWDVZ010000007.1, read on the forward strand.
GCCATCCTCTCCTTCATCACGGATTTGGGCTTTGCCGTCACGAGCGAGAGAAGGAAATGAAAATGTTATTCTCAACTATCCGCCATTCTTGCCGCATCGCTCGATCTTCAGCAGCCACCGGTAGCCATTTCTTTCACCGACTCCGTTCCTGCCGGAGTGAAAGCGTATGGCCGCCGGGTTCCCGCAGGCTGCAGATTCTGGGAAGAAGGCGCGAGCAGTGTATTTGCGACTTCTGCCTCCGACCACAGCCTGTGTGCGATTGGTGTTTATACCCACAATCTTCAGTCCTCGCCTGCTCAGCAGACAGACCTGATGGATGCTCTCAAGGTATTCGGCCAGTTGGAATATGTGAGACCAGAGGACCTGGCGCAGATTCCCGTGCTGGGGTCGCGGCCCGCATACGTCGTGTACGCGCCTTTGGCAGCTTCCCCATTGCCGCCGGACGTAGTGCTTCTGTATGTAAATGCCAATCAAACACTTATCCTTTCCGAAGCGACGCAGCAGGTGGAAAACCAGAATGCTCCAGCCATGGGGCGGCCGGCCTGTGCCATCATTCCCCAGGTCATGAACACCGGCCGGGCGGCTTTAAGTTTGGGCTGCTGTGGAGCCCGGGCCTATCTGGATGTACTCACCGACGATGTAGCCGTTTTCGCCATACCCGGAGCCAGGCTCGAGGCATATGCCAAGCGGATCGAGGCCCTCTCCAAGGCCAATGCGGTTCTCTCCAGGTTCCATCAACTTCGCCGCCGCGACGTCGCGGCTGGAGGTAGCCCCACGATCAAGGATTCCCTGGCTGCCTTGGCGCCCTAATGGCGGGGTCGAGCTTGAGAAACCAGGTTGGGGTCGGCAGCGTTGAGGATGCAGGCCATCTGGACGGGTGCCCCATGTTCGCCTAAGCGTACATGGGACGAATAAGATGGGGCGCAGCCCCTTCCAATGTATTTGCGACGCACCTCAAAAAAGGTGTCGAAGAAGCGAATTCTAGTGGCACATGGAGCGAGAGCATTTGAAAAAATCGTTATCGGCCCATGTACGCTGGTGCGAACATGGGGCACCCGTCAACCGTTGTGTGGAAACGAAATCCGTTAGGTTCCTCCATAAACGGCCCTATGGCACTGATTAAACGCTCTACCAACTGCATGAAAAAAACTAAGAAGTCCCGTCAGGTTCGACCAAAATTCTCCCGATTTTAATCGCCCGGCGCGCCCTCGCCTCCGTCTCGACCCCACTTCTGAGAGAATCTCTGAGGGAAAGATCCAAAGCGCTGGTGGGGCATCTAACCCGCAAGCCCATCAGGGGAACGGAGCAAAGCAATGGCAACCGCAGTGAAGGTGCAGTCTCTCACTCAGCGAGCCGCCTGGAAGGCGCTCGAGTCCCACTACGAAAAAGTCCGGAAAGTCTCTCTGCGCTCGCTGTTTTCCGACGATCCTCAGCGTGCCGCCCGCTTTACCATCGAGGCGGCCGGCCTCTTTCTCGACTACTCCAAGAACCGAATCACCGAGGAGACGCGCAAACTCCTCCTCCAGCTAGCCCAGGAATCCGGCCTGCGGGAACGCATCGACGCCATGTTTCGTGGAGAAAAGATTAATGTGACCGAGAAACGGGCAGTACTGCACGTCGCCTTGCGCGCGCCGAAAGGTGAAAAGATCCTTGTCGACGGCCAGGACGTGGTTCCCGAAGTCCACGCAGTGCTCGACAAGATGAGCGCGTTCTCCGACCGCGTGCGCAGCGGAGAATGGAAGGGTCACACCGGCAAACGCATTCGCAATGTCATCAACATCGGCATCGGAGGCTCCGACCTGGGCCCGGTTATGGCCTACGAAGCGCTCAAATACTACAGTGACCGCAAGATGGTCTTCCGCTTTGTCTCCAACGTGGACGGCACTGACTTTGCCGAGGCAGTGATCGACCTCGACCCCGCGGAGACCCTGTTCATCATCTCCTCCAAGACCTTCACCACGCTCGAGACCATGACCAACGCCCACACGGCTCGCGACTGGGCGATCGCGGGTCTGAAGGACGAGTCCTCCATCGCCAAGCATTTTGTCGCCGTTTCCACCAACGCCGCGGAAGTCACGAAATTCGGCATCGACACCGCCAACATGTTCGGCTTCTGGGATTGGGTTGGCGGCCGCTACTCCATGGATTCCGCCATTGGCCTCTCCACCATGCTGGCCATCGGCCCGGCAAATTTTCAAGCCATGCTGGACGGCTTCCACCAGATGGACGAGCATTTCCGGACCGCTCCCTTCGAGAGCAATCTGCCCGTAATCCTGGGCCTGCTGACCGTCTGGTACACCGACTTCTTCGATGCCCAAACCATGGCGGTATTACCGTATGAGCAGTATTTGAAGCGGTTTCCCGCCTACCTGCAACAGCTCACCATGGAAAGCAACGGCAAACATGTCACCTTGGAAGGAGAGCGGGTCGATTACGATACCGGCCCCATCTACTGGGGCGAGCCGGGTACCAACGGGCAGCACTCGTTCTACCAGTTAATTCATCAGGGCACCAGGCTGATTCCTTGTGACTTCATCGGGTTTGAGAAGACTCTCAATCCGCTCGGGCGGCACCACGACATGCTGCTGGCCAACGTGTTTGCCCAGGCCGAGGCATTGGCTTTCGGCAAGACCGCGGAGCAGGTCAAGGCGGAAGGAACGCCGGATTGGCTGGTTCCGCATCGGGTGTTTGAGGGCAACCGCCCGTCCAACGTGCTGCTGGCAGAAAAGCTGACACCAGAGACGCTGGGCAAGCTGGTCGCGCTCTACGAGCACTCAGTATTTACCCAAGGCACTGTCTGGCAAATCGACTCCTTCGATCAGTGGGGCGTCGAATTAGGCAAGGTGCTGGCCCAGCACATCATCGCGGAGATTGAAGCTCCCAGCGACGCCGGGCTGCAGCACGATGCTTCCACCAGCAACCTGATCCGCCGCTATCGTAAGCTCAAATAGGCCGGTGTAACCAACGAAACAACACCAACAAAGAGGAGCAATTCTATGCAATTAGGAATGGTGGGTCTAGGCCGAATGGGCTCCAACATGGTCAAGCGCTTGCTCAATAACGGTCACACCGCCGTGGTGTTCGACAGGTCAGCGAAAACTGTTCAGGAACTGGAGCAGCAAAAGGCGGTCGGGGCCTCCTCGCTCGCGGATATGGTCAGCAAGCTCTCCAAGCCGCGCGCCATCTGGCTGATGATCCCTGCCGCAGTGGTAGACCAAACCATTGCCGAGCTCGCGCCCCACCTGGAATCGGACGACATCCTGATCGATGGCGGCAATTCCTATTACATCGATGACATCCGCCGCAGCCAGGCTCTCGCGCCCAAGGGAATCCGGTATGTCGACGTGGGCACCAGCGGCGGTGTCTGGGGACTGGAACGAGGCTACTGCCTCATGATCGGCGGCCCCACCGCGGCGGTTGAGCACCTGGAGCCGATCTTCAAAACCATCGCTCCCGGCGCCGGCGATATTCCCCGCACCCCCGGACGGGAAAAAGCAGGCGGCACGGCGGAAGAAGGATATCTGCATTGCGGGCCCAGCGGCGCCGGGCACTTTGTCAAGATGGTGCACAACGGCATGGAGTACGGCATCATGGCCGCCTATGCCGAGGGCCTCAACATTCTGCACCACGCCAACGTGGGCAAGAAGGCGGGCGAGATCGACGCCGAAACTACGCCGCTCCGCGAGCCCGAGCACTACCAGTATGACTTCAACCTGCCGGATGTGGCCGAGGTATGGCGCCGCGGCAGCGTCATCTCCTCCTGGCTGCTGGATCTTACCTCCGCTGCGTTAACCAAGAGCCCAGCCTTGTCGGAATTCGCTGGACACGTCTCCGATTCGGGCGAGGGCCGCTGGACCATCAAGGCGGCGATCGACGAAGGGGTGCCGGCGCCTGTGCTGACCGCGTCACTTTATGAACGCTTTAGTTCGCGCGGCGAGGCTGATTTCGCGGACAAGCTGCTCTCCGCCATGCGCTTTGAGTTCGGCGGGCATATGGAGAAGGTAGCCAAGTAAACCGCGGCCGGCGAGGACGCTCAGTGTGCGGGCGCGGCTTCCTGGGCGACTTTGAGCCCTGAGTCGAACTGCTCAGAGTACATATCGTTGCCTAGCTGACGCACGTCCGCCGGTCCTTCGTTGATGATCGCGCTGAAGATCGCGCGCGCCTTGGTGCGATCTTCATGCCCGATCAGTTCTATGGTGCCCGGCTCTTCATGCAAGTCCCGCCCGTGGAGTGAAGTGTAGAGGGTCATCGACCGCGCGCGCTCATCTTCATCGCTCACAACGATCAGCATCAGATTGTCATGCATGTGGGGGAGAATCGTGGCGGCCTCCACTTTTGCCTGGACCATCCTGATGCTGATCACGCCCAGTGGCTGGGTAACGCGGAAACTTACCAGGGAGCTGTTTCCGTTTGGGTTGCGATCGAAAACCAGAGCCTGCTTCTGATGGTAGTATTTCGCCAAAAGCGCCCCCAGTTCGCGTGCCTTATCGTTGGCGCAGCCATCGATCATGCCGGAGTTTTCCGCCTGACCCTTCCAGATACCCACGCCTCCGTCCACTTCTGATCGCTGGCAAAGACGCTCTGCCAGGTAGCGGGCGGTAGACAGATACTGTAGTTGTTCAAAAGAATCCAAAGAGACTCCGGCGCACGACATCGTCAAAAGCCCCTTGGTGCTGGGGCTGACGAAAACAACGCTCTGCGCAAGCAGCCCATGGAAGGAGATCAGGAAGACGATCCATCGAGCGAGCAGCATTTTCCTCATAACAGCATTTCTCCAGGAATCTTGATCGAGAGGGGGACCGGTTAAAGACCTTGAGCTGGGGGTGGCCCGTTCATTCTGCTGTCATTTCGAGTTTGTTATCAGGAGCATCGTGGAGAGGGAACCACGGCGCACCTCAGAGCCGTTTTCCCGGGTTCAGTTTTCCGTTTCGCTTGCCAGCTTGATCTCGGCCCCGGGCTTCAAACGCTCATACACGCTTCCCGATTGCACGTGCCTGGCGACCATCTCGAAGAAATCGGATCGGAGACCTGGCTTGGCAATAAAAATGTCTGTGCACGGCTCCACGGGCTCGCAGTATCTTCTGAGCAACAAGGAGGAGCCGCCAACAAAGTTGATGAGTTCCTGCTTACCGGCAATCTCATGCTCTAACAGAAAAGCTCGCATCACAGCGGAGATAGATTCCTTCTTGTAATGCATATCGTTCATCTGCAAGTCTACATAAGTCACTCCATTGCGTCGCCAGCCGCTGAGCAGGCTCAACCAGGGCCCATCGGGTAGCCGTAAGCCCATGGAGAAGAACTCCGCATTGGCGCGCAGCAAGCGATGCCGGGCCTGGAAGAACTGGGTTATGCGCGACGGCATCGACTTTCCTTGCAGGTCCAACATCACTTGCAAGGACTGGTCAGGCTCGAGCCGAGGTATGAATTGAACGTTCGCGCTTTTTTCCAGTTGTTGACGCTTGCCTGCCAAGCTACGCCGGGTGCGGGGTCCCAGCCTGGCCAGCATCCTCTCATAGGTGCCTTCGAGCGGCAGTGTGTGCTGCACCGTCGTTTCGCAAAATCTCCTGAAGTAACTGGCCGCGCCCATAACTTCCATACAGCAGGCGGAAGACGCTTTGAACGTCAGGCTTACCCCATGAGCACGCCACCGCCGCAGCAGCACCTGGGTGGCCAAATGCACATACTGCACGCGTAGCGCTGGATCACCAACCACCAGGCTCTCCCCGATGTAATCTCCGCCGCGGAACAATCCAAGCCCAATGCCAAACCTGGTGTGCTCATAGAAAAGAACACAAGCTTCGAGTTGGCGATCATGGCGAATCAGCACCGCCGCACATCTGCGGTTGGGCAAAGTGTTGGCCGCGATGAAGTATTCCGGTTCGGTGGTGAAATCATCTTGCTGGCCACAGCGCCGGCGAAGCTCGAGGATCTCCCATAGGTGAGACCGCAGCTCGCGATGGCCGATAACCAGTTGTGTGGCTCTTGGTCCTGCAATAAATGCGGGGCCAACTCTCAAATCTTCCCTGATCGTTGTGACATACAACTGTTGACTGGCCGCAAGCAGCTCGCTTGAACTCACTTAGCATCTCCCGGACGCGAGGGGGTATATCGCAACAATGCAATGATTGTGTTGTTTACATCAGATGTAGGCAGCAACAAACAGTAACAGTGCTTCACTCTCGAAGGTACGGACCTACTCCCGAGCTTTTCCGCCTCTCTAAAGGAGGCCTCAGCCGGAATATTGAAACCGAGTATAGCACTTCAGATTAATTGGTCCACCAAAATCCTCGCTCCTTTCACGGTAGTTACTGCGCACTGTACTGATTGCTGGTGAACGCTTGTACCGGTGTACTAAAGCGGGAATTATGTGCCTATCGCAGACCGGATACCGTCGCGCGGACTGTCCCAAATTCATGCACACGGTGTTGGTAATGGACAGTGGCCCAGAAGAGGATTACCAGCAATCCGTCACAACCGACGCTCGTCCATGCGGCGCCGCGCCAGGAATAACGCGGCAGAATGATCAGGTTGCTGACCACGTTGATCGAGGCGACAAGTACCTGGATCCCCGTGCGTGTGCGCTGATATCCGGCGCCGGAAAGCGAATCAGCGAGAAAGGAATGGATCGAGCGCAGCAGGGGTATCAGTGCGAGCCAGCGGACCGCTGGAACCACCGCCTGGTATTTGGTTCCCAGAACGTGGGGCAAAACCGGAGCCAGCAACCACAGTCCCGCCGAGGCCAACAAACCATAGAGAGAGGTCTTCGCGATCAGTGACCGGGCATAGGGATAGGTCGCGGCCAAGCCCGCGGTCCCTTTGCGGAAGAACTGCGGGTAAGCGGCCGCCGCCAGCGAGCGGATGGGGGTCATAGTTACGTCAATGACACGATAGGCGGCAGCATACACGCCGGTAGCGGCCAGGTCCACCAGCCGGCTCAGCATGACTTTGTCGATGTCGTTATAGATGGTCGTCGCCGAGCCGGCTATGCTGAAGAACACACCCTCCAGCACATCTTCCCGTAATGCCCGCAGATCGGTTGCGGGCCGTCCCCAGACCTGCCCACCTTTCACCACTGCATAAATCGTTCCCAGCAGGCTGGTGAGTAGATAAACCAGCACCCAGCGGGAGAGGTTTACCGCGTCAAATGTAACTATTAAGGTAACAATACCGGCGAGCCGGAACAGGCTGACCGCCGCGCCCTGGATGGAGGTTTGCTTCATCCGGCCCAGGGCGGTAAAACCGAATGCCGCCAGCTCCGTCACTTTCAGCAGGACCAGGTCTGAAACGCAGACCGTGATAACCACCAGCGGCTCGGTCTTGAGGTGGAGGATGAGGCTCAGCCCGAGTCCAAGAGCGGAAAGCAAGCTTCCGGAAAACACGGTGAGCAGGATCCCGTTGCCCCAGCAGATCGCGGCTTCCCGTTTGTTTGACCGCACATTCTTGATGAAGAGATTGGCCGTGCCCAGGCCCGAGAAGGGCCCAAGAAGAGCGGCCATCGCCACCACAGTTACAAATGCGCCATAGGCGTCCGGGCCCAGCGATCGTGCAATGAGAATGAAGTAGGCCGCCTGAATAACCAGCCGGAAGCCTTGCCCGATGGAGAGGTGGATGGTGTCCCTGAGCAGCCCGAGGGTCTTCATACGCGTCAATAGGCTCACCAGCACCGTTATCTCATGGGTGGCGATGATTGTTGCGTGGCGAGCAGCCTGGCTAGGAGGCCCAAATCGAGTCATTTGAGCGCAGGCATAAGACAAAGGGACACTTAGCCGCCCCGGAGACATTGGAAGATTCGGCGACGATGGGGGACATTCCTGAATTCCAGTTAACCTTCCGACCCGGGAAGACACACCCTCTTAGTTGCTGGTTCCCTCACGAAGGCCGGGTGCCCCACATCTCGCTAGTTTTTCGCGAGATGTGGGATACCACAGCGCCTTACCTCTGACTCTCGATTCACCGATGCGCTTAGGGGTCAACATCGGTGGTATCCCACATCTACGCGAAAAACGAGCGAGATGTGGGGCACCCGGCCTTCGTGAGGGAACCAGACAGATAGGGGCGCAAACCTTTATCCTCTCCAAGAGGTGAATTTGTTGCTTCAGCGCAATTTGCTTTTGCTGTCCCTGTTTTGCGCTCTACCTGTTTTGCAGGCTCAGAACCCACCTCCGCCACCCCAGGCAATGGGCGTCAATACCGGCGGCACCTACGCGCCCGTACTCGATTCCGAGAAGCGGCCGATCACCGCCGGAGGTTTCGTCAAGACCGGTCCGGTCGTGTTTCAGGACATTGCCGCCAAGGCCGGACTGACCGTGTGGCATCACACCATGGGCACGCCCCAAAAGCAGTTCATCCTGGAAGCGCCCGGGTCGGGAGTAGCTCTGCTGGACTACGACAAAGACGGCTGGCTCGACATCTACATGGTGAACGGCTCGACCTACGACGCCCTCTCCGGAAAAGCCGCTTCGCCCCACGCCGCCCTCTTCCACAACAACCATGACGGCACCTTTACCGAGGTTGCGGCCAAGGCCGGAGTCACCAACGACCGCTGGGGATTTGGGGTAGCTGTAGGCGACTATGACAACGATGGCTGGCCGGATTTGTTCGTCGCCAACTTTGGCAAGAATCGCCTCTACCACAACAACCACGATGGAACCTTCACCGATATGGCGGAAAAGGCCGGTGTGCAGCTGGGCAATTGGTCAAGCGGCCCCACCTTCGGCGACTATGACGGCGATGGTCGCCTCGATCTTTTTGTCTCCGGCTACGTGCATTACGACCAGGACAAGCCGCCGGGGCTCAATGGAAGCGGGGTTTCCTCCAACTTTTGCCAGTTCCGCGGGGTGAACGTGATGTGCGGTCCGCGCGGCCTCAAAGGAGAGCACGACCACCTCTTCCACAATAACGGGGATGGCACCTTCACCGACGTCAGCCAGAAAGCGGGAGTCAGCGATGCCAACGGCTACTACGGTTTTACCTCCGTGTTCGCGGACCTGAACAACGACGGTAAGGTAGACCTGCTGGTGGCCGACGACTCCACCCCCAACTACCTGTACATCAACAAAGGCCACGGCACGTTTGAGGACGACAGCTACGCCTCCGGATATGCCCTGAACGAGAATGGCCGGGAAACCGCGTCCATGGGGGTGGCGGTTGGCGACTACCAGAACAACGGCCGGCTGAGCCTGTTCAACACCACCTTTTCCGACGACTACGATGTGCTCTACCGCAACGACGGCGACGGGAACTTTACCGACGACAGCTATGCGGCCGGGGTGGCGGAGGTAACCGTGCCTTTCCTGGGCTGGGCAACGGAGTTTATCGACTACGACAATGACGGATGGAAAGACTTGTTCGCTGCCAACGGGCATGTCTATCCCCAGGTGGACCAGTACAACTGGGGCTCAACCTATGCCGAGCGGCCGCTGTTGTTCCACAATCAACTGGGCAAGAAGTTCGACCTGGTGCCGGCGGTCGAAGGCTCCGGGCTGGCGCTGGTCATTCCGGCGCGCGGCGCGGCCTTTGGCGATCTCTTCAACGACGGTCGTATGGATGTGGTGATCAATAACATGGACAGCGTGCCGGCCCTGTTGCGCAACGTGAATCCCGACCACCACCACTGGGTGGAGTTGAGCCTGGTCGGCGGAGCGAAAAGCCCCAGGGACGCGGTGGGTGCTACGGTGTACCTCACCGCCGGTGGCATGCGCCAGCGCGGGGACGTGCTCAGCGGGGGCAGTTTTGTTTCTTCCAACGACCCCCGGGTGCACTTCGGTCTGGGCGATGCGGATAAAGTAGATGCGGTGGAGATTCACTGGCCCAGCGGCTTCCAGGAAAAAGTGAACCTGCCGGGGGTGGACAAGATTTTCACCGTGGAAGAAAGCAAGGGCGTGACCGGTCAAACCCCGGCCGCCAAGGCCCACTAATGATGGACCAGAACATGCAGTTTCCTCATCGCCGCTTTGACCCTCTGCGCGGCCGCTGGGTGCTGGTTTCTCCTCACCGCACCCAGCGCCCATGGCAGGGCGAGGTCAGCCGGACAGACGTAAAGCCGGCGCTGCATTATGACCCGAGCTGTTATCTATGTCCCGGCAATGTGCGCGCCGGAGGCAAGCAAAACCCGCAATACTCCGCTGTGTTTGCCTTTACCAACGACTACTCTGCGCTCCTGCCCGACTCGCCTCAGGGGGGAACGGAAAGTGGTCACCGCTTGCTCGTGGCGGAGAGTGAGCGCGGTGTCTGCCGCGTGTTGTGCTTTCATCCCGACCACAGCCTGACTTTGGCAGGCATGGAGGTGGCCGACATTGTCCGCGTAGTCGAGGCCTGGACGGCTGAGTTCATCGAACTCGGTGCGCGGCCGGAGATTCGGCACGTGCAGATATTCGAGAATCGCGGCGCCATGATGGGGGCTAGCAATCCCCACCCCCACTGCCAGATCTGGGCCACCGAACATATTCCCGACGAACCGGCCGCGGAGCTGACCAACCAGCGCGCCTATCATCAGCTCTATAACTCTTGCTTGCTCTGTGACGCCCTCAAGGTCGAACTCGAGCAGCGTCAGCGGATCGTCTGCGAGAACGACGAATTTGTGGCGTTGGTGCCGTTTTGGGCGGTGTGGCCTTTTGAGACGCTGGTGCTCAGCCGTACGCATCTGGGCAGCCTGGACGCTTTCAGCGCCGCCCAGCAACACGGCCTGGCAGGTATTCTCAAGCGCTGACCAGCATCTACGATCGCTTATTCGCGACCAGTTTCCCGTACACCATGGGCTTTCACCAGCGTCCGACGGACGGCGAGCAATATCCCGAGTGGCATTTTCACGGCCACTTTTACCCCCCGCTGTTGCGTTCGGCAACCGTGCGCAAATTCATGGTCGGCTTTGAAATGCTGGGCATGCCGCAGAGGGACATTACCCCCGAGTCTGCCGCGGAACAACTACGCGCTGCCGCGGGCGGGTAAGCGGTATGCGCCGGTTGTGGCTGTCGTTCTTCCTGTCGCTCTGTTTAGCCACCCAGAGCCTGGCCCAGGTGATCACTGTCGATCACGGGCCAAATGCGCCCGCGCAGCAGGCCAAGCCTTACGTGGTGTTGGTATCGCTCGACGGCTTCCGCTACGACTACGCGGGAAAATATGGGGCCAAACATTTGCTGGCCCTGGGTGCCGAGGGCGCGATCGCGGGCCAGGGAATGATTCCGTCTTACCCCTCGCTTACCTTTCCCAATCACTACACCCTGGTGACGGGTCTTTATCCGGAGCACCACGGCATCGTGGCCAACAGCTTCTACGACCCGGCCCGCAAACAGCGTTATTCCTATAACGACCCTGTCAGTAACCGCGACGGTAGCTGGTACGGGGGCACGCCTCTGTGGGTGCTGGCGGAGAAACAGGGCATGCGCAGCGCGTGCTTCTTCTGGCCCGGCTCGGAGGCGGAGATTGACGGTGGGCGCCCCTCTTACTATTTGAATTTCGACGACCACTTCCCGGATGAGAAGCGCATCAATCAGGTGATTGCCTGGCTGCGCTTGCCCGAGGCGCAGCGTCCCCACTTCATCACCCTCTATTACTCCACGGTCGATCATGCCGGTCATCAGTACGGCCCGGATAGCCCGGAGACCGCAGCTGCGGTGCAACATGTCGATCAGTTGGTAGGAGTTCTGTGGGCGGACCTGGCAAAGTTGCAGCTGCCGATTGACCTGATCGTGGTTTCCGATCATGGCATGGAGCGCGAGCAGGGAGCCTGGATCGATCTGTCCAGTTACGCCGGCCTGGAGAACTTCATCACCGTCGGATCGCTCCTCTACCCCAAATCCGAAGCCGCGGCGGAGAAGGCATACCAGGAATTGAAAATCAAGTCCGATGCATTTACCGTCTATCGCCGCAAACGCGTGCCCGCGGCCCTGCACTACAACAGCAATGCCCGCGAGGGCGATCCCGTGGTTGTGGCTAACGGACCGTATGCCATTCGCGCCCAGGTTCCGGCAGACGATCGCCCTCCCGAAGCGGGAGTGCACGGCTACGACCCGCGGGTGATCAAGTCCATGCGCGCTCTCTTCGTCGCGGTGGGCCCGGACATCCGTCCCGGCTCCAAACTCGAGCCCTTCGAAAACGTAAATGTCTATCCCCTGGTGGCGAAGATCCTGGGCTTGGACGCCCCCCAGGTCGACGGCAGCCTGAACGTCCTCTCGAACATCCTCAAGAGCAACCCGGTGGACGACATACCCTAGTCGGAATGCTCTGGCTAAGCCGCTGGGGACCACAATAATCCGGGAGAGAAACCGCAGATCCCTCCACTACGCTTCGCTCCGGTCGGGATGACAAGGGAGAGCATTGGCTGGGATAGAGTTGCCGTCCCCCCTTTTCGTCATCCCGACCCGAGCGAAGCGTAGTGGAGGGACCTGCGGTTTCTCTCCCGGTGCCCCCACGCTCCTTAGCCTCTGAGCTATTTCGGGCTCAACCCATGCCCTTCATGCCAAGCGCTCTCAGCGAACTCTGGAATCTTCAAAAAGATCTGCTCATCTGACACTCATGAAAGTTTCCAACCCGTCGGACGTTCGCTTGCTCGACAACCCAATCTGGTACGCCCTGGCCACAGAGCAGGCATCTCTGGCCCAGAGGCAACAGTCTGGCCAAGCGTTTTCCCGCGGACGTGGCGCCTTTTGCAGCCATGAGAGGTCAGTCCACGGCTGAATACCAGGCGCTTGACGAAGTACTCGCGGGAGACGCCGCCGCCCTGTTTCTCGACACCCCACCCGCCCTACCCAGCGCCTGGACGATGGTGCACAGTGGGGAAATGTACCAGATGATCTTCGATGGCTTGCCCCCGGCGGAGCCCAAACAGGTCTTTCGCCAGTTAACCGGGGCGGACGTTCCAGAGATGTTGGCCCTGACTAAGTTGACCGAGCCCGGCCCTTTTCTTCCTCGTACGATCCAACTCGGTTCCTATTTTGGAGTGCATGAGCACGGCCAACTGGTGGCGATGGCCGGCGAGCGGCTTCACATCACCGGCTTCCACGAGGTAAGCGCTGTCTGTACTCATCCCGATTACCGAGGGCGAGGATACGGGAACGCTCTCATGTCGGTGGTGATATCCAGGATCATCCGCCGGGGGGAGACGCCGTTTCTGCACGTAAGAACGGAAAATGCCGCCATCCGATTGTACGAAAAGCTGGGGTTCACCGTGCGTGCACGACTGTACCTGGCAGTGATCAAACAGGCCCGGCAGCCAGTTACAATCGAGAATGACGATGCCCTCGACCGACGTAAAGAACAAGCCCCGCAGCACTGAAGTGGTTGCCCCGCCAACCACTCTGCCCGAGCGCTATGATCCGGCGGAGATAGAAGTGCGCTGGCAGCAGCGCTGGGATGCCGATCCGGAACTCTATCGCGCCGAGCCCGAAAACAGCGGACGGCCCAAATATTACGTGCTCGAAATGCTGCCTTATCCGTCGGGCCAGCTGCACATGGGGCACGTGCGCAACTACTCCATTGGCGATGCCCTGGCTCGCTACATGTGGATGCAGGGCTATAACGTGCTCCATCCCATGGGCTGGGATGCGTTTGGGCTGCCGGCAGAAAATGCGGCGCTCAAGAACCACACCCCACCCCGGGAGTGGACGCTCGCGAACATAGCGGCCATGCGCCGCCAGATGAGCCGGCTGGGCCTGAGTTATGACTGGCAGACCGAGATCACCACGTGTCTGCCCGACTACTACCGTTGGACGCAGTGGTTTTTCCTGCGCATGCTGGAGCGCGGCCTTGCCTTCCGCAAGCAGAGCAAGGTGAACTGGTGCCCGCTTTGCGCCACCGTGCTGGCCAACGAGCAGGTCATTGACGGCTGCTGCTGGCGTCACGAAGATACGGTGGTCGAACAGCGCGATCTGGAGCAGTGGTTTCTGCGCACCACCAACTATGCGCAAGAGCTTTTGGACGGACTGGATAAGCTCCCCGACTGGCCGGAGAAGGTGCGCACCATGCAGCGCAACTGGATCGGGCGCAGCGAAGGCGCGACCATCGAGTTTGTGCTCGATCCAGCCGCTCACGAAACCGGACGCGATCGCGGCAAAGTCCCTGTACCCCCGCCGCCGGGCTTCGTTGCCGGCGCCCGATCGACAAGGACGCCACCCGGATCCCGGTATACACCACGCGTTTAGACACCATCTTTGGCGCCACCAGCCTGCAACTCGCGCCCCAACACCCGTTGGCGAAACAGTTTGCCCAGGCGGACGAACATGTGGCGGCTGAGGTCGCCTCGCTGGTCGAAGAGCAGAAGAAAGCCCGGGAGGCAGGCGATCCGGGGGCTATCGATAAGCGCGGCAGTTTCACCGGGCACTATGCCATCAACCCCTTCAGCGGAGAACGAGTGCCCATCTGGGTGGCCAACTACATCCTGCTGGAGTACGGAACAGGCGCGGTGATGTCCGTGCCGGCGCATGACGAACGCGACTACGAGTTCGCCCGCAAGCATGGCCTGGAAGTGCGCATCGTGGTTTTGCCTCGCCGCAGCGGGGAGCCACCCCCGGCGGGGAAGCCCGACGAGCCGGTGCTGCCCTACACCGAAGAAGACAGCCTGCTCATCAATTCCGGGGGATACAACGGACTCGGCTGCCAGGAGGCACGGGAAAAACTGGCCGCCTTCGCCCAGGAACATGGCTTTGGGAAGCCAACCGTGACCTACCGTCTGAAGGATTGGGGCATCAGCCGTCAGCGCTATTGGGGCGCGCCCATTCCCGTTCTTTATTGCCCTAAAGACGGCATCGTGCCCGTGCCCGACGAACAGCTTCCCGTCCTGCTTCCGGAGCAGATCGAGATTACCCAGCAGGACGGTTCTCCGCTGAGCCGGGTTCCCGGCTTTGTGAATGCGACCTGTCCCCGGTGCGGAGGGCCGGCGCGGCGCGAGACCGATACCATGGACACGTTTGTCGACTCCTCCTGGTACTTCTACCGCTATACGGATGCCCACAACGCGTCCGCTCCCTTCAGCCGGCAGAAGATCGACTACTGGTTTCCTATCGATCAGTACATCGGCGGGGTGGAACACGCCATCCTGCACCTGATCTACTCCCGCTTCTGGACCCGGGTCATGCGCGATCTGGGCCTGATCAGCAATGACGAGCCGGTGACCCGCCTCTTCACCCAAGGCATGGTCATCCGCAATGGCGCCAAGATGTCCAAGTCCAAGGGCAACGTGGTCTCGCCCGACGATATGATCGCCCGCTATGGAGCCGACGCCACCCGCATGTACGCCCTTTTTGCCGCCCCGCCCGACCGCGACCTGGATTGGCAGGAGGATGGGGTGGCGGGAGTCAGCCGCTTCCTCGGCCGGGTTTACCGGTTGGTCATGCGCTACCGGGAATCGGTTCGCGGCCGGACAGGCCAGGCTCCGGCTGCGCCCACTTCTCCTTTGGCCCAGGCGCTCTTGCGCAAGCTGCACCAGACGATACGCAAGATCACCCAGGATTTTGCCGGGCGCTGGCACTTCAACACCTGCATTGCGGCGGTCATGGAGCTGGTGAACGAGCTCACCGCCGCCGAGCCGGGGCTGGCAGCGATGCCGGCGGAGGATTCCGCTCAACTGATGGCCACCATCCTGCCTTCGCTCATCTTGTTGCTGGCCCCCTTCGCGCCCTATCTCGCGGCCGAGCTTTGGAGCGAAACCGGCGGCGCCGGGTCACTCCTACGCCAGCCGTGGCCGAACTTCGATCCCGACCTGGCGCGGGAAGAAGAGCTGGAAGTGCCGGTGCAGGTCAACGGCAAGTTGCGCGCGGTCGTCCGGCTGTTGCCGGACGCCGACAACGAGGCTATGCAGCAGGCCGCGCTGGCGGAAGGCAAGGTGCAGGCCGCCATTGCCGGCAAGCAGGTGGTCAAGCTGGTGGTAGTGCCGGGCAAGCTGATCAACATCGTGGTTAAGTAGCTTCATGAGAATCAAGGTTAAGAAAGACTTGTCACTCGCCGGCAACCTCATCCGCATCGTGGCTAAGTAGGCGGAGAGTGCGCGGAACGCAGTCTCTGCTGCAGATCTGCGCGGCTTGCTGGAAACGTCCCAGCCTGTTGGGATGGGAGCTGCTGTGGCGTTGGGCCTTCGGCATTCCCGCGGCGGCCATCCTCTACTACCAGGGCATCCGGCATCGTGGCCGGGGCTGCTGCCGGTCTTTCCGGTCTTAACGCCAGCGATCCGGTGCAAGCGGGGCAGCAGCTGGCGCTGGCAGCTGCGGTCGTCAAGCCTGAGGTAGAGCGGGTCGCCCTGTGGCTGGGCCCATTGCTGGCCGTGGTCGTGGGCCATCGCCTCCGGGCTCGGCCGTAGCGCGGTGCTGAAGCGCCTCGACCCCACATTGCGCCTCGTTCCCTTTACCCTCATCCTGCTGCAGTTGCTGCGCATGGCGGCCTTGATAGCGGCCTGCGTGGGTTGGTACCGCGCCATCCGCTGGGCCGCGGATGCAAACCTGAGTTCCGCACCACCCAACCTGGTGGCCTGGAGCGCGTGGGTCATCTGCCTCTCGCTGGGCATCTTTGTCCTGTGGGCGTTGCTGAGCTGGATTTTTTCCATCGCCCCCTTGCTCGCGATGCTGGAGGGCACAGGCGTCATAGCCAGCCTGGCGCACAGTCTTCGCCTGGGCGAACTCACCAGCAAGCTGGTCGAGGTGAACCTGGTGATGGGCATCGTGCGCCTGGCGCTGATCGTGCTGGCGATGGTGTTCTCAGCCATTCCGCTGCCCTTCACGGCGGACATGACGGGCACCGCGCTCTACCTCTGGTGGGCCATGGTCACCTTGCTCTATCTAGTCGCCAGCGATTTTTTCCAGGTCGCGAGGTTAGCCGCGTTTGTTCAATTCTGGCGCATCTACCATCCCAACTCTAAACCGCAAAGGCGCATGCTTTAGAGTCTGCGTGAGAACACCGCAGACCAGTCCCGCAGGGACGGCTGAGTGTAGCCCAGGACGCAGTCCTGGTAGGATTTGAAAGCACGAAGATCCCGCAGGGACGGCTGAAAATCTCCGGGAGCCCAAGCAACTTTCAGTCGTCCCTACGGGACTCTTCGCACTGATGCGCAAACCCAGGACTGTCGTCCTGGGCTACACTAGCCGTCCCTGCGGGACTGAGCTTTCTGACCTTGCTCACTCAGCGAAACCCTGAAAAATACAACGTGGATACCTCCTCGATTGTCATCCTTGATTTTGGCAGCCAATACACCCAACTCATAGCCCGGCGCATACGCGAACAGAACGTCTTCTCGGTGGTCCTTCCCTGTACCGCTTCGCTGGCCGAGATCCGCTCCCATCACCCCATCGGACTGATACTCTCCGGAGGCCCCTGCTCGGTCTACGACGCGGACGCGCCCGTCGCGGACCCGGGCATCCTGGCCATGGGATTGCCCATCCTCGGTATCTGTTATGGCCTGCAGTTTCTCACCCATCATTTAGGAGGCAAGGTAAGGTCGGCGGAAAAGCGCGAATACGGGCCGGCGCAGGTTTCGATCGTTCCCGGGCCAACCGAAAACCCCTTGTTTGCCGGTTTGCCCCCATCGCTCGACGTGTGGATGTCGCATGGGGATGAAGCCCTGGAGCTGCCATCCGGCTTTTCCCTCACCGCGCGCACGGCCAATGCCGTGGCCGGCATGGCCGATCCTTCGCGCAACATCTGGGCGGTGCAGTTTCATCCCGAGGTGCGCCACACTCCCCGCGGAACCGAACTCTTGCGCAACTTCCTTTTTCGATATCTGTCATGCCCAGCCCAACTGGACTCCGGCGCAATTCATCCAGTCCACCGTCTCTGCGATCCGCGAGCAGGTAGGGGATGGCCGCGCCATCTGCGCCCTTTCCGGGGGCGTAGATTCCTCCGTGGCCGCGGTTCTGGTGGAGCGCGCCATCGGCGACCGCCTCACCTGTGTCTTTGTCAACAACGGCGTGCTGCGCAAGAACGAGTTCCTGCAGGTGCAGCAAAACATGCGTGACAGGCTGGGCTTGCGTCTGGTCGCCGTGGACGCGAGCGATCGCTTTTTGTCCCGGCTGGCGGGGGTCCTGGACCCGGAACAAAAGCGCAAGATCATCGGCAGTGAATTCATCTCCGTTTTCGATGACCAGGCGGTGCAGCATCCTGGAGCAACAGCAGCCAGGGGCGACGGTCGCCTGGCTGGTGCAGGGCACGCTCTATCCCGATGTGATCGAGTCCTCTTCCGTCAAAGGCCCGTCGCAGACCATCAAGAGCCATCACAATGTCGGCGGCCTGCCGGCCACCATGAAGCTGAAGCTGATCGAGCCGTTGCGCGATTTGTTTAAAGATGAAGTCCGGCGTATTGGCCGCGATCTTGGGATGCCGTCCGAGATCCTGGAGCGGCAGCCCTTTCCCGGGCCCGGCCTGGCGGTGCGGATTCTAGGGGAGGTGACCCCGCAGCGGGTGGCGCTGCTGCAGGAAGCCGACGATATCGTGGTCACGGAGATCAAGGCCGCCGGGCTCTACCAGCAGATCTGGCAGTCCTTCGCCGTGCTGCTTCCGGTCAAGAGCGTGGGGGTGATGGGCGATCAGCGCACGTACGCCTACACCTGCGCCATCCGCGCCGTGCATTCAGAAGACGGCATGACTGCCGACTGGGTGCCGCTGCCCTACGATCTGCTGAAGAAAATTTCCAGCCGCATCGTCAATGAGATCCACGGCATTAACCGCGTGGTCTATGACATCACGTCCAAGCCGCCCGGAACCATTGAGTGGGAATAGTACGAAGGGCACGGCTTCAGCCGTGCCGCACTGAGCACCACTGAATGAGGCTTTAGCCACTGAGGTAGTCTTTCCAAACTTAAGAGCGTACCTCAGCGGCTAAACCGTCGCGACGCATGTGCACGGCTGAAAGCCGGCCCTTGTACAAAGCGCCCGCAGCCTACAGCGCTAAGCCAGCGCGAGCACGTCGGCTGCCGTGACCCCAACCTTGGGGAACCAGGAGTGCGCTCCCTCCAGGCTGTGATTCACGTTCTGGATATTCTTCACGCCCTGGTCGTTAAGCCAGTCTTCGAAGGCCTTGGCGCCGCTCTTGGCGTACATCGCGATGCCGTCTTTCCAGGTGGCGCGGCCACAGAGCACGCCATTGAAGGTGGTGCCGCTCTCGACCGCGAGCTCCAGGGTCTCGGTGAAGACCGCATTGCTTACCCCGGCGGAGAGATAGATGAAAGGCTTGTGGGTGGTGGAGGCCGCGTCCTGGAAGTGCTGCAGAGCTTCGCCACGGGTATAAGCGGCTTCGCCTTTGAACGCCTTGGTGCCCTGGACAAACTCCATCTGCACCGGGACCTCTACCTTGAGCACATCGATCAGATATTTTTCCTTGCCGAACTCCGCCATCGAACCGGACACAATCTCCGGCTTCTTTTTGGCGTACTCGAGCGATTTCTCGCTATTGCCATGCACGTCGTAACCGACAAACTCCAGGAAGAAGGCAATGTCGTGGGCCTTGCACTCGTCGCCGATGCGCTCGATGAAGGCGTGCTTCTGATCGTTGATCTCGCTCTTCTCAAACGGAGTGTAATAGAGCAGCACCTTGACGCAGTCCGCGCCCGCTTCTTTCAGCCTGCGCACCGACCAGTGGTCGAGCAGATCGGGCAGCCTCCCCGGCTGGTCGGCATCGTAGCCGGTTTTTTCATAGGCCAGCAGCAGGCCTTTGCCATGGCGCCGCTTGGCTGCCGGCAATCCATACTCGGGATCCAGCAGGATCGCCGAGGAATAGCGAGTGAGCACTTCGGTGACCAGTTCCTTGAACTCCACCAGGGCGGAGTCGGGCAGGTCGGAAACGCCCTTCTCTTTGGCCAGCGACTTCTTCAGCGATCCGCGCTGATCCATTGCGGCTGCGGCGATTACCCCGCGGGCATCGGAGACCGCCTTAAGTCCGGCCAGTTTTCCAGCTGTCATCTTGTTGCTTGTCATCGCTTGTTTCCTCTCAATCCGTTTGCCGTTTCTTCCTGGGCCTCATTCTAAAACATTCACGACGACTACGATGTGGAGGAAGCCAGCGCCCCCCGCTGCGCCTCCACCAGTTCGATGATGCCGCGCTGTGCATGATCCATCATCTCCATTAATTTTTCCCGCGGAAATGAATTGCGCTCCGCCGTCGCCTGTACTTCGACCAAGCCGCCACCCTCGGTCATGACCACGTTCATGTCCACTTCGGCTTGGGAGTCCTCTTCGTAGGCCAAGTCGAGCAAGGTCACGCCCTCGACGATGCCCACGCTGGTGGCAGCCACTAATTGCATGAGCGGCAGCTTCTTCAGCGTTCCCGCCTCCAGCAGCCTGCGGAAGGCGATCGCCATGGCCACACAGGCGCCGGTTATGGCGGCGGTGCGGGTGCCGCCGTCAGCCTGCAGGACATCGCAATCCAGGATCACCGTGCGTTCGCCCAGTGCCTGCATGTCGACCACAGAACGGAGCGAGCGCCCGATGAGCCGCTGGATTTCGTGCGTCCGTCCGCCCACTTTGCCGCGCTCCGCTTCGCGCGGCGTCCGGGTGAGCGTGGCTCTGGGCAGCATGCCGTACTCCGCCGTGACCCATCCCCGGCCGCTGTTCTTCAGCCAGCCAGGCACGCCGGTCTCGACGGTGGCGTTGCATAATACCCGGGTGTGGCCCACTTCAATCAGCAGCGAACCCTCTGCCATCGAGGTGTAATGAGGCGTGAGACGCACCGGGCGCATGGCCTGCGGTGCGCGGTCATTAGGGCGGAAGAAAGCAGATTTCTGCTGCGCGTTCATTCCCTGATTGTATGAGAGCCGGCGCTGCCATTCCCATTTCGGGACGCGCCCCATAATGAAACAACCCCGCTTAACCTCTAGCGTCGCTTAGAGTTACCGCGGCTAAGAGGGGTCCAGTGGTCCCTAATCGGGAACAATGCGGAATCATGCCCCATCTGCGTAAGACTGCGCTCTCAATCGCAAGTGATGCGCAGCTAAGGGCTTCTCTCTGCTCTCACGGGCAACTTTTGCTTTGGCCCATCAAGTGCTTTTACCTCCACCAGAAGACAGCTTTCCTGATCGTTCAGATGGCAGCGAGCGAAGAAGCGGGCCAGTAAGCGGACGAAGACCAGTAAGCGCGCGAGCGAGGAGCTTTGATCATGAATTGGTTTTTTAAGTTGGGGTGGCGAAGGTTTTCGAGTGGCATGGAAATGCTCTCGTCTGCCGTTCATCGCGTTCATCGCGTTCATCCGGGCGGGCCGGATCATTGGCCCGCTGCCGGTTTTCCAGGCCAGCGAACGAAAGTTGCCGTGATTAGTGTCGATACAGCAGGCAGGGAAGTTCGTATACCCGCCCAGGAAGGAATCTGCGTACAATGGCGATGACAAATCCTGTTACATTTCCGGTGGCAACTATGTCGCGACCCGTGGAGCGCAGCGGCAAGCTTCATTTACTCGTCGTCGACGAGGACGCTGCGATTCGTTCGGCGTGCTGCGAAATAGCGACCGATCTGGGTTTTGTGCCGCAGACCGTATCGAGCGTTGCCGCGGCGCGTACTTTGCTGCGTGGTCAGGGCATCGATATTCTGCTGCTCGATCTCCGCGCTCCGCTCGAGGAGGGCCTGGAGCTGTTGAACGAGATCAAGGCACTCAATCCCGCCCTGGTGGTGGTGGTCATGACGGCCTTCGCCACCGTGCCTGCGGCGGTCGAGGCAATGCGCACCGGTGCGGCCGATTATCTGGCCAAACCTTTTGCCTTGGACGAGTTGACCGCGGTGCTGGAGCGTGCCCTGGAACAGACGAGAGAACGGCGCACAGTCGAGGCCACCAGCCGCCGCTTGCGCGAAACTCTGCGTTCTGGGCAGGGGCTGGGAAACATGATCGGCCGCAGCCCGGAGATGGACAAGCTGTACCGCATTCTGGCTAAGGTCGCGCAAAGCTCCCACCCGGTGCTGATCTTGGGAGAGAGCGGGGTAGGCAAGGAACTGGTGGCGCGATCCATTCACTCCAACGGTCCTCATGCCGATCGCCCCTTTGTGCCTATCGATTGCGGTTCGCTGGTGCCCACGTTGATGGAGAGTGAGCTCTTCGGATACGTCAAAGGGGCTTTTACCGGCGCCACTCGCGGGAAAGACGGTCTGCTGGCTTCGGCCCAGGGGGGGACCGTCTTTCTCGACGAGATTGGCGAGCTGCCGCTCGATCTGCAGGCCAAACTGCTGCGTGCCTTGCAGGAGAAAGAGGTTCGCCCCGTAGGCGCGACTCATCGCATTGCCATTAACGTCCGCATCCTGGCGGCCACCAACCGCAATCTGGCGTCCATGGTGGAGCAGGGCCGCTTCCGCAAAGATCTCTACTACCGGCTGAGTGTAGTCAACCTGCGTATTCCTCCGCTGCGCGAGCGCAAGCAGGACATTCCCCTGTTGGCGGCGCACTTTCTGGAGCGGATGTCGCGTGAAACTGGGACCACACACACCTTGAGCGATGATGCTTTGCGCACTCTGGTCGAATACGAATGGCCGGGAAATGTGCGCGAGCTGGAGCATTCGCTGGATCGCGCCTGCACTCTTTCCTCGGGGCCGGTCTTGCACCTGGGCGACTTGCCCACGCAGCTGCAGAATTTTCACTTGCAGAATCGCCGCCAGGCGGCTCCGGCCGCAGCTGTTCTCGGCGCCCCCGGGTCGAGCCGGGCACCAGTGCTGCCGCTCGCCCAATTAGAGAAGCAGGCAATCCTCGAAACGCTGCGCAAGTTGAACGGCGACAAGCTACTGGCCGCCCGCCTGCTGGGCATCGGGAAGACCACGCTGTACCGCAAGCTCAAGGAGTACGGCATCGCCGCCCCGGACGGAGAAGACCACGCCAGGAACGACGACTCCGCTGTACCCGGCTTATGAAAGCGCGATCGAAAGACAACTGTGTATCCATTGGACTGCGGCCTCAACCCCGCTGTCTCCGGCTCATGAAAGCGCTTTAACCCTGGAATTCCGATGTAATTGCAACCTTCACTGCAATCTTCAGGAGGTAGTCGTGCAATCACCCGTTCAGCATAGTGTCCTCATCATCAGTCCCATGGCCGAAGCCAGCCAGACTGCCGCTGCATTGAGCAGCGCTCTGGGATGTACGGTGAAACTTGCCGCCGGCCACCGAGCCGGGGTAACCGAGCTGCGCCACCGCGACTATTCCGTAGTCGTGGTGGACGACTGCATGGCCGAAGCCAATCCTGCCGCCACCGAAGTGTTGTGGCAAAGCCTCGGCATGGCGGTGCCGGTGCAAGTTAATTTTGCTCTCCACGGCGGTTCTCGATTGGCGCGTGAGGTGCAAGCAGCGATCGGGCGCCGCGAGCAGCAGCAGGTTCTGGCTTTGCGCGCGGCGGCGTCGCTGCTGGAAAATGAATTGAAATCAACTGTAACCGGGTTGCTGCTGCAGTCGCAGCTGGCTTTGGCCGAACCCCAGCTGACACCCAAACTCGCCGGCAAATTAGAGTTGGTGGTGGAACTTGCCGGCAGTCTGCGCCGCAGGCTCGAGCGGGTCCAGGCCTAGCGGGTCCGTTGGATCAAAAAAGAAACCGCAAATTTTCCACTCCGCTGAGCGCCCTCTCAACCGGAGCGATGATGGAACTTGGGCCGCTGAAGCTGATGAAATCAGCTGACAAGAGCGTGAGCCGGAGTCTCCGTCAGAGCCCCAACCGTCCCTGCGGACTCAGTCTAAATTCTTGCTTCTTTCACGTCCTCTTTATTCCCTGAGAGCAGCTCGTTGGGACAGAAGCTCGCCACCCCTTCGCCCAGCATCGGCGTTCTGCTCCAGCATCGTGCGTCCTGCCCACGGCGTGCGGCATCTTAAGCAAATGTTGGTGTAAGCTTAAGGCGTTCTCACGCCGTCTATGGGCGGTTCGCGAGGAAGCCAATCTGAAATCGTCCCGGGTCCGGTGCAAGAAACCGCTACTTAGAGCCACAATATCGCCACTCCTGCTGATCCGCTGATTTTCAAGATGAGGCGGACAGCCGAACTAAGATGGCGACGCAAAAACGATTGCTAGTTAAGGGAGAAAATTATGGATAAGCACGCTGTATTGAGCGCATCCCAGTCCACTGCCAGGATGCTGACGTGCGCCTTGGCCGGCCTGCTACTCCTGGGCGGATGCAATAAGGGACCGGCCCCCAACACCGAGCCAGCCACCACCGCCCAGTCTGCTCCTCCTCCAGCACCCGCCCCAGCTGCGGAGCCCGCTCCCGCGCCTCCTGCCGCGGAGCCGGCACCCGCTCCTCCCCCGCCCGCTGCGGCCCCCGTTCCGCCGCCGCCACCCCCTCCGAAGGTGTACACCGTGCCCTCCGGTACAGCCTTGGTGGTTCGCGTGGGACAGACACTGAGTGCTAAGAACAACAATGTCGGCGATACCTTCACCGGGGCACTGGCTCAGTCCGTAGTGGTCCATGGAGTCAAGGTCATCCCCGCGGGTACCCCGGTCAGCGGGACAGTGGTTGCCGCAAAGGGTCAGGGCAGGTTCAAAGGCTCTGGAGACCTGGGCATTTCGATCAGCAGGGTAGGCAACCACGAAGTCACGACTAATTCTTATGAAGCGACCAGCAAAGGCAAGGGCAAACGGACTGCGGGATTCGTGGGTGGCGGCGCAGGCGGCGGTGCGCTGATCGGCGGTCTCGCCGGCGGCGGCAAGGGAGCATTGATCGGTGGCCTGCTGGGAGCCGGTGCTGGAACCGCGGGG
Source organism: uncultured Acidobacteriaceae bacterium (assembly GCA_963805955.1). GTDB lineage: Bacteria > Acidobacteriota > Terriglobia > Terriglobales > Acidobacteriaceae > PALSA-350. Next base: position 124,084 of record CAWDVZ010000007.1, read on the forward strand.
GCGGCTTTTACCGGCAACAAAGATGTCACCGTGCCGGCGGAGAGCGTAGTGACCTTCAACCTTGCCGGGCCGATCACCGTGACCAAGGAAAGCCAGTAAACGCGGCTTTCCCCGCTATCGCGGAAGTGGGATTGCGGTGCCGTTCGAAGTTGCAGATACTGCGTAACATAATCAGGGTGAGGGGTAAGCTGCTCAGGGGCAGCCGTTCTGCGCAGCGGCTGCCCCGGTGCATGGCCTGACCTGAGTTCCGGAGGCAGAGTGGACCGCGATCCCGCAATCACGGTGCTGCGTAAGCACACCAATGGGTGGATGACGATATTGGCGCTGGCCCTGCTGGCAGTCGGCTTGCTCGCCTGCCTGTATGTCCTGGTCGGAGTGCCGGCCGAGGCGCAGACGGTGGGCGATGCTCCCACTACCTCTTCACCCGCTCCCGTCTCGGCCCCGCCGCTCCGCCACCCGTCGTACTCCAATTACCAAGCCCCGGCTCAAACTGCGGCGCTTGGGCAGGCGCCTGTGACGGCCTCCCCGCGCTCCGACTCAGCGCCTCAGTTGCAACAGGATGTGCAAGCGAAGCTGGATACGGTTCGCGACCAATTGAGCGCGTCCCAAGCCAACTTGCGCGAAGCGGTTCGCGCGCAGAGCCGGGTCCGCACCGCCTCGGCCATATTTCTCGCGGTTTTTGCCATCATAGCGGCCCTGATCGTGATCCAGGTTTACCTGCAGGCCCGGGCCTGGGACCGCGATGCCTCCCGCGCCGTCGCCGAGGTAGAAGCTGTTGCCGCACAACTGGAAATACTGCGTGATACCAGGGAGGAAGCCAGGAGGGCTTTGCCTGGATTGCTGCAGGAGGTGGGCGAGCAGCCCCTGAGCTTCCAGGAAGAGGGCAACGCCTTTGCTCCGCGCGCGCTGTCGATCATCGATGATATCGACCACCTGGCGTATGTCGGCCAGGGCCGGCTTGCCTTTCACGATCTGCCGTCCGAGCCGGAGGCGGCAGTTTACCTGAACGGTTTGCTGCTTTCCGCCGTTGCCCATCTGACGCGTTCAGATCCATGGACAGCGTTCGCCCGTCTGGATCAGTTTTTCTCCTCCATGGCGCGCTTTCCGGATGCGGTCGAGCGCCGCCGGCTGGCGCAGGCTTATTCCTACCGGGCCTTGGCCGCCTACCAGGTTCTGGAAGCTCAAGGCAGGGAGCCGTCCTGGTTGAGGAAAGCGGAGCGTTCCCAACTCGACTCCTTGTCCAAACAGGCTTTTGCGGATATCGCTCACGCTGGGTCGGTAGATCCGGAGTGGAAACATTCAACCTTTGTCGAAGCTTTGCTCTGCAGCCGTTTTTATATCGCTGAGGAGACCCCGGAGAGCGGCTCGCGCAGTGATCTCGTGGTCCGCGGCCTGCGCCGGGCGGTCAGCCTGTACCGGGGATTGATCGAGGAGAGGTCCTATCGTGGTCCGGCGCGGCGTAATCTGTTGCGTTGCCTCAAACAGATCGCGGAGCAAACCGGGGAGAAGAGTGATTTCTCCGATTTTGGCTATGCCTTGAACGGCTTTCCTACCGACGAGGAGTTGGCGGACGAGGCGCTGGCAGCGCGCCAGCCTGGTTCTCAGGACCGCTTCCTTTGGCAATGGCTTATGGGTGACGAGGAGCTGTTCGCCGACGTCGAGCGGCTTAATCAGGCCGAATATCGCGCGTTCTGGATCCGAATGCTGGACACCAAGGTCCATCTCAGAAACTGGAGAGCGGATCTGGAGGAGTTACAGCACTCCAGGCCGGCCATGAAGGATTGGAGCATTCAGCTGCTGCAATCCGAACCGCCCATCTCCTTATCCAACGCCATATCCCGGCGCCAGGAGCGCTTCGACACCCCGGTTTCTGGAACCTGAACCGGTAGAAATGTAGCCCAAAAGTTACTAGCCGAACGGCTGGCAATTCCGCCTTCTCCTTCGTATCATAGAGCTGTGCCTGTCGTAACGATCGGCGAGCAATGAAGGAGAGACAATGACTACCAAGACGTTAGAAGCCCCGAACGGGACTGCCAAGCGGCGCAAACCAGCAGCCAAGAAGCAGACCACCGTTGCACCTTCGCGAGAGGAGATTGCGCGCCTGGCAGAGAAGTATTGGGCGGAGCGTGGCTGGCCTGAAGGTTCCCCGGAGCAGGATTGGCTGCGTGCGGAACAGGAACTGAAAACAGCTTCGTAGGTGCCGACGGAAGGCTGGTCCTTCCCTTTATCCCGGTCTTAGCGTCCCCATCCGCAGCAGCAACTCCGCAGCAACGATGTGTCAGGGCAAGCCGGAAGAACGCTCGGTCAAACCCCATCTGTCGGTTTGCCGGGCCCAAATACAATGAGAAGTCCTATGCCGCCGACGAAGAACGCGTCGGGACGCAATGGGAATCTTCGTCCCCGCTGATGCTCGGGCTGCAACGCACCCGTGCTGTGCCAGGACTGAGCGCATCCAGGACTTCCCCTGGATAGCAGGATGGGTGCCCCAGGTCTCGCATTTGAGACCCGGGATCCGCCACGCAAATGCCGGCGGAATTGAGCTCTCAGTGTGCGTGAGTACCTAGAGCCTTCTCGCAGATAGGGTTCCCCAATTGGTCTGCCCGGCACCTGCGTGAAGGATCCCAGGTCTCAAATGCGAGACCTGGGGCACCCATCCTCTTATCCAGGAGGTTCTCACACAGACTCTAACGTCCCGGGCTAGAGCTACGCCCCAGGACGTCGCCCGCAAACGTCCAGTCCACCTGAACAGTCCGTTTGGCACAGCGGGACCCGCGCAGCTCGTGATTGTAGAGATCCAGCCCTTGTGCGTGGGAGGCTACAACCCATCCCCAGTCCGGTCACACTTCGGTGATCTTGAGTCTTTCCCGGCTTCAACGATACTTAACACCAAGGAAAGGCCGATTACTTTTGCCCTTCCTGTGTAGTCCTTTGCATTTTTTTCTGCCGCGCCTCGTTGCCCATGAAAAACGAAGTCCTCGACATCCTGATCCTCGGTCTGCTCGTGGTGTTGTTTGCCTCGATCTATCGCAAGCGCGTCAGCGCGCGCCTGCGCTGCTGGGTTATTGGCTGGATCCTGGTCTTGGCTCATTTCACTGCCCAGTTGCTCCCTGCCGCATCGACCCGGTCACAGGAGTTCGTCGACACTCTGGGCATCAGCACCCTGCTCCTATCCGGGCTATTTTTCCTTTTCTCCGCCTCCGTCATCCTGGAATCCCCGTTGGGCAGCGTTCTGGTAGCGTTCGGTATCGGTCTCCCGGCGCTTTTCTACACCAATTACCTGATCTTTGATGGTCCCGCGCAGTGGCCGTTGTACCTGGCTGCAACTGCGGTGGTGGTTTCCGGCATCGTGTTGCCGTGGAGATTGTGCCGCGGGCGCAGCCGGGTTTGGGCAGCCATCACCCTGGCTTTCTCGGGTGGAGGTTTGTGGACGGTCGTCGCCATCGCCCGGCACCAGCCGGAGCAGGGCATCTCAGCGCTGCTGTTTGAAATCTTCCTTACCTTTGCCGCCCTCTACTGGTTCGATTTCCGGCGCACCTCGACCGGCGTGCTGACTTCGATCGTGGGCCTGGTGGCCTGGGCTTCGGTGTTTCCCGTAGGCCTTGTTTGCAGCTACCTCGTCCGGGCAGGGCAGATTCCTCCGGAACTGTGGAATGTGCCTAAGTTTTTCGTCGCCTTCGGCATGATTATGACCATGCTGGAGGAAGAGTTCCTGGCTGTGGGGCGAGCCACGGAGCACTACCGTCTCCTCTTTGCCTCCAACCCCCACCCCATGTGGGTGCACGATCCTGAAACGCTGCGCATCCTCGAAGTCAACGAGGCTGCGGTGACCCACTACGGCTATCCCCGCGAACAATTTGTATCCATGACGCTCAAGGATCTGCGGCCGACGGAAGACGTGGGAGCAATTCTGCTGGAAAACGCGGCTACCAACTCCACCAAGCTCACCGGCCCTTGGCGTCACCGGCGCCAGGATGGTTCCTACATCCAGGTGGACATGGCCTCGCATTGCATCGATTTCCAGGGCCGCAAGTGCAGTTTCGTGCTGGTGCAGGACGTCACCGACCGCCAGCAATTGCACGAACAGCTGGTTCACCAGGCGCATCACGATCAGCTGACCGGGCTGCCCAATCGACTACTGCTGGAAGACCGCATGCACCAGAGCTTGGCCCAGGCCGCCCGCTACGGACAACAAGCCGCGATCCTCTGCCTCGATCTGGACCGCTTCAAGCAGATCAACGACAGTTTTGGCCATGCCATGGGCGATCTATGCCTGCAACATGTCGTCGCCCGGGTCTCGGCGCGATTGCGCGCAGTCGACACCTTTGCCCGCACCGGCGGGGATGAATTTGTGATCATACTCGGCGAACTAGCCAGCCGGAACAGCGCCCTGATGGTCGCGCGCAATGTGCTCGACAGTATCAACAAGCCGATTGAAGTCGATGGTCAGGTTTTCGATGTCTCCGGGTCCATCGGCATCGCGATCTATCCCGATGACGGGACCGACGCGTCGCAACTGCGGCGCTTGGCCGACGCCGCCATGTATCGCGCCAAGCAGGCGGGCGGGGGGCAATATCTTCTCGTCTCTTCACCGTCCAATTCCATTGCCGGCGAGGGAAGCGAACTGGAGCTTTTTCTGCGCGGTGCGATCGACGACGGTGGATTGGAGCTCTATTATCAGCCGCAATACTCCATGGCCGGCAATCTCTGCAGCCTGCACGCGCTGTTACGGTTAAACCATCCCCAGCTGGGCACCCTTGCCGCCGAACGCTTCCTGCCGCTGGCGGAGGAGTGCGGCCTGATTCTTCCTTTAGGCAACTGGGTGTTGGATGAGGTGTGCCGCCAGAGCGTGGCGTGGCAAGGTCAGGGACTTACACCGCTACGCATCGCATTGAGTGTCTCTCCCGTCCAGTTCCTGAACGCCGACTTCTCCGGCCGGGTGCTTAGCACTGCGGCTCAGAGGGGCCTCGACCCGCGCATGCTGGAACTGATCGTGAGCGAGAGTACCGTCATGCGCGACCGCCCTGAGGTAGCCAGCCAGATGCGCGATCTGGCGTCCCTCGGCGTGCACCTTTCCGTCGCCGATTTTGGCAGCAGCTACTCCTGCCTGAGCCACCTGCACCAGCTTCCCGTCAGCACGCTCAAGGTCGATTGCTCCTTTGTCGAGCGCATTTCCGATACCAACGGCACCTATACCATCGTGCAGGCCATCATTGCGCTGGCGCACAGCCTGGGTCTGAGCGTGGTCGCTGAAGGTGTGGAGCGCGCCGACCAGATGGAGTGCCTGCGGACCCTGGGCTGCGATTTTGTGCAGGGTCGTCTTCTGGCTCCCGCCCTGCCGGCTGCGAGTATTGTCAGGTATCTCGGTTCTGCCGTCCCCTCAGTCGCCAGGCATTCCCGCCGTTGATTTCCTGATTCCTTTGCGGTTGCTGGCTTTCAGGGTGCGGTAATTACCCCGCAGGCGATGCGATCGCCCGAATTGCCCGAGGGGTCGGTCATCATATCGTCTGCCTTCTCGTGAATGACAAATGCCGTGCCGCCGTTGGCGAAAACCGAGTTTTTCGCGTCCTTTTTAAGAGAAATGCTCTGCGTGACGAAAGAGACGTGATCCGTCCCGTCTGCCATCACTTGCAGGTTGATCGGCATGTCGCCTGCATGGGGTCCCTTGGGGTTCTTGAGTCCATGCTCTTTGCTGTCGGGATTAAGGTGAGGGCCGGCAGACTTGAAGTCTGGACCATCGCATTTAGCGTTCTGGTGTACATGGATGGCGTGTTCGCCTTCGGGAAGATTCATCAGGTTCAGCTTGACCTTGACCCCGTTGCCTGCGGGAGTGAGGATGGCCGTTCCTGCATCCTGACCCTGGCTGGTCTTGAAGTCCACTTCCACACCCTTGGACTTGTACATGGCCGCTGAAGCCGATAGCGCCAACAGAGCTGGTAGCGCAGTTATGCCTACTTTGAGCAGTCTGGTCATTCTATTCCTCGCGTTATGGGCCGGGTTTCCGGCCACGGTAAGCATACCCGATCGGTCTCATCCGGGTATTACGTAACCGCCGCTGCTTCCCATTAAGCATGGCTTAAATAGCCTGTTATCAAGGTAATGCACAGCAAGTGCTATGTACCGCCGAGAGCTCGAAACCTAAAGTGATCACAACACCGAGAGTAGGCTGGCATGGTTCCTCGCATTTTGATCATTGATGACGAAGCCGACATACGTGAAGTGACCGCGCTCAGCCTGGAAACCATCGCCGGCTGGCAGGTCATCCTGGCCCCTTCCGGGGCTCAGGGGATACGCAGCGCTTCGCTCGAACAGCCGGATGCTATTTTGCTCGATGTCATGATGCCCGACATTGATGGCCCGACCACTTTTCAGATCCTGAAGCAAAATGGGAACACGGCTCACATTCCTGTCCTTCTGCTCACGGCGAAAGTACAGGGGCAGGACCGGCGGAAGCTGGATGAACTGGGAGCCGCCGCGATCCTCTCCAAGCCTTTCGATCCGCTGACGCTCGCCGACCAAATCTCAGAGATTCTGGGCTGGGAACGAGAGGGCGGTTGCAGCGGACCGTCCGGCGCCGTATCGCTAGCCGGGGATTAACCCCTCAGCCTTTCTGAAGAGCCAAAACCCTCCCTAGCTGTGCCTACCGGAAAGAAAAAGGAATAGGACGAGGCAGCCCGAGCGGATTTTCAAACCCGCGGAAAGCCGCGGTATAAATTCCGGGGCTTTAAAGTCTGCGTGAGAACTGGAAAGCTCCAATTCCGTCCCTGCGGGACTCAGTTTCCAAATGAAGTATTCACCCAGACTCTTTAGTCCTGGTGGCTCCTACTTGTCTGCCCTCCCCGTCCAGCATCAAGTAGTCGGTCTCGGCTTGACCGCGAGAAACACGGGCGGCAACGGATTGCCATTGATATCCGTGAGCTTAGGGTTGATCTGTCTCGTGTCGACCAGAGTCGTAGTGTCGATCAGGTGCAACTGGTTATCACCTGTGGTGCCGGCAAAAAAGATGGTGTTATCAGGGGAGAAAATTCCCGACACCGGCGCCAGCGCACTGCCGGTAAGGGGGATGCCGGTCAGCTTTCCCACGGTACCGGCTACGGTAGAGGGCTGATAAACCGGCAACAACGCGCCCCCAGCGGGCGGCGTGGTGGCGTTGCTTCCATAGGTCACGAAGGTCTCAAGCGAGTTAGTGGCGGCGATCACCTGGTTGACGTTGGTGATGCCATAGGCCGCCAGCGAGGTTTGATTGACGACCGGAGGAGGATTGAAGGTAATCCCGGTAGTTTGTGAATTCGCGTTCGTTGGACAGGCGCCGATCGGGACCGTAATAGAAAGATCCGTCAGAACCGCAGGATTCGCCGAGGCGCCGATAATGTGTTTGCCGTCAGTGGTCGAAGCGACGTGGTCGGAGAGAGCGGCCGCCGTGGTTGCTTCAGGATAATTGACCACGGGGGTAACGGTGGTTTCCGGGCACTCTCCATAGGCCGCGGTGGTGGCCCCGGAGAGGAAGACCGCAGCCGCCGGGATAGTCACCGCAAGATCAGGTGAGCAGAACATGTTGTAAGTGTTGTTGGGGTTTGCCGTGGTGTTGGGCGGGTAGGTAGTAGGGTCTTGTGGAATCGGGCTAGTGGTGTTGGTCGCCGGGCAGATGCCGGTGGTGGGCGTCGCCTGGTTGGTAGGCAGTTTTTCAACCGACCAGCCAGTGAAGTTATTGTGGATATAAAGCACCCCGTCGCCCACGATGTAAACCGTCTGCCCGTCGGGGGTATAGGCCGCCTTCTGTCCGACGCCGGCGAAGGATGTGTAGGTCCCCGCTACGGCCGTGGTTCCTGTCCCGCTTCCCAGCGTGTACAGATAGAGGACCCCCCGTAATTGATCATTTACGACCACGGAGGAGTTGGTGGGCGAAACAGCAAGAACCACACCGGGTAGGTTAGGGTTTTCTGAGGCCAGGCTATTGGTCGCCGCGTTATAGATCATCAGCTCGTGATAGCTGCCGAAATACAGTGACGTACCGGTCGGATCGAGGACCATGGAGTTGGGCGAGTAAGGCAGCTTGATGGGCGTGCCTACGTTTCCGCTGGAGAGATCAATGGGCACAAAGTAGGGCGAACCGGGGCTCGCGGTCCAGATGTAATTGCTGTTTTTTCCCGGGGATGCGATCTGTACGAAGTTGCTGATCACCGGCACTCCCGTGCCCAGGCTTCCCATGATGTTGATCGGGGCAGGATTGCAGGTGGTCGGCTGACAGATGGCGGTGATCACCGAGTTAGAAGGAAAAGTCGCCGTGACCGCGCCGGTGGCGGTGACCGCGATGCTACCCGGGTTTGTGGACACGTAGCTGAGGGCCAGCCCGTTAATGGTGTTGTCGTTGACGTCCGTCACCGTGGCGGTCAACGCCAACGGAGTGTTGAGCGTCACGTTGGCGCTGGTGGCGCCGGTGGAGGCGACGCTCAGAGCAATCTTGGTTGGAGGACAGGTATAGAAGTAGCCGGCATTGCTGCTGGTTTGTGCGATGGTGCCGGTGATCAGGGTCGAGCCCGGGGCTTGTGCTGTGGCTACGCCGTTCTGGTCGATGGTGACCACGCCCGCGTTGGTCGCCGCGTAAGTCAGGTGCCCAATCAAGTTATTGCATTCCGGCACAGTAGTGGAATTCGGAGCACAAAGAAGAACCTGCCCGCTGCTGGTAGTGGTATAGGCCCTGGCGTCGAGCTGGGAGGTCTGGCCCTGGGAAAGACATATAGGTTGGCCGGCGCTGTTGGTTGGACCTACGAGCTGCAGACTGGTGATATTCGGATGGGAATATACCGCGACCTGGTTGCTGGTAAAGCCGCCGGCGCTGGCGGTCATGTAGGCGACGCCCGTCTTGTTGGTGGGCACGCAGGTGGTGTACGAGGGAACCGCGGGAGTGTGGTAATTCCACGTTCCGCCGCAGACTGCGCCCGTGGGCGAAACGTCGGCGATGGTTCGATCTGTGGTGCCATAGGTGTAGGCGCCCGGAGTAGCCGTGCCCCCGTTGCAGTTCTCAGCCGTCGGGGACTGGAGTTGCGAGGTTTGCGAAAAAGCAACCGAAAGGCCGGTGGTCTGAGGCTGCAGGATGATCGAGACCGGCTGGTTCTTCTGATAGCCGTACCCCGAGCCGTTGCAGTAATTGGAGTTTTTATTAGCACAGCCCTGGAGAGAAAGACCCACCGGAACGGTAAGGAGAAGCAAAACCACAAAAGTCAAAAACCGCTGCATGAAACCTCCCCGCCGGGTGTTGCCGCTCCCGGCGGTCGATGAACTGCCAATTTCCCAAAAATGTTTCGTCTCAACCAGCTCTGCCCCGGGCTAACTCTCCACTTTTTATTGGAGCGCGACGATGCATTGCCCGATCGCCGGCGCCGAAATTGCTCTAAACACTGGCTCGAAGCGCTGGCAGAGTTGTGCGTGGTCAACGTCCTAAGTGTAGAAGGGACGGCGCTGCGAGGCAACAGGGTAGGCACTGCTGAGGGCTAGCCGTGCGGCGGCATGTACTGCTCGAACCATGACAAGGCGCGGGCGAGCACATCGCGGCGGTGTTGCGGCGAGTTAAAACTATGACCCTCGTCCGGATAAACCACCAGCTGCGTGGGCACGTGCACGGCGCGCAGCGCGTGCCAGAACTCAAAGGATTGCGGGGCTGGACACTCTCCATCGCGGTCCCCAACCACCACCAGGGTAGGCGTCTTTACGTTGTGAATGAAGTCAATGGCTGAGCTCTTGGCGTAAACGCCTGGGTCGTCGTACACCGAGGCGCCGAAGAACGGGGTCATCCATTGGTCGATGGAGTTTTCCCCATAGTAGCTCTGCCAGTCGGAAATGCCCGCACCGGCAACCGCGGCATGAAAGCGCTGCGTCTGGGTTACCGCGAACATGGTCATGAAGCCCCCGTAGCTCCATCCGGTAAGGCCGACGCGCTGCTGATCGATGGGCAGCCTGGCGCTCACGGCGTCGACCCCGGCTAGGATGTCGCGCAGATCGCCATAGCCGAAATCCTTGCGGTTGGCCTGGGTGAACGCCTCTCCCTCGCCGTAGCTTCCGCGGGGATTGGGCATGAGCACGAAGTAATCCAGGGCGGAGAAGGCGATCGGGTTGTAGCCCAGGTTGGGCCACGCGGGTTGGACTTCGCTCGAGGGTCCGCCATGCACGCTGACGATTAGCGGATATTTTCTGCCCGGATCATAGTGCGCCGGGTACAGTAGCCAACCCTGTACGGGGAACGCGTCGCTGGTCCAGCTGATCGATTCCGACTTGCCCCATAGGGGCTTCAGGTCATCGTTGTAGTGCGTCATGGGTTGCGCCGGCCCTCCCAACTTGCCGACGTAGACCTCGGGAGCTTTCGCAAACGAGCTCATGCGATAGGCCACCCTGCCGTCGGCGGCAACAGAAAGGCTCTGCTCCAGCCGTCCGTCGCCGACATGAGCAGGAATAGACCCATAGCCGGCGGTGACCCTTCCGTCCGTCGGGTCCACTTTGCCGATCTCCACCTGTCCGGATTTGACCCAAGAAACCAACAATTGCGGATGGCTCTCACTGAGCCAGTGGATCCAGACCGCGGTCTTGTCCGCATTGGCGGTGATGTTCTTTGGTTCGCCACCGCCGGCAGGTATCAAATAGATATCGCCGCCGGTGGCGCCCTGGTCGCTCATCAGGCCGCCAATGAGGGCGATCTGGTCTCCACCCGGCGACCAGCGGGGCACGGCAATCTGCAAACCGTGGAGCGGGCCTGGGGTATGCTCTGGCGCGAGCAAGGAGTGCGGGCGGGCGTCTGTCAGCGGCTGGGTATAGAGCTGCGCGACCCACCAGTTGTTTTCCCCGGGGGGCGGCGCGGCGGTGTAGGCGAGCTGCCGGGAATCAGGCGCCCAGTCATATTCATATACATGAAGGGTGGCGGGCGTGACCTCGCGGAACTCACCGGAGGCGGTTTCGACGGTGGCAATCCGCTGGATTTCGAGCCCTTCGACGCCGATCACTCCGGCTGGCGGCTTCATCGGTGCCAGGGCCCCGGCGGGACGGGTGGCGCCTTCAATGTACAGGCAAGCTATGTGCAGGCCGTCCGGAGAGAAGGCCAGGCTGGAGATGCCGCCATGCAGATGGGTAAGTCGCCGGGCCGCAGCACTGGCGGCGTTTGGTGCGGCAAGATAGACGTCCGCCTGGCCCGTTGCGCCGGCATTGCAATCTGAGGTGAAGGCGAGTGCTTTGCTGTCCGGTGACCAGGCGAGATCCTCTTCCGTGCAGGGGGCGCCGGTTCCGGCGGTCAGGCGGTGGGAGCGGGACGGATCCGCTGTGGACGCGATGGTGATCTCGGTTCCCGCCGCCGCGTCCGTTACCCACGCAATCATCTGCCCATCGGGTGCCAGCGCGGCCTGGCGAATGACGCGTGTCTTCTCCAGCTCGGCGATGACCTTGGCAATAAGGGGATCAACAGGGCTGTTTGCGCCGGCAGCGGTATGCGTCAAAGCAGCCGCCATCAACAGGAGGCAGGGCAGGCGCAGCAATGCTAGACGGGGCGGAGGATGAGTCGCGCGCATGTAGCAGGGATGCTAGCATAACCCGCTCTCGTTCTGTTCCCGCACGGAAGGCCGGGTGCCCCACATCTCGCTGGTTTTTCGCGAGGATTTCCGGTAACGCTGATAAACCAGATGCGTGTGCGGCTTCGAAGGAAACGTGTCGGATGAATCGAAAGTCAGAGGGAAGGGGCAGTGGGGCACCCGGCCTTAGCCAGGGAAGAAAAAACGGAACATCCCCTGCCATTGACGGCGGAGGCGCGTCTTGTTATCTTTAGAAGGTTCCGCATGAGCCAGTAATTTGCGTGCTTGAACGATGTGCCGCGGCATTCCGCAGCAGACGCTTCTGACACTGGCAGTAACATCTTGCGGCCCACTCATCAGGGTCCCTACAAAACGCTCGCGTGATGCAGGGGAACAATCGCTCGGCCTTTGCGACACCTTCCACCTGGGAAGGCTATGCGGGCCGGAATTTCGAAACGGAACTGGCTTCTTTTCTGCTGCCTGATTCGGCTTGAGGCGCAAAGGGAAGCGCAATGCCCGGATGCAGAAAAGAACGCGCGGCCACCGTCGAAGTTCTCGTCTTGGTTTGCAGCAAGCAGGGAGCAGCCGCCGCTGGCTTCGTGCACCGGTAAGCGCCGGATTTAGGCGTTGCTCGGTTCCTGCCTGGGCTCTGTGCGGCGAAATAGGGTTGGTGCGAGTTTTTAAGGAGTAAGGTTTGCCTACATTTAGTCAGCTCGTGAGAAAAGGCCGGACCGCGGCGCGCTACAAAACGGCTTCGCCGGCGCTGCAGGGATCCCCGCAGCGGCGCGGTGTGTGCACCCGCGTGTACACGCAAACCCCCAAGAAGCCGAACTCGGCGCTGCGCAAGGTGGCGCGCGTCCGCCTAACCAACGGCGTGGAAGTGACCACCTACATCCCCGGGATCGGCCACAATCTGCAGGAGCACTCGATTGTGCTCATCCGCGGCGGACGTGTGAAAGATCTACCCGGGGTGCGCTACCACGTGGTGCGCGGCACGCTTGATTCCGTAGGCGTGGCCAACCGCAAACAAAGCCGCTCCAAGTATGGCGCCAAGCGTCCCAAGAGCGGGGCTAAGTAGAAAGGTTTTATGCCGAGAAAAGGACATATCGCGAAACGGGAAGTGGCCGCCGACCCGGTGTACAACTCATCGCTGGTCACCAAGTTTGTCAACTCCATGATGTGGGACGGCAAGAAGTCGACTGCCCAGGGCATCTTCTACCAGGCCATGACCAACCTGGAGCAAAAGGGCGGCGACGAAGCATTGAAGCTGTTCAAGAAGGCGGTAGAGAACTGCAAGCCGCTGCTCGAGGTTAAGACCCGTCGCGTGGGCGGCGCTAACTATCAGGTGCCGATCGAAGTCAATCCTGAGCGGCGCACCTCGCTTGCCATCCGCTGGCTGGTGACCTACGGCCGGGCGCGGGGCGAAAAGGGCATGATCGAGAAGTTGACCAGTGAGCTGCTGGATGCGGCCAATGGCCGCGGCGCAGCCATGAAGAAGAAAGAAGATGTCCACCGTATGGCAGAGGCCAATAAGGCGTTTGCCCACTACCGCTGGTAGTAGAACAGGGCCGGCTGCCGCAAGGCAGCAGGCGTCAACCCCGGAAGCAGTAAAGAAGAATCGCGAGTCTAACGTCTCGCGCGAGAGTGAGAGAATACCGTGCCTCGTCAAGTACCACTCGATCGTTGCCGGAATATCGGAATCATGGCGCACATCGACGCCGGAAAGACCACAACGACGGAGCGCATTTTGTTTTACACCGGCATTACCCATCGCATCGGCGAAGTGCATGAAGGCACAGCGACGATGGACTGGATGGAGCAGGAGCAGGAGCGCGGCATCACGATTACTTCGGCTGCCACCACCTGCACCTGGCGCGATATCCGTATCAATATTATTGATACCCCGGGCCACGTGGACTTTACCGCCGAGGTCGAGCGCAGCTTGCGCGTGCTCGACGGCGCGGTCGCTGTTTTTGACGCTGTGCATGGCGTAGAGCCGCAATCGGAGACGGTGTGGCGGCAGGCGGACAAGTACGGTGTGCCGCGCATTTGCTTCATCAACAAGATGGACAAGATGGGCGCCGATTTCGAGCATGCCATCGACACCATCCGCAAGCGGCTGAATGCCCGCCCGGTAGCCATTCAAATCCCCATCGGCCAGGAAGCCGCCTTCAAAGGCGTGATCGATCTGATCGAGATGCGCGCCATCCTGTGGCACGACGAAACCATGGGGGCCAAGTACGACGTCGAAGAAATTCCGGCGAATCTGCTGAAGAAGGCGGAAGCCTTCCGCATGCAGTTGGTCGAGTCGGTGGCCGAAAACGATGACGAGATGCTGCACAAGTTTCTCGAGGGTGAAACGCCCACCGCGGCCGAACTGCGCAAGGCATTGCGCGGCGCTGTCATCGGGATGAAGCTTTTCCCGGTGCTGTGCGGCAGCTCGTTCAAGAACAAGGGTGTGCAGACCCTGCTCGATGCGGTGGTCGAGTACCTGCCCAGCCCGCTGGATGTGCCGCCGATCGAGGGCCACAACCCGGACAACATGGAAGAGGTCATCTATCGCCATGCGGACGACAGCGAGCCGTTGACGGCGCTTGGCTTCAAGATCATGACCGACCCTTTTGTTGGCCAGTTGATCTTTGTCCGGCTCTATTCCGGCCACTTGAAGACCGGCGACACGGTATTGAACCCGCGCACGCAGAAGAGCGAGCGTATTGGACGCCTGCTCAAAATGCACGCCAACAAGCGGGAAGAGATTACTGAGATCTATGCCGGTGACATTTGCGCCTGCGTGGGCCTCAAGAATTTGATTACGGGCGATACCATCTGCACCGATAAGTCCCCGATTGTTTTGGAATCGATTGACTTCCCGGCCCCGGTTATTCACGTGGCCGTGGAACCGAAAACCAAGGCGGATCAGGAGAAGATGGGCATGGCGCTGGCCAAGCTGGCGCAGGAAGATCCCACCTTCAAGGTGCATACCGATCCTGACTCGGGCCAGACCATCATCAGCGGCATGGGTGAGTTACACCTGGAAATCATCGTCGACCGCATGATGCGGGAGTACAAAGTCGAAGCCAACGTAGGCAAGCCGCAGGTAGCCTATCGCGAGACCATCCGCAAGCACGCTGAGGCGGAAGGCAAGTACATCCGTCAGACCGGCGGCTCGGGTAACTACGGCCACGTGAAGATCCGGGTCGAGCCTAACGAGCCTGGCAAGGGCTTCGAGTTCGTCAACGACATCAAGGGCGGCGTGGTTCCCAAGGAATACATCAAGCCGACCGAGCAGGGCATTCGTGAGGCGCTGCAAGGTGGGGTGCTGGCCGGCTACGAGATTGTTGATGTGAAGGCGACCTTGTTTGACGGTAGCTACCACGATGTCGACTCCAACGAAATGGCGTTCAAGATTGCCGGCTCGATGGCGTTCAAGGAAGCAGCCCGCAAGGCTACCCCGGTGCTGTTGGAGCCGGTGATGGCGGTCGAAGTGGTGGTTCCGGAGGAGTACATGGGCACCATCATCGGCGACCTGAACTCCCGCCGTGGCCGCATCGAAGGCATGGAGCATCGTGCCGGATCGCAGGTCATCAAGGCCAATGTGCCGTTGAGCGAGATGTTTGGCTATGCCACGCACATGCGCTCCTCGACCCAGGGCCGGGCCAATTACTCGATGCACTTCAACCGTTACGAAGAAGCGCCGCGATCGGTCTCGGAAGAGATCATTGGCCGCAACCAAGGCAAGTAACTAAAGAGATTTAGCAGGAGAGAGGAACGAGATGGCGAAGGAGAAGTTTGACCGGTCCAAGCCGCATGTGAACGTGGGGACGATTGGGCACATTGATCACGGCAAGACGACATTGACGGCGGCGATCACCAAGGTGCTGTCGAAGCACAACCCGAAGATCCAGTTTCGCTCGTTTGATTCGATTGACAACGCCCCCGAGGAGCGGGAGCGGGGCATCACGATTGCGACCGCGCACGTGGAGTATGAGACAGCCAACCGTCACTACGCCCATGTGGACTGTCCCGGTCACGCCGACTACATCAAGAACATGATTACCGGCGCGGCGCAGATGGACGGAGCGATTCTGGTGGTGGCGGCGACCGACGGCCCCATGCCGCAAACCAAGGAGCACGTTTTGTTGGCCCGCCAGGTAGGGGTTCCCTACATCGTGGTGTTTCTGAACAAGTGCGATGCGGTGGAAGACGAGGAGCTAACGGACCTGGTGGAAATGGAAGTGCGGGAGCTGCTCTCCAAGTACAACTTCCCGGGAGACGATGTGCCGGTGATCCGCGGCTCGGCCCTGGGTGGGTTGAACGGGGAGGCGCAATGGGAAGCCAAGATCGACGAGCTGATGGACGCGGTGGACAAGAACGTACCCCTGCCGGCGCGTGCCATTGACCAGCCGTTCCTGATGCCGATTGAGGATATTTTCTCTATTTCCGGCCGCGGCACGGTGGTAACGGGCCGGATCGAGCGGGGCAAGATCAAGGTAGGCGAAGAGGCGGAGATTGTCGGCTTCCGCGATACCCGCAAGACAGTGGTTACCGGCGTCGAGATGTTCAAGAAGCAGCTGGATGAAGGACTTGCCGGAGACAACGCGGGTCTGTTGCTGCGCGGTATTGCCAAGGAAGACGTGGAGCGGGGCATGGTTCTGGCCAAGCCCGGGTCAATTACGCCGCACACCAAGTTCAAGGGCGAGATTTACGTGCTGAGCAAGGAAGAAGGCGGCCGCCACACCCCGTTTTTCAATGGCTACCGGCCGCAATTTTACTTCCGCACCACGGACGTGACCGGGACGGCGAAGCTGCCGGAAGGTACGGAGATGGTGATGCCAGGGGACAATGTGTCGCTGGAGATTGAGCTGCATACCCCGGTGGCCATGGAAAAAGGCCTGCGTTTTGCCATCCGCGAGGGTGGCCGCACGGTAGGCGCCGGCACTATTACCGAAATCATCAAGTAACAGCGAACGATACAAAAACCGCGATGGGTGCCCCAGGTCTCGCTTTGAGGCCTGGGATCCCTTAAACAGATGTCGGACAGTGGCACGAAGGGATCTCTGAGATGGTAGGACAAAGAATTCGCATTCGCCTTAAAGCGTATGACTATCGGGTACTGGACACCTCGACCGGTGAGATCGTGGAAACGGCGAAGCGCACCGGAGCCCAGGTGGCGGGTCCTATTCCGTTGCCGACAGTAAAGAACAAATACTGCGTGCTCCGTTCCCCGCACGTGGACAAGAAATCGCGCGAGGCCTTCGAGATCCGCACTCACAAGCGGCTGATCGATATTCTCGAGCCCACCCAGCAGACCATCGATGCCCTGATGAAGCTCGATCTTCCCGCCGGCGTGGATGTAGAGATTAAGGCATTCGAGAAGTAAGGAGACCAAGATGTCGGTAACCGGGATACTGGGCAAAAAGATCGGGATGACGCAATTGTTCGATGATCGGGGTGAAGTGCACCCGGTCACCGTACTGCAGGCGGGTCCCTGTGTGGTGACCCAGCTAAAGACCTTGGCTGGCGATGGTTATAGCGCGGCGCAGATCGGTCTGATCGAGTTCGTAAAGGGCGGAAAGGTGAATAAGCCGATGGCCGGCCATTTCGCCAAGACCAATGTTCCCCCGGTCAAGCTGATGCGCGAAGTGGCGCTCGAACAAGTCACAGGCTCTGCTGACGGCGAGAAGCAGGAATTGAAGGCGGGCGACAAGGTACTGGTCGACATTTTCGAGGACGCCAAGTACGTGGACGTGATTGGCACCAGCAAGGGACGCGGCTTTGCCGGCGTCGTGCGCCGCCATCACTTCGGCGGTGGCCCGAAAGCGCACGGACACATGTTTCAGGTGCAAGGCTCGATTGGTGCATCCTCGTTCCCCTCGCGCGTATTTCCCGGGCAGCGTATGCCGGGGCATTTTGGCGCCAAGCAGATCACGGTGCGCAATCTGCGCATTCGCGGTATTGATCTGGACGAGAACTTGCTGATGGTCGAGGGTGCGATTCCTGGTCCTCGCGAGGGTTACGTCATGATCTCCAAGTCCAAGGCGCCGCCGCGGGAGCGTCGCGGCTTTGGCGGCGGCGGCACAGTCGATCCATTGAAGGCTTCGAAGAAGGCTTCTGGCGGCAAGCCGTCGGGTGGCAAGAAGAAATAGGACGGACAACGAAATGGCACACATCGATGTAGTCGATCTCGGTGGAGGAAAAACGGTAGGCTCGCTCGAGCTGGCGGATGAGATTTTCTCACCCGGCCAGATCAACGAGGCGCTGCTCTGGGAAGCAGTGAAGCACTATCGCGCCGCCCTGCGTCAGGGCACCGCCGCCACCAAGAACAAGAAGCTGGTCTCCGGATCAGGCAAGAAGTTGTGGAAGCAAAAGGGTACCGGCCGTGCTCGCGTAGGTTCCGTGCGGTCGCCTATCTGGCGCCATGGCGGCACCGTTCACGGGCCCCAGCCACATAGTCACGACTACGCTTTCCCGCGCAAGAAGCTACTCGGCGCCCTGCGTTCCGCGCTGGCTTCCAAGTTGGCCGACGGCAAGCTGACCGTGGTCGAGAGCCTGGAACTGGCAGATGCGAAGACCAAAGCCTATCGCGCTGCCCTGGACCAGCTCGATGCCAAGCGGACCACCCTGCTGGTAGACAGGGAAGCAGGAAGGACCCTGGTGCTCGGTTCGCGCAATCTCCACCGGGTGCAGTTGATGGAGACTAAAGAAGTTCATCCCTACGATTTGCTGCGTTACGAGCGCGCCATTTTTTCCCGCGCCGCGATTGAGCAATTGCAGGAGACGTTGAAGAAGACTGTATCCCGGCGCAAGCTTGCGGCCGGTTCGGAGGTGGCCTGATGCCGACTCTTTATAACGTGATCCGGCGGCCATTGATTACCGAAAAGGGCTTGGGCGTGAAGGAAACCGAGAGCACACTGGTATTCGATGTGGCTCCCGATGCGACCAAGACCGAGGTTAAGCAGGCGGTTGAGACGCTGTTCAAGGTGAAGGTACAAAGCGTTCGTACGGCTAATGTTCTGGGCAAAGAACGCCGCCGGGGTAAGTTCTCCGGTTTTCGCCCGGATTGGAAGAAAGCCTACGTTCGTCTGCAGCCGGGTGAGAAGATGCCCGACTACGTCAACGCGATGTAAGTGAGCTAAAGATGCCGATCAAGACATACAGACCGATTACACCCACGCTGCGTTTCCAGACCACTCTGGTAAACGACGACATTACGACCAATCGCCCGCACAAGCCGTTGCTTGCAGTGAAGCAGCGTACCGGGGGCCGGCGTAATTCCGGCGATTTGACGATCAGACACCATGGCGGTGGCCATAAGCAGAAACTTCGCCTGATCGACTTCAAGCGGGACAAGTTTGGCGTGCCGGGCAAAGTGGCTACGATCGAATACGATCCCAACCGCTCCTCGCGCATTGCGCTGGTGCATTACCTGGACGGCGAGAAGCGCTACATCATCCAGCCGGTCGGCCTGAAAGTAGGGCAGACGGTCATGAGCGGGCCCGAGGCGGACATCCTGGTGGGCAACGCGTTGCCGCTCAAGAATATTCCCTCCGGCACCACGGTGCACAATGTCGAGCTGCGGCCGGGCAAGGGCGCGCAGATGGTACGCTCCGCCGGCGCTTCAGCGCAGTTGGTGGCCAAGGAAGGCGACTACGCGCTCTTGAAGCTGCCTTCCGGGGAGACTCGCCGGGTGCTGGTAGCGTGCATGGCCACGGTTGGCCAGGTAGGCAACACCGACCATGAAAACGTATCGATCGGCAAAGCGGGACGTAATCGCTGGAAGGGCATTCGCCCCAGCAACCGCGGCGTTTCCATGAACCCGGTCGATCACCCGCACGGCGGCGGTGAAGGCAAAACCTCCGGCGGCCGTCATCCGGTCACCCCGTGGGGACAGCCGACCCGCGGTTACAAGACGCGCAACAACAAGCGGACCGACACGTTTATCGTCAGCCGCTACAAGAAGTAGTCAGGAGCAGCGAAGCATGGCACGTTCGACAAAAAAAGGTCCGTTTATCGACGGGCACCTGATGGTGAAGATAGAAGCGATGAACGCGACGAATGACAAGAAGGTCCTTCGTACCTGGTCGCGCCGCTCGACCATTCACCCCGATATGGTGGGCCACACCATCGCGGTGCACAATGGCAGAAAGTTTATTCCGGTCTATGTGACGGAGAACATGGTCGGGCACAAGCTGGGCGAGTTTTCCGCCACGCGGACGTTTAAGGGTCACTCGGCAAAATCTGCCGAGTCGTCGGCGAAGCCCCGCTAAGCGAAGTTTAAGGATAGAAGCCAATGCAACTGGAAACACAGGAATTCCGGGCCGAAGCGAAGTTCCAGCGGGTATCGCCGCAGAAAGCTCGCCTGGTGCTGGAGCTGATCAAGGGACGCCGCGTGGGCGAAGCACTGGAGACGGTGGCCTTTACCAAGAAAGGTGTTGCGCCCCTGGTCGAGAAGGTGCTGCGCGCCGCGATTCAGAACGCCAACTACCTCAGCCAGGAGCGCGAGCTCGATCTGGATGTAGACAACCTCTACGTCAAGACCGCGCTGGCCAACGAAGGACCGCGCATGAAGCGCATCCGCCCGGCGCCGATGGGAAGGGCCTTCCGCTATCAGCGCAGAATGTCGCACATCGTCATCACGGTGGCGGAGCGCAAGCGGCTTGGCCTGGTAGAAACGGCTGAGCCGGAAGCGGCCACCCCCAAGCGACGGCTGTTGGGCCGCAAGCCCAAGAAGGCCGTGGCCAAGAAGAGCGCAGCAAAAAACTGGAAGAAGAAGGCCGCGAAGTAGGTTCGAGGAAATTATGGGACAAAAAGTTCATCCTTACGGCTTTCGACTGGGCGTCAACAAGCCATGGCGGTCACGCTGGTTCGTAGAGCGCGACTACGACAAGTTGCTGATTGAAGATGTGCACCTGCGCGAGGAGTTGAAAGAAAAACTCAAGGCCGCCGGTGTCAGCTCAGTCGAGATCGAGCGTCCGGGCAACAAGCTGCGCCTCATCATCCGCACCGCGCGTCCGGGCATTGTGATCGGCCGCAAGGGCGCGGAGATCGAGAAGCTCAAACTGGACCTGCAGAAGCGCACCAACCGCGACGTGTTCATCGACATACTCGAGGTGAACAAGCCGGAGCTGGACGCGCAATTGGTGGCGGAAAACATCGCCCTCCAGCTGGAAAAGCGTGTCGGTTTCCGCCGCGCCATGCGCAAGGCGGTTGACTCCGCGCTGCGCTTTGGCTGCAAGGGAATCAAGGTTCGCGTTTCCGGGCGCCTGAACGGCAACGAGATCGCGCGGTCGGAGTGGTATTTGCAGGGCCGGCTGCCGCTGCATACGCTGCGCGCAGATATCGACTACGGGTTCGCGGAAGCGCGCACCACTTATGGCGTGATCGGGGTCAAGACCTGGATCTATCGCGGTGACATTTACGAGCAGAAGCGCCGCCAGCCACAACCGGCGGGCACCAGCGGAGTGTTTTAGTCATGTTGATGCCAAAGAAGGTTAAGTTCCGCAAGCAGCAGCGCGGCCGCATGAAAGGCAAGGCATGGCGCGGCTCCGAGCTGTCGTTCGGGGACTATGGACTGAAGGTGATGGAGTGCGGCTACATCACGGACCGGCAGATTGAAGCCAGCCGTGTGGCGATGACGCGTTTCATCAAGCGTGGCGGCAAGATCTGGATCCGTCTCTTCCCCGACAAGCCAGTGACCAAGAAGCCGGCTGAAACCCGTATGGGCAAAGGCAAGGGCGCTCCCGATCATTGGGTTGCCGTGGTTCGTCCGGGCAAGGTGCTGTTTGAGATGGAAGGGGTCAATCCTGAGATCGCGGCTGAGGCGATGCGCCTGGCTTCGAACAAGCTGCCCCTCAAGACACGCTTTGTGATGCGTCACGATGTCAAGGCGACTGCGGTAGTCAAGTAGAGAGAAGAGCCATGGAAACGGAAAAGATTCGCAACCTGAACGATGAAGAGCTGGCGCGGCAGGAAAAGACGACCGCCGAGCAGCTCTTTCGCCTGCGCTTCCAGATGAAGCTGGGACAGAACGAAGGCGTAAAGAAGCTGCGCGATTTGCGCAAAGACATAGCCCGCATCAAGACCATTGCCCGCCAGCGGGCGCTCGAGAAAACCAGGAAAGAGGCTCGTTAAGCCATGCCCGAAGAAAAAGCGGAATCCAGGCGGACAGAAAAGATTGGCAGCGTCATCTCGACCAAGATGCAGAAGACCATCGTGGTCGAGGTAGAGATGCGCAAGACCCACCCCAAGTACAAGCGGGTGATCAAGCTGAGCAAGAAGTTTTATGCCCACGACGAGCAGAACTCAGCTCACGTTGGCGACGTGGTTAGGATTCGCGAGAGCCGGCCGCTAAGCAAGCTGAAGCGCTGGACGCTGGAAGAAGTGATTCGCCGGTCCTCGCTGCCGCAGGTAGAAGAGATCGCGCAGCCGGTGGTCTAGGTTGGGATTTGTCCCAGTGACAAACCTTGGGTGCCCCACATCTCGCTCGTTTTTCGCGAGATGTGGGATACCGCGAACCTTAAGGTTCTTTGTAAGTAGGACGGAAGACTTGCCGGGGAAAGCAGTAGTATCCCAAGGTTTTTCGAGCAGGACAGAGTTGTAAGGAGAGAAGAGTATGGCAGTGCAAATGAGAACCATGCTGGAGGTCGCCGATAACTCCGGCGCCCGCAAGCTGCAGATGATTCTGCCCCTGGGCGGCTCGAGCGGCAAAAAAGCCGGCCTGGGTGACGTGATTACTGCCTCCGTGAAGGAAGCTTCTCCCGACGGGCAGGTTAAGAAGGGCGTGGTAGTGAAGGCAGTCGTGGTGCGCACACGCAAGGAATATCGTCGCCGCGACGGTACCTACATCCGCTTTGATCAGAACGCAGCGGTGCTGATCAACGATGCAGGAGAGCCGGTGGGCACCCGCGTCTTCGGTCCCGTGGCTCGCGAACTGCGCGAGAAGAAGTTCCTGAAGATTGTGTCGCTGGCACCAGAAGTTCTCTAAGCGAGGAAGTTATGGCATTGAAGTTACAACGCAACGATACCGTGGAAGTGATTACCGGCACCGATAAGGGCAAGCGTGGCCGCGTGCTGCGCGTGCTGGGCGACAAGGACCGCGTGCTGGTCGAGCATGTCCGCATGGTCAAGAAGCATGTGCACCCCAACCCCCAGCGCAACATCAAGGGCGGCATTGCCGAGCAGGAAGCGGCGATTCAAATCTCCAACGTGATGTTGGTTTGCGGCTCCTGCGGCCCGGTGCGCGTCGGTCACAAGTTTGAGGGCGATACCAAGGTTCGCGTCTGCAAGAAGTGCGGCCAGACCCTGGCGCCGAAGAAAAAGTAAGGACGGATTTATGGCAGCAAAAGTAAACGCGAGACTGAAAGAGAAATACCAGCAGGAAATCCGGCCGGCATTGCAGAAAGAGCTTGGCCTTACCAACCTGATGGCTGTGCCGCGACTGGAAAAGATCGTCCTGAACATGGGCCTGGGCGAGGCCACCCAGAATGTAAAGATCATGGATCCGCTGGTCGCCGATCTGGCATCAGTCGCGGGACAAAAGCCGGTGACCACGCGAGCCAAGAAATCGATTGCCGCCTTCAAGGTGCGCGAAGGCATGCCGATAGGCGCCATGGTGACCTTGCGCGGCGACATCATGTACGAGTTTCTCGACCGCCTGATCTCGGTGGCCCTGCCCCGTGTACGTGATTTTCGCGGTGTCTCCACCAAGAGCTTCGACGGCCGCGGCAACTACACCCTGGGCATGCGCGACCAGCTGATTTTTCCTGAAGTGGATTATGCGCGCGTAGACAAGTTGAAGGGCATGAATGTCACCATCGTGACCACTGCCAAGGATGATAACCAGGCGCGTGCCCTGCTTCGGCAGTTCGGCATTCCCTTCCGTCAGACTGCGTAAAGAGAGACCTATGTCAACTACAGCAAAACGAGTTAAAGACGCCCGCAAGCCGAAGTTTTCCAGCCGCCAGCACAATCGCTGCAAAATTTGCGGCCGGCCGCGCGCCTACCTGCGCAAGTTTGGCCTATGCCGCTTGTGCTTCCGTCAGTTGGCGCTTCGGGGTGAAATCCCCGGTGTGGTTAAGTCCAGCTGGTAAGTAATGGTCCCGGCCGGAGCGGCCAGGGAGTGGAGGAGAGAGAATGAGTTTGACCGATCCAGTAGCCGACTTTGTGACGCGCATCCGCAATTCCATCCGTGCGCGCCACCAAAAGCTGGATGTTCCGGCCTCGAAGCTGAAGACCGAGATTGCCCGCATCCTCAAGGAAGAAGGCTACATCGCCAACTACAAGGCGGCGGAAGAGAATGGCCGTACCGTGCTGCGCGTGTACCTCAAGTACGGCGCCAACAACGAAGCCGCCATCCGCGACCTGTCGCGCGTTTCGCGCCCCGGATGCCGCGTGTATGTCGGCCGGGATGAGATCAAGCGGGTACAGAGCGGGCTTGGCATCAGCATCATGACCACCCCGCGGGGCGTAATGACCGGACGGCAGGCACGGCGCGAAGGCGTCGGCGGCGAGATTCTCTGCGAAGTCTGGTAGGAGAAAAGATATGTCACGTATAGGCAAAAAACCGATTCCGCTGCCCACAACCGTGAAGTACACCGTGCAGGGCAACACCGTGCTGGTCGAAGGCCCCAAAGGCAAACTGACCGCCTTGCTGCCTACGGGCATCACGCTTGAGAAAAAGGACGGCACTCTCCTCGCAGTGCGGGAGAAGGAAGAACTCGCCGCGCTGCACGGTTTGACCCGGGCGCTGGTCTCGAATGCCGTTGAAGGTGTGACCAAGGGCTGGACCAAGGAGCTGGATATTGTCGGCATCGGCTATCGCGCCGAGCTCAAGGGAAAGGGAACCGTGGTGTTTACCTTAGGCTTCTCCCATCCCATCGAGTTCCCGTTGCCCACCGGCATTGACGTTGCGATCGATCCCAAGCAGACGCGGCTGACCATCAGCGGCATTGACCGGCAGAAGGTAGGCCAGGTGGCCGCCGACATGCGCTCGTTGCGTAAGCCCGATCCGTACAAGAACAAGGGTGTGCGCTACGTGGGCGAGCGCTTGAAGAAGAAGGTCGGCAAGACCGGCGCTAAGTAAACCGAACGGGGCTGCAGGGCAGCTCCGCTTTTAGGAAGGAAGACGTAAATGCTACCGATTAGACAGAGAAATGTGATTCGCCAGCGAGTGCACTTTCGCATTCGGCAAAAGATGCAAGGCACCGCGGATCGTCCGCGGCTGAATGTGTACCGTTCGTTGAACCACATCTATGCCCAGATCATCGACGACGCCAAGGGGGAGACACTACTCTCCGCGTCCAGCCTGGCTGCCAAGGTGAAGACCGGCGGCAATGTGGCTGCAGCCAAAGAAGTAGGCAAGCTGGTGGCCGAGCGGGCGATCGAAAAGGGAATCAAGAAGGTGGTCTTCGATCGCGGAGGCTATCTCTATCACGGGCGCATCAAGGCCCTGGCCGATGCGGCGCGCGAAGCAGGACTAGAGTTTTAGGATCGGGAAGGATCACAGCATGGCAATACTGAAGCGGAAACTGGACGCCGGGCAATACAACCTGAAGGATCAGGTGGTGTCCATCAATCGTGTCACCAAAGTGGTCAAGGGCGGCAAGAACATGTCGTTCGCGGCGCTGGTGGTGGTGGGTGACCCGTCAGCCGGCGTGGTGGGCTTTGGCTCCGGCAAGGCGAAGGAAGTACCGCAGGCCATCCGAAAGGGAATAGAGGCGGCCAAGAAGAATCTGGTGCACGTGAACCTTTCCGAGACCACCATACCTCACCAGGTATTAGGCCGCTTCGGTTCCGGGCATGTGCTCTTGAAGCCGGCGCCGGAAGGCACAGGCGTGATTGCCGGCGGTGCGGTGCGCGCGGTGATGACCTCGGTTGGAGTGCAGAACGTTCTCACCAAGAGCCTGGGCACGGCCAATCCCCACAATGTGGTTAAGGCCACCTTCGATGCGCTGGTGCAGTTGCGTGATCGGGGCGAAGTGGCGGCCGCTCGCGGCAAGCAGGTACAGGAGCTATATTGAGATGGCAGAGTCTCCGAAAACAATGATCCGCCTGCAGTACTACCGGTCCAAGATTTCCACTCCCGAGAAGCACAAGCGGGTAGTCAAAGGATTGGGCTTTACCCGGCTCAATCAAGTGGTGGAGCGTGAGGACACGGCGTCGATCCGGGGCATGGTCAAGACCGTACCCCACTTGGTACGGATCGTAGAGTAAGCACAAAGCGAGTCGGACTGGCAGAGCCAGCCGGCGTTGAGCGAGGACAGTATGGCTAAGAATCTTTCTAATTTGCGGGCGCCTAAGCAGGCGAACACGGGCAAGAAGCGTGTTGGCCGCGGTATGGGCTCGGGCATGGGCAAGACTTCGACCCGCGGGCATAAAGGGCAGCGTTCGCGCTCCGGTTCCCACATGATGCGCGGTTTTGAAGGTGGGCAGATGCCGTTGCATCGCCGCCTGCCCAAGCGCGGCTTCACCAACATTTTCCGCACCGAGTACTCAGTAGTTAACCTGAGCCGCATTGCAGAACTCCACGCCGAGGGCCATGCCGAGCTGACGCTCGAGGCTTTCGCCGCCAAGGGACTGCTGAAGAAGCGGCATGGGCTGGTCAAGGTGCTGGGCGATGGTGAGTTGACGGCTGCGGTAACGGTGCACGCGCACAAGTTTTCCAAGTCGGCCCAGGAAAAGATCGAGAAAGCCGGCGGCAAAGCAATTCTGGTCGCCTGACGCTCAGTCCCGTAGGGACTGGGTATGGATTCTACAGGTGTGAAAGCGGAACGAAGGGCACGGCTTCAGCCGTGCCGCTACTGAGCTGGGGCTGATGGGCTTTAGCCCCTGAGGTACGGCTTCAGATGAATGGGGGCTTTAGCCCCTGAGGCATCAACTTTTATGTTTGAGAAGATCGCTAATATCTTCCGCATTCCCGACCTGCGCAAGCGGGTCTTGTTTACCCTGGGTATCCTGGCGGTCTACCGCCTGGGCTCCCAAATCCCAACCCCGGGCGTCAACCTCAAGCTACTGGCCCAGTTCTTCGATCAGCAGGCGGGCAGCGCGCTCGGCCTGGTCGACCTGTTCAGCGGCGGAAACCTTCGCCGCCTGACCATCTTCGCCCTGGGCATCATGCCCTATATCACGGCCTCCATCATCTTCCAGTTGCTGACCGTGGTTTATGAGCCGCTGGCCAAGCTGCAAAAAGAAGGGGAGCTGGGACGGCGAAAGATCACCCAGTGGACCCGTTATGTCACCGTGGTTCTGGGAGCGGTGCAATCCCTGGCCATTGCGCTGACCCTCTCCCATGGATCGGGCGGCGTCTCCTACGTATTGAACCCTGGCCCAGGCTTCATTCTGATGACCATGGTGACCCTGACGACCGGCACCGCCTTCATCATGTGGCTGGGCGAGCAGATCACCGACCGCGGCATCGGCAACGGCATGAGCCTGCTGATCTTCGCCGGCATCGTGGTGGGCTTGCCCCGCGGTATCCAGGACCTCATCGACAAGGCGCAAGACCCAGGCATGGGGTTCCTTCACCGTTCCGGCGCTCATCATTCTGGTGGTGATGATGATCGCCATCGTGGCCTTTATCGTCTTTGTGGAGCGCAGCGAACGGCGCATCCCGGTGCAGTATGCCAAGCGCATCGTCGGCCGCCGGCTGATGGGCGGCCAATCCACCCATCTGCCGCTCAAGGTCAACTCCGGCGGCGTGATGCCGGTCATCTTCGCCAGCTCAATTCTCTCTGCGCCATTGCTCTTTGCCGGTTCCGGCTACGTACGCAACAGCGGCTTTCTGACCCGGATTTTCGACGGCCTGCGTCCCGGCGAGCCCTGGTATGAGCTGCTGTACATCGTAGGCATCGTTTTCTTTGCCTACTTCTACATCTCCATCGTCTTCCGCCCCGACGATATTGCCGACAACATGCGCAAGTATGGCGGCTTCATCCCCGGCATTCGGCCCGGTCGGCGTACTTCCGACTTTGTGAACGACGTGCTGACCCGCATTACCCTGGTGGGCGCGCTTTACCTGATCGTGATCTCGCTCATTCCGCAGATCCTTATCAGCGGCATTCACCTCAACGATCTCTGGCTGGTGGGCGGGTTCTTCGAACGGCTGCCGACCTGGGTTACCCACGGACTGAACGTGAGCTTTTACTTCGGCGGAACCTCCCTGCTGATCGTGGTAGGCGTGGCCATGGACACCATCAACCAGGTAGAGTCGCAGTTGATCATGCGCCACTACGATGGCTTCTCCCCGCGCAGCGGCCGGGTGCGCGGAAGGCGCTCGTGGTAAAGGTGGCGGAAGGCTTGCAAGCGGAAGCCCCGTCCTCCAAGCAGATCATCCCCGGCCCCATGCTGCTGATGGGGGCGCCCGGGGTGGGCAAGGGAACCCAGGCCAAAGGACTGATGGCAGCCTGGGGCATTCCCCAGATTTCAACCGGCGATCTGCTGCGCGACCACCGGGCCAAGGGAACCCCTCTGGGCTTGGTGGCCACAAGTATCATGAATACCGGCAAGCTGGTTCCCGACGATCTGGTCAACCAGATGGTCGCGGAACGGCTGGAGCAGCCGGATACCGTCCGCGGCTACATCCTGGATGGCTATCCCCGAACCCTGGGCCAGGCGGAGTGGCTGGATTCGCGGCTGGCGGCCATCCCCAACGGGCTGCCGCTGATTGCGGTAAGCATCCAGGTAAGTTATACTCAGTTGTTGCGTCGTATTACGGGTCGGCGCAACTGTCCAACCTGCCAGCGCATTTACAACGTTTACCTGCAGCCGCCGAAATTCGACACGGTATGCGATGTAGAAGGCACACCGTTGGTCCAGCGCGCGGATGATGTGGAAGCGGTCTTCCATGAGCGGATGCGCACTTATGCGGCGCTGACAGCGCCGGTGGTGGAACATTATCGCGCCAGCAGCCGGTTCGTGGAAGTGGATGGCGAGCAGCCGGCGGACGAGGTAATGGCGGGCATCATGGCCGCGGTAGCGCGACTCAGGTCCCAGACTTAGAAGAGAGAATTGAGCAGGCCTATGGCCATCATGATCAAGACGCCGCAGGAGATTGAAAAGATGCGGCGCAGTGGAGCGGCAGTTCGCGCGGTGCTGGAGCATGTGAAAGCGCATGGTCAAGCCCGGCGTGACTACGCTCGATCTGGAAAATGCGGCGGAAAGCAAGATGGCAGAGTTGGGAGCCACTTCCGCCTTCAAGGGCTATCGCGGCTACCCCTGTGTGTTGTGCACTTCGGTCAACGAGCAGGTGGTGCACGGCATCCCCTCGAGTGACCGGGTGCTGCGTGACGGGGATATTGTCTCCATCGACTGCGGAGTGGTGTTGGACGGCTACTACGGCGATTCGGCCATTACCGTTCCCGTGGGAGCGGAGGTAACGCCCAAAGCCAAGCGTCTGCTGGATGTAACCCGGGCATCGCTCGAGACGGCGATCAAGGTAGTGCGGCCGGGGGCGACGCTGGGCGATATTGGCGCGGCGGTGCAGGAAGTGGTGGAAGCGGACGGGTTCAGCGTCGTCCGTGAGTTTGTGGGCCATGGCATCGGGACCCGGATGCATGAAGATCCGCAGGTTCCTAACTACGGGCAGCGTGGCGCGGGAACCAAACTGCGTGCAGGGATGGTGCTGGCCATCGAGCCCATGGTGAATGTGGGCAAGCCGGGAGTTCAGGTATTGAGCGACGGCTGGACGGCAGTAACCGAGGATGGCAGTTTGAGCGCGCACTTCGAGCACACCGTAGCGGTGACAGCTGAAGGCGCTGTGATTTTGACGCAGTAGGTTTAGGAGGCCTGTGGGAGCAGGCAGAATCGGGATAAGGTTTGTCGAAGGAAGACGCGATTGAGGTAATGGCAACTGTGGTTGAGACGTTGCCGAACGCGATGTTCAAAGTTGAGCTGGAGAACAAGCACCAGGTTCTGGCGCACGTTTCGGGACGAATGCGGAAGAATTTCATTCGTATTCTCCCCGGCGACCGGGTAGCGGTAGAGCTCAGTCCGTACGATCTGACCCGGGGCCGGATCGTTTACCGCTACAAGTAGAAAATCAGGAGCAGTAATGAAAGTTCGGGCATCAGTAAAAAAGATTTGTGACAAGTGCAAGGTCATCCATCGCCGCGGAGTGGTGCGGGTGATCTGCGAAAACTCAAAGCACAAGCAGCGCCAAGGCTAAACGAAAAGCACCGTCGGCAGAGCAAATGACGGGTGCTCCATATCTCGCTCGTTTTTCGCGAGATGTGGGATACCACAAATCTAAACTGAGGGTTTTTTACCTCGGTCACAACAGGCACCGGAGAGGCTAGTTAGCCATAAAGGCTTGCGTTGAACCTCTCCGGAAGCCTTCAGAACACCAACCGCTCGCCTGCGGCGAAGCTGCACGGTCAGCAAGTAAGAAAGAAGGATCATGTATGGCACGTATTGCTGGCGTCGATCTGCCCCGCAACAAGCAGGCAAGAATCGCGCTGACCTACATTTTCGGTATCGGTAACCCTCGTGCGCGACGCATCCTGGAGACGGCCAATGTGGACCCGTTCAAGAAAGTTCAGGATCTGGGCGAAGACGAGGTCAACCGCATCCGCCAGGTGATCGAGAACGAAGGCGAGATCGAAGGCGATCTGCGCAAAGACGTCTCCATGCACATCAAGCGCCTGATCGACATTCAGTCCTATCGTGGCCTACGCCACCGGCGCAACCTGCCCACTCGCGGCCAGCGGACACACACCAACGCGCGTACCCGTAAGGGACCACGCAAGGGCACAATCGCGGGCAAGAAGAAAGCGACGGCGAAGACCTAATGGCGAAACAGGAGCAGAAGCAGCAGGCATCCGGCAAGGCCGCCAAGAACAAGAAGTTCAAGAAGCGCGAGCGCAAGAACGTTCCTTATGGATTGGTCTACGTTCAGGCCTCGTTCAACAACACCATCGTGACCATCACGGACGGCCAGGGCAACACGCTTTCCTGGAAGAGCTCCGGTTCGCTCGGCTTCCGCGGATCGCGTAAAGGCACTCCCTTTGCCGCCCAGCAGGCTGCCATGAACGCCGCCAACCAGGCGCGTGACCATGGTCTGCGTTCGGTCGACGTGCGGGTAAGTGGTCCAGGATCCGGCCGTGAGTCTGCGGTGCGTGCCCTGGCTGCGGCGGGACTCGACGTCCGCTCCATCCGTGACGTTACGCCGATCCCGCACAACGGTTGCCGTCCGCCCAAGCGCCGGCGCGTGTAAGAGTTTAACCCGCAGGACCGGGACGAAGGATTGAATCCGTAAACCGGTCGGCCTCTGAACTAAGGAGAATTACGTGGCACGTTATACCGGACCAGTCTGCCGCCTTTGCCGTCGCGAAGGCATGAAGCTTTTTCTGAAGGGCACCAAGTGCTTTTCCGAGAAGTGCCCGATTGAGAAGCGCAACTTTGCCCCCGGCCAGCACGGCCGCGACCGCAAGCCCAAGATCGTAGGTTACGGTCTGCAATTGCGCGAAAAGCAGAAGGCCAAGCGCATTTACTTCACCCTGGAAAGCCAGTTCCGCGCCTATTACGAGAAGGCATCGCGGGCCCAGGGCGTCACCGGCGAATTGCTCTTGCAGCAACTCGAGCGTCGTCTGGACAACGTAGCTTTCCGTCTCGGCTTTGCCAGCTCCCGTCGCCAGGCGCGGCAGATCGTTCGCCACGGCCACGTGGAAGTGAATGGCCGCAAGGTGAACATTCCTTCCTTCCAGGTCGGCGTGGGCGACGAGATCAAGATCCGCGAAGGCAGCAAGAAACTCACCGTACTTGAAACCTCGACAGAATTCGCGAGCCACCAGGTAGCGCCCCGTTGGCTGCAGGTGGACCACGCGAATCTTTCAGGCAAGGTACTGGCGTTGCCCAAGCGTGAAGACGTGAACCTGCCCGTCAACGAGCAGCTGATCGTCGAACTTTACAGTAAGTAACAGCAGAGTACAGATTCAAAAAACGAGGAGAAACGAGCACGGCCGTTGCAGAATGCTTCGCGACGCTTGCCGTGCATGGAGAGGAACACAGATATGCTTTGGAGAGGATTCCAAAAACCCAAACGTCTTGCCGTCGATACCGACACGCTCACCGAGAAGTACGGCAAGTTCAGCGCTCAGCCTTTTGAGCGCGGCTTCGGCACCACCATCGGCAATGCGCTGCGCCGCACCCTGCTCTCGTCGATCGAAGGCGCGGCGGTCACCGCGGTCAAGATCGAAGGCGTACTGCACGAGTTCCAATCGATCACCGGCGTGGTCGAAGACGCGACCGACATCATCCTGAATCTCAAGCAGATTCCCTTCAAGTTGAACGGCGAAGGGCCGAAGGCGCTCTATCTGCGCGCGGAGCAGCCAGGAGTAGTCACTTCCGGCATGATCGATGCCGACGGAGACGTCGAGATCCTGGACAAGGATGTCTACATCGCGACCGTCAGCGAAGGTGGCAAGCTGGACATGGAAATGCGCCTCAAGCGCGGCCGCGGCTATGTTTCCGCCGACAAGAATTTTGATTCCGATCTGGGCATCGGCTTCATCCCAGTGGACTCAGTCCACTCGCCCGTGCGCAAGGTCAACTACACCGTGGACGCCGCTCGTCTGGGTCAGATCACCGACTACGACAAGCTGACGATCGAAGTCTGGACCAATGGCTCCGTGCTGCCCGCCGACTCGCTCGGCCTCGCGGCCAAGCTGCTCAAGGACCACATGAGCATCTTCATCAACTTCGAGGAAGAGATCGAAGCCGAGAGCGCGCACGACGAAGGCCGCATGCAGTTGCGCAACGAGAACCTCAATCGCTCGGTCGAAGAGCTTGAGTTGAGCGTGCGCAGCTACAACTGCCTGAAGAACGCGAACATTCAGACCATCGGCGAGCTGGTTCAGAAGACCGAGCCGGAGATGCTCAAGACCAAGAACTTCGGCCGCAAATCCTTGAACGAGATCAAGGAAATCCTGGCGCAGATGGGCTTGTCGCTGGGCATGAAGATCGACGAGCACGGCAACGCGGTGCCTGGACCGACCAGCGTACTGCCGGCCGCAACACTGGCCGCGAGCTACAACCGTTACGACGACGAAGAGGATGACGACGACGAAGATCTCGAGGGAGTGGACCTTCCGCTCCAGTCGGAGCCGGAGAACTTCTAGTTCGTTTGGTGTGACCGGTGGGAGACCACCGGTCACCGTTTAATTCTCAAGAAAGAGAAACCATGCGCCATCGCAATGCAGGATACAAACTCGGACGCAACACCAGCCATCGCCGCGCTCTGCTGCGCAACCTGGTCACGTCCATTCTTCTCGAGGACCGGGTCGAGACGACCATCACCAAGGCCAAGGCCGCGCGTCCTCACGTAGAAAAGCTGATCACCCTGGGCAAGAGGGGCGACCTGCACTCCCGCCGCCTGGCCCTGTCCTATCTGCAGACCCGGGAAGCAGTCTCCCGCCTGTTCGACACCGTGGCCCCGCGCTACGGAGATCGCGCCGGCGGCTATCTGCGCATCGTGCGCACCGGCTTCCAGAAGGGCGATGGAGCCGAGAAGGCCTTCATCGAACTGCTCGGCTCCGAGCAGGAGCTGGACGAGAAGCGCCAGAAGCGCGCCGAAGCACGGGCCAAGCGCCGCGAAGAGATTGACAAGGCCATGTCTGAGAACCCGCCACCGGACGGCAGCGGCAGCGACACCAACGCCTAAGCTCTGTCAGCAATCCGCAAAGCCCGCGCCGTAGGTGCGGGCTTTGCTATGCCTGTTTCCGACACGAAGGCCGGGTGCCCCATATCTCGGTCGTTTTTCGCGAGATGTGGGATACCACGGCACCTTCCCCTGACTCTCGATTCGTCCGATGTACTTAGCGGTCGATTTAGGTGGTATCCCATATCTCGCGAAAAACGAGGAGATATGGGGCACCCGGCCTTTGCGAGGGAAACAGGCCTTTTGGTCCGCTAGGGCACAGACGCTACCGGGTGGATCAAACAAGGGATTTGACTTCGATCCTGCGGAACCAAATCTCCGCGAACTCCATCTCGATGGCAATCTTCCCTCGGGTCAATGGAATGAATTGGCCTGAGTTTTGCGGATCGGGCTGCTGAAGCTTTGAAATCATGTTCACGATCCTTCCGTTGACGATGTGCGCGGATCGGTCGCCCTGCCAAATAACTTCCACCACATTCCAATCGTTGAGATTCTCGAAATTGCCATCCTTTATTTTTCGATCATCCATGGGCCCAGGTGGCGGAACGTTCCGCGAAGCTCTTGTTTCGCCATTCCATCCGCCCAGGCCTAGCCCCTCGGGAAACAAGCCGTCCAGGTGTTCCGCCTGAACTCCGCGCACGCCACCCACCAGGAAATAATCGCCTACGTCCGTTTCCTCAATCTGGCATTCGACACAAGTCGGCCAAACCTTGTCGGCGCCGACCAACCCATAGAGGATGCCATTGTCACGCTTCCCCAAAGACTGAGGTGGAAACCGTTTAACACCCCATTTGTATTCCACGCGAATGCGGACGTTTTCAAACTCCTGGTTAGTTGCGAGATAGCCGGGTTCCGCCGGCTCGGCGGTGACCTCATTCCCCATGATATGAAGCATTTCTTGCTCCATTAGCACCATCTTTTTCTGCTGCGCAACATCCCTGCCTGACTTTTGCAGCATCGTGTACCAGCCACTCAGGTCGCGGCCGTTGAGCAGCGAAATCCACCCATCGGCACCAGCGGCCGGCAATGACAGTTTGGGTGGCAAAGCCTGCGCTATGCCGCGATGTGGGAGTAACAATGGGCTGGCGGCGGCAGGTACGCTGACCTTCAGAAAATCCCGACGATTCATCTGCGCTCCGATCTACCTCGGTATGGAAAACAACAATACTGTACCGGGTGAAGGATGCATCCGTCACATGCCTGATTGGCGACATAGCCGCCGATGACCTGGGCTCAAGAACATTTCATGGTGCAGAGCTTCGACGAGGAATACCTGCAGTATCGCCACAAAGCCAAGGTCCCGCCCCGTTTCATTTTTCTAGCAGTGTTGGTCGAACTAAGACGCCTCGCCATGACTAAATCGGGGTGCGGCAGCCCCTGGGAATCGCCTGCGCTGAATCGTAACCGTAGTGGACGCGCTTGCCGCGACCAGGGTTCTGGCTTTAACCGTAGAAGCAACCAGAACGAACGGGCACACCTGAAGGTCGTCCCCTCATGGGTTAAAGCCGCATTCATTTCATAGAGGTAAGGGTACGGCCTAAAGGCCGTACCCTTGAAAATTCCGCAGCCTCTTAAGGCGACCCGGCTAGCGCCGAAACGATTTCCTTTCCGGGCCGAGAGGCCTATCAGAATGCGGTAGAGCAATAGAACCTGTGGCGCTGCCGGTTCCGGATAGGTTGAGCACCGGGATCCCATTGTTGTAAGCGTTGCTGGGGACCGCTATCGTCCCGCTATAAGGCTGCACCTTCGTCGGACTAAATTGAACATTGATGGCGCAGCTATTAGAAGTGCCGAGCGTAAGTCCGTTATAGCAAGTACTGCTATTCAGAATCGTGAATCCGGCCCCGGTTTCGGTCGGCTTACCTAGCTTGAGCGCTGCATCGCCGATGTTGTACACCGTCGCCGGTAGGCTCGGGCTCGTACCCGTCTTCACAGTTGAAAATGCCAGCGTCGAGCTGTTGCCGTTCAAATAAACGAGACTGTTGAGACTGGAGCCAATATTCGCGATCACAAAACTTTGTGCTCCGGCGGACATCGCGAGCGCGCTGGGTGCGGCGAGCGCGCTGGGTGTGGCGGGCGTTGGATTGACAAAGCCCACCAGGTAGGCGTTGCCGGTGAGAGGCACAACCGTAATCGTACTGACCTTACCGTCCAGCACGTACAAGTTCTCGGCCGCATCCACCGAAAGCCCCGTCGGGTTGGTGGGTGCGGTCTGGTTCGGGAACAGAACCGTAGTGGCGGTGGTCCCGTTCGCCGACACTTCGACTACCTGGCCGAGGGCGGTCGCGCTGTCGCCGCCATCCCCGACGTACAGATTGCCATTGGTTCCGTCCGTCGCGAGAGCCTGCGGGAAAATGATGGGCGCTGCTGAGGGGATCGTCATTTTTGCGGCCACGCCGTTGCGAGGTACCTTGACTACATACCCGGGATTACTGCTCGTCGCCGCATCCCCGTCCACGCCGGCGTCTCCTATATATAAGTTGCCCAGGTAATCGACCGCCAAAGAAATGGGGTGCTGTAGCAGGGTCCCTGTGTTTACCACCGAAGGAGCCTTTCCGGTTGTAGTCGGGACGACGATTACTTTACCCGTGGTGCCCGGGCTGAGGCCGAAATCGGCCACATACAAATCGCCTTCCCCATTCAGCGCCACAGCGCTCGGAGCCACAAGCGAAATGCTCCCCGTCGATACCGGAGTCAAAGTGGCACCCGTTAAGCCGCCGGCGGAGTAGACTAGGCCGCTGCCGTAGTCGGCGACATACACCGTCGAATTAAAGCCTGAGATAGCCACCCCTTGCGGGGAGCTCAGCGGAGTCGCAGTTGCCGTTTCGGTGAGCGGGTAGGTAATCTGGGCGCCTGAAGTGCCGCTCTCATAAACAGGGGACGACGCGAGGATTGAGGAACTCGGGCCACTCACCTGAATCGCGGACACCCGGGTGCCCGTGTATCGAGGTACCGTTTCGAACGGTTTTTCGCAAATGTAAGGCTCCGCGGCCGATACGCTACCGAGCGCCTGGTTCACGCATGATCCGGTCCCAGCACTGACAATGTCGTTGGCCGCTCCCGGATCGCCCAGCGTCACCGCTTTAAAACCGGCCAGGGTAGTTGCGGCGTTGAACTCAAAATTAAAGGGAATAGCTGGCCCGGGGGTGATCGTTCCGCTCACGTAAACCGGCGCTGAGCCCATGTTGATCGCATTCTGGTAGTCCAATTGCGTAACAAGGCCGCTGGTCCCGCCGCCGTTGCCTATCTCGACCACATCGACGTTGCCGCTCGGATCGAGCGCCATGTCCGTCGCGCCCAAAAGGCCTGTACTGGGTATGATGTATGGCGTAGTAGACGAACCCGCGGGAATTTCGAACACCTGCGGCGACGTTTTGCCATTGACCAATAATTGTGAAAGGACGAAGAGATCGCCTGACGAATCAAGCGCAATACCCGTCGGATTGATCGGGCTGTAATACCCGGTGGCTATGGGTTGGGCGCTTCCGCCGTTATCAGGCGCTACATAGACGCCTCCACCCGTCGCCGCACTGTTGACAAAATAAAGAGAGGTCGAGTTGCTCACCATCGCCTGAGGAGTAAACCCGTTTGGAAGGCCGGTGATATTCAGCTCTGTTATCTTGCCATTCGCTACGATGTAAATTCCCGAACTTACGCCGAGGTACACATGATTGGCGTCGACGGCGATGGATGTGGGCATGGGCACATTAAAAAAATCGAGGTTTGCATAAAGTCGCTGGACGTTATTGCTAAGAACACCGTTTTGCGCTACGACTTCGATCACTTGCAAGTACCCAATAAACCCAGCAAAGTTGAAAATATCGGCGATGAAGAGGTCTCCGTTGGCGTCGACGGCAATCGCGGTTGGCCCATTAAGGGTGTATTGGTTTGTGCTCACCGTAGTCTGGGTGGATGCTCCCGGCAAATTGGTGCTGAGCTGTACAACTCGCGCGTTGTTTGTATCGGCAACGTAAACCGTCCCGTTCGGTGCGACCGCTACGGATTGGGGGTTGTTAAAACTCGAGCCGATCGTCTGTTGCGCGTCGACCACGACTGAGGGCGCCTGACCAAAAGCGCTCGACGCGGTCAAAGCGACCGCTACCGTCGAATAGGCGAATAGGGCTAGCGTCCGCCTAGAATAGCCATCCACAACTCGTGAGAGCATCATGTACCTATTCCTCGATAACGTAGTAGGTTCGCGCTCTTACCCGAGCGGTTGAAAGCGCTTCAACTTTAAAGGGTGAGAGGGACGTGCCTCAGTCGGTAGCAGCACATGTCTACCATCATTACCTGAAGTATGAGTTCGATAAATGGGAGTTGGATGTCTCTTGCGGGTTTTCGCAGCCCAAGGGATCACCAAAGTTAACCCACGAATCTTAGAGCGGGCCGATTACCGCACCACGGAGTGCTGAAGACTAAACCGCATTCAGCCTATACGATACGCGACCCTGGAGCAACGTCATCGCTCCGGGCCGGGCTTCGTTGGATTTTGATGGACCTGGCGTCATGCGGGCTGCAGCTCGAAACGGCGGAATCCGCAATTGCGGATGGTGATGCTCAGAATCGCTAGGTCATCCCGGCGGCACAACGGCCTATTTCAGCGTATGCTTAACCCAGCTAAGGACTTCTTTCCTCGCCTCCAGCTTTCCATAGCTTCGCTCCAGACGAGCCCTGAAAAAGTAAGCCCTTGAACGAGGCTGTCCTCCTCTGTCGCCCTTTGTAAAAGTCAGAGAAATCTGCCTCAGCGACGAAAGTTAAAGTTCGCAAGCTTAAATATATGAGAAGCGCTTGACTCAGTCCTTACTCAACGTGGGGCTGTGGGAAAAGCCCGCTGGAGACATTCGAGCCATGAGGCAAGGAAAAGCCCCGTTGTGTGATGGCCATTACCGCGAGATGTCACCCTACCCTTCTACGCTGTTTCGGGAGGATGTTTTTAAATGCGCATCCGCGAACTGCGGCCGTTACTACGCATGCCGCTACGGCTATTTCAACATGATCACCGGCGAATCGCCGGACTCGGAAAAGATTGACCCTGCGCAGCGGCGTATGAAAGTCTGCTCTACCAAGCAACATGCCCACTCGTATATGGCAATCACTCGCCCCAAAAACAGCGGCCCAGGGACCAAAGCCCTTTGGTGCTGGCACTGCTATGCCTGCAGCAAGATCAGATAAGACGACACTACACTTTCGTTTTACCAGCAGAGCGGACACCGCCGGGGCAACCGGGTGGCCGAGCGCGTGCGGCTAAACCGAAACATTGGATAGGTTCTTTTGATACGGATTGCGCAATCGCGCCACTATCAATTCGTGGTAACCCGGAGCCCTGCGTTGGTGGTTATCCCCGTTTAAATGGCTGCGGACGATTTGCCGGAACATGGACATGGCCAAAAAAACATATCTGGTAAGGTTCAAGAACCCCGCTATAAGCACTCAACCCCTGGTTGCCCATCGAGCCGAAATCCAGGGAGATCATATCGTCATGTTCGACTCAGAGGGTAGGCTCGTCGCGTTGTTTTGGATGGCGATTGTTGAAAGCTGGTCCGAGATTCCGCACCTTGAGGCAGCGTGTTGAGAGGAGTTCTTTCAGGTACCGCTTGCCATCGCCTATGCTCCGGGACATCGGCACCAAAGAATTCTAGTCGTTAGCCCGGCACGCCCGGTGACTCACACGTACGGCTTGAGTATTCAATATCTTCGCCGGATCGCCCGATCCCTGGTGCAATTTCGTGAAAATGTCGTGAAGCGGGAAACCCGATCCTATCCTTTTTGCGTCACTACATCAATCGTGTCTTGTCTCTTGTGAAAAAGGCGAGACTTGACTGTAAGGAGGATTGGTATGGCCGGAACAAAGAAGTGTGCGCACCCCGCCTGCAGCTGTATCGCACCGGATAAGCAGAAGTACTGCAGCCAAATTTGCCAGGACTCAAAGAACGTGACCGCGCTTGCGTGCCATTGCGACCATCCCGACTGTCGTGGGTGAAGCGGTTTGAGATGAAATGCTGCGGTTCGGCGTGTAAAGCAAACAACTCCTAATCCGAGTTCTGGTGAGAATGGGATCGCCCAGCTCTGCCAGTCGTCGGCGGTTGGAAGGAGTTTGCTAGCGTGAAGAATCCGCACCCGGCATACCGGCTGTTTTCGTACAAATGCGGTATTGTCCCAGATCCCTGTTCCGTCTAGTCAAAATGCCCGGACCACTCTTACCTGATGAAAGAACGGCGGTTAGGTGCGAAGTTGTAAAACCGCTATGGATGGCTCCCCTCAAGCAGCACACGCAAACCGACCTTGAACCGGTCGCTGCCGGCATCAATCCGGCCGCCCCCGAACAATTCGGCGAGCCGCGGAAACGCGCCCGTGGCAATCTGGGCGCTGGCAAACTCCAGGTCAACTGTTGCATCGCCGGCCGTCTCGCGCAGAGCGTGGCCAAAGACGAAGTCATCAACCATCGCCAGCAATGTGAGCTTCTTTTTCGCGGTCATTGAGGTCTCTTTGAGTGCCTCCAGGCACTGCTCCATGTGCCGCATCGCGTTAAGCCCTGGCGGAGCAGACAACATCGAGACCAACGCCCAGGGGTGCCGGAGGAAAACGGAATGGGTTCGCGTGGCGATCTCCGTGATCGCGCGCCGCCAGCCCTTCGGCAGCGACGGCAACAGAGCTTCGGCCATGAGCGCATCATCCATTGCTGCGATCAGATCATCCTTGGTCTTCACGTAGTAGTAGAGACTCATTGTTCCTACCTCGAGCTCCTGCGCCAGGCGGCGCATCGATACGGCCTCAAATCCCTCCGCATCGGCGATGGCGAGTGCGGCGGAGGCGATTTTTTCCCGGCTTAGTTGTGATCTTTTTGTTGACATTCGTACAGTGTACTATTTAGATTTTTCGTACCATGTACGAAGAAACCGTTTTGATTATCGGAGCCGGCCCGACCGGGTTGACCCTTGCCCTCGATCTCCTGCGCCGGGGAGTCTCCTGTCGTCTCATCGAAGCTGCAGAAACTCCCTTCCAGGGCTCGCGTGCTAAAGGCATCCAACCCCGCACGCTCGAGATCTTCGATAGCCTCGGGGTCATCGACCCGATCCTTGCTGTTGGCGGGCTTTATCCCAAATTCCGGATTCACGGCGGCCCTCTCTCCCTGCGCATGGGGTCGCTGGGGTCCGCCAGGCAGCCCACAGAAAACGTGCCCTATCCAAACCTTTGGATGCTGCCGCAATTCCGCATCGAGTCGATCCTGCACCAACGTTTACGCGCGCTGGGCGGCCAGGTCGAATTCGGAAAGGCGCTGGTGACGTTCCAGCAGGATCAGCACGGCATCGACGCTAGACTCTCAAATGGAGAAACCGTGAGGGCGTCCTTCCTCGTTGGGTGTGACGGAGGGCGCAGCACTGTGCGGAAAGTACTTGGCCTCAAGCTGGAAGGCGAGACGATTGATCAAGAACCAGTGCTCGTTGCGGACGTTGAGATCGAAGGACTCGATCGCCGTGACTGGCATATTTGGCCCTTTGTCAAAGGTGGCGCGATCGGGCTTTGCCCATTGCCTGACACGTCGCTATTCCAACTCACTGGGAAAGCAGCGACGATAGGGAGCGACACCGAGCGTGCGCTGCATGAAGCGACTGGCCTGCGCATTCTTCGCGTAGCTTGGAGTTCGATCTACCAGCCCGCGATACGCATGGTCGATCGTTATCGCGTTGGCCGTGGGTTTCTGGCGGGGGATGCGGCGCATGTGCACCCACCGGACGGTGGGCAGGGTCTTAATACTGGAGTGCAGGACGCCTACAATCTGGGCTGGAAGCTAGCACACGTCCTGCGCGGCGGACCTGATTCGCTGCTCGATAGCTACCAAGCCGAGCGCCTTCCGATCGCCGCAGCCGTCCTCGGTCTGAGCAAACGTTTGCATCAAACGCGGTCCATCAAGCGCGGTGAGGTTACCAACCAGCTCGGCTTGCACTATCGAACTAGCTCCCTTTCCTCGGGCGACGTGCTCGGAACTCTGCATCCGGGCGATCGCATGCCAGACGTCCGGCTCGCCGACCATAGCACGCTGTTCGAGCATCTGCGGGGTTGTCACGCGACAGAGTTCATCACCGAGGGACCGCGGATTCTTATTCGCCCGGATGGCTACATTGCGCACATCGGCCGCAAACAGTTCGCCGAGTACGCTGGTGAACCCACGCAACAGGTTCAAGGCACGATCGCTCAGCTTAGCGGCTGATAGTTGACGCCTCTCATCTGGAAGTGATCTGGTTAAGCACCCTGATCACTTTTGACGCCTTTTGCGCCCGCAATTTCTTCCAATCCGGGACATCCAGCTTGCTTGCTCTGTCCGACAAGAAAGCCCATTCGGGATTTGGCCTGAGATGCTCTCTTGATGCCTGGATCCAGGCGGATGCGTATTCTCGAAACGTTGGGGCTTTACCGCTGCTCCAGAATTCTCTGGCAAGAATTCTGGCGATGGCGCCATTCTCAAATTGTCCGTCGGTCAAACTCTTAAGGAGGGCGATCATGGCACGGTTTGTCTTGTCGTATTGCCCGTAAAATAATCGATCGTCAGCCGTAATATGGTCAGAAAGCTGATCGAAACAAACAACCGGGGCGCGAAAACAGGTCTCTTCCAATATCGCGCCCGTCTTCAGGAAGTGTCGAACTCTTTCCAGCATCACACCTTTCCTGTCATCGTCTCTTGTCATTCTTCGACGCCGATCTTTAGTTTCGATTGCAATTCTGTATGGAATGGAATGACGCCGGCAGAACGATTTGATCTCCGAGATATTCAGATAGTTGAGATCGTCCAATAATTCCTGCTGCTCGCCTTTTGGCAGCTTAGAA
This sequence comes from uncultured Acidobacteriaceae bacterium, assembly GCA_963805955.1. Lineage (GTDB taxonomy): Bacteria > Acidobacteriota > Terriglobia > Terriglobales > Acidobacteriaceae > PALSA-350. Next base: position 166,102 of record CAWDVZ010000007.1, read on the forward strand.
ATGAAACCTGAGGCCATACATTCCCTCTAGTGCAAATTAACAAAAGCAATGCCATGGCTTCCATCCATTTCCTATACGGTTCGATCCCGCACTCGTCTTACGAGCAGTCTATCGACTGAAAGCAGCCCAGCCCCAAAGATGAGGACCATCAACGACGCGAAAAGAAAGGTGTAGGGATCGGCCACATAGAACTTGCCCGGATCGGAAAAAATAGACGTGAGCGCATCGTGCTCCGCTGTCCAATAGGCCACCATCATGTTCGCCGCCAGCAGAAGGCCAACAAACCGCGATGCCAGCCCTACAATCAACAAAATGCCTCCAAAGAACTCAAGGCCGGAAATGAAGTGCGCGCTCGCTGCGGGTAACGGGATGTTGAGGCTGGCAAAGAAGCCGGCGATCCTGCCGATATGGTGCATCTTGCCCCAGCCGGTCTGCGCAAACTGCCAACCCCAATAGAGGCGCACAGCGAGTAGGAAAGGCGACTGCAGGTAGGAGGCGCCACGCGAAAAATGAGAGTACCACCGGAGCAAAGTCTTCATCATTTGTCTTTTGAGTCAGTCTTACTGGGTATAAGTTTGGGCTCGCGTGTGGATTAGAGTCGGGTCTGACTGAATAGTTACGAGATCATTAGGACCGGTTGAATTGCAGAAGAGCTAAGACGGTTGACTACCTTTGCCGGTATTCTGAACGTGCGCAGTAGGTGCTCCCTGGTGTAAGACGTGAGATTGCTTCTCGGGCGAACAGTGTGGACTCTCGGACTTCTATCGGCGATGCTTTCAGCGCTGATGTGTGTTGGGCCGCGAGCATACGCGTATGACCATACCGTCGTATACTCGCACTCGCTGGTCGCGGGCGGCGCAACGCTGCAGGTCGACTTCGCACCAGGTGCCGTTGAGCTGCCCAGAACCACGGTGATTGAGCGGATCCAAACAGCGGCCCAGGCGGTCGCGCTCTATTACGGACGATTTCCAGTTTCACGCGTGCGCATCCTGATCGTTCCGGTGGCCGGCAAGAGCGGAGTTTTGCAGGGCACGACCTGGGGCGACGTGGATGGCTTTCCCGCCTACTTGCGCATCCGGCTCGGGGAACTAACCACCCCGGAAGAACTGGCGCACGACTGGATCATCACGCACGAGCTGGTGCATACGGCGATGGTTTCGCTTCCCGACAACCAGCAATGGATGGAGGAGGGGCTGGCAACATATATCGAACCGATTGCCCGTGTGCAAGCGGGTGAGTTAACGGCGGAAAGTATCTGGGCGGATATGGTGCATGGGATGCCCAAAGGCGAGCCGGGCTTGACGGATCGCGGCCTGGACCGGACCCCAACCTGGGGTCGCACCTACTGGGGAGGAGCCCTCTTTTGCCTGATGGCAGATATTGCAATTCGCCGCCAGACCGGCAATCGCAAAGGCTTACAGGACGCCCTGCGCGCCATCGTCGCCGCGGGTGGGACCATCGACAAGGAGTGGGCCCTGCCGCGCGTCTTATCGACTGGCGATCAGGATACCGGAACCAATGTGCTCGAACAGATGTATAGCCAGTGGCGGGAAGCTCCGGTCCAGGTGGATCTTCCGCAGCTCTGGAAAGACCTGGGCATCCGAGCGGAAGCGAACACCGTAACCTTGGATAAGGACGCTCCCCTTGCTGCCGTCAGGGCGGCAATCACGGATCCGCCGAAATCGAAAGATGCCATGAGCGGCTTAGCTCCGAAAAATGATCGCCGATCCGCCAAACACTTTGTAACCTATCGACGATGAGAGGTCTCGAATACCAAGTATCGATGGCGGCCGTCGTTTAGCATGCCTTTGGGCAATCTATTTGATGGCCAATTACGTTTCCTCTGTATAGCCAGAACCTATTCCGCAAGTAATCGTTCACGTCCGGCGCACGATGTGCGCGGCCAACCTATGAAAGGCTCACCTATGAAAAACTCGACAAAATCCCTCGCTCTGGCGGCTGCATTTGCCGGCCTTCTCGGTGGCACCGCTGCTCGCGCGAACGCGCAGCCGACGCAGAATTCCACTCCTACAGCGCAGGCCGGTGTGCTCGTGGCCCAGTCCACGCCTGATACGACGAAGCACTCCTGTAAGGGAAAGAACGATTGCAAAGGCCAGGGCGGCGGCAAGCATCCCGGTACGAACAGCTGCAAGGGCCAGGGCGATTGCGCAACTGACGGCTCCAAACCACCCAAGGCCTCCTAGGACTGTTCCTACTGCGGGGCTTGAATGGTTTTTTCGAGCCCCGCTATTATCTCGAGTCGACTGCACCGGGGAGTTCGATGCCAGCCAATCGTTTCAACGGGTTTACCGATTACGGTGTGGGGATTGGCCTTAGGGTACCGCACTACGACCATATTCTATCTGAGAAGCCGGTCGTCGACTGGTTCGAGATCATTTCTGAGAACTACATGGTCGATGGCGGCCGGGCTCTGGCCATCCTGGACCAGATTCTGGAGCAATACCGGGTCGTCCAGCATGGCGTTTCCATGTACTTCGGCTCCGCGCAGCCGCTTAACCGCGAGCATCTGAAGCGCCTGAAAGAGTTGACCCGACGCACCCGCACTCCTTGGCTCTCTGACCATCTTTGCTGGGGCAGTGTAGACGGCCGCTACACTCACGACCTTCTTCCGTTGCCATACACCTTCGAAGCCATACGCACCACCGCCGCGCGCATACGCGAGGTGCAGGACTTTCTCGAGATTCCAGTCGCCGTGGAAAACGTAAGCAGCTATGCCGAATTTCACGAGTCGCAGATGACCGAGTGGGAGTTCCTGAATGAAGTCGTCCACGCCGCCGACTGCGGCATCCTGCTCGACGTGAACAACATATATGTCTCCTCCGAAAATCACGGCTTTAATCCCTCGCAATACGTCGATAGCGTCGCCGCCGACCGGGTCGCGCAGATTCACATTGCCGGCCACTCAAAGTTTGAAAAATACACCCTTGATACCCACGACCATCCAGTTCTCGACCCAGTCTGGCAACTGTATGCGCGTGCCGTTGAGCGCGTAGGGCAGACTGCCACCCTGCTGGAGTGGGATGACAATATCCCTTCCTTCGCCGAAGTTCACGCCGAAGCCCTGAAGGCTCAAAGAATTGAGGTTCGTGTATGAACCTGCTTGAGTTACAACGCCGGATGGCGGAAGACGTAAGGCGGCCGCTCACCGCTGATTTTGCTATGCAGCAGCAGACCGAAGAGGGTCTCTCCATCGGCCAGCTTGCCGAAGGTTACGTGAAACCGAATGGCCGCCTCACTTCCTTTGAGCGCCTGGAAATTTATAACCGCCAGTATTGGTTTCGTGTGATTGCCGCCGTCTCTGAGGATTTTCCGGCGCTCGCTGCTGTGCTCGGCCCGAAGCGGTTTAACGGCCTGGTGATCGCATATTTGAAGGAGAATCCGTCAACCTCGTTCACGCTGCGCAACCTTGGCCGCAACTTGCCAATGTGGCTCGCCGGTCATCCGGAATTCGGTCCGGCGCGCCATCTTCTTTTGCTTGACGTAGCGAGGCTCGAATGGGCCTATATCGAAGCCTTCGACGGACGCGCTGTTCCTCCCTTAACCCAGGAAGACCTGGGAAACCTGGGTGCTGACTCCACACTCTTTCTGCAGCCGCATCTGCAACTCCTCGATCTGCACTACCCCGTGGATGACCTGGTGCTGGCTGTACGTAAAGAAACACCCGTCTCCGACATCGTGAGCAACGCAGTTCTTGAGCGGGAGCAGAAGCAGAAGCCTTCGCGCCGCCTACCCAGAATGCGACGCTCCGCTATCTATCTTGCGGTCCATCGTTTTGATAACTCGGTCTACTATCGCCGCATCGATCGCGAGGCCTTTCTCCTGCTCTCCGCTTTGCAAAGACGTATCTCTTTGGGTGAGGCCATTGAAGCCGCCTTTGCGGAAAGCAAAACTGCCGGCGAAAAACAAGCGCAGAAGATCCAACACTACTTCGCGCATGCTTCCGAGCTTGGCTGGTTCTGCAGGTCGTGCATCGGCCAAACCGATTTCGCTTCCTAACATCTCTCTACGGGTGCCCCATGTACGCTGGTGCGAACATGGGGCACCCGTAGAGAGATGTTACGAAGCGAATCCGCGTAGCCCATGGCTCCGGTCTTTCGGCCCGCATCCCACCCATAAGATGAACAGCATTGGGAGACGCAAAGTGAAAAGACGGGAGCTCCTGATCGGCGGCGCCGCTGCCCTGTCCCTGAGCGCCACCCACTGCGTAGCCGCGGAGGCCACAACCGCCGCCCCGTTGCAGGACCCGCCCTTCAGCCGTGCGGAGGCGACTGCGATCATCGCCGATGCGCGCAAGATTGTCACCCCTGGCGGAGTGGAGCGGCTGGAGAAGTTGCGCATCGGAGGGATTGATCAATGGGCGTCGATTCGCGGAACCGACAAGCGGAATCCGGTGCTACTGCTAATCCATGGTGGCCCTGGCTATGTCTCGATGCCTATGAGCTGGTGGTTCACCCGCGGATGGGAAGAATACTTTACGGTAGTGCAGTGGGACCAGCGCGGCGCCGGCAAGACCTATCTCCTTAACGATCCCAACAAAATCGCGCCCACTCTCACGCTCGAGCGCATGATCGCCGACACCGAGGAAATTGCCGCCTGGGCTCGAGAGGAGTTTGGGAAGGACAAGATATTCGTCCTCGGTCACAGCTGGGGCAGCTATCTAGGCCTGGAGTTGGCCAAGCGTCATGCGGATTGGCTGCATGCTTATATTGGTGTGGGCCAGCTCACCGATGGGCCCGAGAGCGAACGACGCGGCTGGTCGTTCGCTCTGGATGCCGCCCGTAAAGCGTCAAATCAGGAGGCGGTCCAAGAACTGGAAGCAATCGCGCCTTACTTCGCTCCCAATCAAAGCACGCCGCTCGCCCATCTCTATGTCCAGCGAAAATGGTTGGACTTCTACGGTGGCGTCATGGCTCACCGCCAGGGCAATTCAGCCGAAAGCCATCTTGCAAACCTGTCGCCGGACTACGCTGACTCCGAGGTTGCACAAATCTGGCAAGGGAACGAGTTTTCGGAGCGTCACCTCTTGCTTCACGTTCTCAACCTTGATCTGACCGGGATGCAAAACCTGGAATGCCCTTTGATCCTCTTTGCCGGCCGGTACGACGTCAACGTCAACTCTCAGCTGGCGGCGGAGTGGTTCGCAACCGTGAAAGCGCCAGCGAAACAATTCGTGTGGTTCGAGAACTCTGCCCATCTGCCGATGACAGAGGAACCCGGGAAGTTTTTGATCTCTTTGGTGCGCCACGCCCGGCCGATCGCGGAGAAATGACTACCTTCGTCGCAATTATTTCGCAAGCGCCTCGCGGTTTTCTTTCGCCCAGCTGCTATCTTTCGGCACTGCCTTCAGCGGTGGGCCGCCTGAAGTGCCGCAGGCGCAAGGCCCTTCCGTCTTGGCTTCGGTCATGCAAGAGCAGGACTTTGTTCCCAGGCAGGCACACACGTAAACGACATTGTCCTTGTCCTTGCCTTGCGCATCCTTTGGCGGTGCAGCCAAAGAGCCGCCAGGAGCAGGAATAAAGGCCAACAACAAAAAGGCGACAAAAAGAGCTGCAGTGAATTTCGTTTGCTTCTTCATGGCTTATCCGTTGGGGCTCCTATGCCTATACGAGGTTAGGCTTGGACCCAGTCTGGCGACAATATCCACTTCCCAACAGCATCGCATAGCCACTCTGTCGTACAGTTGACCCTATGAAGGAGAACCAAAGACCACTCGAACCGGGGATCGTGACGGATTTCTCAGATCGGCTGAGTTACACCGGGTATCTATGCCTGCCGGAATTGCTGGCTCAACAGCGCCCTTTGTCTTCACCCCCTCATCACGACGAGATGCTTTTCATCATCCAGCATCAGGTCGCCGAACTATGGCTCAAGCTCTTGATCCATGAACTGACCGCCGCAATCCGCCTGGTGCAGCACGACGAGCTAGACCCATGTTTCAAGATTCTGTCCCGGGCAAAGCTCATTCAGATGCAACTGTTCGACCAGTGGGCGGTGCTCGAAACGCTCACACCGTCGGAATACCTGGAGTTCCGTGGAGTACTGGGCAACGCGTCTGGCTTTCAGTCCTATCAGTACCGGAAGCTCGAGTTTTTACTCGGCAACAAAAACCGCGATGCGATTCGCGTGTTTGAGCATGACGCGGTCATACACGGCACGCTGAAGGCCGCCCTCGAAGCGCCCAGCCTATATGACGAGTTTCTGCTCTACCTGTCCAGACGAGGATTCTCCGTTCCACTGGAATGCACAGAACGTGACTGGAGCGAACCGCACCGTAAGAGCGAAGGACTGGTGCAGGTGATTCGTGAGATTTACGAAGATCCTCACGCACATTGGAATATTTACGAAATGTGCGAGAAGCTGGTCGATGTTGAAGAGTATTTTCAGCTCTGGCGCTTTCGTCACATGAAGACGGTAGAAAGGATCATTGGTTTTCGGCCGGGAACCGGGGGCTCCTCCGGGGTGGGCTTTCTGAAGCAAGCTCTCGAGCTGACCTTCTTTCCTGAGTTGCTTGCAGCGCGAACCGGGTTATCGCAGCGATGAATGCGAGGGTTCAGCAGGCTGTGTCGACAGTTGGCGATAGGTTAGAGCAGGACTCCATCCAGCAGCATATTGCTCCGCTCTTTTCCCGAGTCTTATCGAGCAACTCCTCTTATCTTGCGAACCACTCCCTCGGGCGGCCCCTGGACGCGATGGCTGACGATATAGCAGAAGCCACGGCGGTCTGGTACAGCAAACTCGGGAATGCGTGGGATGCCTGGCTTGAAGAACGGCAAGCCTTTCGCACCAGTATTGCAGCACTGATCGGGGCTACCGAATTTGACTGCGTTATTCCCAAGACTTCAGCAGGGCAGGGTCTGCGTGCCGTCCTGAACGCACTGCCGGGCAAGCCGCGCGTGATCAGCACACGGGGAGAGTTCGACTCCATTGACGTGATATTGAAGCAGTACGCCGCGCTCCAACGCATAGAGCTCCGGTGGATCGAGCCCAATGCGGACGGTGATTTCACGATAGAACCGTTGATCGAGGCAGTAAGGGATGGAACGGAACTGGTTGTTGTATCTCAAGTCATGTTCACGACCGGCCAGATCGTCAAGAGCCTGGACACGCTTGCGAAAGCTTGTCACCAGCACGGCGCGAGGCTGCTCGTGGACTCCTACCATGCAGTGGGTGTCATCCCCGTCGACGTGGTCCAGCTGGGAGCCGACTTTGTGATCGGTGGATGTTACAAATATCTTCGCGGTGGCCCAGGGGCATGTTTTCTCTACATTTCACCTGAGGTACTTAAGGTTGGCTTGAGCCCACTCGACACCGGCTGGTTTGCTAATTCCAACCCTTTCGGATATGACCGGCCGGAGTCGCCAGTGCTCAGCGATGGCGGCAATGCTTTCCTCGAGTCCACTCCGCCCGTCCTTACCTGGTACCAGGCCCGCAGCGGTCTGGAATTCACGCGGGCAATGGGCGTTAAGCGGCTTCGCCCCTACAGCCTCAAGCAGCTAGATGCCCTGCGTGGGTATTTGAAAGCTGTCGGCGCAAGCTCGGTGAAGGGCGGCGATGAGGATCACGGAGCATTCCTCGCCATCCGCCTTGCAAAGGCAATGGAGTTTCCGGCCAGACTGGAAAGCGAGGGCATCATCTGCGATGCGCGCGGCCAATGGCTTCGTCTCTGTCCCGACTGTTTGACCCGCGATGACGAATTGCGATGCGCAGCAGCAGCATTGGGCAAACTGCTGCGCGACGATATCTAGCCTCTCATGCACCCGCCACCATCCGACCGCGGGACTCGGGAATTTACGGGGCGTGTAACGTTTATAGCGTCGCCATCACTATCCTGGTGTTCGATAGACGGCGTTGAACTCAGACAGCCACGAGAACCTGCGCGGCCTCTGTTGGTGCAATTCCGTCCCCTTAGCGGCGACTCTTCTCAGAACATTTCATCGCTTCCTTCGGGGGAGGGACTCGATGCAATGGAAAGAGGAGAGTCGTCATTGTTTCCGGATCCAATCTCTAGAATGTCGTGAGCACGCGAAAGGTAAATTGGCGTCCCGGGCCAATCGCGTTGCCTGAGAACAGTCCTCCGAAGTCGATAAGTTCGAGCGTGTTGCTAACGTTTGCGATATCGCCTTGAAACCGCGTGGTGAACTTCTCACGCTTGAGGAGATCGGCCCCCACCGTAAGATTTTGCGTGAAGTAAGGGCTGACGCGGTTACGATTGAAATTCAGGTGATTGACCACCACTGGGCCGTATTCTGTCGCATATTGTTGGGGAGTTAAATCCGGTTCGAACGGCAGTCCGGTGTTGTAGTCACATCCCACCGCGAACCACAAACGCTGGGCGGCCTGATAATGCACTCTTGCGCGAACCGTGTTGCGCTGGTCCTGCGAATCTGGAAAATATCCAGTAGTCTGGGTCAACGCACTGGCGGCATCATCCCCAAGAAACAGACCGCCGGTTACAGGATTCCAGGCATTCCCTACTATGTAGGAGTAGCTGGCGAAACCTGAGAACCGCCCCCAATTCGGAGTTTCGAGCTTTCCTTCCGCGCCATAGATGGCGGCTTTCCGAAACGAGATCGGAAAGCTTATTCCGGTGCTCAAAAGTTGAGAGTCGTCAGCGTAGTTATTCACGTCGCGGCGGAACATGTTCGCGTCCACCCGCACTTTATTGAAGAATACTTTCGTCACTCCCGCTTCATAATAGTCCCCGTGAGAAGGCTCAACCGGCAATAGCACTGCGGGAACGCTGGTGTCGATAGTCTCCGCTTGTGGAGAGCTGCCCAAAAGTATGTTTTCAAAGGAGGGCGTTTGGAAGATGCGGTCAAAGGCTCCGTGAATATTCAGGTCAAGCGTGGGAAAGTAACGCGAGATGGCGAGACGCGGGCTCACCGCGTTTTGGTTCACCAGCAATTGGTAGTGGTCCCATCGCACGCCCGCGTTGACCGTCCAGTGACCGAGGCGAATTAAGTCCTGAACATAGACCGCTTGTTCGAGATCCGGGCGTGTGCCGGTAAAGGCAAAGGTTGTCGCGCCAGTGTCGAAGATGCCCAAAGTTATCGGGCATTGAGGGTTTGCAAGATTATCGCAATAGGGCATCACGTAGCTGGTGTTTTCGTGCAGGAAGGTGTTGTCCGATTCGACGCCCGCCTTAAACTCGTGTCTTCCGCGATGGACGGCGACGCTACCATTGAAGTAGATCTCGTTGAAGTAGTTCTGCTGGAATGCAATGAGAGGCCAGGACGCCGTATTCGAAGAAAAGTCAGTGGAGCTGCCGCGGGCCATTCCTCGCAGCGAACCGATCGCGTTTGAGGAGAAGGTGTGCTGGTAGGAGACGCTGCCCATGCTTTCATAATTGTCGCCATTCTGCAGCTGCCCCCCGGGAATGTAAACGCAATCGCTTGGCTCCTGCTCCGGGGGAACAGGAGGACAGCCAGTGTCGTTGTCCGAATTTGGCAACCATGCGCCGTTCTGCTGCACCAGTTCGTTGGGAATCGCATAGCGCGCGAGTTCATGGCGGAAAAGAATCGTGAGACGGTCTTTCTCCGTTAGATCCCGCTCAAAACTTCCTGCGAAGCTGGCAACAGTGCCGTCGTTGGTGTAGTTTTCGGGAACGACGGGGTTGAGATAGTGGTTCGACATGTTTCCCGAGGCGCTCACACCAAACGTGTTCTTCCCTCTTGTGTACTGATCCTGGGTGCTGATCGAACCCGTATCATAGGTGCCCCCAAAGAGAGTAAGTTGTCCATGAAGCCCCGGCACCTGGCTTCTCAATGTATTGACCTCAACCACGCCTCCCATCTTCCTGCCATATTCCGCGGGGATACCTGCGGTATAAATCTTCAGGGATTGGATGTCATCGGGTTCGGCAGCCTGCGGGCCGAAGCTGGGCGAGCGATTGTCGGTGAGCGGAATTCCATCCACCACAAACTGGGTCTGATATTCCGATCCGCGCGGGTGCAGAACGGCATTGCCCTCATACAGCCAGCCGGGTTGTGAGTTTACCAGGTCTTGAATGCCGCGCCCGGGCAGCGCGGTCGATCGGTTCTGAATCTGCTCCGAACCCAATTCATTGACTGAACCGGGACGATACGGATCCATCAATGTGTCAGCGCCGGTGACCTTCACGGATTCCGAAACGGAAGCCAGTTTCAACTGTATTGTGCGTTCCAAAGGAAGCGCAGAGCGTATTTCAATCGCATCGGAAACTGTAGCAAAGCCTTGCGCGACGATCTGGAATCGGTAAATTCCGTAGGGCAGTCGCTTGGCGTCCAGTCTGCCCCGAATATCCGTAGTGAAAGTTTGGCGATACTCATTGCCCTCACTGACGAGATCAACCGCCGCCTTAACGCGCGATCCCTCGGGATCAACGACCGTCAAACGCAACTCCCCAGTGGTGCTCTGGGCAAGAATGGGAAGAGCCCACACGAGCATGGCAATGATCAGCAGGGCACTTCCTACCAAGTGGCAGTACTCCGATTCTTCTCGCCGCCTGCGCAGTAACGGTTCTCTGCGACGAGCCACTGGTAAGTAGTAAACTGACCACATACTGGAATATTCTCCACAGGGCCGTTTTGTTCAGCCTTTTTTTTAGATGTTTCCCGAACTGTAATCATTAAGAATGCGTAGACGTCCATCGGTTAACGCCCGGAAATGATGGAGACCACTCAAAAGCCGATCGCGCTGCCATCCGAAGACCCGGAATTAGCCCTTCCGGAGGAGCAGCCGCGGCCCCACTCGGAATCGGAGTCATTGGTCATTCGTCTCTTTGATCAGTTCCAGGGGCGTGTTCTCCGCTACGTGCTCGCCTGCGGTCTGCCTTTTCACGATGCCGAAGATATCGTCCAGGAGACGTTTCTCTCACTGTTTCGCCATTTAGAGCGAGGCCGTCCTCGCTCGAATCTCAATGGCTGGCTCTTTCGCGTGGCCCACAACTTGGCTTTGAAGCGGCGGGGGGCAAATCAGAAACTTAGACTTACCCTTGTCGACGAGAACAACTTGGCCCAGCACCCCTGCACGGGGCCCAATGCTGAGGAGGGACTCTCTTTCCGCCAGACGCAGCAGCGCCTGCGTGCGGTTTTCGAGGCGCTTCCTGAGCATGATCAGCGCTGCCTGTATCTGCGCGCTGAGGGATTGAAGTACCGTCAGATAGCCGATGTGCTCGGGGTCTCGGTCGGTGGGGTCTCCTTGTCGCTGTCGCGATCGCTCGCGCGTATAATCCGGGCGACTGGGAGTGTGTGAACGATGCAGGGCAACAAAGCACACCTATCGGACGAAGAGCTTCTTCTCTTCTCTGACCAGGAACTGCCAACCCGCCAGGCAGCCACGGTGCGTGAGCACGTTGCCCAATGCGAATCATGCCGCGGGCGTCTGACAGCGCTCGAAAACGCTTCGGCCTGTTTTGCAGACCTTCACCAACAGGAATTTCAGGCGCAGAGCTTTCATTCGGTGCATGCGCGCAATTTGTTAAAGACACGCTTGTCCGGCTCCGGATTGCGGCGCGCAACATTCTGGAACGTAGTGACTCAACAACTGGCCGGCGCTTGTCTGGCACTTATGCTTGTGGTTGGGGGCATCTGGACTGTTCGTCATATCATGCGCGCGGAAACCAGCTTGGATGCCACGAAAGGCGAAGCCATTGCGCTCCCCCGTAGAACCCTAACGCCCGGTTCCACCCGCGCCGTCCAGGTTGCAGATTTGTGCAGCAGTCAGGAACTCGGCAATGATCCGCCGGTAAGTTCATCCCTGGAGCAGGCTGTTTTCAGGGAGTACGGTGTCCCGGCCTCCTCGAGAAAGGACTATGAGCTGGACTATCTAATCACGCCCGCGCTGGGCGGAGTCGACAGTATCCAGAATCTCTGGCCGCAGCCCCACTCGTCTACCTGGAACGCGCGCGTTAAGGACCAGCTCGAAGATCACCTCCATGAGCTGGTTTGCCAGGGAAGGCTTCAACTGGCAACGGCGCAAAGTGATATCGCGTCGGATTGGATCGCGGCATACAAAAGATATTTCAACACCGATAAGCCACAGTCCGGCGTTGGTTCGAGGCCCGAGTTGGATTCGAACCACCGCCACCAGGCCGAATCCCGGCTCTCCGGTATTTACGATCTGGCGCTGAGCGTGCCCTCCTGGCAACCTCCCGCCTCTAGGGCCGTACTCCGGCGAACCGCAGCGCCTTGATAAGGCTGGCCTATTCGTATTTCAGTGCAGCCATCGGATCAATGCGCGAAGCGCGGAGGGCTGGAAAATAACACGCTAAAACCGATACCCCAACCAACACTAAAGACACAGCCATAAACGTCACCGGATCGGTCGCGCGCACGCCATAAAGCAACTGCGAGAAACTCGAAAGGAGCCGGGCAAGCAGGAGTGAAGAGCCCGCGCCAATAAGTACGCCTGCAACAACCAGGCGCAGACCTTGCCCAATGATCATCCTTAATACATCGGGCCCCTTAGCGCCGACTGCCATACGAATACCGATCTCCCGGGTGCGCTGCGCGATCGAATACGACATCACGCCGTAGATTCCAACGGACGCCAGCAGTAGGGCCAGGAAGGCAAAGGCCCCAAGCAGAATCATGGGAAGCCGCTGCGACGCCATTGAGTCCGAAGCGATCTGCTGCATGGTTTGGACGCTATACACCGGCTGGTCCTTGCCGCTTCCGTAAACGACATTCTTGATCGCAGGCATGATGCTCGCGGCTTCGTGCGGTGTGCGCACGGCCAGCGATAAATCCCTGGCAAACGTCGGCACCCATTCGTCCGGAAGTTGATAAAACGAAATATAGATTTGGCTGGGGTCGACAGTGCCGGTATCGCCCAGGCCCCAATGCCGTACATGGCCCACCACGCCAACCACCCGGGCAGTCCGCCAATGCGCCACGGTAATCAACTCGCCCACTGGATCTTTGTGGGGAAAATATGTGCGTGCAAGAACGCTGTCGATGACCACCACAGGCGCGGAGTTGGAGGTGTCTTCCGCAGTAAAAAATCGTCCTTGAAGCAGCGGGATCTGCATCACCTGCAGGTATTGCGGTCCGGTCTCAAAATAAAGTGCGTGCGGCGCGTCTGGCATCGAAGTGGACTGCTCAGCGCCGACCCAGAAGGGGCCGACGTTCCTGTCTTCGCTCAATGGCACGACATTGGTAAAATCCGCCGCCTGAACGCCGGGTATCTCGCGAATGCGCTCCAGCAATTGGCGATAAGCAGTTCGTGTGCTCGCCGCTGTCGTCGTCAGCGAAGGGGAAAGCCCCACCCTGAACGTTATGACATGCTGCCGGTCAAAGCCCGGATTGACGTTCCATAACTGGAGAATCGTCCGCAGAAGCAGGCCGGAAGCCATCAGCAATATCAACGTCAGCGCCATCTGGACAATCACGAGAGCGCTCTGAGCGCGAGGATGAGCCCGCGTAGAACCGCGTTCCCCAGCCTTGAGCGAATCTTGCAGGTCGACACTCGAGCCGTTAAGAGTGGGTGCCAGACTGAACAAAATCCCGACCAGGAGCGAAATGCCAAAGGCGAAAAGCAGGACAGGAGCATTCAGTTGGATGTTCTCGCTACGCGGCACAATCTCCGGGAATTTTGCCAGCACCAGGTGAACTCCCAGTGTCGCGACGATCAAGCCGAGCAATCCACCGCTGAGCGCGAGAAGCACGCTTTCTGTCAACAATTGCCGCACTATGCGCACACGGCTGGCTCCCAAGGCAGAACGAATGGCAAACTCGCGCGTCCTCGCTGCCGAGCGCGCCAGCAAGAGGTTCGCGACATTCGTACTGGCGATCAGCAGAACGATCCCTACCGCTCCGAGTAGCAACAGGAGTGTTGAACCGACGTCGCCGACGATCGATTGCTTGAGCGGTTCGATATTGGTCCCTAGGTTTCGGTCCGCGGCAGGGTAGAGCCGGTCGAGGTTTGCTTGCAACGCGTCTATTTCTCCCTGCGCCTGACCCATGCTGACACCGGGCTTGAGGCGGCCAATCGCGACGATCGAGTGGATGGTGCGATCGTGATAAAGCAGAGGCTCACCCTGCGCCAGCGGCGTATACACATCCACGTCGTTCCACAGGCGAAATTTCGGAGGGAGAATTCCGATGATGGTGTAGTTCGCTCCGTCGAGGCTTATGGTGCGGCCAAGCGCTCCTGGGTTCGAGGCGAATCGGTCTTTCCACAAGCGATCGCTGATGACAACGGTTCGCGCTTCATTCGGGCGGTCTTCTGACGGTGAAAACTCATCACCCAGCACCGGCATGACACCCAGGGTAGCGAAAAAACCGGAGGAGACCTCCATGCCGGCCAGATGCTCCGATGTTCCCGGAGCCGTCAAATCATAGCTGCGCGACATAAGCGCAGCCATCCGCTCAAATGAGCGGGCGCCGCGTTGCCAATCTTCAAAGTCAGGATAGGAAATGCCTACCTGTTTAAGGCTAGGGCGGCTCTGCAACACCATTACCAGGCGGTCCGGCTTTGGATAGGGCAGTGCGGCCAGAACCACACCTTCCACTACGCTGAAGATCGCTGTGTTAGCGCCAATGCCGAGAGCCAGGGTTAATACCGCAACAATGGCGAATGCGGGATGGTTCCACAACGCACGGATGCCGAAGCGCAGATCCGCGAAGAACTGCTCGAACCAGGGGAAACTCCACACTTTCCGAATCTCTTCCTTGACTTTGGTCACGTTGAAATTCGCGCTATGTGATCGTGGATTTCCATCATACGCCCGTGCTGGCTCGTCACTTGCTCCGCTTTATTGCTCCCGGTTTCGCTCAAATTCTCACGCAGACTCTAAAGCCCAGATCTTTGTCGGGCCTCAACGGCTCGACAAAGTCCGGTCCCAGAAGGACATGCACGCCTTGGCCTGCCCCCTGCTACCATTGCGGCCAAAGGGCTTTTCAGTGCCGAAGAAATCCGCCACGTTGCAATACGTTCTGTTCGCGCTGGTCGCCGCCGCGGCCATCGCGTTTTATATCGCCGATGCTGCCTATCAATATCAATACATCTGGCACGGCCATGAACGAGCCGCTGCCCCGCTTTATTTTGGCCTGTCGAATCAAGTTGACCGCGCGGGCGATCCGGCGCTGAAGGCAGGGCTTCACGAAGGTGATCGAGTGCTGATGGTAAACGATCGTCCTGTGGGCAGCTTCGACACGCTACTGCAGCAAACAAATGACAGCCGGCCGGGCGACCCGATGACCCTGCTCATCGAACGAAAAGATGGAAGCCGCGCCACCATCCAGTTTCCATTAAGCCCGCAGATCACCGGCGGCAAGCTCGGATTGTCATTCAAACTGTTCCTTCTCACTCTGCAGGCTGTTTTCCCTGGGTTTTGTCTCCTGATCGGACTGTGGGTAGTTGCGGCAAAACCGCGTGATCCAAACGCCTGGTATGTCCTCGGTATTTTCGGCTTTATTGAGTGCTTTTTTGCCAATTCCAACTACTGGAGCGGGCCGCTCCTTCCCTTCATGGTTATCTACCATGACCTCGCCTTCGACGCATTCATCCTCAGCATGCTGCTCTTCGGCATCTACTTCCCGGAGCCGGTGCGTCTCAATAGTCGATTTCCTTGGGTCAAGTGGATTCTGATTGCGCCATCGCTAGCGTTTGCCGGACTCGATGTGGTGATCGATCTGGGCCGGAACGTCGATTTCCGAATCTCTTACTGGATTCCATCCTGGCTTGACAAACTGGATAACCGGACCGAATCCGCAATTGCGGTCATCTGCATCATCCTTTTTTTTATTACGCTTTTCCCCAAGTACTTTACTGCGTCCACGCGCGATGCAAAGCGCCGGCTCGGGATTCTTGTTTGGGGAGCGGGGATCGGGCTGACCCCGATGTTCATTGCCGTTGTGATTGCCGTGATTCGCAACCACGGCGCTTTACAAGGAGCCGTGCCCCCCTGGTATTTCTGGACCTCTATCGCCCTGTTCATCTTCTTTCCGCTTTCCATGGCCTACGTCATCATCGTGCAACGCGCCATGGATGTGCGCATCCTGCTACGTCAGGGAACGCAATACGCGCTTGCTCGCGGCACCCTCAATGCCGCCAGCGTCGTCCTGCTCACGCTAGTCGGGGTCATGCTTTACCAACTCCTGAACCATCCCCAGCATTCCAATGTTCTACGAACTTGGGCTTTCGCCCTTGCCCTCCTGTTTCTAGCGATGCAGCTCGGAGGTAAACAGCGACTTTCCGCCTGGATCGACCGCAAATTCTTCCGCGAGGTTTACTCCACCGAGCAGGTCCTAAGCGAGCTTTCTGAGCAGGCCGGCCGGTTCACCGAAACGCGTCCATTGCTTGAAACCATTACCCGGCGCATTTCTGACACTCTGCACGTGTCGAACATTGGCGTCTTGCTGCAATGCTCCGGCGGATATTGCCTGGAGCAGTCTATCGGTGCGGCAGTCGATCGGGGAGCCTCCTTGTCTGCCACGTCGCTCGCCATAAGAAAGCTACGCAGCGAGAAACTCCCGCTCACCGTGTACTACGACAATCCAGACGGCTGGCTTATGCTTGCCGGCGACGATGAGCAAGAGGCCCTCAAACGCCTTTCCGCCGAGGTCCTGTTGCCGTTACCCGGCCGTAATGAACTGGTGGGCGTCATAGCGATGGGACCGAAGCGCAGCGAAGCTCCTTATTCACGCAGCGACCTGGCCTTGCTTTGTTCTGTGGCAGCTCAGACCGGCCTCGCTATCGAGAACAGCCGTCTCTTCTCCACGCTGGCCGCAGAGGCTGTGATCCGCGAGCGCGCCAACCGCGAAATGGAAATCGCCCGGGAGGTGCAGCGGCGCCTGTTTCCGCAGGTATCCCCATCTGTTCCCGGCGTGGAAATCGCTGGGCATTGCCGTCCCGCGCTGGGAATCGGCGGCGACTACTACGATTTCATCTCGCTCGACCGCGCCACTGACGGCACCGCGCAAACATCTTCCCGTCTTGGCATAGCTATCGGAGATGTCTCCGGCAAGGGCATCTCTGCAGCTCTGCTTATGGCCAGTCTGCGCGCTTCGCTGCGAGGACAGACGCTGACCGGCTTCGATCTGGCCCACCTGGTCCGCAACGTGAACTTGTTGCTCTACGACTCTTCCGATTCCAATCGTTATGCAACCTTCTTCTTCGCGCAGTACGATCCGGCGACGCGTCAGCTCACGTATGTCAATGCGGGCCACAATGCGCCTGTTATCCTGCGCCCCGAAAACTGCCACGGTTACCGTAGGGCCGACCTGTGAAATCCTCCGTCTTGAAGAAGGCGGTCCCGTTGTTGGACTGCTGGTGGAAGCCAGTTATCAACAATGCGTACTCAAGATGGAGCCTGGAGATGTCCTGATCGGCTACACCGACGGCATCAGCGAAGCAATGAACCGTGAAGACGAAGAATGGGGTGAGGATCGCATGATCGCGCAAGCAGCCAGCTGCGTGCACCTTTCCGCACAGCAGATGCTGGACCGTCTCCTCGACGCAGCGGACCGCTTCGCCTCCGGAGCGCCCCAGCACGACGACATGACCCTGGTGCTGATGAAGATAGAATCCACGAACTGACGTCGGCCCCGCCCAGACTTGTCCAAATTAGCTTTTTGACAGCCGGGTCTTTGTACGAAGGGTACGGCTTCAACCCGCCCGGCAGAACCTGTGCCCTAGCGGAAACAAAACAGAAATGGACGAGTGCCCCGGTTCCAGACGAAGGCCGGGTGTCCCACATCTCGCTCGTTTTTCGCGAGATGTGGGATACAACCGATGTTGACCGGTCAGTGCATCGGCTGAATTGAGGGTCGGATGGAAGGTGCAGTGGTGCCCCACATCGTTATGACACAAGCTCCGAGGGAACCGCTGAAGCGAGAGTGCGAAATGTAAGCGAATATCGCAGCTGGTCAACCGGTGGAATGCTATGCTCCCATTCCGTTCGAGCCTCTCCTGACAGGACATACATCGAACGAGGTGCAATCGTCTGGGCCAGTCGTGCCCAACCACGACCCTGAGCTCGACGAAACCGCATCGTCGCCGGCGCTGATAGCGAAACGCCGACAACAATTCCGAATAGCTCTTTATCTTTGTGCCAACCAATACCGGCTCCTGGCCGGTACTCATTGACTCCGGCCTGGCGGAATTCGCTCACACCGCAGCCAGCGAACTCCGCCGCCTTAGCGCGCAATTCGTTGAGAAACGGAGGAAACTCATTCGCGGCTTCCACCGTACGCCGGCTGTAATCGTACCTCAGCCCGAAACTGGTCACTCGTCGATTAGCCAGATGGCCTTGGAACTCAAACGGCTTGAGCTCCAGCTTCTGCAAGCAAGCTACAAGCGTAGCCTCCTCGACTTCAGTGATAGCGTCTTCCTGGTAACGGAAACCTGCAGGCGCTAACTGCTCTGGTTTGCCGCCCACTTCCTGAAATAGCGCAGTTTGTCGGGTCATGAACGTTAGATTCGCAGCTGCGCGGTCAGGATAGCTGCCCCTGGAGTGCAGAGCTAGGCATTCGTTGACTTGATGTTGCCTCGTACCTAAGATCGAACCAACCAACGAAGGCAACCGGGAAGGCACTCTCCCTTGATCGGCCAGACAATAGCGCGCTACCGCATCATTGAGAAGTTAGGCGGCGGCGGAATGGGTGTTGTCTATAAAGCGGAGGACATTTCCCTCCATCGCTTTGTCGCTCTCAAATTTCTTCCCGATGATGTCGCCCACGACGCCCAGACTCTGGCTCGCTTCCAGCGAGAAGCCCAGGCAGCCTCGGCTCTCAATCATCCAAATATATGCACCATCTATGAGATTGGCGAAGAAGCCGGGCGGCCCTTTATCGTTATGGAGTTTCTTGACGGTGTCACCTTGCGCCATCGCATCGCTGGCAAAGCACTCGAAACGGAAGTCCTGCTCCCCATTGCCATCGACATTGCCGATGCTCTCGATGCAGCCCATGCGGCCGGCGTGGTTCATCGCGACATCAAACCCGGAAACATCTTCATAACCAGGCGCGGTCACACCAAGATTCTCGACTTCGGCCTGGCCAAGGTGACACCGCCCTTGCAAAGCGACATGCAAGGCGCCATGGTTGACAAGACAACGACCCTCGAGGCGGACCTAACGAGTCCCGGCACCATGCTGGGAACTGTGGCCTACATGTCGCCCGAGCAGGTCCGGGGCAAAGAACTGGATCAACGCAGCGATCTCTTTTCTTTCGGAGCCGTCCTATATGAGATGGCCACGGGAACCTTGCCCTTCCGCGGCGAGAGTCCGGCGGTGATCTGTGAAGCCATCCTGAACCGCTCGCCGGTAAGCGCAGTGCGCTTGAATCCGGACGTCTCGCCAGAGTTGGAACTCGTCATAGCCAAAGCTCTGGAAAAAGATCGCGATCTTCGCTATCAGCATGCGGCCGATCTGCGATCGGACCTGCGACGGCTCAATCGCGACAGTAGCCGCAACCGATGGGATGCATCGTCTTTGCCCGAGGCGGGAAGCAGACCAAATGCGCCTTCGGGAAATTTCACGCTGAAGTCAAAGGGTCGCAGGGGCTACTACCTTCTCGCGGCGGCAACTCTTGCCGGGGCCTTGGTAGCAACTGCATTCTTCTTTCACCGTGCTGCGCCGACGCTTCCCGCCGGCAAAGATTGGGAACAGCTGACCTTCTTCACAGACTCCGCGGTGTATCCTGCTCTCTCCCCGGACGGGCGAATGCTGACGTTCATTCGAGGAGGGGGAATTTTCTTGGGGCCGGGGCAGGTCTATGTCAAGTTGCTGTCTGGTGGCGAGCCAGTCCAGCTCACCCACGACGCAAGAAGAAAGCTGGCTCCCGCGTTTTCTCCGGACAGCTCGCGCATTGTCTACAGCGTTACCGCCCCGTTTGATTTATGGGAGGTGCCAGTTCTTGGCGGTGAGCCTCATCTGCTGCTGCCCAATGCTTCTTCCCTGACCTGGATCGACGGAGGGAAGCGGCTGCTCTTTTCTGAGATAAAAGAGGGCTTGCATATGGGGGTCGTCACCACGGATGAGGCCCGTGGCGATAGCCGCGATGTTTACCTGCCCGCAGGCAAACGCAGTATGGCCCATCACTCCTACCTTTCGCCGGATGGCCAATGGGTTTTGATTGTTGAAATGGACAGTCGGGGCGAAATGCTACCCTGCCGGATTGTTCCGTTTAGCGGCACCAACGAAGTTCGCGTGGTCGGCCCTCCTAACGGCCCCTGTCTTGGCGGCGCATGGTCCCCTGACGGCAGGTGGATCTATGTCACCGCCCAAACTGATGACTTTCATATCTGGCGGCAGCGTTTTCCCGATGGCGCGCCACAGCAACTGACCTTCAGTCCAACCTCGCAAGTGGGCATTGCCATGGCTCCCGATGGCAAGTCGCTGATTACCTCCGTCGGCTCACAGGGTCGCACCGTTTGGCTGCATGACAAGGACGGAGAACACCAGATCACTAACGAAGGCGATGCTTCGTGGCCGTCCTTCTCTGCGGACGGGCGCAAACTCTATTTCCTGATGGACAATGGACAGACGCACGGAAAAGAGCTTTGGGTCAAGGATCTGGCCAGCGGACGAGTAGAGAGAGTCGTGCCCGGCTACGCCATGCAGGACTCTTATGCGGTATCGAGAGACGAGAAACAGGTCGCATTCGTGATGAATGACCAGAACGGCCGCTCCAGCTTGTGGATTGCGCCCACCAGCCGTCGCTCTTCCCCGGTGCGCATGACTTCGGCGGCTGTGGAAGATTCCCCTTTCTTCCTGCCGGACGGCGATCTGGTCTTTCGCGCCATCGAAGGTGGCTACAACTATCTCTACCGCATGAAGACAGATGGCACCAACCGCCGCAAGATTACCCCGGAACGAATTTTGGACAGCGTCGATGTGTCACCGGATGGTCGTTGGGTTGTTGCTGTATCGCCAAATTCAGATGAACAACACCCCATGCAGACCAAGGCGTTCGCGGTCGATGGAAGTGGATCGACGCTATTATGCTTTGGGTATTGCACTCTTTACTGGGACCAGACTGGAGAATCTGTCTTTCTAGACGTGCAGAAAGGGCAGGAGGGTAGTACCGTATTGCCGGTGCTGCCTGATTCAGGGCTTCCGAAGACGTCTCCGACCGGAATCGACAGCAGTACAAAGCCAACGGCCTCAATTCCCTGGACTGTACAATCTGCTGCAAATTCGTCCACGTACGCTTACACGTATGAGGATCCTCACCGCAACCTCTACCGGATCCAGCTGCCATAACTGAGGATGCATTGCTACCGCGATTCCTTGCATCCATTCCTTGCATCCATTCTTAGACCGGAACGATCGAATATGTGCGTAAGACGGATCGAATCGACGAGGATCTTGTATGGCCAATTACACCAAAGATGCGGATGCTATCTCTCGCCTCTCCCGCGAGCAATTTCGGGTCACTCAGCAAAGTGGCACCGAACGTCCATTCGAAAATGCATATTGGGAACATGATGCCCCGGGTCTTTACGTGGACATCGTTTCCGGAGAGCCGCTCTTTTCTTCCCTCGACAAATTCGATAGCGACTGTGGTTGGCCAAGTTTCACCAAGCCCGTGGACTCCGAGAATGTCGAGGAGCGGTCTGACAACACCTATGGAATGAGCCGGACAGAGGTGCGGTCGAGCCACGCTGACAGCCACCTGGGTCATGTTTTTGATGACGGCCCCAAGGATGCCGGGGGATTGCGCTATTGCATCAATTCGGCATCTCTGCGCTTCATCCCTGTCGACGAGCTTGAAAGCGAAGGCTACGGCGAATATGTCAAACTATTTGAAGCAAAGAAGGAGAAATAGAAAATGACACCATCCCACGAAACCGCAATACTAGCCGGCGGCTGCTTTTGGGGCATGCAGGATCTGTTGCGCCGCTACCCGGGTGTCATCTCGACGCGTGTCGGTTATTCCGGCGGTGATGTTCCGAACGCCACCTACCGCAATCATGGAACCCATGCCGAGGCCATCGAGATCGTCTTTGACCCGCAGCAGCTGAGCTATCGCAAGCTGCTGGAGTTCTTCTTTCAAATTCACGATCCAACCACAAAGAACCGGCAGGGAAATGACCGCGGAACCAGCTATCGCTCTGCGATCTTCTATACCACCGAGGAGCAGAAACGGATCGCGGAAGACACCATCGCAGACGTCGATGCCTCGGGAATCTGGCCCGGCAAAGTCGTGACGGAAGTAGCACCGGCTGGTCCCTTTTGGCAAGCCGAGCCCGAGCATCAGGATTATCTGGAAAAATATCCAAATGGCTACACTTGCCACTACATTCGGCCTAATTGGGCGCTCCCGCATCGTGCGGCTTGATTGCGCTGGTCCAAAGCCCGACTTTTAGCGCTTATAGCGCTTTTAGCGCAAATTGCTTCAGGAGCCGATGCGCAGCACGATCTTCCCTACAACGTGTCCTTGTTCAATCCTGCTGTGTGCCTCGACAACATCTTTAAGCGGGAATACATGGGTCCTGAGTGGAATCGGTCGTGAACCGATCGCAGCATTTAACCGCTCGAACGCCTCGGCCGCCATCTCGCCGTCGAAGGCGACGACAGGATGACCCTGGAGATGTGGTTTGGGCTCGACGCCATTGGGATACGCGATCGGCGCCTTTTCCTTTAGATGTGCCAAAAAAGCAGGAAGCGTGTCACCGTTGGCGGCGACGAGGCAAGCATCAAACCCTTCTTTTAAGTCCCGCCTAATGGTGCTCTCGCGTTCTGAAGAAGTGGGATTGATAGTGTGCGCCGCTCCGAGTTCGCGAACATACTCTTGCGCGTCAGGCCGCGCCGTGCCGATAACCGTTACGCCTTTTGCCTTCGCGAGCCACACGGCCAACGAGCCGACGCCGCCACTGGCGCCGAAAACCAGTATGTTTTGCCCATGCTTCACTTTCAGGACCTCTAACCCAGATAGAGCCGTCAGTGCTACACAGGGCATGCCGCCGGCAACAGTCATGTCGAGGTGTGCTGGAACTCGTTTCACACGGTCGGCCGGAACGCTGACGTATTCCGCATGAAATCCACCATTGGCGTTGCCGTAGCTGTACGAGTAAACGCGGTCGCCCACGCTGAGCCCTTTAACGGCTGAGCCCACCGCAGCAACCGTTCCGCTCCCATCGGCGCCGAGAATGGTCCCCGGCTTTACCTTGCCGAACGTACCTGCGCGCTGCTCAGCGTCCCAGATGCCGACGCCGGCATATTGGAGCGCGATGATCACGTGATCGTGAGCCAGGCTGGGTAAGGGCACTTCTTTGATTTGAAGCGTGTTGGCAGGGCCGGGCTTTTCTACGACCGCGGCCTTCATGAGCTTGGGAAGTGCTGAATCAGTGGCCATTGTTTTTCACCTGCCGGCGGTTGGGGCAATTTACATTTCGTGTCGGATGTGTTTCCCAAAAGCTCCCACAAAATCGTCATCCTGAGCGGAGCGCCGCACAGATTTCTCGCGTCTCACAGCACTTGCGGCGCGGAGTCAGAAGAGCCTGTCCCGAGCGCAGCCGAGGGAACCCCGACGCTGATTATCTTACCCATGCTGCTCGTTCCTTTTCGACCACCGAAGCCAGAGAACAGGAGCTGCTGCGGTACCGCAGCCAGCCTATTCCACGTGGTAGTTGGGCGCCTCGCGAGTGATGATCACGTCGTGGACGTGACTCTCACGCAAACCAGCGCTGGAGATGCGAATAAAAGAGGATCTCTCTTGCAGCTCCTGGATCGTGTTGCAGCCCACATAACCCATCCCCGATCGCAATCCACCTACCAGCTGGTAGACCATGGCTTCGAGCGGTCCGCGATGGGGTACGCGCCCCTCGATCCCCTCGGGAACGAATTTGGCCAGCCGGTTCTCCCCGTTGCGTTCGCGGGCAACAACACCCTCGGTCGACGGTCTGTCCTCAATATCGCCTTTCCCTTGAAAGTACCGCTCGCCCGAGCCCTGGGACATAGCCGACAGCGAACCCATGCCACGGTACGCCTTGAAGCTGCGGCCCTGGTAGAGGATGGTTTCCCCCGGGCTTTCGTCCACCCCGGCGAACAAGGAGCCGATCATGACCACGCTGGCGCCGGCCGCGATCGCCTTGGTTACGTCGCCGGAGTACTTGATGCCGCCATCCGCGATCACCGGTATGTTGTGCGCCCGCGCCGCGCGGTAGCACTCGCTGATGGCGGTAATCTGCGGCATCCCGGCGCCCGTGACCATGCGCGTGGTGCAAATAGATCCGGGCCCGATGCCCACCTTCACCGTGTCTACGCCGGCTTCGATCAGAGCCATTGCCCCTTCGTAAGTGGCAACATTGCCCGCCATTAGATCCACTTCAGGAAAACGCTTTTTGACCGCACGAATGGCGTCGAGAACTCGCGTGGTGTGGCCATGCGCCGAATCAATCGAGAGCACGTCCACCCGAAAGCGAACCAACTCGGCAGCCCGCTCAAGAAAGTCTCCCGTCGCGCCGATCGCCGCGCCCACCCGCAGGCGGCCTTGATCGTCCTTGGCAGCGTTGGGATATTTCAGCTTTTTCTGGATGTCCTTGACCGTGATCAGCCCTTTAAGCTCGTAGTTGCCATTGACCACCAGCAACTTCTCCACCCGGTGCTTGTGCAGTATTTTTTCCGCCTCTTCGAGGGTAGTACCCACGGGGACCGTGATCAGGTTTTCCTTGGTCATGACATCGCCGATGGGGATGTCGGTACGGGTCTCAAAGCGCAGGTCGCGATTGGTGAGAATCCCGACCAGTTTCTTACCCTGGGTTACCGGAACGCCGGATATTTTGTAACGCCGCATGACCTCGAGCGCGTCCGCGATAAGTTGTTGCGGCTCAATGGTGACCGGGTCGACAATCATGCCGCTCTCGGAGCGCTTGACCTTGTCCACCTCGCTCGACTGCTGCTCGATGGTTAAATTGCGATGAATAACGCCCAAACCGCCCTGTTGCGCCATGGCGATGGCCAGACGCGACTCCGTAACCGTGTCCATGGCGGCGGAAAGAAGCGGGGTATTCAGGGAGATGCTACGGGTGAGGAAAGTCTGGGTGCTTACTTGGGCAGGAACAACATCGCTGTAGGCGGGGACGAGGAGAACGTCATCAAAGGTAAGAGCTTCGGGTACCGGTGTCTGAATCATATAAGCTTGTTGTTAATCCTATAACCTTCAGCAGGGCAACGCCGATCCGTTGAAATTCACCGAAAAACGGCGTATTCTTAAGAAGCAGACGAATTTGTTCCTGGCTTCGCCTTAAGTGTAGAGCGGAGAAACACGGAGAAATGAGTGGGCGAAAGCCCACTTTTCTTTTGCTGCGGACATCTTCTCTGAAAGCGGCAATTATGGCGTTGAACATGGAGCAAATCCGCCAAACGGCGGATCGGGTCGCTGCATCACAAGGGCTGGAAATCGTAGAGATTGAGTACCTGGGGGGCAGCAAGCACAGGGTTCTGCGTGTCTTTATTGAGCAAAACGCAGAACAGCGTGCACGGCGGGCCGAGGAGGCCCGAACCCAGGAGGGCAGTGACCAGAGCAGGCATCTCTTAACAGAAGGGATCGCGCTCGATCAGCTGGCCTGGGTCACGCACGAAGATTGCGAACGGTTCAGCCGGGACTTTGGCACGGTCATCGATGTGGAGGGGCTCGTACCAGTGGACGAATACACGCTGGAGGTTTCCTCACCCGGACTGGACCGCAAGCTGGCATCCCGGGCGGATTATGAGCGCTTCCAGGCTAGTCCGGTGAAGGTGCAGACTTTTGCCCCGGTTGCAGGTAATCGCCACTGGATGGGGAAACTTACAGAGGTGAATCCGGAAGGAATTGTCCTCGACCTGGCGGCAAGGAAGCAAAAGGGGAACAAGAAGGGGCCGCTCCCCGCGCAAACGGTTGAGATTGCATTTGCAAATATAGAAAAAGCAAATCTGGCTCCCGAAATCTAACAGGTAGAAGAGAAAATCATGGCGAGTGTTCTTTATCAAAGTATTGAAGCGTTAAGCCGGGACAAGGGAATTGATCCCCAGATCGTGGTTACCGCGGTAGAAGACGCCATTGCGCTAGCCACGCGTAAGTACTACAAGACGCAGGAGAACATGCGGGCCGAGCTGGACCGGGAATCGGGTGAGATTCGGGCCTACGTTTACAAAACGGTAGTCGAGGCCCCGGAACAGCTGGAAGATCCAGTCAACCAGATCACGCTGGATGACGCCCGCGCGCTGGCGCCCGAGGTGGAAACCGGGGGCGAAATCCGCTATTACAAGCCGACGGATGTGCTCGGCCGTATCGCTGCGCAGATGGCGAAGCAAGTCATATTTCAGAAGGTAAGGGAAGCCGAGCGGGATACCGTCTACAAGGAATATGCGCATCGCCTGGGCGAGGTACTAAACGCCACGGTGAAGCGGCTGGAACTGCAGGACGTGATCTTTGACCTGGGCAAGGCAGAAGCTAGGATGCCCAAGCGTGAACAGTCAAGGTTGGAGCAGTTTGCCATCGGGGAGCGGGTCAGGGTGGTGCTGCAGCGAGTAGATCGCGCCGCCAAGGGTCCCCAGGTGATCGTTTCCCGTGCCGTGCCGGAGCTGGTGCAAAGCCTGTTTCAAAGCGAAGTGCCGGAGATTTACGACAACACCGTGGTCATCCGCGCCATCGCGCGCGAAGCCGGCGAGCGCACCAAGATCGCGGTGCTGTCGCGCGATAAAGATGTGGACCCGGTAGGCGCCTGCGTGGGTATGAAGGGCATGCGGGTGCAGTCCATTATTCGCGAACTGCGGGGAGAGAAGATCGACATCATCGAGTTCAGCGAAGAGATCACCACCTTCGCGGAAAAAGCTTTGCAGCCTGCCAAGGTAAGCCGGGTGAGCATCACAGACCTGGGGGAGAAGCAGATTGAAGTAATCGTCGACGACTCCCAGCTTTCGCTAGCCATCGGCAAAAAGGGCCAGAACGTGCGTTTGGCGGCCAAGCTGCTGGGTTGGAAGATCGATATCAAGAGCGAAGAAGAGAAGCGCCAGGAAGTCGAGCAGCAGATGCAGGCCATGAGCGGCGGCCCCTCGACGCCGATCGAGCAGGTCACGGAGCTGGGCGAGCAGATCATCCAGAAGCTGGTGGTTGCCGGCATCACTACGGTGGAAGCACTGGCTGACATGACGCCGGAGCAACTGGAGGAAATTCCGGGTATTGGGGAGAAGACCCTGGAGAAGATCTCGCTGGCTGTACGTCATTATTTTGGGGAATATGAACCCGGCGAAGAGCGTCCCGCCGCGGAGGGAACAGTGGCCAAATCAGATGAAGAGACAGTTGCAAAGGCCAGGGCGATTGAAGACGCCCAGGTTGCAGAGGAGCTTGACGCCCTTACCCTCGATCAGGAAGGGGAGCGGGAAGCTCCGGACACGGAGGACGGGTCCGGGCGGATCAGCGATGACGTTGCCCGCATGCGCATGGAAGAACTGACGGAGTCGGGCCCGGACCTGGACGACATCGGCGCGATCTCAGAGAGCCCGGGGCGAGAGGATACCAGCGAGACCCTTGCCAGGCATGTACCGAACTATGACGTAGCCAGGTCGGAGACGGTGGATGAAGGGAATGTCGAACAACCTAGCCAGGAGACCCGGCAGGACCCGAAGGTAGACGAAGGTGGCGTGTAGGGTGGGCAATTCGTCTAAGACGGAGAAGATGGCCATCACGTGGTTCTCGAAGCAGCGTAATGGCACGGGCCCCCTTAAATGAGCGTTACAGAGTGGTTCTATGACGCACATTCTACGTTTTCAGAGGATAATAATAAGACCTGTCATTCCCACAGCCGTGAGGGCGCAATGAAAGTCTGATATCGGCGGGTAAGACAAAAAGGGACGGATGAGCAAAGTTCGGATTAACGATTTAGCGCGCGAGCTGGAAGTGAAGAGCAGAGCGATTCTTGACGCCCTGACGCACGTCGGCGTGACCGAGAAGAAGACGCATTCCAGCTCTCTCGAAGAAGATGAAGCAGAACGGGTGCGCCAGCACTTTCAACGTAGCGGCAAAAACGGCGCTGGGGCGGCTAGGGTAGACACCAGCGAGCCGAAACAGAAGATCGACTGGTCGCGCGTCTCCAAGCCTGGCGATGTGCTCAAGGCAATTCAGCAGCGTAAAGATGAAGCTGCGGCCGCGGCTCAGCGGCCTACCGTGCCTACACCGGTTCAGCCCCAGGCCGCGAGAGCCGCCTATTCCGGCTCATCCAGTCGCCCCCACCACCCCGGTGGCCAGCGCTGGACAGAGTCCCGCCGTGGGCGTGTCGCCGTCCGCGCCCGGCCGGCTGCGGCTACACCGCCGGCTATCGCCGCCCCCAGCTGCATCCGCGAGCCCAGCCCCCGGTTTCCCAAGCTGCCTCTGGCCAGGCTTCGGCGAGTCAGGGTGCGCCAGGACAGGTTCGTCCAAACCTGGGTGTGCAACCAGGTCAACGTATTGCTCCTCCTCCGCCACCGGCGCCACGGCGAATCGTTCCCCAGCCCCGGCAGGAGCCGAGGATCGTCGTCGCCCCGCCGCCAGCCACACCGGCAATTGCCGCCAAGCCCCCCGCTGGGCCAGTCGTCGCCAGGCCGCCGGTTGCAGGGGCGGCAGGCGCGGAAGTAAGGCCCGTGACTCCGGGGATGGCCAGGCCTGCAGTTCCGGGTGCAGAAGTGCGTCCACCCGTAGCGGCTGCCCCACCCGTTCCGCCCCGGCCGCAGGTAACTCCGCCACCAGCGGTTCAATCAGCGAGTGCTCCTGAACCGGCAGCCGCGCCCGCCAGCGGGCCGGTCGCAGGCTGTTGTCTCCGCCGAACCCGTTCCGCCCCCACCCCCGCCCCCTGCAGCACGGCGGGTGATTATGCCCCAGACCGGCCCGCGTCCGGTATACCAGGCCCCGCCGCCTCCACCTGTAGTTCAGGCGGCATCGCCGGCCCCGGGCGCCCCGCCGCCACCAGGCTCCATTCAGCGTGGACGGCCCATTTTCGACCGTGGCCGGCCTGCGGGTGGACCCGGATCAGCCGGAGGCCCCGGTGGATCCGGATACGCGCCCCGTCCCCAGGATGGGCCAGGAGGTGCGCGCCGGCCTATGCACCCGACCCGGACCCAGCCCGGGGGAGCTCCCGGCCCCGGTGGACGCCCTGGTTTCGGTGCCCCGCGGCCCGGCTTTGGTGCTCGCCCTGGCTTTGGCGCACCCCGCCCCGGCGTGGGTGGTGCCGGTGGTCTGACGCCTCCTCCAGGCGAAGCTCCCAGGCCGCAGAGAGCGGCTCCGCAACAGCGCCGCGGACGGCAGCAGTATCCGAAGACCAAGGAAGGCCCAATGAAGGGCTTTGCGCCGCCGCCTCGTTTCGGCGGAGCGCAGATTCCCCAGGAACCGGTGCCCATCACCCGCACTATCACGGTGACTGAGGGCATCAGCGTGAAGGATCTGGCGGAAAAGCTGGGCGTGCGCGGCAAGGACCTGATTGCGTCGCTCTTGATGCGAGGCGTTTTTGTCACCGTCAACCAGTCGCTGGACGCTGAGCTGGTGAAGGACGTGGCGGCCCAGTTCGGCGCCGATACCCAGGTCATTACCTTTGAAGACGAGATGGCCAACGAGGCCCTCGAAAACCTCATGAAGGATGAGGATGTCAGCGAGATTGAAGTCACCCGTCCGCCGGTGGTGACGGTGATGGGCCACGTAGATCATGGCAAGACCTCACTGCTGGACGCCATCCGGGAGACCGATGTGGCTTCCGGCGAAGCGGGCGGCATTACGCAGCACATCGGGGCTTACAAGGTTCGCATTGCCAAGCAGGATTCCCCTGCATTCGGCCGTGAGATTGTCTTCCTCGATACCCCAGGTCACGAGGCTTTTACCCGCATGCGCGCACGCGGAGCCAAGGTCACCGACATTGTCGTGATCGTGGTGGCGGCGGATGACGGCGTGATGCCGCAGACGCTCGAAGCGGTCGATCACGCCAAGGCGGCCGGTGTGCCGATCATTGTCGCTGTGAACAAGATCGACAAGCCGGATGCGCAGCCGGATCGCGTGAAACAGCAGTTGGGCGATCGCGGCCTGGTGCCCGAAGCATGGGGCGGCTCCACGGTATTCGTCGATGTCTCGGCAAAGAAGAAGCAGAACCTCGACTTGCTACTGGAAATGATTTGCCTGGTCGCTGACCTGGGTAATCTGAAGGCCAGCCCTGATCGCCCGGCAGTCGGCACGGTGATCGAAGCTAAGTTGGACCGCGGACGCGGCGCCGTAGCTACGGTTCTGGTACAGAACGGCACCTTGCGCGCAGGTGACAGCTTCATCATGGGAAATACATTTGGCAAGGTGCGCGCTATGTTTGACGACCGCGGCCGCGCCACCCAGGAAGCTGTGCCCTCCACACCGGTTGAGATCCTCGGGTTGGAAGGCATGCCGGACGCGGGCGACACAGTTCTGGTGGTTGCCGACCGCGACAAGGCCAAGGGCATTGCGCAGTATCGCAAGATGAAGGAGCGCGAATCGCAGCTGGCCAAGTCTTCCCGGGTTTCTCTCGAAGGCCTGGCCGAGCAGATCAAGCAGGCTGGGGTTAAGGAACTGCCACTGATCCTTAAGGGAGATGTGACCGGTTCGGTCGAAGTACTGGCCGACTCGCTGCAGAAGATGTCGACAGAAAAGGTGCGCATCAAGGTGCTGCACACAGGCGTCGGCGCGATCACGGAAAGCGATATCCTGCTGGCCTCGGCTTCCAATGCGATCGTCATCGGCTTCAACGTACGCCCCGAACGCAAGGCGGCCGATCTGGCAGAACAGGATGGAGTCGAGATCCGTCTGCACTCGATCATTTACGAGCTGCAGGACGAGATCAAGAAGGCCATGCTGGGCTTGCTCGAGCCGACCATCAAGGAGAACTATGTTGGCCGGGCACAGGTGCTCAACATCTTCCGCATCCCCAAAGTGGGCACCATCGCCGGTTGCCGTGTGGTCGACGGCTCCATCAAGCGCGATGCGGAGGTACGTCTGATGCGCGATGGAGAACAGGTCTTCAAGGGCAAGCTCTCTTCGCTCAAGCGTTTCAAAGACGATGCGCGCGAAGTAACCAACGGCATGGAGTGCGGCATGGGCATTGCCAACTTCAATGACGTCCAGGTGGGCGATACGGTCGAGGCCTTTGTGACCGAGCGTGTTGCCGCTGAGTTGACTGCGCAGTAGTCATCTGATGAACCTGGAGAGTATCCAGTCGGCGCTTCGCGAGCAGCAGTTAGATGGCTGGCTCTTCTACGATCATCATCACCGGGATCCGATTGCCTATCGGATCCTGGGACTGAGTGACTCCCTGTTTGTATCCCGCCGCTGGTACTACCTCATTCCAGCCGAAGGCGAGCCGCGAAAGCTGACCCACCGCGTGGAAAGCGGAAAACTGGCTTCGTTGCCCGGTACTGGGCACTTCTACTCCTCATGGCAGGAATTGGAAGACGGCCTGCGCACCATGCTTGCGCCGTACCAGAAGCTGGCGATGCAGTACTCGCCCCGCAACGCAATCATGTATGTATCCATGGTGGATGCAGGAACGGTAGAGGTGCTGCGGGAGATGGGTAAGACCATCGTCAGCTCCGCCGACCTGGTAAGCCGTTTCGAGGCCACGCTGACGCCGGAGCAGATTGCCAGTCATTACCAGGCCAGGGATGTAATCGATGAGATTCTACGCGCCGCATGGAAGCATATTGCCACGCGTCTGCGCTCGGGCAGCGGCGCTCCGCTGAACGAATATGAAGTGATGGTGTGGTTGCAGGAGGCCATGCGGCGCGCAGGAATTTTCTTCGATCATGGGCCGAACGTCTCCGTAAATGCCAACAGCTCTGACTCCCATTACGAACCAACGTCTGCGTCCTCGAAGCCTATCAACGAGGGCGATTTCCTGTTAATCGATATCTGGGGGCGCATGGACCGCCCGGATACCTGCACCTATGACATCACCTGGACTGGCGTAATTGGCCGCAGCCCGAGTGAACGCGAACGGGAAGTCTTCTCGGTAGTCGCGCAGGCACGCGATGCGGCCATCAAAACGGTGCAGGATTCATTTGCGGCTGGCCAGGCGCTAGCGGGATGGCAGGCAGACGATGCAGCCAGAACCGTCATACGCAACGCCGGCTTCGGAGAGTACTTCACTCACCGGACAGGGCACAGCATCTCGACCGAGACTCATGGCAACGGAGCCAATCTCGATAACCTCGAAACTCACGACGAGCGCCTGATTCTGCCCTACACCTGCTTCTCAGTAGAACCGGGCATCTACCTTCCCGAGTTCGGCGTGCGCAGCGAAGTGAATATGCTGACCGAGCCCGGCCGGGCCGTAGTCACTGGACCAAAACAAACCGAGCTAGTGCGCATCTAACCAGCAGCAGATCTCCGGGTGCCCCATATCTCGCTCGTTTTTCGCGAGATATGGGATACCACGAATCTCGATGTGGAGTGCCATAGGATCCCACTAGTGCCGGATGAAATACATCACCCAGCTGGCCGCGATCACGGCCGCCAAAAACAGCACAAAGCAATACGCGCCATAGCGAACCATCGCCTTTGGGGTACTGCGCTGGGTGATCCCGAAGATGATCGAGGCAAAGGTAGCAAAGAGAATGACCGTGGTGAAATGAGAAGGCGCAATGGTCATGGCTTTCTCCCTACGGCGATGCTGTGCGCGTCCACGGCTGAGATCAGGTTTAACAAGCCTGCGACCACTACGAATTTTGCTCCGTAATCCGCGGTCACCACCTGCACCGGCGCCTGACCCAATCCAACGGCGTGGCTAACGAGATAAAGCAGGCCCGCTCCTAAATCACCCAGAAAACCCAGCATGTCCAGAAGGTCTGCCGTATTGGGCGCGTAGAGCCTGGCGCCCATCATGATGCCCAACACAAACATGCAAGTGATCGAAGCCAATACCAGAGCGCCCCGGCCCCAGCGTTTGAGCATCAGATGTCCTGCCCCCGGAACAAGCCAACCGGCAATCAGTGCCATATATCCCAACCGGCTTACCTTCGATGCCGCCGATTTTTTCGCCGCGTCTGCTCTTTGCGCCATCTCTTAAGGATACACAAGTCCAGTTATATCCGGGCTCGCCCACGACGCTCCCAAACCATGGCGTCGAAGGTCTGCCGGGTAGTAAATCCGATCCGCTGATAGAGCGCCACGGCGTCGGCATTCTGCCTCGTGACCGTGAGCGTGAGCGCCTGGAAACCATGCCTGCGCAGCACCCGCGAGCATTCGGCCAAAAGCCAAGCCCCAAGGCCGCGACGACGGTATTGCTGGTTAACACAAAGCTGGGTCACATGGCCCACATCGTCGCGTACCCGAGAGCAAAGCAGGAGAGCCGCGATCTCGTCGCGACCGCGGAACGCGAGCACGCGAGAGGCAGACGCGTCAAACAGTCCACAACCTGGGAAGCGGACAATATTATGCAGGAATCTCAGCGAGCCGTTGACGGAGCGGTACTGATCGTTGATTACACCGTCCAAGTGACCTTTGTAGGCCTGGGCGATAAGATGGCCGGCTGCGGTAAAATCGCTGTCTTTCCAGGCGCGAAGCTCCAATTCACCAAACAGGGGCGATCCCTCGGCCAAGCTGGCCGAGTTTAGTTCAAGCTCCATAAATAGCCGTTCATAGATGGCAAAACCCGTGTTGCGCAGGGTTTCGGCATGGGTGCCGTGGGGACGCAGCAGCAGTTGCGATTCAATGCGTTCGACCCCGGGGGAATGTTGCAGCAACTCGATCATATGTTCGAGCAACCGGCGCTCAATGTCCGCAGTCAGCTGGGGGTTGCCTGGGAAGGGGACAGCAAAAACATCGCCCACCAGCGCCTTTTCACTCTCGTACACGCAGAAGACGTAACCGCAGATACGGCCATTCTCGATGGCCACATAACCAGGCAGAAGACGGGAGTCGAGATACTGCAGCAGCAGGTTGGCAGACGCGTGAAAATCCCAGCGCAGACGTTGGTTCCAGGCGAGGCTCTCCGCCTCCAGCACCGGCTTGAGGTTGCTGGCGGAGAAATGTCGTAAGTCGAGTATTTCCAGATTCAGGGCTGGAGTCATCCGCGTGTGAACAGGAGTGTACGGCACAAGGGCTCCCCATGGAAACCCGGGTTGTTGGCCAGCCTACCTCTAGGGCTTGGCAAAGACCTGGTAAACAGCGAGATTTTGGGGAGGATAGGAGAAGAGGGGTTGATAGGATCGGCCGGCGAGGAAAGTATGCAACTGGCCGGCATAGATTTCGCGGGTTATCAGGATGTGCTCCTCCGGAGGAATGCCGTCTTGCTCATAATTCTCGACCAGGTGATTACGGTAAAAGGAAAGACCGTATTCCACGTCGCGCCGTACCTTGTAGACGGCGACAGCTTCCTTCGGACGGGCAATCTGGCTGATGATGGCAGCTAGCGGCCGGGCAGAATAGGCAGCGTCCAGCAAGCGGATGTTTTTCTTGGTTGAAGAGATTGCGGGCAAGCCGAAGAACGGCCCTACCCCGAAAATAAACAGGAGCATGATCACCAGTGGCACCATGGTGACCATGCGCAAGCGCTTGACCCCGAAGCGGACCACCACGATCAGGATGAGGAGTGCGGCAGCCACGCCGCTCGAAAACGCCGAGCAGGAGAATGCTGGCCGGCGGCCTGCCTCCCGGATGTGCGATACGCCAAGGCAACAGCAGCACCAGAATGATGGTTACCGCAGAGAGCGCAGCATGCAGCACCAGCAGCCATCCATTCAGGTCCTTGGGCCGAATGCGGTTGATGTAATCGCCGGTGAGAATGGTGAGCGGCGGAATCGAGGGCAGAATGTAGCCCGGCAACTTGGATCGGGAAAGTGAAAAAATCACGATTGGAAACAGGGTCCAGAGCACCAGAAATTCGGGAAACGCATCGCCCCAACGGCTATGACCGATGTAGTGGTGCTTGGCGAGCCGCGCCCGCCACTCCGCAATCGATAGCTGAATCGCATCTGCCAGCGCGCGCATGGCCACCACCGACCAGGGCAAAAGCGCGAGCAGCATGATGGGAAGGTAGTACCAGAAGGGCTGTTCGTGCATGTAGCGGTTGGTGGCGAAGCGTTCCAGGTTGTGTTCAAGGAAGAAGATCCGCAGGAAGTCGGGATTGCGACGCTGTACTGCGATATACCAGGGCAGCACCATGGCGAAATAGAGGAGAACCCCGGGCATCCAGAAGGTTCGGCGAAGCAGGAACCATTCCCGCCGCAGCGCGGCGAAGGTGAAGATAATGCATCCAGCCATGACCGGAGCCACCGGACCCTTGGCAAGGGTGGCTACGCCAACGAAAAAATAGAGGTCGAAGAGCCAGAACTTCTTGTCCGTCTCATACCACGCATACCAACCCAGCATGCCGATGCAGAAGGGAGCGGCCAACTGCATATCGGTGGATGCCCCGCGGGCAAACCCAACAATGCCGGCGCAGGAGGCGGTAATCAACGCTGCATCCAACTGGCTTCCGGGCCGGAAGCGGCGCAGGTGCAGGTAGATCAGCGCGACCAGAATAAAAGCGAAACTGGCCGACGGGAGACGCGCCGACCAGTCATGTACGCCAAACTCCAGGAAGGCAAACATGGCCCGCCAGTAATAGAGCGCGGGCTTTTCGAGCCAGGGATGGCCCCATAGAACAGGGGTGATGTAATCGTGCCGAACCAGCATTTCGCGGGCGATCTGCGCATATCTGGGTTCGTCGGCGCCTACCAGTCCCAGCCCATCTCCGCCAAAGATAGGCACCAACCCATAGAACAGGAAAAAGGGGGTAAAAACGAAAAGGCTGACGGCTTCCAACGTGTCGTGCAGGGCAGGGAAACGAGCTTTCAACGCGGCTAGTCCAACGTCCGGCCGGTTAAGGACTTGAGGCGTACCCAGCATTGCTTTTTTCTCAACCATTGATTCTGCCAGGTAGTGTACGGGCACAAGGCTATCAGATTCAGCGGCCGGGCGAGAGGATGGTGCGGACGCTGATGAATCCAAACAAAAACCACGGCTCTTAAGCAAGTCTGTTTACAGAGGCGGCGGTTTCTATTTCCTTGCGGAGATGCTTCAGGATTTGCTCCGTGGCCACCGGCAGGGGGCCGGCAAGGGTGCAACCGCTGGCATTTTCGTGACCGCCCCCGCCAAAACGCTCTGCGATGGTGGCAACATTCACCCGGCCCTTACTGCGTAGGCTGAGGCGAACCTGATGGTCGCGCAGTTCGCGCAGGAATACAGCAACCTCGATTCCGGCGATGGCAATAGCGTAGTTGACGATCCCTTCGCAGTCCTCTTCCGCCGCGTGGGTGCGGTCCATATCGTTCTCAGACACCCAGAGCCAGGCTAGATTTCGATCGTAGTGCAGGTTGGCCAGTGCGGCGCCCAGAAGGAGCATCTTCGGCGCGGGGTTGGAAAAGTAAACATCCTGGGCAATGAGTACTGGATCGGCTCCCTGCCGAACCAGGTTACGCGCGAGTTCAAAGGTGTGCGCGTCGGTACCCTCGTAGCAGAAGGAACCGGTGTCGGAAAGTACCGCGGTATAGAGGCAGGTGGCCATCTCCCGCGTGATGTCGATGCCGGCGGCGTCGGCCAGCTGGTAGACCAGCTCTGCTACGGCGCAGGCGCTGCTATCGATCCAGTTCACGTCGGCAAAGGCACGGCCGCTGGTGTGGTGGTCGATGTTGATCAGGAACCGGTTTTCGAGGCCACCGAGGCGGGTGCGCGGGATGCCGTCACACTCCAACAGGATAACGGTGTCGTAGTCGCCTTCGACCTGGCTCCAGTGCCGCACCAGCGCCGCGCAGGGAAGCCCGCGGTAGATGCATGGAACCCGGTCGCTCAGCGCCATGTCGGCTTGCTTGCCCATCCGCTGCAGGATCATCCAACAGGCGATCAGGGAGCCTACTGCGTCGCCGTCGGGCCGGGCGTGCGCGGTTACCAACAGGCGATCTGCCCTGGCAATGGAGTTGAGGACCGCGTCGATCATCGGATGGGGGCTGATCTGGGGAGTGGATGGCAAAGCTACTCCTTGGATTTCGCGGTCTTTCTGTTGCGCCCCAGCAGTTCGTCGATGCGCAACTTGAGGTGTTTGGACTTATCGATCTCGAACGACAGTTCAGGAACGTGCCGCACTCCCATGCGTTCCAGCAATTCATGGCGGATGAAGCCGCGCGCTGCGGTCAGCGCCTCCCGCGTCTTCTCTTCTTCTACTTCGCCGCCATCGACGGCGATGTACACACGTGCCGACTTGCCGCCGGGGTTGAGAACCACCTCGCTCACATAGGCGAAGCTGATGCGTGGATCAGCGAGTTCGCCCACAATCATGCCGCTGATCTCTTCGCGCAGCGTTTCGGCTACGCGATCGCGATGGTACTTTCGTGCCCGTGGTTCTACCATGGAAAAAAGTCCTTAGCTAAACCCCTTAGATTATCAGAAACGGCTAATCCTCAGCTTCCTCCTCGAGGAAGGTGCACCAGGAGTCAGCGACCTGGGCGCCGAGGTCATTGGCGATACGCACCGCCGCGTTCTCGACCTGCCGCATGAGGCCGGAAAGATAATCCCGCGATCGGGAGATGGCGGTGACGCCGATGGTCGCGGACTGCCAGGTGACCGCCTCATCCAATTCGGCAACCGAAATATTGAAGCCGTGGCGAAGCTTCTCTTTGAGGCTGCGGACAACCTGGCGGCGGTCTTTGAGCGAGTGGGCCTGCTCGATCTGCAATTCAATCGTGAGGGAAACAATGGCCATGCTTACGCCAGCGCCACGTGTGCCGCAGCGATGAACTCTGCTGGGCTCATTGCCGCCAGCGAACTGCATTGGGTCAGCCCCCGGCGGCATGAGTTGTCGCCCCGGAGCTGCAGGCACGGGGAGCACGCCGGCTGGTGGAAGAGGCTGCTGCTCCGCGGGCCCGTTGGCCGGAAGCGGTGGGGAAACGCCGGACCGAAATAGCCGATCGCCGGCACGTCGTAAAACGAGGCCAAATGCAGGGCAAAGCTATCGGGAGCGATGACCAGGTCTGCAGCCGAAATTTTGTCGAACAGCTCCTGGACGGATCTTTGGCCATACGAGCGGACACGCTGGTCCGACGCAAATTCCTGTACCGCTCCCGCTGCTCCATGAACCACGATCGTATGCTTCGGGAAAAGCTTGCAAAAGGCCGCTGATGATGCCCTTCCATTGTTCATCAGTAAGCTGCCTGGCGCGCCAACCGGCTTCTGCCGCGCAATAGATATAAGGTGGATCCAATCGTGGGCCCGGACGGGATGCGATAATCGCTGCGATACGAGGCGAGCGGCCGGCCTTGACCCTGCAGATCAAGCAGCTCGAGCTCCACTTCGCCATCGTGCTTGTCTTCCGGCAGACGAATCCTGCCCGGCCGGTAGACCGTCTTCACGATTGCCGAGAGCCAGGGGCGAACGCTCTTCCATTCGAAGAAGCCGCCTTCCGCATAGAGACGGCTGATACCTTGCACCCATCCCGTTTTCCGTTTCCCACGTACCAGCAGAGAGAGGACCAGCGTGGTGCGGCTGTCGTCCAGGGCGAAGACCAGGTCCGCCTTCGGCATTGCAAGGAGGCTACGGAGCAGGTGCAGCTTGGGGTCACCATGGTCGACCACGACCAGCTTCAGGCGCGAGTCCACCAGCGGGTACACCTGGCCGCCCTTTCGGTTGGTGATTATTGTGACCTCGGCAGTAGGATGCAGCCGGGCAAGCTCGAAGAGAAAGGGCGCCTTCAGTACGTAATCGCCAAACGTGCGAAAGCTTAGCAAAGTAATGCGTTGGATGGCATGGTCGGGCACGATGTTAGCCTTAACAATTATAGTGCGCTACGTCTTCCTGGACCGCGATGGGGTTTTGAACCGCAAGATGCCCGAGGGCGCGTACGTCAGCGACTGGGCGCAATTCGAATGGCTGCCGGGAGCGGTCGAGGCGGTCGCCCGCATGAATCGCGCTCATCTGACCGTGATCCTGGTCAGCAATCAACGCGGCATCGCGCTGGGCCGTGCCACGGCTGAGCAGGTGGAGCGGATTCACGACAACATGCAGAGTCACCTGGCGCGGCATGGCGCCCGGCTGGACGCAATCTACTACTGTCCTCACGACATGGGCGAGTGCCATTGCCGTAAGCCGGATATAGGGCTCTTTGAACAGGCCACGAAGGACTTTCCCCAGATCAACGCAGACAACAGCGTGGTTATCGGCGATTCGCTTTCCGATATTCAGGCCGGACAGCGGCTGGGGATGAAAACCATCTTTATCCGGGGAGAGGTAGACCGTCAGAAGCCAGGAGCGGACGCCGCAGCAGCCCTCGCCGACGCGGTTGCGTTTTCCCTGCTGCAAGCGGTTGAAATGCACCTCGGACTCATGGCGATCACGGGGAGGCCAAGCGATGTGCAACAGCCATAGAGCCTTTAGCGGCTGCGTGACAACGCGGACTCGGTCCCGCGGGGACGGCTGAGTGTAGCCCAGGACGCCAGTCCTGGGTAGGATTAAGCACGAAGAGTCCCGTAGGGACGGCTGAAAATCACCGGGCTGTTATCCCTGGGCAACTTTCAGTCGTCCCTACGGGACTCTTCGTCTGACTTGCACATACCCAGGACTGTCGAGTTTGTGTGAGAACCTCCTTATAGGACGATGGGTGCCCCAAGTCTCGCTTTTGAGACCTGGGATCCTTCACTCAAATGCCGGCGGACCTGAGTTCTCACGCTCACTCCATCTTGGCTTTAGAGTGTGGCATCAGTACCTAGGGCTTTCTCGAAGTTACAGTTCCCCGATTTGGCGTTCCGGCATCTGCGTGGAGGATCCCAGGTCTCAAGGGCGAGACCTGGGGCACCCCATCGTCCTATAAGGAGGTTCGCACACAGACTCTGTCGTCCCGGGCACTCAGCCGTCCCTGCGGGGACTGAGTTTCAAAATCTCGGCAGTTCTCACGCAGGCTCTCTAACGGCTGACGCCCACTCCTTCAACCGCTTCCTTGAGGTACCCCCCTACTCGTCGCCCGTAGTGCATCCAGGTATAGTTCTCCGTCACGGTTTTCATTGCGTTTCTACCTATTGATTCGCGCAAGCCATCATCCGACGAAAGGAGGGCAATGGCTTGCGCGAGGGACTCAACGTCGTTCGCCGGAACGTAGATAGCGCTCTTTCCATGCTGGAGGGGTAGGCCGCAATTTTCTGTCGTAATAAGGGGCAAACCAGCGGCAGCGGCCTCCATCGCGGAACGCGACGAGCCCTCGGCAAACGTGGGAAACACGAACAGATCGGCACGTTCGAATGACATGGCGACTTGCTTGAGCGGGGCGAAGGGTGTGTGGGTAAAAAAGATCTCATCGCCCGGTTCGAGACAAGGCGCCCCATTACCCAAATTTCCCAGCAACTCCAGACGCAGATCGAGTCCAGACCGCCTGCACTGACGGATCGCCTCCAGCAAGAGCCGCACGCCCTTGCGAATATCGAAATTCCCGGTAAACAGAAGGCGCACGGGGCCAGCTATGCGGTAGTCGCGCTTCAGGTCGAAGAAGTCCTCCCGCACTCCCAGATAAGCCACCCGCACCTTATCCGCCGGGTAGCCTTGTTCCAGAAAAGTTTTCTTCACGAAGTCGGAGTTGACCATGAGCAAGTCGGCATCATCACAATCACGCAGCACCAGCTTCCACAGGTCCGCTCGAGAGTCGTAACCGGCCGAGCAGGCCAAAGCGGGCAAACTCTTCACGTAGGGCCTGGTGCATGAAGGCGGGATGGGCGATCGAATGATCGGTGACGATCGCCAAGCCGTTGCTGCGCGCTTTCTTGATGGCACCGGATTGGCCTGCTCCGCTGCGAACCAGCAGCACATCCGCATTCCTGAGGTATTTGCGGCTGCCCCAGGCGGCTACACGGAACTCCATGCCATAGGCCAGATCGAGCGGAATGACGCGGGTGCGTTGGATCAGTTTGATCAGGGTTCCAACGACCTCTACCCAGGCCACAGGAGTGACAGATAGGCCCGGGCCCCCAATCTGCCGGGCGGCCATGCGCGTGGCCAGGTGCTTTTCTCCCAGAAACTTTCCCAGAAGATCCACCATGAGCTGTCTGATTGGGCTTGGGAACCCAGCCGGTGAGGAAATTTACTTCTACTCCCGCCCCTGCCAGAGCGCGGGCCGTATCGTGAAAGTAGAGCTTACCGAATCCCGTGGCAACAATTGCTTTCAAAATCTACTCTTCAACATCCGCGCGTGATTCGTAGTAGTCGTTATAAGCGCGGCCATAGTACTCGACGTAATCGGACGATTGCAGATCCACCGCGTTCAACACCACGCCGAGCAGATGGGCTCCAGAACGCAAGAGGATCTCGCTGGCCCGCGCCACCACATTTCTTGAGGCCTCTGCGTAACGCAGAACCAGCACGACGCCGTCGCTGATGGATACCAGCACGGCCGCGTCGGTTACGGTTAAGACCGGCGGTGTATCGATCAGAATGAAATCATAGTTTGCGCGCAAGCCCTCAATCAGCCTTTGCATCTGCAAGGAGCCCAACAGTTCGGCGGGCATGGGGGCAATGGGGCCGGCGGGCAGGATGTGCAAAGACGGCACGGAGGACATAGGCACGATAGCCTCCTGCAGCGGGGCCTTGCCGGTCAGTACTGTGGTAAGCCCGACCTTATTAGAAATCCTGAAGCGGAGATGAACGGACGGCCGTCTGAGGTCAGAGTCGATCAAGAGCACTCGGGCACCGTTGAGCGCAAACACAATCGCCTCCAGCGTGGTGATCGATGTCTTGCCCTCGGAAGGCTTGGCGCTGCTGACCAGGATGACTTGGGGCGGAGTACCTGCGCGGGAAAGAAGGATGGTGGTTCGCAGCGCCCTGTAGGCTTCAGCCAGCCTCGACCACGCCCCGGGAAGAGGCGAGGTAGCATCCCTGACAAACGTTTCCGGGGAAAGAAGCTTGGAGTCGACTTGGGGAACGACGCCCAGCATGGGCAGACCAAGCCGCTCTTCGATGTCATAGATAGTTTTGACGTTTGAATCCAGCGCCTCCACCATGAACGACAGCACCAAGCCAATGCCGAGCCCGCAGAGCAGGCCCAGCGTCAGGTTAACCGACTTTTTCGGAGAACTGGGGAAGTCCGGGGCATCCGCAGGATCGATGCGGCGGATATTGGTGGAGTGCAGGCCGGCGAGAATGCCGGCCTCTTGCAGTCGCTGCTGCAGCCCGTCGTATAGCGATCGGTTGGCTTCGTATTCCCGGCGGGCGAGCGAGTATTCCACAGCCTTTCCGTTGCCCTGGTAAGCGCTGTTTTTTTCCTGATCCAGCCTTCCCTGTACAGCGTCCTGATTGGCTTTGGCTGCGTTCACTTCCTCCTGAGCCTTGGTAAGCGCGATACCTTGCTCCACCTTCATGCTCCGCTGAACCTCGGCAAGTTCTGAGCGAATCTCCTGCAGGCGGGGGTTCTTCTCTCCATACATCGTGCTCAGGCTCGCATTTTCCGATTGCAGGGAGCTCTCTTTTTGCTTTAAACCCAAGAGAATAGGATCACCACTCAGGGTGGCCAGCACATCCGGCGGCGCGCTCTGCAGGGTTATTAACCTGGCTTGGGCGATCAGCCGCTGCGCTTCAGCCGTGGTTACATCGTGGCTGATGTCGACCAGCCGTGAAAGCATGATGCTCTGCGTCTGATCGAGGCCCACCAGACCTATATCCCTTTGTAGAGTCAGCATGCGCTCCTGGCTTTGCTCCAGGCGATTCTTCAGATCTCCTAATTGCTGCTGCAGCCAATCGGAAACCTCTTGAGTAGCGGCATAATTTTCGCTGAAGTTGTGCTGCACGTAAGTATCGATGAGCGTATTGCAGATCACTCCGGCAAGCACAGGATTGCGAGCGGTGAAGCTAAGATTAAGAATATTGGTGTGTCCAAACCGTTCCGCCGCCAGACCGCCCTCAAAGATCCCTACCAAAGCATGCCGGTCTCGGATATTGGATAGATCCCAAGTCTTCTTTGATCCCAGTGGGAGAAAATCCTTGTTTCGATCGAGGTGCAGCGACACGATCGTCTTCATCGCCAGCGTTGAGCTCTTTAGGATCGCGATCTCCGTATCCAGTTTGGTGACATCGATGTATCCGTTATCGCTCCCGCTCGTATCCATCCGGAACTGATCGGCTGCCGTATTCTGGGTAATCTCAATGTTCGCAGTAGACGTGTATTTATTTGGAGTTCTGGCATTTTCGATGTATCCCGCGCCGATGCCCAGCAGGACGCATGTCAGCACCAGCCATATATATTTTTTGCTGATCAGCAGGAAGTGCTGCAGGGTTTGACCGTCATTCAAACCAATGCTGACGAAGCCACGCTCACGTGCGCCTGGTTCGCGATATTCGGGTAGTACGCCAGGTTCCGATGGTGGGGGATAGATACTCATGCGTTTGGAAGTTCACCGAGTGGGTAGATTGAAGTGTCCGGTTCTGGACGTCACTCGACCTCAACCTCCGCCTGCCGGAAAGTGGTCGGATGCTTTCCTAGAGCCAAATTATAAGGTGCGGCACGGTGGTTCACCAATCTTTCTCTCTCTGCCTGTACCAGTGAGACTAAACCCTAGATCCTGCTCATGCGTGCGCGAATCGCGGACTCGACAGCCCCGGGATGGGTGAGGATACGTTCGATGCGAAATAGATAGCCCCGCAGAGTATCCAAAGCCGTCCAACGGCGTCCTCGGGACAGAGAAAACATGCGTTCGGCGTCTGCCTTCATCATTTCGCTGTGCCGCCGCGAGCCGGTGATGGATTTCGCATGGATGCGAAAAAGCGCCAGGTCGCGGTTGAGATATTTGACCTGCGCGCCACGCCGGACCATGTCCACCAGCAGCTCTCCATCCCAACAGGATCGATTATTCACGTTGAATCCCCCCACGGCCTCAAACGCCGCACGCCGGAAAAATGTGGCCTGTTGCAGCCAGGTGGCTCCTCCGTAGAAATAACGATCCAAGGTAAAACCAGCCGCGCGTATGCGGCGAATTCGGCGGCCGTGGCCATCGATCACAAAACCATTACCCATCACGATGTCGTAGTCGGCATTATTCTCGAAAACCTGGGCGACGCTCCGCATCGCTCCCGGCAGCAGTACGTCATCAGAGTTCAGAAATCCGAAAATGTCCCCTGAGGCTTTCTGAAAACCTTTGTTCAGGCCCTCGGCTGCTCCCTGATCAGGTTCAAAAATCACCCGATCCAGCCGGCTGCGAAAGCCTTCGATCAGCTCGCGGCTTCCGTCTGTGGACCCTGGATCTACCACGATGTATTCGATGGCAGGGTAATCCTGTGCCAGCACCGAGGTGAGGGCTTCCATCAGATACTGCCGCTGATTGAAGGAGATGGTCACTACACTAAACTTCATCGGCACTTCATTACCCTGAGCTCGAGGAGACGTAGAGAAATACTCTAATGCACGTAAAAATAGGCCTGGGTAGCAAACCCTATAGCCGCGGTCAACGCGGTTTTCCCGGCCGCCTTAAGTATGCTGGGCGGAATAAAGAGAATGTCATCCGGCTGCATCGTAATGTCGACCTTCTTTCCTCGCAGCACGTCCTCTAATTTGATGTTTTGTACCACCCGCGTCCCGTTTCCCGAGCTTCGCATTAGGATCGTACGTTGCGAATAGGAGTTAGGCTTAGTCCCTTGCGCCAAGGCTATGACTTCCGTGAGCGTGGTGTGGTTCGACTCGCAGAGCGGAAAGGCTCCCGGCCTACCTACATTGCCTCCCACGTAGACCACACCGCAACGGCTGACCAGGATGGTTTCCCCTGTCTTGATCTCCAGTTCC
This sequence comes from uncultured Acidobacteriaceae bacterium, assembly GCA_963805955.1. Lineage (GTDB taxonomy): Bacteria > Acidobacteriota > Terriglobia > Terriglobales > Acidobacteriaceae > PALSA-350. The sequence goes on from CAWDVZ010000007.1 coordinate 210,787, forward strand.
GCATTGTCATTTTCGCGCAGCGTTGGGTCCCATAGGACAGTGGTCGGATTTTTGAACGAGCCGGGGGCGAAGATTTCGATGACGTGTCCCGCCGAGTTAGTTACGCCACCGGCTTGGGTAAGCATATCGATCAGCCGCTTCTTGCCCGCAAGCGTGTAGATGCCTGGACTTTTCACTTCGCCCATTACCGTCACGCTGTAACCGAACTGTTGGGTGGTGACAATCACCCGCGGATCGCGCAGGATCTGCTTTTGCACAAAAAGATCGGCAATCGCCTTCGCGGCCTCGATCGAGGTCATTCCTTCTATGTGGAACAGGCCCGCGTAGGGAATCGCGATGAGCCCGGCGGGGGAGACCGGCATGCTCACCGAGTACTCCGGGGCATCGAATACCCGCACTTCTACAATATCTCCGGGGCGGATGGGTCCAAAGCCCAGCCCTGCTCCGGATGACGGCCCGTTAGGGGTCAACTCTCTCAAGGAATGTGTCGCCCCTGGGAACGCCGATTGGGGTGTCGATTGAGGAAAGATCGGTTCGAGCGGCGTATTCGACGAGGGATTCATGGGCGCGGGCGTGATTTGAATCGGCGCCGAATTTTGAGCAGGAAGGCCGCTGTTATCGGAATTTTGTCCCTGGCTGGTGCACAGGGCAAGCTGCAGCAAACCAATAACGGCTAGAATTCGCAAGACAGGCTGCATCGTTAAGAGCACTTCTCCCGTAGACCTACCTCATCACAGTAACAGGAGAAAAGGATGAAATCATTCCGGCACTTGGTGTGGAGTTTGATTCATTATGTGGCCGCACTGCCTTGCTCTCGTCCTACTCTCTGCTTCACCGGCTGTGCGGGAACTCCGGCGTAAACGGTCCAGGGCTCGAGATCTCGCGTGGCTACCGAACCAAGGCCGAGCACCGCTCCCTCACCGACGTTCACTCCCGGAGAGACAGAGGCGCGGGCACAGACCCACGAGTAGGCACCCAGGCTCATGGGAAAAGAGATGAGGGGGAACGCCGGGTCGTTGTAGTCATGCGTGGCCCCACAAATGTAAGCCTGTTGGGAAACGATGGCGTGCGATCCCATGGAGACAGGGGAAGGGTTGTAAATCTCCGCATCGTCGCCCAGGGATGCTCCGTCGGCGCAGACCAAATTCCATGGAGCCCATATCCGCGACCTGGGATAGAAATGACAATGAGGACCAAGCCGGGCACCGAAGCAACGCAGCAGAAAAGCACGCCAGGAGTGAAAAGGCCGGGGTGATGTGCGAAACAAGAAAATCCAGATTATGGACCAGGCCAGCCTGCGCAGGCGGTTAGAAAGAGGGAACGAAGGCTTTAGGTACGGGTCTGAGGATTGGGCAGCTGGATACATCTTTCACGGACGGGCTGAGGCCCATCCACTTCACCTTCCACTAGGTAGATAGTGCCACCATGAATCTTAATCTTAGATCCCGCGGGTTGCTAGAAGCTGGCGAGGCGGCACTGATCTTGGGTAAGGGTGTTGAGCCTGAGTTCTTCCGCCACCCGTATAGCCCTCTCCATGCGAATAGGCTCGGGCGAGGGCCAGTAGACTCACTTTACCCGGATGAGAACACCGAAACTGAGAGTATAGGGCTTGAGCTTGGTGTCGATGTAAACGCCGGGCTGCCCGGGTAGAAATCCGGGAGGATAATAGTGGTTTCCCAGGTCCCAAAGCTGATACTGAAAGTCGATCATGCGGAAATTCAAGGTTCGATTCTTGTGGTAGTCCACCCCACCACCGAATTGGTAAACGATACTGTTGTCCGTTTGACCCGTTCGGTAGGTGATGTTCCCGGGGCCGATCATGAAGTCGCCGTAAGGGCGAAACTTGCGATAGATGTAGTGGAGTTCGGGCCCGAACACGAAGGTTCTTTGCTTCCCGAATGTCCCCGTGCTCCAGGTGAAGCGTGTTCCGACCGCGGGCTGACCAAACACGAACCGCCCCAGGCGAAAATCAGCCCCCACAGAAAAAGCCTGGTTCCAGCCATTGGCATCATTGGTGCTGCTGGGCGGAGGGCTGCTGGGAGGATAATCCAGGGTGGAATTGAAATCCGTTTTTACCAGGGTATAGGTCCCATAGACGTTGATTTGGCTTCCGCCGCCCTTGATCGCGGGTACTACCTGGGCATTCAATGCAATGGGCAGTATGGCTCCCGCCAACAAAACTGCGAAAGCTAGTGCTCTGGAGTGAAGTCGCATGTTAGCCGCCCGTGAAATCAAAGTTGATACCTTCGCTGGCTGGAGATATCGGGAAAGCCAGGGCAAAAGCGACCGATTCGCTCCCTGGCTAGGACTCTTGTCTGCCTTTGCATTATGCAAAGTGCAGACATAATTAGAGCATGCGCCGCATCCAAACGTTTCTACCAAGTAACCTCGCTGGTTACAAATCCAACAATAGTTGCAGCGCCAGTACACACTATGATGCCTAAAGGACGGCTCGCGGGGTGATTCCCGAACCCGAACTTACTAGAGAAAACCCACTCTCGAAGCGGCCTCAACGAACGCCTCGGAGCAGATCTTGGCACGACAGTGCGAGGTTCGTTGTTTTCGCAACAGCTCTCCTGCCGATGCACGTTCAGGGTAATCAAAACGTACTCGTCTGTCTAGAAAAGAAACAATACTGTGTCAAAACAGAACAGTGCTCACAATTAGCGCATGAGGTACGCGTCCCGTTCGACACAAACTCACCAGCGACCCATCGTGATAGGCTTTACACTGCAATAGCGTGCGAAGCGCGAATAGGCCTCGCCGCCGTGGCGAGAGATCGGCCGGAACCTTTCAGGGTAATAGCACGAAGAGCACGTAAAGCGTTCTGAAATTGCACCAGCGTCGCGTGACCTGGATTCGGGCGCCTTGCTCCAGAGTGAATGGATTGTCTCATTACGCATCCACCCTGTTACCGTGTTATTGATGGGGCAGGCAACCCCGCGAAAGAAGTGCGACTCATCGTGCAGTAGGCTTCGATCGTAACCGCCTGGAGTGTTCATGCCTAAAACCGCCTTACTCATTGGCGCCGGCCCCGCGGGGCTTACGGCCGCGCTGGAGTTTCTTCGCCGCTCGGATATCCATCCCATTGTGCTCGAGGCCAGTCACGAAATTGGCGGCATCTCCCGCACCATTCGCCACAACGGCAATCGCATCGACATCGGGGGCCATCGCTTTTTCTCCAAGTCCGACCGGGTAATGAACTGGTGGATGGATTTGATGCCGCCCGAGGCAAGCGCGGATACCCAGCATGCATTACGCCACCAAAATAAACAGCGCACGCTCAAGACCAACGGGACGGGGGTAACGCCCGAGACGACAGACCTGGTGATGCTGGTGCGCCCGCGCAAGAGCCGCATTTATTTTCTGCGGCGCTTCTTCGACTACCCCATCAAGCTGACCGCGGACACTTTAGGCAAACTTGGCCTGATGCGCACCCTGAAGATAGGCTTCAGTTACCTGCGGGCCAGGCTCTTCCCGCGCAAAGTCGAGAAGTCGCTTGAAGACTTTCTGATCAACCGCTTCGGCCGCCAGCTGTACCTTACGTTTTTCAAGTCCTACACCGAAAAAGTGTGGGGTGTTCCCTGCGAGCAGATCAGCGCCGAATGGGGAGCCCAGCGGATCAAAGGACTGTCCCTCACCACCGCGGTCCTGCATTTTCTTAAGAAGGCGTTCGCTCGCTCCAAGGACCAGGCAATCCAGCAAAAGGGAACCGAGACGTCACTGATTGAGAAGTTTTTGTATCCAAAATATGGTCCGGGCCAGCTCTGGGAACATGCGGCCGACCAGATTCGCGATCAGGGGGGAGAGATTCTTCTTGGTTGGCGGGCCACCAGGCTGTTCGTCGAGGCTAATGCGATCACCGCCGTCGAGGCAGTAAGCGATAGCGGAGAACGCCGACGGTTTGCCGCGGACTACGTCTTCTCCACCATGCCGGTGCGCGAACTGATTGACGCCATGGACACGCCGATCCCCAGTGAAGTCCGGGAGGTGAGTGATGGCCTGCAATATCGCGACTTTATTACTGTGGGGCTTCTGGTTGACCACCTGACGGTGCGCGAGGCCGATGGGGGCCCGCTCAAGGACAACTGGATTTATATTCAGGAGCCGGATGTCCTGGTAGGGCGGCTACAGATCTTCAACAATTGGAGCCCATACATGGTGGCCGATCCCACCAAGACCTGGATCGGACTTGAGTATTTCTGTTATCAGAGCGATGCCCTGTGGAAAATGGCGGATGAAGATCTGAAGAAATTTGCCATCGCCGAGGTCGATAAAATCGGGATTTTGCGAGCTTCGGACGTGACCGACGCTCATGTGGTGCGGGTTCCCAAGACCTATCCGGCCTATTTTGGCACCTACGACCGATTCCACGTCATCCGCGAATTCCTCGATCGTTTCGACAACCTGTACCTGGTTGGCCGAAACGGGATGCACAAGTACAACAATCAGGACCACTCCATGCTGACCGCCATGACGGCGGTCGATAATATCATCGCCGGGATCCCGGACAAGGACAACGTCTGGTCCATCAACACGGAGATGGAATATCATGAAGAAGAAGAAAAGAAAGAAGCACGGGCCTCCGGCTCCCCTACCAAGAACACAGAAAGCGTAGGGGCCACTGTTTGAAGCACTGACCTTGTGAAGAAATGCACCCGAGCGGCGCGTCCGTTCGGGAATAAAAGCCCTGGTTAGCGGTTTGTAACCGCAACGCCTCGTTTCAAGGCGGCTTTGACCGTGTTTTACACGATTCTTTCGCGTCGATCTTGCACCATTTGAGTATGGCGTTCCCCGAAAGTTCGTAGTCACATCACATTATTTGATGCTAGGCGGAGTCCAGGACACAAGATGAGCGAATCCATTGCAATCACGGTAGTCGGATCGGGATACGTTGGGTTGGTCGCGTCCGCATGTTTTGCTGAGATCGGCCATCGGGTGCTGTGCGTCGACAACGACGAAGACAAGGTGAACAAACTCAACCAGGGCCTGATCCCGATTCATGAGGAGTTTCTTCCCGAATTGCTGGGAAGGCACCGGGCCAGCGGCCAGATCCAGTTCACCACCGACCTGGGTCACGCCACCAAGGAGTCCCAGGTCATTTTCATTGCTGTAGGCACGCCGCAAAGCCAGACCGGCAACGCCGATCTGTCTTACGTAGACGCGGTGGCCAGCGAGATTGCCCGGTCGATTCACTCTTATAAGGTCATCGTTGAGAAAAGCACCGTGCCGGTCTACACCAATGACTGGATTCGCCGCACCATCGAACGGAATGGCGTCTCGCGGGCGCTCTTTGACGTGACCTCGAATCCCGAATTCCTGCGCGAAGGCACCGCGGTCAAGGATTTTCTCCATCCGGACAGAATTGTTCTCGGCGCCGACAGCGAAGACGCGGCACGACTGCTGGCTGCAATTTACCAGCCACTCACTTCCGGCAGCTACTACGAGCGTTCCGATGCCGTCCCCGGCCACCGCAACGCCACCGATCTTCCGCCTATCCTGCAGACCTCGACCAAGGCGGCCGAGATCATCAAACATGCCTCGAATGCTTTCCTGGCCATGAAGATCTCCTTTATCAATGTGGTCGCCAACCTGTGCGAGGCGGTGGACGCGGATGTGGAGCATGTGGCGCGGGGCATGGGGATGGATAAGCGGATCGGCAAGCGATTCCTGAGCGCGGGCATCGGCTACGGAGGGTCGTGTTTCCCCAAGGATGTCGCCGCGTTTCGCTACGTCGCGCAAGAGTTGGGTATCGACTTCAGCCTGCTTGAGGAAGTGGAAAAGATTAATGAACTGCAGAAGGAGCGCTTCTTTCAAAAGATTCGCTCCGCCTTGTGGACCCTGCGCAAGAAGCGTCTGGGGGTGCTCGGTCTGGCCTTCAAGGGGGGAACGGACGATATCCGCGAATCACCGGCTTTGGAAATCATTCGCATGCTGCTGGATGCGGGAGCCACGATCTGCGCTTATGATCCCGCAGCCACGGAGCGGGCCAAGCTCGAATTGCCGCCCAGCGACTGCCTGCAATACACCGACGATCCCTACGCCGCAGCGGACAACGCCGATGCCTTGTTGATCCTCACCGACTGGGCAGAATTCACCCGCCTGGATCTGGCCCGGCTGCGCTATACACTGCGCTATCCCATCGTGATCGATGGCCGCAACCTTTTCGACCCCTGGGTCATGCAGGATCTCGGCTTTACCTATCTGAGCGTAGGCAGACCCTCCCAGCACACCTCGGTCGAATCGGCGTCGACCAAGCGTTGGCCCTAAAACATTCTCTTTTGACACCAAGACGGGGGTAAATCGTATTTTGGCGACTCAGCGTGTCATTCAACGAGTCTTGGTCACCGGCGCCGCCGGCTTCCTCGGCTCTCACCTGTGTGAGGCCCTTCTGGCCCAGGGCCACCAGGTAGTCGGGGTGGATAATCTCGCCACCGGGCGTACTGCCAATCTGGCCAGTCTGAGCAATGACCCCCGCTTCACCCTGGTAGAGCAGGACATTTGCCTCCCGTTCGACTTGGGACGAGTGGATTACTTGTTCAACTTTGCCTCTCCGGCCAGCCCCGCCGATTATGCGCGGCTCGGTCCGGAGACGCTCAATGTCGGCTCCCAGGGCACCCGAAATGTTCTCGACCTGGCGCGCAAATACCAGGCCGGTTTCCTGCATGCATCCACTTCAGAGTGCTATGGCGACCCGGACGTTCACCCGCAAACGGAAAGCTATTGGGGCCGGGTCAACCCCATCGGGCCGCGTTCGGTCTACGATGAGGCCAAGCGATTCTCTGAAGCCCTGATCATGGCCTACCACCGTTACTACAGCGTCGATACCCGCATGGTGCGCATCTTCAACACCTACGGCCCACGCTTGCAGCCCACGGATGGCCGCGTCATCTCCAACCTCATGATCCAGGCGCTGCTCGACGAAGATCTTACTGTCTACGGAGATGGCAGCCAGACCAGAAGCTTCTGTTATGTGTCCGATTTGATCGCCGGCATTCTTCTTCTCTCGCGTTCGAGCGAGCACCTTCCGGTGAACATCGGAAACCCGGTGGAGTGGACCATCAAGGATTGTGCGCGCGAGGTTTTGGCGGTCACTGGCTCGAAGAGCAAGATCCGCTACGAGCCGCTGCCAATCGACGATCCCATGCAGCGCTGCCCCGACATCACCAAGGCCAGAACCCTGCTCGGATGGGAGCCAAAGATCGGTCTTCGCCAAGGCCTGGAGTTGTCCCTCGATTACTTTCGGGCAAGCCTGCCTACGCGTACTTAGTTAAACTTAAGGGATGCTCAACGACTCGTCGCCCATTCTCGTGACCGGCGGAGCCGGCTTTATTGGGTCGAATTTCATTCTCGACTGGCTCGCGCTCGTAGACACTCCGGTTGTCAATCTCGACAAGCTCACCTATGCCGGCAACTTGCAGAACCTGGTTTCCGTCGAGCGGCTTCCAGCCTACCACTTCGAACAGGGTGACATCTGCGACCAACCATTTCTCGATCGGTTGCTCGATCGCTACCAACCGCGCGCCATCCTGCATTTCGCAGCCGAGAGCCACGTAGACCGTTCCCTCTCCGGCCCCGAGGCTTTTGTGCGCACAAATGTAGAAGGTACTTTTCGGCTGCTCGAAGCCACCCGTTCATATCTGGCTAAATGCTCTGCCCAGGACCGCTCCAAGTTTCGTTTTCTGCATGTTTCCACAGACGAGGTTTACGGCACGCTTCGTCGTCAGGATCCGCCGTTCGAGGAGACCACCGCTTACGCGCCCAACAGTCCTTACGCCGCTTCCAAGGCTGCCTCGGACCATCTGGTACGCGCCTACGTGCATAGCTACGGGTTGCCCGCGGTGACTACCAACTGTTCTAACAACTACGGGCCGTATCAGTTTCCGGAAAAGCTTCTGCCGTTGATGATCAATCATGCGGTCTCCGGCAAACCGCTGCCGGTGTACGGCGATGGGCAGCAGGTGCGTGATTGGCTCTACGTGGGCGATCACTGCTCCGCTTTGCGTGCGGTGCTGGAACGTGGGGAGATCGGCGAAACGTACAATATTGGCGGTCGCAATGAACAAGCCAATCTGGATACGGTAGAGCTACTCTGCAGCCTGCTTGATGAGATGATGCCGAACTCGCCCCATGTGCCCCATCGCAACTTGATCACCTTTGTGACGGACCGACCCGGCCACGACCGCCGCTATGCCATCAATGCAGCTAAGATCGAGCGAGAGCTTGGGTGGCGTCCTGTGGAAACCTTCGCGTCCGGCCTGCGCCGGACCGTTCAGTGGTATCTTGCGCATCAGGATTGGGTGGAGCAGGTGACCAGCGGGGCCTACCGCCAGTGGATCGATCTCAACTATGCCCATCGGGGAGGCGCAGCCCGATGAAGGGCATCATTCTTGCCGGCGGTTCCGGTACACGCCTCTATCCCGTCACTCACGTTGTCTCCAAGCAACTGCTTCCGGTTTACGACAAGCCGATGATTTATTATCCGCTGTCAGTCCTGATGCTGGCCGGCATTCGCGAGGTTCTCATCATCTCTACTCCGGCCGATACGGCGCTTTTCGAACGGCTTCTGGGCTCAGGCGAGCAGTGGGGAATTTCCTTTCAGTATGCCGTGCAGCCTACGCCGGACGGTCTGGCGCAGGCGCTGATTATCGGTGAAGAATTTATCGGCGGCGCCCCTTGCTCGCTGATTCTTGGGGACAACATTTTTTACGGCCACGATTTTGCCCACAGTTTGCAGGAGGCGGCGCTAATCAAGGATGGCGCTGTGGTTTTCGCCTACCCAGTCTCCGATCCGGAGCGCTATGGGGTGGTGGAGTTCGATGCTTCCGGCCGTGCATTATCGATTGAAGAAAAGCCGGAGAAGCCGAAATCCCGCTATGCCGTCACCGGCCTTTATTTTTTCGACGGTGCGGCTTCGCAGATAGCCCGCCAGATTGCGCCTTCAGCGCGAGGCGAACTGGAAATTACCGATGTCAATCGCTGGTACCTGGAAAAAGGCAAGCTGCGTACCCAGGTACTGGGGCGCGGTTTCGCATGGCTCGATACTGGGACGCATGACTCGCTGATCGAAGCCGCTATTTTTATCGAGACCATCGAGAAACGGCAAGGGCTTAAGATCGCGTGTCCTGAAGAAATCGCCTATCGCCTGGGGTGGATCGACGCTGCGCGCCTGGAAACACTGATTGCCAGGGTCGCAAAGAGCGGCTACGGCAGGTATCTTCGCTCCGTTCTGGACGAGCGAGTTTTTTAGAATTATGAGCCGCCGTTTTCGGACTCTATACCAGCAACCGACCTTGGGTGTCCCACATCTCGCTCGTTTTTCGCGAGATGTGGGATTCCGCGAACCTTAACGTCCGTTTCCAATTGGGAGCAAAAAGTTTCGGGTCTATTGCCGTGGAGCACCCGTAAATTTGTTGCACGGAAGCACTAGGGCCGCGGACGCAACCCCGCCAGGAAATCTTCAACCAGCCTCGTATTCAAAACGTCCTCTTTCCTCAGCCACGCACGCCGCAATTGGCGCACTCCGTAATGCATCGCGTCGAGATGACTAATGTGGTGTGAGTCGGTGTTAATCACGATTTTGCAACCCAGCTCGCGGGCGAGGCGCAAGTGGGTGTCGCACAGATCAAGCCGATCGGGATAAGCATTGTGTTCTACCGCCACACCGACCTTCGCCGCCTGCTTGAGCACTGCAGTTAAATCCATTTCGTAGCTGTCCCTGCGCAATAATAGGCGCCCTGTCAGGTGCCCAAGAATCCTCACGTAGGGATTCTCCAAAGCCCTGAGCAGACGCTCCGTCATCTGCTCTTTGGGTTGTTGGAAAAGAGAGTGAACACTGGCGATCACCACGTCCATCTGCGCCAGCACTTCACCCGAGAGGTCGATTTCCCCATCGCCCAAGTATGTCGACTTCAATCCCAGTGAGCACCCGGATGCGGCCTTCCATCCGCGCGTCCACTTCTCGAATCTCTCGCAGATGTTCAAGCGCCCGCTGGTCATCGAGCCCATTTACCATGGCCAGATTCTTGGAGTGATCTGTAATGGCGATGTATTCATATCCCCGCGCGATGCCTGCTTCCGCCATCTCCAGTATGGTGTTTTTTCCGTCGGTGGTCTGGGTGTGCATATGCACATCGCCGCGAATATCGGCTACCTCGATCAGGTGCGGCAGGCGGTGCTCAGCTGCGGCCTCTATCTCGCCCTGGTTCTCGCGCAGCTCAGGTGGAATCCAATCCAGCCCCAGCGCCTGGTAAATTTCTTCTTCAGACGCTGAGGCCACCACAGCGCCATCGTCTAAACGTGCCAGCGCATATTCGCTCAAGGTATAGCCGCGTTTCAGCGCCCGTTGGCGGAGCGAAACATTGTGCATTTTCGAGCCGGTGAAGTATTGCAGGGCGGCGCCGTAACATGCTTTCGGCAGTAAGCGAACATCCACTTGCAGACCGCTCCGCAAACGAAAACTTACTTTGTTCTGACCTTTTGCCAGCAACTCTGCGATCGGAGGATACGCTGCTGTGTATTCGACTGCAGAGGCAACCGCGTCTTCGGCGCAGGCTGGACCGGTCACCAGCAGATCCAGATCACCTACCGTCTCGCGTCCGCGGCGCAGAGAGCCCGCCGGCAGAACCTGATCGATTCCCGGGAACTGTTCCAGGTAAAGGGTTACTCGCTCCGCCGCGGCTTCGGCGTCGTCGAGCAGAAAGCGGCCACTGTTCTTGCGATATTCAGTGATCCCTCGCGATAGCTTCTCGATCAGTTTTTGTCCGAATCTGGGCAGCGTCGCGAGCTTGCCGGCGTCGATTGCGGCTTGCAGTTGTTCCACGTTGCTTACCTGCAGAGCTTCCCAGAGAAGCGCCACGGTCTTCGGCCCCATGCCCGGCAGCTTCAGCAACTCCAACATCGTGGGTCTATATTTTGTCAGCAGCTCGTCGCGCAGCTTCAGGCTTCCGCGGGTCTCGATCTCCTGGATGTTCGCGGCCATACCTTTGCCAATTCCCTGAATGGCAAGCAGTCGGTCCGGCTCGTTCACGAAGGAACTGAGTTGCTCGGTGCTGTTCTCAACCGCTTCCGCAGCCCGCCTGTAAGACCGAATTCGAAAAGGGTCCCCGGCCGCAATCTCCAACAAGTCGGCGGTTTCGCCCAGTAATTGCGCGATGGATTTGTTGTCCATATCCAAGGCACATTAAAACATGACGAAGACGGAACTCCCAGGTTCGCTGGGAGCGTCCCTGGGAACAGCAGCAGTGTTGTTTTGTTTAGGCTACTTCCTGAACTCGGGTTACGGAATCGGCTTGGGGTCCCTTCTGCCCTTGGACGATGTCGAACTCTACTTCGTCGCCCTCTTTTAAGCTCTTGTATCCATCGAGTTGAATCGCGCTGTAGTGAACAAACACATCGGGGCCGTCGTCCCGGCCGATAAAGCCGTAACCCTTCGCGTTGTTAAACCACTTGACCTTACCTTTGTATTGAGCCACTAGCCTGTCGACCTTCCTTGACGCGGATCGAGCATGGGACAAACTGCTCTACTTTACAGACGCATCACAGGTCGGAATGGTTTTCCTCAAATCTGAGGGAAAGCGGAAGAGCAGGCCGCCCTATCTCCCTAGCTTCTTCTTCTCAGCCTGTCTCAGGCGCGCATAAAGCATGACTGAAATCAATGTCTTACCGTCGTAGATCTTGCCCTCGTCAATCATGCGAAGCAAGCCTGGAGAGTGGAATCATTTCGATTTCCAGCTGCTCGTCATACTCCGGTTGTGCATCTCCCAGGGTCAAGCCCTCGGCGATAAAGACTTGCATCCACTCACCCAGGAAGCCAGGGCTGGCAAAATAGCGCGCCATTTTCCGCCAGCGTTTCGCTTTAAAGCCTGTTTCCTCCAGCAGTTCGCGCTTGGCCCCGGCGAGCGGGTTCTCTCCCTCTTCCATTTTTCCCGCAGGAACTTCCAGCAGATATTCCTTTGCTGCGTGGCGATACTGGCGTTCCATCACGACCAGGGGATCGCGCTTGCTTTTCGTATCATCGATCGCCAGGATGACGACCGATCCGTTGTGGCGCACCACATCGCGGCTTACCTTCCGCCCGTTCTCGACAATTTCGTCGGTGTATACGCGGAAGAGAGGGCCTTCATAACTCAATTTTGATGAGATCACTTCCACTTTGTTCTTGGTTGCTGCTTTTCTTGCCATGCCACTCCTTCGCTTTGCCGGACAATTTTAAAGTACCATCCGGTATGCAGCGCCGCGTTTCGATCATCGGACTTGGCAACTGGGGCAGCTCACTGGCCCACGCTCTCGTGGCCGCGGAGTGGAACTGCAAGAGGTGATAGTTCGCAATGGTCGTTCCGCAACTGCCTCTGCAAAGTGGGCGCGCACTCTGCCGCTGACCACTCTCGATCGCTCCCGGCTGGAAGCAGATGTGCTTTGGCTCTGTGTTCCAGACGACGCGATCGCGCTGGTAACCCGCCGCCTGGTCAAGCGGGTTGGAGAACGCGGCCTCCAGGGGCAAGTCGTTGTTCATTCAAGCGGTGCGCTCAGCGGGCAAGTGCTGCAGGCGGCTGCGCGCGCGGGTGCGTCCGTAGGCTCCGTGCACCCCGTGATGAGCTTTCCAACGCGCACCCCGATTCCGCTCCAGGGGGTGCCCTTCGGCGTCGAGGCGGATGCGTCTTCCCGGCGCATTCTGAACGCGATCGTGCGCCAGATCGGCGGCCGTCCATTTGCAATTAAGGCGGCGAGCAAAGCGCTCTACCATGCAGTAGGCATGCTGTCATCGCCGCTGCTGGTCAGCCATCTGGAGGCGGCCCATCAAGCCGCATCACTGGCCGGCTTCAACTCGCTGGAGGCTCGCCGCTTGATTGAGCCGATCGCCCGGGCTACCCTCGACAACTATTTCCTCCGAGGTGCCCGAAAAAGCTTCAGTGGACCGATTGCCAGGGGCGACGTGGCCACAATTCGTCTGCATCTTCAGGCCCTTATGCCCCATCCAATCCTCGCCGGGGTCTATCGCTCGCTGGCGCTTTATGCCATTGAGGCTTTACCTGCCCCCAGCAAGAAAAAGCTGCGCGATTCGCTACGGCGGAAATGATGAGAAACTACAACTGGTGAGGGAGCGCATGGCGATGGAGCAAGTGAAAAGCGAGTGTTATCCCATCTCCATCCTGCCTCGCCTCAGCCGGCTGTTTCTGGACTTCGTTGAGCGGCGTGACGCGCTCGCGCCCTTCTATCCAGCCAGTGCCTATTCCACTCAGTGGATGACAAGCCCTGCGGTTCTTCCCCCCGAGCAACGCGAGACACTATGCGATCTTCTGGAGCAGCAGAATCGCGCTTTCGGCGCTACGGACCCGGTCTACCGAAAACATCGCGCGTCTGCGCAACGGGGCCGGCGCGGTGGTTACGGGACAGCAGGTGACGCTCTTTGGCGGCCCGCTATTCACCATCCTTAAAGCAGCAACCGTGATTCGCAAGGCCAAGGATGCTTCCATTTCCGGAAATCCCCAGGTGCCGATTTTTTGGTTGGCGACTGAGGACCACGACTTGGCGGAAGCAGATCACGTAACGTTTCCCGATCGGCACGAGCTGAAGACGTTGCGCCTGGCTATCGAGCACGTCTAACGGCGCGGTCGGCGGCGTGACGATGGGAAAGAGTGTTGAGGATCTGTTAGCCCAGGCGTCCGAGATCCTCGGCCCCGGCCCAGTGCTCGATCAGCTCGCCGCCTGTTATCGTCCCGGGCAGACCATGGGGCAGGCATTTGGGCAATGGATCGCACGCGCTTTCGCCGCCCAAGGGCTAGTGGTCGTGGACGCTTCCTCGCGCGAGTTCCATGCTTTGGGAAGCGATGTTCTTCGCCAGGCGATCATACGCGCCGATGAATTGCGCGTGGCACTCACCGATCGCGACCATCAGCTCGCTGCTGCGGGCTACCACTCCCAAGTGCTGGTTCCACAGCTTTCGAGCCTGCTCTTTCTTTTTGATAAAGAATCCGGTGCGCGGGTTCCTCTCCGGCGAACGGCCGATGGAGGCTGGCATGCCGCGAGGCAGCCCTATTCCACTGCGGAGCTGCTGGCGATTCTGGATGCAGAACCAGAACGGCTCAGCCCCAACGCTTTGCTGCGGCCCGTTTTTCAGGATTCGATTCTGCCCACTGCCGCCTACGTGGGCGGTCCATCCGAAGTTGCCTATTTTGCTCAGTCACAGGTACTTTATGAGCGCATTCTGGGACGTACTACTCCCGTGCTTCCCCGTCTCTCGGCGACACTCATCGAGCCCGCGATTGCTGGTCTGCTTGCCCGGCACGACGTTTCGCTACCCGATGTGATCCAAAGCGCCCTAAAGGACCCGCTGGAGTTGGCGCAGCGGTTGGGCGCGCGAGCTATTTCCGTGACCGGCAAGCGCAAGCTTGCTGCCGCCGGGCAAGCTTTGGATACAGAGCTCTCTGCGCTGGCCACTTACCTGCACTCCCTGGATCCGGGTCTGGGCCGGGCTGCGGACGTAAGCAGCTCCAAAATGCGCTATCAGATGAACCGGATGCGCCGGCTGGCAGCAAACTATGAACTCCGGCGGGAACAAACCCTGGGTCGCGATGCCGGCCTGATCGCGCTTAACCTGTTCCCCGATCGCCATCCCCAGGAGCGACTGCTCGGGGCCGCATGGTTTCTTTCTCGCTATGGCGAGGGTCTTCCCGAGTTGCTTGTGGAGCAAGCCGGCCAGCAATGCCCCGGACACAAAGCCATTTGGGTGTAAAGAGCAATCGAGTCTCGTTAAATGTTTTAGAATGTTGGCAGAGATGAAGGCTAAACCGGCCAAGCCGTTCGATGTCACCTGTCCTGATTGTGGGGCGATACTGAGAATAGACCCAGAGTCCAGGGCGATCCTCTCCCACACATCCGCGCCACGTAAACGAACCTTCGAGGATTTTGAAGCCGCCGCCAAGGCCATGCGCGAGCAGGACGAGCGCAAAGAAGATATTTTCCGCCAGTCGGTCGAGGCCGAAAAGAACAAACAACAGCTGTTCGACAAGCGATTCGAGGAAGCGTTGCGTAAGGCAAAAGAATCTCCCGACGAGGGACGCCCTCTGCGTGAATTCGATCTCGATTGATTATTTCTCCGCATCTATAACAGACAGCGCACGCGAAAGAGGGAACAGCGATGGGGATCACACACGTTCCGCAGCAAGTGGCATCTACAGTTCAAGACGCAGCCGACACCTTGAAGTACCAGGGAACCCGTATCCTCGACCAGGACTGGGATAAGAATTGGGTGCGCACCGTGGCCGCAGGGTCGCTGGTGACGGGAGCAATCCTGCTGGCCACCGGCAAGCGTAAGGCCGGGTTGGCCGTTGCTGCTGCGGGAACCATCTTCGCGCTGGTCGAGGATCCCGAGGGCGTGAAGAAATTCTGGAACAACATCCCGGACCATCTTGAAACCGGCCACAGCATGCTGAGCCGTTTTGAAAAGTTTGTGGGAGAGGTGACGAGCCAGGGCGAGAAGCTTCGCTCGGTGGTAGAAAAAGTCGTGCGCTCGTAGCCTTCAACCAATACCCAGTTGTTCCCGAGCCTTTTGGCTGATGCGGTTAGGCGTCCAGGCCGGTTCCCACACCAGGTTGACCAGGCTCTCGCTGATCTCCGGGATGCCCGCCAACCGGTTACGTACCTGCTCCATGATCGTGGCGTGGGACGGGCAGCCTTGCGAGGTCATCGTCATATCCACTTCCACGCGCTGCCTGGGAAACGCCCGCTTGGAGTTCGGATCCGGGGTCAGCATGACCTTGTAAATCAGCCCCAGGTCCACGATGTTCACCGGAATTTCCGGATCGTAGCAATCTCGCAGAGCCGCAAAAACATCTTCTTCGCTCAGGGACATTAGTTCTTCCGCTCTACCAGGTACCTGGCTACTGCCTTCAACCGGTCACCACGTTCGCCATAGACCTCTAACTGGGTGAACGCCTCATCGACCAACCGTTCTGCGTCCTTAATGCTTTGGGCCACCCCGTAGACTGCGGGCCATGTCGCTTTCTCACTGGCTACATCCTTGCCCGGCAGTCTTTCCCAGTTGGGAGGAATTCTGAGTTACATCCAACACATCGTCCATGATCTGAAAGGCCAGCCCTGCCTTGCGTCCAAACTCCCGCAGCCGCTCGATGTCGCCCGCGGCGCCGCCCGCGTAAATACCTCCGCTCACCAGGCTGACGCGAATCAACGCGCCGGTCTTAGCACGATGGATGGCTTCCACCAGCTCCGGGGTTGGCTTATGCTCCTCAGCTTCCAGATCCATGACCTGGCCGCCGATCATGCCATCCACCGTTCCTGTCGCCTGTGCGATGGCGCGCACAATCTCCACCGTCTGCGCGGGCCGGGCATTGCATAGCGGCGAGCACTTCGTAGGCCTGAGTTTGCAGCGCATCCCCAGCAAGGATAGCGATGGCCTCCCCAAAGACGACATGGCAGGTCGGCTTGCCCCGGCGCAGATCATCGTTGTCCAGCGCCGGCAAATCATCATGGATCAGTGAATAGGTATGGAGCATTTCGATGGCAGCGCCCAACTCTTCCACACCCTGGGGAATCTGGCCGGAGCCGGCGATCATTCTTGCCGCTTCCAGGCACAGCACCGGCCGCAGCCGCTTGCCACCGGCAAAGACGCTGTGCCGCATGGCGCGGTGAATCGAGACCGGGGCGCTGATCTGCGCCGGGCAGCAGGCGATCCAGAGCCTGATCAATAAGCTCCGCACCGCTGCTCAGAATCTCGCGCACACTTGCTTGCATTTCGGTAATCATACCCGACCCTTGCGCCGCTCCAGCATGGCCACGGTGGCCAGCAAGAGCAGTGCGATGCCGGAGACTGCGCGTCCGGCAATCACGTCCCTGGTCGCCATCCACTGCACCTCAACCGAGTGACTCCCCGCCGTCACTGGCACGGCCATAAGACCATCCTCACGTGCAGGCCGGCCCTGCGCAGGCCTGCCATCGACGGTCACCCGCCATGCAGGGTATTCCATCAAACGGAGCACGGCAAAGCCCGGCTCTGGGGTGGAGACGCTCACTACCCAGTGCTCAGCATTCCGTCGTTTCGCGTCTACGGTGGCCGTGATCGCCCCGTTGCCTCCGCTGCGCCATTGCGGATTATCGCCCCCCGCGCCGTCGGCGTCGTCATCCTGCGCTCTCCGCAGCACGCGCACCAGGGGCAGGTTTTGTTGCACGGATGTATTGTCCGCCCCCGCCGGGGTGTACTCATCGGTGCCTTGTATTCCCTGCCCCTGGGCGAAGGCGGCGATCTGCGGGGCCACCGCATCCTCATCGTCGCAAGGCTGGAAGAACAGCCAACCGCCCCCGGCCGCCATAGCGGCGATCAATACCCCGGCGATCACTTTCCAACCCAGGCGCGGGAACCCACGAATGCCGCCAACTGCCAAAGCTGCAAGCACGCAGCCCACCACGCTCAAAGCCAGCGTCCAACGCCAGGGAAATTGCAGAAACTTCAGGTGCGGGGCGTGCTTCCAGATCACATCGCTGAGCGGTAATTGCAGCAACAGAATGACTGGGAATCAAGCTGGTGAGCGCAACCCTGGCCCTGCCGCCGGTGCGTCTTCTCCACGCCAGCCAGGCGGCGATGGAGCCACGGCCAAGTTCCGCGATGAAGATCCATGACGCCGTGCGCAACACCTGGTCATGAAACGCGTCAGCGGTATGTGCGAAGAGGAAGCTGTCCTCGACCCGCATTCCCGGCATGATCGCTTTCTCGATTTGTACCCAGCGCTGTTCGAATGCCGCGGGCACGATGTAGAACGCGGCCAGGCCGAGGCCCAGCGACCATTCCACCGGCGGCGCGCAGTGCCGGCCACGGCTGGGCTTCCGCGATCCACATTCCCAGCGCCAGCACGGCCAGCATGTAGCTGCCTATGACCGCGGCGGGCGAGTTGGTTAGCCATAGGGCAGCCACCGAGAGACCGAGCAGCGCAATGGAGGATCGTTTTCTGAGGGCGAACAGCACCATCAAGGGAAGCCATGCACCCGCCAGCAGCTCGCCCAGCGCAGAGCGCTCATAGGCCACGAACAGGGTATAGGGATTGGCGATATAGAGACATGCGGCGAAGGCGGCGGCGTCCGGTGGCGCCCACTCCCGGGCCAGCAAATACATACTGCCTCCGGCACCCAGCAGCGCCAGCAGCACAAAGAGCACCGGCGCCGCATGCCATCCGATGATGACTCCCAACAAGCCGCCAAGCAGCCAGGATGCCGGCGGATAGAAAATCAACCGCGGCTCACCCGCGCCATAGTTCGCCTCCTGCACCCAGTGCGGATACAGAAGGCCGGTATGCCAGGCACGGGCCACCTCCATCCATGAGAGCAGGTGAAAATCGAAATCATGACCGCAGGAATTGCCACGCACGACCAACGTTCCAATCGCGAGCAGCGCAGTGCAGACGATAAGAAGGCGAGGGAGCTGTAAAGAAAACCTCAACCGGAAACTCTCACCTGTCCCACGAAAGGGAGTCTTGTCCAAATTCGTGTCAACATCCACTAGTCATCGGTCTATGTTTTGTATCAGGGCGACGACTTTACAGCTTGTGGAGAAATTAAGCCTACGGTCGGCCTTTAAACCGTGCATACTGCTTTGAGTGACCGGCTCAAACCGCGGGACATTCCATCTGATAAAGCTCCGTCCATCCAAACCCGTGTTCTTCGTTGGAAGTCGGCCTAAAGGCCGACCCTTCAATTCAACCGACAGAAAGCGCCTCACGGCACCAGTCGCAGCGTATGCCTGGTGGATGAATTCACGGCTGCCTCCGTGAAAGGCATGACAAAGGTTTTGCCGGTATACCAGTAGGGAAATTGGTCCAGGTAGTAAGGACTAAGCGGGTCTCCCGACTCACCCATCACAATGTTTTCCGTCGATCCATCCACATTGCTCCAGTCGACGGTGAGCCGCTGGCTGGCGCCAAGCAGCCCGCGCACGTGGTCGAGGGTGGTCTCGTCGCCCGCAAGCTGATGGGGTCCGGTGCTGGTCCACTTGAAAAACGGCATCATCGCGTACAAAGGATGCTTTACGTCGATCACGTGCCGGCTGCCATAGGTCCAGTCCTTAAGTGATGGCGGAGCATGATCATCGACCATGCCCTTTTCAACCGCAGCGGCGATGAGATCGTCCCAGCTTTTATATTTCGCCGGCAGCCACTCCGGCGCTGCCTTCTCCACCATCTCTTCCTGTACGAAGTTCTTACTTTGCCAATCGTAGAGCTGCCAATCGGAGCCCAATTTGGGCTCGAGGACCAGCGGCCAAAGCGCTTTCTTGGTTGCGTCCACGATCTCCGCTGCAACTCCATCCGTGGTGATCACCCCATTCCAGGTGCGCATCAGGTCCGCGGCCTGGCGCAGCTTTGCGTCCGCAACCGTGGAACGGTCGATGGCGTATGCAAAACGCTGGGCCAATTCCCGGTCCACCTCGGAATAGGTGTCCGTCTGCAGCGTGAGCATGTCCGCCGGCGTGAGCTTGGTGTGGCTCGAAAGCCATTTCCATATGCGCTCATTGCGATAAGGCGCGTCCCAATTGAGCGCCAGAGGGTACGGATAATCGTCGGGGGTAATGCGCGCGTTGGCGGTGGCGACGATACCGTTGTCGGGGTCCAGCACCGTCGGCAGCTGCGGGAACGCCACGAATCCTTGCCACTCGTGCTCGCTGTCTGCCGCGGTTCCCGTCTCGACGATCGGTACCCCGCTCAGGCCCGCAGGTCGAATCGGAAACAGGCCCACCGCCTGGTAGCCGATATGGCCCTGGTCATCGGCGTAGACCAGATTCTGCGTAGGACCCCACCATTGGCTCGTGGCCTGGCGGAATTCTGTCCAGTTGCTGGCAGCGTCCATTGCCTCCAGGGGCAAGCCATGAAGTTGGTTCGAGTACAGGGTCCACTTGAGCGCCAACATGCGTGTCTCGTGTGGAAGCAGTGACGTGATCACCGGCCCGTGTTCGGTGGTCTCCACATCGAGCAGAACATCGTTACCGAAGCGGACGTGGATATGTTCCCGATAATGTTCCGGCTGGCGCCATCCGCTACCCGCCCAATACTCCCCCTGAGCATTTGTTTTTTCCGCGTACACGTCCTGAACATCACCGTTGAGAGTGGTGAAGCCCCACGCAATGTGTTCGTTGTGCCCCTCGATAATGAGGGGAATCCCGGGTGTCGTTACCCCTGCCACGTGGAAGCTTCCGGCCTGCAAATCTTCTTCATGCCAGATATCCGGGATCGAGTGTTCCAGGTGCATGTCGTTGGAGAGCATGGGCTTTCCGCTGGCCGTGCGGGCGCCGCTCACCGCCCACTCGTTGGAACCGGGCTTGCAGCCATCGCACGCGTCTCCACCCCAGTTAAGAATCCGCGGAGCCGTAAAAGGTCTTCGAGGGTGGTCTGCGACTCGTCCAGGGGAACCTGCGGAATATCCTGCTGCGGGGCGGTCAAATCGGGAATGGACTGCGTCGGCGGATGATCGCGAAAGGTGGTCGTGGGGTATAGTTCCGCGATCAGATTGGGTGCCAGCTTGGCTTCTACCTTCTCCCGTTCCAGCTTCCAGGGATAGAGCGTATCCAGGCGGGCGACCATGTTGAGCGCCACCAGCCAGGAATCAACCGGCTGCCAGGGCCGGGGTTTGTAGCCGAGCAGCCGGAATTCCGCCGGCAAGTTGTCCTGATGGCTGTTGATGTAAGCGTTAACCCCTCGAGCGAAGGCTTCAAATTGGCGCTTCTGGTCTTCAGGCATGGTCGCTGTCAGGTGCTCTGCGGCGGGCCGGATCTGCAGCACCCGCTGCACCTTATCGTGCTCCACCACGCTTGGGCCCAGCAGCTCGGCCAGCTCGCCGGCGGCGAAGCGACGGGCCATATCCATTTGCCATAAGCGATCCTGGGCGACGACAAAACCCTGCGCTTCGAGCAGGTCGTCCATGGTTGCTGCCTGGATATGGGGTATGCCATGGGAATCCCGCCGCACCACCACTGGCGCAGAGAGTCCGGGCAGTCGCAGATCGCCGTCGAGCACCGGCATTTGCGCCCGCATGGCGTCTTTTAGCCAGGCCACACTCCCGGCGGTAGCGACTACGGCAACGATTAACAGGCTGATTACCAAGCCAGCCGCAATCCGTGCCAAAAGCGGCAATCTTTGCCGTTGTACGGCGCCCACCTCAATCCTCGCCATCATTCCATCTCATCTTCCAGCGCTCATTGTCTCATCGTCACTTGACACGTGAGCGCCTCCCGGCAATCCTAGTCATTCGTCCATGAACGAGGAACATAACTGTTGAAGGTTTGCGTTTTCTATCACGACCGGTGCTTTGACGGAGCGTGTTCTGCTTCGCTTTTCACGCGCTTCCACCGCGAATGCGTTCAGCCGGGCGCACATTACGGCTATCACGGGCTGGTACATCGCGCCGGAGCACTGTTTCAGGAATCCGATTTCACTGGTGACGAGAACGCGATCGTAGACTTCAAATACAGCGCTTCGCCGCGGATCACCTGGTGGTTCGATCATCACCTGAGCGCATTCC
Organism: uncultured Acidobacteriaceae bacterium; assembly: GCA_963805955.1. Taxonomy (GTDB): domain Bacteria; phylum Acidobacteriota; class Terriglobia; order Terriglobales; family Acidobacteriaceae; genus PALSA-350. The sequence continues at coordinate 232,303 of CAWDVZ010000007.1, forward strand.
TGACCCCTGCCGATCAACAGCATTTTCTTGAGGAACAACGGAACGGAAGTGCCGCTAATCGCCAGTTCTACGACCCTAAGTACACCTCCTGCACCAGTTTTATCGCCCATATTGCGCAGACCCGTTTCGGCTTTGACCCGGCGCCCGTGGCCGAGCTCATCCGGTGGGCCGACATTGTAGACGGCGCGCTTTACGAAAGTCCCAAAGTCGCCGTCGAGATGGCGGAACCCGCCATGAAGCTGACCCTGGTGATTGAATCGAGCCAGGATCCAGCATTCATTCCAAAACTGATTCCGCTGCTCACTACGATGAGTCTAGGCGAGGTGTTGGAGCAGCCTTTTGTGGCCGAGTTGCTCCCCCCGCTCCTCGAACGCCATCGCAAGTCATTGGCCATTATTGGTGAGCGCACCGACTTGGCCGATGGCACGCTTTACTTCGACATCACCGATCAGCCGGTTGAGGGTTACAACAAATTCGTTCCCTACTTCCTTCATCCCGAGGCAACCTACAGCGTTGGACTGAGCAAGTCCAGCTTTCGCACCAAGGTTGCCGTGGGATCGAATCCATGGACCAAGGCGCGGCCCGAACAGATGCTGAACCTGGCGCAGATTTGTGAACGCTACGGTGGTGGAGGGCACGCACGCGTAGGCGCGATTTCCTTCCCGCCCGATCAGGGCGACCGGGCTCGCGTCGCCGCAGCCGAAATCGTCGCCGAACTGCGCGCCCACAATCCATTCCCTTGATCGACTTCCTAGCAACGAATCGACGGGTGCCCCACATCTCGTTCGTTTTTCGCGAGATGTGGGATACCACAAAGGTCTCCGTCTCGGCCTTAGATCAAAAAACAGTTGGTGTAGATGTGGGGCACCCGTCGATTCGTTGCGGGGAAAGATCTCGAGCTGGAACTGCAATTTCACCCAATCTCAAATCGATGCCCAGGGTAGACTCCACCAATGAAACTTTATCGGGCAGCCGGCGGCTACATAGTGGAGCATCAGAACCGATTCTATGGAGGCGCGGACGCCCCTTGGGATCAACTGGTCACCCGCGAGGACTTGGAATCCCATTTGGCAAGTAACCTGCCGCAGCCAATGGAGGCCACCTCCTTCGCAGATATCGAGCACCTACTCGTGGCGCCCATCGGGAGCCAGGAAGTGTGGGCCTCTGGAGTTACCTACTACCGCAGTCGCAACGCCCGCATGGAGGAAGCGAAGACCGCCGGCGGCGGCGATTTCTACGATCGCGTGTACGTTGCGGAACGTCCCGAGCTTTTTATGAAGGCCACACCCAATCGCGTGGTCGGCCATCGCGGCAAAGTTGCCATAAGGAAAGATGCGACCTGGTCCGTGCCGGAGCCCGAACTAACCCTGCTGGCGAACCCATCGGGAAAGATCGTGGGCTATACCATCGGCAACGACATGAGCTCGCGCGACATCGAGGGCGAGAACCCTTTGTACCTGCCGCAAGCCAAGGTCTATGACCGAAGTTGCGCCCTGGGTCCGGGAATACTTCTCGCCGCTGACCCGATCCCAACCTCCACCGAAATTCGCATGGAGATTCTGCGCGCCGGCAAAACCGTCTTTTCCGGCTCTACGGCGCTCACGGAGCTGAAGCGTAAATTCAGTACCCTGCTTGAATATCTTTATCGCGACAATGGATTTCCCAATGGCTGCTTCTTACTCACCGGGACAGGCATCGTCCCCCCGGACGAGTTCACCCTCCAGCAACAGGATGAAATTCTCATCGCCATTACCGGCATCGGCACGCTGATCAATACGGTGGGTTAGTTACGATTTGGGAGCGCTAATCTTATAGGTGAGCTTGTCGGATTCGAACCTGCCGCCGGGCACCGCAATCCCCGCGTCCTTTAGCTTCTCATCGTCCGCCGGGGTCGCGCTGGGCCCGTCGTAAACCACGCGGAATTCATAGGTCCCGTGCGCGTTGGTATCCACGCCCATCGCCAGCGGACGCCTGGCCTCATAGTTCTGGCCGGCCTTCAGCGTCAGCCAATTCTTTGCCCGCTCGCGAATATCCGCTAGCCCGCTGCCGTCCACTTCCAGACCGCAATCGACAGCCGCCTGCGGCTGGCTGGAATTCTCAGGGATGAACTTCACCTCCAGCGAAAGCGCTCCGGGCGCGCTCTTGCATAGCAGCGGAGGATCAGGGATGCGCAACACGATGGCCCGACTGGTTGAGCATGTGAATCACCAGGATCGGCTGCTGCTCGGGCGCCGCCATGTCAAGCGCAGCGGTCAACTTCAGATCCGGCTTGTTGGTCTGCTTGCCGCCAGCGCCTGACACCATCAGCATCACCGTCAGTCCGACTGCGGGCAGAGTTCGCATAGGGACCCTCAACCTACGATCCTAGTACATTTCTCCGCCGCGTTATAGATCAGCCGGGCCGCTTGAGCTCGAACCGGTCCGTGGTGCGCGCGTAGGTGGAACCTGCCATGCGGCCGACGGCGCGCAGCTTGTCAGGATCAATGCGGAAGTCTTCGATGTAGTCCTCATCAACATGAAAACGCAGCACTTCGCCCAGAACCACGCTTCCGCCGAGTGGCTGGTCGCTTACATGCACCACCTGCAGCAGCCGGCACTCCATCTGTACATGGCTTTCTGCCACCCGCGCTGGCTTGACCAGCTCACTTGCAATTGGCGTCAACCCTGACAGCTCGAATTCGTCTACCTCCGGACCAACAGTGGCCGCGGTGGCATTCATGCGCTCGACAAATTCCTCCGACACAATGTTGACCACAAATTCCCGCGTTGCGATAACGTTGCGCAGCGTGTCCTTAGCCATCGGCGGAAGTGGACGCAGCATAGGACAAAACACAACCACCGGAGGATTCGCGCTACAAGCGGTGAAGTAGCTGAAGGGCGCGAGATTCCTGACATTGGCCTCATCCACCGAGGAGACCAGGGCGATCGGCCGCGGCACGATCGACCCGATCATCAGTTTGTAAATGTCCCCGGCGGAATGGTTCGCGGGATCGAACGCCAACATGCTCAAAGGTTGCCGCGCTCCTCCTGCTCGCGCTCAATGGCTTCGAAGAGAGCCTTGAAGTTCCCCTTCCCGAAGCTGCGGCTCCCCTTGCGCTGGATGATCTCGAAAAACAGGGTTGGCCGGTCTTCTACCGGCCGGGTGAAGATCTGCAGCATGTAGCCTTCGTCATCACGGTCGACCAGGATGCCGAGTTTTTCCAGCTCCTCAACCGGTTCCTCAATGCGGCCGGTGCGCGCCTGCAACTGCTGGTAGTAGGAGTGGGGCACGCGAAGGAACTCAATGCCCTGCGCCTGCAGGCGGCTCACCGTGTGCACGATGTCGTCGGTGGCAAGGGCAATATGCTGGACCCCAGGCCCGTGGTGGAACTCCAGATACTCTTCGATCTGGGATTTCCTCCGCCCCTCTGCCGGCTCATTAAGGGGGAATTTGACTCGCCCATTGCCATTGGCCATCACTTTCGACATCAAGGCCGAATATTCGGTGGAGATGTCCTTATCGTCAAAGTGTTGATACAGGGAAAACCCCATCACCGTGGCGTAGAAGTCTACCCAGCGGTTCATCTCATTCCAGCCCACATTGCCGACTACATGGTCCACATGCAACAGCCCCGTGGGGCGCGCCAGGTGGTCCTTGCCTTTGCTAACGAATCCGGGCAGAAACGGGCCATGATAATTTTTGCGTTCGACAAAAGTGTGGATGGTGTCGCCATAGATGGCGATGGACGCCATCCTCGTACTGCCGTGCTCATCGGACGATTCAAACGGCTCCTGCACGCTGCGTGCGCCTCGCCGCGTGGTCTCTCTCCACGCCTGCCGGGCATCGTCTACCCACAGGGCAACGTCGCGAACCCCGTCGCCGTGAAGGCGGATGTGCTCTGCGACCTCGTTGTCCGGCCGCAAAGGGGTGGTAAGTACAAAGCGGATTTTGCCCTGTTGCAAGACGTAAGAAGCGCGATCGCGCTGGCCGGTTTCGGGGCCCGCGTACGCTATCAGGCTAAAGCCCATGGCCATGCGATAAAAGTAGGAAGCCTGGCGGGCGTTACCAACGTAAAACTCAACGTAATCAGTGCCGTTCAGTTGCAGAAGATCCTGGGCAGTCTGTGGTTCTTGGTGCGTGAGAGTGGTCATAAATCTTGCGTTACTCCTTGGGTCGCCCTTGCTTAAGAGTTTGTGCCTCTTCAGGGCCGGAAGAAAGATATACCTTCAGGGAGGTACTTGGATAGGCCCCAGAAGGTAGGATTAACTGAGTAAACATTAGTCGGTCTGCAACTTGTTTGGATGCGCCGCAGAGTGGAAACGCTCTGGGATTGCGTCTGATATAGGTGGGCTCAACAGGAGGAGGATCATGGCGATCGGTTCAGCAACGCTTGGGGCAGCCGAGCCTTTCCTGATCCAGCAGGACTGGACGGCCTATACGCCCGAGCAACACGCAACCTGGGCGGAACTGGTAGGCCGTCGCATGCCTCAGATAGAGGCGCATGCCTGCGAGGAATACCTGCAGGGTTTTCAGCAGATTGGCCTCAGAACCGATCTGATTCCCAACCTGGCCGATGTGAATCAACGGCTTAGGCCGCGGAGCGGCTGGCAGGCGACCCCGGTGAGCGGCTTTCTTCCTCCGGACGCGTTCTTTGCCATGCTGGCTGCCCGCCAGTTTCCTACCACCACCTGGCTGCGCAGCCGGGAATCGCTCGCCTACATCCCGGAACCGGATATCTTCCACGACGTCTTCGGTCACGTTCCCATGCACGCGCACCCGGTCTTTGCCGACTTCCTGCAGCATTATGGGGCGGTGTGCGCGGCCCTGACCGACAAGGACGCCCTGGAAAAGATGGGGCGCCTGTTCTGGTTTACGGTCGAATTCGGGGTGATCCGGCAGAAGGGTCAGTATCGGCTCTACGGAAGCGGTCTGATCTCATCCCAGGGCGAATCCACTTATGTGATCGAAGGTGGGCCGGAAATCAGAGACTTCGACGTGGACCAGGTTCTGAACCAGCAGTTTTCTACCTCGGAAATGCAGCCCGTTCTCTACGCGGTCGAGTCCTTTGACCAGATCTATGAGGCCACGCGCGAGGCCGAGAAGCGGCTCTGCCCAATCCGCTAGACACCCGGCGTCAATTGTCGCGCAACGGGGCTCTATTTTCTTCGGATTGTCACAGGCAATGGTGCACAATTTCTATAGGAGGGGGTTCCTTGCCGCGCATCCACTTTCAGCAGCAACTCGCCGCGCTCAAAGACAAATTGCTGGCCATGGCTGCGCTTTCTCAGCAAGCGGTGATCTCCTCTGTGGATGCGTATCTGCAGCGTGACGCAGGGCTGTGCCAGTATGTTCGGGAGAACGAGACCGCCATCAACGCGGCACAGCGAGAAGTGGACGAGATGGCCTATGAGTTGCTTGCCCAGGAACAGCCAATGGCGATCGACCTGCGCTTCATCCTCGCCGTAATCAAGATCAACGGTGATTTGGAGCGGGTCGGCGATCAGTCCATGAGCATTGCCATCCGCACCCAGGAATTGCTGGATTATCCGGCCGGCCGAGTTGCCCGTGGACATCGCGTGCATGGGCGAATATGCCTCACGCATGGTTCGTTCGGCCATCCAGGCCCTGCTCGATGCCGACGCTCAGTTCGCAGAAGCGGTGGTAGTCATGGATGACGAGATCGACCGGATGAATCGTGTCGCCCGCGGCGAGCTCATGAAAGTCATGGAGGAGCAGCCGGAAATCAGCTTGCAGGCCCTCAACGCGATCATCATAGCTCGCGCCCTCGAACGGATTGCCGACCACGCCACCAACATCTCG
>CAWDVZ010000008.1:0-31805 GCA_963805955.1 uncultured Acidobacteriaceae bacterium
AGATGAAACCAGGAGAAACACCTGCCGGCAGGAAACCCAACATCGTGTTCATCCTGGTGGACAACGTTGGCTGGGGGGCGTTTGGGGTTTACGGCGGAACGATACCCACTCCGCGTATCGACAAGTTGGCCAGCGAGGGCATCCGCCTCAACAACTACAACGTCGAGGCGCAATGCACGCCGTCGCGCTCGGCCATCATGACCGGTCGTCATCCGGTTCGATCGGGAACCACCTCGGTCCCTATGCCCGGGCAGGGAGCATCTGGGATGGCGCCCTGGGAATACACCGTCGCCGAACTTCTTTCCGACGCAGGCTATGCCACCGCGTTGTACGGCAAGTGGCACCTCGGTAACACACAAGGCCGACTGCCGAATGATCAGGGCTTCGACGAATGGTGGGGCATCAAGGACTCTTGGGACGAGGCGAGCTATACCTCATATCCGCTATTCAAGGAGACCGGATGCCGGCCCCCATGGTGTGGGAGGGAAAGAAGGGCGAGCCCTCCAAGCCGGTGATGCCGCTTGATCTGAATGTGCGACCGATCGTTGACGAGAAGTACATCGTTCCGAAAACCGTCGACTACATCAAGCGCAACGCCGCGGCGAAAAAGCCGTTCTTTGTTTATGTGGGCTACTCCGAAGCGCATATGCCGCTCATCCCCAATCCGAATTTCGCCGCTAAGTCCCCCAGCGCGGTGGAGTCTACGCCGACATCATCGGCGAAATGGACTACCGCGTCGGCCAGATCCTGGACGCCATCAAGGAAGCGGGCATCGACGATAACACCATCGTCATGCTCAGCAGCGATAACGCCAGCGGCGGAGTAATTCCGCAAAGCGGCGGAAGTACCAACGGACCGTGGCGCGGTGATTTCTTTAACACGCCGTTCGAGGGAAGCATGCGAGCGCCTGCCATGATTCGCTGGCCGGGCAAGGTCCCTGCAGGCGTCGTCACCAATGAAATGCTTGCCGCCGTGGATTGGCTGCCCACGCTGGCTGGCATGGTGGGTGCGTCGAACTTGGTGCCCAAGGATCGACCCATCGACGGTGTCGACGCCTCAGCCTTCATGCTGGGCAAGAGCAATACGACCGGACGCGACAGCTATATGTTTTTCGGCACTGACGGCGAGTTGATGTCGATCAAGTGGAAGATCTACAAGACGGTTTTCCGCTACGCGGAATCACCCGTTTCCGATCGAGAAGCCCTATATCAAGCCGCAACTTCCCATGATCTATGACCTCAGCAGCGACCCGCATGAGGACAACAACCTTATCTACACCGATCTGACCACCGGTTGGATGCTTGCGCCGGATTTCAAGCTTATCGGTGAATACATGCGCAGCGTAAAGGAATACCCCAACATTAAGGTCGGCGAAGACTTCAAGGGCTATAAGAAATGAATGGAGACGCCACCAGAAACCAAAGAAGCAGCTACTCCGAAGGTTTCCTGGATGACGGATAATCCGGCAAGTTGCCTCATGACCGTCTGTTAAACAAGTGAAGTTGCCGCAAACCCAGTTGACCCGGAATGAATGAAAGAGTTTGTTCCCGGATTCAATATTCCTTGGGAAAAAGATTTTCAGTAAGTTGCCAGGTTTTCCCTGCCGGTAGGGGAATTACCGATAACGAGACTTTTGAGGCGCTTGTCCGGGAAGCCGTTTCTCGGCCGGGTGTTGCCTGCAAAGTGGACTGCCAGTCTTCCTCTGAACTTGTGAGGATTGGCGTGATTGTTCCTTTGCAGTCAGAAGCGAGCACCGAAGGTGCGTGGTTATACTAGCCCAGGCCATCGGCCTGGGTTTTGAGAAGCCCCACGATTCTCAGGGCTGCAGGCCCGAGTTATGATTTTCAGCATGCCACAATCGCTATCCTGTGTCCTTATTCATGTCGTCTTCAGCACCAAGGACCGTGCGCCCATCCTTGACTCTTCGGTACGCCCTGCGCTCAACGGCTACCTCGCCACCGTAGCCCGCAATTTGGGCTGCGAATGCTTTCGCGTGGGAGGTGTTGCCGATCACGTGCATCTGGCCCTCCGCATCTCTCGCACCGTGACCATTGCGCAGCTTGTAGAGGAACTCAAGACATCTTCTTCGAAATGGCTCAAGACGCAGTCAACGGTGTTAGCGGCTTTTGCGTGGCAAGGGGGATATGGAGCCTTCTCCATACGGCCGGCAAGCCTCGAAGCATTGAAACGATACATCGACACGCAAGAGGAGCATCACCGGACGTGCACGTTTCAGCAGGAGTATCGAAAGTTTCTTGAGCGATATGGTGTCGAATACGACGAGCGGTATGTTTGGAGTTGAGGAAATTGATCGGGCTTTCAGCCCTCAGGATCTGGATTCCAAGACACCCAGGCCGATGGCCTGGGCTGGTATAGCGACGCACCCTTCGGTGCTGGTTCAAGGTCTGCAAACCACAGGCTCGATCCTTCTCTCCTTACGGATTGGTTAGGATGTGTCCGTGTAGTCGCCGATCCGGAAGTAATCGCATCCTTTGCGAAGCCGACGTGAATTACGCAGTGCCTCAAACGGGATTCCCGGTAACTTCCGGGCGCGGGATGTAGGTTGCCGGCCATTGGGTGATCGATCATGGCCGGGCGGATGAAGGGCTGATCAGGACAGACCGCTCATCATTGATTGGCGTCCGTAAGGTTTGCGAGTTTGAACTCTGTTGCGTGATGCTTCTTGTGGGATTTTGGCTGCAGGCGGTCCATGTAGAGATAGATGACCGGCGTTGTGAAGAGGGTAAGCAATTGACTGACGATCAGTCCGCCGACGATGGTGATCCCCAGCGGCCGCCGGAGCTCCGATCCTGTGCCGGCGCCGAAGGCCAGCGGAACGGCGCCGAACATGGCCGCCAAGGTGGTCATCATGATCGGACGGAAGCGCAGCATGCAGGCATGAAGGATCGCATCCCTGGTGCTCATGCCCTCCTCACGCTCGGTGGCCAGGGCCAGGTCGATCATCATGATGGCATTCTTTATCACCAGGCCGATGAGCAGCACGATGCCGATGATCGAAATGACATTGAGGTCCAGGTGGAAGAGCATGAGCGCCAGCATGGCGCCGACGCTGGCCGGAGGCAGCGTGGAGATGATGGTCAGTGGATGGACCAGGCTCTCATACAGCATTCCCAGAATGATAAAGACGGACAGGAGCGCGGTCGTAACCAGAATCGGCTCGGTCGAGAGCGATTGTTGGTAGGCCCGCAGGGTGCCGGCAAAGAAGCCGCGAATGGTCTCCGGCATGCCCAGCCGGCTCTGCATTTCCGAGATCTCCTGCGTGGCGTCGCTTAAGGAGACTCCCGGGGAAAGATTGAAGGAGACGGTGACGGAAGGGAACAAACCGGTGTGATTCACGACGATGGGAGTGGTGCTGTCCCGGGCGGTTGTGACCGCCTTCAAAGGTACGGCGCCATTGCTCGACGCCGCCGGGTAGGTGTAGTTGAGGCCGGCGGGTGATTGCGAGAACCGGGGCGCCACTTCCAGCACTACGTAGTACTGATTCAAACGGGTATAGATAATCGATACTTCCGCCTGGCCGAATGCGTCGTAGAGCGCGGTGTCCGTAGCCTGCGAAGTAAGGCCCGTTCTGGCCATCATGGTGCGGTCAAAAGTCAGCTTTTCATCCAGGCCTCCGTTTTGTTGATCCGTGTTCACATCCTGGAAGCCGGGCAGCGATCGTATGTTTTTCAGAAGGATGGGGCCCCAATGCGAGAGGTCCTGAACATTGTCCGACTGGAGCGTGTATTGATACAGTGCATTGGTCGAGCGGCCGCCGATGCGCAGGTCCTGCGCCGACTGCAGAAAAGCCGCGGCTACGGGAAGTCTGTTCAGTTTTGGGCGGAGCCGGTTGATGACCGCGTCGGCGCCGATTTTGCGCTCGTCGAGCGGCTTGAGGGCGACGTTAATACTACCGCTGTTGCCCTGGCTTACATAGCCTTCCACATTCTGCACCGCAGGATCCTTCCGAATTACTTCGATCACCGACTTCATGGACGCATTCATCACCGGGAAGGAGGCGTCTTGCGGGCCTTGCATCCCGCCTTGCAGCGCTCCCGTATCCTGCCGGGGGAAGAAGCCCTTGGGTATCTTCACGATGATGACGGCATTGAGCGCGATGACCAACAGCAGAGCCGTAAGCATCAAAGCGGAGTTGTCCAGAGCCCAGAGAAGCGAGTCACGGTACAACGCCAGCAGTTTGTCGAAGCCTCTCTGGTTCAAGCGAAAGAGCACGCCGTGTTTCTGCTCTCGCCGGTGCTTCATCAGATGGGCGCACATGCAGGGAGTGACGGTCAGGGAAACCAGCAGCGAGAGGAGGATGGTGATGGAGAGCGTCACCGCGAACTCGCGGAAGAGCCGCCCGACGATACCGCCCATCATCAGCAGGGGTATGAAGACGGCAATCAGCGAGATACTCATCGTCAAAACCGTGAAGCCGATCTCCTGCGCGCCTTTCATCGCCGCGGCGAAGGGATGCATGCCCTGCTCGACATGGCGCGAGATGTTCTCCATGACCACGATGGCGTCGTCGACCACGAAGCCGGTGGAAATGGTGAGAGCCATGAGCGAAAGGTTATCCAGGCTATAGCCGAGAAGATACATCACCGAGAGGGTGCCGATCAGCGAGACGGGTACGGCGACGCTGGGAATCAGCGTGTCCCGCGCGCTGCGCAGGAAGATGAAAACCACCAGGATCACCAGCAAAACGGAGATCATCAGCGAAAACTCGACGTCCTTGAGGGACGCCAGGATGGTGATGGTGCGGTCGAGAACGACCGTCATACGCATCCCTTGCGGGATGACCGCTTGAAGAAAGGGAAGCTGCGCGCGGATGCGGTTGTTGGTCTCGATGATGTTGGCGCCGGGCTGGCGGTGGATATGAATAGTGACCGAGGGCTGGTCGTTGAGATACCCCGCGTTGAAAGCATTGGTGGCGCCGTTGATGACCTTGGCGGTATCAGAAAGGTGGACGGCGATGCCGTGGTGATAGCCGAGGATCAGTGGTTTGTAGAGAGCGGCGTTCCAGATCTGGCCGTTGTCGACGATGTCCGCGGTGGTGAGGCCGTTGGAAATTTGTCCGCGCGCCAGCTGGGAGTTTTGCAGGCTCAGCCTGGATTGAACATTCGCCATCGTCAAGCCGTAGCTGTGCAGTTGGGCCGGCGATACGTCCACGCGCACTGCCGGGTAGGACGCTCCGCTCACGATCACTTCCCCCACGCCCTGGATCTGCGAGAGCTTCTGCGCGATGATCGTCGAGGCGGTGTCGTAGAGTGCCTCTTTGTCGTATTTCGTCGAGCTCAGGGCCATGATCATGATCGAAAAGTCGGCTGGATTGATCAGGCGATAAGTAGGGCTGCCGGGCAGATTCGCCGGCAGATAGGTGCGCGCCGCGTTGATCGCCGCCTCCACATCCCGCGCTGCGCCATTGATATCGCGGTCCAAATCGAATTGGATCGTGACGCTGGTTTGCCCGAGCTGGCTCTGCGAGGTCATCTCCGTAATGCCGGCGATGTGGGCGAACTGTCGCTCCAGGGGGGTCGCGACGGAGGAGGCCATGATCTGGGCGCTTGCGCCGGGCAGACTCGCCGACACCGAGATGGTAGGAAAGTCGACCTGGGGCAGAGGGGCGACCGCCAATTGCTTGTACGCGATGAATCCGGCCAGCGCCACCGCCGCCGCCAGCAGGGTGGTGGCCACCGGCCGCCGGATAAATGGCGCGCTGATGTTCATGCGAGCCCTCGTGGTTGAGATTCTTCGACTCTCTGCGGTTGCGTGAACGCAGGAAGGCGCCCAATGCGACTGGCCATAAGGAATGCATCAGCCACGCCCGGATGGAACGGGAGTTGGCGCCGCACAGCCGATGCGATGGTCATGAACGAATACTCCGAAGCTGAGGCCGCGTGGGGGGGCAAAGCTTCAGATCCGGGCCGCCGGACGATCCGGTAGCCGAATGGTTGCGTTGCGGCAAGGCGCGCCGCACAAGCGAGGAGCGGTGAGTACTCAGGCGTTTTGCGGCGGAGGCGGTGAGAGGAACGCGAGGGGATAAGCTGCAACGGAAGCTGCGACCGGCCCGTGAGACGGCGAGATTCCGGCACAGCGAAGCGCGGAACAACGAAGGCGACAGCGATCCGGGTGGAAAGCAGGTGCGCGCTCCCACTGGCCGGCCGGAGCACGGAGAATTTCTTCGCGCCGGCCCCGCTGTCACCTCGTCAGCCCTGAATAAACTTGGCAAAGATCTGGTCGTGGACTTGTGCGCTCGAATATTGGGAGATCTTGACCTGCAGGCCCCACGCGAAGGCAGTCGCACAGAGAAAAAGCACAATTAACCTGAGTGCAGGAGAAGCGAGACGTGCTGTGCGCAAGGGTGGCACCAACCGGGCCCTGCAGACCTGCATATTCGTCGTAGACGTATGTTTCGGGGCAAAAGTTGAACGGCACGCGGGAAATGGGCGGCAGAGATTTTTCGCCAGGATTTTCCATCATGATCTCCCGGACGCCGCGATTGGTCACAATTGGGGCGCGTTTGCAAATCGTCATTCTAATCTATGTTATTGATTCTATTCGGCGTCCCCGACGGGATTTGAACCTGTGTTATCGCCGTGAAAGACCTTAACGAACAGCTTAAGTGCTCGGCAAATGTCCGCCAAGAATCATGAACCGAAGCGGTCCTTTGATAGGCGTTCGAATCGTGCCATTCACCGCAAGATAGAAGTTCTGCTTGCCGGCAGGTTGGGGGCTGGAAGTCATCTACCTTCTGCTCAAAGACGAAATAGCAGTGGAGGCGAACGTGATAGAAGAGAAGATTGGCTTCGCGTACGTTGTTGAAAACAGGAGACGAGATGGCTTCCAACGGGCCTCTGGGAACAACTTGGCAGCGCGTATCGCACGCCAACGCCTTCTCTGAGAGCCGGGGATGCTCAGGTTCGATGGAGTAGGATTAAATCCTACTCCGTATACCGAGGTCCACAATGCGCTCAACCCAGCAACTGAGCATTACCCTACCAAATGAAATGGCCGAACTGGTCCGCGCGAAGGTTGCCACTGGCGAGTACGCCACCGAAAGCGAAGTCATCCGAGACGGATTGCGGACCTTGCTGGCTCGCGACCGCGCTGTGGAAGCCTGGTTACGTGAGCAGGTGGCCCCGGCCTATGATGCCCTGAAAGCCGATCCGTCCCGGGCGGTGTCTGCGGACCATGTACGAGCCAGGCTATCAGCCGAACACGAGAGGGCCACTAGCACACGCTGATGTCCTACCCGGTGATTTTCACGCCCGAGGCGGAGGCACAACTCATTGAGCTTTACCGCTACATCGCTACCGCCGCATCCCCCGAAGTGGCCGCCCGCTATACCAATTCCATCGTGGCGTATTGCGAGAGCTTGCATACCCTTCCACATCGAGGCATCCAGCGCGACGATATCCGACCTGGTCTACGCATAACGAGCTACCGCAAGCGCGTTGTAATCGCGTTCCACGCGGATGCCCGATCGAATGCTTCGATTAGTTGCGTTCGCTTCGAATAAGCGACACAATCAGGTGAGGTAAAAATTGTGCCTGACACCTTGCTGACCAACACTTTACCCACGCAGACCGAGGCCAAACAGGCCGAGGAAACCAGTCGTGCCCTGTCCTCTCGGCTGCGCTCGAAGACCCCGCTACGACTCCGGGTGGTAGGCGCCCCGGAGGATGAGACGCTCGTCATCCCCGCTTCTGCTGTAAAGATGCTGGTCGGAATCCTCGACGAAATGGGCCGTGGAAACACCGTCACCGTGATTCCCGTTCACGCGGAATTGACGACACAGGAAGCAGCCGACATGCTGAGCATTTCGCGACCCTCTCTCATTCAGTTGCTCGACGAAGGCAAGATGGAATTCAGGAAAATTGGAACGCACCGTCGGATCCGCTTCGAGTCCGTGATCGCCCACAAGCGGCGGCTCCATGCCGAACGTCTCGCAGCACTCCAGGAACTGGCTGCTTACGACCAGGAGATCGGGATCTGATTCGTGGCGACTTTCGGGGCCTTCTTCGACGCAAATGTTCTCTACCCTTCCGGATTGCGCAACTTCCTGATGCACCTCGCATTGACAGGCAGTTTTCGTGCACATTGGTCTGCCGATGTTCACGAAGAATGGATGCGCAATCTCCTCAAGAATCGTCCTGACCTCACACGCGAGAAACTGGAACGTACTCGGCACCTGATGGACAAAGCACTACCGAACGCGCTGGTTAGTGGATACGAGTCTCTGATCGACATGATTGAGCTGCCGGATCGTGACGATCGGCACGTCCTCGCCGCCGCGATTCGTTGCGACGCAAGCGTGATAGTCACCCTCAATCTTGGAGACTTTCCGAGTCAGGCTCTCGTCAGCTCCTCGGCCATAAGGACTTGCGCATGACCGCCCGGTACGCCCATCTCAACCCGGGCTTTCTGGGCGACGCGGCCAGCAAATTAGACGAGGTGTTCACGGAACCCCTCCTATTGAAACCCGAGACGCCTTAGACAGATCGTTCTTAGCTCAGGCACCGTGCTTTGTGACCTCGCGAGCTAATTCCTCCGCAAAGGCTTGCGCCTCAGATTCACGAATGAACTCTTTCTTCACCGGCATCTTGTTCAGGATGTTTTGCGCCTTTACGAAGGCGCCCCTTAGACGATCGTCGGCTGGTTCGCCCAGCAACATGTGAATACGAAATGGTTCGGAACTATCCATAAGGCTTGTCGCGCGGCCGACCCACCGATTCGCTTTGTCCAGCATGGATGCGGCTTCAACCATGTCAAAGGATACGGGCTCGTAGACGTGCCAGATCTCATTCTTCCACGATCGCTCGAATTCGTATTCGTAGCTGGGCGCGACTATTTGTTTCGGCTTCAGCCGCTGAGTGACGTGGACCCGATCCAGTGGCTCACGGAAGACGCGCCATACATCCTCATCGGTGCGGCGCGGCGATTCACCTAGATCGGCATAGCGCTCTACATGCCGCTGGTAGAGTTCATCAAGTGTTTGATGAAGGTCAGCGCTCAGGCCCACGCCAGCCTTCGAAAATTGGATGCTACTGTCGTCGGGGGGCAGAACCCTTGCGAGTAGCTGATCAACAGTTGGCACCGACCCGAAGGGCAAAGAAGCCCCGTAGTCCTCTCCGAGGGCGCGTATCTGCTCTTGAATGGCTCGGGCGAGCTGACGAAAACGCTGGCCATCGATCTTTTCGAACAGGTGCGAAATGCGCCCGTAGTTTGTTGTGCACGTCGCGCGAAGATATCGGGCCTCTGGCGAGAACACCGCGACGCCAATGTTTACGAACTCCTGCGACACGGGGTCATGGACATAGCGCAGAACGCTAAAACTATACGCGACCTTCATACTAGAAACCTCCGGAGCGATTCGTTAAACTCCACGGCGTGATCCCGCATCCCGCAGAGATGCTCTTTAATCTTTGGCAAGCTTTCACTGTTCCATTCGCTTGGCACCTCCGCCACCAACTCTGAGAGGAGAGCATCCGTGAGGCCCGCCAGCGAGTCCGTAAACGGCGTGATATCAATAGCTTTCGACTTTAAGCTTCTGAAAAAGACGTGTTCGAGCAAATATTGCTGGTCATCGAGGCTCCATGGATTCGCAGATGGAAGCAGCGCAAGCAGGAATGAGAAGGCCATCTCGTGGTCGAAAACGATGAAGCTGTCGCCCTTGGTAAAGAGGTTAGGATTGCTGTACCTGCGATCCGGATTCTGAACAAGTGCGTCAAATGCGAAGATGTCTGTAGCGCCCTGCAGCATTACGGCCGGTATTGACTTGTCGACAGGCCAAGTGCTGACCCCAGTCTGGACTTGGGTGCCGAAATTCACGCCTACGCTCCCCTCAATGACTGAGGCTTGTGCCGGAACCGCTTGGGCGACCAAATCCGCGAGAGACTGCTCAATAACTATCAGCGCCGGTGGCGGAGATACCAGACCGAAATGGCATGCGAGCTTAGACGCAAATAGCTCTTTCAAAAGCCCCGCCGCCCCGACCGTCCCTCGCAGCTTCACCACATATTCACCAATCACCGTGCCCGACTCGTCCTCACAGCCAAACAACGCAGGAGAAGTTCTGCCGGTTTCCATGAAGCGCACGAATTGGATAGCGACGAGCTTCGGAATCATGGAACTTTACGGAGATCTTCATCAAACAGCCCCCACATTTCCCGCAAGGCGACTGGGAGTACAAGTATGCCACTCGCGAGCAAAGGCGACCGAGGCCAGGTAATAGAAATTCCAGTATTTTGGCCGAGGCGATTCCGCATCAATCGCAGCTCTATCGTTACCGTAGAGTTACCGCCGCTCCCGGGCTTGCCGCTGAATTATCGATTATGTTATTGATTCTATTTGGCGTCCCCGACGGGATTTGAACCCGTGTTATCGCCGTGAAAGGGCGGTGTCCTAGGCCGGGCTAGACGACGGGGACGCTTGCTTGGCCCGTAGCCTTCGGGCTGGCCGGAGTCGACCAACCTCAACTCTAGCAACACGGAAACCACGTGTCAAAAGCCAAACCCGCCGCCTTCACCAGCTCCGCTCCGGCCGTCTTGCGTTCTGCAATCGCGCCCGTCGCACGATAAACTGCAGATTCATGGCCCGCTACAAGTACCTCGATACCCTCGTCCTCATTTTCGTCGTTGTTCTGCTGGTTTCGAATCTGGTCGCCCAGAAAGTCTGCCGCCTCGGACCCCTCACTATCAGCGGCGCCGAATTGCTCTTTCCGATTACCTATATCTTTGGCGACGTATTCACCGAAGTGTATGGCTACCAGGCGTCGCGGCGCGCCATCTGGATCGGCTTTTTCGCCTCAGCCCTGCTCAGCGCCGCCGGGGCCATGGCTGTTGCCCTCCCCGCCGACCCCGGCTGGCCTAACCAACAGGCGTTCGAGACGGTCTTCGGTCTCGTCCCGCGCTTCGTGGCCGCCAGCCTCATCGCCTATTGGACAGGCGAGTTTGCCAACTCCTATACCCTCGCCAAACTCAAGGTCCTCACCCGCGGCCGCTGGCTGTGGACACGTACCCTCGGATCCACCATCGTCGGCCAGGCGTTCGACACCTTTCTGGTCATGCTCATCTCCTTTGCCGGCACCGTCTCCCGGCCTACCCTGATCCGGCTGATGCTTTCGTCCTACCTGATCAAAGTGGTGTATGAGGCACTGGCGACGCCGCTCACCTATGCCGGCGTGGCGTGGCTGAAACGGCAGGAGGGCGCGGACCCCTTCGATACCCGAACTAACTTCAATCCCTTCGTGTTGCGTGGACTTCCCGCGGTGAATGAGTTGAAGACCCCATGACTGCCGTTCCTGAATCCATGCGCTATATCGAGGTAGCAGAGCCGGGCGGACCGGAAGTGCTCCGGCTGGCCACCGCGCCGATTCCCCGGCCGGGTCCCGGGGAAGTGCTCGTCCGAGTCGAGGCGGCGGGGATCAACCGTGCGGATCTGCTCCAGCGGCAGGGGCATTATCCACCGCCGCCCGGAGCTTCGCCCATTCTGGGGATGGAGGTTTCCGGGCACATCGCCGAGCTCGGCGCAGACACTACCGGCCGCTGGAAGGTTGGCGATCCCATTTGCGCCCTGCTCGCCGGCGGGGGCTATGCCGAGTATTGCGTGGCGCCCGAAGGCCAGTGCATGGCGGCGCCGGCCGGCACTTCGCTACGCGACGCGGCCGCCATTCCGGAAGCCGCCATTACCGTGTGGGCCAATCTGTTCGAGCCCCAACGGCTGTTTGCCGGCAACCTCTTCCTGGTGCAAGGCGGCTCCAGCGGCATTGGCACGTTCGCTATCCAGATCGCCCACGCCTTTGGCGCCCGGGTCGCCACCACTGCCGGCACAGACGAAAAATGCAAATTTTGCCTCAGCCTCGGCGCGGATGCCGCTATAAACTACCGCACCCAGGACTGGGCCGCCGAGCTGGCACGCTGGTCCGAACCCCACGGCATCGATTGCATCCTCGACATGATTGGAGGCGATTACTTCGCCAAGCACGTCAGTCTGCTCGCCACCGGGGGCCGGCTGGTTCACATCGCCTTCTCACACGGCAACCTGATAACCATCGATTTGCGCACCCTGATGGTCAAGCGGCTGGTGATCACCGGGTCCACGCTACGCCCGCGGACGGTCGCGGAGAAGTCCTCGCTGGCGCGCGCCGTGGAGCAGCAGCTCTGGCCACTGTTCACAAGCGGACAGCTGCGGCCGGTTGTCGATAGTGCCTTCCCGATGGAACGCGCCGCCGATGCTCACCGGCTGATGGAATCGGGCCGGCACACGGGGAAGATCGTTCTGAAAATGGACTAGGAAGACTCCCCTCTTGCCTGGAGGATAAAATTTCTGAAGCAACCTTCGCGCCAGTCTCATCGAATGGGGCACTACAGAGCAAGCAACTTGCTTTTGCATAGGGAGTAGACCACGCTGGATTTTCCGGCGGATGCGCTGGTTCGTATCAACCTGAAGCGTTTCTGGCCAGCGAGGCCGGCACACTACAGAATTCTTACCTGTGAGGGTTTACGTTTTGACAAGGCTTCCCTTCTGGACCAGATCATGTCTGCCCCTGATGCTGCTGCTGCTATCCGCCTGCGCCAAGCAAGCGGCGCCCGCCCCGGCGGCGCAAGCACTGCCAGTGCAAACCGAGACCATCGCGGCCGCAGCCTGTCCCGCAATACGACGAATATGTCTCCACCATCAAGTCGCGGCGCTCGGCCACCATCAGTCCCCAGGTCGACGGCAACCTGGTGAAGATCTACGTCCGCTCCGGCGATCGCGTGCGGGCCGGCCAGCTGTTGATGGAAATCGACCCGGCCAAGCAGGAGGCGACGGTTTCCTCCTCACGCGCTACCGAACAGCAAAAGCTCGCTGTTTTTCAGTACAACCAGATTGAAGTGGAGCGGCAACGCAAACTCTTCGAGCAGGGCGTCACCAGCCGCGATGCTTTCGACCAGGCAGAACAGGCTTACAAGAACTCCGAGGCGGATTACCACTCCGCTGTCGCCACTACCCAGAGCCAGCAGAAGCAGCTCGGCTACTACCACATCGCGGCTCCCTTCGACGGCATCGTGGGCGACGTGCCGGTGCACCTGGGCGACTATGTCTCGGCTACCACCGTGCTCACCACGGTGGATGAAAACCGCGACCTGGAAGCCTACATCTTCATTCCCACGGAACGGGTCTCGCAGATCCGCAAAGGCTTGCCGGTAGTGATTCTCGACAACCAGGAAAATGTGCTGGAACACACCGCGATCGACTTTATTTCCCCCCAGGTAGACAACGGACTGCAGGGCATCCTGGCCAAAGCTCCCGTCCACGCCGATCTGGGCAAGTTGCGTAACCTGCAACAGATCAAGGCGCGGGTGGTGTGGACAACGTCGTCCATCCCGGTTGTGCCGGTGTTGGCGGTTATCCGGCTGGGCGGCCAGACCTTCGTCTACGTCGCCACCAATCAGGATGGAAAGTATGTTGCCAGGCAGCGGCCCATCACTGTCGGCGACACTGTGGGCAACGACTACGCGGTTCTGGGCGGACTCAAAGACGGGGAAAAGGTCATCGTGTCGGGCACGCAGTTCCTGATCGATGGCGCCCCGGTACAGCCGTTGGGCTAAGCATCAAGTAACAGCCTCTGAGCTTCGTAAGCCGCTGCACCGCGACCGCAGAAGGATCAGGCCGGTGAAAACGGTCTAAGGCGGGCGCAAACAAAAGGGAGCGTTCTCGTGGTTGATTTCTTTATCCACCGGCCGGTATTCGCAACCGTCTGCGCCTTGCTGATCATTCTTGCCGGAGCAGTCTGCATCCCCACGCTGCCCATCTCCTTATATCCGACATTGGCGCCGCCGCAGGTAACGGTCACCAGCAACTACGTGGGAGCGAACGCGCAGACGGTCGAGTCCGCGGTGACCATCCCGCTGGAACAACAGATTAATGGTGTGCAGGGCATGCGCTACATCTCCTCCACCAGCTCCAATGACGGCACCAGCTCCATTGTCACCACCTTTCAAACGGGCTACAGCCAGGATATCGCCGCGGTCGACGTACAGAATCGCGTCTCGGCCGCTACCGGGCGCCTGCCGGCGGCGGTGAATAACACCGGCATCACCATCACAAAGACCAACAGTAATTTCGTATTCGCGGCTGCCTTCTACTCTCCAGATAGCCGCTATTCCGATCTTTTCATCAGTAATTACCTCGACGTGTATGTAAAGGACGCGCTCAAGCGTATCCCCGGCGTGGGCGATGTGGTGATCTTCGGGGAACGCCGTTATGCCATGCGTCTATGGCTGGATCCAGCGCGCCTGGCGGCTCGCAGCCTGACCAGCGCCGACGTAACCAGTGCACTGGCAGAGCAGAACGTTGAGATCCCGGCCGGCCAGGTGGGCCAGCCGCCTTCCGATGAAAAGCAGAATTTCCAGATCCCCGTGCGCGTCATCGGGAGGCTTTCCGAGCCGTCAGAGTTTGACAACCTGATCATCAAGAACACTCCCGGCGGCATCGTCCAGTTGAAGGATGTTGGCTACGCCGAGTTAGGCGCGGAGACCTATTCCACTGACCTTAACTACAACGGCGCCGACGCCGTAGGTGTGGGCGTGCAGCAGCTCAGTAATGCCAATGCGCTGGCGGTTGACCGGGCAGCCAAAGCAGCGTTGGACGACCTGGCTAAATCATTCCCTCCAGGCATGAAATACGAGGTGCCTTTCGATACCACCACGGTTATTGGCGATTCCATTCGCGAAGTCGTCGGCACCCTGGGCGAAGCGGTCATCATCGTCATTATCGTCATCTTTCTCTTTTTGCTCGACTGGCGTGCGACCATCATCCCCGCTATCACCATCCCGGTCTCTCTGATCGGAACGTTTGCGTTCATCAAGATTTTTGACTTTTCGATCAATTCGTTGACCATGTTCGGCATCACGCTAGCCACCGGCCTGGTAGTCGATGACGCCATCGTGGTGATCGAAAACGTGCAGCGCCATATCAACGAGGAACACACCGATCCGCGCACTGCGACCTCGATCGCTATGGCCGAGGTTACCAGTGCGGTCATTGCTACTTCGCTGGTGCTCATTTCCGTATTCGTGCCGGTCTCTTTCTTTCCCGGCACCACAGGCATTCTCTACAAGCAGTTTTCCCTGACCATCGCGTTTTCCATTGCCATCTCGGCATTTAACGCGCTGACCTTGTCTCCGGCGCTGGCGGCTATCTTCCTGCGTGGGGAGAAGCATAAACGCGGTCTGCTGGGAATGATCGACCGCGCGATTGTTTCCAGCACGGTTATATACGGTAAAGCGATCAGGCAGGTATTGCGCTTGCGCTATGTGGTGCTGGTGATCTTTGCCTGCGGCCTTGCCGCAACGGTCTATCTCTATAACCACACGCCGACCGCCTTTCTTCCGACGGAAGACCAGAATTATCTGATCTGCGTGGTGCAAACTCCGCCCGGAGCCTCGCTCACTTACACCTCCGACGTGGCGCAAAAGGCCGTAGACATCATCCGCAAAGACGATGACGTCTATGGGACCTTTGCCATCATGGGATTTAGTCTCAGCGGCGGTAGCTCATCGAACTATGGGCTGATCTTTGTTCCGCTCAAGTCCGTCGATCTGCGCAAGAAAAAAGGTCCGGGGCATTCGGCTGCGGAAATTTACGCCTACCTGGCGCCGAAGTTGTTCGGTGTACCGGGGGGCATCGTGGCTATTTTTGAACCGCCCGCGATTCAGGGCCTGGGCAACTTCGGCGGATTCGCCTTCGAACTGCAGGATCTGGGCCGCAATACGCTGCAGGATCTGGATCGCGTCGCTCACCAGATCGTGGGCGCGAGCCGTCAAGACAATAAACTCGTCGGCCTGTACACCAGCTACACGGCAACCGATCCGCAGCTGCTGATCACCATCGATCGCGTGAAGGCGGAAGCCCTGGGTGTGCCGATAAGCCAGATCAATTCCGCACTGAACGTGTACATGGGCTCGGCCTATGTTAACGATTTCAATTACAACAACCGGTCTTACCGGGTTTACGTGCAGGCCAAACAGTCGGCTCGCATGACCCCGGGCGATCTGCGAAAGTTTTACGTGCGTTCCAACACCGGGCAAATGGTGACGCTCGACAACCTGGTGAACATCGCGCAGCAATCGGGGCCGCAGGTCATCAGCCACTACAATCTCTTCCGCTCAGCGGAGATCGATGGCTCTGCCGCTCCCGGCTACAGCACGGGAGAAGGCCTGGCCAACATGGAGGCTCTGGCCAAGAAGAACATGATCCAGGGGATGAGCTACTCCTGGACCGGGCTATCGCTGGAGGAGATCGAGGCTGGCGGCAAGGCTGTGCTGATCTTCGGCCTGGGATTGTTGGTGGTTTACCTTACGCTCTCCGCGCAGTATGAGAGCTTTGCTCTTCCCTTCATCATCCTGCTGGCTGTACCCATGGCGGTACTTGGGAGCATTGGGCCTGGTGACCCTGCGCGGGATGGCCAATGACGTCTATTGCCAGATCGGGCTGGTGATGTTGATCGGGCTGTCGGCGAAGAACTCCATCCTCATCGTCGAGTTTGCGGAGCAGATCCGCGGACACGGCAAGTCGATTTTGGAAGCGGCGATTGAGGCGGCCGAGCTCCGTCTGCGGCCGATCCTGATGACGTCGTTTGCCTTCATCCTGGGCGTGCTGCCGCTCTACTTTGCGACTGGCGCCGGGGCCCTGGGGCGGCGCTCTGTGGGCACCACGGTGGTCGGCGGTATGTTGGTCTCGACGCTTCTGAACCTGATCTTTATCCCAGTGCTTTATGTGATTGTGAAGTCGGGCTTGGAGCTCTTCAGCCGCAAGTCAACTCGGACTCCGGCGGAGACTACTGCTGCGAAGCTGTAGAGGTTTATGCGGCGGAAGAGACACCGCAGATCCCTCCACTACGCTTCGCTCCGGTCGGGATGACAATTCTGTTGTAGAACGAGCACTATCTTAGAAAGTCGCGGACTAGCGATAGAATTGTCATCCCGACCGGAGCGAAGCGTAGTGGAGGGATCTGCGGTTTCTTTCCCCTGGTACTCACACAACATGTAAACCTTGCCAAGCGCAGCTAGGAAATTCCTTTAAGGCGCCTGGGATGCCAGGTAACCGGTGATGGCCACAATGTCGGCGATGCTGAGTTTGGCTACTACGCCTTTCATCATGGGCGCCATGGCCCCGTTCCGGGTACCAATCTGGAAGTCGATGATCTGGCGGGTCATCTGGCTGGGAGAGCGGCCGGCGATGGAAGGAATGTTCCCCGTGCCTTTTAGATTCTGACCATGGCACATGGTGCACGCCATCGTTTTTCCATTGTCACCCGTGGTCACCAGAAGCTTGCCCTTTTCCAGGCTTCCCTTCGGCACATAGGCGATAAACCCCGAGGTCGGATCGCGAAGTTCGGTGCGCTCCAGATTTTCCGAGACCTCAATCACACGGTCGCCGATCGGCTCGCTTCCACCACCGTCGATCACCACCATCATGCCTCCCTCGGGCTTGGTCTTCGGCACCTGGTCTACTTCAACCACGCGAATCCAGGGCTTCAAGGGGATCGAGGAAAAATAAGCCGCGGCTGCTTTGACATCGTCATCGCTGGCCGCCTTGGCTAGCGACACCATGTGGGTCACGGAAAGCATCTCCGGATCCGAGGCTTTGCGTAATCCATTCTTGAAATCGGCCATCTGCTCGATGATGTACGCCGCCGGCAGGCCGGCAACGCTGGCGTTCTCCGGGCGCCCCTGCCCATTCGGCAGGTGGCAGTGACCGCAAGAGTACACATCTGGTTTGCGTCCGTGAGCGACCACTTCGGGCATCGGTGGGTGGGCATCCGGATACCAATCGGGAACGACAAAGATGTCGTTGATCTGCGCCCTGGTGTAGCTCGCCTTGCTGCCGGGGAGATGTTCCACCTCGGTGCCTTTGACGGGGGAGGAAGAAAAATGACCTGGGTAGGCCCAGATCGGCAGTTTTTCCGGTTGCTGCGCAGTGGATGCCGTGGCCGCCAGCACGAGCGCAGCCACAGCAGCGTATCCATGTCTCATCGTTGAGGCAGAATAGCAACTATCTCACCGCAACGCCAACCGGTCCTTGAAACTTACAGATTCCAGCGCCTGGCGGAGCTGTTGGTTCCTGGTAAGCAGTTCGGCAACCAGCCGCTGCAGTCGGGCGTTCTCAATCTCCAGTTCCGACGCCCTTAGGTTCGGTTCAACATATGCAGTCTTCATGCGGCCTCAAATCTTTTGCTCCTCCGGTTGGAATCCCCGACGACCGAAACATCCGCGCATGCCCCGGCTGAATTTTTCGCGTTCCTCGGGAGACATCTTCTCCCATCGTTCTCCCATGCGGCGCCGCCAATGCATGTTTCCTCTCCCGCGGAACCCTCCGCCAAAAAGGATCTTGCTCAGCACCAGCAGGCCAACCGCCTGCCAGAAGGTGATGGCATGCCACCCGAAGATGGAGGGCATGAGCCCATTCCATAAGCCCTTCACAATAAATCCGAATACTGTAACTGCTACAGCAACAATTGCGGCAATCTTGACCGCTCTAAAAAACCATCTTGCCCTCATCGTGTCCCTCATTTCCTTCAATTCTTCACAAACTCGTCATAAATCAACTGCAGCCGCTGGCGCAGATAGAGCACGGCATACCGCTTCCGCGACAACAAGGTGTTGACACTCACTCCGCTTTCGGCCGCCAGCTCTTTGAAGCTGTAACCTTCCAGCTCGTGCTTGATAAAGATCGAGCGTTGTTCTTCCGGTAACTCATCCAACGCCTCGTCCAGCTCGTCAAGCAGAACTCGACTGGCGTAGGCCGCCTCCGGGCCGCTCTCCAGCGAAGGAAGCAGATCGCCCAGCGAAACGGTATCGTCATCCTCATCGGCGTCGCTGAGCGACTCGAAGCTTCTTACTGCGAAAGCGATCGATAATCCGATTCTTCGCTACGCGAAAAAGCCACGCGCTGACCTGCTCGATTGGCTTCAACAACCGGTAAGCTTCGACCAGTTCGCTGAAAACATCCTGAAGAATGTCTTCGGTGGCATCGCGATCCAGCACCTGCTTGCGAATGTAATTGCGAAGGCGCGATCCATCTTTCTCCATCGCCTGCGCGATGAGCTGGTCCTGCGCGATGGTTATCTCATCCAGACTCGCCATTCCATGCGCCTACTGTGAAGACGGGAATCAGGGGGAAATATTGTAGGAAGGCGGGAAAAACTTCGCATAACGCAGAAGGGCCCCGCCAGGCGGCGGAGCCCTTCTTTTCCGTCAGGATGGAACCTAGACGTTGAAGGAGGAACCGCAACCGCAGGTACTCTTCACTGCAGGGTTATCGAATTTAAATCCAGCCGCTTCCAGGGTCTCAACGTAATCGACCACACAGCCGTTCAGGTACATCAGCGAGGTGGCATCGACAAAGACCTTCAGATCGTCGAACTTGAAGACCTTGTCCATCATGCCCGCCTGGTTCTCAAACGACATCGAATACTGGAACCCGGAGCAACCGCCGCCCACCACGCCAATGCGCAGACCGGCCGGCAATGGATCCTGAGTCGCCATGATTTCATGGACCTTAGCCACCGCCTGCGGCGAAAGCGTCAGGGGCATGGATACGGGATTAAGGTTGGTTACTGGTTCAGCGACGCTTGACATTATGATGATCTCCCTGTGCAGCCTGCAGTTTCTAGTTTAGACCGGATGCCGGGTGAGGACAAGCCGGATTTCCCTACAATAAATAGATGCGTTCGCGGCACCGGGGACTCACCTAGTGCACGGTCACCTTGGGCGCGATCTCGTCAAACTGATGCTCGGTCAGCACCCCGCCATTCACCAGGTCATGGGTGGATTTGTAAGGCCGGTTTCGTATGATCTGCCTTGCTTTGACCACGGTGATGCCCGGCAAAGAGGTCAAATCGGCCTCGGACGCACTATTCAGGTCAATCCGTGTGCTATCTGCGGCTGTTTTGGTGTCTAAACCCTGCTTGACGCCGGCAGCGACATCATTCACTGTCTGCTCGGCGTTTGCCGCGGCCACCCGGGCCTGAGCGAGAGCCTCTTTCGACGCCTGTTTAGCATTTTCCGTCGCCTGGGCGGCCTGCTCCTGCAGGCGCTGATCCGAGGGAGGCGGGTTGTTGCAAGCGGCCATAAGGGCCAATCCAACGATTGTTGATATTGCCAAAACACACTGTTTCCCTGGAGTGTTCATTTTTTCTTGCTCCTCAATTGCTTACAGTCTGAGAGGGTGCCAAAGTGGGCCGAGTTGCCGGGAGTTGCCCCGGTAAACAAGAAATTTCTGGGCAATTGACCCTTTCCGGGTCTATATTTCTTAGCCGTAAGCCCCTCCTACCCTCCGAGCCCACCAATTTCTGGACCCGCTCGGTATCTGGGACTGATTAACACTCGGGAGGCAATTATGCATTTTATTCCAGTGTTGTGGATAGCCTGGGGAGTATTCGCTGCCATACTGCTGAGTCTGCTGCTTTATCGGGGAACCATTACCCGCTATGAAGACGACCAGCTGTTTCTGGACGATATTTCCGAGCGCCAGCACAAGGAAAACGATGCGATCCTGCACAAATTGGCTAAGATCCAACCCTTTTTGAGGGTTTTCACCGGGGTTACCAGCATTTTGACCGCGGCCATCATTGGGATCTACGCCTGGGACGCTATCAAAACCTTCTACATGTAGAAGGCAGGGCCGGCGGGTAAACGGTGCAGGCGGTGGGGAGAGGGTTCATTCCACTTGCTTGAGGGTTCCTTTGGCTGTGACCTCGATCTCCACCTGCTTGCTGACTTTGAACAAGAACTTACTGGGGTTTTTCATTCCCCAAGCCACATAGGGAACCGTAAAGTGCGTGGTTGCCGTGACCACGCCTGCGGTAACCTGCACCTTGAGCGGCAACTCCAGGGGATGATCCGCCCCGTGGATGTTGAATGTGCCCACCCCCACCAGATCCTGGGTCGCGTTTCCCGCCTCGAATGCGCCCTTGATCTGGCTTGGATGGAAGAAGATGGCTGGGTAGCGATTGCTTTCCAGCACTTCATCCTGCATCCGCTTGTCGCGAGTCGCGTTTCCGCTCTCCCCAGTGGTTGCGTCGACCAGGATCTCCCCCTCGGCCACGCCGGTTGCGGGATTGAAGAACAACTGCCCGCTCTTCAGCTTGAAGGTGCCGTGGGTGGTATGCAGGGCGCCGCCCAGCGTCCAGTGGATCTCGGTCTGTGCCGGATCGAGCTCTACCTTCAGGCCCTGGTTCTGGCCGTGATTTTGCGCATAGGCAAGCGGTGCACTGAGAACTATCAAAGTTGCAATTATCGTTGAAATTTTCCAAAAGACTGCAGTGCCACGCTTGAATCCCATACGCCTAGGCCGCCTTCCGGGCAGGTACGTCCCAAAACAGAAAATCTTTTAGGGTGCGCTCGCCCAGATGCAAGGCCAGCAGGTGGGCAAACAGTTGCGGCCGCGCGGAGAATAAACACATGGCGCGCTCCCGCAACCAGGGCCGCGCATCCATGCTGAGCATGGCCCTGGACATGTGATGCGGCATCCGCAGAATAGCTGGATGACCGGCTTCATAGATGGCTAAGTTATCGACCGCAATCGCTTCAGCCAGCAGCCGGGCCTGGCGGAAAGAGAGCGCGATGCCCTCTCCGGTGATGGCGTCGGCGGAACCCGAAGCGTCTCCCGAAAGCGCCACATTGCCGGCGACCACCTGGCGCAGCTTGCGGGTGGTAGTCAGGGCTCCGCGTATCGTGCTCAGCGGCGCCGCCCCCTCGAGACGCGCCCGCAGCGCCGGCAGGCTGGCCAGCACCGCCTCCATTCTGATGGCCGGTGAGCGGGAGACGGTGGCCACGCAGATTTCCTCCGGACCGACGGGGGTAATGTAGGCTTGGCCCAGATCGCCCCAGTGCACTTCCACCATGCGGCTCCAGGGCCTCACGCGGTAATGACAGCGGGCGCCGAAGCGGCGGCTGATGATGTTTCCCTGGCCCAAGCCGATCGACTGGCGCACGCGGGAGGATTGGCCATCGGCGCCAATAGCGTAGCGGTAGGAGCAGGGCTCGCCATCCAAAGTCCAGGGCTGGTTCTGCGCTGCGTCGATCCGGCTGCCCCAGGCCAGTCTCACGCCCAGCTGCCGGCAGCGCTCGACCAGAAGCGAATGAAGTTGCAAGCGGCGGATCCCCACACCGGTCCCGCGCTCGAAGTGGGCAGCCACATAGTGGCGCCCGGATAGAAAAGCGATGCCGTCGAAGGGCGCGCCATCCTGGGCGGTCACCTGGATGCCGAGAGCGGCCAGATCCTCCTGACCATCCGGCATCAGGCCCTCGCCACACGCCTTGTCGATGGGCGGGCAAAGGGCATCGGCGACCAGAACATCCAGGCCTTTTTGCCGCAGGGCGATGGCAGCTGCCAGGCCGGCGGGACCGCCTCCGGCAATCAGGACATCACAACGGATCACTTCGGGCTCTCCTGTCCTACCATTCCAGCAGCAGCATCTCCGAACAGAAACCCGGTCCCATGGCAGCCAGAACGCTGCGCGCTCCCGGCTGAGGCCGGCGATGGGTCATTACTTCATCCAGCACTACGAGCACCGAGGCCGAGGATAGGTTGCCCACGCGCTGCAATGCGTCCCACGACAGTTGTAGCTCGCCATTGCGCAGTCCCAGCGCATCGGCCACTGCCTCCAGCACCTTGGGCCCGCCGGGATGCATGATCCAGGAATCAACCTGGTCGCGGGTCATGCCATGCTGGGCCAGGAAGGCATCCACATCCCGTCCCAGGTTTTCCCTCACCACGGCCGGCACATCGGGGGAAAGCACCACCTGGAATCCCTTCTCGGAGATTTTCCAACCCATGACATCCTGCGTATCGGGATAAAAGGAACATGCAGTCGCCCAGAATTTTCGGCCCCTTGAGCTTGACCTGGTCCCCGGCCACCAGCACTGCAACCGCCCCGTCTCCGAAGAGACCGGTAGCGATCAGGTTGGCGACGGTGAAGTCGTCCCGCTGCCAGGTAAGCGAACATAGCTCGACGGAGAGCAGCACCGCGACCTGGTCGGGATAGGCGCGCACGTAGTCGGCGGCGCGGGCCAGGCCTGCAGCCCCGGCTACGCAGCCCAAGCCAAAAATGGGATTGCGTTTGATTTGAGGGTTAAGCCCCATGCGGTTGACCAGGCGGGCATCGACGGAGGGACTGGAGACTCCGGTTACGGAGACGAAATAGAGGGCGCCGACCTGTTTTCGATCCACGCCGGCTTTGGTGAGCACGCAGTCGATCGCCTTCTCACCCAAGCGCTCGGCGGTTTCGATCCAGACGTTGTTGGTTTTTCCCCAGGTGTCGAGTGGCGGGTACTCCTGCAGGGGGAGGGTGAAGTATCGACCGGCAACTCCTGTTCGGGAATGCAGCCTTTCCAGTACCGCTGCATTTTCCAGGCCGTCTTCCCACTGGGTTTTTAGAGCCTCTACTACTTCCTCCTGCAGGAAGTAGTGCGGGGGAAAGGCGGTAGCCGTATTGATTATCTTCATGCGTTCTCGAAAGTATACGTGGACGAAAGTGCGCTACTGCTTGATCGCCGCGAAGTGATTTGATGGCGGTAAATTCGGCAACGGAGAGTCGCGCGTCGAGTGCTGTGGCATCCCACTCAAGCCAAAACCGGGCTTGAATGGGGCACCCAGCGGTTGTTACTGGTGTAGGTTGACCAAACTTTCACCCGGCACTAATGGTGGGTGCCCCATTCAAGCGGGTTTTGGCTTGAGTGGGATACCACAGCACTCGACCTGCCTTCTTTATTCGATGGATTCGGGTTGATCCAAGGACGGTAGGGATACCGTGATGTGGTCAACATTGGGCTCCGCGTCCCGCAGCAGCACCGATTCAAAGGCGCGGCCTACCAACAGCAGCGTGGGAGCGGCCGAAGCAGGACGCCGGCCCAACTCGCTCAGTCGCGAAGCTGTGTACCCGGCCTCAGGGCGGGACGCATCCGTGACTGCCACGCAGGGCGTGGTTGCAGCAACACCGCTTCTTACCAGCGAAGCCGCCGCTTCCGTCAGGTCTTGTCCCGGCATGTAAATCGCGAGCGTCGCATCTTCGGGCAGACTGCCCGGCCAAAGCTCAGGCTGGGGTACGTTCCGTGCAGCATGGTGCCCGCTCAAAACAATTAATTTGGAAGAGATCCTACGGTCGGTGAGCGACGCCTCGAGAAAGGCCGCTGCCGAGGAGGCCGCGGTCACGCCGGGCACCACTTCAAAGGGCACTCCAGCCTCGCGCAGGGCGTCAATCTCCTCGGCGGCGCGGCCGAAGATCATGGGGTCTCCGGATTTTAACCGGATGACCGCCAGCCCACTGCGCGCCGAAACGATCATCAAGTCATGGATAGCCGCCTGGGTGATCTTCTTCCGGCCGCAACGCTTGCCCACACTAATGATCAAGGCCTGCTTGCCGGCCAGATTCAGGATCGATTGCGGCACCAGGTCGTCATGCAATACCACACCGGCCTCAGCCAGGAGACGCGCGGCTTTGATGGTCAGCAAATCCGGGTCGCCAGGCCCGGCGCCCACCAGGTAGACCTTGCCTGCCTCCGCCTTGCTCACCTGTGGCACCTCCGGCTTCAACTCCGCGGCCGTAGCGGCGGCAAAGGCTCGCGCCGGGCAGCCAGGCGCCCCGCAAACCTCGCGATGGGCTAGCTCATGCAACAGAGCTTTGCGTTCCGGCCCCGCGGGCATCGCTTGCAGAACTTCCCGGCGCAGTTGTCCCAGATCATCGAGCCACGTTCCCAAATCCGCTGGAAGTTGCGCGTCGATCTCGCGCCGCAAGCGCTGCGCCAGTGCCGGACTCTGGCCTGCGGTCGAAATGGCAATCTGCAAATCGCCCCGCTGCACGATCGAGCCGAAGAAGAAGTCGCACAGCGGCGGATCGTCGGCGGTGTTGCACAGAATGGAGCGGCGCGAAGCTTCTTCGAAGACCTCCTGATTGACCTGGCGATCGTTAGTAGCCGCAACAATCAAATCGCAACCGGCGGCGTCCTCGGGCTCATAGCGGCGAGCCAGCCACTCGATCTCTCCCCTTGAGCTCAGCTGCTGCACACGCGCAACCGCGTGGGGAGCGACCACCCGGATGGAAGCTCCGCAGCGGAGCAGGCTTTCCACCTTTTCCAGGCCGATCAGGCCCGCGCCCACCACCAGGCATCGTTTCCCTTCCAGCTTCAGGAACAATGGAAAGAGACTCGCGCGATCACTCAACGTGTTTACCGCCGATCGGGGCAGGGTCTCTGGGTACAGGCTCAAGGATTGCGCCGGCAAGCTGCTCACGTAATTCCTCATCACTCGAGCGGGCAAAGTAAGCGCGAAGATTTTCGCCCGGCCGCCGCGCCTGTAAATAACCGCTCAGCAGCCGCTCCAGGGCGTCCGGCACTTCCGTCGCCAGGCAGCGGTATCCCAAAGGCCTGGCGAGCTGCTGATGCAGCCCGACCGAGCCGCCCACACAAAAGTAGTACGCGTCTTCCAGTTTGCCTTCGTGCTTGAGCTTCTTACCTTCCATCCCGATGTCGGCAATCCAATGCTGCCCGCAGCTATTGGGGCAGCCGGTTACGTGCAGCTTGAGATGCTGGTCGAAGCCGGGAAGCCGGTCTTCGAGTTCGTCGACAATCCAACGCGTAAAGCCCTTGGTCTCGGTGATGGCCAGTTTGCAGAACTCGCTGCCGGTGCAGGCAATGGCGCCTCTCCAAAACGAGGAGCCTTCCACCGGCAAGCCGATGGCCTGCAGTTCCCGCGCCAGCTCTTGTGCTTTGCCGGTGGGCACGTTCACCACCACCAGGTTCTGCATCACCGTGGTGCGCAGTTGGCCATTGCCGTAGCGGGTGGCCAGGCCGGCCACGGCGTTCAACTGCGCCGCGGTCATGCGCCCCCGCAACACAGAGAGGCCAACGTAGCAGAGCCCGTCCTGCTTCTGGCGGTGGATGCCAACGTGATCGCGATAGATGTCATCCGGTACCTTTTCTTCTACCGCCGGATCGAGCTGGTAGCCCAGGCGCCGATTCAGTTCGGCCAGAAACGTCTCTGCGGTCCAACCTTCGCGCAGAAAGAGATGCTTCATGCGCGCCCGGTCGCGGCTCTCGCGCAAGCCCTGCTGATCGCGAAAGAGCTCGGTGATCTTGCGCACCACGGCAGCCGCCTGGTCCTGTTGCACGAAAGCATTCAGGCGCACGCCCAGGTGCGGATCGGCGGAGAGACCGCCCCCCACGCGCACAGAAAATCCCACCTCGCGCTCGCCACCCTGGAACCGCACAGCCGGGGTCAAGCCAATGTCATTGATCTCCGGATAGGAGCACCACACGGAGCAGCCGGTGATCGAAACCTTGAATTTTCGCGGCAGGTTATAAAGCTCCGGGTTGCCGTTCAGATCTCCGGCCGCAGCCAGGGCAAAAGGGGACGCATCCAGAACTTCGTCCGCATCCAAACCCGCCAGCGGACAGCCGGTTACATTGCGAACGACATCTCCGCAGGCGCCCTTGGGGGAGAGCCCGGCAGCGTCCAGCCGATCGATGATCCCGGGAAGACTTTCAATGGTCAGCCAATGCAACTGGATGGCCTGACGTACGGTGATGTCGACCAGGTCGCGGCCGTGTTTGGCAGCGATATCCGCGATCACTTCGATCTGCTCCGAGCTGGCTACCCCGTTGGGCAGCGCAATACGCATCATGAAGTACTCGGTTGCTTTGCCTTCCCCGCCTTTGCCACCGAGTGCGCCGGCCCCGTCTCCCTGGGTATAGACGCCCCACCATTTGAAATAGGCGGAGGCCCATTCCGGAAGCACCGATTCCCTGCCGGCGGCGGCGAAGGCACGGACCTCGTCCATTGCCTCCCATGGGTTCTTTTCCCGCTTAAGCCGCTCCATGCGCTGGGCTTTTGTTTCCTTAACCTCGGCCATCGATACCTTCTTCCAGAAATGCAAGCAGAATAGAAAAATAAGCTGAAAACG
Source organism: uncultured Acidobacteriaceae bacterium (assembly GCA_963805955.1). Classification (GTDB taxonomy): domain Bacteria; phylum Acidobacteriota; class Terriglobia; order Terriglobales; family Acidobacteriaceae; genus PALSA-350. The sequence continues at coordinate 26,951 of CAWDVZ010000008.1, forward strand.
AAAAAACCCGCGTGTCGCTGGTTGCCGACACCCGGGTTTCCGAAGATGCTGATTCGATTGAATGCTCTAGGACGGACCCGTGCGGCGCGATGAGGTCACGCAACAACCAGCGCTACGGCGACAGTACAAAGACATGCTTTAACCGTAATCCCGCTGGGGGCTCAAGTCAATACACCCCGGTTCCTTCAATCAATTGCGCTGCTTACCTGGTGCCGGATATCGGCGCCGCGGATCCAGAAGATCACGTCCCGGCAGATGTTGGTGGCGTGGTCGGCAATGCGCTCCAGGGCGCGCGCAATGATGATCGCATTCAATGCCTGCAGGCTGATCTCCGGCTGCGTCTCCATGACCTTCATGAGTTCGCCCCGGGCAACACGGTTCATGTCATCAATCTCATCATCCATGACCACAACCGCGTCCGCGAACTGGGCGTCGGCATCCAGCAGCGCCTGGATGGCCGAACGAACCATGCGCGAGGCATGTTCCCCCATCGACGCAATGTCCACCGGCAGCTCGACCGCTGGGTACTCCAGCAACTCCTGGGTTCGGATGGCTATGCTCATCGACTGGTCGCCAACCCGCTCCAGATCGCCGTTGATCTTGATCACCGCCAGGATAAAGCGCAGGTCGATGGCCATCGGCTGTTCCTGGGCGAGCAGCTCATAAGCCATCTCGTCCACCTCGCGCTGCGCGGTGTTGATGGCGGTTTCGTTCTCCCGCACATACTGGCACAGCCCGGCATCCCTCTGCAGATAGGCGTCGACCGACGAGATCACCGCTTGCTGAGAGAGCGCAGCCATAGCCAGCAATTTATCTTTGAGCGCGGCGAGCTGCTGCTGAAAGTGGATGCGCGGCAAGGTGGCCCTTTCTACAAAAATTGTGCACCATCGCTCGTGACAGTTTGAAGAAAATACGGACTGTTTACTGCGCGATCAATGGCCGATGTGCTTCCCTCTGGCAGAGCTGCCGCTCGGCCTGGTAGGTTGCCTCGTAGATCTGGTCGAAGGATTCCACCGCGTACAGAACCGGCTGCATTTCCGAGGTGGAAAACTCCTGGTTCAGCACCTGGTCCACATCAAAGTCCCGAATTTCCGGTCCACCCTCGATCACGTAGGTCGATTCTCCCTGGGAGGAAATCAGCCCGCTTCCGTAGAGCCTGTAGCCTCCCCGCTGCCGAATCACTCCAAACTCGACCGTAAACCAGAACAGGCGGCCCATCTTCTCCAGGGCCTCCTTGTCGGTCAAGGCCGCGCACACCGCCCCATAATGCTGCAGGAAATCGGCAAATACCGGATGGGCGTGCATGGGAACGTGGCCAAAGACGTCATGGAAAATATCCGGCTCGGGGATGTACTCAAGAGATTCCCTGCTCCGCAGCCAGGTCGTCGTCGGGAACTGCCGGGCTGCAAGCATGGCAAAGAAGGCGTCCGGAGGCAGAAAGCCGCTTACCGGGGTGGCTCTCCAGCCACTCCGCGGCCTAAGCCGTTGATTCACCTCGGCCAGATCTGGAATCAGGTCGGTTCTGAGACCAATTTGATTAAAACCTTCCAGATATTCCTGGCAGGCATGGGCTTCGATCTGGGGCATGCGCCGGCCTACCAGCTCCGCCCAGGTGGCGTGTTGCTCAGCCGTGTACGCCGTCCACTGTTGCTGGATCAGGTACGGCTCTGCTGCCCCCAGCGTTGCTGAACCGGTAGCCATGATCTTTCCTCCCCCTTTTATGGTGGAGAAGCGAAAGCGAACGGAGAGACGGGTTCACGAGCATTTCATCTCCACTGCGCATCCTAGTAGTTGCGGCAGCCGATAACGGAGTTGTCCCATTAGTTATCGTACCTTCCGGGGCCTATCCAAGAACCTCCCCGAAGGTATATCTTTCTTCCGGCCCTAATACGGGCGACCCAAGGAGTAACCCAGGTTTTATGACCACGCTTACGCACCAGGAGCAACAAACCAGTCAAGACATTCTGCAATTGAACGGCACCGATTACGTCGAGTTCTATGTCGGCAATGCACGCCAAGCCTCCTACTTTTACCGCATGGCCATGGGCTTTAGCCTGGTGGCTTACGCCGGCCCCGAGACGGGCCAGCGCGACCGAGCCTCTTACGTCCTGCAACAAGGCAAGATCCGCTTTGTGCTGACCACACCTTTGCGACCGGACAACGAGGTGGCTGAGCACATCCGCCTGCACGGCGACGGTGTTCGCGACGTTGCGCTCTGGGTGGATGACGCCCGGCTGGCATGGAAAGAGACCACCCGGCGAGGGGCGCGCAGCGTGGAGGAGCCGCACGAGATCAAGGACGAACATGGAAGCGCAAAGATGGCCTCCATCGCCATTTACGGAGATACGATCCACACCTTTGTCGAGCGCAAGAATTATCATGGCGCGTTTCTGCCTGGATACGTGGCCAAAGGAAAAGACCATCTGGCCCGCCCTACAGGCCTGCTGCACGTCGACCACATCGTTGGCAATGTGGGCTGGAATGAGATGAACCGCTGGGTAGACTTTTACTCCACCGTGATGGGGTTTTCTCTCTATCAGCACTTCGACGATAAGGACATCTCTACCGAGTACTCGGCGCTGATGTCGAAGGTGATGGCGAACGGCAACGGGCGGGTGAAATTCCCCCTGAATGAGCCCGCGGAGGGCCGGCGGAAGTCGCAGATCGAGGAGTACCTGGAGTTCCACCACGGGCCAGGCGTGCAGCATATCGCCCTGGCCACCAACGACATTGTGCACACCGTATCCCGGCTGCAGGAGCAGGGCATGGAGTTCCTCCGCGTGCCCCACTCCTATTACACGCAGTTGCAGGCACGCACCGGCCGGATTGAGGAGCCGTTGGACGAACTGGAGAAACTCGGCATCCTGGTGGACCGTGACGACGAAGGCTACATGCTGCAGATCTTCACCCGTCCGGTGGAAGATCGGCCGACCCTTTTCTTCGAGATCATCCAGCGCAAAGGAAGCCGCAGCTTTGGGAAGGGTAACTTCAAAGCTCTCTTCGAGGCCATCGAGCGCGAGCAGGCGGAACGGGGTAATCTTTAAGCTCTTTATCTGTGCCGATCATGTCTGCCAGGACTTGATCGGCGGACTTTCGTCGACCGTTTCGACCTGGAGAGACCGCCTTAGGTCCAGCTATAACGCGGAGGAGAAATGTACTAGGATCCTGGTTGAGGTCCTATGCGAACTCTGCTGACAGCCGGACTGGCGGGGGTGCTATTGATGGGAGCTGGCGCGAAGCAGACGAACAAGCCCGACATCAAGTTGACGGCTTCCCTCGACATGGCTGCGCCGGAGCAGCAGCCGATCCTGGTGATTCACATAACGAATCAGTCAGGCCATCTGTTGCGCATCCCCGATCCACCCCTGCTGTGCAAGAGCGCGCCCGGCGCGTTTTCGCTGGAGGTCAAGTTCGTCCCGGAGAATTCCAACCAGCCGCAGCCGGCCATCGATTGCGGCCTTGAGGTAGATGGCAGCGGGCTGCCCGACATTCGCGAACGGTCAAAGAACTGGCTGACGCTAAAGCCCGGCCAGACGTACGAGGCAAGGCGGCCGCTGGCCATGGGCGTCGACGCCAACGCGCACGGGACCTACGAATTCCACGTCGTTTACGACGGGCCCAGCGCCACCCCGGAAGACGACGAAAAGTTGAAGAGCGCCGGCATCGCGGTGCCCAGCGGGCGATTCGAATCGGACAAGCTGACCTACAAGATCAACGCGCCAAAATCGTAAACTTTAGCCGACCGTATTAATCAGCGTGCCAATCCCGGCGATGGTGATGTGAATCTCATCCTGCTGCTGCAGGGTGAACTCATCCGGCGGAACAATGCCGGTCCCGGTCAGCAGGAAGCAGCCGTTGGGAAAGCTATTGTCACGGTAGAGATATTCAAGCAGGGTGCTGAATTTGCGCTTCAATTCGGTGAGCGCCGTGGAGCCTGAAAAGACAGTCTTGCCGGCGCGCAGGATCTGCAGGTGAATTTCGGTCGACGGAGGGATCGGTTCGCCGGCGACCAGGATCCCCGGCCCCAGGGCACAGCTTCGGTCATAGACCTTGGCTTGCGGCAGGTATAACGGGTTCTCGCCTTCAATATCCCGCGAGCTCATGTCGTTGCCGATGGTGTAGCCCACGATCTTGCCTGCTGGGCTGGCCAGCAGCGTCAGTTCGGGCTCGGGCACGGACCAGGTGGCGTCCTGCCGGATGGCAACTTTGCCGCGATGGCCGACCACGCGATTGGGGGTCGCTTTCATGAAAAGTTCGGGACGTTCCGCGACGTATACACGGTCGTAGAAGTCCCCGCCGCCCGCGGTCTTTGCTTCCTCCATGCGGGCATTGCGGCTGCGGTAGTAGGTGACCCCGGAGGCCCATACTTCCTGGCTGCCGATGGGCGGCAGCAGCAGCTTCTCGATCCCGGCGAAGGAGCCCCCCTCCAGCGGCTTTTGCTGCTGCAGAGTCTTGGTCAGATAGGCTTCGAGATCCTCGCGCATGACCAGTTGATCCCAGGCTGTGTCCGCGCCTGCATAAAATCGATCCTGGTGCTCGACGATGTAGCCGCTGGCGGTGCGATAAAGCTTCATTCGTGGCTGCTCCTGCTCATGGAGTCTAGCAAAGGCGTGGAGAAAGCAGAATGGCGGGAGCCCCCGCATTCATGCGGGGGAGCTCGGCTTTCAAGCCGAGCGGCTCGGATAGAGCTATTCTCCTCCGGCTTCAGCCGCGGGGTTTCTGCCGGAATTGCCACGGAGTTGGACCGACTTCCGCATTTATCGCGCCGAGAGTACAGATAATCCCTGTGAAGCCGGGGCTAAACAGGCTGCGGAAAAAACCAGTGACTTGCGTCTGGGTTTGCTAGCAGTCGATT